>JAHDQO010000020.1 GCA_018433765.1 Tissierellales bacterium
ATTCATATCAACTTTAAAATCATCAGCTACATTCCAAGGACTGTTGTACTTAGTTTTATCTATTAGTTTAACTTCTTTTTCTGTTAATAATCTTCTTTCTTTTATATGTACTTTTAAGTTTTTTATATCATGCACTCCTGCTAGTATTACTGATTTAAATGTCTTATCTACATTTATTTTTGCTTTATTATATTTATCTCTTAATATTGCTAAAAAATCCAGAAAAATTATATGGTTACACGCTTTGTCTACTTCATCTATCATAAGCACTATTTCTTTTTTTGACTTCATACATAATTTAGTAATTATACTGGACATACTTTTCAAATCTTCACATTTTTCTATATAATTATCTAAGAATTGTGATAGCTTAACATCTTGAAAGATTAGCTGTTGATTTATCATCTCTAATACTGCTTTACTAAACTTTTCTTCTGTTTCATATGTTGCTTCTCCAAAACCTTCAAGACTGCCTGCTATCATAATATATTTATACTGTAATGTGTTATATAATCTTCCCATTACTGTTGTTTTACCATATTGTCTAGCTCTATTTATTGTAAAATATAAACCAAGGTCTATTTTTTCTTCTATCTTTTTAAGCTTATTACTTATGTCAACCATGTAATGTTCTTCTGGTATACATGTAGTTGTTATATTAAACCTTTTTTTCATGATATTTTCCCCTTATCTATTTACAAACACTTCTTTTAACTAAATTATATCAAAATATAAATAAAATACAAGTTCTATAGTTTTCGATGTATATAATATTTTAAGGTAATTAAAAAAAGCCTGAATCCTAACTATAATCCAGACTTTTTTCTACATGACCTATATTACTATTTTATTTGTTCTACCTCATAACCTAAATCTCTAAGTGTTTTTACGATACCACTATCATTTATCATATGACCTGCTCCAACAACTACAAAATAGTCTTTTTCTCCTTCTTCTGTAAGCATCTTTTTAACTTTTTCACTCATATTTGCATTTCTTATGTTAAGAAGTTTATCATTAAATTCTTTCTCTACTTCAGATTCTAATTCTGATTCACTATTAAATATATCACCAAGCTTGTCTACATCTCCTGTTTTCCAACTATTTAGCATATCTCCAATCATATCATCTGTTTCATTACTGTATTCTAACGCACTTAATAAATAACCTTCTTGTAACTCAGGAGAAAATGAATCAAACATGTCAAACTGATATTTTGCACCTTCTAGTTCTACTATTGGTATGTTCCCTGTTGCCAACGATAAGAAATAAACATCTATTCCCATTTTTGCATCATAAGAATCTTTAGACATTTGCGTAGTTTGTAATAAATTAGCTGCATACCAAGGTTTTAACTTGTTATATACTTCTGGAACAATACCTAAAGATTCTGCAACAGCCGTATATTTCTCATATGTTTCTTTTGATATGACTTGATCGATAGTTTTATCTTCTTCAAGCATCATTATTTTCTGTAAATATGCTATATCATCTTCACTAAAAGATAGTATATTAGCTTCTACAACTAATTCATCTGATTGAACAAATGCTTCTAATATATCCTTACTCATAGGAAAAACTGAACCATCTGATACATGTATAGAGCCTAATAAATAAACTGTATTGTTTTCATCACTAACCTTCCAAAATGCCCCTTTAGCATCTAAATCTAAAGAATATGTAATATGATCATAAACTCTTTTAGCAAATACTAACATTTCTTCGTTTGTACAAGACTTGTCAAGTTCATAATTTCCTTTTGTTCTTCCTTTTATCAATTTATTGTCTACAAAATATGTAAGTGCATCATCATTTGTATTATCTAATTTTAATGATAGCTGAATAATATCAAACAGTTCTTCTACAACACTACCTCTTGTAACAATATCATCTTTAGATATTTTTAATTCATCGGCAACATTAAATTGATTTTCAAAGCCTTCTTCAATAGATAAAAACTGACTTCCTTTAATTGAATCTTCGTAACCTTGATAATTTTCCTCAATTCCAATACCATAAGTATTGATCATCTGAACATCCCAAGCTGCCCATAAGCTAGGTGTTTCAGCCTTTTCTGATACTTCTGCTGTTGTATTTTCTACAGCTATTACACTTTGTGCTACTAAGAGCATAATAACAATCACAACAATTACCGTTTTTCTTAATCTTTTCATAACTTCCTCTCTTTTTACTTTTTTAAAATTTATGTCATTTATGCTATAACTAACTATTTATAATAATAGCAAATTTTCTAATTTATTTAAAGTAAAAAAATAAAAAACTCCTCATAATTAAGAAATTTTTTATTCTTAAATAAAATGTTAATATTTAAATTCTATTAGTCTTTTTATTCGAATATACAGCACCTATAGCCATTATAACTGCAAAAACTATTAAATACGCAACAACTGCCATTCCATGTGAAAAACAAGCTGCAATTATCATGAATATACATCCTGCTATAGCTATTAGAGGCATCACAATTCTGTTAAAGAATCTTAAATCCTTTTCCTTTATCATCATCATTCCAAATATAGGAATATACATTGCATAAATTGTTACTATAGGCAACTCTGAAGAATCAAAACTAAAAAATCCAAACCAATTTTCTGTTAAGTTTGCACCATAGAAGAATAACAGCCAAATACCGCAAAGCAGTAATCCAAATATAGAAGAATTAGTTGGCATATTAGTCTCACTATCAACTTGACTAAATATTTTTGGCTTTGGTCCAAATCCTCTAGCAGCTACTGAATAAAGTCCACGAGTACAACCAAGCATTAGTCCGTTTAAAGTTCCTAAACAAGAAATTATAACAAATATAAAAATTAATGAACCTCCTACAGTAGAAAATATTGTTTGAAACGCAAGTTTTGCTCCATCTTCACCACCTGCCATCATAACTTCATTTTTAACAGCACCAGCTAACCCTACATAATAAAGAATATAAACAAGCATAATAATAAAAGTCCCTGCTACAAGAGCTAATGGAAGGTTCTTCTTAGCATTTTTAAGTTCTGCATTAATACTTGTAGCAATAATCCATCCTTCATAAGCAAAAGCTGTTGCAACAACAGCTGTAAACAATGCATTTGAAGTATTTACTTCATTTACTACTGTTGTAAAGTTGTATACAGTCATACCACTTCTTAATCCTATAATTGTACCGAATACAGCCATTAATAATAATGGTATTAACTTAATAATAGTTGTACTTACCTGAAATTTACCTGCTAAAATAGGTGATAACGCATTTAACGCATAACTGCCAATTAAGAAAAAGCATGCAATAACCATGCATTCGCCACCTGTAATCGAAAATCCCAATAATACACAAGTATATCTAGCTGAAACCCAAGCTAGTACTCCAGTCAATGTAGGATAATATATTAATGCCATAAACCAGCCAACAAAGTATCCATATTTTGGACCCAAAGTTGCTTCAGCATAATCAACTACACCGTTTACATACTCATATCGAGTAGCCATGACAGCAAAAGTATATGCACAAGCAATCATAATGATTCCACCTATAACCCATGCTACAATACCGAGAGTTAAATTACCACCAGTTTCGTTTAATACCTTTTCTGCCTTAAAAAAAACACCACTGCCTATAACTATACCAACAACCATTGCAATTGCTGTAACTAGGCCATACTTTTTTTCTAGTTTTGTCTCCATAAAACCTTTCCTCCATTACGCAAAAATTTTTAGCAATGCCATCATTTTATTACATACCAATGCTTAAAGCAAGAATTTTTAATTGTCATTAAGCTCAATATAAGGAAAGGTTATTTTAATAATAGTCATTTTTATTTTTTGAATTGGTTAATGATACTAATTGTTCAGGATAAGGATTAAAAAAAGTTTGACTATTTAAATACTCGTCTTCAAATCTGATAATATATGATTTTAGCAGTTCAATCACTGCTATTAAGGGAAGCTTCATTTCTTGATATTTCTGCAAATTATGCATAAAGAAATCTATTTCATTAGAATTTAATTTGTCTTTAAAACGTTCAAAACAATATATAATTACATTAACTTTAGATGAAATTCTAGGCATTCTTATAAAAATTCTATAGTATTCTCTTTCATAATCAGTAAATAATTCTTTTATGTTAGAAGTGTTAACTTTACAAATTACATTATCTAAAATCTTCATCTGCTTCTTATTATATGACATATAAAGAAGTTTGTTTTTACTATGAAAATCATGCAGTATATCTAAAGATTTATTTTTTTTAATTTCATTAAACAAAGCTGAAGAAAAAATCTTGGTTAAAAAATTATCTCTTATTCTTATATTAGTTAATCTCCCTTCATCTTCCATTGCTATATGTGGAAACTTTTCTTTAGCTGCCTTAGCATAAAATCCCGTTCCTTTTCTAGCATATGCACCTTTTTTATTGCTCGTATAGATTTTAACATCTTTTGGTCCGCAAGAAGGAGAACGACCTCTTAGTATAAAACCATCAACCTCATTTAATGAATTTAAACTCTCTGAACAATATGAATTCATTTTATCAGTTAAATCACTTTCAGTTTTTGGCTGATACAATTTTAATTCATCATCACACATAATTATTCTTATAGTATCTCTTGGTATTCCAAGTCCAATAGAACATTCAGGGCAAATTTTTATATAAGTTGCAAACTTTTCTAAGTTTGCAACTATATCACTTTTCTTCATTTGACCATTGTATGTACAATTTTCAAATCCTAAACATTTACTTACTACAATTACAGGTTTTAAGTATTTCATAATATTAGTCCTTATACAGATTTTAATAAATAGTTTCTCATATAAAGTAAGTAAATATTCATAATTTAATACTATACATTATTATTTTAACAATTTTCTATTTCTTCAACTTTTACATCAAAAGTTCTTCCATTTAATTTTATTTTATAATTTTTAGTTTGCTTTATTATGATAGAATCTTGTTTTTCAATATCTTTTTTTATAATTGAAAGAGTTTCTACTAATTCTTTCAATTCTTTATGGGCAGTATCTATTGTTACTTCAACAAAGCTTACATTATCACCGGGTTTTGCTTGAGATAATGTAGATAAATCTTTAAATATCACACTACCTATTTTTGCATATCCTCCTGTTGTCTGCCTATCTGCCATCATTATTATAGGTTTACCATGACCGGGTATCTGCACAGCACCAAAAGTAATACCATCTGATATAATATCACTTCCATTTTTTAGATCTATAGGCTCACCTTCAAAACTAAATCCCATCCTATCACATTCACTAGTAACTTTATAATCATTATTAAAAAAAGTAGTTAACCCTTTTTCTGTGAAATAATCATCTTGAGGTCCTTTCACAACTCTAATTTGATAATTATTACTATATTTAGGTATATAACTATCAGATAACTTTTTAACCTTATAGTTTATAGTATTATTATCAAGAATAGGCACAATATCATTTTTTTGAAGAGCATTTCCATTAATGCCACCTAAAGAAGCTTTAATATAAGTAGATCTACTTCCCATAACTTTATCCACACAAATTCCACCCTTTACAGCCAAGTAAGACCTACAGCCTGACTTTATGCCTGTAAACGATAAAACATCACCTTGATTTACAGCTATTGATCTCCACTGTGAAATATCAGCTCCGTTTATTTTAGGACCTAAATTACCTCCAGTAATTGCTATTATTGCGTTCTTTTGAAATCTTAGTGCTGGACCTATCATTGTTATCTCAAGTACAGCTTCAGTTCCTTTATTTCCAACTAACATGTTAGAAACTTTATAAGAATAATAATCCATTACTCCTGATACAGGTACTCCAAATTTTTGGAAGTTATATCTGCCTTCATCTTGAATAGTAGTTAAAAGTCCCGGATTTATTACTTCAATTCCTTTCATTGACTGCTCACCTCTTTCATCGGATAAGTTCTTATGTCATAAACTTTTTCTAAAACTTCTCGTTCTATTTTTTCATATTCTTTTTTTGATATATTAACAAATTTAATATAATTACCTGCTTCTAATAAAAATGGATTTTCTTTTTGTTTATCAAAAAGTCTTATAGGAGTTCTGCCTATTATCTGCCATCCTCCCGGACTTTCTACAGGATATATACCCGTTTGAGCTCCTGCAATTCCAACCGAACCTGCATTTATCTTAATTCTAGGTTTAGAGAGTCTTGGAGTTGCAATCTTCTCATCCATTCCTCCTAAGTATGCAAAACCCGGTGTAAAACCTATCATATATATAAGATATTTTCTTTTAGTATGAATATTTATAACTTCATCTTTAGTTAATTTATTATAGCTTGCAACGTTGACTAAATCTTTGCCATATTCATCACTATAACACACTGGTATCTCAATAATGTTAGGACTTGGTATATTAATATGAGAAAGTTTATTTTCAGTTTCTCTTAATATATCTTCTAATTTGCTATAATTTATTTTTAAAGGATTATAATTTACTAAAAGAGACCTATACGTAGGCACCATTTCTGTTATAAAATCATACTTGCTTTCTTCCAAAGCTATCATCATTGATCTTACTTTCATATTAATATCTTCTGTTATGCTATTTCCAAACTCTATTACTGCTGCTTTATCTCCAGAACACAAAATTCTTGCTTTTTCATACATATTTATCACTCCATTTTTACTATTAAAATAGCATTGTCATGTTTTTTAGAGCCATCACCCCAGCAAAACAAGCAATAATCACTATTAAAAATCCAAATATTAATAACCATGTAGGATGTTTATAATCCCCAACAATATCTTTTCGCTTTGATGCTAAAAGTATTGTTCCTAAAGTAATTGGAAGGATTAATCCATTTAATGAACCAGCTAATATTAACAATTTAGCAGGTTCACCTACAATAACCATTATTAATGTTGATACTGCTATAAGTATAATTATAAACTGATTCTCTTTTTTTTCAATAACAGGATGAATACTTTTTAAAAATGATACAGAAGTATATGCAGCTCCTATTACTGATGTTATACCAGCTGCCCATAAAACTACTCCAAAAAATTTGTATCCAATCATTCCAGCTCCATGTAGAAATGCTGATGCTGCTGGATTTGATGGGTCAAGAGTCACACCCTTGCTAACTACACCTAGCACTGCAAGGAATAAGAAAACTCTCATAACAGAAGCAATTAAAATACCCATTATAGAACCCTTTCTAATCTCTTTTAAGTTTTCCGTTCCTGTTATTCCAGCATCAATTAGTCTATGTCCTCCTGCAAAAGTTATATAACCTCCTACAGTTCCACCTAATAAAGTTATTGTAGGAAATACAAGCAAACCTACATTTTCTGGATAAACACTTCTAACCAGTGCTTCTGAAATTGGTGGATTACTTTTATATGCAACATATGCAACTATTAATATCATAAGTCCGCCCAATAATTTGACTAACTTATCAATCTTTTCACTTGCATTTTTAGATAAAAATATACAAATACCAATAATACCACATATTACTGCTGCAAATTTAATATTAATACCAATTAATACATTCAATCCTAATGCTGCACCGCCTATATTACCAATATTAAAGGCAAGTCCTCCAAGTGCCACTATTACTGCTACAAAACATCCCATTCCCGGCACTACTTTATTGGCTATATCCTGACCTCTCATTCCAGAAACACCAATTATACTCCACACATTTAACTGAGCACCTATATCAAATATTACTGATATTAATATTACAAAGGCAAAACTTGCACCAAAATCTTGTGTGAATTTTGCAGTTTGGGTTAAAAACCCAGGCCCTATAGCTGATGTTGCCATTATAAAAGCTGCACCTACCAAAGCACCTATATTTCTTTTAGCACCAAACTTAATACCTTCTTTAATTACACTTTCTTTATTTTGCTCTTTTAAAGCTGCCATAATTATCTCCTTTCAAACTTATATACTCTACTTTATGAAATACCGCATACTGCAAACTTTTATATTCTCTTTTATAAATCTCTCTCTAATTTCTTTTACAAATTGAACAGCCTTTGGATTATCACCATGTACGCATACTGTATCTGACTTAATCTCAATTTCTTTTCCAGTTATTGATGTTACTCTGCTTTCTTTAATCATTTTTACGACTCTTTCAATAGCTACTTTCTCATCTTTAATGACAGCTCCATCTATTTTTCTAGATACCAATGTTCCATCATCGTTATATGCTCTATCAGCAAAAACTTCATTGGCAACTTTTAACCCTACATCCTTTCCAGCTTTTATTAATTGGCTGTTTGCTAATCCAACTAATATTATATCTGAATCAATTTCATATACAGCTTCTGAAATTCCTCTAGCTAGCTTATAATCAACAGCACTCATATTGTACATAGCACCATGAGGTTTCAAATGCTGCACTTTAGTTCCATTTGATTTAGCAAAACCCATCATGGCTCCTAGCTGATATTTAACATATGTATATATTTCTTCTTTACTAACTGCTATATTTCTTCTTCCAAATCCCATTAAGTCCAAAAATCCCGGATGTGCTCCTATAGAAACGTTTGCTTTATTTGAATACTTTACAGTTTTCTCCATTACAAGTGGATCTCCTGCATGCCATCCGCATGCAATGTTTGCTGATGTAATATATTTCAATACTTCGCTATCCATCCCTAAATAATAATTACCAAAACTCTCACCTATATCGCTATTTAGATCAATACATTTCAAAACAATTCATCCTTTCTTTTTTTATAACGCAGCTGCTACAATAAAATATAGTGGCAATATTCATACCAATTAATTACCACATTTTATATTTCGTAAAATAAAGCATTTTCAATAGATTTATATGTAAATCTAATTTAGTTAAAATTTATTTTTTAAATAGTGTGCGTTTTTGCTCACTAAAAAAGAGCGATTTCGCTCACATGTGCAAAATCGCTCTTTTTATTTATTAAAATATTTATCATATTTACGTTTTAATGAAAACCGAGTTATTCCAAGCATTTCTGATGCTTTTGTGAAATTATTATTTGTTTTCCGAATTGCTAACTCTATGTACTCTTTCTCAATTTTTCCAAGTTCTTTGTCTAAAACTACACTGCCTTTTTCTAAATTATTTTTTATTTCTTCGTTATAATTATTCTTGCAGCACATATATGAATTTATATTTTGATTTGATTTATCTAATTCTAATTGAGCAATATCTCTCTTTTCAATTAATCCTTTATTTCTAACTATCAGTATTCTCTCTATAATATTTCTTAGTTCTCTTACATTACCCGGCCAGCTGTAATTTTTAAATGCTTTTTCAGCACCATCTGATAAACCTTCAACCTTTTTTCCAAAACTTAAATTATATTTTTCAATGTAATAATTAGCTAATAAAAGTATGTCCTCTTTTCTGTCACAAAGAGAAGGAATTTTTATAGGAAATACATTTAACCTATAATATAAATCTGCTCTAAATATTTTTTTCTTAATCATCTCTTTTAAATTTTTATTTGTCGCTGCTATTATTCTAACATCTATGGTTATATCTTCTAACCCTCCAACTCTTCTAAACTTTCTTTCTTCTAGTACCCTAAGCAGCTTAGTTTGGAAATCTACTGTAGTTTCACCTATTTCATCTAAAAAAACTGTTCCCTCATTCGCTAACTCTAAAAGTCCTTTCTTCCTAGTATTTGCCCCTGTAAAAGCATTTTTCTCATGTCCAAATAGCTCACTTTCTATTAGTTGATTAGGCAATGCTCCACAGTTTATCTTGACCATTGATGAATTGCTTCTACTACTTCTATTGTGTATTTCTTCTGCAACTAATTCTTTTCCAGTTCCAGTTTGACCAGTTATAAGAACAGTCACTTCAGAATTATTTGAAACTAAATCTACTTTTTTCATTAGTTCATGCATAATTTGTGATTTATAAATAATATGGTTCTTATTTTCCTCTTGTTCTTTTTTTAGCAATAACAGTCTATTTTTAAGATTTATCTGTTTAAATGCATTTAATATCATAATTTCCATTTCCTCAAAATTAAGAGGTTTACTTACATAGTTATATGCTCCATCTTTTACTGCCCTTACTACATCTGATATTTTTGCATAAGCTGTCATCATGATAATTTCAATAGATTCATCGCTTTTCTTTATTTCTTGTAAAAAATGCAGCCCATTTTTATTTCCAAGTTTTATATCAAGCAGTATAAGATGAGGTCTGAATTTTTCTACTTTGTCTTTACCAGCTTCGAAACTATTTCCATAATCAACTATATATCCTAAATCCTCTAGCCATGCTTTAAGTGAAATACATATACTTTTCTCATCATCAACTATTAATATTTTTTTCATTTAAACTCTCCTGACTTTTTCTTAGTTAAAATATTTTAATAACAACCTTTTAAATCACCTTCCTAAAAAATGTCAATATAAATACAGTTCCTTTTCCAAGAATACTATTTACATTTATTTCTCCATTATTATCTTCTACAATTTTTTGAACAACAGCTAACCCAAGTCCAGTTCCTTTTGCTCTTTTAGTAAAGAAAGGATCAAATATTTTTGGTAAATCTTCTTTTTCTATTCCTGAACCATTGTCCTTTACTGAAAAAATATATTTTATATTATTACAATCACATTGAATACTACAGTGAATATTGATATCTCCATTACTACCTATAGCACTTATAGCATTGTACGCTAAATTAAGTAGTATTTGTTCTAATTGATCTTTATTAAATTTAATAAAATGACTTATAGCAGCATCTTCTAAAACATCTTCATTAATATCTATATGAGTATGTAATCGTATATTCTTTTGTTTTAATTCTTCACTAATTAAATATTCAACTTTTTCTAATGCTTCTTCAATATTAACATCTTGTAAAACTGGATGCCTTTTCTTTGTAAAATCTAGAAGTTCTGTTACCAAAATGTTTATTCTCTCTATTTCTTCAAGTACAACTTTTAGTAACTCGTCATATTTTTTATTGCCTTCTTTTTCAAGTCTCTTTTTAATTACATATATTCCGCCTTTCATCCCTGTCAAAGGATTTCTTATCTCATGTGCTAATCCTGCTGCTATCCTTCCAAAAGATGTTAATCTGTTTAATCTTTCCATCCTACTTTCTATTTCTTTTCTTTCTGTAACATCTGAAAATATACTTATCGCAGATAACGAACTGCTTTCTGTCATTAAATTTGTTGTAACTTCATAAAATTTTTCTGTACCATCTGATTGTTTTATTTCATACATATTGCTTATTTTACTATTTACTTTAATAGTTTCAGCCATTTGAGTTAATATAAAATCTTTCAATGTCATTTCTTTTAACGTTTTTATACCAGTTTCATTTAATGATTTTATATTAAAATTATTATCTACTGTCATTATACCTAATGGTATATTTCTAAGTATGTCTTCATTAAATTCCTTTACGTCTTCTATTTTCTTTGTATATATTCTTATATTATCTACCATTTCATTAAATGAATCTGAAAGTATCCCTATTTCATCATTTCTTTTTATATCAGTTTTTTCTTCATATGCACCTTTAGATATTCTTTTACAGCTTGCTGCTAATTTTTTTAATGGCTTCGATAAATTATAAGCAGTAAAAATTATAACCTGAACTGAAAATATTAAAGATATTATAGTTATTAAAAGTAAATTCTTCTGTAATGACATTAAATCATCATTCAAATAATCTTTGTTTATTGCATAAATTATTGTAAATTCTTCTTCTGGATAGAGTTTATACACATAACTTCCTTCTTTTTTATCTATTACTCCTTCTGATTTACCTTTAATATTTTCACTAAATAGTTCTAAAATTTCTTTTCCATATATATCGCTTCCTTTAGAATATATGATATTATCTGATTTTATTATATAAGCTTTATCAGTTCCTAACTCTAGAAAATCTTTAACCTTTTTTTCTATAATAATTTTATCTATACTGCCTCTCTCTAAATCTTCAATATAATTATCTAAAATTTGAAGTTTCTCCTGTGTATTTTTCTTATAGCCATTTATCAATAATCTATAACTGTTAATATATGAAGCACTTCCCAAGAATACTATGATTAACAGCACTATTGATATGAATATTATGAGTATTTTATTCTCTATATCAAATTTCATAACGGGTATACGCTTCCACATGTTTTATCACCTTCTGCTTTGTCCCTTTTATATATACTAATTAATATATAAAGAATAAGCGATATTATAAAGCTTGGTAAACCTGGATTTATAGTTATTCCTCTGCTTGCTGCTATTTCTTTAAAAATAATAAAAGTTAGTCCCCCGCCAAGAATAGAACCATACACCCCATATTTATTTCCTGTTTTAAAAAATAGGCCTCCGTATAAAGGTACAAAAAATGTAGCAGTAAAAAATCCCCATAAGTAATTTCCATAAATAAGCAGACTATCTGGCGGATTAATAGCTAGAAACAAAGATATACTGCCAAAAATAACTATAACTATTCTGTTAAAATTAATAAATCTTTCTTCCGATACTTTCTTTTTGCTTATATTCTCATATATATCATTGCAGCAAGAACTTGCAACTATTAAAAGTTGTGAATTTGCTGTAGAAATAGCTGATGCTACTATACTAATCAATATTAATCCACTAAAAGGACTGTACAATATTCCATTTATTAAATTAGGGAAAAATGCATCTGGACTGTTATCCACGCTGCTAGTTAAAACAGACCTTCCCCCTATACCTATGATAACTAAAAATACATATATAACTAATAACACAGCTAATGAATATCCAATCATTTTATATGCTGTTTTATCGTCTTTTGCAGAGCATATTCTAACTATATACTGAGGATTTGCAGCAAGTCCTAATCCCCATCCAAAAAATCCGCTTAAAACTGTTATGTAATAACTCATACCATGAAAAACAGAACTTTTATTTGAATTTACTGAAAAATCTCCAAATATGTTTTTATACTCATAAGTGCTGCTAAAAATCTCATTGATTCCTCCCACTTTTCTTATTATTAAATATACAGATATTAAAGTTCCAAATACTATAAGGAAAAAATTCATACCATCAGATTTTGCTACTGAAAACAATCCCCCAAAAGTTGTATATACTATAAACAAATAAACTAGAAAAATAGAAATATTGTAACTTATGCCTAATAATTGTGACATTACTATTCCAAATCCTCTAATTTGTATAATTATATAAAGAGTATAAATTAAAATTATTATAATAGCTGATATTATTTGAAGGTTTCTGCTTTTATACCTTTTTGAAAAAAATTGGGGTAACGTTAACACATTATATACTCTTAACTTTTTTACTAAAAACAGCATAATAAATGCACCAAAAAACCACGGAAAAACTGCATAAAGAATAGGTGTGTATCCATAGTAATAAACTGCACCTGTAAATCCTTGAAGCGATGCTGCACTTAACCATGTTGCTACGAATGTAAATACACTAATCCGTATTCCCAAACTTCCCGAAGCAAGATAAAAATCTCTTCTTGTTTCAGTTCTCTTAAAACCACTTTTACCTATAAATAATAAAAAGAATGTATATACTGTAAAGAAAATTAAATATACAATAGACTTGTCCATATAAACCTCCTCATTTGTAAGCTATTTATATTAACAATTATAATAAAGGAAAGAACATAATTTAATTTTCTAAATAAGTTATTTAAATAAATGAAAAAGACATATAAAATTAATTTTTTGTAAAATGAAAATTTCTAGGATAGCTAACAATATTAATAAGTGCTGTAAAATTATCAGAATTATATATTAGATAAATTTAATAAATAAAAGCCATAAAAAAAAGCAGCCTGCACTTACATTAGTTGAAAATTGTTTCTAATATTACTATTTTTAAGAAATTTGCTACTGCAATTTTTTCCATGTTCATTATAATCTGATTCATTCAAAATGTCAATAAAGCTGATTAACGGCAAAGACGTTAATCCAGAATTTTCTTAGTATATAAAAAGATGACTCTTGATATTCTCAAGAGTCAGTCTTAAACAATCTAACTTTTTCTGTTTCCAAATAAATATTAACCTTAATTAATATTTATAATACTATATCTTTTATAACCGCAAAAAATTCTCTAACATAATAGTGTATTATTAATGGAGGATGTGTTTCTGTAGGTATACCTTGAACTTCTTGAAAATATTTATTGGCTATTCCTTTAGCTCTATATACATGAAAATCACTAGTAACTATAGTAACAGCAGAATTTTCATTAGTTTCCTCAATTATTTCAAAGCTGTTTTTTATATTTTCTTGAGTATTAGTAGACTTATTTTCCATTATTAATCTGTCTTCATCAATGCCTTTTTGTATAAGATATTTTTTCATAGCTTCAGCCTCAGATATATCTTCTCCCGGTCCCTGACCGCCTGCTAAAACAGCTTTACTTTCTACATTTTTGATAAGGTAGTCATATGCAGTATCCAGCCTATGTGACAAAGTAAGTGATAGTTTTGTTCCTTTAACACGTGCTCCAAGTACTATTACATAATCTGTATACTCATAATTATCTTTTTTAATACTATCTTTTACAATAAAACCTTCAAGAATGATAAAAATAAATATAAGTGATATAAATATTATCAAAACTACATATCTTATAAACTTTGGTACATATTCTTTAATTTTTCTGCGATTTTTTATAATAACATAAATACAAAAACATAATGCACTTAATAAAATCCAGAATAAAGAAAACCCTGCACCTGCATTTAAAATAGTTAAAAATATAAAATATAAAATGCTTAAACTACCCATGATTAACGAAATTACTGATAAAATATACATATTTAACTCCTGTCTTTTAAAACCTCTGATGGTACTCTAATATATTTATATTAGTTATTTCAATTTAACATAGCTTATTAATCATGTCCATTAATAATTCATTAATTAAATTTTAAAATATTATTAAATTATATTTAAATTCTATTATTATTTTTTATCAATTACTTATCGCTGCATTGAATGCTGTAATGGCAACTTCAATTTGATCATCATTTGGTTCAATAGTTGTAAAGTTTTGAAACATCATACCTAGCTTATTTATTTTACTTGTAAATGGATTGTCAAATTTCCAAAGCAGCCTAAAAAGTTCATATGATGTTCCTGCAACTAAAGGAATTAAAAGTAATCTTAATATGATATTAATAAGAACATTATGCCATCCAACGAAAGAAAATAAAATAATACTTATTATCATGACTAAAAAAAGAAATGAAGTTCCACATCTGGGATGCTTAGTAGTATACTTTTTTACATTTTCTATAGTTAATTTTTCATCATGTTCAAAGCAATGTATAGTCTTATGTTCAGCCCCGTGATACATCCAAATTCTTTTCATCTCTTCTAGCCCTGATGAAAGTTTAAGATAAGCAGTAAATATTGATACTCTTAATATCCCTTCCAAAGCATTGTTTAATAGAGCTCCATTATTTGTACCTAAAAAACTTATTAATAAATTAGGTAACAACATGAATAAAGCTATACTGAAAAATATTGATAAAGTAGCTATAAAATATAAAATAACTTTATCCAATCTTTCTCCAAATACTTTTTTTAAAAACTTTTCAAAATTAGATGGCTCTGTTTCTTCTATTTCAACTTGTTCTGCAGAATATAGCAGTGCCTTTATACCCTGCACATTCATTCTAAAAAATTCAACTATGCCTCTTATAATAGGAAATTTTTTTATCGAAGAGTTATTATTAAAAATTACTTGTTTCACTTCAATTTCATTGTTTGGTTTACGAATAGCAATTGAAATTTTGGTAGGACCTTTTATCATCAGCCCTTCAATTAAAGCTTGACCTCCATAGATAGTTTTTTTCATCTTTTTATCACCTTTCATAGAATTTATTAAATTAAGTTATATACATATGCATAGATACTTTAAATTTACTTTATTACACTATAACATTTTCTAAATTAACTAAATGATTAATGTCATAATTAGAGCTATTATTGTTTTTTTGTATATAAAAAAAAGTAATGTTATAATAAGAGTATATTAAGTTAGAAAGGACATTTTGTAATGATTCATATAGCAATTTGTGATGATAATCTATCTGATACAGAACGTATAGAAGAACAGCTTCTGCTTCTTCAATCTAAATTTACAGAAAAGCTAGAAATAAATGTTTTTTATTCAGGTGAAAGTTTTTGCCGAGCAATAGACGACAATTGTCCTTTTGATATTGTGTTAATGGATATAGAAATGAATGGAATAGATGGTATAACAGCTGGAAAAAAACTTCGGGCAGATGATGAAAATGATTTAGTACTACTGCTTTATATCTCCAGCCATGACAATTATTTTCGCCAGTTATTTGATGTGCAGCCTTATAGTTTTATTGAAAAACCAATTAATTCAAATGAATTTTATGATAAGTTGGAAAAGGCTATTAACAAAACTTTACGCAGACGTCAAGATGGAAAAAGACAAGTTTTACCTATATGTCAAAGAAACAGTGAAGTGTTAATTCCATTTCATAAAATTCTGTATTTGGAAAGTAGAATTCGTAAAATATGCTTGTTTACAACAGATGGAATGATAGAGTACTACAGCACTTTAAACAAGGAAGAGCATAAACTTTCCAATCAATTTATCCGAACACATCAATCATATATAGTTAATCTTCATCATGTTAAAATAGTTGCAAGTGAAGGCATCACACTTGTTAATAACATCATAATTCCAATTAGCAGCAGTCGTAAAAGTTCTGTAAAGAATCATTATATGGAATATAGGAGGAATTTTTTTGACTAATGTAATTTTTGAAAATTTATTTTATCTTGGAACACTGCCACTTGTTACTGCTATAGTTCATTACTTTTTTAACAGTTGTCTTGGGTGTCATACTAAAAACAAATTACATATTTTTATACTTTATTTTATTTTTTGCCTAACTAGCGGTTGGCTGTATTTAACTCCGTACTTTGGAAAACTAGATTCATTGCTTAATTTATTCATGCTTATGATAATTTCTAATTTCTACAAAGGAAGCTTCAGATGGAAAGTAGGAGCAGTAATGTTCATATCAGCAGTAATTATATTAAGCGATATGATGATACAATCGTTTCTAATGATTATTTTTCCTAATTATACTACAGATATATATATTATTAGCCTATTTCTCTCAAAACTAGTAATGATAATTCTAACACATATTGCAGTTCAGTTATTTACATCATATGGAGAAGGTTATTTACCTAATTGGTACTGGGTTTTTTTAATATTTTGTCCTTTTATTAGCTTTTCAGGATTGTATGTATTGACTCGCTATATGATTAATATAGATTTTATCTGGTTGTATCCAACAATGTCTATTGGACTGCTGTTTATTAATTTTTTTGTTTTCATTTTATGTGACTATATACTACGACTTCAAACTATGAAAACACAAACAGTGCTCTTAGAAAAGCAGATTAATTATTATACTAACCAATATCTATTAGCCGAATCTTGTCAAAAAAAGATGCTTAAGTTTCGACATGACATTAAGAATGTATTAATTGGACTACAAGCTAAATTAAAAGCAGGAGAAATTTCTGGCAGCAAGCAAATTGTTGACACGCTTATTGATGATTTTAATTCATCTAAGGGTATAGCTCATAGTGGTAATTTAATTGTAGATTCAATTATAAATTACAAATATCAAGAAGCAAATTCATCTAAAATTACATTTAATCTTGATTTGAGATTGCCTGCTGATATTATACTCGACCCAACATTCATTAGTGTTATCTTAGGTAATGCTTTAGATAACGCTATTGAAGCTTGTCAGCAAATAATAAGCGAAAAAAAATACATAAAAATAAAAATGCACTATCAAAATGAAAATCTATTTATTTATATTGAAAATCCCTATACAGGTTACATACGCAAAAATCTATCTGGAAAGATACTTTCTTCAAAATCAGATTATCAGTCACATGGTATTGGTTTAAAAAGTATATGTGATATGATTGAAAAGCTTGGAGGTTTATTAAACATAGATTTTAAAGACAGTGTATTTAAAATTGAAGCTGTTTTGTTTAATATAAAAAGAGAAAGAAATAAGCAAAATATCAGCAGTTTAACAATAGATTGTTAATAATTGATAAACATATATCAAGCTTGTGAAAAGCATAACATTTTTTATAGTAATATATATAAATTAAAATTTTTTATATTTTTATTTGGCTTAATTTTGTATTTCATATACATACTATTTTTATTAACTGTATACCTTTAAAGTAAATACTAAAAACTTACATTATTTTTTATGAAAATACTTAAATAGTATAGTTTATGCAAAATATGAACAAATATAGAAGTAGTAATGCAAACGTTTTATTTTATGAAAGTGAAATAATACATCTTGCATTTTTTAATTATTATATGAAATACAGTATATTTGTTAAAAACAAAACTATTGTTGACACGCCTCGTTTCCATGATAAAATAAATCAAAAAGTTGCACAACAAAAATGCGGCAAAATGGAGGGCGGATGAAAAATATATTTAAAAAGTTTCTTATAATGAACATAGGACAATTTTTATATGCTGCTGGAATTACCATGACTATTAATGCAAATCAAGGATTTTCTCCTTGGACTGTTTTTCATCAAGGTATAGGCATGCAGTTAAATCTCACTATAGGAAAAGCTACAATTTTAGTTGGTTTTATTTTATTAATTATTAACTTCTTCTTTAAAGAAAAAATTGGATGGAGTACTATTTTTAATATGGCTTTAGTTGGTTTATACACAGACTTTCTTATGATAAATAATCTAATACCTATTTTTGATAGTTTAATTTTAAGTTATGGAATGATGTTTTTAGGTATGTTTCTAGTAGGTTTATCAACTGCTATCTATGTAGGCGTAGGCTGGGGATCAGGACCTAGAGATGGAATAGTTGCTGTCATAACTAAACGAACAAAATTTTCAATTAAAACTGTTAGAAGCGGTATAGAATCATTAGCTTTAGTATTAGGATTTTTTATGGGTGGAACTGTTGGCATTGGAACAGCTGTTATGGCTTTATCTGTTGGTTTATTTGTAAATCTAGCATTTAATTTTGTCAAATTTGATGTAACAAAAGTAAAACACAGCTATATTGATGACAATATAAAAATGCTGTCTAGCAGAGCAGCATAAGAAATTTAAAACATCGATGCTAGTAGATACTAGCATCGATGTTCTGTAAAGTTTTGTATAAAATCATTATTAGTAAAATCTAATATAAAAATAAACTATAAACTAATTATAGTTCAGATTGTTGACAAAGTCAACAAGATGGCAGGCTTTTGAGAAACTCGAAGTTCGAGGCGTGCCGAAAGCGAGTAAGCGGAGCGTATATAGAAATACGTGAGCATTCTCGATTGAGGCAACAACGATGAAATTCGGGTTTG
>JAHDQO010000018.1 GCA_018433765.1 Tissierellales bacterium
AAAGAACCTTGAAAATTGCACAGGAAAAAAATAAAGACGAAGACAAAATAGTCGATATTAAAGTTAAAAACAATTTTATCGTAGATAATTTTTTATGAAACTCATAAAAAATAGTCTTAGCATAATCTCTGGTCAAGATAATAAGGGCGTAGGGAGGATGCCTAGGCACCAAGAGCCGAAGAAGGACGGGGCAAACACCGAAATGCTGTGGGGAGCTGTAAGCGAGCATAGATCCACAGATATCCGAATGGGGAAACCCACATACGGAGAACCGTATGTATCATATACTGAATACATAGGTATATGAGGGGAACGAGGGGAACTGAAACATCTAAGTACCCTTAGGAAGAGAAAGTAAAAACGATTCCCAAAGTAGCGGCGAGCGAAATGGGAAGAGCCCAAACCTGAAGCTTAGCTTCAGGGGTTGCGGACATATCAAAGGAAGTTAACGTTTATAGCAGAACACAGCTGGAAAGCTGGTCCAAAGAAGGTGACAGACCTGTAAGCGAAATAAAAGTTAACCAGGATATGCTCCAGAGTACCACGAGACACGAGAAATCTTGTGGGAAGCTGGGAGGACCACCTCCCAAGGCTAAATACTACTTGGTGACCGATAGCGAATAGTACCGTGAGGGAAAGGTGAAAAGAACCCCGGGAGGGGAGTGAAATAGAACCTGAAACCCTATGCCTATAAGCAGTGGGAGCATAGAAAGTGTGACCGCGTACTTTTTGTAGAACGGGCCAGCGAGTTACAGTATGTAGCAAGGTTAAGGTCTAAAGGACTGTAGCCGAAGGGAAACCGAGTCTTAACAGGGCGAAAGTTGCATGCTGTAGACCCGAAACCGGGTGACCTACCCATGGGCAGGTTGAAGCGGGAGTAAAATCTCGTGGAGGACCGAACCAATTAGTGTTTAAAAACTATTGGATGACTTGTGGGTAGCGGTGAAATTCCAATCGAACTCGGAGATAGCTGGTTCTCCTCGAAATAGCTTTAGGGCTAGCCTTAGGAGTTGAGTCATGGGGGTAGAGCACTGAATGGTCAAGGGGCGTTATACGTTACCAAAACTTATCAAACTCCGAATACCATAGACTTAAACCTAGGAGTCAGACTATGTGAGATAAGTTTCATAGTCAAAAGGGAAAGAGCCCAGATCACCAGCTAAGGTCCCAAAGTACAAGTTAAGTGGAAAAGGATGTAAGACTACACAGACAACCAGGATGTTGGCTTAGAAGCAGCCATACATTCAAAGAGTGCGTAATAGCTCACTGGTCGAGTGGTTTTGCGCCGAAGATATCCGGGGCTAAAACTTGTCACCGAAGCTGTGGGATGTCGTGGACTTTACCATATATTTAAAGAAGAAAAGAAAGCAAGGATATCTAATTTTGAAATCTAACCTTTAAAAAAGGATAAAAAGATTTCGAATAGATACACAAAAGGCTAAAACTTAAGATTAAGTATATGGGAAAGTCTACGACATCGGTAGAGGAGCATTCTGTATTGGTTGAAGCGTGACCGAAAGGCAAAGTGGACGATACAGAAGAGAGAATGCTGGCATGAGTAGCGAGAGGTGAGTGAGAATCTCACCCATCGAAAACCTAAGGTTTCCTGAGGAAGGCTCGTCCACTCAGGGTAAGTCGGGACCTAAGCCGAGGCCGAAGGGCGTAGGCGATGGACAACAGGTTGAAATTCCTGTACCACCTTTAAGCGTTTGAGAAAAGGGGTGACACAGAAGGATAGGCTAGCGTACAGATGGAATAGTACGTCTAAGTAAGTAGGGAGAATTTGGAGGCAAATCCCCAAGTTCAAAATCCTGAGATACGAATGGGAGCGAAAAATAAGTAGTGAAGTAGCTGATTCCCCGCTGTCAAGAAAAGCCTCTATCGAGCAAGAAGGTGCCCGTACCGCAAACCGACACAGGTAGGTAAGGAGAGAATCCTAAGATGAGCGGGAGAACCCTTGTTAAGGAACTCGGCAAAATGACCCCGTAACTTCGGGAGAAGGGGTGCCTGGAATAGTGAAGTATGAACATATGGAGCTAGACCAGGCCGCAGAGAATAGGCCCAAGCGACTGTTTATCAAAAACACAGGTCTCTGCTAAATCGAAAGATGAAGTATAGGGGCTGACACCTGCCCGGTGCTGGAAGGTTAAGGGGAGGGGTAAGCGCAAGCGAAGCTCTGAACTTAAGCCCCAGTAAACGGCGGCCGTAACTATAACGGTCCTAAGGTAGCGAAATTCCTTGTCGGGTAAGTTCCGACCCGCACGAAAGGTGTAACGATTTGGGCACTGTCTCAACAAGGGACCCGGTGAAATTGTAGTACTCGTGAAGATGCGAGTTACCCGCGACAGGACGGAAAGACCCCGTGGAGCTTTACTGCAGGCTGACATTGGAATTTGGTATTAATTGTACAGGATAGGTGGGAGGCAGAGAAATAAGTGCGCCAGTATTTATGGAGCCGACCTTGGGATACCACCCTATTGGTACTGAATTTCTAACCTGGAGCTGTTAACCAGCTTAGGGACACTGTCAGTTGGGCAGTTTGACTGGGGCGGTCGCCTCCTAAAGAGTAACGGAGGCGCTCAAAGGTTCCCTCAGCACGGTCGGAAATCGTGCGAAGAGTGTAAAGGCATAAGGGAGCTTGACTGCGAGAGAGACATTTCGAGCAGGAACGAAAGTTGGACTTAGTGATCCGGTGGCATCCGAGTGGAAGGGCCATCGCTTAACGGATAAAAGCTACCCCGGGGATAACAGGCTTATCTCCCCCAAGAGTCCACATCGACGGGGAGGTTTGGCACCTCGATGTCGGCTCGTCTCATCCTGGGGCTGAAGCAGGTCCCAAGGGTTGGGCTGTTCGCCCATTAAAGAGGCACGCGAGCTGGGTTCAGAACGTCGTGAGACAGTTCGGTCCCTATCCGTCGTGGGCGTAGGAAATTTGAAGGGAGCTGTCCCTAGTACGAGAGGACCGGGATGGACAGACCGCTGGTGTATCAGTTGTTCCGCCAGGAGCACGGCTGAGTAGCTACGTCTGGAAGTGATAAGCGCTGAAGGCATCTAAGCGCGAAGCATGCCCTAAGATTAGATTTCCCATCACTATATGTGAGTAAGACCCCAGAAAGACTAACTGGTAGATAGGTCACAGGTGTAAGTGCAGTAATGTATGAAGCTGAGTGATACTAATAGGTCGAGGTCTTGACCAATAATTTTTTCCTGTGTAGTTTTTAAGGTTTTTTAAAAAACT
>JAHDQO010000017.1 GCA_018433765.1 Tissierellales bacterium
GAATTGTGGGAAAAGGCGGTGCTTGAGGCTCAAAAAGAAGGCATTATGGTTATTGATTGTTATACCGGTTTTGTCTTTTCGTCATATTATGACTTAGATGATAAAGAAAATGTATCTAAATGTATCCCAGGGTATCCAAATAATAATAAAAATTACTATACAGATAAATATTGGAAAAGTGCACTTTTTGCACCAGCTTCATTCCGAACATTGGCACAAGAATTTATAAAAGGTGATTACCGCTATCGATATGATAGTGTAGGAGGACGGAGCTGGGCTGTTCCGTATGTAGCTGGAGTGCTGGCACTTGGCTGGCAGGTTAATCCTGAATTAGATAGTGAAACAATGAAGGAACTTCTTTTTGAGACAAGCTGGGTTAATGAAGAAGGACTTCATTTCATAAATCCTCCTGCTTTTATAGAGGCTGTTCAAAACTAACATAAAAATACCTCCTTTAATTAGGGGGTATTTTTATATAATAATATTAAAATACACTATAATGTGACTTTATACAAGCTGTAGAGAGATTTTAAATTGCAGTGGTTTGTTGCAAATTTTAAAGTATTGTGCTATGGTACTAACATGTGTTACATTAAAATAAAAATAGAAAGGATTAAGTTATGAGAAAAATTACATTTTGTCTCTTATTTTTTTTGATTTTTCTAGTGGCATGTTCATCAAATAATATAAATAGTAATCCTCAGGATGAAGATGTTTTAAAGGATAATATAGAAAATAATATTACTAAAAAAATCAAAACTTATATTATTAGTGGACAAGAAGATAAGCCAGAAGCACAAAGAATTAATTGGAGTAAAACATTTCTAGATAAAGTTGATATTGAAAGCTTATATGAACAATATATGTCTGATGGTGGTTCTGATGAAGACTTAGAGGACTTTGTGAAGTATATGACTAAAAATGCACCTATTCCTAATGACTGGGAGGAGTTAGTAAAAAAAGATATATATGATACATATGGGGAAAAAGTTGTAAGATTTGAAAAATTAGAAAATGATTTATACCAAGTATATGTTGAGATAGACGGTGAAGAAGTACCATATGTTGTTGTTTCATCAAGAACTGGGTATTTCCATGGATAGTCATGACCATAGAAATATGTGATTTTAATTAATGTAGAACAAAATAATAAATGTAAAAAAGAAGGCAATATTATAAATTATGTCTTCTTTTTTTGTTAGTACTAACAACTGTAAAGTGTAATAATATCATACAGCATTATAATACATTTTAACATATTTTCATAAAAATAAATTGTTTGCATTAATATGTATTAAATGATATAATGTGACATATTTATACAAAAAATGAAATATTGTAATTTGTTAATATACTTTATTTTTATCAGTTTATCAATAAAAAAGAACTTATTATTAGCAAATGATAAGTAGTTACCGGATTATGATATTGTACAAGCTTGCAAGAATGTATATATCCATGATGATATTATGAATTTACTTAAAAAGTATGATACTTTGTCATTAGCACAAAAACAAAGACTAGATATATCTAGAGCCTTTCTTGAAGGAATCAAAGGCTATATTATTTGTTAAACCTACCTCTGGACTAGACAATATATTTTAATATTATATAAATAGATTTTAAATTAGTAAAATCTAAGGAAATTACAGTAAAAGAGGAATTTTATTTATGTAATTTTTACAGATATTTAATTTTATAATTTAGTATGAATTAAATAAATTTTTTATAAGGGTGATGAGGATGAAAATTTTAATTATTGGTAAATATGTTCCTGAAGTGAACATAACATCAAAACAAAATTATAATTTAGCTAATAAATTAGCTGAAGAAGGTCATAAAGTTTTTGTAGTAACTGATTCTTGGTGTTGTAAAAGTGAAAATATGATGTGTATTGAAGCTGATGAATTTAAACTTATAAACAATAAACAAATTAAATTACTATCTTTAGATTTTTTACAGATTAAGATGTATGGAAAAGAATCAAAGACTGCTAGACTAGCTGGGCTAGCATATGAAGTATGTAAAAAGTATGATATTGATTGTATATATGCAAGTAGTATAGACCCATATGGAATAGCAGCTTATATGGTGAAAAAAATCATTAAGAAACCGTTGATTTTGAGTAATTTTACCTATGACTTACAATATTCATTAAATGATCCATATTTAAAAGAATATTTAAAAGCAATATTAAAAGAAATAGATTTTATTATTGGGCATGATTATCAAGAAAAATCATATAAAAGTATTGGACTCAAAAACTTTAAAGAATATGTTCCGATTATTAATACAGTAGAATCTAATAATATAAATTATTTTGAGGAAATAAAAATAAACAAAGAGCAACCTTCAATATTATTTTTAGGTAATATAAAAAGGAAAGAAGATTGTAGATATTGCGTTAATCAATTGGAAAGTATTCCTCGAAACAGTAATTTAATAATATCTGTATATGGTAAGGGTGCAGATTTATTCAAGAAACTTATAAAACAGAGTAAGATTAATAAAAATTCTTATTTGATATCGCCTTTATCTCCTTGGAGAGAAAATAATTTAATTAAGAATAGTGATATGGTTATAGATGTTTCAGTATTAATTAGAAATATGTATTTTGATTTAAATTCAACATTAAATATATTATCCTCTGGAGGTATACCTTTAATAGATAGAACTACGGAAATGTATTTAAATAGCAAATATAATTTTTTGAAATCATATATTGCAATAGATAATTTTACAAAAGATGTGGAAACCAAAGTAAATTCAAGAGAATTTAATCAAATAAAAAGAAGTGTAGATTTTAAAGAAAGTATATTTAATTATACAGCTGATGCAATCAAGGAGGTGATAAGGTAATGGCAGATTTTTCTTACAGTAAACTTTATGGGTTAACTAATACAGATAACATTAAGGGCGCATTAACTTTGCAGTGGCATATAACAGCAGAATGTGATCAGCATTGTAAACACTGTTATATGTATGATTCAAGTACATATTCTTCGGAGAAAGAAGAACAACTAAGTTTAGAAAACTGTTATAAATTAGTAGATCAGTTTCATGATATGGTAAAGAAATTTGATACATACGGATCAATAAATATTACTGGTGGAGATCCAATATTGAGACAAGATTTTTGGAAAATATTAAAATATATTAATACTAAAGATAGAATTCAAATGACTATTTTGGGTAATCCATATCATATAACGGATAATGTTGCAAAAAAATTAAAAAAGATGAATGTATATTCATATCAAATTAGCATTGATGGATTAGAAAAAACTCATGATTATTTTAGAAAAGAAGGTAGTTTCAAGGATTCATTAAGAGCTTTAGAGTGTCTAAATAGGAATGGAATTTATGCTAAAGTAATGTTTACTTTAAGCAAAAGAAATAAAGAAGAACTTATAGAAGTCTACAAATATTTATCAAAATTTAGTTTTATAGATGGATTTGCTTTTGATAGATTAGTGCCGATTGGTAGTGGCAGTAGTTTGAATTCTGAGGACTATTTGACTGCTCAAGAGCATAGAGATTTGTTATATAAAATGTATATGTGTGAAATAAATAATGATTCAGGCATGATTCAAACTAGGAAAGATGAATTATGGAAATTATTGTTATATCAAATGGGAGTTTCAAAACCATTACCTGAAACTAATAATAAAATTTTTTCTGGATGCGGCATAGCTTTCGGTCTGTTAACAGTACTTGCAGATGGTACTATATATACTTGTAGGAGATTAGATATAGGTATTGGAAAATTTCCACAGAATGATTTATGTAATACAATTATAAATAGTAAATTATTAAATGACATAATAGAAATTGATAATTATGATAAATGCAGAGAATGTGAATTAGTTTATTTTTGCAGGGGATGTCCAGCAGTTAAATACGGCTATAATAAAGATGTGTTTAAATCTGATCCACATTGTTGGAAATAATTATAAATATACAATGATTACAGATAAGGAGGGATTTAATGAAAATACGAATAGAAAACAATTTTCATGTAGTTGAATATCTTAATAAATATTATGCAATAGATTGTAGCAGTTTAGATATTTTTGAAGTTAATAATATATTTATAAAAATTATTAATTTAATGAATACACTAAATGAAGAAGAAATAATTAGTACATTAAAGAGTGAATATACACTCAATGATATTAAAGATGAGATAAAAAAGGTAAAAGAGTATTACTTAATAAAATCTAAGGAAGTATTAGAAAATCAAGAAGACATTATATACAAATATATCGGGATTAATGAAATAAAAAAATTTGATTTTAAGAATATTAGTAATAAATACTTTGATAAGTATATTCTCATGTTAACCGTAGATGATTTTTATGATGAGAATTTAACTAATTTACTTGACAGAACAAATATCTTTACTTTATTGAATATGGACGAAAAGGATATTGATAACAATTGTATAGCATATAAAAACATAAAACAGTATTTAAAAGTTCGACAGGGTAGATTTAGAATTAATATATCAAGTGAAGATTTCGTAAAGTGCTATAGTATTTTAATTAATGAAGGTATTAAAAATTTTGATATACAATTAAAATCAGATTATATTAACAAAATTAATGATGAGGAAATTGAAAAGATCCAAGCTCTTTTGATGAAAACCTTTAACACTAAACAAGATCCTTATTTAGCAGTAATTAAAGATATAATAAGGATTATAGCTTTTAAATTACATTATAAAAAGGCATGTGAAATTAAGTGTATAGGTAGTAGATTTTGTACAAATACGGACGGTAGTGATGATAGAGTATTATGTAAACTTAATAAAGTTTATTATAACTTAGGTGTTTTATATGTTGTTAAATACCTTAATTCTCGCCAGAATAATATACATAAAATTCTTATAGAAGACTTAAATATTTCTTTAACTAATAAAGAAAAAATATTATTAAGTAAATCTTATCATTGGTCTAGAAACTTAGAAGAAATTTATAAAAATTCATTAAAGAATATGTGTAGAAATAAAGAAAATAATTTAATAACTTTTAGGGATTTAAATAAAAGCAGAATTATAACTGGAGTGAGTTACTAATTCAAAATTTTATAGAAAAAATAAAATACTGCTATTTTGAGAAGGAAATCTTATTAAGGAATAACATACTAAAAATGTATTAAGTATCTTAGGAGGAACTAAAATGAAATCACTAAATGAATTGATTTGGAACAATGAAAATTTTAATGATGGTGAAGAGATTACTATAAATGACTATGATCAAGTTATGGTCGCTTTATGTGGCGGCGGTTCAGGAGGCGGTAGTATTCCTGGATGTGCCTTGCTTTATGTTCGTTAAAATATATAGTATATAACAATAGTAGATTTTAACATAGGTAACTGCGGAAAATTTTCAAATAATTTACATACTAAAAAACTAGTAAAGGAGGATAAGGATGAAGTCATTAAATGAATTGATTTGGAACAGTGAAGACTTTAACGATGATGGAGAAATTACTATAAACGATACCCATTACCCTATGGTTGCTTTATGTGGTGGTAGTCCATCAGGATGCGGTTGTGGCTGTCTTTTAATTGTTACTAATTAATATATATAGTTTATATATTGTGTAAATTGTAACAAAAGATTTCCTTCTCTTAATAAAATACAATTAATTCTACAATTATTTTATTATTTACTAATATTAAAGAATTTAATGTATAGTTATTACAAATATAAAAAATATTTGTATAGCATATTATACATTTTTTTCTAGTAGTATGTTCATCAAATAATATTAAGAAGACAATAAATATAAGTTATGTCTTCTTTTTTGTATGTACTAACCTTCAACTGTAAAAGGTGTAATGATATTATATAGCATTATAATACATTTTAACATATTTGCATAAAAATAAAGTGTTTGCATTAATATGTATTAAATGATATAATGTTACATATTTATACAAAAAATGCAATGTTATAACTGTTTAAAAATATTTTATTTTTATATAATTCATTAATGTGAGGTATAGTATGAAATCAAAAGCATTTAGTTCAGAAGATGTAAAATTATTAAAGAGAGCATTAACATATAACCTTAAGTTTAAGTGGAGATATATATTTGTTATTTTTACTAATATAGCATTAATAATTATATCTGTTGTAGAACCTTTATTGTATGGGGAACTTATAACAACATTTATTAATAAAAGTCAGTTTAAACAAATTGTTAACATAGTGTCTTTTTTAATTGTTATATATGTAATAAAAGTAATTATTCAAATAAGTAATAAATATTTAGAACTATATATTAGAAAAAACATACTTGAAAATGTAAAATGTACAGTATTCAAAAAAATAACAGGACTGTCATTAAAGCAGTTATATAAAATAAAGTTTGGGAGTTTAACTACATATATTCATTCAGATTCTAATGCAATTGTGGAAGTTATAATGAATGATTTTATGAGGGCAATTATAGATGTCCTCACGATTCTTTGTATAGGTTATGTAATTATTAGGATAAATCTTTTGCTTTTTTTCATGGTTTTATTATCTTTCCCAATAACTTATTGTATATATGTAAAGTATGGAGATAGTTTAAGGAAGAAAAATAGACACCTAAAAAAACTAGAAGACAAATACTTTAATAATATACAACAGTATATTACTGGTATAGAAGAAATAAAGAGCTTTGGAATAATAGATAAAATAAATAGACGTTTCTCAATGCTTTTAAATAATATAAAAATAGTTTCAATAAAAATTTCACAATTAAATTTTATGGCAGATAGATTAGCTGGTATAGTTGATTTTATTATTCATATAGGATTTATTATCGTAGGAGGATATTTAGTTTTTGTTAATAAATTAGATATTAAATTTTTTATAGCTTTCTCATCTTACTCAAAACTTTTTTCAAATTCACTATTAAAATTAACTAGGCTAAATTCTAATTTGCAGAGAAAGTTAATATCTCTTAAAAGAGTCTTTGGTTTTCTTGATATTGAATGTAATGAAGAAGAAGAAATCAAAAAAATAAATATAAATAATGTAAAAGGACATATACAATTTAAAAATGTAAGTTTTTCATATGATGATATTAACTTAAATATCAAAAATATTAATCTAGATATCCTTCCAAATCAAAAAATAGCTATTATTGGTAAAAGCGGCTCAGGTAAGACTACAATTTTAAAATTATTAATAAATTTATACAGTCCTTCAGCTGGAAATATACTTGTTGATGATATAGATATCGAGTCTGTCAATAAAGAGAGTCTAAGAAAACAAATTACAATTGTTAGGCAAGAAGCATTTTTGTTTAATTTATCAATTAAAGAAAATTTATTATTAGTCAATGATAAGTTAACAGATTATGACATTGTACAAGCTTGCAAGAAGGCATATATCCATGATGATATTATGAATTTACCTGAAAAGTATGAGACTGTTCTTAAAAATACTGGAGTAAATTTGTCAGTAGGACAAAAACAAAGACTAGCTATTGCTAGAGCTTTCTTAAAGAAATCAAAAGTTATATTATTTGATGAACCTACCTCTGGACTAGACAATATATCTCAAGATTATATAAATAAAGTTATTGATGAATTAAGTAATTATCATACTGTTATCGTAACTGCTCATAGATTAAATATAATTAAGGATTACGATCAAATTATATTAATAGATAAAGGAGAAATTATTGCACAAGGAATTCATGAAGAGCTTATTAAGGAGAACCTTGTATATAAGCAACTATTTGATTTATGCAGTTAATATAGTTTTTTTATAAAGGAGGAATTATATAGAAGTAAAATTACAAAGATTTGTTTAAAGTAAATATGTTGATCAAATTTTATTACAGGAAGGTGATATTATGAAATTTAAAGATAATTTAGTTTTAATAAATGATAAGACTATTTTATTTATTAATCTTGTTTCTTATAGAAGGAAGAAAGTTCAATACAAACATAAAGATATGGTCTTATCTATTATAGACAAAGAAAAAGGAAATAATAATTTTAATGATGAAGAATTGTCATTTATAAAGGAATTAGAAGAAGAAAAACAAATTCTAAATAAAGATTTAGATAGTTTAGTTAAGAAGGAATTATTATCATATTATGGAGATTCGATGAATGATAATAGAATTAGACCTAGTATTGTATTATCTTATGAATGTAATAGTAATTGTATATATTGTTATCAAAAAGGAAAAAAATTACCTAATGGTAAAATTAATGTTGATTATATTGATAAAATAGACGAATTTTATAATAAATATTCAGAAAATTTCCCTTTGAAGAATAAAAATTTTGTAATTTATTTAACAGGTGGAGAACCATTGTTAGATAGTAATATTACTACACTCAAATATATCTTTGAAAAATGGGATAATGCAAAGTTTGAAATTGCAACAAATGGAATAAATATTACAAAATTCATTGATTATCTTCCAATTGATAAAATTAAGGAATTTGACATATCATTAGATGGCGATAGAGATACTCATAATAAAAGAAGACCTATGAGGAATGGAGACAAAAGCTTTGATAGAATTGTGCAAGGTATAGAAATGGTTATTGAGAAAGGCATACCTGTAAATTTGAAAGTAACATCTGACAAAAATTCTATTTTATACCTAACAAATCTACTTGATTTTCTTGAGAAAAAAGACTGGTTGAATAATCCATTGATTAAAATTGGAATATCATGTGTATTCAGTTTCAAAGAAGGTATTAAGCTAGACGAAAAATTTAATACTAGAACAGATATTATTAACAGTTATATAGAAATGAAAAAATGTGATAAAAGAATGAGAAATATAGAGCCAAATTTTATGGACGGTATAGGTACTTTAAACAAGATTGTTACAAGAAAACAAAATTCGAGAGTAATGCCAGGTATTTATTGCTGTGAAAACCTATTCACACCAAGTTATACATTTGATCCTTCTGGAAATGTTTATTTTTGTGTAGCTTTAACTGGAAATGATAAAGGAAAAGTTGGAACTTTTTATCCTGAAGTAAACATAGATTACGATGTAATTTCAAAATTGAGAGAAAGGCATATATATCAAATGAATGAATGTGAAGAATGCAGCTATAAGTTTATTTGCAGAGGTGGATGTCCAGCTTCAACTATACTACAGTACGGTAATTTGATGAAGTCAGATTGTGGTTTTTATCAAGATGAGTTTGTAATGGATAAATTAGGACAAATTATATTATAGTTTAAATATTTTAAGTTAATTAATTTAGTTTTGTGGAGGAGTTATGAAACCTATAGATGATTATGTAAAGATAAAAGCAAATGATAAAGAGTATATCTATATAAATACATTAAATGGAGCTATAGATATAATTGAAGTTGAAGTTGATAATATTTTTGAGAAGTGGAAGAGAAATGGTATTAATTTTGAAACAGATTATGATAAAGAAATATATGACTTCATGGTTAAGAGAGAATATATACTAGAAAAAGACAAAGCGAAGAAATTAAAGGAAGATATATACACAAGACTAAAGAAAGAATTGAAATATAAACAAAAGAATATAGAATCTATTACTTTAGTATTAACTTATGATTGTAATTTTAACTGCTTTTACTGCTATGAAAAAGAAGATGAGGAACTTTCAAATAAGACATCAAAAACTTTAACAAAAGAAATGGTAGATAAGATTTATAATATGTTCGGAGAAAATTTAAAAAATGTAAACTTATTTGGTGGCGAACCTTTACTTCTGAAAAATTATGAGTTAGTAAAATATATATTAAATAAAAGAAATGATTTAAGTTATGGTATTACTACTAACGGCTATTATCTAGAGGAATTTGTACCAATTCTTAAAGATAAAAAAAATTTAAAAATTCAGGTAACTCTTGATGGACCAAAAGAAAAACATGATAAAAGAAGAGTATTATTTGATGGTTCACCTACTTTTGAGAAAATTTCTAGAGGGATTATAAAAGCTTTAGATAATAATATATCTATAAAAATAAGAATGAATATAGATGATTCAAATTATAATGAGGCAAAGGATTTTAGGGAAAATGTTTTAAGTAAATATGCTCAATATTCAGATATATTATCTTTTGAACTATATCCATTATTTCAAAACAATAATTTAAAGAAATATAATTTATATGAAAAAATGTATAATGAAGACATTATCTTTAAAGAGAATGGTGAAGTAGATACAAGTATAAATTATACTTTATATACTGCTTTACCTATTATTAACAATCTATTATCAAATGCTAAATATAAACCTCAATACGTTTTTTGCAATGCAAGTTTAGGTAACCGCTATTTTGATCCTAATGGAGATATTTATACATGTTCATTGGCAGTGGGGAATAAAGAACTATCATTAGGAAAATATTATCCTGAATATAATATAGAGCATGAAGAAAATTGGCTAAATAGAACTGTTGAAACCATTGACAAATGTAGAGAATGTAAAATGGCATTATTATGTGGTGGAGGCTGCCCTTTGGCAGCATATAAATCTACAGGCAGTTTTTCAAATGGGACATGCTATCAAACAAAATTTTATCTAGAGAAAATATTGCCTCTTATGTGTAATAAGTATAAGAAGTAATATCAGTAGTTATACAACTATCTAGTTATATATTGGCGATTGTGAAATGTCGCTCAGGATGACTTATTATTAGATAAAAGTTAAAAGTATAATGTTTAAAGTTTTGGAGGCTTTACTTACGTAAAGCAATTTAATAATAAAAAGAATTTTTCTTTACTCTCTTTGTTACTCAGTTGACTAATCGATGTCATTCTAAGCAAAAGTATATTTTGATAAATAACTGGAGTGATAAAATTTGATATACAAAATGAATTCAAGTAGTAATCAATGATTACAAATTTGACAACATTCTAATTAATACTACGTAAGGAGTGATTTAAGTTAATGAATATATTAATAGTTGCAGATATGGAAGGAATAACAGGCATATATGAAGAAAATATATCGTGCATTAGAAGTAATAGTAAGGACTGGGAAGCTTATGGGCGGAGAATGATTACACAGGATGTGAAAGTAATAGTAAACGAATGTTTAGATTGCGGAGCAGAAAGTATAACCATATGTGATGCACATGACAATGGAAATTCTATAATTCGTGAAGAGTTTAAAAGTACAAAGATTAATTTTATATCACAAATATGGGAATTAAAATTAAAAGAGACTAGATATGATTACGCTATTTTAGCAGGATTTCATGGTATGAATAATAGTGGAGGTATAATAGCTCATACATTTAGGCCAGATATTAAAAGAATGATAATGTTAGATAAAGAAATTGGTGAGGTTGGTTTAATATTAGGTTTATTAAATGAGAATAAGATACCAACAATTTTAGTAACTGGTGATTATCATGGAGTCAAAGAAGCTCTGGAGATTTGTCCTAAATGTATAGGCTGTATTGTTAAATCTAAAGTAAACAATAAATTAAATATGCTAACAGAAGATGAATCTGAAAAATTAATTAAATCTTGTGTAAGAGAAGCTATAAATAATAGAAATAATATACCTTTAGTTACTTTTAATTATCCACTCAATATTACTTTGGAATTAATAAATAATGACTATCTAGAGGGACTGGGTAACAATCAAGATTGTAGGTATATAATTCAATCAGATAAATTACTATGGAAGGATATTAATTTTACAGATTTTTTCAATGATTTTTATAAACTAATCATTAACTTTATGAATGTATACAGAGAAAATTTAATTATAAATAAAGAATTTGTTATGAAAATGAGAAAAAAATATTCGCATACAAATAAAGAAAAATATAAATCAAATAAAGAACTAGGAATGTTATTAAGTAAAAATTTATTTACCTTAACTAATTCTGACAGAAAGAGAATTGAGACATTATTTGAGAATGCAGAATAACTGAAATTATAAAAAAACTAAAAAGACAGTTTTTCAAAACGGTGCTATTTTGAGAAGGAAATCTTATTAAATAAATAAAGGAGGAATATTAATGAAATCACTAAATGAATTGATTTGGAACAATGAAGATTTAAATGATGATGCTGAAAGTACTTTAAATGTTACTTCACTTGAAGCTATGGTAGCTTTATGCGGTGGCTTTGGTGGCGGCGGCGTTAATGGATGTGGGTTCGCTTACAGTCATTAATACATTTAGTTTATAAATTTGTAGAGATATAGGATATTATATAATTAATTAAAATATAACTCTAGCAATATTAACATCTAAAAATAAATGAGAAAAGGAGTAATAAGAATGAAATCATTAAATGAATTGATTTGGAATAATGAAGACTTGAATGATGATGCAGAAAATACTTTAAACGATGTAGAACAAGTTATGGTAGCTCTATGTGGTAGTGGTGGCACAGGTGGGGGCATAGGCCCTGGATGTGGCTTCTTATTTGGTTTCTAGTATAAATAGTTAATAATTTGTAACAAGTAAGATTTCTTTCTCTTAATAAAAATAGTTAATTTTCAGTACATTTAATAATAATTAGCTGAATTAATGTAATTGACTTAAATTTTAAAATAATAAGTTAAGTTTACTAATATACGAGGAGAAGTATATGATAAGATATAAAAAATATAAAAAACAAATTTTTATATTAATAATTACTTTAGTGTTTTCTATACTAACACCTTATAATAATACAGCTGTATTTTCAAGTGAAACTAAAAATGATTTATCAATAGATAAAGAATACAGCGGCTTTAAATTAATAGAAAACAAAACATTAAACGAAATAGATTCTAACTTTAAATTATTTAAGCATGAAAAAAGTGGAGCAGAATTAGTATTTGTAGATAATGATGATACTAATAAAATTTTTTCTATTGCTTTTAAAACACCTGCTGAAAATGATATGGGAATTCCTCATATTGTAGAGCATTCAGTATTTTGTGGTTCAGAAAAATTTAATGCAAAGCATACTCTTCTTGCAATGAAGCAGCGAAGCCTTGCTACTCATATAAATGCAGCAACTGATGATTTGTATACTTATTATACAATATCAAGTCAAAACAATAAAGATTTCAGAAATCTTATGGATGTTTATCTTGATGCTGTATTTAATCCGAATTTTATAAATAATCCATACATATTTAAGCAAGAGGGAATTAACTATAGTATTAATTCGTCAGAAGATGAAATAACTTATAATGGCATAGTTTACAATGAGATGAAGAAATTTTATACTAATCCATATTTTTTATTAAATACTGTAATTACAAAATCACTTTATCCAGATACTCCATATAACTATGCATCAGGTGGAAATCCAGATGATATAGTAAAATTGACTTATGATATGGTTGTACAATATTATGAAAAATATTATCATCCTTCCAACAGCATAATATATCTTTATGGTGATTTAAATATATCTGAAACATTAAAATTTATTGATAATAATTATCTAAATTCTTTTCAAGATAAAAACATTAACTGCTCTGTAAAAATGCAGGAAAAATTTAATGAAAGAAGTGAAATGAATCAAATATACGGCATTCCAGCTAATGAGGATGAGACAAACAAAGCATATTTAGCCTTAAGCTTTGTTACTGGAAATTTTGAAGACAAAGAAGAAAATGTAGCTATGGATTTAATATGTGCATATTTAAATTCAACTGATTCACCGTTGAAAATGGCATTTAGAGAAGCTGGGTTAGGTGAAAATATTTATACTTCATTTAACCTTAAAGTACAGCCTTACTTTTCTTTCATACTTGAAAATGCTAGTTTAAGTGATACAGAAAAATTTAACGATGCTGTATTGAAATCTCTTAATGAGATTATTGAAAATGGTTTAGATGAGAGAGTAATTACTTCTATTATTAAAAATTGCGAGATAAATATTCAAACCAATAAAACCGATGCTTATAGAGGATACTACTATCAAGAAAAAATATTGGATAGTTGGGCTTGTGGAGATGATTTATCTTTATATATAGAAATAGATGAAGTTTTAAATGATATTAAAGGTAAAATTAGTACAGATTATTTTAAAAATCTTATTTTAAAATACTTAATTAACAATGAATATAGTTCTTTAGTTACATTAGAGCCTAATGCAGGCTTACAGATAAAAAAAGATATGGAAACAAAGCAATACTTGGATACATATAAAAAATCTCTTACAAAAGAAGAATTGAACAATTTAATTGAAAGTAACAATATACTTAAAGTTAAACAAGAAACTCCTGAAACTTTAGAAAGTATGCCAATTATTTCTTTGAGTGATATAGATTGTGATTTAGAAGAACCCATTCAAATTAAAGATAATATTGAGGGAGCTACAATCCTATATACTCCTATATTTACCGACAAGTTATCATACATCAATCTTTATTTTGATAGTAGAAGAGTTCCAGAGGATAAATTATCATATTTATATTTAATTCAATATTTATTAGGTAATGTTAGTACTGAAAATTATAGTTATTCAGAACTCAGTGAAAAAATAATGCTTGAAGCAGGTAGTATGAATTTTGCAGTTAGCAATTATAAAGATTTTAACAATATTAATGCATATTATCCTAAATTTGAAATATCTACATTTACTTTAACAGAAGAGCTGCCTAATACTTTTAAATTAATTGAAGAAATTATAAATAACAGTAAGTTTAATGATATAGAGAGATTAAAGGAAATAATACATGTTATTAAGTGTACATTTAACAAACCAAATTATAATTTTATAGCAAACCAAAGATTACAAAGTTATTTTTCTGAAGCAGCAAAATATAACGAAATCGGTGGATTAGAATTTTATGAATTTATCTGTGAAATTGAAGAACTGCTAAAAACTAATCCTCAGAAAGTTGTTAAAAATATTGAAGAGATTAGTAAATTAGTTTTTCCAAAACAAAATTTAATAGTTGGTGTAACAACATCTAAGGAAGATTACTGTAAATTTGTAGAACCTTTCAAAGAGTTTTCACAGAATTTATCATATGTCTCTACGCCAATACAAAAATATGAGTTTGAAGATTCTGTATCAAATGAAGGATTTTACTCTAAATCTCAAGTTCAATATACCGCTAAAGGATACAATTTAAAAGAGTTAGGTTATGAATTTGATGGAAAAATGTTCGTTTTGGCAAATGTTATTGATGAATTTTTATTTAATAAAATAAGGATGATGGGAGGAGCATATAGAGGTGACGCAAAAATCATTCCTACAGGCGAGGTTATTTTTAGTTCAAGTCAAGATCCTAATTTAATTCAAACTTTTAATATATATGATGAAATCTCTGATTATATAAAAGAATTTAGTGCAGATGAAAGGCAAATGGAGAATTATATTATTGGTACATATGGTAAATTGAATCCATTACTAAATCCTTCGCAAAAAGGTATAGTAGCTGAAGAAAAATATATAATAGGATATTCCTATGAACAAGAGCAAAAGATACTGAAAGAAATAATGTCAACAACTGTTGAAGATATTAGAAGCTATTACAAGTTGATTGAAAATATTGTAAATAAAGATTTTATTTGTGTCATTGGAACTGAAAATAAAATAGAAGAAAGCAAAGATATATTTAATAAAACATTACCTCTTTTTCAATATTAAAATCTTTATAAATATATTTAAAATTTAAAATGAGAATCACTTCATATGATATAATGTAAGTTCTTAAATAAACATTATGGAAGTGATTCTCAATTTAATTATAAACAATAAAATTTATTTAATTATTAAGATAGATTTAAGAAACAAGATTTACCATACTATAAGAGATAAAAAATTGTTTTTAAATTATTAAAAAGAAATATTTTTAAAATATTAAGTGATTAAAGACATAAGGGAGGTAAAGCATGGACAATTATAGTGTAGATAGAAATAGTGAGCTAATTGAAAGACTAAGAGATGAAATTAATAAGGTTATTATTGGACAAGATTATATGGTAGATAGACTTCTTATAGGTTTATTAACAGGAGGACATATTCTTATTGAAGGTGTTCCGGGACTTGCTAAAACCTTAGCAGCTAGTACTGTAGCAAAGGTAGTCGGTCTTAGATTTAATCGTATACAGTTTACCCCAGATCTTTTACCAGCAGATATATTGGGGACAGAAATTTATAATCAAAAAACAGGACAGTTCGTTATAAAGAAAGGTGCTATATTTTCTAATATCATTTTAGCTGATGAGGTAAACCGTGCACCGGCAAAAGTTCAATCAGCACTTCTTGAAGCAATGCAGGAAAAACAAGTTACTATTGGTGATACAACTTATAAATTTGAACTGCCTTTTTTAGTTCTTGCAACACAAAATCCATTAGAACAACAAGGCACTTATCCTTTGCCGGAAGCTCAGCAGGATAGGTTTATGTTAAAGATAAATGTGAAATATCCTACAAGAGAAGAAGAAAGAGGTATTATTGATCGCTTCACAACAGGAAACTATACAGTTCCAGAAATGAATAAAATTATTTCAGCTCAAGATATTTTAACAATGAGAAAGCAGATAAATGAAATTTATATAGACGATCGTATTAAAAATTATGTTTTAGATATTGTATTAAAAACGAGAGAACAGTCACCTTACATAGCTTGTGGAGCTTCTCCCCGTGCTTCTATTAATCTTATTAAGGCTGCAAAAGGAAAAGCATTTATAGAAGGTCGTGAATATGTTACACCTGATGATATAAAAGCAATGGTTTATGATGTTCTTAGGCATAGAATTATAATTACATATGAAGCAGAAGCAGAGGAGATGACTGTAGAAAATATTATAAGCCGTATTCTTGATGACATTATTTTACCTTAAAGACTAATAAAGAAAGAAGTGATTAATTATGCTTTCTACAGAATTAGTACGAAAGATCAAATACATAGAAATTAAATCTAAACGTGTAGTAGATGAGATTTTCTCAGGCGAATATAGGTCAAACTTTAAAGGTAAAGGAATGGAGTTTGAAGATATCAGAGAGTATTATCGTGGAGATGATGTAAGAAATATTGATTGGAATGTAACAGCAAGATATAATCAAGCTTTTGTTAAACAGTTTAGTGAAGAGCGAGAGTTAAACATTTTTCTTATGATAGATGTATCATCTTCAAATGATTTTGGACGAAAGAAAGAGATTATAGCTGAACTTGGAGCTACACTGGCATTTTCAGCAAATAGAAATAATGACAGGGTAGGAATGCTTCTTTTTACAGATAAGGTCGAAAAAATTATACCTTTTAAAAAAGGAAAGCGTCATGTATTAAGTATTCTTGATACTTTGTTAAGTCATGAGCCTGAGTCTAAAGGGACAAACATTAAAGAAGCTATAAATTATTATAGTCGTATAATGAAAAAACGCAGTGTTCTTTTTATAATTTCTGACTTTATGGATGTAGGATATGAGAGTGCTATAAAAAGTATAGCAGGTAAGCATGAAGTTATTATGATCCGTATTGCAGATCCTATAGAAGAAAAAATTCCTAAAGGAGCTGTTTTTACCTTTGAAGATCTAGAAACAGGAGAAATTATTACTGTTGATAATCATAAAGGGCAAGTAGAATTGAACCCTATTAAAGGAATTAATAAAAGAAATATTATAAATATTTATACTGATGAAGATTATGTGAAAAAACTTAAGTTATTTTTTAAGAGAAGAGGATTGAGATGACAAGAGAAAAAAATACTGTATTAATTAGAGGATTTATTGTTAGCTGTTTTTTCATTATTCTCTTTGTAAGCACTGTATTTGCGGATACACGTGATATTTATATTGGTGATCCTATTACTCTTGAAATAAAATCTCAAACACTGACAGAAGAGGAATTAAAAAACGCATTAGAAAAATTTGAAATCTTGGATATAAAAAGTATAGAGGAAGGATACCGAGTTACTCTTACAAGTTTTGACACAGGAAAAAAAAGCGTTGATGTAGAAGAAAATGAAATTATTATTACGATAGCATCTATGTTAGAGGAAGTTGATAGAAAAGATATATATGAAGTAGATTGTACACAAACTTTAAAAAGCAGTACAGTAAAAAAAAGCCTTAAGTTTGGTCTGCTTGTGATATGTGCTTTATTTTTTGCAGTAAGTGGAGTCCTTCTTTTAATTATAAAGTTAAAAGAAAAAAAGCAAAAGACTAAACCACCTTACATAAGATTTAATAAATCATTAGAAAATCTTGACCTAAATAGAGAAACTGCTTTAGAAGAAATGACCAAATTATTTAAAGTATATATTGAAGAATTGTTTAACAGTGAAATTATGGGCAAAACGTCTAAGGAAATTATGAGTCAAATACAGTGGAATAAAAGAAGAAATGAGTACAAGCAAAGTATTGAAAGATGGTTAGTAAAATGTGATTATTATAAATTTGGTGGAATTCAAGTTGACTTAAATCAGAAAGAACAGTTAAAAAAAGAGCTTTATGAGCTAACAGCCTTTATTCATGAAAGAGAAGAGGTGGACTCATGCAATTAACTTATTGGTATGTGCTTTTAATACTGCCTTTTATATTTTATTTGTTTTTCAGAAAAGGAAAAAAATCAGCTCTTAAGTTTTCTAATGTAAACCTTCTAAAAATTAAAGGGAGATTGAAGAGTATAAAGTATAAGATTGGTCGTTATCTAATTATGACAGCAGCTATACTTTTAGTATTTGCATTAGCTCGACCAAGAATAGAAAAACCTATGAGTCCATTCATGGAAAAAGGAATAGATATAGCTATGTTGCTAGATGTGTCGGGTTCTATGCAATCGGTAGATTTTACTCCAAATCGTTTGGAGGCTGCCAAAAAAACTATAGATAACTTCATTAGAAATAGGCATCAAGATCGTGCGGCACTAATAGTTTTTGCAGGCAACGCTTATACAAGAGTACCACTTACTTTAGATCACGAAATGATTAGTAAATCTATTGAGCAGATTGATGTATTTTCTGTAAAAGAAGATGGTACAGCTATAGGAATGGCTATTTCTGTAGGTATGAACAGATTGAAAAAGAGTGAAGCAGTTTCAAAAGTTATGATTCTGGTGACTGATGGTGATAATAATGCAGGTTCTATAGATCCTATTACAGCGTGCAGGTTAGCCAAAGATTTAGGTATTAAAATTTATACTATTGGTGTTGGTACTGATGAGACGATACGTCCATATAACTTTTTTGGTGAGACAAGATACGAAATAGTTGAAGGAGGCATAAATGAAGAACTTCTTAAACAGATTGCTGCTGAAACAGGTGGGGAGTATTATCGAGCAAAAGACCAAGAAAATTTATCTAATATTTTTAATGAAATAAATGATTTGGAGACTACGGATTTCGAACAGGATAAATTTAAGCAGTATATAGAACTAGCCTATCCTATTATGAAACTTGCTTTAATAATATTATTAATTGGTCTTTTTTTAGATAAATATTATTATATACAAATACCTTAAAAGATGAAAGTGTAAGATGAATAAATTTAACATGGCTTAATTAAAGGAGACGAATATAGTGTCATCAATAATGTTTAAATATCCTAGCAATTGGTTCTATATGATTATACCATTTCTTTTGCTTATTATTATGGTCTTAGGATGGAGAAGAAAGAAGAGTATATTAAAAGAACTAAGGTTAGCTATAAAAATTAAAAATGAAATATTAAGAATATTTATTATGTTTTTAGGCTTATTTCTAATTGGTATTGCATTATTAGGTCCTCAGAAATTAGAAGGTACTGTAGAAATAAAAAAAGAAAGTCTAGATATTTATGTTTTGCTAGATACCTCTAAGAGTATGTTGACTGAAGATATTAAACCAAATAGATTACAGCGTGAAAAACAAATAGTGAATAAAATTTTAGATTCATTAGAAGGGGAACGTATTGGTTTTATTCCTTTTTCTTCATCTGCGTATGTTCAGATGCCGCTTACAGATGATTATGACATTGCAAGAATGTTTCTAGATGTTGTCGATACAGACATGATTGGAGGAGGAGGAAGCGACTTAAGCAAAGCAGTGACACTTGCGTATGATTCTTTTGAACAAACAAGCAAAGGCGAGAAAGTTATTATTATAATAAGTGACGGCGAGGAACATAATACATATAGTGAAAAAGCTCTTGGAAATTTAAATGATGATAAGTTGAAAGTATATGCTGTAGGTGTAGGTACTAAAGAAGGTGGACTTATTCCTATTTATGATAAAAACGGACTAAAAACTTACAAAAAGGATAACAATGGCAATCATGTAGTGTCAAAATTAAATGATAAAACTTTACAAGGTTTAGCTGATGTTGGAAATGGTAAGTATTACAAATCAACACTTGATGGTAAAGAGATAGAAATGATATTAGGTGACATTTCTCATTTGAAAAAGGAAATAAAAAAATCACAAGAAGTTAATCAATATGAAGAACTTTTTATGTACTTTTTATGTACTGGTTTAGCTTTATTTCTAATAGCTTATCTTTTACCAAAAGGAGGCGAAAAGTGTGAAAAATAAAAAGACCTTGATTATTATTTTTATCATTTCTGGCATAGGTTTATTAGCTATGATTTTTATTATGCTATTCAATACAAATAACATTAAAGAAACTAATATGCAGCTAATAGAAAAAGGCAATGAAATGTACAAACAGCAAAAATATGAAGAAGCCGTTGAATTTTACGGCAGAGTAAAAAATGCAGAAGATAATAATACAAAAGAGAGTGATGTTTATATGGCACTTGGCAATTCTTATTATCGATTAGGAGATAGTTTAAAAGATGTACAAGAACAACAAATATCACAGCTTGGAGAACAAAAGATACAAGCTTATGAACAAGCAATTGAACAGTATAAATTAGGTATAGAAGAAAAACCTAATAATCTTGAAATAAAATATGACTATGAGTTTGTAAGAAAGAAATTAGATGAATTAAAAAAGGAACAGCAAAATCAAAAAAATAATCAAGAAAATAAAGAAAAAGAAGAAAATCAAGATAAACAAGAAAATCAAGATAGTGAAGGGCAAAATAAAGATAAACATCAAGATAAAAAACAAAATGATAATGAACAAGAAGATCAAAATAATCAGGGTCAGAATGAAAATAATGATAATAAAAACAGCCAAAATGATGATGAATTAAATAATCAAGAATCTAAAAAAGATAGCCATGACAGCAATAGTAAAGATCAAAGTGAACAAAGTAAAGAAGAACAGCAGGATAAGATGGAGGAAGGTCAAGATAGAGAAGAACAAGAAAATGAAGTTAATATGAATAATCAAACTATACAGCAAATATTAAATATGCTGGAAAAGCAAGAGAAGGAAAGTCTTAAAAATAATCAGGCTGTTATAGATCAAGGTAAGGAGGAAACATATGATTGGTAAAAGACAGATGAATAAAATAGTTATCATAAGCCTGTTTATGCTTATAATCTTTTTAATTATGAAAGTAAATTGTTTTGCAAGTGAATCAGGAATAAGATTAGAAGCTGATGATGCTAACCTTGAAATTGGAGTAAGTACTAACATAAGTTTAATTATAGACAACTTAAAAGATGCAAGTCTTGAAAAAATTGAAGGAATTGATAATTTTGATGTGCTATCAAGCGTCCAATCATCAAGTACTTCTATCATTAATGGAAAAAAAAGTCAGAGCGTTATAATAAATATGTCTATTTTGCCTAAAGTAACAGGTGATTTAAAACTTACAGCTTATGTTAAGAATGATGATCAAAGCTTAATAACTAATACAGTAACAATACATGTTACAGAAAAAAAAGAAAACCAAGAAGGAGAAAATAACAATCAAGATATCTATGTAAAAACTAATATATCAAAAGAGTCTACTTATTTTGGTGAAAAAATTGTTTTAACTTATGATTTATATACTTGCAAAAACTTAGATAACTATGGAGTTGTTGACTTAAATTTAGATGGGTTTGTTATTAAAGAAGTACCTCAAATGCAGTTGAAAGATAAAGTAGTTAACATTGATGGCAAAAACTACGTTAAAGCGGAATTGAGAAAAATAATACTAACACCTGTAAGTACTGGAGAAATCAAAATACCATCATGTAGAGTCCAAGTAAATTTACAAGGAGAAGATTATTTTAGCAGTGGGAAAACTATTTTCCTATATACAGATGAAAAAACTATAGATGTTAAACAACTGCCAGAAGATAATTGTCCCAAAAATTTCTCTGGACTTGTAGGAAAACCAAAAATTAGTACTGAATTTAGTCAAGATGAAATTAATTATGGAGAATCATTTACACTTCAAATTAATTTATCTGGTAATTGCAACATAGATACACTTGAGTCTATCTATCCGAAAGATAAAGATGATGTTACTATTTATGAAACATCAAAGGATTTAAAAGAAGGTATTGATGGAAGTGATTATTATGCAGAAAAATCATATGAAGTTATTGTTATACCCCAAGAAACTGGCAAAATTGAACTTGAACCTGTAGCTGTCAATTATTTTGATGTAGAAAAAGGAACTTATGAAGAATTGATAATAGATGGTAAGACATTAACAGTCAATGGAGAAAAGACTGTAGAAGAAGAAAAACAAGATGAAAGTAAGCAAAACTCAAGCTCAAATGATAAACAAAGTATTATCATTAATCAAATTCAGCCTTTACAGACAGATGGCGATTATTTTACTATTAAAAAGAGCTATGTATATGTATTGTTAATTATAGCTGCATTGCTAATTATCTTTTATTTTATATATTTTAAGATAAAGAAAAGTGATATTAGAGGTAATAAACAGTTACGTAATTTATATAATAAAGCTAAAAAAGCTACAGATAATAAAGAACGGTTCAAATATTTAAACGATATGATTAAATACCGCTATAATGTCAGTTTAAAGACTGCTAGTAAGTCTGAATTAAAGAACTATATTAGTGAAAAGAGTGTCCTTAAAGATGTACTTTCTGTAATAAATATTATGGAGAAAAATTATCAATTATGTCAAATAGAAGAAGTATCTATAGCTGACCTTATAAGTAAAATATATAAGCAGATGTAAGAATTTATTTATTGTGCAATACAAGTAATTAAATTGGTATATAGAGTTAAAATAATAAATCATAACTATAATTTTTAAAATAATTATTGATTAAATTGTAGTTATGATTTATTCTATAAATTGTTAAAGTATAAATATCATTCCATATTTTTTAGCTTATAGAGGTGTAATTATGAAGAAAAATGTAATAACAAAGAAATATACCTATTTGATGTTTGCTGTTTCATTAATATTAATATTAAGTTGTATATTGTTTAATTATTCTTTATTCTACGGATTTCTAGGAAGTATTATCTTATCTTTTTGCATATTTTTAAAAAATGGTTTTTCAAAGAAAGAATTGCTAACAATGATAAAATCAGGTTTAGTGGAATGTAAAACACTCTATATTCTTATACTTTTAATTGGAGCAACGGTATCCATATGGCTATGTTCAGGTATAATACCTAGTATGATTTATTATGGATTTGAATATATGAGGGGAATGAATTTTTTATTTGCTTCTTTTATTATTACATCTATAATCTCAGTTTTTATGGGAACTGCTGTAGGTACGATTAGCACTATAGGTATAGCACTTGTAGGAATAGGAAATGGCTTTGAAATACCTCAGTATATTTTAATAGGTGCTATTATTTCTGGAGCATTTATTGCAGATAAAATATCACCGATATCAGGACTACTAAATCTTACTTTAGTAACAACAAAAACTTCATATAAACAAACAATAAAGAGAATGCTAATTACATTTATTCCTATATATGTTTTAACAGCAGTAGTTTATTACTTTATTGGTAAAGGTTACAATGTTAATTTAGCTAGTTGTGATTTAGATAAATTTCAATTTGCAATTAAAGAAGGTTTTTATATTTCACCATTTTTAATTCTTTTGCCAATTTTAATCTTGGTAATGACTTCAATTGGTATTAAAACAATAAAGGCTATCTCAATAGGATTATTGGGAGGAATAATTGTTAGCCTTAGTTTGCAGAATATGAATTTATTTGATGTTATTAAAGCAATATTTTGGGGATATAAAGGAAATACTGCAACAGCTGAACTAAATGAGATATTAGTTTGTGGAGGTATTTTTTCAATGATAGAAGTAGCTCTTATTGTTATGGGAGCGGTAACTTTAAATAGTTTATATGAAGGAACAGGGATAATACAGCCTATAATTAACAATATAGTTTCTAATGTAAGAACAAAAAGTGGACTTATATTAAAGACCGGATTAATCAGCAGCATATTAACTATTATAACATGCGATCAAACAGTAGGAATAATCTTACCAGCTAGGTTGCTTAAAGAAAAATATAGTGAATTTGAAGTAGATAACACAATTTTAGCACGTACTATATCAGATACAGGAACTGTTATAGCTCCTCTTATGCCGTGGAATGTAAATTCATTAATAATTTCTATTATTTTAGGAGTTACAGCTATAGATTATGCCCCTTATGCTGTATTATGCTATATTTCACCTATAATAACTTTTATCTTTGCCTTTTTATTTAAATCAAAAAAAGAGTTTTTAGTAAAGTGACTTATGATTTCAACAATACAAAATTATGGAATTAAAAAGTAAATAAAAAAACTTGTAGGTTAAAGATTATGACGATATATATAGCTATATCGTTAGGCTATTGACAAACCCGAATTTCATCGTTGTTGCCTCAATCGAGAATGCTCACGTATTTCTATATACGCTCCGCTTACTCGCTTTCGGCACGCCTCGAACTTCAAGTTTCTCAAAAGCCTATCATCTTGTTGACTTTGTCAACAATCTGACGATATATATAGCTATATCGTTATTTTTTTTATAAAACATACTTTTCTTTATAGCAAAGACTTATATTATATATAGAAAATATTTCTTAGTTATACTATTTCTGCATATTGTATAGTCTTTATAATAGAATTTCTTATCTTTTATATTTTACAATTTAGTAAATTATATGTCGAATTAGATAAAATTATGATACAATTAATAATAGAATGTAACATATAGTATTAGCAAAATTTACACATTTGACACCGTCAAAAATTTTACTTAAAGGAGGTAGGACGTTGATTTGTAGTGCATTTGTATACTAATTAATATTATATATCGTTAAGGTATGGAAAGGAATGTATGTTATTATGAATAAAATAATTACAAAGACTTCAAAATTGTTAATATTCTTAATGTTAATCGTTTTATTAACACTAAGTTGTAGTTGCAATCAAGATTTACAACAAGTTAATGATGTTTATACAGAGTTATATAATGATTCTATTAACGCTGATGAAATTGAGAAAACTATAAAGGAATTAACTTTAGAAAAGTATCAAGGTAGGTTAACTGGAACAGAAGGTAATGAATTAGCTATTGAATATATAATTAATGAATTTAAAAAAGCAGGTCTTAAAAATCCTGAAGGATTAGAGAATTATAGGCAACAATATAATCAAGAAGTAAGAATAGTCAATAAAGTACCTAAGCTAGAACTGCTTGATAAAAAAGGAAATGTAATTAAAGAATATAAATATATAGATGATTTCACAATAGTAACTAATCGTGCTGATACCAGAATAAATGGTGATATAATAGCTCCTGTTTATGCAAAAGATGAGTTAAGATATTTTAAACCTGAAGAAGTAAAGGATAGGTTTGGGATAATGCCAGAAAAAATATATAATGAGTATCCAACTTATACTTCATTTATAAAAGAAACTGTAGATTATAGTGTAAGATTAGGAGCACATGGGGTTATAGTGGAAAGAGCTTTAAATACTAAGCAATACCCATATAATAAATATCCTGTAGTACCATCTGTATATGATAATACAACAGTAAATAATAAAGGACCTATGATTTATTTTGTGTCAACTCTCATTTATAGTGAGATAAAGGAGGAAACAGGTAAAGGAGCTTTAGTACATGCTTTTATTGATTGTTCAATAGAAGAAGTGCAAACTTCAAATGTTATTGGATACATTCCAGGTAGTGATAAAGAATTAAAGAATGAATATATAATTTTAAGTGCACATTTAGACCACGCAGGTTCTAATGGAGATGGAACATATAACCCAGGAGGTCTTGATAATAGTTCAGGTATATCATGTATTTTGGAAGTTGCTAAAACTATACAAGAAAAAAATATAAAGCCAAAAAAATCTATAGTATTTGTAGCATTTAATGGTGAAGAGGAAGGAAAGATTGGATCACAGAATTATGTCAAAGAACCAGTATTTCCACTAGATAAGTCTTTGGTTATAAATCTTGATATGGTAGGATCAAAAAAAATGTTACCTCTAACAATAGAGAGTAACGATAAAGAAGAGACAGATTTAAGAGATGAATTCGTTAAATTTTCAAATGAAATGGGTATATATAATAAAGCTGCTGTTGGTAATAGAAGTGATCATGCATCTTTTTATACAGCAGATGTACCGGCTATTAGTCTTATTAATTATGACTGGAATGGTTATCATACTCCATATGATACTATTGATAATGTAGATATTACAAGAGTAAAGAAAGTGGGTGAACTTATCCTATATTATTTAGCTCATCATGCCTATTAAAAATAAAGTAATATGTAATATATTCTAACTATATGGTATAATAATACATATTACGCATAAATTATTAAATTATAGGTGGAAAGATGGAATTCTTAGATGTAATTAAAAAGAGAAGGTCTGTTAGGAAATTCAAAGATATTGAAATAAGCGAAGAAATAATTAACAATATTTTGAATAGCGCAAAACTTGCTCCAGAAACAGATACGTGTAATTATTATTTTGGTGTAATAAAAGATGAAAATGTTAAAAATGAAATTGCTAAAGCTACTTTATGGGCAGAATGGGTAGCAAAGGCACCAGTAATATTTGCATGTTGCTGTGATATTAGTTGGGATATAGGTGAACAAAAAGAAGAAGATTACGGTGTAATTGGCAATAAGCTTAGATATAGTGATGAAATTGTTAATTTCCTTATGAAACACGAAAACCGTAAAGCATGTAAAACATTAATTCAAAGTACACCTGTTTACATAGCAGCTCAACATATGATTCTTACAGCTGTTTCACATGATTTGAGAGGCTGCTTTGTTGATTTTATGGATATACAAAAAATAAATACAATATTAGAACTACCAGAACATGTTACATGTCAGTTACTTGTACCTATAGGATATGCTGGTGAAATTCCAAGGGAAAAGAGTAATAGAAGTGATAAAGTTGTTTTTTATGATAAATGGCAATAAGCTTTATATTTAATCATAAATTTAACTATTAGTTTTCGAAACAATAATACATATTTAATTAATATAAAGAATTAAAGAAGACAGATGAAAAGAATGAATATTCTTTTAAATGTCTTCTTTTTCAAAATTTAATGATGGTGCCTTTCATCAGCTTCTGCATCTTCTTTAGTTTTATGAATTGTTCCACGTGGGTGTTCTGGTGGTGCATAAATAGAATATAATTTAAGTGGTGTCATACCCGTGTTAATTAAATTATGCCATTTTCCAGCAGGTATCATAATTGCATAGTCATCATACACTTTTTCTTCAAAATCCAACTTATTCTTACTATCACCCATTTTAACTAGTCCTTGACCTTCTTCTATACGTATAAATTGATCAACGTCTGGATGTAATTCTAAACCTATGTCTTCACCTGGTTTAATGCTCATTAAAGTAACTTGTAAATTATCTCCTGTCCATAAAGCAGTACGGAAATTATTGTTTTGCTTAGTAGCATCTTCAATATTTACTACAAATGGTTCTGGTCCATAGTCTTTTAATTTAATTAGCTTATGCATTGGTGAGTTAACAAAATATGGACATGGATAACCTCTATAACCATACATATTACGCCTTGGATTATTGATAAAATATGGGCACTGATATGGATTAACATTATACATATTGTTCATTCCTTTCATAGCCTTATTAATTATGATATGCTCTCTTTTTACAAAATGTTCTATAAACATAATTAAGAAAAAAGTATGTTAAGTACATTTTTTAGATTGACTTAAGAAGTAATTCTATATATCATTTAAATGTAAATAAAATAAGATTTATACAGACCAAATAGTGAATTATAAAATAAATAATTATAATGGGTGAGTATATGAAAAAAAATAAAATTATATTATTAATAATTATATTAACTGTATTCATATTAACATCAGTATACATTGAAATTTATCCCTTTGGTTATCCTGCAAAAGAAATTCAAGAAGGCGTTTTAAGATTAGGCGATTATGCTGTTAAAGAAGATATACCAAATACTAGTATATATAGTTATAGGGTTAAAGATAAGTTTAAAGATAAATCAGATGTTATTAATTTTTTAAATAAATATAAAGAGATAGAAAATTCTGATATGTACTCTTTAGGATTTGACTTAGGTAGTTTTAAAGATAATGATGGCAATGTTGTTTGGGAAGATGTTTATAGTTCAATTAAAGTCGAAAATAAGTTATGGAAAAAGATATATAAACTAGATTATAAAACATCTCATGAAGAATGTAATGGTAATAGTATATCAATAACAAAAGATGGATATATACTAGATTATAGATCATCAGGTAAATAAGTTATTACATAAAAATTTAGGTAATTACGATATAAAAGTGCAGAACAAAATTGAAAAATTTTGTGTATAGTATAAAAATAACGACAACTGTCTAGCAAAAACTTGTTAGGAGGAAACAAGATGAATAAATATCCAGAACCTACTGTTGGAGCTGTCATTTTTAATCCAGAAGGAAAGGTTCTTCTTTGTAAATCTCAAAAATGGAACAATCAATATGTAACTCCAGGTGGACATGTAGAGTTAGGTGAAGAAATGGAAAAAGCTTTAAAAAGGGAGATATTAGAAGAAACAGGATTACATATATATGATATTAAATTAGTAAGTTTAAAAGAAAGCATTTTCAGTGATACATTTCATGAGAAGAAACATTTTATTTTTATTGATTATCAATGTAAAACAAATTCAAGTATCGTTAAGTTAAATGACGAAGCAGATGATTACGCATGGGTGGATTTGGAAGAAATCGAAAATTATAATTTGGGTGGATATGTAAGAGAATTATTAATAAGAATTAAGGATAGAAAAAAAGCTAAGGACAGTGTAGAAATATTTTATAATTACTAGATATTAATAGAATGTTTTTAATATTAAACTTTGCTCTATTATTTTATTTACTACTAATCTTAACAATCTAAATTCATCAGTCCTATAACAACTTTTTTCATAGCCTTTTTAATTAAACAATAAGATAAAAAATTATACAGCATGCAAATAATTTTATATGGTCTAGTATTCAAATCCTAGAAAATTTTCTAAGGCATTTTATAAAAAGTATGGCTTAAATCCTAGTGATGTAAAGGGTAAATAGTTTATATATCTAAAGCTTATGATGTTGGTAAAGTTTTTGTTGTTTTATTATCACCTTTAATATAAAAATAAAGACCAATAATAATTAATATACCTCCAATGATTTTACCACTAGATATCATTCTGTATTTTAGATAATCAATTATAATTCCAGTGGTAAGCTGACCTATGAAGACTAGAATAGTTACATAAACTGCTGATAATTTATTAATTACTAAGTTATTTAGAACCATAATTAAAGAACCAATAATTCCACCTAGGAAATAATAAAATGGTATATCACTCTCAAGCATGAATATATTACTTAATGTAAATCGACTTACTATATAGATATATACAATGGAACTTATAAGTCCAATAAAGTAATTTATTATGCCAGCTTGAATTAAACCTACTTTGGCAGCTAGCTGACCATTAATTGAAATACATATAATTACGAGTGATCCTGCTATTAACGCTAGTGCTATAAACATAAAATTTCTCCTTATATTATAATCATGGATATAATGCCAATAATCATAATGGCAACACCAATTAACTTTGTTTGATTAATTTTGTTTACTACTAATCCCAACAGCCCAAAGTGATCAATGAGCATAGAAGATATCAATTGTCCTATTAGATTAAGGCTCAATGTTAAGGTAGCTCCTAGAGCTGAGAAACAGATGTTATTAAAAAGTACATTAAAAATGCCAAGTGCTCCAGCTATGAAGAGGTAAACTGGTAAACCACTTAAACTTTGTATTTTGGTACGTGTTCCTAAAAGTAAAATGATCGTTCCTATTAATCCTAAAAAATGAATTACCATTAATGATTGTTCGTTTCCAATATGTGAAGCTAGTAATCCATTGAAAGCTACCATCAACGCAATTAGTACACCATCAAATGTAGCTAATAATTTATACATACTTAAATTACTCCTTCTTTTTTGCCATTGTAGCATACCTCAAAAATAATATAATAGGACATTTGTCAAAGAGTTATAATATTTACAAATTGTTTTGAGTACGGTATGATTATAATAATTTATAAATATTGATATAATACAATATACTATATATGGTAGATACCTTATTAGGAGGTTAAAATTTGCATAAATACAGAGATAATCTAAAGCTAAAAAAATATCTTGAATTCTATCAATTAGATAGTGTTGTTAATAAGGATATACAAGAACATTATGAATTTCACGAATTTAAAAAAGGTGAATTAATTTGCGGATTAGGCGAACCATTACATTATTTTTATATATTATTGAAAGGAAAGGTAAAAGTATTTACTACTTCAACTGATGGTAAAGTTCTTTCTCTTAGGATTTTTAGTCCACTTATTAATTTGGGTGATATAGAACTTATTACTGGTACAAAGAGCCGGTGCAGTGTTGAGGCACTGTCTGATAGTTTGTGTTTGGCATTTCCTGTACAAGTTATTAAGTCAATTGGTCTTAATTATAATTCTTTTTTAAGATATTTATGTACTGATTTATGTAATAAATTTGATGACATTGCTAGTATTAGTTCAAACAATATTTTGTATCCTCTGCGAAATCGCCTAGTAAGTTATATGCTGGAATATCTACATGAAGATACTAATACAATAACCTTTCCTTTTTCTCACAAAGAACTTGCGGAGTTGCTAGGTATTAGTTATAGACACCTAACTAGGTCGCTAAGTGAATTAGAAAACAGAGGTTTAATTAAGATGATTGACGGTACTATCCATGTTCTAGATGAAGAAAACTTACGGATACTGAATGTTGATATTTATCCTCATAAGAATTAATAAAAGATTAATTCTTATAGGATAGTTTAAGAATAGCTGTATTTACTTGTATGTTAGATTATATGTACTTCTAACTCAACTGATTTTTCGTTTTTATATTGCTTTGATTCTTCAAGTCGAGTTAATAGATTTTTCTTTTCTTGCTCTATTTCTTCACGACTGTACTTTTTATACATATCAATAAATAATAAATATCTGTACTTAATAGACTCATTTTTTGGAGGAATAATAATCTTTTTGCCATTAACAATATTACCATCTAATTCATTTCTTGCGATTTGGTCATCAATTTCTGCAAGTTCAAGGCAACACAACTTATATTCCTTCCAAGAAATTTTAGCTATATTGCGTTTATATAAATAAGCTGCTAATATACTTAACTTTGAAAATGCATTAGTGATTATAATTTTTATGTTTTTCATAAGTATACACCTGTTTTTATGTAATATAAGATTCTTCAACTATGCTATTATATAATATACTATCTTTAAACTTCAATAGTAGATTTGTCTGTTGCCGTTGATGGTATCATTTATAGTGGATGTTAACCATTTAATAGCTTTTTCAGCATCTCTCTTTTCTATGTAATTACACAAAACAGCTGTATTTTCGTATAAAGATTCTAAACCATACAATCTACAGAACCGTTTCCATAAAGTAATAATAGGAACTTTAAATGAGGTGAAGATTAAAGGCATAATTATGTTTCCAGAAAGCACGGCTAACTCGTGTTGAAAACAAAAAGAAAGTTCAGCAGCTTCATCTGGAGAGTCTGTTTGTTCAATTTGGTTTACATATTCTTTTAATATGTCAATTTCATCATGTGTAATCTTTGGTATACATAATTTAACTGCAAGGGTGTCAAGTGCAATTCTAAGCTCCAGAATGGAACGTATTTCTGCATCTCGTAATATTCCACCATTATAATTCATAATTGAAATTAAAGTATCCATGGTTCCTTCTCTACGGTAATCAGCAACAAATGTACCAATTCTTGGCTTAATCATTAAAAATCCTTTTCTTGCCAGTTCTGAAATTCCTGCATTAACTACAGCTCTGCTGACCTGCATCGATTCTGCGAGTACTCTTTCTGAAGGAAGCTTTTCTCCGATAGAAAGTTTACCTGATAAAATCATAGTCTCTAGTTCTCTAATAAAAAGTTCTTTTAATGAAGGTGAACTTAATTTTTTAAATTCCATGTGGTTTATCACTCCTTTTAACTGATTGTGGTATGTCCACATACCAACAAAATAATTATAATATAATATTTCCAAAAAATCAATAAAAATCATTGAATATATTACATAAAACACTAAATATTGACAAGAAAATACTAGTATGTTAAAATATTATCAAAGTCTTCTGCTCAATTAAATAATAGGCAGTTGGTATGACCAGAGACAAATTGAACGTGGACTAGCCTACGATTATCATAAAAAGATGGCAATCGCAGAGTATTATAAAAGGAGAAGCGTTGAGATGTTTTTATTTAATTTTGATGTTGGTACATCAGTAATTTCTGTCTGGCTTGTCTGGATAGCAGTATTTGCTTTATTATTTGTTTTAAACGAAGTAACAAGAAGATCTGTAATAGTGGCATTTTTATGTTTTATTATCATGCCGATTGTACTTTCTATTCTTTGGTTTACAGTATTGAAGGATACAACATATACGGACTGGTTCCATCTTGCTAAGGTATATTCTTCTACTGCAGGTTGCATTGGTTTTTGGTGTATAAGACACTTACACGGGAAAAACAAGAAAACTGGGAAAGAATGGCGTCTTTCTACCAATCGAATTGCACTCTGCTTTCCACCTTTAATTCTTGCTATAAATATTTGTGAAGCAGTAGTTCGTGATATTGAAATAGGTATTAATTATACTAGCGGTGGATTTCTACAAGATGAAGCAATGTACGTACTTGGTGGATCATGGAACTTCATGAATGCAGCAGCAGGTATTATTAGTATAATAACCATTACTGGATGGTTTGGTATAAGTATACGAAAAATGACTAAAAAAGATAAAAGTCAGGATATGCTATGGCCGGATATGATGTGGTTTTGGATTATAGCTTATGATATTTGGAATTTTGCATATACATATAACTGTTTACCAGGACATGCATGGTATTGTGGATTTGCGTTACTGTTAGCTCCTACTGTGTGTGCATTTACTATAGGTAAAGGTGCTTGGCTACAGCATCGTGCACATACATTAGCTTTATGGTGTATGTTTGCTCAAACATTCCCTGCATTTATTGATAAGGGAAGATTTGCTGTTTCTTCTACATACAATACTACAGCGTTAACTATCTGGAGTGCTGCAGCATTAGCAGCAAATGTTTTGGTACTCATCTTCATGATATATAAAGTTGTTAAGACCAAGAGAAACCCATATAAAGACGAGCTTTATGTGGATATGAAAAAGTATAAAGAAGTAAAAGCACTTGCTGAAAGTGAATATAGTTATAAAGGAATATAATATAAACAATTGTAGGAGGTTGAAACTGTGAGTAATTTTAAAGTTCTTGAAATTAAACAAAATGTTTTTGAAAACAACAATCGACTAGCGGACTCCCTTAGAAAAGACTTAAAAAAGGACAAAACTTTTTTATTAAATTTGATGTCATCACCAGGCTCTGGAAAAACAACAACACTTACTAAGACAATTAACTCTTTAAAAGATGAAATGAATATTGGAGTTATTGAAGCTGATATTGATTCTAGTGTTGATGCTAATACTATTTTTCAAACAGGTGCAAAAGTAATCCAGCTTCACACAGGAGGAATGTGCCATCTAGATGCAGGTATGACAAAACAAGGTTTAATTGGTCTTGGTACAAAAGAAATTGATTTTGCAATATTAGAAAATGTAGGGAATTTAGTATGCCCTGCAGAATTTGATACAGGTGCATCAAAAAATGCTATGATTTTAAGCGTTCCAGAAGGAGACGATAAACCTTTAAAATATCCTTTAATGTTTTCAATAGTTGATGTTCTGTTGATAAATAAGATAGATGTTATAGAACATTTTGATTTTGATTTAGAGGCTGTAAAAGAGCGTGCAATGAAATTAAATCCTAATATTAAAATCATCCCAATATCTGCTAGGACAGGGGAAGGAATTGACGAGTGGGTTGATTGGATTCGTACTGAAGTAAAAAAATGGAATTCTTAGTAGTGTTTTAATAGAAATGAAAAATGGGAGGAAATAGGAATGGTAAATGAAAAAGTATTGGATCTTGCAAATAAAATTAGTAGGACAAAACGGGGTTCAAAATTAGAAATTAAACCTGAATATCCAGAATATAAAGTTTTGGAGCCTATTGTTACAGAAGAAATGGCAGAAGTTGCACTTTGTCTTGAATTGCGCAAACCTATGAGTGCAGAAGAGATAGCACCTTTATGCGGTAAATCTGTAGAGGAGACAAAGAAATTATTATGGAAGTGTGCTGTTAATGGAATTGCATTTGTCAATAAAATTGATGGTGTTGATAAATACTGGCATGAAGTTTGGGTTCCCGGTCATATGGAAATGATAGTTAACAACAGAGAAAATGTCAAAAAATATCCACAACTTGCTAGGGCTTTTGATGAATATGGAAAAAGAAAAGGTCCAATGGGAGTAGGTGTTTTTTCTGTTGGAACAGGTCCAATGCGTGTTATTCCTATTGAAAGTGCTATTGATGGGGAAACTAGAAAAGCGTCATATGAAGAAGTATCTAAATATCTTAATGAAAATACTATTTTTTCAGTTTCAGATTGCGCTTGTCGTGCAACAAGAGAAGCCATGGGAGAAGGTTGTGGTCACTTGAAGGAAGATATGTGCATTCAGATGGGACATGCTGCTGAATACTATATTCGTACAGGTAGAGGACGCCAAATTACTCGTGAAGAAGCTTTTGAAGTTATTAGAAAAGCTGAGGAAAATGGTTTAGTGCATAGTATACCAAATTTAGATGGTTCGGGAAAAACTCATGCAATTTGTAACTGCTGCGGTTGTTCATGTTTTTCTATGAGGATTGCTGAAATGTTTGTAAACCCTGATATGGTACGTTCAAATTATGTTTCACATGTGGATGAAGATAAATGTGTTGGGTGCGGAGAATGTGTGGAGGTCTGTCCTGTTAATGCATTAAAATTAGGTCAAAAATTATGTGCTAAAACACCAATTGAAGAAAAGAAAAGAAAGGATTTTCCACATAATTCAGAGTGGGGGCCAGACAAATGGAATCTAGATTATCGTATCAATAGGAAAAATGTTGTTGAAACAGGTACAAGTCCTTGTAAAACCGAGTGCCCAGCGCATATTTCAGTTCAAGGATATATAAAGCTGGCTTCTCAAGGAAGGTATAAAGAAGCCCTTGAACTTATAAAGCACGAAAACCCATTTCCAGCAGTATGTGGTCGTATCTGTCCTAGAAATTGTGAATCAGTTTGTACAAGAGGTGATGTTGATGATCCGATTGCTATTGATGAAATAAAAAAATTCATTGCTGAACAGGATTTGAATGAGAAGAACCGATATGTTCCAAAATTAAGACATGAATATGGCAATAAAATTGCTGTTATAGGTGCTGGTCCTTCAGGTCTGTCATGTGCTTACTACTTAGCTATTGACGGTTACAATGTAACTGTATATGAAAAACAAAAAGTACTTGGTGGTATGTTAACACTTGGGATTCCATCTTATAGATTGGAAAAAGATGTAATTAATGCTGAAATTGATATTTTAAGAGAATTAGGTGTTAAATTTGAGACAGGTGTTGAAGTTGGCAAAGATATGAGCCTTAATGACTTAAGAAATAAGGGATATGAGGCATTCTATCTTGCAATTGGAGCACAAAAAGGCAAAAAGCTTGGGTTAGAAGGTGAAGAAGCAAAAGGTGTTATTGCAGGTGTTGATTTCTTACGTGATGTAAACTTAGGTAGTGATAAAAAACTTGAAGGAAATGTTGTTGTTATCGGTGGTGGTAATGTTGCAATAGATGTTGCAAGAACAGCTGTAAGAGTTGGTTCTTCTCAAGTTGATATGTTCTGCCTTGAAAGTAGAGAAGAAATGCCTGCTCTTCCTGAAGAGATTGAAGAAGCTATGGGCGAAGACATAGAAATTAAAAATTCTTGGGGTCCGAAACGTATTGTTACTGAAAATGGTTGTGTTGTAGGGGTAGAATTCAAGAAATGTCTTTCAGTTTTTGATAATAATGGAAAGTTTAGGCCAACTTATGATGAGAATCAAACCAAGACAGTTAAAGCAGATTATGTTCTAATGTCAGTAGGTCAAGCAATAGATTGGGGTAACATGATTATAGACAGTAAGATAGAATTAAATCCCAACAGGACAGTCAAAGCAGATTTGTTTACACTACAGACAGGAGAATCTGATGTATTTGTAGGAGGAGATGCATTGACAGGTCCTAAGTTTGCTATTGATGCCATTGCTTTAGGCAAAGAAGGTGCAATTTCAATTCACCGTTATGTTCAGCCAGGACAAAGCTTAATTCTAGGACGTGATAGAAGAGAGTTTAGTGCACTTGATAAAGAAAACTTGGTTCTTGAGAGTTATGATCGTTTTCCAAGACAAGAATTAAATAATGTTGACTCAGTTAAAGCTAAAGAATCTTTCAAGGATTTGCGTGGTACATTTACTGAAGAGCAAGTTATGAAGGAAACAGAACGCTGCCTTGGTTGTGGGGTTACAACCGTAGATGAATTCATGTGTGTTGGTTGTGGTGGATGTACAACTAAATGTAAGTTTGATGCAATTTCACTTGTCAGAAAATATGATGCTGAGAGTGTACCGTTAGAAAAGATTAAACCTATAGTTGTTAAAAATATGATTAAGCGTAAAGGAAGAATTGCAGTTAAAAAAGTTAAAAATGCCCTTATAAAAGATTAAAATTAAAAGTAAATCATAAGGATAGGTGGTTTCTTTGCATGAGTTAGGAGTTGTAATTGAAGTAGTTAAGACAGTAGAAAAATTTGCTGCTGCAAATCATTTAGTTAAAATTGATACATTGGTTTTACAGATTGGAGAATTATCTTCAATGATTCCAAGATATATCAAAGAGTGTTACCCTGCGGCAGTTGATGGTACTATATTGCAGGATACAGAATTGAAAATTGAGATAATACCTGGCAATGCCATTTGCAAGGATTGTAATAAGGTATTTAATATTATTAAGAATAATGGTAAGTGTCCTTGTTGTAAAAGTAAAAACTGGGATTTATTAAGCGGAAAAGAGTTTTTTATAAAGGAAATTGTCGCTTGCTAATACATTATTTAAATATAAACAAGCCCCTTTTAGCGATTAAAATAACATTAAAAGGGGTTATCGACTTTTTGTAAATTTTTATGCTGTCGTTGATAATAGAATAAAGTATATATTATAGGAAGAAGGTATAAATAAAATGCGTATGGAATATATCCATATGAATGTATTCCCAAAGTTTTTATTGGTACTACTGCAGCAACATTCCAAGGTATCAGTGCAGCAACTAATACACTTGTATTCTCTATATCTAACGCAATTCTTCCATTAGTTTGGTTTTTATTTTTATATCCTTTATTTATCCAGTTATTAGTCAAAATGATTGATATTGTTTGATTGCATCCAAAACAAGAAGATAGTATGCTGTAAAACAGTGTCCAGTTTATTAATTTCTTTTCACTTTTAACATTTTCAACATTTGTTTCTAAAAACCTAAAAATCTTAGTATCTCTAAATACACCTGCCATTGCACATGATATGCAAACACTTATACCTGCTTGTACCATAGATACTATGCCTCCACCTTTAATTACATCGTTAATATATATTTCCTTTTCTCCATAATATCCTATTAAACTTGATTCTAGAATTTTAACAAAATTTACATCTTGAACAGTAACTCCGATAATAACAGCAGATATAATACTTGCAGCCATTGATTTATAAATAGGAACTTTCAATACAGCAAGAAGAACAATTAGTAAAGCTGGAAATAAAACTACAATATTAACATTGTATATTTCAGTTATTTGATTTTGTAAAGATGTATTAGTAAGTGATAAAGGCTGATTATATGATAAAACAAAATATATTATACATGATAAAATAAAAGGCATTATACTTGTCTTTATCATATTAAGAATGTTTGTATATAAATTACTTTTTGTTATAGTGCTTACCAAGATTGCACTTGAAGACATAGGAGAACATCTATCTCCAAAATATGCACCTGACATTATTGCACCTGCTGCAAGCAATATATTACCTCCGCTAATTCTAGTAATTAACATAAAAACAATACCTATTGTACTTGCAGTTCCTAAAGCAGTTCCTAGCAATGATGATACTGCACATGTTATTATAAATATTTGTAAATAAAAACTATTTTGTCCGACCATTTTCAAACCGTAAAAAATAAGTGCAGGTATAGTACCGCTTATAATCCACGTAGCCGTAATAATTCCTATTAGTATGAATATTAAAAAAATAATCTTAGCTTCTAGTATTCCATTAATCTGCATTATTAAAATTTCTTTAAATTTAAATCCTTTAGATACAGCAACAATTGAAAATACTATCAACATAACAAACAATCCATACCATATAGGTAAGCTGAAATAAATACAAAAAACAATACTCAAAAAAGATATTACTAAACCTATTATTACTGCCATATTTTGTCTCCTTAGTATTGTTAAACAACTAATATATTAGTTGCTTTAATTTCATATAACAATTATAGACATACTATCTTTAAACTTCAATAGTGAATGTAAATTAAATTCTTTTGTAATTGAGTTAGAGAAATGCATATGAAGAGATTATTTTCATAATAGTAACTTTTAATAGCTAGTAACATAAGAATAGTATATAAGTTTTTAAAAAATATTAATTTATAAGTGGGGTGTATATTATTATGGTACAAAAGAGTGACCAAAAGGAAGTATCTAAAGGTGCTAATGATAAAATAATTACAAATGTAGTTTTAAATATCGAAGAGTCAATTAAAAGTAAAAACAAAGTTAAGCAAAAAGATGGAATAGATAAGATTACTGATTTAGATAAACAAATTTTTATAAAAGAAGAAAAAGAAACATCAAGTTTAAACTTAAATGAATCATGTGAAGTAGGGCCATTGACTGCACAACAGCGTAGAAAAAAAGCATTTAAAATTCGTAAGAATGCAGCTTCATTTCAAGAAAATCTTCCTCTTCCTAATCATCCATGCAATGGAGATGAAGAGCTATATCCTAATAAGATTGGGAATTTTTCAAAAACTCTGCCGCATAATGATTTAGGAGAAGTAAATATTGATGCATATAAGTCTCTTATAAAAGCATTAATGACTGGTAATCCAAATAACTTTGAATCCATTCAACTAGGAGGTATGGCTAAGCTTGCTAATCCTCAAGCTTCTTATGCATATGATTTAGTAGGACCTGATTCTCATCATTTAAGTATGTTGGTACCTCCAAACTTTAATAGTGCTTGGATAGCTAGTGAAATGGCTGAGGACTATTGGAGTGCACTGGCTCGTGATGTTGCATTTATAGATTATATTACCAATTCAATTACTAATGAAGCAGCTTCTGATTTATCAAAATTTTCTGATTTTGATGGGCCAAAAGAAAATGGGTTAGTTACTACAAAAACGCTTTTTAGAGGAAATACCCCTGGTGATTTAACAGGACCATATATTTCTCAATTTTTGTATAAAGATATTCCATTTGGTAATAGAACTATAATCCAGCGATATAATAGTCCAATAGCTATGGATGATTTTATGATTTCATATGATGAATGGTTAAACATACAAAACGGAGGAATGCCAAAGGATTCAATAACTTTTGAAAAAACTAACCGTTATATTAGAAATGGTAGAGATTTAGGTCAATATGTTCATGTAGATTTTACTTATCAAAGCATGTTGAATGCTTGCTTGATTTTATTAAGTTATGGAGTGAAAGCTCTAGATCCACAAAATCCTTATATTTCTTCCAAAACTCAAGTTGGTTTTATTACCTTTGGAGCAGCTCAAATTTTAGATTTAGTAGCTAAAGCAACAAGAGTAGCGTTAGAAGCTGCTTGGTTTCAGAAATTTTTGGTTCATCGTATGCTTCGCCCTGAAGAATTTGGAGGATGCGTCCAAAACAATTTAAAAGGAGTTACGGACTATCCTATTAATATAGAATTATTTGATTCTAATGTTCTTTCACAGATATACAGTAAATTTGGTTCATATTTACTGCCTATGGCATATCCCGAAGGTTGTCCTACGCATCCATCATATCCAGCTGGTCATGCATGTGCTGCTGGAGCTGGTGCAACTATGCTTAAAGCCTTCTTTAAAGAATCATTTATAATTCCTAATCCTGTTGTAGCAAGTTCTGATGGACTTTCATTACTTCCTTATAAAAAAGAATCTTTGACATTAGGAGGAGAATTAAATAAACTAGCTTCTAATATATCTATTGGTCGAGATTTAGCAGGTGTGCATTGGCGTTTTGATGGAAGTGAAGGATTGAAATTAGGTGAAACAGTTGCAATACAAATACTCCAAGACTATAAACATACTTATAATGAGAAGTTTAACGGATTTACTCTTACTAAGTTTGACGGAACAACTATAATAATTTGATAAAAACGTAAAAGACCTCTGGTAAATACTATCGGAGGTCTTTTATGTTAGGATAATTTTGTTAGTATCTTTTGCATAGGTAAATATTTTATGATAAAATAAAAGCACAAACGGTCTTTTTTATTATTTCTAATAATATATTTTACCTCAGAAAATAGTACAAGATCCTTTGACACACTATGTTCACTCAGGATGACTCGTCATAGTCATTCAACAATCGTCTACAAATATCAATTTAAGGAGAGTGATATATGCCAAAAATATCAGAAGAGAAAAAGCATATTAGACGAGAGCATATTTTAGAAGTGGCTTTTGTTTTATTTGCAGAGAAAGGTTATTCAGCAACAAGTATACGTGAAATAATGGAAGCTGCTGATATAAGTAAAGGCGGAATTTATGTATATTTTAAGAGTAAAGCAGAGATTTTTTTAGCGATAGTAGAAAGATTTGACGGTAGGAGACATGGAATTATTGAAAATATTGATATTACTTTGTCTGGTGAAGAGATATTTAGCAGATATATTAAAGGTAGACTTGAGGTATTTAAGTGTAAAGAAAATTTAAAATGGTCAAGGATTGTTTCAGAATTTTGGTCACTGCCTAATAAGGTACCTAAACTAAGTGATATTGTTGAAGAAAGATTTAAAGCTTATCAAACAGATATAGAATTCATCATCAAATTAGGGATTGATAAAGGTGCCTTCAGAAAAGACTGTAGAATAAAAGAGGCTGTTTATTTGATTATGAGTTCAATTAACGGTGTAGCATTTTTATCAGCTTCAATGGGTAGGATTGTCACAGATAAACAAATTGAAGAAACAATAAATATGTATTTAATGTATTTGAAAGGATGATGGTTAAATGTATGAGATTAAAAAATGCTCAGAAGTATCAGACTCTATAATATTCAAAGCTTTTACAGATGGATTTGCTGATTATATAATTAAAGTAAATATGGAAGAAGATTTTTTTATAAGTAGATTTTTTGGTCCAGAAGGTAATAACAGAGAATTATCATATATTGCTTTTAAAGAAAATATACCTGTAGGTATTACTTTAGGAGGAGTAAAAGTTGGCGAGAATTTCAAGACATTAAGATGTGGAGGAATGTCATTAATTCCTTCAGAAAGAGGAAGTGGATTAGCTAAAACATTGATGGAATTTCATGAAAAAAAAGCTAGAGAAATTGGATGTAAGCAGCTATTTCTTGAAGTCATAGATGGAAATGATAGAGCTATAAATTTCTATAAAAAAATAGGTTATGAGAAGGTGTATAATTTAACCTATCGAAAATGGGAGTTAAAATACGAAAATATAATAAATGTAAATACATTGCAAAGCAAAGTTGAAGTAATGAATTTTGAAGATATTTATTCATTAAGAGAGATGGATTATTCGCATTTACCATGGCAAGGTGATTTTCCTTATTTTAAAGAACTGCCATGTAATTATTATGGTATTAGAGATAATGGAAATATTATTGCAGGTATTGCTTCGACAAATAATTCTATATTTTATTTATGGGTACATCCAAAATTTAGAAATAAAGGTTATGCAACAGCATTATTAAGTAGAATCATTAATGATTTAAAACCTATAGAGTTAAATGTTACATATTCGAATAATTCACTAGCTCATACATATGCAAATCATTTAAATATGAAGTTAAAGCCTATAAGTCAATTAGAGATGTATAAATGGCTATGTTAATTATTATACTATTTAAATAATAAAAAATTCCTTAGACAATAGTCTAGGGATTTTTTTAGTTTATAAAGCTAATTAGCTGATGTAAATAAAATTTTTATACCTTATAATAATACTGTAATATAAAAAGAAACTTAAGATATTTAAATCTTTACATAATAGAGCATGAAATGCGAGGATATAAAAATTTTATTATGCTAATCTTATTGTTAAGGAGGCTAAAGTATGGAATGGTTAACTAGGATGAGCAAAGCAATTGAATATATTGAAGATAATTTAACAGGTAATATTTCATATGATAAGGCAGCGCAAATTTCTTGCTGTTCAACTTATTATTTCCAGCGTATCTTTTCCTATATTGCGGGTGTATCACTGTCTGAATATATTCGTCAAAGACGTATGACAGCAGCAGCTTTTGAGTTACTTACAAGTAATATAAAGGTTATGGATGTTGGGTTAAAATATGGCTATGAATCACCAACATCATTTAATCGTGCATTTAAAAGTGTTCATGGTGTTGCACCAACCGCTGCTAGAAGAGAAGGAACGAAGTTAAACACTTATCTGCCTATTAGTTTTTCTATAAACGTAACTGGAGGTGAAAGTATGAAATATAGAATTGAAACAAGGGACCCTATTAGAATTGTTGGGGTAAGAGTTGAATTACAAGAAGATCAAGAGTGTAATTTCAATATTGTACCTAAATTCTGGAACAGAACGTTAAATAGCAATTTATATTTTGAAATTAGTAAATTATCTAATCAAACTCCTTATGGAATTTTAGGTGTTACAGTATATAGAAATCCTGATGAAATCTATTATTATATTGCAGCTTCTACAGATAAAAAAATTCCTGACAATATGGTTGAATATGAGATTCCATCAGCTACATGGGCAGTTTTTGAGTGTAATGGACCTTTTAAAGATTCTGTACAAGAAACTTTTAAACGATTTCTTACAGAGTGGCTTCCTTTTTCTGGATATGAATATGCTCAACTGCCAGATATAGAAGTTTATCCTATTAATAAACAAAATGTAAAAACCGGCCATACAGAAGTCTGGATTGCAGTAAGGAGGAAAAGAAATGAATTATGAAATTAAAATTAAGGATATTGAATCAATTAGAGTAGCTGCTATGAGATATAAGGGACCTGTTACTGAGGCAGTCAAATATTTTCCTAATGTGTTCAAAGCAATAAAAGGTAAATCAAATGGTTCTCCACTTTTTTGTTACTACAAAGTTAATCAGAATACCGGTATAGGTGAGATAGATTTGTGTGTACCTACAGCTGAAACTCCAAATGGTAATGGCATAGCAATAAAACAACTGCCCTCTGCAAAAGCAGTTTGTGTTACTCATAATGGATCGTACGAGGGTTTGAAAAATGCATATGAAAAAGTTGAATGTTATATAAAGGAGAATAACTTGTCAGTATTACTACCTTGGAGAGAAGTTTATGTAAAAGGACCGGGGATGTTGTTTAAGGGCAATCCTAATAAGTATATTACAGAAATATTGTTTCCTATTAAAGAGGAGGAAATAAAATAGATGTCAGCAATTGAAGTTAAAAAATTAGTTAAGCAGTATAAAAATGGAGTCAGGGCTTTGGATGATTTGAACATTAAAGTAAATAAGGGAGAAATTTTTTCACTACTTGGACCTAACGGTGCTGGCAAATCTTCTCTTATTAATATTTTGACAACATATTATACTCCTACATCAGGTAATGTAACAGTCCTTGGAAAAGATTTATTTAAAGAGCCAGCTTGGATTCGTACACAAATTGCTTGTGTTGCTCAGCATATATCAATAGATGCACATTTGTCTCTTATGGAAAATATGATATTTCAAAGTAGAATTTACAAAGTTGAAGCAAAGGTTGCAAAACAAAGAATAGAGTCATTGATAGATAGTTTTGAACTTTCAGATTATTTAAAATATCCTACTGTATCTTACTCAGGTGGAGTAAAGCGAAGACTTGATATAGCTATGAATATGGTTTCGTCTCCTAAAATTTTATTTTTAGATGAACCTACAGTAGGTATGGATGTTAATTCACGTAAAAACATGTGGAAAATGTTATTGAAAATACGTGATGAGTATAAAACAACTATTTTTCTAACAACTCATTATCTTGAGGAAGCAGAACATCTAAGTGATACAATCTGCATTATGAAAGAAGGAAAAGATCTAGCGCAAGGAACACCTAGCAGTTTACGAAATTACATTAGTCAAAATATAATTCGTATAGCGTTTTCTGATACAGGAAAAGCAAAAAAATGTAAAGATGCACTTGATGGCATGGAACTAGTTAATTTTACTAGTATACGTAACAACTCTGTTTTTGCAAGTGTAGGTGACAGTAGAACCGATTATCCTAAAGTAAATAAGTTTCTTTTAGATCATATGGTAGAATTTAATGCTATAGAAATTTCAGAGCCTAGCTTAGAAGATGTGTTTTTAGCATTAACAAGTGCAAATAGAGGGGAGGAGTAGAAATGTTAAACATTCTATGGCGTAGTATAAAGTGGCGTTTTCAAAATCCTATATCAATTGCTGTTACAGTATTGCAGCCGCTAATTTGGCTTGTTTTATATAGTGCAGTTGCAGGTCAGATAATGCAGAATTTAGGGATAAGCAATTACACAGCTTTTATTCTACCCGGCATTATAGTGTTAGTTACTCTTGGAGCCTGCTGTAGTGGTGGTATCATTAATTTCATCATGAAAACTAATGGCAGCTTTTATAGAATATTAATTGCTCCTATAAGAAGAAGTTCTATTGTACTCGGGCAGATGCTGGAGGCTGTACTAGTTTCATTTTTAGAAGTAGCAATTCTATGTATTGTCAGTTTCTTTTTCTCTGTGACTGTAGCATCAGGCATTGCTGGGATTCTACTTATGATACTGCTAATATTTATGACAGCATTTTTTATGTCAGGTATTACGTATACAATTAGTTTATTACTGCCAAATGAAGTCATATATGAGACTATAATGAATGCGATTGTACTTCCTATCTTTTTCTTAAGTCCAGCTCTTTTTCCTCTTGAAAATTTGACTGGTGGATTAAAAATAGCTATCATGTTAAATCCATTTACGCATATAATAAATGCTTTACGAAGATTAATATTTGAAGATACAATATTAATTAATGATATTGTACCTGTCATTGGATTATTTACAGTAATGTGTTGTATAAGTTTTGCATTAGCATTTTGGAGACTTAAAAAAGAAACTACTCATTAAAAAATATAATAAATAAAAAGAATTGCTTTTAAAATAATGAGAATATTTTAAAGGCAATCTTTTTATAAAGTTGATGTATCTAAACTATTGATTTAGTTCTGAATTTAAAGCTTTATTAATTTTCTCATAAATATTATTCATCATTTTATTGAAACTAGTTTTTGACTTAATCATGTTGTTTACATTAGGGTGCTTTGATAAACTTTTAAATTGCTGCTCAATAATTTTCATATTTGACTTAGCTTCTCGAGGAGATTTGTTAGAACTTAACAATTCCATTTGTTTTTTTTGCAGTGATTCAATCTCTTCTTTTATATCCTTATATTTATCAAGGTTTTTAATAGCTTGCTTAAGTTCTTTAAATTCTCTTGTTAATTTGATTTCATTAATCAATCCTTGAACAGTTCGATCTATTGACACTTTGCTCCTCCTCAATATACTTTTATTTATTATAAAAATATGTTTTCTTATCATAATATGTTATAATAAAATCAATTGTGCAATTTAGACCAAAATAAGTGAAAGTGAAGTTTTACAAATGAGAAAAAGACATGGAATTTTTATTTTTATTTTATTGATTATAGTTATTTTATTTTTAATAAATAATTATATCCTTAAACCAGCAAATAATTCTGAAATATTAAAACAATCTTCTGGTATTTATCAAGGTAATGATAATAGTAAAGGAAGAAAAAAAATAGAAGAAATTCGCATACCTATATTAATGTATCATCATATTTCTGAAGATCCATTAGAATGGAACAGTTCAATAATATCTCCAGATAAATTTAGAGAAGATATGCTTTATTTGAAAGCTTTAGGGTATAATACTATTCATTTTAAAGATTATATTGATTTTATAGAAAATGGAAAAGAGCTTATAGATAATCCGATATTAATAACTTTTGATGATGGTTATCTTAGTAATTACCAATATGCATATCCTATTTTAAAAGAGCTTGATATGAAGGCTACTATTTCAATTGTAGGATGGTCTGTTGGAAGAAAATATCATAAAGATGGAAGTACTCCAATATATGAGCATTTCACTTGGGAACAGGCAAAAGAAATGTATAATAGCGGAACTATAGATATACAACATCATACTTATGATCTCCATAATGAGGGTGATGTTTTGCATTATGGCAAAGGTGTAAGTCGAAAAGAAAACGAAAATGAAGAAGATTATATAAAAAGATTTACTAACGATACAGTGAAACTAAAAAAATTAATAGAGCAAAATATAGGTAACGAAGCAATTCTGTATGTTTATCCTTATGGTATGTATAATGAAACAACTGAGAAAATTATTAAAGAACTAGGTTTTAAAGTATCAGTTACTACTAAAATGGGTATTACACCTATTTCGGATGAGTTATATTTATTGAATAGGATTAATATGCCTTCAGATGTTTCTAGTCCTGAGTTGATGAAGAAAATACTAGAATATCAAGGGATAGAAAAGCAAATACCTTTTATTGATATTGATGATAATATAGAAAGAATTGCGAAACTTAAAAGTTTATTAAAGGAACGTAATAATAAATAAAAGTACTGCAAAATTATATAAAAAGTAGAGGTTTAATAATGGGGAAAGTTTTATCTATAAATATCAGCTCAGTAAAAGGTGTTGTAAAAGACCAAGTAGATAAAGTAAATGTAATTGAAAATTGGGGTCTGGAAGGAGATGCTCATGCAGGTAATTGGAACAGACAAGTATCTATTTTACCAGTTGAAGTTTTAGACCAAGTTCCGCTTAATAAGAAAGAAGAAGTATTATTGGGTGGATATACTGAGAACTTTACTATATCTGGTGTACCATTACAAGAATTAGAAGTAGATGCTGTTATAAGAATAGGAAAAGCAGAAGTAAAGATATATCAAATAGGTAAAGAACACAAAGAGCATGGCAGACCTTATATAGTTAGTAGACAGGCTAGATTTGGGAAGGTTGTTAAAGGCGGAAAGGTAAGTATAGGTGATGAGGTTTTAGTTTTGTGACGTTCATAAATAATTAAAACATTAATTATTGTAGTTATTCATATAATCAATTAATAAATAATATGAAGGAGGTTATATGAATAAAACATTTGTAGTTTATGAAAGTAAATACGGCGCAACTAAACAAACAGCAAAAAACATAGCAATGATTCTAGGACCAGCAGAATACTGTACTACAAAAGAATGGAAAAAAGAATATGAAAATTGTCAGTCCATTATAATTGGTACATCAATATACAATGAACAAGTAAATCAAGAAATATATGGTTTTGTAGAGAAGAATAAAAATTGGCTTAAGAATAGTAAAGTATATCTTTTTTGTGTGTGCTTGATGGATCAAGGAGGAGAAAAATATCTAAAACCATTAGAAGATATTTTAGGAAAATGCGTTGTTTCAAAGAAGTCTTTTGGCGGCAGGATAGAACTTAACAAATTAGATACTAAAGACTTTTGGGCTTTAAAAAAATTCTCACAAACATACGGCTTTGAATTTAAAAATATAGATATATATAATATTAGAGAAGTTATTAATTATGGGATAGCTATAAAAGAAGAAAGAGATTTTCAAGTAGAAATGCCTTATGAAGAATTAAAAATGTATGTGGAACAATTCCTTTTAGAGCATAGTTCATGTACACTTTGTAGTGGATATGAAAATAGTGTAAGGGCTACACCTGTTGATTATACATATAAAGAAAGTAATATGTATGTATTGAGCGAAGGAGGAATAAAATTTACTAACTTGCTATTTAATGAACAAGTGTCTCTTGCAGTTTATGAAGTATTTACAGGATATAATAATTTGGCTGGAATGCAGATTACAGGAAGAGCAGATATTGTAGAAAATGAAAGCGAAGAATATAAGCTTTTTTTGAAATTGAAAGAAATTAATATAGATAAGCTTCCAGCACCGCTACATCTTATAAAAATAAGAATTGAGAAAATTGAATTTTTATGGTTTAAATTTAAGAATATGGGATATGGAATAAAACAGTATTTTGAATTTTAAAACAATTATTAGGTATATATTTTGCATACTAACAAAAGCTATTATAGGTGATTAGTATGATAAGTTATATACCTAAAAAAGTATATTATGAAAAGGAAGTACTTAAGTACGAGCAGGGATTAGAAATTTATAATAGATATAAAAACATGGGTATACCAACAATAGAAATTTCAAGTCATAATAAGATAGAAGAATTGAGACAGCTTCCAGACAAAGAATTTACTAATTTAAAAAAATATCTGATATTAGGTATTAGAAAAAGTTTAAGACTTATACCAAATGATAAGTCAGCAGATTTTATAGTTCCATTTACTTCTTCTGGATGCATGGCTATGTGTACATACTGTTATTTAGTATGTACTTTTTTTAAAGGTGCATATCTTAGAGTTTTTGTAAATCGAGAACAAATGATGCAAGCAATAAAAAGAAAAATAAACAAAATAGGTGAACATAAAGTATATGAACTAGGGTCAAATAGTGATATGGTTTTAGAAAACGTTATAACAGGGAATTTAAGATGGGCAGTAGAAGAGTTTGGCAAATTAGATAATGCTACAGCAACATTTGCTACTAAATTTAACATGGTTGATGATTTACTAGACTCTAAACATAATGGAAATACGCAAATAAGAATAAGTGTAAATCCACATGAAATAATAAAAAAAGTTGAAATAGGAACTTCTTCTTTGGACGAAAGAATAAAAGCTGCAAATAAAATGTATAGAGCAGGTTACAAGGTAGGCATAAATATTGCACCTATAATATTAATAAAAGATTGGAGAAGAAACTATAAGAAATTAATAAAGGAATTGCATGACAAGTTGAATAAAGAAATGCACGATAAAATATTTTTTGAACTTATTTTTATGACCTATGGATATGCGAACGATATTATAAATAAAGAGGCAATGCCAAATGTTTATAATGTTTTTGATAAAAATATAATGAGACCTAAAGGTAGAGGTAAATATTGCTATAAACAAGACATAAGAAATGAAGCTGAAAGCTATATATTTGATGAGATTTCAAAATATTTTCCATATGCTAAAATTAGCTACTGTGTTTAAAAACAAGAATCGAGGGACGGTACTTTTTTGCTAAAACAGAGAATTATTATCTAAAATTCTTTATATGCAGTATAATATATAGAAATGGGTTTGCAAAAAACAATTATAAATAAGGAGGAGTATTATGAAATTAAAGACTAAAAAATCTATTAAGATTACAATTATAAGTATAGTTGCTGTAATATTTTTATTAATCGGTGGATTTTACATTTATACATTGGACTATTATAGAGCAGATGATTTTGCAGTTGAAACATTTAATATAAATAAAGTTTCTAACCTAAATAAAGGTGATATTATGGTGTTTACTCCAGACAATGAAATGAAAGAAAGTACAGGGCTAATTTTTTATCCCGGTGGTAAGATTGAAGCTATAGCTTATGCACCACTTTTAACTGAGTTATCTCATAATGGAATTACATGCATACTTGTTAAGATGCCTTTTAATCTTGCAGTATTTGGTATTAATTCTGCTAATAATATATATGACGAATATCCAGATATTAAAAACTGGTATATTGCAGGTCATTCTCTAGGTGGAGCAATGGCTAGCAGTTATATAGATAAAAACAGCGACAATGTTAAAGGCCTTATTCTACTTGGTTCCTATCCTATCAACAATTCCAATATTCCTACTCTTGCTATATATGGAAGTGAGGATATTAGATTAGATACAACTAAACTAGAAAATGTTAAAAATAAGGTAGAGATAGCAGGAGGTAATCATGCATATTTTGGAAATTATGGTGAGCAAAAAGGAGATGGAAAAGCTGTAATAACAAGAGAAGAACAGCAAGAGATAACTGTAAAAGAAATAATTAAATTTATAGTTGAAATTAACAAATGAGTAGTTAAGTTAATATTTTATAATTTTTCTTGACTAAGAAGATAAAATTTTAAACTTTATTATTAAAAATGTATTGAAAAATCATTAGAAATTAATTAAATAATTCTCAAATTATAGAATTCTTATCTAAATTAATATACAATTAATTTTATGTAATAAGTGATTATTTATATAAAAGTGGATGGTCGAGAATGAAGTATCTTATTAATGATTTAAAGTCTAAATATTTGTCTTTATGGTTTGAGTCGAGAACTGATTTTCCTAAGTTTGAAAAGAAGATTAGTTATAAAAATAGAATAACGGATGAAAAGAATATAAGTAAATTTATTAATAATCTTATTTTTGAACTGCATCAAATACCAGATAGTCAAAATGATATTAATAAATGGAGTTTAAGTATATTCTCATTAATTAAAAAATTTGAATTTTCGATAACAGGTAGCAAAAGTAGTATGTTAGATTTTTTTATAGATAAAGGTTATCAAAATGTAACAGAAATGTTTATTAAAGAAGTAAGGCAATTTGATTCGAAAATCGATATAACAGATATTTTTCAAGCAATGAGAAATGTTTGGATAATGAATAGTGTGCAGATAATGTTTAATATGAAAGTAAGATTGACACCTTCAATTTTTTCATACAGCATGTTATATCCATATAGCGATAATTATTTAGATGATATAAATGTATCAGGTGATAATAAAAAGGAATTTAATGATAAATTTAGAAAATGGCTTTCAGGAGAAATAACAGAGCCCTCTAGTCAGCGTGAGAAATATATATTAAAGCTTATTAATAAAATAGAAGAAGAATTTGTCAGAGCAGAGTATGGTGGTGTTTTTGATAGTTTACTGTCAATACATACAGCACAAGAAGAAAGTTTAAAACAGCAGAGAATTAACAGTTTACCATATGAAAAAGACATAATAGGAATAACTTTTGAAAAAGGTGGTACATCTGTATTAGCAGATGGCTATTTAGTTAAAGGCAATCTTTCAAAACAAGAAGCTGATTTTATGTTTGGATATGGTGTATTTTTGCAAATTATTGATGATCTTCAAGATGTAGAAGAAGATTTGAAAAATGGGCATATAACCATGTTTTCACAGATAGCTAATAAATGGACTTTAGATAAATTATCTAATAAGTTATTTTCATTTATTGAAAATATTTTGAACAGGCAGACTATTTTACTATCAGATGACAGTGTGAAATTAAAAAAAGTTATACTTGAAAGTTGTAATATCATGATTTTAGAGGCTATTTCTAAAAATAAAAAAATGTTTAGCAGAAAATATATTAAACAAATTGAAGAATATTCAATGATTAGATTAAAATTTTATAAAAAAGTTAAGAAAAAGATAAACAAAAACTTTTCATCAGAAGATATTAATAATTTAGTATTAGCTATGAATTATGCAAATAAGGTTAATAATTAAAATTAATAGATAAAAATGAGAAGTTTAAATATTAGTATTTTATTAGTTTTTCTATATATGAAATGATTAAATTTATATATTTATAAAGGACATAAGCTGCAGTAATATTTTACAGTTTATGTCCTATTATTTATAGTATTACAAAATAAATGATAAATTACCTAATTTAATTGAACTTCCATATTCTTCGACAAGAAAAGGAACTGTTAAAAGCGGACATGGTTTGGGCTTACCAATGGTTGCAAGAATTGCTAAAGCTCATAAAGGTCAGCTAATATTAGAAAGTGATGTTGGAAAAGGAATGGAGTCTATAATAAAGCTGTCAACTAATTATGATTAAAAATCTATCTAGAAGTTGCAACATATCAAATATATAATTCAGATACTATCAATATTGTAAATAGATGAAACCCATGATAGAATTGCATAATGTAATAAAACTAGTATAAAAAATAATATATGCTATGTATAGTAACGATAAGTATAAATATTTTTATATAAATAAATAATAAGAAAAGAATTTATTTATATGTGTATTACAATATTGAAGTTTATTAAGATTAATTATAATCTATATGATTAACAAAGGGAGGAATTATATGTGAAGATAGCTTTTATAGCACCATATGAAGATTTAGCTAGATTAGTAAATAGCGTATCTGTTGAAATGGGAATAAAGGTCGATGTATTTCCCGGAGTTTTTAAAGGTGGAGCTGGAACAGCTAAGGAGTTAGAGAAGCAGAACTATGATATTGTAATAAGCAGAGGAGCTACTTATTATAATATCTCAAGTGAAGTTAATATACCAGTTATAAATTGTGATATAACTTCTTTTGATATTTTATATGCATTATATGAAGCTGTAAAATTTTCGAAAAAAATAGGATTAATTATACATCAACAAAATTCATTTAATGTAAAGCTTATTTCAGATGTTTTTGGTATTGATTTATTATATATGAATTCATACAAAAATATTGAAGAGTCAAAATTGATGATTGAAAAAGCTTACAATAAAGGTTATGAAGTAATAATTGGAGGTATAAGTACTAAGAGTTATGCAGAACATTTAGGATTAAAGGGTATACTTATTAAAACATCTCCTGAAACAGTAAGGCAAGTAATAAAAAATGCTGTAGAAGTAATAACATTATCAAGAAAACAAATGATACAAGCAGAAAGACTTAATCAGATACTTAATTTTTCTTATGAGGGAATAATTGTTACTGATTCAGAAGGAATAGTAACATTTTTTAATCCTGCGGCAGAAAAAATAATGAGGATTAAAGCAAATGATATAATAGGAAACAAAGCAGACAAATTTATTCCTACAACTGGATTAATAGAGGTTGTTAAAACTGGTGAGGCTCAGTTTAGTGCAGTGCAGAAAGTAAAAAATAATACAATAATTACTAATAGAATACCAATAAAGATTAAAGGTACTGTACAAGGAGCAGTTGCTACATTTCAGGATATTAGTAAAATTCAAGATTATGAAATAAAAATACGTTCTGAAATATACAAAAAAGGACTATTGGCAAAATATACTCTTGAGAACTATATAGGTTCTAGCAATAAAATAAAAACGTTAATATCCAAGGCAAAAATGTATGCTAAATCAGATTCAACTGTACTTATCACTGGAGAATCTGGCACAGGTAAAGAAATATTAGCGCAAGGTATTCACAATGCAAGTCTGAGAAAAGATTATCCATTTGTAGCTGTAAATTGTTCAGCAATTCCAGAAAATCTTTTAGAAAGTGAACTTTTTGGATATGATGAAGGTGCTTTTACAGGAGCTAAAAAAGGTGGAAAAATGGGTAAGTTTGAACTTGCGCATAAAGGAACAATTTTCTTGGATGAAATCGGTTCAATGCCAATGAATCTTCAGTCTGGTTTGTTAAGAGTACTACAAGAAAGACAAGTTTGGAGAGTAGGGTCAAACAAAGTTATTCAAATTGATGTAAGGATAATAGCAGCAACTAACAATGACCTCTTTAGAGCGGTTGAAAAAGGAAATTTTAGAAGTGATCTATATTATAGGCTTAATGTATTGAAACTTGATACTATACCTCTTAGAGAACGAAAAGATGATATAGAAATACTTTTTGATTATTTTTTAAATTCTTTTTGTAGTGAAGATGTTAATATAAATCAAACATTAAAGAATGAGTTGAAAAAATATTATTGGCCGGGTAACGTTAGAGAATTAGAAAATTTTGTTGAAAGAATAGTACTACTTCATAAATATATACCTCCAAAAGAAATATTTAAAGATTTTATTGAAGATATTAATAATGCTAATGTAAATATGATAGAAGATAACGATTCATTAATAATTAAAAGAGGAACATTAAATGAAATGGAACAAGATATAATAACAAAACTTTATAGTGAATGTAATGAAAACTCTACTCAATTATCTGAAAGATTAAATATAAGTCGTACTACTTTATGGAAGAAATTAAAAAAAATAAAAGAAAAATAATAAATCGTTAATAAAATGAACAAGCGTCCAGTTATGTGTTAATAAAATGGACGTTTTATTTTTATTTTTTGAAAGTTAAGTGCAAAATTACTACATTTTATTTTGGCATGTTTATTGCGTATTTATATAAGCAAGTAAGAATAAAAGGAGGAAGAATTATGCATTCACAAATGGATATGTACAAATGTTCAATTGTAAGAGGAGGAACAAGTAAAGGGGTATTTATATTAAAGAATGAACTCCCTAAAAATCCTAAAGAACGGGACAAAGTAATTATGTCGATTTATGGAAGCCCTGATGTAAGACAAATTGATGGTTTAGGAGGTGCAGATACTTTAACTAGTAAGCTAGCTATTATTTCAAAAGGAAGTATTGAAGGTGCAGATGTTGATTATACATTTGGACAAGTAAGTATGACAGAAGAATTTATTGATTATGGAGGAAACTGTGGAAATATTTCTTCAGCTGTAGGACCTTATGCAATTGACAATGGTCTGGTTGAAGCTATTGAACCTATAACCAAAGTAAAAATTCATTTAACTAATACGGGTAGAATTCTAGAAGCTGAAGTTCCAGTCATAGACGGAAAGGCAGCGGTCGAAGGAGATTTTCAAATAGATGGAGTACCTGGAAATGGTTCAAAGATTACCTTGGATTGGTCAGATGTTGTCGGAGGAATTACTGGAAAACTTCTTCCAACTGGCAATGCAAAAGATGAAATCGATGTAGATGGTAAAAAATACATTGTATCCATAGTAGATGCTGGAAATGTAGTTGTATTTATAAATGCTAAAGATTTAGGTATTAAAGGAACTGAAACGCCTAATGAAATTGATGGAAATAATGAATTAATGGAGACAATAGAAAAAATTAGAGGAAGAGTATGTGTGAAAATTGGTTTAGTATCTAATTGGGAAGATGCTGCTAAAACAACGCCTTATCAACCATTTTTTGCAATGGTAAGTTCTGCTGTAGATTATGATTGCTTTAATGGAAAAAAAATAAAGAAAAATGAAGTAGATTTTCTTTCAAGATTAACATTTATGTTAAAGATGCACAAGGCTTATCCAGTAACAGGAACAGTAGCGACAGGTGCTGCAGCTAGGGTTAAAAATAGTATTGTTTGGGATTTATTAAATGATGATGCTAAAAATAGAGTTAGTTTAAATATTGGACACCCGTCTGGAGTAATTCCAGTGGAATCCGAATATGAGGAAAAATTAGGTGAATGTAAAATAAATAAATTAGGAGTTTATAGAACAGCTAGAGTTATTATGGATGGATATGTTTATGTAAAAAAAAGTGCTATAAATAAATAAAAATAACAGGAGGAATTTATATGATAAATAATCTTTCATTAATTTCATTGTTCTTTTTAGTAGGGGCGATTGCAGTAGGATTTGCAAAAAAAATTAATGTAGGTCTTATAGCTATTGCTTTTGCATTAATAATAGGCAGAATTACCGGAATGACAGATAAAGCAATTATTAAAGGATTTAATGAATCACTTTTCGTTATGTTAGTTGGTATAACTTATCTTTTTAGTATTGCCCAAATGAATGGTACGCTAGAGTTGATAGCTAAGAAATCAGTTGCCTTAGCGGGTAAAAGAACAAATTTAATTCCTATAATTATGTATATTTTAGGAGCTGTAATAGCAGCTGTAGGACCTGGAACAATACCAAGTTTTGCATTATGTGCAGCATTTGGAGTTCCTCTAGCTCTTGCTATGGGAGTAAATCCTCTTCTGTTAACTTCTATGGGTCAATTGGGAGCTATAGGAGGTGGTATGACAGCAATTGCTCCTACCGGTATTATTGGCATAACTTTATCTGCAGAACAAGGAATTAACAATGCAGCAATTCCACTATTAGGAAATGCGTTGTTAGGCTCAGCTTTCTTTGCAATAGTTTTATATATTGTATTAAAGGGTTATAAAATTAAAGGGGATAATCCTATTAAGTATAGTGAAATTAGTAGATTTGATAAAAATCAAAGAATTACACTTTTAGGTGTGTTAATTATGATAGTTATGACAATGGCATTTAAAATTAATGTTGGATTAGCATCATTTTTAGTTGCAGGTGTGCTTACTATATTAAAAGTAGCAAATGAAAAAGAATGTATTAAGGCTATTCCATGGGGAACACTTATGCTGGTTACAGGAGTTGGAATTTTAATGAATGTAGTAATATCTTCAGGTGGTATAGATCTTTTAGCGAAATCACTGTCTAATCTAATGAATGAAAATACAGCAGCACCTATAATAGGCTTAACATCTGGTATTATGTCTTGGTTTAGTTCAACTTCTGGAGTAGTAATGCCTACTATGATACCAACAGTAAATACTGTTATTGATACAGTTGGTGGTAATATTTCAGCTCCAGAGCTGGTATCGGCTATATCGGTTGTGGCGTCAGTAGCAGGCTTAAGCCCAGCATCTACAGGAGGCGCACTTGTGTTATCGTCTTATATAACAAATGTGCATCTTGATGAAGAGGAACAAAATAAAATTTTCATGAAACTCTTTTTAATATCAATTTGTGCAGTTATTTGCTTAACAATCTTTGTTGGTTTAGGAGGATTTAAATTTATTTAACAAGGAGGATAATAAAATTATGGGAATGACAATTTCAGAAAAAATTCTAGCACGTGCTGCAAGATTAAATAAAACAAAAGCTGGAGATATTGTATGGGTTAAGGTTGATAAAGCAATGATGGATGATATATTAGGTCCTAGAGTTGAAATTGCTGAAAATCTAAAAAAGCTAAAGAAAGACGTTTGGGACAGAAATAAGGTTGTAATAATATCTGATCATTATACTCCTCCTGCAAATGCAAAACAAGCACAAATAGTAAAATTTACTAGAGATTGGGCTAGAGAATATGGAATAGATAATTATTATGAATTTATTGGACCATGTCATCAAATAATGGTTGAAAAAGGGCATGCTCTTCCAGGAAAAGTGTTGCTTGGTACCGATTCTCATACATGTATGTATGGTGCTATGGGAGCATTTGCAACGGGCATAGGGTCTACTGAAATGCTTGGTGTATTGGTAACAGGCGAAATATGGTTGAAAGTACCAGAAACTATAAAAGTAATCTGGGAAGGAAATCTTAAAAAAGGTGTAATGGCAAAGGACGTTATTTTGAAAACGATAGGAGAAGTAGGACATGCAGGTGCAACTTATAAAGCTGTTGAGCATGTAGGTAATACTATTGAAAACATGATAATGGATGAGAGAATGTGTATTTCTAATATGGCTATAGAAATGGGAGCTAAAGCTGGAATAATTCCTGCTGATGATAAAACAAAAGATTATTTACTTAATAGAGGAATAAATGATGGATACGAGATTTATAAAAGTGATAATGATGCAAAATACTGTGATACTTTGTATTTTAAAGCTGAAGAATTAGAGCCTGTAGTTTCATGTCCTAATGAAGTAGATAATGTAACTGAAATTAAAAATGTTGAAGGCACACCGATACATCAAGCTTATATAGGTTCCTGTACAGGTGGTAGATATAATGATTTACTTCAAGCTTCTAATGTGTTAAAGGGAAAAAAAATAGCAAAAGGTGTACGTCTTTTAGTTTCACCAGCATCTAAAGAAGTATGGGATAAGTGTGCTAAAGATGGAATACTACAAATACTGTCAGAAGCTGGTTCTACAATACTTGCTCCAAGCTGTGGAGCGTGCTTGGGTCTTCATTCTGGTGCATTAGCGTCAGGAGAAGTATGTATATCATCAACTAATAGAAATTTTCTTGGTAGAATGGGAAGCAAGGATTCTAAAGTATATTTAGGATCTCCTTTATCAGTTGCTGCTTCATCTATAGAGGGTAATATAGTAGACCCAAGAAAATATTTATAATAAAGGAGGTTAAGTATATGTCAGATAAAATATTTACAGGAAACGTATGGAAATATGGTGACAATATAAATACTGATATTATTTCACCACCTGCATATATGGAACTAAGTATAAAAGAAGCATCAAGATATGCAATGAGTCCGATAGATACTAATTTTTCACAAAAATTTAAAAAGGGAGACATATTGGTTGCAGAAAATAATTTTGGTTCTGGTTCAAGTAGAGAAACAGCACCACTTACCCTTAGAGAAATAGGTGTTTATATAATAATTGCAAAATCTTTTGCAAGGATATTTTATCGAAATTCTATTAATATTGGTATTTTAGTTTTAGAGTGTAGTGAAACGCATAAAATTGAGGATAGAGATGAACTTGAGGTTGATTATCTTGGCGGTAAAATAAAAAATATTACTAAAAATGAGATTTATAAATGTACTAAAATGCCTGAGCATATCATGAAAATAATTAATGCTAAGGGACTTGTGCCTTTTCTAGAAGAGCATAATAAAGATAGAGAGGAGTATTAGAATTGACTAAAAAAATAAATGGAGCACTTGGAGGTATAAAAGTACTTGATTTGACAAGGGTGTTAGCTGGTCCTTTTTCAACTATGATGCTTGCTGATATGGGAGCTGAAGTTATTAAAATTGAAATCCCAGGAAAAGGAGATGATAGCAGACAATTTGGACCATTTAAAAATGGTGAAAGCTCATATTATATGAACTTAAATAGAAATAAAAAAGGAATAACCCTTAATCTTAAATCACAAAGAGGTAAAGAGGTGTTTTTGGAGCTAGTTAAGAAAGCTGATGTAGTTATGGAAAATTACAGACCTGGAACTATGGAGAAATTGGGAATAGGATATGAAAAACTAAAAAAAGTAAATCCACGTCTTGTTTATGGTTGTGTATCAGGATTTGGACATTATGGACCATATAAGGATAGAGCAGGATATGATATTATTGGTCAAGCTATGGGTGGTCTTATGAGTACTACAGGTTGGCCAGATGGTGAACCTACTAGGACAGGTACTGCTATGGGTGATGTTTTAGCTGGACTTTCAGTAACTATAGGAGTTCTTTCAGCCTTAAGATACAGGGATGTAACAGGAATAGGTCAAAAGGTTGACGTATCATTAGTTGATTCAGTTGTAGCTAGTCTTGAAATAATAAATCAAATATATTTAGTAGATGGAAAAATTCCTCAAAGGATAGGGAACAGATATGAATCAGTTTATCCATACGATTCATTTAAAGCTAAGAATGGTAGTCTTGTAATAGGATGTGGTAATGATAAGCTTTGGAGTAAACTCTGTGATGTAATGGATAATGCTGAATTAGCTTCTGATGAAAGATATGATAAAAATCCTAAAAGAGTTGCTTTAAATAAAGACGTAAAGAAAATAGTTGAAAGATGGACTTTAACAAAGAGTGTAGATGAGTTAATAGATGTAATGTTAAATGCAGGTATTCCATGTGCTCCTATTAATAACATTGAACAAGTTGTAAAAGATCCTCATATTGCAGATGCAAGAGAAATGTTTGTTGAGGTTGAACACCCTAATGCAGGTAAAATTAAAATTACCGGTTCTCATATTAAGCTTTATGAAACCAAGCCTTATATTAAGACTCCATCTCCGACTTTAGGAGAGCATAATAATTATGTACTTAAAGAATACTTGAATTATTGTGATGAAGAAATAAATGAATTATATGAGAACAATATTATATAGAGGTGGTTACAGTGTTATCAAAAAAAATAAATATAATTGAAGTTTGTCCAAGAGATGGTTTGCAAAATATAGAAAAATTTATTCATACAGAAACAAAACTCGAGCTTGTTAAATATCTTGTTGAAGCAGGCTTTAAAAAAATGCAGGTAACTTCATTTGTAAATCCAAAAGCAGTGCCACAAATGAAAGATGCAAGAGAAGTGGCTGTAAAAGCAGTTGAAAATTATCCTGATGTAATGTTTACTGCCCTTGTTCCAAATTTATTTGGAGCAAAGGCAGCTTATGAATCAGATATTAGAGAAATAAGTTATGTTATATCAGCTAGTGAAGCTCACAATAAAGAAAATGTAAGAAGATCAATTAATGAGTCTTTTGAAGAATTGTCAAAAATAAGAGATAAATATGAAGATTTAATAATAAAACTTGATATTGCTACTGCATTTGGCTGTCCGTTCTTAGGGGAAGTTTCTGTAAATCAGATAATAAGAATGATAGATACTGCTTTTAATATTGGAGTAGATGATATATTCCTTGCAGATACAATCGGAGTGGCAAATCCTAAACAGGTGGGGCAAGTCCTTACAAGTATTAAAAGCGAGTATCCTGATAAAGATTTTGGGCTGCACTTGCATGATACAAAGGGAATGGGACTAGCTAATGTAGTAGTTGCACTTGAAAAAGGTATTACCACTTTTGAATCAGCTGCTGGAGGACTTGGTGGTTGTCCTTTTGCTCCTGGAGCAGCTGGAAATATTGCTTCTGAGGATTTAATTAATATGATTGAACAAATGAATATGTTAACGGGAGTTAATTTAAATAAGCTCTTAAATGCTACAGATTTTATTAGAACAAATATAAAGGAAAATTTAACTGGACATTTAGCAAATATATGTAAGAAGAATTAAAAATTAATTATTATATTATGTAATAAAACCTATAGGTAATTTTCCTTATAGGTTTTTATTGTATTTTTACTAATATTATTTAATCATTAAATTAGCTGCTTTAGAACAATCTAGAATACTTTATAATTTCATATTTATCACTGTGCTTATTAATAAACAAAATAATTTGCTCAAGTTTTTCTTTACTATATGTCATACCATATCCATCATCAGTATCTCCAATTTTATGTAAAATCAATATTACTGCTTTAGGATTCTTAGCAGTCTGTGTAAGTATACTTTTAACTTCATTCACAGTTATACATGTTAGTAAGTTTATTGTAGTAACTGGATAATATTCTATTTCATTAGTATACAATGTAATAATATTATCAGATGTTCTAATATTGTGATATCCAGCATCTTTAAGCTGCTCAATAAGATAAGGATTAATTTCTCCGTAGGGGATAACTAATATGTCACTGTTTTTACCTATATATCTGTTGTCCATCCATTGCTTTGCCTTATTAATATCTGAAAGAAGTTCAGAACAATTATAATACATATTTTCTTTATGGGAGTAAGAATGGTTTAATAAATCCCACCCTCCCAAATATAAATCTGCAATTTCTTTATAAGTCATGTATTCTTTTTCACCAATTAGTGAAGGGATAATTTGAACGCTTGCTTTGTAGTTATATTTTTTCATTATATCATATGCTTCTGTATAAATACTTTTCCATCCATCATCAAACATAAATATGATTTTAATTTTATCAGGATTAGTACTAATGTGATTATCTTGAACAATAATATTGTTAAGTTTTTTTGCCGTATAGATATTTTGTATATTGCTTATACAGAAATTTAAAGTTTTTGGATACATGAATACAGCAAGAAGAATTGATAAAATAATAATTTTAATTTTAATCTTTATAATTATCATCTCCTATTTAATTAGTTCATTTTTTCTTTGAAAACAGCTCTAAGATATGAAGGCTTTGATAATTTTATTTCTATAGTAGTGCGGTATGACTTATCAATTCCTTCCCAACCAGCAAATTCAAATCCATATTTAGGTATTGCTTCAACAGTTATAGGTATATCTTTAAAATAAATACCTTCCCATGGGATGGATGAGTTTTCTATATTTAAAGTATTAAGCTTTACTATACCACCTTTATCTACTTCAACTTTAATTTCAGCAGTACCATTTAAATTAAAGTATTCTGTGATATGCTGGCGTATATGTTTTGGACGCTCTACTGCAAAATTTTTCATAACTTCAATTTCATCTAGCCAGTTTTCTATATTGCTGTCATGTAAATTCCATTTTGTAATATGATCAATTACATTTGGATAATAAATGTTTTTCATAGTTTCAATATTATCAATTACAGCTTCAGGTAAAAAAGCTGTATTAAGTCTATCTGCAAAAATATTAATGAATTTATTTTTAAATGTATTATTTTGTAGTAAAGTTCTTAATAAAAAAGTAGACCAAGGTGGATTAGGCCATTCTGGACCATTAGGTTCTGTTGCTCTTTCTAAAGAATTATTTTCAACTGTTTTTGTACCCTTAAATAAACCAAATCCATAATCTAAATCAAAAATCATCCACCTCCAACGTCCATCATGACCGTAAGGTGCATTTGGATTATAAATAGGTGTTCTTTTGCGCCATATTCGTACATTGTTTCCCGGCCAGTCACGATTATCACAGTAAATTTGCAGTACATTATATTCAATGAAATTATCAATATCAATTTGAGTAGTTATAAAATTGTAATTACTATTAATTTTTATGTCATGATTTTTTATATAATCTATCATTCTATTATAATGCATTTCATCACCAACATAACCTTCTTGAATTTCGACTCCTGCTATACCTGTTGGATTTTTAATTATAACTACATCTTCTTTTTCTATTGCATAATGATTATTTATATAGTTTTTATCTAATGCTTCTCTAATATTTCGAATACCGTGATATTCTCCATTTATAAATAGTATACAGGGCTTTGAATTTTGCGTATCTAAAATCATTGGAGATTTTATTAAGCTTTGTATTAATGCATCTCTAAATAAAGAGTCTTCACTATCAGTTGATGAAGTTCTAAGTAATATTCTTGAAAAATTACATATTTCTTTATTATTTCCAAAGAAATCATATTGAAAATATTCATTATCATCATAATCTAAACGAGCAAATAGAGATAGAGGTTTTAAAGTACTAGCTCTTGAGTATCCACCATAAGTTCTAATACCAATATTTTGAATTATTCCTACTGAACCGTCAGGTTGAAACAATTCTATACTTGCTTTTCTTTCCCAACTTTTACCTCGTTGATTGTAATTAGCAGGTGTGATTTGGTTTATTTCACAATTAGGGTTATTAATTATCCAGTCATCAAAAACTTTTCCAGCTACATAAATACCCTTTTCGTAATCAAATAAATTTTTAGGATCAGTGACTAAAGAAATAACAGGAACATTATATGTATTATATATGTCCTTATTAACAAAGTAACTTTGTGTATTAATTTCACTTTTTGGATATCCATCTTTATAAACTCTAGCTCGAATTATAGTAGATGAATTATCTTTTGATTGTATTAATATTGGATTAGTATACTTATTTGAATTTTTAGTAGGGATAGATCCATCTAAAGTGTAATAAATATGAGAACTAGAATCATTTGATTTTAAAATTAATTCAAATGATTTTTTATAAAAACCACCCCCATGCGAGAAAATGGGCTTTTCTAATCTCTTTGTGTTTGGGCCTGGAATTAATATTTCACTCATATTAGTTTTGCCGGGTGTTCCACCATCAAAACCATATAAATTAGAACTTCCATCAGGTTTTTTTCCATAAGAAATATTTTCTTCCATAGGCTGGAGTAAAAAAATATCGTTCCAATTGTTGTTAGGAGATGTAAGAGTAATAGATGTATCTTTATTTTTAAGTTTAAAATTTGTATGCATTGGAGAGTTTAAATCATTTTTATTTTTCCCTGATATCCATACTATACAAAAAGACTTTGGCTTAATTAATATTTCAGGAAATGACCATAAAAAGGGCTGCTTTGAATCATTAGATAATCCGAATTTATTTAAATTTATCGATGTGTTACTGTTATTGTAAATTTCTACCCAGCTTTCAAAATCTCCATCATCATCCCTAATACTATTGCGATTATAAATCATTACCTCATTTATTGTTAGAGGATATACATAATGTTCTTGTCCTGAAATAGGTACTATTATATTTCTTTTTAAACCTATATATATTACTAATAATAAACATATGCCTGAAAATATACATCTTAATTTAAATGATTTTTTCAATATTTAGTTACCACCTTCTTATAAAACGATTATTTTTCTTTTGCTATCCACTAATTTCGCCGTTATAAGACACTATATGTACTTCTTCTATACCTATCAATGATTTAAAAGCTTTTATTAAAATATCTTCATTTATTGATTTTAGTGAAATTTCATAAGTAATTTCCATAAAAATATTATTAGTCGTTTTCATACGTAATTTATATGGAATTTCATATTCTTTTAAAATGTTATTTACTTCTTTTGATTCTATTTCATTACCTTTTAATACAAGTAAATAACAGTAGTCTAAATATATTACTCTTTTAAAAATAAATAGTAATAAAGCAATCATGATACTGCCGATAATAGCAACAATAAAATTACCTGTTCCCGCAGAGAGTCCTATTGCTATTGCCCAGAATAAAAAGCCAATATCTCTAGGTTCTTTTATTGCAGTACGAAAACGTATAATAGAGAGTGAACCTACCATACCTAGAGATAAAGCTAGATTATTTCTTATTAACATCATAACAATAGAAGTTATTATACAGATCATGACAATTGTTACATTAAAGTTTTGTGAATACATAACACCTGAAAATGTTTTTTTATAAATGAAGTATATAAAAAGTCCTAAAATTGTTGTTATAACGATATTAAATATAATATTATTAATAGTAAAGGTGTCCATACCATTTAGCAAATTAAATAAGTTTTCTTGATTGATTAATTTATCTATTAATTTATCCATTAAATTCCCCCTATCTTCCTATTAAAATTCTTCCTAAACAATATTTGCTTATTTGTGATTTTTGTATTTCAAAATTGGATAAAACTTTTTGTAAATAGAAAGGTATCATGTGATTATATTTGATTTCTAATACAAATATGCTATTATTAAATAATTGAATTGAACATTTATTATCATTAAATAAATTATTATTAAATGCTGCACGTAAATTCTTATCTATAGTAATCCTGATATTTTGAAAAGGATAAAAATATGCTTCTCTTTCATAGTCTATAATAACGGTTGGATGGTAAAGATATTTATGCATATAAGCATATACTTTATTAGCGGTAGTGTTATTGCAGCTTGGTAAAAAATTGTAGTCTCTTTTTGTTAGTCTGATTGCATCTTCTCGTGATATAGTAACAGATTCTTTATGAATATAATTGTTATATTTATTTTTAATTTCTAATTTTACAGTATTTGTTGAAATATTGTATATTCTGAGGCGTATTTTTTTCCTAATGTTGTGTCCTATAATCTTTTCATAATAATCATTATTATTTATTGTATCAAAATATAAGCTTCTAATCCAATAGGAGCCTGTCTCATCTGAATTTGGATCTAAAGTCATATTTCTTTTTAGAAAAAGTCCTAATTCAACAGCTTGTCGTTTATTAATGTAATATTTCATTTCATGTCTATATACATTTACTTGTTCGTCCATGCTAAATTCACCAACTTTAAACTTTATAGCAATTATTTGTTCTGTTAACTTTATACCAGTATTTATTATCAAAATAATATGTAACTGTTCCCATTAAAAAGAAGAATATCCTTAAAAATTGAAAAAATAATATATCTAAAATAATCATAAAATAAAGACGCTTAGTCTTTAAATAAGGTACATTTTTTTTTGCTCCTTTTATAGCTATAACTGAACAAATTATATTGAATAAAATTGTACTTAAATAATATATAAATATATGTAAAGGATAACCATAAATTACTTTAGTAATCATTAAGATAATGTTTATAATAACTACAACTGTGGAAAATGAATTACTTAGCAAAGCATCTATGATAATGTAAAAGCATACATTACTTTTTATTATATTTTTAAATAAGAAATCACTATTGTTTAAAATAGCATCAATGAACCCTTTTTGCCAGCGAACACGTTGTTTAATCAACTGCTGTAAACTTTCAGGACATTCTGTATAGCAAATAGCCTTTCTATTAAAAATTACTTTCTTATTATACTTTTTTGCGTATTCTTGAATACGAAGAGTTATATCAATATCTTCACCTAAGCCTACTTTAAATCCACCAATTTCTTTAATTACTTCTTTTCTAAATACACCAAAAGCACCTGAAATTATACTTAATGCATTGTTGTATGCCAAAGATGATTTATATATATAAAAGCCTTTTATATAGTCTAGTGCTTGCATTAAAACTATTCTGCTAAGTTTATTATCTAGTTTAAACATCTGCATAATATGAACTACACCACCTGATGCTATTACGTCTTTGTCATCAAATGTTTTATTCATTGTAATCAGTGCATTTTTTTCAAGTATACAGTCGCCATCCATAGTTACAATTAATTCTTTTTTAGCAAATAAGGCTCCTATGTTTAAACTGTTTGCTTTTCCATTATTACTTTTATCAATTACGTAAATAAAAGGATATTTATTTGATTTATATGTTTGTATAATTTCAGAAGTACTAGTAGCAGTATTTATTTCCCATACAGATAAATCCAACAATTGATATAGAACTTGCAAAGTATTGTCTTTTGAACCATCGTTAATAAATATAACTTCCAAGTTATCATAATCTATATTTAATAGTCCTTCAATTGTATACTTTAATATAGGGGCTTCATTGAAACATGGGACTAGGATAGATATACCTTTTTGACTAATATGATGGAAAAATTTTTCATTCTTAAATTTATATGAACTTAACAGATGATATATAGAAAAAAATGTACTTGTAAAAATAATTAAATAAAATATCATTTCCTAAGAATCTCTACCTTTCTTAAATACTGGCTCTATACGTGAAGAAAGTATTTTGAATTGATTAGGGAAAACAGTGGTGTCATCTGGACTGCCGGGCCAATTCCCTCCAATTGCTTGATTGATTAGTATAAACATATATTCATCTGGTATTCCTTGTGTTGTTGTGTATATTTCTTTATCATCTATATACCAGGTAATAGATTGTGGATACCATTGCAAAGAAACGGTATACTGATCTTTTACTGCAACTTCATATGCACAGTAATCACTATTTTGTATATTATTTTCTTTAAAATGAATTACTCCATAAAAAATATATGGTTCACTACCTATCATTTCAAATAGGTCTATCTCTGGGAAAGATCCGCCCTTATTTGGTAAAAACCATATCGCTGGGAAAATGCCTTTACCTTCTGAAATTGTTATAGTAAATTCAAAATATCCATATTTATAGGCGCTTGTACTTTCAACAAGTCCCGAAGTGTATTTCTTGTTTTCCTTAATATCATTTTTTGATGTAATTTCAATAATATCTCCATTTATAACTACATTATCTTTACTATAATATTGAAGTTCATTGTTATAGCTATCTTTTCTTTCAATTGATATCCAATTGTTTAGAGTTTTCTCAATTTCATTTTCTTTTTTTAAACTTAGGTTTAATTTTTTATTTTCAAAGTAGTTATCTGTTTTACTATCAATTAAAGATGCTAGTCTACTATTATTAGTCTCAATAGTTTGTTTTTTGAAATATTCATTCCTTAATTTTCTAAGATTGCTATTTAAAACTACAAAACATATAAAAAATATACTTAATGAAAATAATATTAGGATAATTTTTTTACTTGTATTTTTATCCATACAAAAACTCCTAATAATTTATTGTAAAAATATACAATACTATTTAAGAAATTTCGTCTTAATTTATATATAATATGGATATATATTATTATTTATTACTATAAAATATATGTTTAGAAATATAAATTTGTATTTTCTATAAAGATAGGGGAATATATTTGAGAGAATTTTTATAAATTTGTAGCAGAAAATATTATGATTATTATCATAATATTTATAATAAAATAAATAATTACTAAAATGATAAAATTAGTTAATTAACTGCTAATTTTCTTTAGTCTCATTGTTTTTCAGTTCTTTTACTAGCTTAATACTATGCTCTGCCCATTCAAGGTACATAGTATAAAGTCTTAAGCCATAATCAAGTGTCAATTTCCAATAAAAAGTTTCATTTTCATCAATGTTTGCAAAATCTTCATATGATTTTATATTATCTGCATCGTGCTTAAGTCTTTCCATCTTATCTATTGTTAACTCTTTTACTCTTTCTAAAGATTGAATAAGTTCTTTGTTTGATAATTTAGAAGAAAAAAATATTTTCATCATTAATGGTAGTCTTTGTGCAAAATGTTTTTCTTCATTAAAATTTAATAACCATTTTTCTAATTCTCTACTTCCTTTTTCTGTAATAGAGTATAATTTTTTGTTAGGTTTATCATCTTGATATAACAATCGCACACTAAGAAGTCCTTGCTTTTCTAATGTGTTTAATTCTCTGTATACTTGACTTTGCTGAGCTGAGAAAAAATATTTTAAACTGCTATCAAAAAATTTAGATAATTCATATCCTGAAAACTCTCTGTAGCTTGCTAGGCCTAATATTGCTGTTTTTAATGACATATTGTAACTCCTAAAATATTATTTTAATTAATTATATCAGATAGATGCTTATAAATCTACCTTACACTATTGTAAATAGGAATAGAAAGCTCTTCGTTTATGCGAAGAGCTTTTCAAATTATTTTTATACTCTATTTAGTTCTTAGCTCTTCAAGAGAATCTTTAAACTTCTTTTTATAGGATTCAGGTGCTAAGTCTTCTTCAGCTTCAAAAAGAATATCTTCTGAAACAACTAGAATTTCTCTCTTGTCTAACCATTTACCTATCATGTTTTTAAGACCGATTTGTGCAATGAACGGCACCTCTGAAACCATGTATTCATACATTTTTCTTGAATTACCTTCCCATGTATATTTATCTGGGTTAAAAGCCATAGCTATCATTCTCCTTTTATATTTTATTCTTCTCTAACCAAACTATCAAAGAAACCTTTTTTAAATTCAGGACTGGTATTCATATTATCAATAAATTTATTCATAACTTCTGGGCTTTCAAGCATTCCTTCTGCAAGTTTTGTAGTTTTGTATGTATCGCCGTATTTTGCGTCCCAATCAATTTGATAGCGTTTAAGAACATTACAAGAAAAATCATTTTTCTTCAATGCTTCTTGAGCTACTTCAGCAGCTAATTTTGCACTATCACTCGCTGCTCCAACTCCTTCATCAAGGAAGGGAACAACAACACTTCCTGCATCACCAATTAGCATAACTCCATTATCATAGTTATTCATATGCTGAATTCCTGTTGGAACTCTCCATCCTTTCCACGGTGCAACTTGTCTGCAAGGATTATCAGGAGATGGTATAAAACGTTTTCCATAAGGACTAGTTTCGGCCCATTCCCAAAACTTTTCTTCAAATGTAAAGCCCTTATAATCTGACATGTTACATCCTAAACCAACATTGCAAATGTTACCTTTTTTATCAGCAGGGCAAACCCATAGATAACCTACAATACCAACAGGACCATAGTGAAATTCAAGATAACCGTCTTTTAGCAAGGGAACATTTTCAAAGTATGTTCTTAAAGCAATAGATAAATTTTCAGGTTCATCAGGAAACTGCCCAATTTTTTGTGCAACTATAGAGTGAGAGCCATCTGCACCTATAACAATTTTTGATCTCAGTTCTATTCTTTCACCGTTTAATTTAGCTTTTACACCTTTTACAAAACTATCTTCTCTGATAACATCATATACCCAGCAGTTTTCAATAATTTCTGCGCCAAGGCGCTCAGCATTTTTTTTCATAATATTATCAAAATACCATCTAGGAGTAATATATCCATCAGGAACATCAATAAAACATTTGTTGCTGTCAGGTGAAATAAATATCAAACCATCTTTTAGCAATCCATATTTTGCAAGTTCTTCTTCTGCACCTAATGCTGTAATATGATTTAGTGAAGTACGGCTTTGACAGTCAGCACAAGGCTTGTCCCTGGGAAATGTTTCTTTATCAACTAAAAGGACATCTACTCCTGCTTTAGCTAAATATGAGGCACAAACAGAACCACCTGGACCTGCTCCAACAACTATTACATCACGTTCAATAACTCTCATTATTTTATTCCTCCTTTCGGTATTATACTTTTAAAAGATATTGCATTTTGTGGACAGACTGTTTCGCAAGCTCTACAACCAATGCATTTATTTTCATCTACTTGTTCAAAGCCGCATTTCATACATCGCTTAGCTTCTAATACAGCTTCTTCTTTTGAATATCCAAGTTCAATCTGATCAAAAGTTTTTCGCTTGTCCATATCAGTTTTAGGCATTTTAACAGGAGATAATTTTTCTAGTCTTATTGGGAATATTTTTTCTTCATTACGGGCAAGGTTAAGTTTATGATGTTTCGTTCTATCTGTAAGTGTTCTACCATTTAAGTAATCATCAATTCTCATTGCTGCATTTCTACCAGACTCCATAGCTGTAATTACAGAACCTCTTGGGTTAATAATGTCACCTGCTGCAAATACTTTATCTTTATTTGTCATAAGGGTGTCTTGGTTAACTGCTAATCCATCTCTATAATCTAACTCTAATCCTGATTTATTTGCTAATAGTTTAATATCAGGTTTCTGACCAACTGCAAATATTACAGTATCAGCTTTGACAGAAAATTCTGAATCTTTAACTATTACTGGTTTAAGTCTTCCATTCTCATCTTTTTCTATAGAAGATACCTTTTTAAATTTTACACCCTTTACAGTTATAAAATCAGCTTCTATTTCAACTGGAGATACAGATGTTATAAATTCTATTCCTTCTTCCAGTGCTTCAATAATCTCATCTTTTGGAGCAAGTATTTCTTCTTCAGCTTCAAGACATGCACATGTTACTTTCTCAGCACCTAATCGTATAGCACTCCTTGCTGTATCTAGAGCTACGGAGCCAGAACCAATAATTACAGTATTTTTCATTTGTGCTGCCCTTACAGGATTTTTCCAATTATTAATAGGTTCTTTACTATTAACTCTCTGCATAAATGTAACAGCATTATATACTTTATTTGATAATGCTCCTTTAATAGGTAAGTCTATTCCTTTGGGAGCACCTGTAGCTATTAATACAGCTGCATAACCATCATTTATTAAATCGTCTACAGTAGGTTTTGAACCAATTGATGAATTATATATAATTTCTATTCCAGCTTCTTCAAGCACTCTAACATCACTTAACAATAAATTTTTATCAAGCCTAAAATCGGGTATACCTATTTTAATCATACCGCCTGCTTGCGGATTCTTTTCAAATATTCTTACGGTATATCCTTTTTTTGATAAGTAAAAGGCGGCGGTTAATCCTGCTGGACCTGCACCAACAATAGCAATTCGCTTATCAATACTGTGTTTAAATATTGGTCTATTTTTTGAAGCATTTTCTACAGCAGCTCTTTTTAAGCCTCTAATATTTATTGGTGTGTCAATTAAAGTACCTCTTTTGCATTCGTCCATACAAGGATGTGAACAAATCATTGCACATAGTGATGGAAGAGGATTTAATTCTGCAATAGAATTATATGCATCCTGCCATCTACCTTCTGCAACAAGATTAACAAATCCTTCAGGTGTTGTACCTAGTGGACATCCTATACTGCATGCATGATTAACAGCATATTTATTTTGTTCATCTTTTAGCATAATATCACCTTCAGCACAATCAGGGCAAAATCTACATATAGCTCTTTGCATTTCGTCAATAGCTTCTACAGGACATAGCCTTCTACACATACCACAATTGATGCATAATTCTGTATCAATGTGCGCTACAGAAGTTCTTTTTATAGTGTATTCTTCTGCACTACCAAGTTTAATACTAACTATGTTTGTTGCATAATCCATTTTCTTATACCTCCTAGTAATTATTTTTACTATATAAATGCTTCTAATGATTATTAACCAAGAGTGTTTAGTAAAGGTGGAATTCTAGAGCAGCGTTTACAAAATATATAACTGACCTTATTCAAGATAAAATTGACAGTATAATTACTTTTTAAGTTAAAAGAATAGTGTTATGCATTTCTTGAAAAAGGTCAGATATTTTATTTATTATTTATGATAAAATTTTAAATGATTTTTAGTCTTGATTAAAATCATTATATAATTTGTATAGTATTACACTTGTATAATACTATACAAATCACTTAAAAGCAATAATTTTATTAAAATAAGATTAACAATAGATATATATAGAAACTTGTATAAGATAGGAAAGTTTATTAATATTGAAAGATGAGTCATTTATTAAAGTAAAAAGATTTCAAAATTGAAAAAGAATTGAATATATATATAATATTAATTAGACATAAAAATAATAAAAAGCGGCCAAACTGACCGCTTTAATTTTAATTATTTAATTTTCATGTTTTGTCCGAAAAAATCCCAATTGATTATTTCATAATCATAGTCTGCTACTCCTTTAACTCCATCTGGAGCGGCATACCATACAACCATATAGTTATCACCAAATCCGAAGAATTCTCTTAATTCTTTAGCGTTATCTTCAGTAACTTGGAAAGGATCAATACTAGTAATTCTATAAATACCTTCTTCACCTAGAGGCATTTTGTTGATGAAAACTACTGCATATTTAACACTGATATCTCTTATTTCATGAATACTGTAGAAATCATCTTTTGAACTACAATCACTAGAAAATCCTATTTCTGGAATTTCTATATCATCAATAAACCATCCAGCTCCGTTGCTACCCCAGTCAGTTAAATACCTAAAGGTAATATAGATTTCTTGGCCAGCATAAGGAGTTAAATCAAACTCTTCTAATGTCCAATCATCATATGTACCGGTGAATCCAGGAAGATTATCTATAATCTTAGGATATCCTTCATCTACTACATCTGATCTAGTGTTTTCATTTGCAAGAGAAGTCCAAGTCTCACCATTATCAGTAGAAACTTGTACCATACCAAAGTCCCAACATTCCTCTATATCAATATAGTTATTGAATTTAAGAGTAGCTGAATCAACTGATGTTAAGTCTGCTTTAATTATTGCTTGGTTATCTACTTCATTTCCACTGTTTCCCCATAAAACATCGTTACCGTCATTTAATGGATCATTTGTTACTTCCCAAGGCATAGCCATAAATTCTATACCGTCGAATTTTATAGATCTTATTTTATGAGCATCTTCAAGTTCTATATAATCTGCACCCCAAGCAGGTACACCTTCTTTATTATATTCAAGAGCAGATTCAAAATTTATTCCTACGTCTATACTCTCAAAATTATATATGTCCTGCTCAAAACAAGTAGCACCAAAATCAAAACTGCTAAAATCACTATCAAACTCATCCCATGAATTGTTAAAGTTAAACCAAGTATTATCAAATGCAACCCAAGGAGTATCTATTGCAACTGCTATAGAAAATCTTCTAAACAATTCTTCAAAATCTATTCCAGCACCGTATTCTTCTAACACTGCGTTAATACTTGTAAATCCTTGTCTTTCATCTTTAGCTAATTGCTGTATAAAATCTTTTCCATACTGGTCATATAAATATAATTGTAATAAGTATGCTTGACCGTAATCTGATAAAGTTTCTGGACCTGTTTCTGCATCATAGTGATCATCCCATTCTACTAATGAATTTTCAGGATGGTCTAGGAAGAAATTAACATGTCCCCATGAATGACCGTAACCACAAAGGTATTGAGCAAAATCAGCCATTCCTTCATCTATCCAAGTTTCTTCATTTGAATCGTTATCAGAGTGAATTAAATGTTGAAATTCGTGAGCTGTTGTACCAAAAAATGTGGATTCTAATCTATTTTCCCAATCATTTGTATCAAGAGAGATTACGTTTCTATCAAAATATCCTTCATAACTTGGTGAAAAGAATCCTGCTACGAAAAATGGATAATCTGGATCATAATAACTTTCATCTCTTACGTTGTCTACTAAAATTATAATCCTTTCTACACCATCTTCGGGTACATAATAATCTTGTGGCAATCCTAATAATGCAGGCAACTCAGCATTTTCACCAGTAAGTGAATCAGGAGTACCAAAGAAATCTGTATCTGTAGGATAAATGGTATTATCAAATTCATTTCTTAAAGTATCAACTTGCTCCTGAGTAATTTCAGGAAGAGGTCTGTCATCTGGAAAAGATAAATCATCTGCTACCCAAATTTCTACACTAGTTCCTAAACTTCTTAATGTATAAGTCTTAGCATAATAATTACCATCTGCTTCAAGACCTAAAAAGTATTTGGTACCACCATTGAATGTAAAGTTAGAATTGTCTATAGCTGCATCCATTGCGTTAAAATTAAATGTAGTAGCTGTGTTTAGTAATGTTTGATTTAAATCATTAATATAGTCGTCATCTTTTTCTAAATGTCTTAATTTAGTACCTATGTCAATTACATCTCCATATCTGTCAGTGTCAAATTCTTCTTCTACTGCTTCTACATTAGTAAAACCAAGTGGTGTAAACATAGTTATTACTAATGCTAATGTTAAGATAATTGATAATGTTTTTTTCATACTTAACCCCCTATTGTATTTTTTTCTTTTCTATTTTTATCTTTTTTCCTCCTTTCTAAAAAAAATTTAACGAATAATATTATAAAAACAGAAAAGAGTTTTAACGGAATAATACAAAAATTAGCATAATTGCTAAAATGTATACACATAATATATTCCATATATACAATGATATTCCTTTAGAAAAAAATAGAAATAAAAAAAATAAGGTTAAATAAATGAAAAAATTATCAAATTTTGTCGAATAATCTTTATTTATACAATTTGGAATAGCTAAATTTCGATTTAAATATTAAAATATCATCAATAAATTACATATTTCAATATGCATAATATTCTATTATTTGTATTTTTATAAATATGGAATGATTTTAGGTTAATTTTAGAATATTTATCATTTTTTACTTGAATTATTTATGAGAATAGTTTATAATCTATTAATGAAAATGAAAATCAATAACAACAAGGAGGATGTTATGAAAAAAGTAATAAGTATATTGTTATCTTTAACAATATTGTTTGCACTTGCATCTTGTTCAAAAGATTTGAAAGATAATAATATATCAGAAGAAATTGCAGGAGCCAATTTAAGTAATGAAAATATATCGAGTGACAAAATATTAGTATATTTATCAGGTCCTGAAGAAATGATAAAGAAACTAGAAGAAAAGTTTGAAGAAGAAAGAGGAGATGTAGCTGATCTCCTTATAATGAGTTGTGGGCAAGTTAGAAGCAAAGTATGGACAGAAAAAGAAGCTGGAAAGATTCAAGCTGATGTTGTATGGGGTTCTGATCCTTTAATTTATAATAAGTTAGATAACGAAGGACTGTTAGATAAGATTAATATAAAGAACACAGATAGTATAAAGCCAGAATATATTTGTGAAGATAAAAATTACATATTAGTAAATGAAAGATATGTAACGATTATGTATAACAAAAATGCATTTAAAGAAAATGAACTTCCTAAAAGTTATGATGATTTAATTAAAGAAGGATATGCTAATAAGCTTGTCATGGCTGATGCCAATAGATCATCAACAGCATTAGGAATAGCATCATGCCTTTATCAGTTAAGAGATGGAGATATTGAATACTTTGAAAAATTAAAAGAAAACGGAACATTGCTTACCAAATCTAATGGTCAAGTTCCATCTATGATATTAGAGGGACAATTTGATTTGGGTATAGGTCCTCATGATTCAGTGGTAAGACTTAAGAAGAAAGCAAAAAAAGAAGGATATGATATGCCAGTAGAGATTATCTGGCCTGATGAAGGTGCTATTGTAATTAAAAGACCGATAGCTGTTGTTAAAAATGAAGATAGAAGTGATAAGAAAAGTCAAATAGCAGAAGATTTTGTAAATTTTATATTATCTAAAGAAGCACAAAAAATTACAAATAATTTTGGGTTCGTAAGTATTAGAAAGGATATAGATAATCAGTATTTACCTGAAAATGTTGAGAAATACGAAATAGACTGGGAGAAGGCATCTGAAAATGAAAGCAACTTCAAAAAGCAATATGAACAAGTATTCCAAGAATAAATCTTTTATTGAAAAAGTAAAATTACATTTTGATTCACAAAATGTAATTTTACTCCTATTATGTCTTTTTATTATTTTTATAACTTGTTATCCGTTAATTATGATTGTAGTGAATAGTTTTTATCAAGAAGGAGCTTTTACATTAAGAGCGTATACAGAAGCATTTACCTCAAATGGAACTTATAAGGCTCTTTTCAATACTTTTAAACTTGCTCTTGGTGTATTGGGTCTTACATGGTTGTTAGGTGGAGGACTTGCTTTTTTATGTGAAAAAACAGATTTTAAATATAAAAAAATTATAAGATTACTAGTTTTTTTATCATTTACTATTCCTTCTTATATACTTTCTATTTCATGGATAGAAATAACATCAAGAGGAGGTTATTTAAATAGGATTTTAAAAATAATATTTCCTAATATAGATTATTCTTTTAACTGTTATTCTTTGCTTGCATCAATAATAGTTTTATCTATACATTTATATCCTTTAATTTTCTTTGGAATATCTAATGCATTAAAGAAGACAGGAGGTATACTTGAGAAAAGTGGAAGGCTGTGTGGAGCTTCTTCTACATATTTATTAAAGACAATTACATTACCTCTTATACTACCTTCCTTTTTATCTACAGGACTTTTAATAATAAGCAGAACCATGGCTAACTTCGGAGTGGTAGCACAGTTAGCTCTTCCAGTAGGAAAAGAGGTTTTGACTACACGTATTTATTCGGCTATATCTGAATTGAATTTACCTTTAGTATGTGTATTGTCAATATTGCTGATGTTTATTTCTTACTTAATATTTTTTATTACAGAAAAAAATACTATGAAGAAATCATATTATCTCAAACAAACTGAAAATTCTAGCACTAGAAACATAATTAAGTTGGGAAAATCTAAATACTTTGTTAATTTGTTAGTATTTATATTTTTCTTGGTATGCTTTATTATTCCACTAATTACTTTATTGCTATCTTCTTTTTTGAAACGTTGGGGGTTATCAATAGATTTTAGTAATATGACGCTAAATAACTATAAGTTTGTATTATTTGAAAATAGTTTGATAAAAAGAGCATTTTTAAATAGTTTGGTTTATGGAATTTTTTCGGCAAGTACAGCTTGTATCATAGGATGCTTCATTGTTTACTTTTATAAACATCTACAGTCAAAAAGAACAGATTTGTTAATGAATGTATCTCAACTTCCGCTTTCTGTTCCAAATATGATATTAGCAATAGGAGCTATATTTGCTTGGATAAGGATACCTTTTAAACTTTATGGCACTAAATGGATTATTATAGTAACTTATATTATTTTATTTATTCCAATAGTTATAAAACAACTTAAAGGGTTAGCAGAAAATATAGATAACTCTAATGATATGTCTGCAAGAACTTTAGGAGTACCTATTATTAGTCGAATAACTAAAATATTTTTACCTCAAATAAAAAGAGGCATAACTTCCGGATGGATTATATGTTTTTTAATAGCATTAAGGGAAATACCTATTTCACTTTTATTATATGCAAAGGGTAATGAAACTATAGGAGTAATGCTATTTACTATTCAGTCAAATTCATATGGGTTAGAGATGACTTCTGCTATTGCTGTAATTGTCATTGCAATAAGTATTGTTGGTAATATTCTTATAAGAAAAATAGGAGTTAGGAGATTAGGAAATGAATGATTTAGTTATAAACGATTTAGAGGTTAGTTATAAAGATAATGCAGTATTAAGAAACTTTAACATTAAAATTAACAGAAATGAATTATTAGTAATTATAGGGCCTAGTGGATGTGGTAAGAGTACATTGTTATCTTCTATTTCAGGGCTTGTTACTCCTAGAAATGGCGAGATTATATATAATAACAATATTCTTTACTCACAGAGAAATAATATAAATATACCAGTAGAAAATCGGAATATTGGCTTTGTATTTCAGAGTTATGCTCTTTGGCCGCATATGAATGTTTTTGACAACATAAGTTATCCTCTTAAAGTTAGAAAGATTAAAAGAAATATTATAAAAGAAAGAGTATATTATTTACTAGAAGCTGTTAATTTAAAAGGTAAAGAAAGATGTTATCCTTCGGAGTTAAGCGGAGGTGAAAAACAAAGAGTTTCAATTGCTAGAGCTATTGCAGCTAATCCTGTGCTCTTATTATTGGATGAACCATTAGCCAATATTGATGAAGCACTTAAGCACCAATTATTAAATTTAATATCTAATTTAAGAGAAAAATTAAATATCCCAATGCTGTATGTAACTCATGACCAAAGAGAAGCTTTTGAAATTGCTGATAGAATAGTAATTATGAAAGATGGTGAAATAATACAAGACGGATGTCCTAAACATATATACAGACACCCTAAAGACTTATTTGTAGCAAAATTTATGGGATGTAATAATGTGTTAAGGAGCTGTAATATAAAAAATAAATTTTGTAATAATTCACTATTAGCTATAAGACCAGAAGATATAATAATTTCTGAGAATGGTAAATACAAGGGTATAATTAAAAAAATAAGATTTAAAGGATACAGCAGTGAACTTTATGTTAGTTTTGGAGACAGCAAAATAATAATAAATATTAACAATGATAAATACAATGTTGGAGACTATATAAAGTTTGATATTAAAAGAGTTCATATTTTAGACGACCAGGATAATACTTATCATAATGTATAATATAAAAAAATGATTTTTAAATTTGCTATTCTTCTAGTTTAGCAAATTTCTAAAATATTTTTTTGGCGTTTTTTTTATTTTTAATTCTATAACATAACATAATTCATTATCTCTAATTTCGATGTATTCTTTTGACATTTTATATGTATTATTGAATGCTCTATCTTTAGAAAATAATAAAATTATTTTTTTAATATTATCCTGATAAAATTCAATTTCATCTTTATTTAAATTTCCTTCGTATAGTGTAACCATCTTATTTTCTTGAAAAGTTGTTATTTTTAATTTCATTGAAAAATACCTTCCTATTAAATTTAATAATAATTAATAATAATTATTAACTAATTGTGCAATATATATACTTTTAATTATTACGTATAAATAATTAAAAGACAGAAAAAATAAAACTACTTATTATTTTAGTATATTAACAACCAAAATTAAAGGTAAAAATTATATATTTTTGTACAAATTATATTAATAAAAATTATTATAAGGAGTAATTATGGGTTTAATATATTCAATTATTGCGGGGTTACTCATGAGTATTCAAGGTGTTTTTAACACTAGAGCAAGCGAAAAAATAGGGCTGTGGGAGATAAATTTAATTGTAAATGGTACAGGGTTTATTTTCGCTGTTATTCTATTTTTTGTAATTGGAAATGGTCATTTAAATAAAATTTCTTCTGTAAATAAATTATATTTATTAGGTGGAATAATAGGGGTAGTTATTATTTATACTGTTATGAGAGGTGTATCAGAAATAGGTCCTGCTTTAGCTAATATGTCTATACTAATAGCACAGCTTATTTTAGCATATAGCATAGAGGCTTTTGGTATTTTTGGTACTAAAGCAATAGGATTTGAATGGTCGAAAGTCATAGGAGTATTGATAATGATTGCAGGAATTATAGTTTTTCAATATGATTTTTAAAAAAACAGATAAAAAACAACAACTCATGATATTTTTTATCTGTTTTTATTTTAAACAATTACTGTTTCAGCCATTTCTTTTATACTCGTAGTAATATCAGCTGCAAGATCCTCGTTAGTTAATACAATTAGGTAGTCTGAAGCTTGCAGTATAGTATTTCCTTTAGGTATAATTTCGGTATTGCCTCTTTTTATTCCTACAAGAAGGCAGTGCATAGGCCAATTAACTTCTTTTATAGATCTACCATCAAGATATGATTCCATATGTACAGGTGTTTCAATTAAAACTTTAATTTGACTGTTAGATTTAAAATTGTGATTGTGATCTTGTTTTTGTATGATACCTTCAAGTAAGGATTCATATATTGGGTCACATTTCATTAAGTCTGCTACTATATATGCTATGATTGAAACTATTGCTAATGCTGAAAAATGATGAAATGAACCTGTCATTTCACTTATTAATATACAACCAGTTATTGGTGCTCTTACTATTGCACAGAAATAAGCTGCCATAGATAAAATAATCATATTTTGAATATATATTTCTTCAAATCCAAAAAGAACATTTAGTAAACCGCCATATATAGTTCCTATGATAGCTCCAATAACAAGTAAGGGTAGGAAGATACCTCCCGGTGCACCAGAACCATAAGAAAACATAGTAAATATGAATTTAATACACAAAATTACTACTAATAATTTAAGTGAATATTTTAAACTGACTAAGCTTTCTATTAAATTATGTCCACCTCTTAATACTTCTGGCATGAATATGGCAGCTATACCAGCTAGTAAAAATGGTATATAAAATCTGTACTTTTGCGGTATTATATTTTTTCTTTTATAAAATTTTTGTGCTTTTAAGAGCATAGTGTTATATAAAACACCTAAAAGTCCTACTATTATGCCTAATATAATAACATATTTATAATAATCTAATGGTAAATCGATTAAATTATTGAATTCAAAAACTGGTTTCATACCAAAGAATTCTTTAGATATATAATCAGAACTAACTGAAGCAATAAGAGCTGATGCTAGTACAATTGGTGAGAAGTTTTTATGAACTTCTTCTAATGAAAACATAACACCAGCAAGAGGAGCGTTAAAAGCAGCTGATAATCCAGCACTTGCACCTGCAGTAACTAGAAATTTTTCTTCAACTTTTTTTCTCTTAAAAAGCTCACTTATTCCTTTACCTACACATGCTCCCAGTTGAATAGACGGACCTTCACGACCTAATGATAGACCTGCTCCTATAGACATTATGCCGCCTACAAATTTATATACTATAGTTTTTAACCAACGCATATCTACAAGTCTTAAAATATATCCTTCAACTTGAGGTATACCGCTTCCTTTTATTAAGGGTTCGATAGAAATTAATTTCTTTACAATAAATGCAATTACTATCAATATTAAAAAGTTTAATAAAATTAGTAGTGGATTATCTTTTTGCATTCCTATAAATTGATCAGCAAAAATACCAATTTTATCAAGTGCAAATCTGTACAATACTACAATTAGTCCAGTTATAATTCCTACTATAAGGCCTTCTACTATAAGCTCTAATTTAAAATTATACCAATGGTTTAATGTTTTATAAGTACTGTTCTTATTAGCTGAGTTCATTTTAGTCATTCCTTATTTTTTAATATTTGGCATTTAAATTATAATTTTAATATAATAAACACCTTAAATATTATAGTGCTATTCATTTTAATAATCAACCCTAAGAATTATAATTATTTTAATATACAGATATTTGGTTTTAAATGGATTAAGAATGTATATAAGGTTTAATGCATTCTTTACAATCTATTCTTGAATTATTGACAAGTGTAGATACTTTATATGAATGCATTTTATCAGAAGAATAAGGTTTAAGATATGTACTAAGCAAGTTAGTATCTGAAATATTCTTATTAAGCCAGATTTTTTCACTTTTGCTGTCTAGTATAACAGGCATTCTGTTATGTATAGGTTCTATAAGTTTGTTTGGAGTAGTTGTTATTATTGTGCATGAAAAAAATTTAGTTCCATCGTCGTTTTGGTATGAAGACCATAAACCAGCAAAAGGTAATATAGATTTATTTTTTAACTGAATAAGATAAGGTGATTTTTTAGAACCTTCAGATTTCCATTCATAAAAACCGTTTGAAAGTATAATACATCTTTTATTTTTAAAGGAATGTTTAAAAGCAGGTTTTTTATTGAGTGTTTCTGATCTTGCATTAATTAATTTGTAGCCAATTTTTTTGTCTTTTGCCCAATATGGGACAAAACCCCAATGAAGATTACCTACACGATTATTTTTTCCATCATTAATAATAGATAAAACAGGCTGACTCGGAGCTATATTGTATCTTGGTTCATAGTAATCAATATTTGGTTTTCTTATTTCATATTTTTCTTGAAGTATTTTAATTAAATCTTCTAAATCGTAAGAAAGTAAATATCTACCACACATATCTTATTACCTTTCATTTCATAATCATTTATATTTAGATATTTTACTATAATTATAGTCTTAATTCAAATAAGAACTTTGCATCAATGAAATAATAAAATATACTAATTTTTATGTTTGAAATTAAACTTAAATAAGTATACTATTATTATAACAATATTTTGAACAAATAGTAGAATTTTAAAGCTTAAAAAGGTAGGTAAGGTCAATGAAAGAAATTGTTTTAGCAGGGGGATGTTTTTGGGGTGTTGAAGAATACATGTCAAGAATAGTAGGAGTTACATATACAAAAGTAGGATATGCAAATGGTAAAACTCATAACCCTTCTTATGAAGAAGTATGCACAGGGCAAACAGGTCATGCTGAAGCTTGTTATTTAAAATTTGATGAGAAGATTATAAAATTAGAAGACCTTCTTGAAAAGTACTGGAAGATAATAAATCCGACAGTATTAAACAGACAAGGTAACGATATTGGACATCAATATAGAACAGGAATATACTATATAAATGAGAATGACTTACAAGTAATAAAAGATAGTTTATATGAAGAACAAAAGAAATATAAACAACCTATTGTAACAGAAGTTAACAAGCTTACATGTTTTTATGAAGCAGAAGAATACCATCAAAAATATTTAAAGAAAAATCCAAATGGATATTGTCATATTAATTTAGATATGTAATTTTGTTAGTTTGTTAATAACTAGTTCAGAGAAATATTAAATCTCTGAACTAGTGTTTTTATTTTTCCATTTTAGTTGAATAAGGATATACATTTTCAATTTCCATATTTAGCTTATTTGCAAAGCTATCTGCATTTATTTCTTCAATTATTTTACCATCTTTGTAAATTCTAGTGTTCCATACTTGCCCTTCATCATTTACAAGAAATTCAGCGGGATAATTTGAACCATCATCAAATGTTATGGTTCCTTTTTTCCAATCCATTTAAATTAATCTCCTTTCTTTATTTTTTAGATTCACAAAACATTAATATTAATATTTTTTCAATTTTAAAGATAATTATTATAAAAATATTAAATATAATTTACTCTAGACAAGTCTTTTATTTGATGGTATACTTTATCAAAATTGAATATTATTTCTCAGGTTCATTTTATGTGATTAATAGGGAAGTCAAGTGAAATTCTTGTACAGCCCGCGCTGCCGTAATTGCTTGTTTATGTCATATGCCACTGAATAATTTTTGGGAAGGCGACAATAAACTATAAGTAGAAGTCGGAAGACCTGCCTGGTGAAATGATGCAGATTATACTTCGACGGGAAGTATTGTATCAAAATATGAAAGTCTGAATTTTATTATGCAGATATAAAATAATAGCCCGTCTTTAAAGACGGGTTTTTTTATATATTAATAATCATTAAATTAAAAATTAGACAATTGTGAAGTAGAATAATATAAGATTCATATTTAACAATCGTCTAAATGAAGAATTGAAAGGAGTATAATAATGAAAAAGACTAAAGTTTTATTGGTTTCATTAGTTTTAGTTTTAGGAATGTTGGTTGGATGTACAACTGAAACTGTATCAAAGGAGGGAAAAAAAGGTGATCCAAATAAAAAAGCTGTATTGGTAATAAGTTTTGGTACAAGCTATAATGAAACACGTGCAAAAACTATTGAAGCAACTGAACAAAAAATTTCAGAGGCTTTTCCAGAGTATGATTTCAAAAGAGCATTTACATCTCAATTTATAATAGATAAATTGAAAGAAAGAGATGGATTAGAAATAGATAATGTTGAACAAGCAATGCAAAAACTAGTAGATGAAGGATATGGAGAAATACTTATTCAATCATTGCATGTAATGAATGGTGCAGAATATGATGATACAATTGAAGTGGTTGAGGCATATAAAAATAAATTTTCAAACATGTCATTTGGAAGCCCTCTATTAACAAGTTCAGAGGATTATCTGGAAGTTGTAGATGCTCTTGTAACTGAAATACCAGAGTTGAAAGAAGGAGAAGCTTTATTTTTCATGGGACATGGTACGCATCACTATTCAAATTCTGCGTATGCTTGTTTAGATTATACATTTAAATATAAGGGATATGATGATATATATGTTGGAACTGTTGAAGGGTATCCATCAATAGATACTTTAATAGAAATTACTAAGGACAAAAATTATAAAAAGATATACCTTATGCCTTTAATGATCGTTGCAGGTGACCATGCAAACAATGACATGGCTGGAGATGAAGATGATTCATGGAAAATGATATTAGACAATGAAGGTTATGAAGTGGAACCAATACTAAAAAGTCTTGGCGAAATGGAAAGTATACAAAATATATACATTAAGCATTTAAATGATGCTATAGAAAACAAAGAGGAATAATACTTAGGGACAACAATCTGAGGGACTGTTAACAGTCCCTTAGGCTATTGACAAACCCGAATTTCATCGTTGTTGCCTCAATCGAGAATGCTCACGTATTTCTATATACGCTCCGCTTACTCGCTATCGGCACGCCTCGAACTTCAAATTTCTCAAAAGCCTGTCATCTTGTTGACTTTGTCAACAATCTGAGGGACTGTTAACAGTCCCTATTTTATTGAAAATAGAAGTTATACAAAAAGTAAATAATATATATTTTTTAAAGGATAATACTAAATGATAAATAAATAAAATAGAGGTTTTCTATGAAGTTCGTCAAATATTTATATAAATCATTAAGTTATTACCAAATTTCATCTAAACAAATAGAAATTATAATACAAGATTTGAATAGAAGATATACTGATCAAAATAGAATATATCATAATCTTGATCATATAGAAGATATGTTTAATATTTTATTAAAGTATATGAATAAAATAAATAATTTTGAAAGTATTTTATATGCTTGCTGTTTTCATGATATAATATATGACACAAGATATAATAACAATGAAAAAAAGAGCAGTATATATGCTGAAATTTTGTTAAAAAATATAGGTGTAGATACTGATACAATAAACACTACAAAAAAACTAATTCTAGCAACAAAATACCACATACCGATAATAAATAATTTCGATAATAAAATTTTTATTGATTCTGATTTAGCAATTCTAGGGACTAGTCGACCTCATTACATCAAATATATGAAAGCAGTAAGAAAAGAGTATTCTTGGGTCAATTCTAATGATTATAAAAAAGGCAGAAGTGAAGAACTAAAAAAGTTACTTAATAGAAAGTTTATCTTTTATACTCACGAGTTATATTCAATATATGAAATTAAAGCACGATATAATTTAGAATACGAAATGAAACATTTACAGTGAAATATAAAGGTAATAGTACCTTATTATGTATAAATTGTTTGAGATTTAGGAAAAATAATTATCATGATGAATAAACAAGGAGAGGTGTATGATAAAAGATAATTATAAAAGGATACCAAAGCACATAGGAATAATACCTGATGGAAACAGACGATGGGCTGAAAACAATAAACTTGAAAAACATAAAGGTTATACTCATGGCATAAAGCCGGGGTTTCAACTTTATGAAATTATGTTAGAGTATGGTATTAAAGAAGCAACATTCTATGGGTTTACTCAAGATAACACTAAAAGACCTAAGCTTCAAACGCAAGCATTTGTAAAGGCTTGTGTTGATGCTGTTGAAATTTTAGCAAATAGAGATGCAAATTTATTGGTTATTGGAAATACGAAATCTAGTGTTTTTCCTAATGAACTATTAAAATATGCGAATAAACGAGTAAATTTTGGTAGAGGTCTAATTAACATTAATTTTTTAGTTAATTATGATTGGAATTGGGATTTAAATTATGCAATAAATGGAATCAATAGTTATAAAAATAAAAAAACTAATATATACGATCATATTGCTTCTGTAGATATATCTAGAATTGATCTTATTATTAGATGGGGCGGCAGAAGAAGACTTAGTGGGTTATTGCCCGTTCAATCAGTTTATTCAGATATTTATATTATTGATGACTATTGGCCGGATTTTCAAAAGGAACATTTTTTAAATGCACTAGATTGGTATCAGACTACTGATATAACTTTAGGAGGATAGTATCAAACAGTTGATAATTGATAGTTGATATTTTATAGTTAAGAGTGACTTTTCTAGTGTAAAGTATTTACAAAAGTAAAACCAGTTAAATTTCAGAAAATTTAACTGGTTTATTTAGGTAGTGAAATTATTTTTTTAATCCAATTAATACAACGTTACTTGTTCCATTTTTTAAATTAATCTCGTTCTCTAAGTTAGTTATTTTCTTTAAACTTTCATTGTCTAAAGAAGCAAATTCTAGTTCGTCTAGTTTATTCTTTTTCATATGTTAACACCACCTTATTTTTAGTTTCTTCTTTTTATATATTTTGAATACATTGTAATAATACTCTTAAATGGAAAAAAAATTTGTAAATTTATAAATGAATTTAATAATGATTTTTACAGATAATAATATAAATTAGAATTAACATTAAGGATGTGAAATAATGCATACAATGTGGAAAGGTTCAATAAGTTTTGGGTTAGTTAATATTCCTATAAAAATGTTTGCAGCTACAGAAGATAAAGATATAAGGTTTAAATATCTTCACAAAGAATGCAATACACCAATTAAATATAAGAAGACGTGTCCAAAATGCAATAGAGAAATTAAGCAGGATGAAATAGTAAAAGGATTTGAATACGAACCAGGTAAATTTGTAATAATCACCAATGAAGAATTTGATACAGTAAAAGCGGAAGTTAACGCTAGAGCTATAGAAATTTTAGATTTTGTAAGTTTATCTGAAATAGATCCTATTTTTTTTGATAAGTCATATTACCTTTCGCCTCAGGAAATTGGAGCAGGAGGCAAAGCATATAATTTATTATTAAAAGCAATGAACGATACTCACAAAATTGCTATTGCTAAAATCACAATAAGAAATAAGCAAACACTAGCTGCATTAAGAGTTTTTAACAATGTTCTTATTTTAGAAACCATCTTTTTCTCAGATGAAGTACGTGATATCAAATTGATTCCTGGACTTCCAGAAAATGTTGAAATAGATTCAAAAGAGTTAGATATAGCTGAAAAATTAATAGATAATCTTACTGCTCAATTTGATCCTTCAAAATATAAAGATGATTATAGAAAATCACTAAAAGATTTAATTAATAATAAAATTAAAGGAAGAGAAATACATGCTGCTCCTAATGTACCTGAAAATAATGTAGTAGATTTAATGGAAGCGTTACAAGCTAGTTTAAAAGAGACTAAAAATAAAACAACAAAGAAAAAGTCAACTAAAAAGAAAGTAATATGATTTATCCAATGGAACCTATACTATCCAATAATATAATAAGTGATAAGAATTGGATACATCAAATAAAATGGGATGGTATTAGAGGTATAAGTTATATTCAAGATAATCAACTAAGAATATTTACTAAGAAAGGTAATGAAAGAACTGACTTTTATCCAGAATTGCATGAAACAGTAAAATTGCTTAAAGGAAAACAAGCTGTACTTGATGGAGAAATTGTAGTTTTTGATAGAGAAAATAAACCATCGTTTTCTCATATATTAGTTAGAGAAAAAATTCGTTCAAAGAAAAATTTAAAACATTATATAAGTAAATATCCTGTAAATTATATAATTTTTGATATTTTGTACTACAACAATGAAGATTTACGAAATCTGCCTCTAAAAAATAGAAAAGAAATATTAGTTGATGTTTTAGCTAAAAGTAAAATAATTACAATAACTGATGATTTTAATGATGGAGAAGCTTTGTTTAACTTAATGAAAGAAAAAAATTATGAGGGAATTGTTTCTAAAAATTTAAATAGTAAATATATATCAGGTAAAAAACATGATGATTGGTTTAAAACAAAAATATCTAAGAAAATACTGACTGTTATTGGAGGAATAAACTTAAAAGATGATTATCCTAAATCTTTAATGGTAGGAATTTATAAAGATGATAAGTTAATTTATATAGGTGATGTTTCTTTAGGTCTCAAATCATCTGATTTACAATTAATAAAAAAATACAGCCAAAATTTATATATAAATGAAAGTCTTTTTACAAATCTAAAAACAAAACGGAATGTTATATGGTTTGAGCCTTTATTAACTTGCTGGGTAAATTTTATGGATTGGACTAATAAAGGCAGTTTAAGACACCCTAAAATCATAGGATTTAGTAAAAGAAAACCTAAAGAAGCAGATGGAACTATAATAAACGAGTAATGAGAAACGAGAAACGAGAAACAAGGTGGCTTTACTAGCGTAAAGCGTAAAAAAATGAGTGATGAGCAAAATAAGATAAAAGTTAATAGTTAAAAGTGAAAAATTAAAGGAAGCAAACACAATTCAGTGTTTTTCTGTGTAGTTCCGTGTTTAATTTTAAGTTTAAAAATTCCGTGTTTCTCCGTGTAGTTCCGTGGTTAAATACAATTTATCAGATTTACGAAGTAATGAGTAAATCAACATTGTTCCTCGTTACTCATTTCTCGTTTCTCGTTTTATGAAAGGAGTAGATATAATGTCAATTATGATAGAAGGTCAGGAGGTTAAAATAACTAACCCAGAAAAAATATTATGGCCAGAATTAGAAATAAGTAAATTAGATTACATAAAAAAATTAATAGAACTATCTCCATATATTTTACCTCACACTACTAATAGATATCTTACTACGATACGATATCCTCATGGAATATCAGGTAAATCTTTTTATCAAAAGAAAATAAATGCTCATACTCCTGTTTGGATAGATGGTATACAAAAAGAGAGTGATAATTATATTAATCTTAATAAAATGTCAACATTAGTATGGTTAGGAAATCAAGCAGCATTAGAGCTACATACAACTTTTAGTAAATATAATGATAAATATATTTCTAACTTAGTATTTGATCTTGATCCATCCGATACACAAAATTTTAATCAAGTTATTGAATGTGCTCTTATAATTTATGAAGAACTTAATAAATTAAACATAAAATCATTATGTAAAACATCAGGTTCGTCTGGTTTGCAGATATATATACCTGTAGAAAGAAAATATACGTATGAGGATGGAAGAAAAATAAATCATTTTTTTGCGTTATTTTTTTCTAAAAAATATCCAAAATTATTTACAATTGAACGCAGTACAAAAAAACGTGGAAACTTACTGTATTTTGATTATCTACAAATGTGGAAAGGAAAATCTATAATTTCTGTTTATTCTCCTAGAGCAGTAAAAAGTGCGGCAGTTTCAACTCCAATAGAATGGAATGAATTAAAAAAAGGGATACAACCTAGTGATTTTAATCTGCTCAATATTATAGAAAGATTGAATATAAAAGGAGATTTATTTAACATTTTTTTAACCAATCAGATTAAACAAAATTTAGATTTCATATTTGAGTTTATTAAGAAAACAAATAATGAATAACTAGTAACTAGTAACATGGAAGCTTTACTAGCGTAAAGCAAATTAATAATTTACTATTGATTAACCATGTTACTAGTTTATTGTTACTCATTATTATTTCTATAGTATCATTTTATTCTAATATTCATATTCTATTATATACAATAAAATAAAGAGGTGAAGTATATGTTCTCTATAGGAAATAGAGTGCAGTATAGAAATAATAATTGTATGAAATCTTATATTAGAATACTACATGCTGTACCAAATGCACCAGCAGTTGATGTATATGCAAATGATACTTTGATAGCAAATAATTTAAGCTATACTCAATTTACTGAATATCTTCCTATTTATTCAGGAGATTATAGAATACAGATTTATCCAGCTGGTACTAAGCAAGAGCCGGTTTATGATACTAAAATTACAGTACCTGCTAATGAGATTTATACTGCTGCTGCAATTGGTCTGCTTCCAGAAATAAGTGTTCTTGCAATTCAAGAACCTAAAGAAGAAATACCGATGGGTATGGCTGCTGTGAGATTTAGTCATTTATCTCCTACAGCACCTAATGTTGATATAACACTACCTGATGGAACAATTTTATTTGATAATGTAGCATTTACTGAAACTACTGAATATTTAGCTGTACCTCCTAGTGTTTATACACTTCAAGCAAGAGTAGCTGGTACAGACAATGTAGTTTTGACAGTACCAAATGCTAGACTATATCCTGGAAAATATTATACTGTATATGCAGTAGGGTTACCAGGAGATAATCCACCATTACAAGTTGTTATACCTTTAGACGGTGTAACTTATATTCCATTATGCTAAAATGAAAAGAGCTTATAAATGAATAAAAATCACTAAATGTTTGTATTTAGTGATTTTTATAATTATATAAATAAAGACTTATTTATTTTTATAACTATAGAATCTGTTGAGTATTGTAGGATTATCATGAAAGAAGTTATTTAATTTTATGATATTTTTTAATAATTCATTGCTTACGTAATGTTCTATTACTTCTGTGTCTTTTAATACCTTATCATCTTCTAAAAACAGAGATAAAAATTTTTCTATAGCCATATGTCTATTAAATAGAAACTTTCCAGTTCTTTTACCCTGTTCTGTTAATTGCACATTTCCATATTTTATATATATAACATATCCCATAGAAGCTAGTCTTTGTACTATTTTTGTAGTAGATGACATACGTACATTTAAATGTTGGGAAAGTGTATTTATTCTAATAATATTATTATTCTTATATAATCGGTAAATCATTTCTAAATAATCTTCCATACTTGGTGTTAATTTATTCTTTTCAATTTCTGAATTTTTATATTTTTGAAAAGTAAAATATTCTTTTTCCAATATACACACTCCTTTCACCTTTTTTTTATTACTCCATATAATGGAAATAAAAAGTTTCCTATAACTAACTTATTAAGGGAAATCATTAAATATTCAATATAAATATATAAAAGTAGTGGAAGGAATGTATAATATGTCAAAACTAATAACTTTAAATAATCTTCCTCTAGGTGAAAAGGGGAGAGTATTTAAGATAACAGATAAAGGAACAACACGAAGAAGATTATTAGATTTAGGTTTGGTTAAAAATACTTTAGTCAAATCTTTACATGTAAGTCCAGCGGGAGATCCTACTGCTTATGAAATAAGAGGAGCTGTTATTGCTCTTCGTGAAGAAGAATCACAATATATACTAATAAAAATAGAAGGTGAAGAATAAATGGGTCTTACAAAGCAATCTACAGGTATAAGTGTAGCTAGCAATGTATTTAATATTGAGAAGAACTCAGACGATGATATTGTAATTGCACTAGCAGGTAATCCTAATACAGGAAAAAGTACTATTTTTAACAGTTTGACAGGATTAAAGCAGCACACTGGAAATTGGCCGGGCAAAACTGTAACTAATGCGCAAGGTTATTATAATTATAATAATCAAGAATATACAGTGGTAGATTTACCAGGAACTTATTCTTTATTATCTAATTCTCTAGAAGAAGAAATTGCTAGAGATTTTATATGCTTTGGTAATCCAGATGTAGTTGTTGTAGTCTCTGATGCAACTTGTTTAGAAAGAAATTTAAATCTTGCATTGCAAATTATAGAGTTAAAAAAAGAAGTAGTTTTATGTGTTAATTTAATAGATGAAGCATCAAGAAAAAAAATTAAGATAGATACAAATAAGTTATCAGAGTTATTAGGTGTTCCAATAGTTGGTACTAATGCACGTGAAGGTTTAGGAATAGAAGAATTAAAAAAGTGTGTTGAAAAGACTGCTTTAGGTAAAGTTAATATAAATCCAATTAAAGTAAATTATGAAAATTATATAGAAGAATCTATAAATGAAATTGAAGAAGAAATATATAAAACACTAGACAAAAATATAAACAGTTATTGGCTGGCTTTACACCTATTAAATGAAAACAAATCATTGGAAGAATCAATTAAGAAATATAATGACATAGATAATTATGAATTTGATTTATTAATCAGTAAAGTTGAAAATATCAGGAATAATATATTAAAAGAATGCAATATAACAAAATTAGAACTTAAAGATAGTATAGTATCGTCTATAATAACAAAAGCAGAATCAATAAGTAAAGAAGTAGTAAAAAGTCAAACAAAAGAGATGCATTCTTTTGATAGAAAACTTGATAATGTACTAACTTCAAGATTATTTGGAATACCAATTATGATTGGACTGTTAGGAATTATTTTTTGGATTACAATAAAAGGTGCAAATTATCCATCCGCAGTGCTGTCTAGTATGTTTAATATGTTGGAAGGACAATTAACATTAGCATTTAATTATATTAATGCACCGGATTGGCTTCATGGAATGTTAGTACTTGGTATGTTTAGAACTTTAGGATGGGTAATATCAGTTATGCTTCCTCCAATGGCAATATTTTTTCCTATATTTACGCTTATGGAAGACTTAGGATACCTGCCTAGAGTTGCCTTTAATTTGGATTATTATTTTAAAAAAGCTTGTGCACATGGTAAGCAGGCATTGACAATGTGTATGGGTTTTGGGTGTAATGCTGCTGGTGTAGTGGCTTGTAGAATTATTGATTCTCCTAGAGAACGGCTAATTGCAATTATAACAAATAATTTTGTTCCATGTAACGGTCGGTTTCCTACACTCATAGCTTTAGCAACTATATTTATAGCAGGCACACATGGAAGATTTAGTTCCATTAAAGCAACCTTAGCTATCTTGTTAGCTATAGTTTTAGGCGTATATATTACATTGTTAATATCTAGACTTTTATCAAAGACTATTTTAAAAGGTATGCCGACTTCATTTATTTTAGAATTACCTCCTTATAGGAAACCTCAAGTTGGTAAAATAATTGTACGCTCAATATTTGATAGAACTCTTTTTGTGCTAGGAAGAGCTGTAATGATAGCTGCTCCAGCAGGAATAGTTATATGGGTTATGCAGAATGTTGCTATTAACGATATAAGTATACTTTCATATTGTGCAAATTTCTTAAATCCTTTTGCACAAATGATTGGATTAGATGGTTATATATTAATGGCATTTATTCTAGGACTGCCAGCTAATGAAATAGTAATACCAATATTAATTATGTCGTATATGTCAAAAGGTGCTTTAATTGAGCTAGAAAGTTTAACTGAACTAAGAACTTTGTTTGTTAATAATGGATGGACTTGGCTGACAGCTGTTTGTACTATGCTCTTTTCTTTAAACCATTTTCCATGCGGTACTACACTTTTTACAATATATAAGGAAACGGGGAGTAAGAAATGGACTTGGTACTCGTTTATAATACCAACTATAACAGGTATTATAGTATGTTTTATAGTAGCTCAAACTGTAAGGTTATTAGGTTTTTAAAAAAAGACTGAGGTTTTTTATACCTCAGTCTTGCTTATAAGGTTTTCTATTGAGGCTTACTTATAAACATTTGTGTAAAAATGTTTCCATATTGACTGCCTTCTTTTATTCCTATACCAATATGAGTAAATTCAGGGTCTAATATATTCTTCCTGTGACCAGGTGAATTCATTAGCGAATCGTGTGCATTTTGAACGCTTCGATTTCCAGCGATGTTTTCTCCTGCCTTAACATATTCTATTCCAAAATCACGCATCATATCAAATGGACTTCCATATGTTGGAGAGTTATGACTAAAATAGTTATTGTCTATCATATCTTGAGATTTAATTCTTGCTACATTTGTTAATTCCATATCTAGTTTTAATGCTGGTACATTGTTTTGAGCTCTAGCTTCATTAATTAAATTAAGCATTTCCTGCTCTTGACCAGTTAAAGAGTCAGAATTAGCAGTGTAAGTATCTCTATCTGTAGTGTCAGGGGTAGTGTCATCAATACCAGGCGTTACTCCCGGTGTAGCTCCCGGTGCGGTACCTGGAGTAGTCCCAGGTGTATATCCAGGAGTTGTTTGAGGTGTAGTGCCTGGAGTAAGATCAGTCATATTATCTGGAACATTACTGTCTGGTGTCATCATATCGGGTTTTGTTTCAGGTTTAGTATCAGTATCTTTGCCTGGAACTATTGGTGTACATTGATTTGTAGGAACAAAACCAACTTCATTTGTTGGCAGTTTTACTGCATACCAATCTTCAATTGTACCTGCTACATCGCAAACTTCATTTTTATTTAATGTATCAATAGTTTTTGAATTATTAGATACACCTTCTTTAACATTACATGAATTAGAGGTAATTTTTATGTTTTTAACATTGCCCATTTCAAAGATTGATGATGCTGTACCTTTAACAGGTTGCTCTGTACATGAAACAATAAAAATCAGACACATTACTATAGCTAAGATTGAGATTTTTCTTTTCATGAGATTCCTCCTTAATATATATAAAAATTTTTTACGCTATATCAATAGTATTACTAAAAATAGCAAGTTTTATTAATAAATATAATTTAAAAAAAGCTAAAAAAATATTTAGGCTAGTAAATATTAAGTATGATTGTTAAGCAATTAACAAAATCAACAGTTAAAACCAATATATAACATAAAAATAATTTTATAGTTATATAAATTAATATAAGAAAATCTATTTGTTTTTGATAAAATGAATAAGATTAAAAAAATAACAAAAAAACGATTGATAAAAAATTAACGATATAGTATACTGTATTCAAAATGAGGAGGTGTATAAATGGTTGTTCAAGTTTGTATTGGTAGTGCATGCCATTTAAAAGGATCTTATGTAGTTATTCAAAAACTTAAATCCCTAATTGAGGAGCATAATTTAGGAGATTTTGTTGAATTAAAGTCATCATTTTGTCTAGGAGAATGTGCTAATGGAGTGTCTGTAAAAATTGATTCTCAAAAAGTAAAAACTGTATTACCTAAAGATGTTGAAAAGTTTTTTGAAACAGAAATTCTTGGGGGCTTAGAACGATGAAATTCATAGAATTTGACAAGAATAAATGTGATGAATGTTATAAATGTTTAAGAACTTGTCCAACAAAAGCTATATCTTTTAGTGATAATAAACGTGAAATAATTGATGACTTATGTATTAAATGCGGACTTTGTCAAGCTTCATGTCCGCAAGGTGCTTTAACGATTCAAAATGATATATATAAAATAAAACAAGCCATAAAAGATAATAAATATGTAGTTGTGTCATTAGCTCCATCTTTTATAAGCACATTTGAGTTTAAAGATCCCAGACAAATGGTAACAGGGCTTAAACTTTTAGGATTTAAATGGATTGAGGAAACAGCTGTTGGTGCAGAAGTAGTTTCTAATCACTATGAACATATAATAGAAGATGGTACAAAAACAAACATTATTACAAGTAGCTGTCCATCTGCTAATTATCTTATTGAACAATATTATCCTGGACAAGTTGACTCTATAATTCCAGTTGTTTCACCAATGATTGCCCATGGTAAGATGATTAAAAAGAAGTTTGGAGAAGAATGCTACGTAGTTTTTATAGGACCATGTTTAGCAAAAAAAGCAGAAGCGGAAGAGATTTCAGATGCTATTGATGCTGTATTAACTTTTGATGAATTATCTGAATGGTTTGAAGAAATGAATATAAGCTTATCAACATTAGAACCATCTTGTTTTGGAGATGAATCTACTAAACGTGGGTGTGCATATCCTATTGGAAGTAGTTTATGGAAGAATGATTTAAAAACAAGAGTAAATAACTCTTATAAATATATAAGAGTTGATGGTATAGATAGATGTAAAGATATATTAGAATCTTTAAAAAGAGGTTCATTAGAAAATTACTGCATAGAAATGAATATATGTAGAGGAAGCTGTATTAATGGACCGGGAATGATAAAAAACAAATTAACTTATTATGAACGTGAAAATAAAATACACAGATATGTTGATTCTAAAGATAAGTGTGTTGATAACAAAGACAAAAAAATTGATAATAGTAACATAGAAGTAAAAAGAACATTTAAGAGTAAACAATTGAAGCTTAAAAAACCTACTCATTATGAGATTAAAGAAATACTGGCATCAATGGGAAGATATTCTGTCCATGACGAATTGAATTGTGGCGCTTGTGGATATAGTACATGTATTGAAAAGGCAGAAGCTGTTTACAATGGGCTTTCAGATAGGAGAATGTGTCTTCCGTATTTACGAGCTAAGGCTGAAAACTTACAATCTGCAATAATTGAACATACGCCCAATCTCATTTGTATCTTAGATGAGAAATTACGTATTAGAGAATTAAACCCTGCATTTAATAGAGTGTTCAATGAAGACAGCTTAGATTTAAAAAATCTGCCTATATGTACATTAATGGAGGACAAGCTTTTTGAAAAAGTACTATTACAAAAGCAGAATATTATAGGTTATAAAAAGAATTTTAAAGATTTAAATAAGGTTTTTTATATAAGTATAATATATTTAGATTATGAAAAAGTTGTTGTTGCTATTTTTACGGATGTTACATTAGAAGAAAGAAATAGACAAGAGCTTTTACGTGTAAAAGAGCAGACTATAACTTCATGTCAGGAAGTAATTGAAAGGCAAATGTGTGTAGCACAAGAAATTGCTAGTCTTTTAGGCGAGACAACTGCTGAGACAAAGGTTAACTTGAATAGGCTTAAAGACATTGTATTAAATGATGATGGAGGCTTATAATGAAAGCTAATAATTACTACATTGATATTGCAACTCATAGTTTAAATAAATACAAAGAAGAACTTTGCGGAGATAAAGTTGAAATTTTTAAAACTTCAGATAGAACTATTATTGTACTTGCAGACGGATTAGGAAGTGGTATAAAAGCAAATATACTTGCAACACTTACTACTAAAATTGCTGGAACAATGCTTAAAAAAGGTGAGAGCATAAAAGAAACCATTGATACAATTATGAAGACACTTCCTGTCTGCAAAATAAGGAAAATTGCTTATTCAACTTTTGGAATAATTGAAATTGATAAATACAATAATTGTACAATTATAGAATATGATAATCCTCCAATATTTTATATTAGAAATGGTAAAATAATTAATTTAAATAAAAATGTTGTTATGTATGATAATAAAAAAGTAAAATTTTCCAAGACTGTTTTACTTGAAAGTGATGCATTAATTCTTGTAAGTGATGGTGTTATACATGCAGGAGTTGGACATGTTTTAAATTATGGTTGGGAATGGGAACATGTAGCAGAGTATTTAGAAAAACAGTATGTAAAAACAGCAGAAGAATTAAACAGAAGACTTATTGATACTTGCAACACTTTATATGAAGGTAGTCCGGGAGATGACACAACTTCTGTAACTATAAAGGTTAGAACACCTGAAATAATAGAAGTTTTTACAGGACCTCCTGAAAATCCTAAAGATGATGAATATTTAGTAAGAAAGTTAATGGAAGGAAAAGGAAAGAAAATAGTTTGCGGTGGTACTGCAGCTAAAATAGTGGCTAGAGAATTAGATAAGGAAGTTAAAACTAGTTTTGATTATATTGACTTAGATGTTCCTCCAATTGCTACTATTGATGGTATTGATTTAGTTACTGAAGGTGTTTTAACTTTAAAGAAAACTATTGATAAGTTAGAAGAATATAAAGTATATAAAATTAAAGAAAAAGAAATATCAGCTAAAAAAGATGGTGCTTCATTACTTGCAAATATGTTTTTAAATGAATGTACACATGTAAATTTTTTAGTAGGAAAAGCAATTAATCCAGCGCATCAAAACCCAGATTTTCCTATTGAAATGAGTATTAAATTAAACATAGTTGATCAATTGATTTCTGTTCTAGAATCAATTGGGAAAATTGTAACTATAAATTATATATAACTAAAGGTGATTAAAATGAGAAAATTTGAAAATCAGGTACAGTTAATAAAGTATGAGATATTAAAAGAGGTATCTAGATTTACTTATGAAGGTAAATTAAATCAAATGGTTAATGAAATACCTTATATTGTTGATCCAGGGCCTGAACCAAGATATAGATGCTGCTTATATCATGAAAGAGCAATAACTGCTGATAGAGTTAAAATGGCAATGGGCGGAGATAAGAACAATCCTAATATAATTGAAGTTCTTGACACTGCTTGTGATCAATGTCCTGTTAACAGATATGTTATTACCGAAACTTGTCGTGGATGTTTAGCTCATAGGTGTGAGTCAGCATGTCCTGTCAATGCTATAACTATTACAGATCATAGAGCGGTTATTGATTATTCTAAATGCATTGAATGCGGTAGATGCAAAAATGCTTGCCCATATAATGCTATAGCTGATGTAATGCGTCCATGCAGAAGAGCTTGCCCTACTGGAGCAATAGAAATAAACGATAATAAAAAAGCAGTTATTAACAATGATAAATGTATACAGTGTGGTGCATGTGTTTATCAATGTCCTTTTGGTGCAATACAAGATAAGTCTCAAATTGTTGAAGTTATCAATCTTCTTAAAGAAGCAGAAAAAAGCAATGAAATACATCCATATGCTATAATTGCTCCAGCTTTTGCATCACAATTTGAATATGCAAATTTGGGACAAATTATTAGAGGAATTAAATTGCTTGGTTTTAAAGATGTTATAGAGGTTGCTTTGGGAGCTGATATGATTTCAGAGCATGAGACTTTAGAATTAGTTGAACATCTGAAAGATCATAGTTTCATGACTAGTTCATGCTGCCCAGCATTTGTAAAATATATAGAGAATGAATATCCAGAAGTTACAGAAAATATTTCTAATTCTGTTTCACCAATGATTGCAACATCAAAATTAATTAAGTCTATTGATGACAAAGCTGTAGTTGTTTTTATTGGTCCATGTGTGGCTAAAAAAGCTGAAAAAGATTTACCTAAATTATCAGGAATTACAGATTATGTTCTTACATTTGAAGAATTGGTTGCAATGATAGATTCTAGGGGTATAAAATTAGAAACTTTAGAAGAAGCATCTTTAAATAATGCTTCATATTTTGGAAGAATGTTCGCAAGTACTGGTGGACTTTCAAAGTCTATTACTGAAGTAGTTAAGAAAAAGAAATTGGACATTGATGTTGTTCCTGTAATTTGCGATGGAATTAAAGAATGTGATAAAGCTTTGAAGATAGCAAAGATGGATAGACTTAAAGGTAATTTTATTGAAGGAATGGCATGCGTAGGAGGATGTATTAAGGGACCTGTAACTATGCATCACGGAACAAAGGATGTAAAAAAACTAGAAAATTACTGTAGTTCCACTATAGAGAAAGATTCTAAAGAATCATTAAGGATATTTGATGTAACAAATATAGATTTGAATAAAAAATAAAAAGTAAAATTGAAAATTTTAAAAATAAAAGTCAAATTAGGTGGAATATTATTCCATCTAATTTGACTTTTTGATAAACTATAAATTAAATATTCTATTACTTGCAACATATATCATGTTTTAACATAATATGCAAGTATAATATAAAAAATTATTGATAGGCGATTGTGAAATAAGATAAAAGTGAAAAGTTATGGAAACTTTACTTACGTAAAGTGATCTCTCTTTGTTACTCAGGTTGACTAATCATTGTCAAAAACAAATAATATCAATGATTATTAATTTGACAACCGTCTAAAATTATTGAATAAAGGAGGGAAATGTATGGGAATAAATCTTGTGGGCAAAGGAAAAATTGATTTTGTTCATAATGTTAGGTTTGCAGGATTACCTAGAGCATCAGTAGTTAGTTGCAGAGCTAGAAATCAAAGCTTATTTACACAAATATTAAGTGAAAATGAGGCTGTTGTTTTTGGCGATTTTGATATATTTATTTGCTATAAAAATGATAGTCAGCAGCAGAATAATTATGAAACAAAAATTAAAAAAGAATCATTCTGCAAAGTTATACCTTTTGATAAACCAATAAAATATGAGAATATGGAAAATCAGGAAATTAAAATATCTACAGCATTTACAAAAGAACCTGAATGCAGCCATAAGCTAATTTCTTTTAACCATTCTAATTATTATTTGGATATAAATGTTAATGGAGAAATTGTAATTACTTTGAGTTTAAATGAAATAGAAGAAGAAAAAGAAGAATTAATTATTAAAAAAACAAATATTGAATTAATTGAGAATGATAAAATAGATAAAGAGCCAAAAGTTGATGATAAAGAAGATAAAGAAAAAGAAGATAAAGAAAAAGATGATATAGAAAATAAAGAAGATAATGAAGATAAAGAAGATAATGAAGATAAAGAAGATATAGAAGAAATACCAACTATAGATGATATTGAATCTATAGATAAAGATAAACATTTAGATCTTAAAGTTTTACAATTTGAGGCTGGTATATATTCAATTGAAGAATTAATGGAAATGGATTTCGAGACACTTGAATCATTAAGCGAAAAATAATATATATTTTATAAAATAAATTAAAGGGTACATATGTACCCTTTAATTTATTTGTAGTTTTGTAATATTAACATCCGCAATTTATGTCGCAATGTTCTATTCTAGTAACTTTAGCTACTATTTTAACGACATCTTTTTCTAAAATTAATCTATAAGCTTTTGGCCAGCGATAAGATGATGATTCTACATCATTTTCTTCTATTTCTTCTATATCCTCATCTTCATAAATTTCAGAATCTATTTCAGATTCATCATTATTCTCACTGCAGCCATATCCTCCTCTAACAGGACATAGTAATTCGTCTTTTTCTCCTTCAACAAAAGCTTCAATTATTTCACATTTGTCACCTTCACGTACTTCTTCTCCAGGTTCAGCTGTTATATCTATAAAGGTTGAGAATGGTATTTTTTTAGTGAAATGGAATAATGGTCCGCATACAGCACCTTTATAATATCTTTTAATTGTTTTGTAATTTATATTTTTATCAATATAACCATTAATGATTACTTTACCTGGTATTACTTTACAGTTAGTTATTATTACTTCTTTATCAATATCCTTAATACGGAAAACTGGTGGGCATGGAGGACTAATCCATAGTTTTGAAACTACTAAAGTTTGTTTAGAACCAGTACCAACTATAACTGGTACCTGTATTGTTTTTATTGCCATATAAGACATCCTTTCTTTTTATTTACGTTAATATAATATATTCAAAAACATTTTTTTCGTAACTACAAAAAAAGATATTTTTTCTCTTTTTTTGATAAAACATCTTTTTTTATACAATAATTTTTAAATTAATATAATATATCCAGTTTTTTATATCCTTTTTCAGTTAATTGACAGCCATTTCTTCCTAAGTTGATTTTAATATATCCTTTATCCTTGAGAGTATTTATTAAATTTCTAATTTCTTTTTCTGTAATCTTGTAATATGTTTTATTAAATTCTTCATGAATTCCACGTCTTCCAGTGCCCAAACATTTTTCTTTTCGTTTATCTAATATTTTTAGTATAAGTTGTTCTTTGTCTAAAGTCGTACTAGTCTTAAAATATTTAGGATTTTTTAGATATTTGGGTAGATTTTCTATTTTAAGAGGTTCATTTGATATTTTTAGCACATACTCTATTATATTCTTAAGTTCTCTTATGTTTCCGGGCCAATCATATTTAATACAAAACTCATTAAAACTATTATTTATTATTCTTTTATCGTTAAATTCATTTAAAAAATATTTTGTTAATATTTTAATATCACTTTTGCGATTTCGAAGAGGTGGAATATTAATTTGGAATATATTTAATCTATAGAATAAATCATCTCTGAATAATCCATCGTTAACCATTTTAAATAAATCTTTGTTAGTAGCTGCAATGATTCTAACATTTACTTTTATTATTGAATCTCCACCAATTCGCATTATTTCTTTTTCTTGTAAAGCTCTTAGCAATCTTGCTTGGAGATTTAAGGGCATTTCTCCTATTTCATCAAGGAAAAGTGTTCCATTATTTGCTTTTTCAAAAACACCTATTTTTCCTCCTTTACGAGCACCGGTGAAAGCTCCTTCTTCGTAACCAAAAAGTTCTGATTCAAGTAGATTTTCTGGTAATGTAGCACAATTAATAGCTATAAATGGTTTGTTTTTTCTTTCTGAGTAATTATGTATTGCTCCTGCAAAGAGTTCTTTGCCAGTTCCGCTTTCGCCAATTAATAATACTGAAGATGATGAATTTGAAATTTTTTTACTTATTTCTATAGCATCAATTAAGTCAGGGTGCTTTCCTATTATGCTGTCAAAATTGTATTTAGAATAGTATCCTTTTCCTACTAATTTATTATGAATCTTTTGCTGCTTCTTCAGCAATTCATTATAGTACTTTAATATAATTAATTTTCCAAAATAAACTTCATCATAAATTACTTTTTTCATTGTTACTATTAGTTTTTTATTTTTAAAATCTATAATTTCGTCATGCATTTCTTCTTTAGAAGTAAGCACGTTTAGCACCTTATCTCTTTTAAGTAAATTATTTAAATAATCATCTTCTAGATATACTTTGTTAATATTTAATATTTCAGCTGCTTTATTGTTGCACAAAACTATTAATTCATTTTCATCACATAATATTACACCGTTATCAAATTCATTTAAAACAACATCTAATTGACCTGATAGCATTTTCTTATCATATAAAGTATTTTTAAGTCCTTTCCAAAATGTTGGTACTTTTGAAGAGTATTTTTTTATTATTTTGTCTGAAAGCTTTCTGTCTATGTTTAAATAAGCGATGATATCTAATATAGTAGAAATATCAAAAAGTCTGTTACCTATATCTATAACTTGTCCTTTAATTTTCTTTATGCAATCAAATTCATGAGGAGTTATTATATAATCTACCTTTTTCGTATTTGGAGCACCCTCATAATAAGGATATAATTTTATATTTTCAATGCCGAGACTATAAATAGTTGCTAGAGTTTCATTAGCCATAAAATTATTTATATTAGCAACATAAGCACTTTTATTTACTTCAAGACTACGTAATTTTTCCATTGACTGTTTAGAAATTGTCCTTTTCATCATTAAAGTGGGAGCATTACACTTTATATATCCCATCATTTCTATAAGAATACTTGGATCTGTGTACAAAATTAAGTCAGTAGAATAAATATAAGGCTTGTTAGCCATATTAGGAGTAAAATAACTTATTTCTATAGTATTCTCAAATATATCCTTTAACTGTTCTAAAAAATAATTACCTATCTTATCCTCAATTACCAAAATAGTAACCTTTTTCTTCATATCAAAATACTTTCCTTCCTATAAACTAGTAACAATTAAAATTAGTAACGAGTAACTATAAACTAGTAACAATGTTGATTTACACATTTATGTAAATCTAATTAATTTTACATTTTGCATTTTTAATTTTGAATTTATAATTACTATATCCTAATTTAACCAAATAATCAAATGGGAATTAACTAATTAAAAATAAATTAAACCCCAATATTAGATATTTGTAAAAGCTGTAATTTATGATAGTTGTAAGGTATTTTTATACTAAATATTGGCATGAAGTTTGCTACTATATATTTACAAAATAGTTAAATCAGATAACTAAAGGAGGATGAAATGTTTAATAATTATTTAGAAGTAAAAAAATATATTGAAGAAAAAAATATAAGAATTATTGATTTTAAAATTGTTGATATGAGTGGAAGATGGCATCATCTTTCAATACCATCTGTAAGATTTAATGAAGAAATACTTAAAGAAGGAATAGGTTTTGATGCTTCAAGTTATGGATTTTTAACTGTTGAAAAGTCAGATATGGTGTTTATACCAGACATAACAACTGCATTTGTAGAACCTTTTGCTAAAGTTGCAACATTAACAATGATAGGTAATATATATGCTTTGAAAGATAAAAGAGAAAGATTTGAAGATGACCCAAGATATATAGTTGAAAAAGCAAAAAAACTTTTAATAGATAAGGATATTGCAGATACTGCATTATTAGGGCCAGAGTTTGAATTTTATGTATTAGATCATATTTCAGTAATTAACGAAGTAAACCATATGGAAGTATATATTGATTCAAAACAAGGTGAATGGAATTCAGGCAATAAAGATATTAATAATAAAGGATATAATGTGCGTAATTGTAATGCGTATCATTTAGATAAACCTTTTGACAGCAGCTCTGATTTTAGGGATTTGGTTTCATTGTGTTTAGAAGAAAATAATATACCAGTTAAGTACCATCATTCAGAAAATGGAGGACCAGGACAAGTAGAGATTGAAGTATGTTTAGGTGATATTTCTGTAATGGCAGATAGAACTATGAAATTAAAGTATATATTAAGAAAATATGCAGATGAACATAACAAGACTATTACTTTTATGCCTAAACCTTTTACAGGCGAATGCGGTAGTGGTTTTCATATTCATATTCAATTATTTGATAAAGGAAAACCTTTGTTTTATGATGAAAATGGATATTCTAAGCTTAGTCAAACAGCATTATATGCTATAGGAGGTATTCTTAAACATTCACCTGCGCTAATGCCTTTTACTAATCCAAGTACAAATTCATATAAGAGGTTAATTCCTGGATATGAGGCTCCTGTAAGTATTTGCTTTGCAACTGCAAATAGAAGTGCTGTAATAAGAATACCGGGTTATGCAACTTCACCAGAACAAAAAAGATTTGAAGTAAGGTTTCCAGATGCTACATGTAATCCATATCTTGCTTATTCTGCTGTTATGATGGCAGTCATAGATGGTATTGATAATAAGATTGATCCTGTTGATTTGGGATTTGGTCCTTTTGATATTAACTTATATAATCTCCCTGATGACAAAAAGGCTCAGATAAAAGGATTACCTACAAATCTTTTAGATGCAGCAGATGCATTACAAAAAGATTACGAATTTTTATTAAAAGACGGTGTGTTTACTGAAAATATTATACAGAACCAGATTTGTAAAATTAAAAAAGATCATTATAAAATAGCTGAGTTACCGCATCCTGAAGAGTTTAAAATGTATTATAATTTATAATACGATAAGTAGAAATACATATACTTAATATTATATACATAACTATTATTAATAGTTATATTTATATTGAGGTGAATATGTATGGAAAATTTATACAAAATATCTCCTTATAGACATATGGTTGTGGGAGCAAACACAAAAGTACCTATAGTTTATGGCAAAATGACAACTGCGATTAATTTGGATAATGCAGCAACTACTCCTCCTTTAATTTCAGTAATGAATAAAATAAATGGGTTTATGCCTTGGTATTCATCTGTACATAGAGGAGCAGGATACAAATCTATTTATACTTCAAATCTTTATGAGAGCTGTAGAGACATAGTAAAAGAATTTGTTAATGCTGATCCAGAAACATACACAGTTATATTTGGTAAAAATACAACTGAAGCGATAAATAAACTTTCTTACAGGCTTTGTAGAGCAAGTAAAGATAGTATTATTTTATCTACATGTATTGAGCATCATTCAAATGATTTACCTTGGAGAGATAAGTTTACAGTTAGATATGTGGATATGGATTCTAATGGTAGACTTGATTTGAATGACTTAAGACGTAAGCTTCGAAGATACAAAAACAAAGTTAAATTAGTAGCTATTACAGGAGCTTCAAATGTAACAGGATATGTAACTCCAATACATAAAGCAGCAAAGATTGCACATGAGTATGGAAGTAAAATAATGATAGATGGAGCTCAACTCGTTCCACATACTCCTGTAAATATGAGACCTGATGATAAAAATGAATGGATAGATTATCTAGTTTTTTCAGCTCATAAAATGTATGCTCCTTTTGGAACAGGAGTGTTAGTAGGGTTAAAAGAAACATTTAAAAAAGGAAATCCTGATTATTGCGGAGGAGGAACAGTAAGAATAGTTACTAAAGATAAAGTAATATGGAGTGATCCACCATATAAGGATGAAGCAGGAACTCCAAATATGATAGGTGTTTTAGCATTGGGTGAATCAATTAAGACGTTAAACACTCTAAATATGGATAAGATTGATATATATGAAAAGAAACTTACCCACTATGCTTTATCTGAACTTATGAAAATACCTGAGGTTGAAATTTACAGCAGTAAGGATATGGATATAGATAGAATAGGGGTTATACCTTTCAATATAAATGGTGTTTCTCATGAAGTAACAGCAGCTATCTTATCAAATGAAGCAGGAATATCAGTTAGAAGTGGGTGCTTTTGTGCACAGCCATATGTTCAAAGACTTCTTGGAATATCTGAAAAAGATATGAGATATTATATGAATCATCCTGATGATGTACGTCCGGGTATGGTAAGAATTAGCTTTGGAATGTATAATGATATCAACGAAATTGATATATTGATTAATTTAATATATAAAATAATAAAAAATAGAAATATGTATCTAAATAGGTATTACAATGATAAAGTTTATTATAAAGCTGTTCAGGCTACAAAATACAGCATTTAATAAGATAAAAAAATCTAGAACAGCTGATTTTAAATAAATAGCTGTTCTAGATTTTTTAATTATGTAATATTTTTATTTAGATTTATCTAATTCTATAACACAATTAATAACTTTAGTGAATTCTTCAATTATATCATCATTTACTTTAGCAATTCCCTTACTTGAAAGATTAACTAAATCTTTACACATTGGGAGTTCACATAGTAGTTCCAAATTTTTATCTTTAATGAAATTTTCTGTATTGTCTTCAAATATGCTAATCTTTTTACCACAGTCAGGACATTGAATATAGCTCATATTTTCTACAAGTCCAAGAACGGGTACATTCATTTTTTCAGCCATATGTACAGCTTTTGAAACTATCATAGATACCATATCTTGAGGTACTGAAACCATTATTATACCAGAGAATGGCATTACCTGCATAGCTGTTATAGCAACATCTGATGTTCCCGGTGGCATATCAACTATTAGATAATCTAATTCGCCCCATATTACTTCAGTCCAGAATTGTTTTACCAGATTACCAATTATAGGACCTCTCCATAAAACTGGAGCATCTTCATTATCAACTAAAAAGTTTGTAGACATTACTTTTAATCCACCAACAGCTGTCAAAGGTATCATTCCTTTTTCAGATGTTGAGGTTATTCTTTTATTCTGCATATTAACAAGTCTTGGAATACTTGGACCTGTAATATCGGCATCCATTAATCCTACTTTATAGCCGTTTCTTAACAATTCATATGCTAACAAAGTGGAAACAGTTGATTTTCCAACTCCTCCTTTTCCACTCATAACTCCAATAATATGTTTTACATTGTTTAATGGATTATTTTCTATCATACAAGTTTCTTTTTTGTCATCACTACAGTTTCCTTTTGATGGACATGAATCACAATTAGCCATTTTATTACCTCCAAAAACAAATTTTGTAAATTATTTATTAATTAAAATAGCTCTTAACTTTGTATATAACGAATAACGTTGTTATTACTTTTTATAAAATAACACAATTAATAATCATTGTCAAATACTTAAAATCTATAGGTATTTGGTGGACAATTATAATTACAAATCAACTAATAATAAAAGTAAAAATATGATATTTAATAATTAATTTCAAAAAAAACTTGCATTTGGAAGTAAATACTATTATAATAAATATATTGTAAAAAACACTAAGAAAAGGAGGTCGTGTTAATATGTTGAAATCAATAAATAAAAAGTTTAAATTTACTAAATTAATAATTTGTAATGTTACTGACACACGACCTATGCTTTGGGTGACTATTAGTAGTTAATATTGAACAATATTAGCCATAGGTATGATGTGTCATACCTATGGCTTTTCTTAATTTTTGATCTTTATTATTAAGATTATTTACCGGGAAATAATTTTTTAACCATAGGTGAAATGAAAACCTATGGTTTTTATTTTTCTAAACGAGTAAATAAAAGGAGAAACGAGTAACGAAAGACTAGTAATAAGGTAAATTTTCGTTTAGAAAAAAGTTGGAAAGCAGAAAGTTACAAATTATTCAAAATAGTAATATAAAGAAATTAGGAATTTTTAAGTTAATTATCAACTAAAGTAAATAAGTGCGAAGCACATTTCAGTGTTTTTCCGTGTGTTTCCGTGGTTAAATATATACTATCAATTATCAACTATTATGTGGGGGTGAAATTAATGATTAAATTATCAATTGACTAAAAATTTAAGAGCTTAGAATTAGAGAAGAGTGAGGTATGTAGAAATGAAGAATTGTAAATTAATTTCAAAAATTATGAAAGGAAATAAATTTTTATATATAGGTGCAATTATAAGTATAGGATTAGCAACTTTTTTTTCCGTATTAATACCTTTAGTGCTAAGGATTGTAATAGATTCTATAATTGGAGATGAGCCTCTGGATATAACAACATGGGGATTAAATATTATAAATATGTTTGGAGGTAAATCAATTTTATTACAGAATCTTTGGATTTGTGCATTAATACTTGTAGGCTTAACTATATTACAGGGAATATTTTTGTATACAAAGGGTAAATGGTCAGCAGTTGCATCAGAATCTATAGCTAAAAATATAAGAGAGAAGTTATATAACCATTTACAGCATTTATCTTATGATTATCATGTTAAAGCAGAAACAGGAGATTTAATACAACGATGCACTTCTGATGTGGATACTATAAGAAGGTTTTTAGCAGTTCAATTTGTTGAAGTAGGTAGAACAATATTTATGGTCGTTTTTGTATCATGTATTATATTTTCTTTAAATACTAAATTAGCGTTTGTCGCTGTAGCAGTTGTTCCTCTTATATTTATATTTGCTGTAATATTTTTTATTAAAATTAAATCGGCTTTCAAATTAGCTGATGAAGCAGAAGGAAAGCTTTCAACCATACTTCAAGAGAATTTGACTGGAATGAGAGTTGTAAGGGCATTTGCAAGACAGAAATACGAAATAGATAAATTTGACAAACAAAGCAAAAGGTATAGAGATTTAACTTATAGAGTTACTAGGTTGTTAGCATGGTATTGGGCATTATCAGATTTACTTTGTATGATACAGATTGGTTCGGTACTGGTTCTAGGAACTTATTGGGCAGCAAAAGGAGTTATAACATTGGGAACTTTAATTGTATTTACAACTTATGAAGGTATGCTGTTGTGGCCAGTAAGACAAATGGGTAGAATTTTAACTGATATGGGTAAAACATTAGTATCATTAAATCGTATACAAGGAATTTTGGATATTCCAATAGAAAAGAAAGAAGACAATGAACTAATGCCGGAAATAAAAGGCAATATAGATTTCAAAAATGTGTATTTTGGATATGAAGAAGGAAAAGATGTTTTACAAAATATATCATTCAGCATAAAGAAGGGTCAGACTATAGCAGTTATGGGGCAGACTGGCTCAGGTAAATCATCTTTAGTTCACTTGTTAGCAAGGTTATATGATTATCAAAAAGGTTCTATAAAAATAGATGGTGTTGAACTAAAAAACATAGAAAAGAAATGGATTCGTAAAAATGTTGGAATTGTACTACAGGAACCATTTTTATTTTCAAAAAGCATAAAAGAAAATATTAGTTTAGCAAAGATAGAAGTAAAAGAAACTGAGGTTATTGAGGCTGCAAGAGTTGCTGCTATTCATGATGTAATTGTTGATTTTGACAAAGGATATGAAACAGAAGTAGGTGAAAGAGGTGTTACACTTTCAGGCGGACAAAAACAAAGAATAGCAATAGCTAGAACTATTATAAATAATAATCCTATCCTAATTTTTGATGATTCATTAAGTGCAGTGGACACAGAAACGGATTCAGCTATCCGTAAGGCATTAAAAGCAAGAGGAGGTAATTCAACTACTTTTATTATATCTCATAGAGTAGCTACTGTGGCTGAAGCTGACTTAATTCTTGTATTAAATAAAGGCAGAATCATACAAAAAGGAGTTCATGAGGAGTTAATTAAAAAACAGGGATTATATAGGAGAGTTTGGAGTATACAAAATTCTCTAGAAGAGCAAATGGATAAAATTGTTTAATAAAAGCGATACAGAAAGGACTGATAATTTTGAGTATATATCAAGAGCAGGAATATAACAAAAGATTTGATTTAAAGCTTTGGAAAAAATTATTTCAGTATGTAAAACCACATTTAAAATTAATATATATACTAGGTGTAGTTTCAATATGCGTTGCAAGCATTGATGTTATATTACCATATATGAACAAATATTCTATAGATAATTTTGTTATGAAAGGTAATGTTGATGGACTTATAAAATTTAGCATAGTATATGGAATATTGATAGTTATACAGGTTATAAATGTATGGTTATTTATATCTGTAGCTGGTAAAGTAGAGACTAAACTAACGTATGATATACGTAAAGCAGGTTATCAGAGATTACAGGAACTATCTTTTTCATATTATGATCATACTCCTATTGGATGGATGATGGCTAGAATGACATCAGATACAAGAAGATTAGGAGAAGTTATTTCATGGGGATTAATAGATTTAGTATGGGGAATTACTATGATGATAGGTATAGCTGTAGTAATGTTTGTGTTAAATTGGAAATTAGCTCTTATTACTTTGTCTATAATACCTGTGCTAGTATTGATAAGCTCACATTTTCAGAAAAAAATACTAAAAGCATATAGAAAAGTTAGAAAAACTAATTCACGAATAACAGGAGCTTTTAATGAAGGAATAAGTGGAGCTAAGACTACAAAAACGCTGGTAAGAGAAAAACAAAACCTAAACGAATTTAAAGAACTAACTAATAAAATGGAAAATTCCAGCGTTAGAGCAGCTATTTTTTCAGCTTTATTTTTACCTATTGTTTTAACGTTAAGCAGTATTGGAACAGGATTAGCATTGTGGTTTGGAGGTAATAGAGTATTATTAGAAACAATAAGTTATGGTACATTAGTATTATTTTTGTCTTACACATCACAATTTTTTGAACCTGTTAGAGAAATGGCTCGTGTTTTGGCTGAACTTCAAGCTGCTCAGGCATCGGCTGAACGTATAATGTCTATGATACAAACAGAACCTGAAATTTATGATAGTAAAGACGTAATTGAAAAATATGGAGATGTTTTTAATCCTAGAAAAGAAAATTGGCCTAAACTTGAAGGTAATGTAGTATTTAATAATGTTTCTTTTTCTTACAAAGATGGAGAAAAAGTATTAGAAGACTTTAATTTAGATATAAAAACAGGTGAAACTGTTGCTTTAGTTGGAGAAACAGGGTCCGGAAAAAGTACTGTTGTAAATTTAATCTGTAGATTTTATGAGCCTACAAAAGGAAAAATACTAATTGATGGAGTTGATTATAAGGAAAGATCCTTAGGATGGCTGCATTCTAACTTAGGGTATGTACTTCAAAGTCCTCATTTATTTAGTGGAACTATAAAAGATAACATTCGTTATGGAAATTTAAAGGCTAGCGAAGTGGATATCATTAGAGCCGCTAAATTAGTGAATGCTAATGAATTTATTATGAACCTAGATAATGGTTATGATAGTGAAGTAGGAGAAGGAGGAAGCAAATTATCAACTGGAGAGAAGCAGTTAATATCATTTGCTAGAGCTATAGTATCTAATCCATCAATAATTGTTTTAGATGAAGCTACTTCATCAATAGATACAGAAACTGAAAAAATGATTCAAAATGCTATTGAGAATGTTTTAAAAGGAAGAACAAGTTTCATAATAGCACATAGATTATCTACTATCGTTAATGCTGACCGTATTTTAGTAATGAAAAAAGGAAAAATTATTGAGCATGGTAATCATAAACAATTACTAAAGAAAAAAGGATACTATTACAGATTATATACCAATCAATTTAAAGAAGAAAAAGAAGCACAAGTTTTAAAAATGCAAAATGCAAGTAAATTTAAAATATAAAATTCAAATTTAAAAAATAAAAAATAAAAAAAAGAATGGTAAGTTTATACAACTTACCATTCTTTTTTATTTTAAATATTAATGCTTTACGTAAGTAAAGCTACCATGTTACTAGTTTTTCGTTATTAATTACTCGTTCTAATTTTATGCCAGATTACGTCTAGCTGTTGTGAGCATTAGTTTTATTCTGTTAATTTGATTAACTTCACTTGCTCCGGGGTCATAATCAATGGGAGCGATATTTGAAAGAGGATAAGAATTTTTTAATTCTTTTATCATACCTTTTCCAGTTATATGATTAGGAAGACATGCAAATGGCTGTAAACAGACTATGTTGTTAACTCCGCTCTCAATGAGTTCAACCATCTCAGCTGTTAAAAACCAACCTTCACCTGTTTGATTGCAAAGGGATAGGTGTTTTTCGGCTCCAGCAGCTAGCTCTCTAATAGATTTAGATCTTTCAAAGCGTTTACTTTTCTCGAAAGCTTTGTTAGCTACTCCTTTGTATGCTTCTAATATCTTTATGGCTATATTATTTATATATTTGTTTTTATACGTACCTTGGATTAGTTCATTATATTTTATTACGCCATTGTATGATGAATAAAGGAAGAAATCTAATAAATCAGGCACAACTGCTTCTGCACCTTCTTCTTCCAATAATCCAACTATATCATTGTTAGCAGTAGGGTGAAACTTGACTAATATTTCTCCTACAACTCCAACTCTAGGTTTCTTTAAATTTTCATTTATTTCTAAATTATCAAAATCGTGAACTATTCCATTAACAGTTTCTTTAAAACGTTTAAATCCGCCTGATTCTATTGATTCATGACATTTCTTAACCCAATGATTATATAATTTATCAGCTGACCCTTTTACTTTTTCATAAGGGCGTGTTTTATAAAGTACTTTCATAAAAATATCACCATATATAACACTCATTATAAGATTATGCATTAAGCTAGCAGTAATATTAAATCCTGGATGTTTGTCTAGTCCAACTGTATTAAATGATATAACTGGTATGTTTGTTAGTCCTGAATCTGCTAATGCTTTTCTTATAAATGCTATATAGTTAGTTGCTCTGCATCCACCACCAGTTTGAGATATTAATAAAGTTGTATTATCAAGGTCATATTTGCCTGACTTCAATGCATTAATCATCTGCCCTGTTACAATAATTGTAGGATAGCATGCATCGTTGTTAACTACTCTCAGTCCTTCATCAATTGCTTTTTTATCAACTGAAGGAAGCACCTCAAGATTGTAACCAGCTTTCCTTCCTGCAGTTTCAAAAAACTGAAAATGTATAGGAGACATCTGCGGAGCTAAAAGAGTATGTTTCTTCTTCATCTCTTTAGTAAATATAATACGTTTAGGTATATCTTTAACTTTTCTAGGAACAAATCCTTTCTTATCACGTTCA
>JAHDQO010000023.1 GCA_018433765.1 Tissierellales bacterium
GTCATTTAATATATATGAAGCATTCTTTATAATTTCTATAACTGTATTTTTTATATCAGAATAATGTCTTTTATATTCCTTATGAATTATATTATTTTTATTATCAAGCACTGCTATTTTAACAGTAGTTGATCCTATATCAAGACCTACTTTATAGTTTTGCAAAACAAAAACCTCCTAAAATTATGTTACATAAAGATAATTATAGCAAAAAACGCTATAAAATCAATTATTATAAATATTTTTAATACAATATTAATAAAAATAAATTAAATTATATATTATAATTACTTATTAATCAACACTAACTCATATTAAAATATATTTTAGTTGCTAACTACTATTAAAAGATAGTATTATATATATGGTAAATTTAAAATTCAAAATGATAAAAATGTAAAATGACTTAATTTAAGATGCAGAATGCAAAATGCAAAATTTAAATAAATGAAAGGAGTATTTAAATGAAAATAACTTATTTGGGGCACTCAGCTTTTATTATACAGGCAAATGGATTTAAAGGATTAATAGATCCTTTTATAAATGGTAATGATTTATGTCCTATCAGTACAAATGATTTAACTGGTATTACACATATATTTGTTACACATGGTCATGGAGATCACTTAGGAGATACGGTTGAAATTGCTAAAAAACACAATGCATTAGTTATAACAAATTATGAAATTGGTCAATTTCTAGCTAATAATGGAGTAAAAGTACACTCTATGCATATAGGAGGCAGAATGAAATTTGATTTTGGCACAGTTAAATTAACTTCTGCATTACATGGTTCAGGTATAGATTATAATGGACAAGTATTTAATGGAGGAAATCCATGTGGATTTTGCTTTAAAATAAATGGTATAAATATTTACCATGCAGGAGATACGGGTTTATCAATAGAAATGAAACTATTAAAAGATGAAAAAATAGATGTTGCACTCCTTCCTATAGGAGGAAATTATACAATGGACATAGATGATGCTGTTAAAGCTGTAAAGTTTATAGAGCCAAAATTTGTTGTACCTATGCATTACAACTCTTTTGATGTTATTAAAGCAGATCCAGAAGAATTCAAATCTAAAGTTAAAAATTCAAAAGTAATTATTATGAAGTATATGGATGAAATAGAAATTTAACTTTATTTGATTAAACTTATCGAAAGGAATAGATTGATAAATGAGAAAAAGATGTATAGGTCTAACTGTAATAATAATAATATTATGTTTGTTTAATACAGCATATGCAGAAGAAAAAAAACCTGATATACCAGAATCAATAAGTGTAAAAGGAAAAGTGGTAGAAATAATAACTGAAATGACAAAAGATGAACTAGGTGATGAAGCCGCTATAATGGAAGAAAAACAAATTGTTAGAGTTGAGGTTGAACAAGGAAAATATAAAGGTAAACAGTTTATTACAGAAAATATTTTAAGTTCAAATCTATATTATAATATACACGTCAAAGAAGGCGATGACGTAATTCTTTATTTAGAAGAGACACCTGGAGAAGGGCCAAAAGTATTTATATCAAGCTTTGATAGAGATAAATATGAATTTATCATTATAATTATTTTCATATTACTTTTAGTTATTATTGGTGGTAAAAAGGGTTTAAAATCTGTAATAACATTAATTGTAACAATTTTAATAATCTTAAAATTTATGCTGCCATTGATATTAAGAGGATATAGTCCAATTGTACTTTCTATTATAAGTTGTATAATTATTACTATGATAACTTTATTTATAATTTCAGGGTTTAATAAGAAATCATATGCAACTATATTAGGAACTGCAGTAGGAGTTATTTTAGCTGGAGCTTTAGCATATATAATTGGAGTTTTAGCAAAATTAACAGGATTAAGTTCTGAAGAAGCTAGTATGCTTTTATACATCCCACAAAATATAGAATTTGATTATAAAGGGCTTCTTTTTGCAGGTATAATAATAGGAACTCTTGGTGCAGTTATGGACGTAAGTATGTCAGTAGCTTCTTCTATGAATGAAATTAAAGAACAAAATCCTTCAATTAAAAGAAAGGATCTTATTAAGTCGGGATTAAATATTGGTAAAGATGTTATGGGAACAATGACAAATACTTTAATACTTGCATACACAGGTACATCTATACCTTTGTTGTTATTATTTATGGCGTATGATACTTCGATGATTGATATACTAAACTTAGATATTATAGCGACAGAAATTATAAGAGCAGTTACAGGTAGTATTGGTATAGTATTATCAATACCATTTACAGCATTTATTACTGGATATATGGAAAAAGAAGAGAAATAAAGGAAGTGATTATATGCCAGAAACTTCTTTAATTAAAACAAAAATTAAATCATATGATGGTTTAGATATATATTGTATAAAGAATCAAGCTGCAGTAGAAAATGGAATAGTAATTATTGTCCATAGTTTAGCTGAGCATTTACATAGATATGATTATTTAGCTGGTAAGCTTGTAGAAGCTAATTTAACAGTATACAGATATGATAATAGAGGACACGGTAAAAGTGCAGGTGATAGATCTCATTTAAATGATTTTAAAGATTTAATCTTGGATGCTTATAATGTTGTTGAATATGTTAAGCATAAAAGTCCAAATATACCTGTTTTTATGCTTGGACACAGCATGGGTGGATTTATTGCAGCTTCATATGGAATAAAATATAAGAATAAGATTAATGGACAGATTTTATCAGGAGCTGCAACTATGTATCCTGAACGGTTAAAAGGAATTATGAAGAGATTTCTAAAAATAACTAACAAGATAGCTCCTAGATTAAAAATTAAAAATGATTTTGCTAATATCATTTCTAGAGATAAGCAAATTGTGAAAGACTTTAACGAAGATCCTCTAGTTTTAAAACGATTAACTACAAAATTTTATTACGAATTTTTAATTAAGGGAATTTTATGGCTTAATAAAAATCTAAAAGAATATAAATATCCTTGTTTAATTCTTCACGGTAAAGATGATAAAATAATTAATAATGAGGCTTCAAAGAATTTTTTTAATAAAATTTCTTCCACTGATAAAGAACTGAAAATATACGATAAACTATATCATGAAATATTAAATGAGAAAGAGCGAGATAATGTAATTAATGATATTATTTCATGGGTTTATAAAAGAATTTAGGTTTTTATTATTTATTATATATACGAATTATGATATAATAAACATATATGAACAATGTTTTTTAAAGGAGGGTTTTTATTGTACGCTTTATTTTTAATATTGAATGACATTTATAAACTTGATATGATACATGAATTATTTTATGAAGAAGAACTAGGTGCGACAACAATAGATAGCCAAGGTATGGGAAAAGTACTATTAGATCATAATGTACATATACCAATGCTTGCAAGTGTAAGAAAATTAATAGACGGCAGAAAACCTTATAACAAAACAGTTTTTAGTATTATTAGAGATGAAAAAAAGTTAAGAAGGATAGTAGATAGAATAAAAGAAGAATTAGATTGTTTTAATGAACCAGGTGTTGGATTTATGTTTGTAATACCTGTATTAGAATGTTATGGTTCTAAGATAGAATGCAGTTGTGAAAAATGCGGAGAAAAAGTAGATACTAACGTTAACGATAAAGATGGTCATGCATTCATATAAAACTGTATTGTTAAACCGTCTTATTGACTGATAGTTAATAAGACGGTTTTCTTTTAACAATAGAATTAATACACATTACTAAATTAATCAATAATAACTGTTTCACTGCTTTGGTCCCAATCTACTTTTCTATTTAATGATTCACTTATGAATCTTATAGGTACAAGAGTGCGTTTGTTTAATATTTTTGCAGGTACATCTAATAAAACAGGTTCACCATTCACATATGCTGTTCTATGATCAATTTTAAGTTTTATAGTTACATCGTTATTAGTACCTGTAACAAGTCTATTTACAGGATCCCAATTAACTTCACAACCTAAAACTTCAAAAATAGCTCTTACAGGAACTAAAGTTCTATTGTTTTCAATAATTGGAGGCTGATCAAAGAGTATGTATTTATCAAAAATCTTAACTTTAATCTTATCTTTAGGTTCATAATCAAGTATATAGTTCTTTCCTAAACTATTAAAAACAGTTATTGGCACATTAATACTTTTATTACAGTAATCAAATTGTAAATTAGTCTTACCAATATTATTAAAATATATTTTGTCTTCATTAATTGTGAGGATGTCTTCATTATAAGGTCTTATTCTAGTTAAATCATTAATATTCTTAGAATATAAAGAATAAACAGCTTCTATTTTTAGATCTGACTCATCTCCGGTTAAAAAGATGTCTTTTTCTATATTACAAGTTAAATATTCTGGCTGCTTTTTATATTTAATATATATTTCTAATACATTGTAATTTACAGTTTTATCATCTGTTGTTTTGTATTCTATATTTTTAATATTTTTATTATCATATAATTTTGTTAGTTTAGAATTTATTACTTTTTCCATAATATTTTTAGCACATCTTATAGCAATGTAATTAGGTTCATTTTTAGATTTTTGAGATAGTATTTGATTAAATTCATATATTGAATTTGCTGTATTATCATCATAATATATGTCTAAATTTAAATCTTCTATGAGTTTTTTGTATTTATAACTATAAGATGATGACTTTGAAAGATTATATAAATAATTAAAATATGATGTATCAGCTTTAGGATAATCATCATTAAAGTAATGATCTTTCTTTATTTCTGCATCAGAAAGTAAATAATATCTATAAGAGATTTCATTTGGTTTATCAGGTATAGGGTCATTCCATGTAGTATCTAAATGAAACCATAATCCATCAACTTCTACCATGTTCCAAATATGTGATTGATCTTTGCTATCACCTGTAATTAATATTACTGGTATGTTAAGGCTTTTTAGCATTTTATAAGTTAAAAGTGCATATCCGTTACAGACTGATTCTCCTTCATATAGCAAATCATAATGTGAGTAATTAGTTAAACTTGTATCATATTTTCCATTTATTACAATCCAATCATTAACTGCTTTTATTTTTTGATGGACGTTCATATCGGAGGTAATAATTTGTTCAAGTATTTCATCTATTTTTTTATTAGTGAGCAATTCTTCATCATAAGTTATAATATGTTCAGCATTAATATCAATATTTATATTTCCTATGTATCCATTAAATGACCACATGTAAGATTTCATAGTACTGTTTATATACATATCTTTATTAAAGATTCCATCAAGAGTATTTTCTAGTTCTGAGAAGGACCCTGTATATGTAATATTAATATCTGAATTTCTTAAATACAGCTGATTAAGTATAATTTCTTCCAAATTTTCTAGATTATTTGCAGACAAATCTTCTGAAAAACTATTATTTGTAAATAATATACAAATAATAAATACAGATACAATACCTTTTAACAACTTTTTAAAAAACATATAACCTCCAATGAGTAAAATTTATTTTTAATTTATATAATTATATTATAAAATAGAAAATATAAAAAGATAAATTAACATATTTAATTAAAAACGAGAAACTAGTAACGATAAACAATAAAAACGAGAGATGAGTAACGAAAAACGAGGAACATGGTAGTTTTACTAGCGTAAAACAATATAATACTCAACTTGTTTACATAGAAAGGAATATATTAATGTTATTAACAGAAGAAGTTTTGTATGTATTAAAGAAAATAGAAGATGCAGGGTTTGAAGGATATGTAGTAGGTGGAGCAGTTAGAGATTATTTACTATGTAGAAAAATCAATGATTATGATATTACAACTAATGCAAAGCCCTATAATATTATGGAAATATTTGATAATACTATTTTAACTGGTGTTGACTTTGGTACTGTAACTGTTATAGTAAATAATAAAAATATTGAAGTTACTACTTATAGAAAAGATGGTAAATACATAAATGGAAGAAAACCTGAAAGTATAAAATTTTCTACAGTGTTAAAACAAGACCTTTTAAGAAGAGACTTTACTATAAATACTCTTTGCTGCGACATTGATAATAATATAATTGATATTTTGAATTCTATAAAGGATGTAGAAAATAGAATTATAAAAGCGGTTGGAGATCCTAATGAGAGGTTTAAAGAAGATGGCTTGAGAATGATTAGGGCAGTAAGATTTATGACACAGATTAATGGAGTAATTGATGAAAATACTGAAAAAGCTATAAGAAATAATATCAAAAACTTTGAAAACATAAGCGTTGAAAGAATACAATCTGAATTTAATAAAATATTAATGAGCAGTAAACCTTCAAAAGGAATTAGAAAATTATTAGAAACAAGATTGATGGAATATATTATTCCAGAAATATATATATGCGAAAAATTTATACAAAATACTCCATATCACAATAAAGATGTTTTAGATCATATTTTATATGTACTTGATGAAATAGAACCAAAACTTGAATTAAGATTAGCTGCATTACTGCATGATATTGGCAAGCCTTCGTCTCATACTGCTGATGAAAAAGGAATTTCACATTTTTATGGTCATGAAAAGGTTTCAGCAGATATGACTAAAATAATATTAAAGAGATTAAAATATTCAAATTATATAATTGATTATGTTTATACATTAGTCAGATATCATTTGTTAAAATCAGTCGACATGAAAGATAAGGCAGTTAAGAGATATATCAATAATGTTGGTAAAGAAAAATTAGAAGATATGTTTAGACTTCAAATTGCTGATATTAAAGGTAAAGCTTTTCCATATTCATTTGAGAAAGTAAATGTGTTAAAAAATAAATGTGAAAAAATTATAAAAGGAAGCGATCCATTATTGATAAATGAACTTGCTGTAAATGGAAATGATTTAAAACAGATTGGATTTAAAGAAGGTGAAAAAATAGGTCAAGTTTTAAATAAATTAATGGATTTGGTTCTTGAAAGACCAGATTTAAATGAAAAAAATACTTTATTAGATATAATTACTCGTTCCTCGTTTATTAAATAACTGAAAGGTAAGTTATGAATATGTCAATAAAAGATAAATTAAAGTCTAAAATAGAAAATAAATATAATTATAAAAGATCAGAATGGGAATTAAAAGCAGAAGGGTATTTAAAAGATGAAAATAAATTAAAAAAGCTTATTAAGAAAGCAGTATTAAAAGCAGAAGAAAACAAGAAAGGCCCAATAGGTAAACTTTTTAATAATATATTATTACTTATTAGTTTAATAAAAGATTATATAAAAGGTGAATACAGAGATATACCTTACGGATCTTTGATAATGATGATAGCAGGTATTTTATATTTTGTTACACCGATTGATATTATACCTGATTTTATACTAAGCTTAGGTTTTATAGATGATGCTGTTGTTTTAGGTTTAATATTGAAGCAGTTAGATGCTGATTTAGAAAAATATGTAAAATGGAAAAATAATTAAAAGGGCTTACACACCCTTTTAATCTGCTATTACTTCTGTCCAAAGTTTGTTATAAACTTTAATTTCATCTATAAGATCTCTAAACATTTCAGTTCTTTTTACGTCTTCATCTGAAGGATTGAAAGCTGGATTGTCAAACAAAAATTCTTCAACTTCTTTAACAGCTTCAGTATGTACGGTAGAATACCATAATTCATCTATATTTTTAAGAGTTGATTCTTTGCTAGTCATAAAATTAATGAATAATTCAGCTTCTTTTTTATGCGATGATGTTGCAGGAACACACATAGCATCTATCCAAATGTTGCTTCCTTCTTTAGGTATTATATAATTAAGATTTTCATTGGACCCCATGGCTGATGCAGCTTCACTAGACCAAATAAGGGCAATATCTGCTTCTTCAGCAATCATCATTGCAAGAGCTTCATCAACTACGTATGCCATAACTAGTGGTTTTTGCATTAATAGTAACTGCTTAACTTCTTTTAATTCTTGTTCATTAGTAGAATTCAGAGAATATCCTAATTTTTTAAAAGCTACTGCCATAGTATCTCTTTGACTATCCATCATTAATATTCTGTTAGCATATTTTTCATTCCATAGAATATCCCAACTGTCTACTTTCTCTGTAACAGCTTTAGTGTTATATAAAAGTCCTAAAGTTCCCCAAAAATATGGAACGGCATATTCATTATTAGAATCATAAGGCTGGTTTTTAAATTTTTCATCTACAAATTCAAAATTAGGTATATTATCATAATCTAGCTTTGCAAGCATTCCTTCGTTTATCATTCTTTCTATCATATATTCGCCGGTGATAATTACGTCATAATCTGTGCCGCCTGCTTTTACTTTTGTATACATATCTTCTGGAGCAGGATATATATCATAGATTATTTTTACATTGTATTTGTCTTCAAATTCAGTTAGCAGTGTTTTATCAATATACTGTCCATAGTTTAATACTTTTATTTCAGCCTTGTCACCGCTGTTTTTGCAACCAGTAAAAATAGTTGTAAAAATTAGAGTTAATACAATTAATAAACAAAATTTTCTCTTCATGAATTTTCCTTCCTTTCATATAACTATTATTCTGTGTTAGTTAGATATATTTAGTAATACAAATTTGTATTAAAAAAATATTTCATAATTAAAATTTTATTTTCCTACTTTTTTAACATGTTTTTTATCAAAACTGGACCTTTTATTTATTAACAATAATAGTCCGAGTACAACTGCTAACATTAATGTAGATAATGCATTTATAGTAGGTTTAATACCTCTTCGTGCCATTGAATAGATAACCATTGATAAATTATTTACGCCAGAACCTGTAGTAAAGAAACTTATAACAAAGTCATCTATAGATAATGTAAATGCTATTAAAAAACCTGTTATTATGCCCGGCTTTATTTGAGGTAGCAGTACTTTTCTTAAGGCATATAATGGCGTAGCACCTAAATCTAGAGCTGCCTCTGTAATATGCTTATTCATTTGCTTTAACTTTGGTAAAACAGCAAGTATAACATAAGGTATACCAAAAGTTATATGTGACAAAAGCATAGTTAAGAATCCTAATTTTAAATTTAAAGAAAGATATAATATCATTAGAGCAATTCCTGTAACAATATCTGGGTTAAGAATTGGCAGATAATTTATATTTAAAATTAATGCTTTTTGTTTATGTTTCATATTATGTATACCTATAGCTGAAATTGTTCCAATTATTGTTGATATCAAAGCTGATAAAAGGGCAACTAAAATAGTATAGTAAAGAGCTGATTTAATATCTCTATCGTTAAAAAGCTCAACATACCACTTTAAAGTAAAACCTCCCCAAGCTCCTCGTGATTTTGACGAATTAAATGAATATACAGCAAGTACTGCAATTGGAGCATATAGGAATATAAACATTAATATCATATAAAATTTAGAAATATATCTTTTTACCACAATCCAGCACCACCTTCTTTATCTACATCAAATCTATTCATAACAGCCATTGATAGTAGAATAATAAACATCATAACAATAGATACAGCAGAACCAAAATTCCAATCTCCAAGTGAAAACAGCTTCTCAATTAATGTACCTATTAAAGCATCTTTACCTCCACCGAGAAGTTTGGGAATAACAAAAGAACTTACAGCTGGCATAAAAACCATTATGATTCCAGATATAACTCCCGGTAAACTTAATGGAAAAATAACTTTGATGAAAGTTTGTACCTTATTAGCTCCTAAATCTTCAGAAACTTCTATTAAACTATTATCCATTTTACTCAAGGTAGTATATATAGGTAATACCATAAAGGGTATAAAATTATATACCATACCGAGAATTACTGCTCCATTATTATAAAGTAAATTTAATGTTGGAAGACCTAAATTTGCAAGTAAAGTATTAATCAATCCGTTATTACCCAAAATGGTCATCCAAGCATAAGTTCTTAACAGCATATTCATCCACATAGGTAAAATAAATAAAAGCAATAAAATACTTTTACTAGTCATTTTAGAGTTTGCTATTATCATAGCTATAGGATACCCTAGAGCTAAACAAATAATAGTAGACAATGCTGCCAAGTAAATAGAACGTAATGTTACTTGTATATAAACTGGTGTAAAAAACATTTTATAATTATTAATAGTAAAAGAAATAGTTTTAATATTATTTATTTCATTAAATGTTATACTGTATAAAAAAACAAGTAATACTGGTAGTATAATAAAAAGTCCCATCCAGACTATGTAAGGGTAAGTTAATAATTTAGCTTTATTTTTCATTATATCAATATCCATTCCTTTCGCTATATTTTTATAGACAATTTTTATTAATTATTCGATTTTTTCATAATATGTATATCTTCTGGCGTTAACGTAAGTCCTACATTTGAACCTAGTGGAAATTTCAATGTACTGTGAACCATAAATTCAAAATCTTCTGCATTAACTAACATTTCATAATGTACACCTTTAAATATAACTGATTTTATAACGCCCTTTAATAGACCTTTGTTTTCATCAGTAATAACTAAATCTTCTGGTCTTATTACAACATCAATATTTTCATCTTTTGAAAAACCTTTATCAACACAAGTAAAAACTTTATTACAAAACATTACTTTATAATCATCAAGCATAATTCCATCAATAATGTTGCTTTCACCGATAAAGTTTGCAACAAAGGCATTTTTAGGTTCATTGTATATATCTACAGGTGTTCCTATTTGCTGTATTACGCCTTCATTTAAAATAGCTACAGTATCAGACATGGTCAAAGCTTCTTCTTGATCATGTGTAACATAAACAAAAGTTATGCCTATTCTTTTTTGCATGTTTTTTAATTCTATTTGCATTTCTTTTCTTAGTTTAAGGTCTAAAGCGCCTAAAGGTTCATCTAGTAATAATACTTTAGGTTCGTTTACAAGAGCACGGGCAATAGCTATACGCTGCTGCTGACCACCGCTAAGAGAATTAATATCTCTGTTACAGAAATTTTCTAAACCAACAAGTTTAAGTATTTTGTTTACTTTATATGTAATTTCAGATTTTTTTAATTTTTTTATTTTTAAACCAAATGCTATATTTTCGAAAACATTTAAATGCGGAAACAATGCGTATTTTTGAAAAACTGTATTTATTTGTCTTTTGTATGGAGGAATATCATTTATAATTTTCCCATCAAAAAAAAGATTACCTTCTGTAGGTGTTTCAAAACCTCCAATGATTCTTAAAGTAGTAGTTTTTCCACAGCCGCTTGGTCCAAGCAAGGTTACAAATTCGTTTTCATTAACGTATAAATTGATATTATCAAGTACAGTTTCATCATTAAAATTTTTTGTTATGTTTTTGAGTTCAATAATCTTTTTTTTCATAAGAAAACCTTCCTTTATATTTATATATTTTCTTATATTAATTAAAAACTTGGTGGTGTACTTACCCACAATACTTTAGCTGTGTTTTTACCTGAATTAGTTATACAGTGATTTGCGTTAGCTTTAAAATAAAAACATTCTCCTTTTTTTACTTTAAGTTTTTCACTTCCATAATGCAGAAAAATTGCGCCAGTTAATACATATCCAAATTCTTCACCTTCATGGGGATAATCTACTTTGGTTTCACTATAACTGCCTAATTCTATAAGAATAGGTTCCATATCGTTTTTTTGTGCATTAGGAACTATCCAGTTAATTATATAATTATTTTCGTTTTCTTTAATGAACATATCATCTTTTTTAAATACAATTTTCTTGTTTATAGAATCATTGAAGAAATTACTTAAGTCAGTACCTAGACATTCTAATAAATCTACTAATGTAGCTATGGAAGGTGATGTGAGGTCTCTCTCAATTTGTGAAATATATCCTTTAGTAAGCTCACACCGGTCTGCAAGTTCTTCTTGAGTAAGAGAATTTTTAACTCTTAATCTCTTAATTTTAGCACCAATCTTCATTAATTCACCTCATAAAATAATATTTTGTAATATTAAACATAAAGTTTATAATTACTAAACTTTCTATCAAAACAAATTTATTATACACAGGTAAAACATCAATGTCAATGATGAAAAATTAAAATCTTTAAAAAGTGTTTTTTTTATATAATATTAAAAAAAATTCTTGTATATGAAAGTAATTTTTGCGAATTAATTATTTTTAAATTATAATGATATAGAAAGAAAAATTAAAATGAGAAACGATAAATGAGTAACTAGTAACATGGAAGTTTTACTAAAGTAAAACTCAGAATAAAAAAAGCTTCTATGTTCCTCGTTACTAGTTTCTCATTCCTAGTTTTTAAGGGAAGGATTGATTAATAAATGGGCAAAGTAAAAACGAGATTTGTTTGTCAAGAATGCGGATATGAATCTGCTAAGTGGCTTGGAAAATGTCCATCTTGTAATAATTGGAATACTTTTGTAGAAGAAAGAGTATTAAAATCAAGCTCAAAACAAAATAGAGGACTGAGTACTGGAAAAATAGAAAAATTATCTGATATATCATCATTAAAGCATAAAAGAATAAAGACTGGTAGTGGTGAGTTAGATAGAGTGTTAGGCGGCGGCATAGTAAAAAGTTCTCTTGTTTTAGTAGGAGGAGATCCAGGAATTGGAAAGTCTACACTTTTACTGCAAACAGCTAATGATGTATCGAAACAAGGTCTAAAAGTATTATATGTTTCTGGAGAAGAATCAGGAGAACAAATAAAATTAAGGGCAGACAGATTAGGTTTTGGTAGTGGAGAATTATATGTGTTGGCTGAAACAAATATAGAAATAATTAAAGAGCATATTGAAAACCAAAAGCCAGATTTGTTAATTTTAGATTCTATACAAACAGTGTACAGTCCGGATATTGTTTCAGCACCAGGAAGTGTAAGTCAAGTAAGAGAAATAACTTCTATGATTATGAGAATTACAAAAGCAAAAGATATGGTTTCTTTTATAGTTGGACATGTTACTAAGCAAGGAGCTATTGCAGGACCTAGAGTATTAGAACACATGGTGGATACAGTAATATATTTTGAAGGAGAGAAAAATTATTCTTATAGAATTTTAAGAGCAGTTAAAAATAGATTTGGTTCAACTAATGAAATAGGAATTTTTGAGATGAGAGAGAAAGGCTTAGTTGAAGTAATGAATCCTTCGAAAATATTTTTAGAGGGAAGGCCTATAGAGGCTTATGGGACGGCAGTTACAGCCAGTATTGAAGGAACAAGACCCGTACTTATTGAAATACAGGCTTTAGTAAGTTTTTCTTCAATGGGAATGCCAAGACGTGTTACAACTGGAATAGATAACAATAGAGCTGCAATGCTTTTAGCTGTCCTTGAAAAGAAAGCTGGTTTAGCACTGCAAAATACTGATACTTTTATTAATGTAACAGGAGGATTGCAGCTTAAAGAAACAGCTGCTGATTTAGCTATAATTTGTGCATTAGCGTCTAGTTTTAAAGAAAAAGTAATAAATCCAAAGACTATCTTAATTGGAGAAATAGGTTTAACAGGTGAGCTAAGAGGTGTAAGTTATATAGATAAAAGGTTGAGAGAAGCTCAAAAGATGGGTTTTGAAAAAGCTGTAATTTCAAAGGCAAATTTAAATACATCTAGAGAAGTTAAGGAGATAGAAATTATTAGTGTAGAAAATATTAGACAGGCATTAGATGTTATATTAAGTTAAAAAGGAATTCGAAAAACGAATTCCTTAATTAAACTATTAACTATCAATTATAATTAAATTATTAACTGATTATAGTAGGCTGTAAATACCCAAAGTTTTTAATTCGTTTAACTTATTATTTAGTACATCATTAAGATCTATATCAAGAGCATCGCATAAAGAAGCAACATAGTATAAATAATTACCAATTTCTTCTATTATTTTTTCTTTGCACTTATCACAAAGTTCGCCTTCAACATGTGTTTTCAAATACGTCTTGTTTTCTTCTAAAGATTTATTTGAATCATAAATTTGTTTTGTAGCTTTTACTGATACACATCCACAATATGTTACTGATTTGACAACAGCTCTATTAACGAGGGCGTTTGCTTCACCTAGTTTAGATATAATATCAAGAATACTTTTATTTCGAAGCTGTACTTTAGATACTGTTTTTTGGAAATTATTACAATTATCTGACATTGTTTCACTCCTTAAATTATCAACATCTATTTTTTAATATAACATTAAACAAATTTTTAATTTACTAATTTTATTATACTTAGAGACAAGCTTTATTGTCAAATATTATTTTTTTGGAAAAAATTATTGACATGGTATATAATTCATTATATAATTACTAATTTGACATATGTTAAACCATAGTGTATACTATTAACAGGAGGTAGTTTGATGTTTAAATTAGGAGATAAAATAGTGTACCCGATGCATGGAGCCGGAACAATTGAATCGGTAGAGGAAAAAGAAATATTAGGAAAGAAAAAAAGATATTACGTTTTAAAAATGCCTGTAGGCGAAATGAAATTGATGATTCCAGTTGATAATGTCGATAATATTGGTATTAGAAGCATTATTAGAAAAGATCAAATTAATAAAGTAGTATCCATATTGGAAGAAAAAACTGCATTAACAGATTTAAATTGGAATAAGAGATTTAGAAGCAATATGGAAAAAATAAAAACAGGAAATATTTTTGAAGTAGCTGAAGTAGTGAGAGACTTATCTTATAGAGATAAAGAAAAAGGATTATCGACAGGAGAGAAGAAAATGCTTTCTAATGCAAAGCAAATTTTAGTTAGTGAAATTGCATTAGCAAAGAATACGGACGGAACTAAAGTACAGGCAGAAATTGAATGTATAATTGATAATATATAGAGCCTGTGAAGGCTCTAAAAATTTGTCAAAAATTAAGGTTACCTTAATAAAACTATAGTAATATATAAATAAAATTATAGAATTTGGCGTATAAATATGTTAAATTTATAATATATAATTAAAATTTGGTTATATTAATAAGAGGAGGTGGTATATTTGCTTGAAAAAGTAACAAGAGCAATTATAACTATAATGGGAATTATGATTGGAGCAGCTATAGGAATATTATTATATCAGGTGGAATTACTAAATTTTATTGAAGAAAGTTACCGTAATTATATAATTATTGGAATTGGATTAATATTTGGAATTATATTTTTTATTTTAACTTCTAGAATTAAAAAGATTGGTTTGAAGATTGCCGGTGGATTTGAAAATGAACTTTTAAAAGTACCAATGGGAGATATAATATCAGGTTCTATAGGATTAATTGTTGGCTTGATTATAGCTTTTCTAGTTAGTCAACCATTCACTAAAATACCTATTTTTGGTTCTGTTATAACGGTTTTATTGTATTTGTTTTTTGGATATTTAGGTGCTAAAATTGCAACTACTAAAAGAGAAGATATATCAGGAACTTTTTTAAACAATAATAAATTTTTAGGAGGCAGCAAATCTAAGCAAACAAAAAATAAATATAGAAGTTCTCCTAAAATTCTCGATACTAGTGTTATTATAGATGGTAGAATTGCAGATATATGCAGAACAGGCTTTATTGAAGGACCTGTTGTTATACCAGAATTTGTTTTAGAAGAATTGAGGCATATCGCTGACTCATCTGATGGATTAAAAAGGAACAGAGGAAGAAGAGGTCTGGATATATTAAATAGATTACAAAAAGAAGACTATGTTGATGTTATTATTGAATCTAAAGATTTTGATGATGTTAACGAAGTTGATATTAAGCTTCTAAAGCTTGCAGTAGTATTAGATGGTAAAGTATTGACAAATGATTTTAATCTTAATAAAGTAGCTGAATTTCAAGGCGTTGAAGTATTAAATATTAATGAGCTTGCAAATGCAGTTAAACCAGTAGTTTTACCAGGAGAAGAGATGGCTGTTCAAATAATTAGGGACGGTAAAGAGTCAGGTCAAGGGTTAGCTTATCTTGATGATGGAACTATGATAGTAGTAGAAGGTGGAAAAAAATATATTGGAGGTTCTATAACTGTTATAGTTACAAGTGTTTTACAAACTGCTGCTGGTAGAATGATTTTTGCTAAATTAAAAACTGCTGCTAATAAAGCGGTTTAAGATATTAATATTACTATAAAATTACATAAAGAAATTTGCTTAAAATAAAAGCAAATTTCTTTTTTGTTTGTAAATTAATTATTTTTACCTTTTTTATTGTACAAAAAAAATATATACTATATACTATTTATGGAAAAACATTATGAGTAAGGTGGTAATATGTATTTAAATAAAAAAGTTATTGCGATAATTGTTGCAGCGGGTAAAGGTACTCGTATGAATCTAGACAAACCTAAGCAGTACATAAACTTAAAAAATAAAACTATACTGGAATGGACAATTGATGTATTTGAAGTAAATAAATTTATAGATGAGATTATTTTAGTAGTAGATAAAGACATGAAAAAAATTCTAGACAATAAACTTGATTATTATAATAAAATAGTATCTATTACAAATGGTGGTAAAAATAGAATGGAATCAGTGTGGAATGGAATTTCTGAAATCAAAGAAACAAATAGCTTAGTTCTGATTCATGATGGGGTTAGACCGTTTGTAACTCAAGATATAATAAACAAATGTATTGATTATGGAATTAAATATAAATGCTGTATACCTGCTGTAGAAATAGTAGATACACTTAAATCCAGTGAAGACGGTTTTATAGAAAAAACCGTTGATAGAAATTCATTTATTTTAGCCCAAACACCACAAACTTTTACATACGATATTATTAAAACATGTTATGAAAAAGCTGTTAAAGATAAACTTGAAGTTACAGATGATGCATCAGTTGTTGAAAATTATGGTTATAAAATAAAAATAATTAAAGGAAGTAGAAATAATATTAAAATAACAAATCCATTTGATTTAAAAATAGCAAAAGCTATAATGGATGATAATAAAGATAAAAGTGAAAAGTGAAAAGATAAAAGTTAAGGAAGTTTTACTTTAGTAAAACATATATTAAATATTTAATAAATTTTCGTAGAAAATTTAAACCATTAACTATACACTTTTAACTTTTAACTATTAACTTTAAAAAGAGGGAGGTTTTTAAATGAGAATAGGAATAGGATATGATGTACATAGATTGGTACCAAATAGAAAATTGATTATAGGTGGTGTACAAATACCTTATGAAAAAGGACTAGATGGACACTCAGATGCTGATGTACTTATACATGCTATAATGGACAGTATACTAGGGGCAATGGGAGAAGGAGACATAGGAAGGCATTTTCCAGATAATGATGAAAAGTACAAAGATATTTCTAGTGTTAAATTACTAAAAAAAGTATATAGTTTATTAAAATTAAAAAAATTTGAAATTGAAAATATAGATGCAGTAGTAATTGCACAAAAACCTAAGATATTTCCATACATTGAAAAAATGGAAGAAATTATAGCTAACACATTAAATACTGATAAAAAAAATATTAATATTAAAGCTACTACTACAGAGAAACTTGGATTTGAAGGAAGGGAAGAGGGTATCTCATGTCAGGCGGTATGTCTTTTAAGATAAAAGATAAAAGTGAAAAGTTTAAAGATTTGGTAGGTTTACTAAAGTAAACCAAAATAAATTAAAAATTAGAAATGCAAAGTTCAAAATTAGTAAGTTGTTAGCATAAATAATGGAAAAACAATGTAAGCTAGGCATAAATTAATCATATTATAAACAAGTGCTTATGTTATAATTATCCTACAGAAAGTAGGGGATAGCATGAACAATGTAGATATGCTACAAATAGCTGCAGTTATCGGGGTACTTGTTTTTATTTATTTCATGTTAACAAAAAACAAGAAAGCAGCACAAAAAGAAATCAATAATTTAAGTGAAATAAATTACAAAAACAAATCATCAGTTAAATTTTGTGATATTGCAGGAAATTATGAAGCTAAAGAAAGTCTGAAGGAGATAGTAGACTTTATTAAGTATCCAGAGAAATATAATAAGTTAGGTGCACGAATGCCTAAAGGTTTATTACTTTATGGTACTCCAGGCACCGGTAAAACATTATTAGCAAGAGCTCTTGCAGGAGAAGCAGAAGTTCCTTTTTTTGCTGTGTCAGGTTCGGATTTTGTACAAGTTTATGCAGGATTAGGTGCTAGTCGAATAAGAAAACTTTTTAGCAAAGCTAAAAAAGTTGAAAAAAGTGTCATATTTATTGATGAAATAGATGCTATAGGAAAAAAGAGGTTAGGAAATGCAAGGGGTAGTGATGAAGGAGATAGGACATTAAATGCACTACTGACTGAAATGTCCGGTTTTGATGAAAATAATAGTACAATAGTTGTTGCTGCAACAAACAGAATAGATACATTAGATAATGCATTGTTGAGACCGGGTAGATTTGACCGACAAATAGAAATAATGCTTCCCGATAAAGAGGAAAGAAAGGAAATTTTACAATTATACTTAACAGGAAGACCTATTGAAGACGATATAGATATCGGTAAAATTGCTGATCAAACAGTATTCTTTAATGGTGCAATGATAGAAACATTGGTTAATGAAGCAGCAATAATAGCTGCAAAACTAAACTCAAGTATAATTAAAAATGAACATCTAGAAAAAGCATATCTTCATATATCAGCTGGTAAAGAAAAAAGACAATTACAAGTAAGTATGGAACAAAAAAAAATCACTGCTTTTCATGAAGCGGGACATGCTATATCTTCTATATTATTAATACCTGAAGATAGAATTTTAAGAGTATCTATTATTCCAACAACAAAGGGTGCAGGTGGATATACATTAAGTACATCTCAAGATTCAGGATTAGTAACTAAAGAATATATAAGGAACAAAATGATGGTGTTATTAGGAGGAAGAGCAGCAGAAGAAATATTTTTTGGAAATAGAAATATAACAATTGGTGCTCAAAATGATATAGAAAAAGTAACAAAATTAGCTCTTGATTATGTTGTTAAGTATGGAATGCACAATAAATTAGGTACGATTAATTATGGAGTATTAGCAAAAGAGTTTACTATACAAACCAACATAGAAAAATATGTAAAAGACTTGATAGAAGAATTATATAGTAGTATTTCGAAAAAAATAAAGGAAAACACTGAAGTATTAATTAAATTAGCTTATAAATTAATAGAAAAGGAAACATTAGATGAAAAAGATATATTGAAGTATACTGAAAATTTGGTATAATATTAATATAAAATATACCTGCGGTGTTTGGAAGCCTATTAATTCAACCGACATAGTAATGACGGGAGCTTGCGTTTAGGAGTATATAATAAACCTGCTTGACAGGAAATTAGAAGCTTTTAACAGAGCACCCACCTGCCAAGGGGCGGGTATGAATTAAATGGTTTGCGGCATTGTGGGTTTTGTATTAAAGGAGAAAAAAATGCATGATTGTCATGTCCATAGCATATTTTCACACGATTGTAAATTTTCTATGGATGAAATGATAGAAAAATCAATTGAAAAAAGACTAAAAACGATTTATTTTGCTGATCATTTTGAATTAATTAAAAACAGTAATATTAATTTTGAATTTGATCTAAAAGAATATTGGAAAGAGGTTAAAAAGTATTCTGTTAAGTATAAAAACAATATAGATATTTTATGTGGCTTAGAATTAGGTGTAGGAAAAGAAGACATTGATTTAGTAGAAGACAAAATAAAAGATGTTCCTATAGATATGATTATCTTATCTATTCATAGAGTTGATGACGAATTTTTTAATAATGGGGCGTTTTTTAAAGGTAGACAAACATTAGATATATATGAAGATTATTATAATTGTACTTTAGATGTAATAAATAGCTTTGAAGACTTTGATATATTAGGACATATTGATATATTGGACAATTATTCAGATTATATAATAGAGAAGATTGCTTTTGAAAAGTACAGTTATCTAGTTAAAATTGTTTTGAAGAGACTTGTTGAATTAAACAAAGGTTTAGAAATTAATACATCAATATATGAAAAAAATGAAGAACAAATATTAATACAATTAAAGATTCTTCAGATGTATAAAAAGTTAGGTGGAGAAATTATAACTATAGGTTCTGATGCTAAATCACCTAACAATGTAGGCTTCGGATATGATAAAGCTGTTGAAGTAGCCAAAAAGGCTGGATTTGAACACATATGTATTTATAGAAAGAGGCTGCCAAATTTAATTAAAATATAAGCTCGCTGATTGCGAGTTTTTTATTTTTTTAATGTGTTAGGATAGTTTATTTTGTGCTTTAACTTATAGGTAATAGATTTTGAAATTAGGGGTACATTATTAATAATATAATTTAACATATAAAAATGGAAAGAAATAAAGATTAAGGAAAACATATGCAAATGACTTGAAAAAAATAGCTTTTTTGTGTATTATAATTAATAGGTTAAGAATGAGGAGGGAAAACAATGGTAACAATAAAAGACGTTGCACGTTTAGCTGGCGTCTCAATATCTACAGTTTCAAGAGTTATAAATGATTCTAAACCTGTAAGTCCTGAAGCAAGGGAAAAAGTTTTAAAAGTAATAAAAGAAACAGGATATAAGCCTAACGATGTTGCTAGAAGTCTTGTAACAAAGAGATCTTATTTAATTGGGGTTATAGTAAATAATCTTGCAAATACATATGTAGCAGAGATTGTTAGAGGAATAGAAGAAATTGGAAAAATGTATGATTACGATATTTTATTATGCAGTAGTTATTTTAGCAAAGAAGCCCAGCAAAAATATTTACAATTACTAGATAGAAAACAAGCTGAAGGTATAGTATTAGTTGGATATGATTTTGATGATGAAATAATTGAACAGGTAAAAAATTTAAATAAACCATATATATTTTTTACTAGAAATATAAAAAACAATATTAATTATATAGGAATTGACCATTTTTCAGCATCTTATGAAATGACAAATTATCTTATTAGGCAGGGTCATAGAAATATAGCTTTTCTAGGCGATTTTGAAGAACGAAGTTCTGTTGAAAAAGATAAAATAGAAGGTTATTTAAAAGCTTTACAGGAAAATGAATTAGAATACAACATGGTATATACAGCTGGCGGACGTAGATATAGTCATGCTTATGAGTCAGGAAAAGAAATAGTAAAAGATATAAACAACTTTACAGCTATGGTGTGCAGCAATGATGAATTAGCTATTGGGTTAATGAACATATTATTAGATAAAAACTATAAAGTTCCTGACGATATTTCTATAGCAGGTTATGGAAATTATCAGATAGGTCAATATGTGAGGCCTCAGTTAACTACAGTAGGAGAACCATTTTATGATATAGGAGCCGTAAGCATGAGAATGCTTATAAAAACAATCATAAAAGGTGAAAAGAGTATATCTAATGTAATGGAACTTCCCTTTACTATAGAAAAAAGAAACAGTGTTAAAAAATTAGATGATAATAAAAAATAAATATTGTAGTTTAACATTAAAGGAGTTTTATTTTGATTAGTAAAGAAAAACTAGAAAGAATAAATAATCTTGCAAAAAAATCAAAAAATATTGGCTTAACTTGTGAAGAAAAAGAAGAACAAAGAAAATTAAGAGAAGAATACCTAAAAAATTTTAGAAAATCATTTAAAAAACAGTTGGATAATATAGAATTTACTGACGAAGAATGTAATTAAATTTTTTTATTCGATGCCATAAATCGATAAAATATATTTAGCTAATTCTCTATAATATAGATTACTAATTTATAGGGGGATAGCTAATGAAAAAAAGTATTATAATTCTTGTTTCTATTATGTTTATTTTTAGCTTATATGCAATAGAAAGTTTTAGTGAGGATAATGAAATAAACAAAATAGAACAATTACTTAACAAGAGAATTGATATTATTAATGAGTATCTTTACGAAGAACAAGATTTTCTAAAATTAAAAGAAAGACTTGAAAAAATAGAACGAAGTACATTATTAAACAGTGATTTAGATGTTCTTTCAAGGGTAATGAACAATCCGACTGATTATGAACTTGCAAAAAGTGTAAAAGTTGAAAATATAATAAATATAGATTATAAAGAAGAATCTATAGATTTAGATGCAATACTTAATTGGAAATCATATGGATATGAAGGTGAAAAAAATACATTAAAAAAATATCAAATACAATGTATTTTAATAGATAATAAAATGTATCTAAAAAATTTAGAAAATATTCAGTAGGAGGAATATGAAATGTCACAAGATAGTAACAAGTATAAAAAATATTTTTATGAAAAAAAATTAGTCTGGGAAGAAATCAATCAAAAAGAAAGACAAGCAGTATTAGATTTTGGCGAAGATTATAAGAAGTTTATAGATTTATCAAAGACAGAACGAAACTCAGTGAAAGAGATAGTTAAGAGAGCACAAGAACAAGGATTTGTGCCTATTGATAGTGTTAATAGCATTGAGAAGGGAATGAAGGTTTATACTATAAACAAAGATAAAGCAGTTGCTCTTTTTGTAATTGGAGAAGATGAACTTGAAAGTGGGTTAAATATTGTAGGAAGTCATATTGATGCACCTAGGATTGATTTAAAACAGTGCCCTTTATATGAAGACAGTGGTTTATCTCTTTTGAAAACACATTATTATGGAGGCATTAAGAAATATCAATGGGTGACAATGCCATTAGCTTTATATGGAGTAATAATAAAAGAAAATGGAGAAAAAATTGAAGTATCTATTGGCGATAATGAAGATGATCCAGTATTCTTTATAACAGATATTCTTCCTCACTTAGCTAAAGATCAATATAAGAAAAATTTATCAGAAGCAATAGCAGGTGAAGATTTAAATGTTATTATTGGCAGTTTACCATATGATGATAAAGAAGCTAAAGATAAATTTAAATTAAATGTACTTAGATTATTAAATGACAAATATGGTATAACAGAAGAAGATTTTCTTACTGCTGAGTTGGAAATAGTACCAGCAGGAAAATGTAGAGATGTTGGAATAGACAGAGGACTCATAGCAGGATATGGTCATGATGATAGAGTATGTGCTTATACGTCTTTGCAAGCAGTGTTAGAAACAAAAAATAATAAAAAAACTGCAGTAGGTTTATTCGTTGATAAAGAAGAAATAGGAAGTGTAGGAAATACAGGAATGAACTCAGAGTTTTTTAATAATGCTGTATCAGAATTATTATATCTTGAAAAAGGTAAATTTTCAGGACTTGAGCTTAGAAGAACACTTGCAAATAGCAGTGTACTTTCTTCAGATGTTGCAGCAGCATTTGACCCTACGTATCCTTCAGTTCTTGAAAAATTAAATTCTCCTTATATAGGTAATGGTGTTACATTAGTTAAATTTACAGGCTCAGGAGGTAAGTCTGGTGCAAATGATGCTAATGCTGAATACATAGGAAAATTACGAAAGTTATTTAATGAAAATAATATAATTTGGCAGACAGGCGAACTTGGAAAAGTTGATCAAGGCGGCGGTGGAACTATAGCTTATATTTTAGCAAAATTTAATATGGACGTTGTAGATTTAGGAGTACCTGTGTTAAGTATGCATGCACCATATGAAATAGTAAGCAAAGCAGACGTATATATGACCTACAAAGCCTATAAAGCATTTTATGACTATTACATATAATTTAAAATTGATTTAAAAAAGATTTCGCTTGCGAAATCTTTTTTAATTATAAATTTTTAAATTTATTTACATTTTGAATTTTAAGTTTTTGCGCAAATTTTGCATTTTGCATTTTAAATTTATTATAGCATCTTTTCTCCGAATTTTTTCCCAAATTGGTAAGCTTCTTCTAACTGCTTTTCAGATCCTTTAAATCTAACTGTAAAACCTTCATCATTAATTTTCATTCTAAGCTGTTTTAATCTTGTCATTATGTTAGGTACTGCTTCTCCACTCCAACCATAAGAACCAAAGGCAGAGGCAAATTTTCTACCATGTAAACTTGTAACCATACTTGTTAGTACATCCCAAATAGGTTTTAATGCTTCACCTAAAATTGTAGGTGAACCAAACAATAAACCGTCAGCCCAGTAAATTTCATTTAATACTTCAGAAGTATCTGCATAAACTAAATCGTAAAGTTTACAGTCTATACCCAATTCTTTAATACCTTTACAAATATGTTCTGCTATTTCTTTAGTATATCCATAAGCACTTACATACGGTATTATAACAGTTTTATTTTTATTAGGATTTACTTCAGTAGACCATTCTTTAGAAAGATTAATAATTTTCCATGGATCTTCGTCAAGTATAGGACCATGACCTGGGCAAACTAAATCAATTTTAAGCTGCTCAATTTTAGATATTGCTTTCAAGAAAAATGGTTTAAATGGTCCTAAAATCATGTCATAATAATATTTTACAGCTTCCATATAATCATCATGATTTTCAATTGTACTCTGAAGCATGGTATCTAAGCAGTAATGTGAACCAAAAGAATCACAAGAAAATAAAGTGTTATCTTCAGGTATATATGTATACATAGAGTCAGGCCAATGTAAGTTAGGTGCATTTATAAATTTTAATGTTTTGTTTCCTAAAGAAATTTCTTCTTTATCTTTTACAATTTTGGATTTGAAATCTTTATTTATTATATGTTCAATAAATTGAATAGCACCTGAAGAACCTACTACTGTTATATCAGGGTTAAGTTTTGTAAGCATTTCTACAGATCCTGTATGATCTGGTTCTGTATGATTTAATATGATGTAGTCTATATCTTTAATATCAACTATACTGCTTATTTTCTCTAAATAATCATCATAAAATTTTGCTTTTGCAGTTTCTATTAAAGCAGTTTTTTCTGTACCTTTTACAATGTAAGAATTATATGTAGTACCAAATTTTGTACGCATTATTATATCAAAAACTCTAAGTTCAGGATCTAGCATTCCCACCCAATAAATATTTTCTTTTATTTCTAAGTGTTTCATAAGTAACCTCCATCTTAACTTTATTTCCACTTTTGAAACTTCATTAAAATATATACCACTATTTTAATACATTTAAACAAAAAATTTTATTTATTATTTCAATATTATATATTGTATACATGCTTTATATACTTTATACGTAAAAAAAGCTGCAGTCTATGCTATGCAGCCTTTTTTATGTATAAAGTACTTATTAATTTACAGATTGAAAATAATCAATAATAGCTAAAGATAACTTTTTAACAGCTTCATTTTGAAAACTCTCTAAATGAAAGTTTCTTTCTTCCCATTCATTTGACATGAATCCAATTTCTATGAGAGCCGCAGGAGTGTCTGTTTTTCTTAATACTTCGAAATTTCTATCGTACACGCCATCTCTGTATACTCCGTTTATTTGAACCATGTTATCATAAATACAGTTAGCTAACTTTTTACCTAAATATCCATTTGCATTGTTTTTTGTATCATAATATGTTGACATTCCAAAATAGTTATGATTACCAAGAGAATTATGATGTATGCTGAACATAATATCTGGCTTTATATTATTAGACATGTTTGCACGATAACTTCTGCTTATATATGTATCATATGTTCTTGTCATAACTATTTCAGCTCCTAAATTCTTTAAACTTTCCTGCAATTTCAATGCAACATCTAAATTAACATATTTTTCAAATTTGTTTGAATATCCAATAGCACCTGGATCTTTACCTCCATGTCCTGGATTCAATAATATGGTTTTGCCTTCTAAAGGATTACATGTCTTTAAGTATTCATTATAACTGTATCCAATTTTTCCAGATGCAGTTATTATTTTGTCCCATTCTCCCATATTGTCAATAACTCTTACTATTTCCCCTGATTCTATGACAGTAATTATTTTGTCGTTTAATGAAGGACCTACTCTAAGTCTTAGATTATCTGTAGTTTTTTTATAACCATTAATACCGTTAATAAAATTATTATTATTATAAGCAGTCAACCAGCCTGCAACATATCCATATTCACCACTAGGTAACTTTATTTTAATCCAGCCTTTCGATTCACCGTAATAATCAAATGAATCATATTTATTTCCTTGATATAGAACTGTTCCTGATGCATTAGGTTCATTTCTAATATTAATCTTATCATCAATTAAATATATCTTATCTTTACCGTATGATATTATTTCACCAAGCCAGCTTGCCATATATACTTCTCGTCCATTATATTCTACTATATACCAGCTGTGAAAAGTATCAACATATTTAAGCGTTTCATCACATTCAGCTTGTCCAACGATTTTAGATGATGTTGTAGGAGAAGAACGTAAATTTACTCTAGAGCCACAAGTATTTAAAACATATTTCTCTGGTGTTAAGTTAACAAAATATTTTTCTATCCACCCAACTTTTCCATCTGATGTTTTAATTTGCAACCAATTATTTGAGTCGTTAAGAATAGTTACTTTATCATTAATACTTAACACATCAACAATATTAGATGAATAGTCTATGTTTTGATACAGTGCTATGTTAGAAATGTTCACATTACCAGTATTAGAATAGCCATATACTGGGATTGATAGAAATAATAGTAGTGATAAAAAAATAATAATTGTTTTTCGGGTCATATAATCCTCCATTTTTTAGTCTAAATTTTATTCTTTTATACTAATTTTAACATATATCGACAAATTATATATTACAAATTAAATACATAAAAATTGAAAAAATATCCAATTGTTTTAAAGAAATTATATTATATTGAAATAATAGCAAATATTAGATATACTATTATAAATTTGAGGATTATATTATTATTAAATTTAATTGAAGCTGTACAAGTGCTATGGTATTATATAGATAAGATTTTATAAAATAATTAGTATAAATAAAAGTTAATAATAAACAATAAAATACTAAGGGAGGATTAAAATGACAGTAAGATTAAGATTTGCACCAAGTCCAACAGGTTATGTGCATATTGGCAGTTTAAGAACTGCTTTATATAATTATTTATTTGCGAAACACAAAAATGGAAGTTATATATTGAGAATAGAAGATACAGACAGAACAAGATATGTAGAAGGAGCTATAGAAAATTTAATATCGGCGTTATCATGGTCTGGTATTAATCATGATGAAGGTATTTTCGTAGAAGATGGAAAACTTGTGCAGAAAGGTAATTATGGTCCATATATACAATCAGAAAGATTACATATTTATAAAAAATATATAGATAATCTTGTAGAAAAAGGCTATGCTTATTATTGTTTCTGTTCTAAAGAAAGATTAGATGAAGTAAGAGAACAGCAGAAAAATGAAGGAAAAACTCCAATGTATGACAGACACTGCCTAAATCTTAGTAAAGAAGAGATAGAAAAAAAGATAGCAGCAAAAGAAGAATATGTAATAAGACTTAAGGTCCCAAAAGATAAAGATATTACATTTAATGATGCAGTTAGAGGGAAAATTACAATTAATACATCTGAAGTTGATGATCAAGTGCTTATAAAATCAGATGGTTTTCCAACCTATCACTTTGCAGTAGTAGTTGATGATCATCTTATGAAGATAACTCATGTAGTAAGAGGTGAAGAGTGGCTTACATCAACTCCAAAACAAATTATACTTTATAATTACTTTGGTTGGGAAGCACCCGAATTTGTGCATTTACCAACTGTTCTCAATAAAGATAAAAAGAAACTAAGTAAAAGACAAGGTGATGTTGCTGTATCTGATTTTAAAAATAAAGGGTATCTACAAGAAGCATTAGTAAACTATTTAGCATTAGTTGGCTGGAGTCCAAAGGAAAATAAAGAATTGTTTACAATGGAAGAGTTAATGAATGAATTTTCCTTTGATAGAGTATCAAAGACAGGTGGAGTTTTTGATGTAGATAAATTAAATTGGATAAACAATCATTACATAAAGCAAGCTTCTCCTGAAAGAATTGCTAAACTTGCAATACCTACACTTGTAGAATCAGGTTTAATTACTAATGATGATATTAAGAATAGATTTGAATGGATAGTACAAATAGTAGATGCTGTAAAAGAGAGACTAAATTATGTTAACGAAATAGCGGAACATGTAAAGATATTTTTTGGTAATGAAGTACAACTTGAAAATCAAGAAGTATATGATATGCTAAAACTTGACCATGTTAAAAATTTGTTAGAAGTTTTTATTGAAGAACTTGAAAATGTAGAAGACATAGATGAAGAATTCGCAGGCAGTATATTCAAAGTATTAAAGAAAAAGACAGGAGTAAAAGGGAAAAATCTTTTCATGCCTGTAAGAGGAGCAGTAACAGGTCAACTTCACGGGCCAGATATGGGTAAAATACTTATAGCATTAGGAAAAGAAAATACTATAGATAGAGTTAAATATGCTATTGAAAATCACATATAATTAAATAATTTAGTGTAAATAAATAATTTAATATTAGGAAGTGAAAAAATGAAATTATATAATACTTTAACACGTAAAAAAGAAGAATTTATTCCAATTGAATCAAACAAAGTAAAAATGTATGTTTGCGGTCCTACTGTATACAACTATATTCATGTTGGAAATGCTAGACCTATGATAGTGTTTGATACTTTAAGAAGATATTTTCAATACAAGGGCTACAAAGTTGACTATATAGTTAATTTTACTGACATTGATGATAAAATGATAAAAAAAGCAAACGAAGAAAATACAACAGTTAAGAAAATAGCAGATAAATTTATAGCAGAATATTTAACTGATTCAAAAAATTTAAATATTAAAGAAGAAGATACTACACATCCAAGAGCTTTAGATCATATAGGAGATATAATAAAATTTATAAAAGAGCTAGAAGAAAAAGGGTTCGCATATAATGTAAACGGAAATGTATACTTTGATATTTCTAAATGTAAAGATTACGGTAAACTCTCTAAAAAAAATCTTGAGGATTTAGTTTCAGGAGCAAGAGTTGAAGTAAGTGATGAAAAGAAAAATCCAATAGACTTTGCTTTATGGAAAAAGGAGAAGCAAGGTGAACCATCTTGGGGAAGCCCGTGGGGAAAGGGCAGACCTGGATGGCATATAGAGTGCTCAGTTATGTCACGTAAATATCTTGGAGATACAATAGATATTCATGCTGGTGGAGAAGACTTACAATTTCCTCATCATGAAAATGAAATAGCTCAAACTGAAAGTCTTACTGGAAAACCATTTGCAAGATTTTGGCTTCATAATGGTATGATTAATGTAGATAACCATAAAATGAGTAAATCATTAAATAATTTCTTTACTGTTAGAGATGTTAGTGAATTATTTGATTTAGAGATATTGAGATTTTTTATTTTGTCAGGACATTATAGAAAGCCTATTAATTATAGTAAAGATACTATTAATCAGGCAAAAAGCAGTCTTGAAAGATTGTATAATGGAAAAAGAAGTTTAGAATATATGTTGGATAAAAATCCTAAAGGTCAATTATCTAATGATATAAAGCAAACTATAGATAATTTTAAGTCAGAATTTGAAAAATCTATGGAAGATGATATAAATACTGCTGATGCAATTACAAGTTTATTTGAGATTGTTAGATTTACAAATAGTAATTTCAATAATAATACTTCAGTAGAAGACATAAAATATGCTCTTGAAACTTTGGAACTTTTAGGAGATGTTTTAGGCATATTTTATAAAGAAGAAGAAGAAATAAGTGATGATATAAAAAAATTGATTGAAGATAGACAAGAAGCAAAGAAAAATAAAGATTACGATAAAGCTGATAAAATAAGAGAAAAAATTTATGCTCTAGGTGTAGTATTAGAAGATACAAGACAAGGAGTAAAATGGAAAAAAATAAAAAAATAAAAAATGTAAAAAAAATATAAACGAGAAACATAAAAAAAACGATAAACGAGAAACGAGAAAACTAGAAACATGGATAGTTTTTATTATATAAAAACTTAAATAAATAAAAATAAATTTTCGTTAGAAAATTTAGACCATGTTACTCGTTATTCGTTACTAATTACTCGTTATAATTAAGAACTAGA
>JAHDQO010000014.1 GCA_018433765.1 Tissierellales bacterium
TATTTGCTAAAAACTGTTTACTTCCTTCACCATTTATGTATGCATTTACAATTTTTTTCTTGAATTCATAGCTATATTTTGCCATAAAAAACCGACCTCCAATTGTTAGATTTTTAGGTCTAACTTTTGGGGGTCGGTTCACTAATCTTAAAACCTTTATTATCTACTAATAAACTTTAGCTAATGTTGATGATATATCTTCAAATGTAAATGGTTTTTCTATAAAAGCAAGTGCACCATCTTTAAGTACTTGTTCTTTATTGTCCTGTAAACTAAATCCAGAAATAAATATAGCTTTAATATTTGGATTTATTTTTCTTATTTCACTATATAATCTTCTTCCGCTCATTTGAGGCATAATCATATCTAGTACTATGAAATCTATTTGCTGCCATTCATCTTCATAATAAGTTAAAGCTTCTTTAGGACAGCTAAATTTCTCAACTTCATAACCTAAATCTTCAAATAACTCTGCCTCTATATCCAGTACATTTCTGTCATCATCGACAAGCATTATTCTATTACCAACTCTGTTTAGTCTAATTACATTTCTAGTGTGCTCGTTTTTATATCTATCTTTTGCAGGTAAAAAGATTTCAAATACTGTTCCTTGATTTTCTTTACTTTTTACATTTATGTAACCTGAATGAGATTTTATTGTTCCAAATACTACTGATAGTCCTAATCCTGTACCTTTTGTTTTACTTTTGGTTGAAAAATATGGTTCAAATATACGGCTAAGTGTTTCTTGACTCATACCTTCACCATTGTCTTTTATAGAAATCTTCAAATATTCTCCGGGAATTATAACTTCTCCATGACTTAATATTTTATCATTATTATACTCTGCATCTTCAACTTTTATTTCTATTGCACCTCCACTTTCAAGTGCATCTCTTGAATTTAAAGCTAAATTTATTATAACATTTTCAATTTGAGATTCTTCACCTTTAATCCATATATTTGAAGCTTTGTATTTGTACTTTATACTTATTCTTTTATCTAGTATTGACTCAATAATTGTCAGTGTATTATCAAAAACTGTTTTCATATTTATGTATTTATCTACATTACTACTTTTTCTTGAAAACATAAGTATTTTTTTTGTTAGGTTAGCTGAACTTTGAGATATATGAACTATCCTTTCTGCATATTCCTTTATTTTTACTATATTTTCTGATTTTTGTATCATCATAGAATTACCAATTATACTCATCAATTGATTATTAAAGTCGTGTGCTACACCACCTGCTAATTGACCTAATGCTGCCATTTTTTCTCTTTGCTTTTCATTTTCATTAATTTTGTTTAACTCAGTAACATCTTCTACCATTTTAATTAAATATACTATCTCTTCTTTATTATTCTTTACAGCTAAGCATGTACATTTTACTAAATTACCTTTTATAATATATTCATATTCTCTTATCTCTTTTATATCCTTAATATCATTGCTAACATAATAATCATCTTTTTCACTTATACGCTTAATCATTTCTTCGTCAAATATATCTTTTGTTTTTCTTCCTATAAGTTCTATTTCTACTTCAATTCCTAATGTTTTTTTAGCAGATTTATTGAAGTATACATATCTAAAGTCATTTTTAACATCTTTAACAATTATTCCTTTAGGCATATTATTTATTACACACTGCATAAGCTTATTTTGCTGAGTTATTTTATTTTCATATTCTTTAGCCTTTGAAATATCTTTTATTTGTACAAAAAAACCTTCAATCTTTTCATTCTGTCTTATTATATCAAAGTTAATTTCAATATATTTTATACCTAATTTTTTAAGCTGTTCGCTTACTTTAGGCATTTTCAAATCATATAAATTAACTTCTTTTTTTAATCCTTCATTATCTAATAAGACTTTTGGATTTATATTAAATATATTTAAAAACTTTTGACAAATAACTTCATCCACATTAAACATTTCTTTAAAATAATCATTGCTATCTAGTATGTTTCCATCAATATCAAGAAATGCTATAGCAACAACTGATTTTTCATATAATGATTTAAAATTAGACTTTAGTTTTTTAAATACATTTTCTTCTGATTTCTTTTTAGTTATATCTTCTATCACTGTATAAAAATAATTTTCATCATTTTTATCAATGCTAATTACTCTAAAAAGTGTAAACATTTTTTCATTTTTTTCTTTATAAAGAATTTTTTCAAATTCTCCGTATCCTTTTCTTTTAATTTCATCAAACTTTTCTTGAATCTTTTTCTTCATTTCTTCATTGACTTCAATACTTAATGGTTTAAAAAACTCAAAAAAATTACTATTAATTATCTCCTCCCTAGGCTTTTTTAAAAATTTTTCTGCTTGCTTATTACAATCAATAATTTCATAATCTTTAATTATAATTTGACTATCTTTTGAAAAATCAAAGAATGTTTTATAATCAATTTTTTTCATATTTTTACAACTCCTAATGTTATTACCTATATTTTACCACTTTTTTATAAAGTTTTTGTTGTAATTTGTAGAAATTGTATAATTTTTTTCAAAAATTTTTTTCTAATTTAAAAAAGCACTTAATTATAGAAATTAAGTGCTTCTATATAATATTTATTATTTAATTGTATTAATACCTTGCTTGATAATTTATATTTAACATATTGATTTGTCAAGATTATTTATTTCCAATAATTATTTCAAAGTTATATATAAATAAAGAAGCACCTAGCTTTTACAAGCTAGATGCTTCTTTACATGAGTTCTCAACCTCCACCAACTGGTGGAAATAATGAAATTATATCACCATCTTTAAGCGGCATATTAATTTTGGAATGTATTCCATTTACTAACAAAATTGCAACACTGCTTTCTTTAATACCCAAATCTGCTAGAATTTCTTTAGGAGTTGTAATGCCGCTGCTAATTTCAAAAGACTTTTTCTTAAATCTTTCATTTCTAAATGTTGCAAAAAGTCTTACTTCAACTTTCATTTTATTATAACCCTAATTCTTCAAGCTTCTCTTCTTTAGGTATGCCGTCTTTGTTCCATCCTCTTAAAGAATAATATTCAGGAAGTAGTTCAGATAATTTGTGAACCCAGCCCTTTGATGGACCATCAGGTATTTTTTCTTCTAAAAGCCGCTTTGGAAGTTTGTCTTCTCCCGGGGCTATTCCAGCATCAAGGTTGAATTGTTTTTCTAAGTTCCATATTCTATCACCTGTTTCAAGTATGCTATCAGCAGTGTGATTTGTTCCACATATTGCATTTACCATGTTTGCATAATCTTCTGCCCCAAAGGCAAATGATGTAAACAAACATAATCCCAGTGAATCTATTGACGCAGTTAAATCCTGAAATGTTTTAGCCCACATTGCCTTACCTTCAATTTTAAACCTGTCCAACTGTTCGGGTAAGCCTAATATCTCTGGTGAGATTAGATATCCTCTGACATGGCATCCACCTCTATTTGATGTAGCATACTGCAGTCCTTGCCCTTGTATCCCTCTAGGATCATATGCTGGTATTTCAAGTTTCTTAACAGTCATTGATAACTCTGGTGCACCATAACTCTCAGCAAGTCTGTATGAACCTTCTGCCATTTTTCTGCCTAAGCCTTCACTTCTACCAATTCTCTTTGTCCATTCAACTATATCAGTTCCATTGCCAAACTCTAACGATAATCCATCTAATTCTTCATCTTTTATATATCCCTCTTGATGTAATTCAATAGCTGCTGCAATAGTAGCACCTGCAGAGATTGTATCAAGTCCCATTTCATTACACCAATAATTAGCTTTTATTATTGCATCTAAATCATCTATTCCGCAATCTGAGCCAAACGACCACAATGTCTCATATTCTGGTCCTCCCCCTTCACCATCACCTATTCTAACATGTCTGCCACAGCCTATAGGACATCTAAAACAAGCTGTTTTTTTAATAAGAAACTTTTCTGCCATTGTTTCTCCACTGATTTCATCTGCATTTTCAAAATATGATTTTTGAAAATTGTTTGTTGGATGACAGCCAATTTCATTAAGTATATTAACCAGCACAGCTGTTCCATAAGTTGGAAGCCCTTGACCTGTAACTCCATTTTCCTTGATTTTAACTAACAATTCCTTGGATAACTTCTTTAATGCATCACTATCATATACCTGAGGCTTATTACTTCCTTTTATAGTTATAGCTTTGAGATTTTTTGATCCCATTACTGCTCCAACACCAGATCGCCCTGCTGCCCTATCATTATCGTTCATAATTGCAGCCATTTTTGATAGATTTTCTCCCGCTGGGCCTATTGTCATAATCTTAGCTCCTTGAACACTACTGTCTTCAAGTATTTTAGTAGTCTCTGAAACAACTTTTCCCCATAAATAAGATGCATCTTTAAATTCAATTTTATCATCTACAATTTCTATATAAATAGGTTTATCGGCCTTTTCTTCTATGATAATTACATCGTATCCTGCAAATTTTAGTTCTGCGCCCCATTTACCGCCAGAATTTGATGATGCTATTGTACCTGAAAGAGGTGATTTTGTAACTACCATATATCTACCGCTAGTAAAAATAGGTGTACCCGTCAATGGTCCAGAAACTATCAATAGTTTATTTTCTGGACTAAAAGCATCTACCTTTGGGTTTACTTCATCTTTAAATATTTTAGTACCCAAGCCTCTTCCACCAATAAATTTTTTTGCCATGTCAGTATCTAACTTTTCTATATTATAACTTTTGTTTTTTAAATTTATTCTAAGTATTTTTCCATTATATCCGTACATAAATATACCTCCATTCTTTATAGAGGTATATTTTGCAACAACTATGCCAATCATATATGAATTTTCTGTTAATTCAGTAACTAAAGTAACTTATTGATTTTATAACATAAATTAAATTTATCATCATATACATATTATCAATGTTTAGTTTACTGTCTCATTTTTGAACAATAACGCTATTAAAATAGTGTGTCATAATTGAACACTGTTATGTTTTTTAACAGTCTATGTTGTATTTTTCCATTTTTCTATACAGAGTATTTCTGCTTATTCCCAATATATTAGCGGTCATAGAAATATTGCAATTGTATTTCTTTAAAATTCTTTTAATATGCATATGTTCCATATTCTCAAGACTAAGGTTTTCTCCTTCATCATAATATGAATCCATAGAATTTTTTCTATCATTTATGCTTATATTAGCAGGAATACTCTCTGTATTTATAATTAACTCAATTAAATTCTCAAGTTCTCTAATATTTCCCGGCCAATCATAATTCATTAAATAATCCATATATTCTTTTGGTATTTGTACCATACGTTTATTCAATCTTCTTGATATTCTTTTCATAAAATATTCAACAAGCAGTGGAATATCTTGTTTACGCTCTCGTAACGGTGGTAATCTAACAGGCAGTACATTTAATCTATAAAACAAGTCTGTTCTGAAATTTCCTTTTTTAACTTCTTCTTTTAAACTTCTATTAGTAGCTGCTATTATTCTAACATTTATGGGAATTTCTTCAGTTGCGCCTATTCTACTAACTGTCCCTTCTTCTATTACTCTTAACAGCCTAGTTTGAAGGTCAACAGGCATTTCTCCAATTTCATCAAGAAATATAGTTCCGCCATCTGCAATTTCGAATTTGCCTGGATGTCCACCTCGTTTTGCTCCTGTGAATGCTCCTTCTTCATATCCAAATAGTTCTGATTCAATTAAATTCTTAGGAATAGCTCCACAATTTATTGCAATAAATGGTTCTTCTCTTCTATTGCTGTGATTCTGTATTGCTTGTGCAAAGATTTCTTTTCCTGTCCCGCTTTCTCCTAATATTAAAACTGTTGATTTACTGTCAGACACTTTCTTTGCAAAATTTACTGCTTTGATAAAATTCTCATCTTTTCCTATTATTTTGTCAAATGTATATATAGCTTTTCTTCCAATAATATTGTTTGCAAGTTTCCTAACTTTTTTCACATCATTAAATACAAATACAATTTCATAAGCCTGCTGTTTATTATCGAAAACAGGATATGCGCTCATATTTAATTGTAATTTGTTAACCTTAAGGTTAACGAATATATCTTTCTGATATATGCTGTCTTTTACTTTTATTATATTTTTTATTTCTTTCCAATCTTTTATTATTTCCCATATTTTTATATTTTTCAATTCTGCTTCTGTATATCCAAGTATAGATTCACAATTTTGATTAACTGCATTAATGTTTCCATTGAAATCCGCCGAAAATATAGCAGCAGGAAATGAATTAATTATTGTTTCAATATACTTTTTGTTTCTTGACAGTTCTTCATTATATTTATTTATTCTAAGCATATTTTCAATTGCATTCGCAGCAGCCGCTACCATTCCTAACGTATGAGAATGAACTGCATTTTTATCTCCAGTTAAATCTATACATCCTATGATTTTTCCGTTAGTATCTCTTATAGGAGCACCAGAACATGTCCATTGATAAAAAGTTTCTATATAATGCTCTTTACCTGATACTTGAAGTGGTTTTCCTTCGTAGAGAGCAGTGCCCATTCCATTAGTTCCTATATATTCTTCTCCCATATATGCACCCGGAGCTAAAGCACCTTCAAATGCTCTTTTTAATATTTTTTCGTCTCCTAGTATAGTAAGAATACACCCTTCTTCATCAGTTAATATAGATATAAAATTTGAACTTTTAACAAAATCATAAATTTGATTCATAAAAGGTCTTGCAGTTAAAATCAACTCACTTTTTTCATATATTTTCTTATTCAATTTTTCCCCTGACAAAACTTTATTGCTGCAAATTTGTGTATGTTTGATTTTGAAGTTCTTACTTCTAATATGGGATTGTTTAATAAAGTTTCTATCTATATCTTTTTCACTCATAATAAGGGATTTTCCTTTCTCCTAGCTTAAACATAAGCTGTATTTGTTTCATATTATACCATAAGATTTATTACTTATTATATCTTTCACTGTTTAACTAACAATTTTTCAGAAGACATCTTTATTCCTATAGCTCCTAATGGCGCCGTAATGAGTATTGATAATACTGCTATTGCCAGCATAACATCTCCTGATGCCACTCCCTTTGATAGTGGTATAGCACCAATAGCAGCTTGAACTGTAGCTTTTGGAGTATATGATATGACACAGAACAATCTCTCTTTCCAATTTAAATTTGTACCCATTGTAGATAAAATAACTCCTATACTTCTTCCCAATAAACCTATAAATATAATTAATATTCCTTTTAATCCTGCATCTACAGCAACATTGACATTAACTTTTGCTCCAACTAAAACAAAAAGTATTATTTCAGCAAATACCCATATTTTATTGAATTTATTTGATAATCTCACTGCTGCGTCTGAATTCTTTTCAAGTATAATAAACCCTATAGCCATAACACCTAAAAGAGTTGCTATTTCAATTTTATTTTTTATAGTTTCTCCAAATATATTAAGAAAAATAGCTGCACATAAAATTAATAAAACTTTTTCTGTATCACGCATGCTATATTTTCGAAAAATTCTAACCATCACTAAACCTATTAGAATACCTGATGCTGTTCCCAAAATAATTGATAATGGTATACTCAATACTGTAATACCTATATTAACATGTCCTCCGCTATATAACCCTAAAAAAGTAGTGAAAATGGTAATTGCTAAGACGTCATCAATAGATGCGCCCGCTAATATTAAAGTAGGTATACCTTTATTTGTACCAATTCTATTGTCTGTTAAATCCAGCATTAAAGGTACAACAACTGCAGGTGAAACTGCTGCAATAATGAATCCCAATATTCCTCCCTCAATAAAAGTAAATCCTAAGATTTTAGTTGATATATATGCAATAATACTTCCTTCTATCAAACCTGGTAAACAGCTTAATTTTATAGCTGCACTACCAACTCTTTTTAAATCATCTCTGCTAATTCCCAAACCTGCTCTAAGTAATATTACAATTAAAGCTATCTGAGTGAAATCAGATGAAAATTCTAAAAAATCGGGATCAAGTAAATTTAAATAATATGGTCCTATAATTATTCCTAATATTAGCATACCCAAAAGTCCGGGTAAATTTAACTTTTTAAATACTTTGCTTGCTAACAACCCAAAAAATACAATTGTCGCTAAACTTGCTGCCATTTTATCATCTCCTTAATTATTTCTAGCTGTATAATACTTTTAATCTCTATAAGAGAGATGTTTTTTACCCTCCTTTTATTATTTTTAATAGTGTTTATCATAACCATAAATACCTTACTGTAGTCAAGCTCAAAATTAATTTTATTTTACTAATTATCAAAAACACTTTTTATTAAAAATTATCAATAAGAGTTGTTAGCACTTAAATATTTATGGTGAACTCCTCTACTTTCTTATTATTCAATAAAAATAACAAAGTTGTTTTTTGGCATAAAAAAATCCTACTGACAATTTCTTGTTATTTTCAGTAGGAGTCATTAGCTTGAATGCATTTAAAGGCGAACTCCATCACCTATGTACTTTTAATTATCAAATAGTATACTATACATTTAACAATATTACAACACCCAATAATAACTAATTTTTTTATTTTGGTGTTTATTGATACAGAGTACTAATTTAGTGTTATTAACTTACTTGCTTATCCCAGAATGACGATAATGAGTCATTCTGAGCGACAAAGTAAGTTAAAGAATATTATATTATTCTTTAACTTACACTAACATGTAATTTACTAAAGAAGTATATCTTTTTATTTATCTTTTCTCTGTTTTAGCAATTCTCCATTTTCCCATTTTTGTTTGTAGTATTCACTCTTATTGCATCCTGTATTTTTACTATTCTTAACATATGTACCATACTCTTTGTAGTCTTCATCGTCATCTTCATCTAAAGTATGTTTCACATCATTCTTCCACATTCCATAAAAATAATTTCCATTTGCTTCTGTATATCTTCCATATCCTTCTTTTTTGCTTAGCTTCCATGCACCATCGTAAACATCGCCATTTACATAATACATTTTACCTTGGCCATCATATTGTCCATTTAAGAAATAACCTTTATACATGCTGCCATCTGCATATGTAATAGTTCCGTTACCTGATTTCTTATTCATAATCCAATTTCCTTTATAAGTTGAACCATCTTGGCTAATTAATGTTCCATTTCCATTGTAGCAGTCATCAGTTAATGCTCCATCATAATGATCGCCATTAGCATATATCAAATCTGCTGTTCCGTTATATTTATGTAAATCAAAAGCTTTGCTGCTGATGTCCATTGTTTCTACATGTGAAGTCCAATCATATCCACCCATTTGTCTTGCTTCATCTTCACCGCTAATTTTAACACGAGCATATCCTTTAATTTTACTACTTTCAAATTTACCTTCTATAGAATTGCCATTTAAACATGTATATTTACCATGTCCGCAGTAATCGTTATTTACAAATTGACCAACATATACATCACCATTTGATGCAGTGTATTCTCCTTCTCCTTCTATAACACCATTTACAAAATTACCTTCATACATAGACCCATCTGGATAATTTATTGTTCCATCTCCATTAAACTGACCGTTTCTATATCCACCTTCGTATATTGTACCATTACTATATACAAATTTTACATTACCATGAAATAATTCTTTATCATTTTCTTGACTGCTGTTAATTTCTATAGTCCTGTTTTCATCATCGTATGAAAATTCTATTTCTAGAAGCTCACACATTTTTTCTAAAGGTAAGTAGCTTTTTCCATCAATAACTACTGTTTCATCTAAAACTTTACTGCCATTTAGTTTTACTTTTAAATCTGTTAATACTGCTTCAAGATTATCTTCTACATTTTTGTCTTCATTAGGTTCATCTGCATAAACTATTCCTACAGAACTAATTATTAATACTAATGATAATATCAAAGACATAGATTTTTTACCTAAATTTTTCATTTTAATATCTCCTTTTCTTTTTTTATTAACCACGAAAACACACTATTAAAACGAGTAATTAGTAACGAAAATACAGTTAATAATTGATAGTGTATAGTTGATAATTAATGGTTTAAAATTTCTTACAGAAATTTTATTATTATTTATTTTAATTTATATTTTTTACGTAAGTAAAACTTCCTTAACTATACACTTTTAACTATTAACTTTTATCTTAGAAAGTTTCTCGTTTCTCATCTCTCATTACTTAATGCTTTACATCGGTAAAGCTTCCTTAACTTTTATCTTATTTAAATATGCTGTTCCATTTTTCTTTTAACCAGTTTATGAAGCCTCCTTCTTTTTCTTCTTTGACTGGTTCTTCTTTCTGTACTTCCTCTAATTCTATGCTGTCAATTTTCATAACAAATTTAACTGTACCTTCCATGCTTTCATCTATTCCTGAGTAGTTATTGTAGTTACTAGAAAGCACTGCAAGCTGATCTTTGATTTCAAAAACTTCATTATACTCATCTGTTTTCTCAATAACTTTGTCATGAAGTTCTATTACACCATCTTTATCAAATTCATCGTAACCGTCATTTAATGTCTTTGTTCCATCTTTTAAATCACTTATACCGTCATTGACTAAATTTGAAGCATCTGCTATACCATCAACACCGTCTTTTAAAGATGAAGTTCCTTGACTTAAAGCTTCTAATCCATCTGATAATTCGTGTGCTCCATCTATTAGAACATCTGCTCCATCTACAAATAAACCTACATTATCGTCTAATTCATTAATACCATTTTTCAAGTCATTAGCACCATTTGATAATTCTTTCATTCCATCTTCACAAGTATCTAGTCCTGAATAAAGCTTGCCTGCTCCTGTTGATAACTGTTGTATACCTCCATTCAACAGCATAGTAAAACCGCCTATTTTTTCATCAAGCGCTACTTTTACCCCTTCACCTGCTGCTGCTCCTGCTGCTTTTCCTGCTGCTGCTCCTGCCTGTTCTAAATAAGGTTTCTGTTCATCTGTAATTATTCCCTGTGCTATTACACCTTTTATTGCCTTATCTACTGCATCTTGCACTGCAGATTCTACTGCTGTTTTTATAGGATCTGTGTCTATTGAACTCTGTCCTATTTGCTGCTGAAATTCATCAATTCCATGCACTAAATCTCTTGAACCTGACTTAAGTTGTGAAACTCCAAAATATGCATCTTTAGTTCCATCGTATAAGTCTTCTGATCCTTCTAGCAATTTTTCTGTTCCGTCTTTTAATTCAACTAACTTATCAGCAAATTCATCTGTTCCATCTGTAAGCTCTTTTGTTCCATTTAGAAGTCTGCCGTTTACATTTTCATTTAATAACTCTGCTGCATCTTTTAAAGTATATATTCCTCCTTTAAAATCGCCAAAATTATCTAGAAGTTTTTTTGTTCCGTCATCTAAATCTGTTATACCTGATTTTACATCATCGCTTGCATCTGTTAAGTCATTTACTCCGTCTATAGTTTCATCAATGATACCGCTAGTTTTCTTTATTTCATCTAGTATTGACGAATCCGATTCTGCTGTTATCAATATATCTCCCATTTCAAAATCTTCAACATCAGCTTCTAATTCAAGCATTTCAGGCATATCAAAGATATCATCAAAATCTTCATCATCTATATCTAAACTTTCTTTTAACCCCGGTGACGCTATATAAGTTATTATTGTGTTGTTTCCATCATTTAAAACTTTTCCCGTGTTGACTTCTAAATTTCTACATTTACTTGTAGGCATATTTATTACTGTTATTACAGCAAATGGTGCATACAGTTTTTTTATCTTACCGTTAATAGTTACATCATGAAATTCATTATTTATCACTTTAACAGTCATCTTAAGTTTACCTGATTTACCTGCTAATAAATGTGGTTCTATTTTTTTACCATCTAAACTGTATGTTAATTCGAAGCTTAACGGTAATTCTTTGTCTGTTTTTCCTTGATAATATATTTCTCCTTTATCTGTTTTCCATGTTAATTTTTCATCTTTTTTAACAGGTACTTCATTACCTTTAACATTTTTAATATCAGTAAGTATTGATTTGTCTTGTATTTCTACATCTTTTTCATTTGAATGAACCCAATCACTTACTGTAATGTCTTTAATCTTTCCTTCACGTGTTAGGTTGACATATACTGTTTCATCCTTAATAACATTATCTTGTGCAAATGCAAAGCTAGTAAACACTATGACAAAAACCATTGATAAACTTAGACATCGAGTAAATATTCTTTTTTTAGCCATAATTATCTATCTCCTTTCCTTGAGTTTGCAATTTTTAATTTAGGCTTATTCTTCCAATTCCTAGTAGTAACTGAAACAAACTTTTCTGACACTATTAATAGTGCCGGAAGTATTGTTATTATTACTATCATACTTATAACAGCTCCTCTAGAAATCATCATAGCGAGGCAGCTAATTAAATCCATCTTTGCAACAACTGCAACTCCTATAGTAGCAGCAAAGAATGTTAATCCACTAGTTATTATAGATTTTATTGATCCTTGAAGTGCTATCTTCATTGCTTCATGTTTTTCATAACCATTTCTTATTTCTTCTCTAAATCTTGTAGATAATAAGATGGCATAATCAACAGTTGCACCTAATTGTATACATCCTATTACTATTGAAGCAATAAAAGGTATTGTAGTTCCCATATAATACGGCAATGCCATATTAATGAATATAGCCAGTTCTATAGAAGCTACTAAAAATATTGGCAGTGATATTGAGAAAAACATCAGCATAATTATTACAAATATTGCAATTATAGAAACAATACTAACATTTTTAAAATCTATATCTGCAATTTGTACTAAGTCTTTTGTTAGTGCACCTTCACCTGTTATATAACCATTAGGATCGTAGGATTTTACTATTTCATTGATTTCATCTAGCTGATTATTCTGTTCCTCGGTTGCAGCTGCATAGTTAGAATTTGCTAATATTAAGTTATATCCATCTTTTTTAAATATTTCTTTTATTTCTTCTGGAATAAAGCTTTCTGGTATTGCTGGACCAATATATTTGTCATATCCTGCTATGTTGTGTATACCGTTAAGTTTTTCAATTTTCTCTATCATTTCTTTCATCTCATATGAAGGTACATCGTCTTTAACAATTATCATATGAGTAGTAGTCATATTAAATTCTTCTTTTAATTTATCAAGAGCTTCTATAGACTGCATATCTTTTGGAAGTGATTCAGATAAATTATAATAAACTTGTGTATTGCTCTGTCCGTATAAAGCTGGTAGAAACAATAGTATAAATACTGCAAAAAATACTTTATTATGCTTAATAATAAAATTTGTAGTTTTATTAAAATTGGGCAGTATTGTAGGATGTTTAAATCTATGAATCAACTTATCAAATACTAACATCAAAGCTGGCAAAATAGTAACAGTAGATATTACTCCTAGTACTACTCCTTTAGCCATTACAAAACCAATGTCTTTACCTAACCCTAACTTCATAACCCCTAAAGCTAAGAAACCTGCTATTGTTGTAAGTGAACTTCCACTGATTGATGTCATGGTCTTTGATATTGCTTCTGCCATTGCTTCATTTCTATTTTTATTTACTTGTAGTTCCTCTTCATATCGATGTAATAAGAATATGGAATAATCCATGGTAACACCAAGTTGAAGAACTGCTGCTAACGCTTTTGTTAAGTGAGATATTTCACCTAAAAAAATATTTGTACCTAAATTATATAGTATGGCAATACCTATTGCTGCTAAAAAAATTATAGGTATTAGTGTTGATGTTAATGTCAAAGATAACACTATAACAGCTAATATCACTGCCCATAATATATAAATAGGTGTCTCTTTATCAGATAATTCAATAGTATCTTTTATTAGTGTAGAAAGCCCACTTAAGTAACACTGCTTATTCATGATCTTTCTTATTTCACTAATAGCACCTTGTGTTTCATCTGCAGCAGGGGCATGCTGAAATTTAACCATGAGTAATGTAAAATCTTTCTGATAAAATACATCTCTTACTTTATCAGGTAAAATTTCCTTTGGTATACTAATATCTAGTAAACTATTTATCCATAGGACATCATCTACACCTTCAACTTCAGCTATTTTATCTTTAATACTCAGAACGTCTTTATTTTCCATGTTTTCTATAACAAGCATCCCTGTTCCTGCATTATGAAATACATCGTCAAGTATTTCCTGACCCTTCATTGAATCTAGGTCTTCTGGCAAATAAGTCAAAATATCATAATTAATCCTAGTCATTGCAATGCCGTATAGAGATGGAAATATTAATAATATAGCAATAATTAATATCAATATTCTTCGTTTTGCTATAAACATTCCAAATCTTTTCATATATGTCCTTCCTTTCTAAATTAAATACTTAAAAATATTACACTGTTTTTAAACTGACCAGTCAGTATAATTTTTAATTATTATAGACCTATAGTAAAAATATTGCAACACTTTTTTTAAATTTTTATATTAAAATTGCATTAAAAAAACAGTATTTAACTTACAATACCGTTAAATACTGTTGTATACTGGTTTTTAGCTTACGACAAATTTAGATTTGTTTTTTAAGTCCTATACCATTTAAGATATAATTTATAATTTTTTCTGCATCTTCAATAGAGTTGATTTCCTTATCATTTAGCAGTTCAAATACAGTTACAGATGTCATAATGCCAAATACTGCATATGCTATTAAATGTGTATCATCAACATTTATAACTTTTTCGTCCATAGCTTCTTTAACATATTTTTCAATATAACTTATATAATCTTTAACTACATCTCTTAATTCAGTTTGTCTTATTTCAATTCCCCACAACTGACTCATTATAACTTTGAAAAAATCTTTATTATCATAAATAATTTTAAGCTGCATGTAACATAATTTTTCAAACTTATCTATAATATTTTTTTCATTTGCTACTGCTTCTTCAATATCATTTTTAACTAGATTCATTCCTTCTTTAATAATATAATTGAACAAATCTTCTTTGTTATTAAAATGATAGTACAAGGTACCTTTTGCGACTCCTGCTTTAACTGCAATACCATCCATAGTTGCACCAAGATAGCCTTTTTCAGAGATCTCTTTTATTGCAGCTTCCATAATTAATTCTTTAGTATTTTTCATTTTACACCCTCTTAAAATTGACCGGTCAGTACAATTAATTATAGACTTTTAGAAAATTTTATGCAACATGTTTTTACAATTTTCAATTTTATTTAAACTCTTAAACTTTTGTTGCTAATAATAAAAAAGCAGCACTCGACGTTTCAACAATCGTCAAATGCTGTTTTATAAAGTGGTGACCCATCGGCGACTCGAACGCCGGACACCCTGATTAAAAGTCAGATGCTCTACCAACTGAGCTAATGGGTCAGAATATTCAATTTACATACTTTTTTAAAGTTTCATTAGCATCTATAGTTAACCACTAAGTGATTCACACGAAATGTAAAATTTCGGTTCTCTACTTATACCAACTGAGCTAATGGGTCATATTATTAATCTTATATGTTCTATTCAAATTTTGTTAGTTCTTATAGCTTACCACTAAGCGATGTACACGAAATCATAGATTTCGGTCCCCTGCTTATACCAACTGAGCTAATGGGTCATATTATTAATTTTATATGTTCTATTCAAATTTTGCTAGTTATTATAGCTTACCACTAAGCGATGTACACGAAATCATAGATTTCGGTCCCCTGCTTATACCAACTGAGCTAATGGGTCATGTTATTTTATTTGTATATATTACATGTTTTTTGCGTGCTCATATATATTACAATAAACGATGTAAGTTGTCAATATTTTTTTATAAAAATTTTTGCTTTTTATTTTTTTTATTGATATGTTGACATGTCATGTGCGTTGACATATTATGTTTAATATGCTACAATTTAAGAAAATAAGTTAGTTGAGGTGATTTTTATGAGTATAAATATGACTGCTAAACATGCACGTTGGCCTAAGGCAAATGATGTAATTTTTGGTCTTGCTGGACAAGCTGCTGAGGCAATAAAGAAATATGGAAAAGAAAACGTTATCAACTCTACTATAGGAGCTTTAATTGATGATAAAGGTGATCTTATAGCAATGAAAACAGTTTATGAACAGTTTAAAGCTTTACCTAATGCTGAAATAGCTGCGTATTCTGCAATAGCAGGTCAGCCTGATTTTTTAGAAGCTGTACAAACAGCTTGTTTTAGGGATCACAGACCAGATGCTTACACAAGAGCTGTAGCTACTCCCGGAGGTACAGGCTCTATAAAACATGCAGTATGGAATTATACAAATCCCGGTGATGAAGTTTTAACATCAGATTGGTATTGGTCTCCTTATAATACTATAACTGAAGAAGTAGATAGAAAAATAACTAATTATAAGCTATTTAACGATAAGAATGAATTTAATATAGAGTCTTTTAAAGAGAAATTTAATGAATTAATAAAAAAACAAAAAAGACTTTTAACTATTATAAATACTCCTGCACATAATCCTACTGGATACAGTCTTTCAGATGAAGATTGGAAACAAGTTCTTGATATTATGAAGGAATCTGCAAAAGACAAAGACAATAGGATAATTGTTTTTGTTGACAGCGCTTATATAGATTTTGCTGGTGAAGGTACTGAAAGGAGAAAATTTTTTGAGCAATTCTCTAATCTTCCGGAAAATATATTAATAATAGTTGGCTTTAGTATGTCTAAAGGCTACACTATGTACGGTTTAAGAAGCGGTGCAGCTATTTGTATATCTTCAAAAGAAGAAATTGCTGAAGAATTTTTCTATGCATGTATTCATTCAGGAAGAGCTAACTGGTCTAATGGTAACAGAGGTGCTATGGCTACCATGACAACTATAGCTAATGACGAAAAACTTCTTAAGGCTTATGAGGATGAAAAGCTCATGTATAAAACCATGCTTCAAAACAGAGCAAAGGCTTTTGTAGAAGCTGCTGATAAAGTTGGGCTTGAGTTACTTCCTTATAGAGATGGCTTCTTTATAAGCATACCTTGTGATAATCCTATGGAAGCATGCCAAAAGCTTGTAGATCAAAATGTATTTGTTATACCATTGAAAATGGGACTTAGATTTGCAGTATGTGCTGTTTCAGAAGAAAAGTGCAAAAAAGCTCCTGCTTTGATTAAAGAAGCTTTGAAATAGAATAATATATGAAAATAATAAATAAAATATTCAATGGGAGTTTTTTACAAAACTCCCATTTCTAACTTATTAATACAATTTAATAAGTTTACTTTTTAAATAATCTAATTTTATATCTAGCTTCTTTTCAATTAAGTCTACTCTATCATATTTATTGTCTAAATTGAATTTATGCGAATAGTATGAAGAGAACATATCAAACATATTATTAACCCCCTTGTAGTTTAATTTTTTGCATAGCTAATACTTCTTCTTTAGTTAGTTTCCCCCTCCCTAAACAATTTTTCCCTTAATCATTATAGTCAAAACATATAGATATTACCACAACTTTTTATAGGTATTTTTAAATTCAATAAATTGTTAATTAAAAAGGCTTTTTGCTTATTTTTATTTCCTTATTTAGCAATATATGTAATTAAAATAAGAGATTTCAGTTTCCTAAAATCTCTTATTTTTTCTATATTTATTTCATATAATCTTTAATTATAAATCTCTTTCTAATCCAAAAAGTACAAACTCTTTGTAATCCATGTATTATCATTGTAACTATAATATTACCAGTATTCACATATATAATACCTATCCATATGGAAAACCAAAATGAAGCTGTAATCTCATATATTATTTTTGATGTAATTATTTTCTTGCCACCTATAACTTCTTGAACAATTATAAATTGAACCCAAATTAAAGCATTTAAAAATATGCTTAATGTTATTTGTCCATAAATAACATCATTAACTCCTAACACAACAAATAAGTTTTGGACTAACAACCTCTGAGGTATTTCCATTGAAGCACCGTTTAAAAAATTCTCTATCTTAAAAACGTCACTCTCGTTATACCTTTTTCCTATATACGCAATAAAGGAAGTAGGTATTATACAAATTAATATTAATAGAATATTTTTTAAATTCCACAAGTTATTTATTTCTAAGAAAAAGATATTTGATGGATATATTTTATAAATTATAATAAAGAAAATTAAACTCCAAAACTGAAATAAATAAGAATTTTTAAAATTTTTCTTATAAATTCTTTTAATTATTAAAGTAGAAAAAATTACTAGACTATACAATAAACAAATTACAAGAGAAACTATGATATATTTTAAAACTATACTTAAAATCATACAATTCTACCCTTCTTTTATATATACTTAAAAGTATTTATACCTAATTTTAGTTTTGCTGTTTATTTTTGTCAAGTTACATTAAATTAAAGATAGACTATTCAACATTTAAAAATAAAAACCTTTCAAATCATTAATATTTGAAAGGTTTTTCTATGGTGACCCATCAGGGGCTCGAACCCTGGACACCCTGATTAAGAGTCAGGTGCTCTGCCAACTGAGCTAATGAGTCGCTTTATTTAATTTTTATGTGTTATTTAAATTTTATTCTTTATCTATAGCGTACCACTAAGCGATATACACGAAATCATAGATTTCGGTCTCCTGCTTATACCAACTGAGCTAATGAGTCGCTTCATTTTTGCCGCCTTTTATATACTACATCTTTAGGTTAATATTGTCAATATGTAAAGATATCATTTTAGAAAGGATTTTGATAAATCAAAATCCTTTCCTTAAAGCTAAATAATAATTAGATATCAGTTAAACATATTTGGTATTGCCATTGTTATGGCAGGTATATACATTACCATGAGTACAATAGCTACCATAGCTATCATAAAAGGCAGTACTGCTTTTGCGGCCTTTTGTATTGGCACTTCTCCTATGCCGCATGTTATAAATAACACTGCTCCAACAGGAGGCGTATATAGCCCTATCGCAAGCGACATTATAATAAATATTCCAAACTGAACTGAGTCCATTCCTAATTGATTAGCTATAGGCAGGAATATTGGAACAAATATTATAAGTGCTGGCGTCAAGTCCATTACAGTTCCTACTATTAAAAATATTAAAAACATCATTAATATAAGTAAATGTTCATTAGTTGTGATTGAAAACATAAAGTCTGCAATCACTTGAGGAACATGTGCATAAGCTAACAAGAAACCAAATATAGAAGATGCACCTATTAAAAACAAAACTGCCGCAGTTGTTAATGCACTCTTATACAGCATTTTAGGTATGTCTTTGAATTTAACAGACTTATACAAAAAAACTGATATTATAAATGAATAAAATGCAGCAATTACGGCTGACTCTGTCGGTGTAAATATTCCTCCAAGTATACCTCCAAGAATAATTACAAAAGTAAAAAGTGGAATTATACCTTCTATTATCGACCTGACAATTTCGTTAAATGGTCTCCCTTTCTCAGCTTTGTAACCTCTTTTTACAGAAATAATATATGCAACTACCATCAAAGATAATCCAACTAATATTCCCGGTATTACCCCTGCCAAAAACATACCTGAAATAGATACCGATCCTGCTACCATTGCATACACTATCATTGCATTGCTTGGAGGTATTATTATGCCTATTGTTGCACTTGTAGCAGTTACTGCAACAGAAAAATCTTTCTGATATCCCGCCTTATTCATTGTAGGTATTAATATAGTACCTATTGATGATACATCCGCTGTAGCTGAACCAGAAACTCCACCAAACAGCATACTCGCAAGAATATTAACGTGAGCTAGTCCTCCTCTTATTCTGCCAACAAAAATGTTTGCAACATTTATTAACTTTTGTGAAATATTTCCCGCTGACATAAATTCTCCTGCTAAAACAAAGAAAGGTATACACATAAGCGGAAAAGAATCCACTCCATTAAATATTTTCTGTACTATTAACGTAAGAGGTAAAGGTGAATCAAGTGATAAAATAGCACATACAGATGACAGCACTATAGCATACGCTACTGGCATCTCAAGTAATATGAAAATAACTAACGAAACAAACAAAACAACTATCATCTTTTACCTCCTATAACTTTTTTGCTAATTGTATAATAAATTTTTTCTATGGAATTTAATATCATAATTACTCCACTTATAGGAATTATCGCATATACTGGTGTCATAGTAAAAGACATTGATGATGCTGTTTTTAGTTTTCCAGCAAGCATAAACTTATAACCATATACAGTTATTATTAAACCTGTGATAAAACACAAAATGTAACTTGTACTCCAAATAATTTTTTTTATGTTTGGATTTTCAATACTTTCTGATATTAAAGTCAACCCTAAATGTGAGCCTGTTTTTATTCCCATAGCTCCAGCCAAAAAAGCCAGCCATATCATCAAATACTTAGCTAATTCTTCAGACCAAGTTGAAGGATCGTCTAGAACAAAACGTGTAAAGACTTGCCATAATACTATTAAACTCATTGCAACCAAAACTATAATTATTAAATATTCCATAATTTTATCAACTAAACTTTTAATCTTCAATGTCTTACTCCTAAAATAAAATTTAAATAAATTTAATATCAATCAAATAGAATTTGATTCCTATTTGATTGATATACATTATATTATTTAGTATTTATTATCTTATTTACTAAATCCGAACCAACATCTTCATTACATTCCTCATATATAGGTTGTAATTTTTCTATTAATTTAGCTTTTTCATCATCAGGAAATTCTTTAACGCTTGCACCATCTTCTAATGCTTTTTGTAAATATCCTTCATCAACACTTTTAAAATGTTCTATTTCCCAAGTTTGAGAAGCATCTGCAGCTTTTTGTACAAATTCCTGCTGCTCTGGATTTAATTTATTCCAAGCTGACATACTCATGATTAACACACTAGGCATTCTATAGTGAGCAGTTTTTGTAATATAAGGTGCAACCTCATACTGCTTTGATGTATATATAGTTGAATAGTTATTTTCTCCTGCTTCAACAACTCCTTGCTGTAATGATGTATAAAGTTCTCCAAAGTTCATTGGTGTTGGAGATGCTCCCATAGCTTCAAATGATTTTTGTATAATAGAAGATGTCATAGTCCTAATTTTAACGCCTTGAAAATCTTCTGCTTTTTCTATGAATTTACTGTTATGATATACGTTTCTAGAACCATCTTCATAGAAAGTAAGTAATTTAAAACCTTTTTCTTCGAATTTTTGTTTGAAGAAATCTCCTACTTCTCCATTTAAAACATTCCAATAATGCTCATTATCTCTAAATAAGAAAGGTAAATTAAATACTTCTAGTTCTTTTATAAATGATGCCATATTAGCTGTGGCAACACGAGTCATTTCAATTGTACCAAGATTTAAGCCTTCAATACTTGCAGGCTCACTACCTAATTGTGCGTCAAAGTATACATCAACTTTTACAGAGCCATTTGAGTTTTTACTTACTTCTTCTGAGAAATAAGTCAATCCTTCACTTACTGGATTGGTAGCTGGTGTAGATTGAGATAGTTTTAAGACTACTTCTTCAGCTTGCTTTGGTTCTTCTGGATTTGTCTGTGGTTTTGCATCACCTTTTCCAGAACATGCAGTTACAGAAAATATCATTGTTAAACATAGAATAAAAATTAAACTTTTTTTCATTTTTAAATTCCTCCTAAGAATGCTTTTATTTTGTTTAAACTTAAATGATAACTTTTTTATATTTCAGGCCAATACTTTGCACCCGGTTTCTCAACCCATAAATGTTCTTCTTCAAATGTAGGTTTTATATAAGGATTTCCTTTTAAATGCCTTATAATCCATAAAAAGTACATAGCATATCCCGGAGCAGCAACTTGAGGATGTACTAAGTCAGGATCTATTGTCACCGTATCATTATGTTCTAAAAGAACACCATCATCTCCTAGCTTTAATAAACCAAATCCATTTTCAGGATAAAATTTATAATAGTAAATTTCAGGTTGATTGTGTGAATGTGATGGGAAACCTGCCCATTTTCCTGGATAATGCACATCTTCACCAAACATAAAGTTTGATTCTGGAGCAAGAGATTTATCCATTAATGTTTTAACAATTCTAGTACCGGTTCCATTCATTGAACCTTCTCCTCTTGTTTCGATTACTGAATTATTCTTGTCTCTTACTATTGAATTAAATCTTATATTGTTTTTAGTTCTAAAAACTGCAACTTCACTATCTTCACAAATACCTGTAACTTTAACTTCTACATCATAAGGTACATTAAGTGCTATAAAATCATTGTCTAGAAAACTTTCTCGTTTGAAAATTTTAGTGTTGTTTTCCCACTTTATTTCTATTCCACCATAGAGAAGCAAAAAAACCTTTTCCAATTCGTTATTATCTTGATACTTAGTTCCATTAGTTAGTTTAAGTATGCCATAATCCATCATCATTTCACTACATCTACCATTAATTTCAGTAATGCTGTTATATCCAATTTTAAATGGTTCTTTTTGTTGTATTTTCATAGTTAACCTTCCTTTTATATTGTTTAAAATTTATTTTATCAATTATTTGAATCTAGAATATTAAACATTTTCTTAGTAACTTCAATAACTGCCTTTGAGGGTTCAGAAAAAAGTTTTATTCTATCAAATTCTTCTGGATTTTTAATTACTTGATGCTTTAATTCTTCTCCAAATGCCATTCTTAAAGACGTGCCTACATTAATTTTACCAACTTTATATTTAGTCATCTTTATTAAATCTGTTTCCTTAATACCTGAACCTCCGTGAATTACTATAGGCTTAGATATATTATTTTGTATTTCTTTTAATATGTCAAAGTTAATTTCTGACTTTGTATGCTGTAGACGGTGTACTTGTCCAACTGCTACAGCAACCCAATCAACATTAGTTTCCGTAGTAAATCTTACTGCATCATCAACTTTAGTTAATAAATCTTTCGCATGTCCCGGAATATCTGCATATGGGACAGAACCTATTTCTCCTTCTACAGAAACATCAAAAACCTTTGCTACCTTAGTAATTTCTTTAGTCCTTTTTATATTTTCTTCAATAGGCAATTGAGATCCATCATACATTACTGAACTAAATCCCGATTTTATAGCCCTTATTATTAAATCAAAATTCTTGCAGTGATCTAAATGAACACTTATTGGTACTTTAGCATCTTCTGCAATTGCTCTAAGAAGTTTTCCCCAATATTCAATTGGCATATAATCAGCTGCTAGTTTATTAATCATTAATAGTGAAGGCTTATTCAGTTCCTCTGCAGCCCTAACAACTGCAATAGCATCTTCGTATCCGAATACATTAAACCCGGGAACAATATAATTACTATTTGCTGCTTCCTTTATAATCGTTTTCATGTTGCAAATCATATTTATACCCCTGTATTATCTTTTATAAATTTATTTAATTCTTCAGATGTTGGCATTGCATCTGAACAATTTAAATCTGAAATTACTATAGATGCTGAAGCACTACCCATTTTCATAGCTTCAGAAATTGTACATCCTTTAATTAAATGTGAAATAAATGCCGATGCATATGCATCACCTGCTCCAAATGTTTTCTTGAGTTTTGCAGGAAATATTTCAGACTTATACTCGTCACCTTCATTAGTCCAAGCTGTAGACCCTTCTTTACCTCTTTTTACTACAACTAGCTTAATACCTTTTTTAATCCAATATAATGCACTGTTTTTATCGCTGTTATTATCTTTGTTATATAAATATTCAACGACGTCAAATTCTTCTCTTGTTCCAATGATAATATCGCATTTACTACATATTATATTGTAATAGATAGATGTTTCTTCTAAAGAGTTCCATGTGTAAGGTCTATAATCAATATCAAGCACTACAGTAGTATCATGCTTTTTAGCATAATCAACAGCTAAAATCGCCGCTTCTCTAGAAGGACACTTAGCTAATGCTGTACCTGAGATTAAAAGGACTTTAGAATTCTTAATTTTTTCTTCATCAATATCTGAATATGTAAGATTTAAATCTGCAACATTGTCTCTATACAGTATTCCTCCACAATCGTTAGGAGATTTTATTTCTGTAATTGCAAGACAGTTTTGAGCTTCTTTATCAATAACAATACCACTTGTATCTATATTTTTACTTTTGAAATCATTAATAATAAATTTACCTAAGCCATTATTAGCTACTCTACCAATAAATCCAACTTTTAGTCCTTGTTTAGCTATCCCGACTGCTATATTAGCAGGAGAGCCGCCAACAGTTCTAGTAAAAGTAACTACATTTTCTAAAGGTCTATTAATTTCATTACAATTAAAATCTATACCTAATCTTCCTAAACAAGTAACATCTGTATCTGTATTTTGTTTAAATATATATTTTTCCATATTCACCTTCCTAACTAATCTTAGTTTAATGATAAATACATTTTTTAATCTTGAAATTAACTAATAATTATAAAAGTTATTTTTAGTTATGTTTTATTATTTTTTGTTTTTATTTATTCCGATTTTAACATCACTCAAAATAAAAGTCAAGAAATATATTTAAATTTATATCAACTGTATAATATTTCTAAGTAAAATTACTGTTAGTTTGAATGATTTTATTTGGTTTTACAAACCGGTATTACAAGTTATAAGCATAATATTAAAATATTTTTTCACTTATATTTGTTGCTTTTAGTTTTATTTAGTTACGTTTTGTTATTTTTTTATTTTGTGAATGTTGCATTTGTTAAAGAACTATGTTAATATTTTATATACAAAAGTAGTAATAAATTGAGAAGGTGGATAATGTTACATTCAGAACGTTTAGAAAATATACGAAATATAATAAAAGAAAAGAAAATAATAACCTGTAATGAATTATGCTCTCTTTATAATGTTAGCGATGTAACCATTAGAAAAGATCTTGCTATCATTGAAAAAGAAGGATTAATAAAAAAGATACACGGTGGTGCTGCTTTAATTGAAAAGCCAGAAATAAAGCAAAAATATCAACAGCCTTTATCAGATATTGATAATTCTAAAGTTAGTAACTATGATATTAAAGTCAAAATAGCCCAACTAGCCCTAGATCAAATAGATGATGGAGATATAATATTTTTAGGTTCTGGTGTAACCTGTTATATTTTAGCTACGCTGCTTAAGCAAAAAAGCAATCTGTTGGTAGTGACAAATAACTTATCAGCAGTTTCAGTTTTAATACAAAATGTAGATAAGGTTTTGCTAATAGGAGGAGAAATATCTACAGTTGATAACATGACTTATTTTTCAAGTGTTAGAAATCCTTCACAACAGTTAGAAAGCGTATTTGTTAATAAAGCATTTACAAGCTGTTCAGGAATAGATTTAAAAGCAGGGATTACAGTTAACTCTATTATAAGCACATATATATATAAAGCTATACCAGATATAAAACGCCAGTGGTTTATGATGATTGATGATCAGAAGTATCAAAAAATAGGAATGTATCAAGTTTGCTCAACTAAATCTGTAGACTGTATTATCTCTAATAAAATTCCTAAAGAATATTCAGAATATTTCAACTCGAATAATATTCAATATATAACTCTATAATAACATAAAAAAGATTTCGGTTCCCCGAAATCTTTTATAACTATAAAATTACAACTTTTAATTCTTAATTTATTACAATAGTTCTTTTCTCATAAATGTTTGACTTCTTTTTGGTCCAACTGAAACAATATCTGCTGGAACTTTTGTTAACTCTTCAATTTTTTCAACATATTTTTTAGCATTTTCTGGAAGCTGTTCGTAAGTTTCTGCTTTTTCTATATCTTCTAACTTCCAGCCATCCATTTCAATATATATCGGTTTACAATCTGCAAGTGTTTCTAAACTTGCTGGAAAAGTATTTATTTTTTCTCCATTTAGTTCATATGCTACACATATTTTTAATTTATCCATGTCTGATAATGTATCAAGTTTTGTAATAGCTAAAGATGTTAATCCATTTATATCAGCAGAATAGTTTAACATAACTATATCTAACCATCCGCATCTTCTTGGTCTTCCTGTTGTTGTACCATATTCAAAACCTTTTTCTCTTATTATATCTCCTGCTTCATCAAACAATTCTGTAGGGAATGGTCCTTTACCTACTCTAGTAGTATATGCCTTGACAACACCTACCGCTTGTTTTAGATCTAATGGACTTATACCTACACCAATAGGTACACCACCTGAAATTGGATGCGATGATGTAACATATGGATATGTTCCAAAATCAATATCAAGCAATGCTCCTTGTGCACCTTCAAATAAAACTTTCTTTCCATCTTTAACAAAAGATTTTACTAATGTATTTGTATCTACAATATATTTTTCTATTTGATTTAAGTAATCAATATATTCTTTTACAATTTTATTTTCATCTAAAGGCTCAACACCATAATATTTAACTAACAAGTCATTTTTTCTATTTATGTTATATCTTAATCTTTTTTCAAAGCTATCTCTGTATTTAAAATCGCACATTCTAAGTCCACATCTCTCAACTTTATCTCTATAACATGGACCTATACCTTTTATTGTAGTTCCTATTTTTTTATCTCCTCTAGCTTCTTCTTCAAGTTTATCTATTTCTATATGATAGGGAAATATAATGTGTGCTCTATCACTTATTTTTAAATTATCTACTGATATTCCAAGTTCATTTAAATATTTTATTTCATTTATTAATGATTTAGGATTTAATACAACCCCATTACCAATAATGTTTTGCTTTTCAGGATATAATATTCCAGATGGTATTAAGTGAAGCTTATACTTTTGATCTCCTAATTCAACTGTATGTCCTGCATTGTCTCCACCTTGACATCTTACTACAAGGTCTGCTTTTTTTGCTAAAAAGTCTGTTATTTTGCCTTTGCCCTCGTCTCCCCATTGAGCTCCTAATATTACTAAGTTTGACATTTTAACCTCCTGAACACAGCCTATCTGTGTATTTATATTTTAATATTATAACATGCAATCTATTTTAAATTTTTATTTTTTAATTTTGCATTTTAAATTTAAATTCTTTTTATTATTTCTCTTGCTACAAGAACTCCTGCCGCTGATGCTTGTGCTAATCCTCTAGTAACTCCGGCTCCATCACCTGCTGCAAATAAGTTTTCTATTTCAGTTTCTAATTTGTTTGTTAATTTTACTCTAGATGAATAAAATTTAACTTCTACTCCATATAGCAAAGTATGTTTTGAATATACTCCCGGTGCTATTTTATCCATGGCTTGTAGCATTTCAATTATATCTTGAAGAAATCTATATGGAAGAACAAGGCTTAAATCACCCGGTGTTGCATCAATAAGTGAAGGATGAAGTAAACTTCTTTCTATTCTTTTTCTAGTTGTACGCCTGCCATCAAGCAAGTCGCCAAGCCTTTGAACTATAACCCCTTCACCTAACATATTAGCTAGCGAAGCTATATACTTACCGTATGCTATTGGCGAATTGAAAGGCTCTGTAAATTCCTTAGATACAAGCAGTGCAAAATTTGTTTTGTCTGTTTTTTTATCTGCATAACTGTGACCATTTACAGTTTTAACTCCTCCATTGTTTTCTACCACTACTTCTCCATATGGATTCATACAAAATGTTCTAACTCTGTCATCAAAAGATTTTGTATAATAAAGTAGTTTAGATTCATAAACAACATCTGTAATGTCTTTTAGTACTACAGCAGGTACTTCTACTCTTACGCCTATATCAACCGCATTATTTTTTAAATTTAATTCTAGTCTTTCACATTCATGCTTGAACCACTCTGAACCTTCTCTACCCGGTACAACTGCAATAATATCAGCATAATATTTTTCATTATTATATGTTTCAACACCTACAGCTTTATTGTTTTCTACTAATATTTTATTTACTGGACACATAAATTTTATATCTATTAATTCCATTAAATAGTTTTGCATTTTTCTTAAGATTTCATAATTTTTATCGGTACCAAGATGTTTAACTAAAGCAGGTACTAATTTTAAATCTGCTGAAGCAGCCTTTTTTTCTATTTCTAAAACTTTTTGACTTTGAGTACCGTGAACTTCTTTAGTAGCACCAAATTCCATATATATTTTATCTACATATTTTATGTATTCAAGCAGCTGCTCTCTTGTTATATATTCATGTAAAAACCCTCCAAAATCAGTTGTAAGCGTTAGCTTTCCATCAGAAAAAGCTCCTGCACCACCCCAACCGTTTACTATAGAACATGGCTTACACTTAATGCATTTGTTTGAAGTTTTATTTATTGGACAATTTCTTTTTTCTATATTGTTACCTTTTTCTAGAAGTAACACCTTAGTTTTTGAAGATTTTTTCATTATTTCTAAAGCTGTAAATATTCCCGCTGGTCCGCCTCCTACAATAATAACATCATAATTATTATTCATAAAACGTATCTCCCCTGCAATTTTTTTATACTCATTTCTGCCCTATTAATATTAACAAATACTTTCCCCTTAGTCAATAAATTCCGAATATTTTTTTGTTACTTTTAAAAAACATTCGTCCTTTACTGCGTCAAAATTTTAAAAAATATTTGTTTTATTAATAATCGCCTGTGCATAACATTAAAAAGTTATCCAAAGAAAAGTTCGGTTATCAACAGAGTTATCCACAATTCCTTGTTTTCTGTTAATAACAGTGGTAAAATTATGATACAAATATACAAATTTATACACAAATAGTAAAAAAACCAAGGTTAAGGAGGAAGTATGTTGAAACTATTTTAAAAAGCTTTTCCATTTATTTTAATCGTAATTTTACTAACAAATCCTATTACAAGCTGTAATCAGCAGACTAACCTGAAGGAAAATAATTTACATGTATCAGCAGAAAATAGTATTTTTAACAACATAAATAAAAATCTTATAGTACAGCAATAATGCTATGGATATTATAAGAGAATTAAGCTCAGAAAAATATACAGGAAGATTAACTGGAACTGAAAATATACTTGCGGTTAATTATATTGTAAACAATTTTAAAGAAATAGGACTTGATTATCCACAGGGCTTAGAAGATTATAAACAATTTTATACACAAAAACAGTAATAAATCAGAGTGCTCCAGTATTAAATATCGTAGATGATAATGGTAATATAATAAAAAATTTAATTTCGTAACACATCTATACTAATTTCAGAAGTAGGTGACAAATATCTTCATACTATTAAAGATATAGTTAAAAATTATATTAGTAAAGAAAGCTTAAAAGAAGTATAAAAAAAATATTAAAATTACTTATTTCACTAGCATAAAGTAATTTAATAACTTTAATACAATATATATTTACCTAAGAATGCTTTATTTAAACCATTCTCAGGTTCAATATTATATATCAATATTTTTTATAAAAATTAGGTTATAAACTGTTTTTATATTGGTATTAATGTAATATTTTAGAATACTTGCTCTTGTTTATGTATGCATCCCTAGTTAATCTTTAATATGAATAGATATGATTTTATCTAGTTTTTCTTTAACTACATAAAGGAATACAGTAATAACACCAATACCATAGAGAGTTCAAAATACTAATGTACCAGTATCAGTTTTGCTTAGAAATCCAGTAATTATACATTTTTTCTACTAAATAGAAAAAACAAATTATAAGGAGTTGATTTGATGTCAATAGAACTATTTGATTTTAGTTTATCTAAAAAACAAGAAAAAAGAGCAACTAATTTACACAAAGAAAGCATAATTATAGATATGCTTTATCAAGGACCTATGTCACCACCAAACTTTTCAGATGAAATAACTGAAAAATTAAAGAAAAGATGTAAAAAATATAAAATTAATCCTGACAAATATATAATTAGAATGATGATTGAATGTTGGGAAATGGCAGCTACTGGGCAACTTGATGAATTTGAAAGATGCTGGAGAGATTCTGGTATTACTGCAGGTAACAGACAGATAACCGGTGGAACAGATAGTGGTTCTATGGAAGATTCTATTTTATGGTTAACTATGGCTCAAAGACAGTTTGATTCTTTCGACTGGCTTATAAAAGCTACTAAAGCAGAGCATATTAAAAAAGCTAAGAGTGAAGATAAAGTTGCAGGTTTTGTTACAACTCAAAATACGCATTGGATGGGGACTAATCTAGAAAATTTAGAAATGATGTACAAATTTGGATTAAGAGTAGCTCAGTTAACTTACAACATGCATAATAATGTTGGCGCTGGTTGTACAGAAAGAAATGATGCTGGAATTTCTAATTTTGGGGTTAAGTTCATTAAAAAAATGAATGAATTAGGAATAATAGTTGATACAGGACATACGGGTAGACAATCAACTCTTGATGCATGTGAAATATCTGATGCTCCTGTTATAGCATCACATACAGTATGTAAAGCAGTTAGTGGACATGCTAGGGGTAAAGATGATTATACTTTAGAAGCAATAGCCAAAACAGGTGGAGTTATAGGATTAGTAACCTTACCTCAATTTCTAAATCAAGAAAAAGAAAGAGCTGACATGAATGATTTTCTTGATCATATGGATTATTTAGTTAAACTTGTTGGTATAGAACATGTTGGCATCGGAACTGATTGGCCTATGAATATGCCGAAATTTATTCAAGCTAAGATAGCTTCTTACGCTGTTTCTAAAGGAGGTTTCCGTGAAAAAGATAAACTACCTGGAACAGAAGGTCTTTTAGGTTTTGAACAATACATTGAAGCAATAAATATTACTCGTGGTTTAGTTAGTAGAGGTTATAATGATAAGCAAATAAAACTAATTCTTGGAGAAAATTGGTTAAGAATTATGGAACAAGTTTGGTAAATTCAAATAATTTATTATATTCAAAGCTAAAATAATAATGAGAAAGATTATCTTAAATGGGGATAAATTTAAGATATTATAGTTGCCAAGGCAATTAGCCTTGGCTTAAAATTTTTTAACTTATCTTTTTTTCTCTGTATCCTCTATTGAATACCTATCTAAGTTGTCAGCACATAGATATGATTCCTTTATCATATTAACTTATTATGTTACAATAGTAAATATTGTAGCCTACATTTTTATACGAATAATAAATTTATTAATTGGGACATGCTAAAGAAATTTTTTGTAGAAGTAGGTGAGTTATGAAAAGAATAATGATTATAGGCTCTGCAGGATCTGGCAAATCTACATTAGCTAGGAAACTAGAAGAGATTACAAAGATAAAAGCAATTCATATGGATACGTTATTCTGGAAAAAAAATTGGATTTCCGTATCACAAGAAGAATTATTCCAAAAAGTAGAAAAAATTATAGAGAATGATTCTTGGATTATAGATGGAAATTACAGCAAGTCATTGTTAATTAGATTTGAAAGAGCAGATACAATAATTTTTTTAGATACTCCTCTTTGGTTATGCTTATACAGAGTGATTAAACGCAGAATTGTCTATGCAAATAAGCATAGACCTGATATGACAAAAGGATGTAAGGAAAAACTAGATTGGGAATTTATTAAGTGGATTATAAATTACAATTTACACAAGAAGAAAAAAATAAAAAAAACTATAATATCTTATTCTGATAGCAAAATAATTTTTATTATTAAAAATAATAAAGATAAAGAGAAAATATTAAATATATTCAACAGAAATAATAATTTAAAATATATTTGAGGTGGTTTCATGAATAATAATAATGGATGGAATAAGTATCATCTTATTATTGAAAATATAGATGGAGAATATCAAATATCATTATCCGATATAATTAAAGATTCGATTAATGTGTTTAATGACAATGGATATAATAAAATACTAGATCTAGGCTGCGGAACAGGAAGAAATTCCTTTTTTTATGCACAAAATGGATTTGATGTTTTTGCTTCAGATATTTGTAAAAAATCCACGGATGTACTTAATAATAAAATATATAAAAATAATATATCAAATATTAAAGTTTATAATTATGACTTTACAGATATTTTATTTAAAGATAGATTTTTTGATGCTGTTGTTTGTACATCAGTATTACATCATGCTAAGCTCAAAGATATTAAAAAAGGAATAAATGAAATTTATAGAGTATTAAAGCCGAACGGATGTTTAATTTGTGACATATTATCAAAAGAAGATTCTTCCTATGGATTAGGTAAAACTATTGAGGAAAATACTTTTGTTGGTTCTAGAGAAGGAGAAGAAGGAATTCCTCATCATTATACCGATATGAAAGAATTACAAAATTTAATGGAGAAATTTTGTGAAGTAAGAATTCATAAAAATGAATATATAATTAATAATAAATATACTTCGAAAGTATTTGATGTTATATCATTTAAAAATTAATTCAAGGTGTTTATTAATGTAATAAAGGAATTATTCTATTTCAATTTCATATCATAATAAGTGTTATCATTATACAGTAGCCAAGTATAGATATAAGTGTTAAATCAAATGATTATCATCCTATTTTTTATGAAAAGGTATTAAAGAAATAAATAGCAAAGAGATTTGTTGTATCATTTTAGAAAATTTGTTATAATTGTCCAAGTAAGAATCAAAAAATAAATAAAAAGTATATACAAAGGATTATAAGATGAAAAAAATTATATTATTAATTATCTCTGTCATTTTAAGTTTTTTATTTGGAATTTCAATTTTATTTGTTGCAATGAATGTATTTTTTTACGTTAATGGTTTCGGAATTAGTATCGTAGATATCTTAATTATGATTCCACTTGTCTTTTTATTAATCGTTCCTAATATACTTATATATAAAAAGGCTTGTGATAATAAAAAATTATTTATAATCATTAATATTATTAGTGTAATTTTAGGATTTATTTTATCTGTAAGCATCAATTAAACAAAACCGACTAATTCTATTTAAGAAAAGGAGGTATATATTTTGGTAGACCCAACACTGTATTCAGATGATAAAGAAAAATTAAAACACTCAGGATTTGGTATTGCGTCTTTTGTTATATCAATTGTAACAGTTTTCATGATATGGGGGTGCTTGATATACGGAGTATATCTTGAAGAAGCGATGCCGCAACTATCAGAAGATGCACCAATTATTTTAGCTTTAGCATATTCTGCTATTTTGGGATCAATATTGTGTGTATTTGGAACTATTTTAGGTATTTGTAGTATTTTTCATAAGAATAGAAGGAGAATTTTTACAGTACTCGGTTTGTGTATAAATCTTACCTCAATAGTATTTATTATTCTTATATTTAGTTAATATATTAAAATTGAATTATTACTTATAATAAACTTTATAAAAGAGGGCTTCCTTATAAGGAAGCCCTCTACTTATCTATTTCTGCTCAATATATGCATTTCTAAAGAATTCCCATCCTAAAGGTGAAATGTGCATACCTTTAACGTGAGATTTAAGCAAATAAGTTTTAGTATAATAGTATATTGGCATTATAGGCATATCTTCCATTAACTTATCTTCTACTTGATGATAAAGCTCTGCTCTTTTAACTGAATCTTGTTCTTCTCTTGCAGCAAAAACCAATTCATCATACTCAGTACAAGCGTAATGAGGATAATTGTTTGGACCATCTGTTACCCATAAGTCAAATAATGAGCCTAAATCATTAAAATCTGAAAAATATCCATATCTTGCTATTTCATAGTCTCCTTGACCTACTGTGTCAATAAATACTTTCCATTCTTGGTTAGTTAAAGAAATATTGATGCCAAGGTTCTTTTTCCACATCGCTTGGATTGCTTCAGCAACAGCTTTATGGTTTTCGCTAGTATTATATTTAAAAGCAACTTCTGGGAATCCTTCTCCATCTGGATATCCTGCTTCTGCAAGAAGTTTTTTAGCTTTTTCAATATTTGCATTAATATCTATGTAAGGATCAACTTCTGTTCTAAAATCTTTACTCTTATCAACACCAGTCAAACCATAAGGCAAGAATCCTATTGCAGGATTTTCTTTACCCTGAGTAATAGTTTTAACCAATGCTTGTCTATCTATAGCTAATGATAATGCCTTTCTTACTCTCGCATCATCAAACGGTTTTTTATCTACATTAAAGCAATAATAGTAAGTACCTAATTGGTCAACAACTTTTGCATCACCAGATTCTACAAGATTAGGAATCTGAATAGAAGGTATGTTTGCCATATAGTCTATCTTGTCAGTTTTGTATGCTGTCAATGAAGTATTTCCATCTGTAATCATAACTAGTTTTACTTGATCTATCTTAACACTGTCTTTGTCCCAGTAATAAGGATTCTTTTCTAATAAAATATATTCATTATGCTTCCATTCTTTTACTCTAAAAGGCCCATTACTTATGATTGTTTCAGGATCTTGTGACCAACCATCAGGATCATTTTCTACTACATCTGCTTTAAGAGGTAGTAATAAATGCCATGCAACTAAATCCATGAAATATGGTACTGGATATTCTAGATTTATTTCTAGTGTATTTTCATCAATTACATTTACACCAACATCTTCTGCACTTGCATTGCCTTCATAGTAAGCTTTACCATTTTTAATACAATAAGCATGATATGCATATGATGAAGCAGTATTTGGATCCAATACTCTCATTATACCATATTTAACATCTTCAGCTGTAAGCGGAGTACCATCAGACCATTTAAGATTTTCTCTTAAATGAAATGTATATTTAGTTCCATCATCAGATATATCCCATTTTTCAGCTATACCTTCTTCTGGTTTATCATTATCAAGATTTATCCTAGCTAATCCTTCAAAAATATTAAATATAACTGTTGAACCATCTGCAGCATTGTTTATTGCAGGATCAATAGTTCTTGGTTCAGCTGCAAGATTTGCAACTATAATACTTTCTTCTACTGTATTATTTTCTTCTGCTTGTTTTTCAGGTGCAGGTGTAGGTGTAGTATTAGTTTCTTTATTATTACACCCAACCGCAAGTGTTGCCAGCATAGCTATTACTAGCAATACTGATAAAATTTGTGATTTTTTTTTCATTTTTAAAACTCCTCTCTTAATTATAACATTTTGTATAATTTATATCCTATAGACTAATTAACTAATTAATCTACCAGAATCAAATTAATTTAATATAAGATATACTTAAAATAAATGACAAGCAATCTTATGATTATTTCCTAAGTCCTTTAACACCGGCTGCTCTTCAGTACATATTTTCTTTTTGTATTTACATCTAGGATGAAACTTACATCCTCGTGGAGGTTTAATAGGACTTGGAACCTCGCCTTCCAGCATAATTCGTTTCTTTTTCTTAGATTTGTCTGGGTCTGGAATAGGGATAGCTGAAAGTAAAGCTTTAGTATATGGATGCTGAGGGTTCATATACAATTCATTGCTTTCAGCTACTTCAACCATATTCCCCAAATACATAACTGCAATTTTATTACTTATATGTTTTACCATAGATAAGTCATGCGCTATAAATAAATAAGTTAAATTATATTTTTTCTGCAAATCCTCTAATGTATTTATTATTTGTGCCTGTATTGATACATCTAAGGCAGATATAGGTTCATCACATATGATAAATTTTGGTTCAACTGCTAATGCTCTAGCAATACCAACTCTCTGCCTCTGTCCTCCTGAAAATTCATGAGGATATCTATTAGCCTGCTCTGAATTGAGTCCAACAATGTCCAATAGTTCTTTAATCTTTTCTCTTCTTTCATTTTCATTATACATTTTATGTACTACCATAGACTCTCTAATTATATCTGATACAGTCATTCTAGGATTTAACGATGCATAAGGATCTTGGAAAATCATCTGCATCTTCCTTCGTATAGACATCATTTCTCTGTTAGTTAAATTTGTTATATCTTTATCTTCATAGTATATTTTACCTTCTGTAGGCTCATATAGTTTAATAACAGTTCTGCCGGTAGTTGTTTTTCCGCATCCGCTTTCACCTACAAGACCTAGTGTCTCACCTGATTTAATGCTAAAACTTACATTATCAACAGCTTTAACGTAATTTATTTTTTTACCTAAAATTCCTTTTCGTATAGGAAAGTATTTCTTCAAATTTTCTACTCTTACCAAATCTCCCATCTATATCACCTTTCCTTTAGCTCTTGCTTCTTTATTTAAAAGCCAGCATCTAGCTTTCTGTCCATTTTCAAACTCCATTAAATCTGGATTCTTCATGAGACAAATTTTCATTGTATTTGGACATCTAGGACTAAAAGGACAGCCTTTAGGAAGATTTAAAAGGTCTGGAGGTTGTCCATCAATCGGGATTAATTTTTCCTTAATCAACTTGTCTGGATTTGGTACAGACCTCAAAAGTCCCTTAGTATACGGATGCTTAGGATTATAAAATATATCTCTAGTACTGCCTTTTTCAACCATATTTCCACCATACATTACCATAATTTCATCTGCAATATCTGCTACCACTCCAAGATCATGAGTAATAATAATAATGGATGTATCTAATTCACTTTGAAGTCTTTTCATTAAATCTAATATTTGTGCTTGTATTGTAACATCTAGTGCTGTAGTAGGTTCATCTGCAATCAGCAGTTGTGGATTACAAGAAACTGCTATTGCAATCATAACTCTCTGCCTCATTCCTCCTGAAAATTCATGGGGATAGTTATTTAATCTATTTTTTGGATCTGGAATACCAACTTCACTAAGAAGCTCTACAGCCTTTTTTTCAGCTTGCCTTCTTGACATGTTTTTATGTTTTATTAAAGATTCACATATTTGATATCCTACAGTTAAAACAGGATTTAATGAGGTCATAGGGTCTTGAAATATCATACCAATTTTATTACCTCTTAAAGTCTGCATATAGTCTTCTTTTTTATCTACAACATCTTCACCATTAAACAATATACTGCCTTCTTTAATTTTCCCATTAGTTCCTAATAACTTTACAATTGACAGCATAGTAACACTTTTACCGCTTCCTGATTCACCTACAATTCCTAATGTACTGCCTTTTCTTACAGAAAAATCCAACCCATTTACTGCCTTAACTTCTCCTGCCATAGTATAAAAGGAAGTATGAAGATTTGTAACTTCTAAAATATTATCCATGTAATATCACCTACTTTCTCAATTTAGGATCTAACGCATCTCTCAATCCATCTCCTAGGAAATTAAATCCTAAAATAGTAATACATATAGCCGCTGCTGGAAAAAACAGCTGATATGGGAATAGACTCAACGAAGAAATAGAATCATTTACTAATACACCCCAACTAGCTTTAGGAGCAGATACACCCAATCCTATAAAGCTTAAAAATGCTTCTGTAAATATAGCACTTGGTATTGATAATGTTAAAGTAACTATTATTGGTCCCATTGCATTTGGAAGTATATGTCTTAACAATATTCTTCTTTGTGATGTTCCCAAAACTTTAGCGGCCAATATAAACTCCTCTTGTTTAATTCTTAATACCTCCGAACGTACTATACGAGCCATGCCTACCCAATATGAAATACCTAAAGTAATATAGATACTTTTCAGCCCGGAACCTATAATTACCATAAGTAGAATAACATAAATCATAGTAGGTATACTGTATAATATGTCAACTATTCTCATCATAATATTATCAACAGCGCCGCCTTTTAAACCTGCTATACCACCGTATATTACTCCGATAGTAAGATTTATAATACTTGCTACCAATCCTATACTTAAGGATATTCTGGCACCATACATGACCCTAACAAAAATATCTCTTCCAAATTGGTCAGTTCCAAAAGGATGAGACAATACAGGCGCTTGATTTGAAAGATCAAAATTTTGCTCATCATATTCATATGGAGAAATAAGCGGACCAAATATTGCTAAAAGAGTTACTATTATAATAATTACAAGACCGGCTAAAGCCATTTTATCTTTTTTTAATCTTCGCCATGTATCCTGCCAATAAGTTAGACTTGGCTGTAAACATTCATTTTTTAATTTTTCTTCTTTATTAACGTCTTCAAAAAGTTCATCATCTAGCTCTAAGTATTTTGTTTCCATTATTTCACTCCTTTAACTATCAAGCTTTATCCTAGGATCAATAAATCCATAGCAAATATCTATTAAAAAATTAATTATTATAAGAAACGTACTATAAAACACAGTAACACCAATAATCATAGTATAATCTCTATTTTGAATACTAGTTACAAAATGAGTTCCAAGACCGGGTACTCCAAATATCTGTTCTACAACAAAGCTTCCTGTCAAAATACCTGCTGTTAAAGGTCCTAAATATGTAAGCAGTGGAATCAAAGTATTTTTTAAAGCATGTATATAAATTACAACTCTCTCAACTAAACCTTTTGACCTAGCTGTTCTTATATAATCCTGTTGTATAACTTCTAGCATACTTGATCTAACAAGTCGTGAAATAAAAGCCATTGGATATCCTGCTAAAGTCACTGCTGGCAGTATAGAAGTAGAAATTCCTTCCCACAATCCTACTGTAAATATGCCGAGTTTTAATGCAAAAACATATATGAGGAAAGTAGCTATAACAAAATTTGGTACAGTAACCCCTATTGTAGCAATGAGCATAACTGTATTATCCTGCCATTTTCCCCGTCTAAGGGCTGATATTATACCTATAGGTATTCCTATAGCTAGTGAAATTAGAATAGCTAGCACTCCTATAAATGCAGAAATTGGAAAACTTTCACCTATTATTTCATTTACTGTTCTACCAGCATATCTGTAAGATGGACCTAAATCTAATCTTGCAAGATTTTTTAAATAATCAAAATACTGTTCGTACAGTGGATCATTCATATTATAGCGTTCCATAACTTTTTCCATTACCTCAGGAGGTATTGCCTTTTCATCTGTAAACGGTCCACCAGGTATAGCCCTTATAAGAAAAAAAGTTATGGTGATAACTACAAATAAAGTAATAACACTTGACTTAAATCTTTTTAAAATGTATCTAGTCACTTTTATCCTCTCCTTTTGTTTTGTGTAAAATTCTATATGAAAATGCATCTTTTTATGCTTATAATTACTGTCTGTAATGGAAAAATAACAAGTAGTTTTTTAAATATGTATGTTTCATTAGAAAATCTGCTTATGTAGAATTGTTCGTCAATGAATTTGATTGTATATTATTCCATTCTACTAACTAAGCAAAAATCATGCCATGCAAAACGACCTTATATTTAAGTCTTATATAAGGTTTTTTACAGTTTTTAACTGATATTAGGTTGTTTATAATAACCTATAATCACCTAATAGAGTTATTATCATTTATATGATTAAGTATAATTTTGCCTAAATATGTTATTTCACAACCTCCTCTAGTATTATTAATAACAATATATTTATGATTATTTAAATTTTTTAATATAGTTCTAATTTTATTTTCACTCAAATTTTTCTCTATTGAATTTAAAATTTTACAAATCTTATATCTACCTATTTTTGGATTATCATTTATAATACTTAGTATACTGTATTCATATTCAGTGATAGTTTGAGCAGACTTTAATCCTGTTTTTATCATGTATTTAGGAAGTTCACATAGTTCTATCTTTTTTGCTCCTTTTATACAAAAACAATACTCTACTAAATTTTTTATCTCTCTAACATTACCTTTAAAATCATAGTCCATAAGATAATTTATTGTTTCTTCCGTACAAACATCTTCCATTCTCATATCACAATCATTAAAATAATCTTTAATAAAATAATTAAAAATAACAGGTATATCACTTTTTCTACGTCTTATAGGAATAGTATCTATAGGCATAACATTTATTCTATAAAACAAATCCTCTCTAAATAAACCTTTTGACACCATATCATATAGATTTTTATTAGTAGCTGCTATAAATCTAACATCTATAGGTATTCTTTCAGAACTGCCTATTTTCCTTATTTCTTTTTCCTGTAGTACTCTTAATAACCTAACTTGGAAGTCTAAAGGTGCATCACCTATTTCATCAAAAAATATGGTTCCTTTATGAGCCATTTCAAAAAGGCCTTTACTTCCTCCCTTAACAGCACCTGTAAATGATCCTTCTTCATATCCAAATAATTCACTATCTAAAAGACTAGGCTGAATAGCTGCAAAATTAACAGGAATAAAAGGATAGTCCTTTCTTAAAGAATTATAATGAATAGATTGTGCTATTATTTCTTTTCCAGTACCACTTTCACCTTGAATTAATACGCAGGATTCATTATTAGATATTTTTTTAGCTATTTCTAACATATCTAAAGTGGTTTTATCTTTAGTAATATAATCTTCAAATGAATATTTTTTCAGAGTTCCTTTATAATCAAATTTCTTTCTTATGATATATTCTTTCTTATTTATACTTCCAGTATAATTAACATGTATTAAATATGATTTTTCTCTAAATTCATATACTTCGTAGCTTATTATAAGAATATCCTTTTTATTTTTATTTTTAATAACTTTACTTTCCTGAATAATCTCATCTAAATCAAAATTAATATCATTGTCTTCAAAAATATCAAGTAAGTTTTTTTCAATTATATTTGAATCTGATATGCATAAAATTTGTCTAAACTTATCATTAGCCATTTTGACTATTCCTTTATCATTTATAAGACAGACACCTTCATCAATACATTTGAAAATATTATTAAGTACCTGCTGTGTATTAAATAACTTTTCTACCTGCAAGTTAAAATTGTTAGCTGCTTTAGTAAAGCTTTTAAGATAATCTTTAGTAAGAGTATTAATTAATTTAATTGGTAAATTAAGTCTGTAAGCAATTTCACTAATATCAGAAATATTAGGCACTCTACATCCTAAATCTATAATTTTATCTATATGTTTAGGTGCATATTTAGCTTCTCCAGCAGTAATAGCAACTGTAATATTGGTATCAACTTTACATCCTGGATAAAAGGGGATTATATTAAAATAGAAAACACCCATTTCCTTTATTTGCTGTAGCGCCTCGTCAACTAAATTATTATCGTTAACAAAATATACATTTGAATTTGGCTCTATATCAAATATCCTATCTATTTTCTTATAATTAAAAGTTCTATGACAAAATATTATTTTATCATTGTTTATGTACTGTTCTGGTGTTCTACTCGTTGGCTGACCCGGCCAAATAATTAACTCGTATTTTTTTTCTTTTTCTTCATCTAATTCTGACATTAGGCAGCTATCTATATTTACATATTCGTAAAATATATTATGAAGATATTCGTGCATTGCATCTTTTGTAGGATTGTTTGTCGCAACTACTAAAACACTTTTCATTATGTGTTCCTCCTATCATATACAATTAGTATTTTTATATTATTTTTATGCATTTTCATATAATACCACTATACAGTAATTAATAAAAGAGCTGAAATTATTATTTTGGCAAGGATTTTGCATATAATCTTATAAAAAATCTAATAGGAGGTATAATATGGATTCATTAAAAATGATAAAAGATTTAAGCAATTGTTACGGTGCTCCGGGATTTGAAGATAATGTTTTAGAAGTAGTTAATAATTATAAAGGTAATTTATCTTTCAAAAAAGATTCTCTTATGAATTGCTATTTAAATTTAGCTGAGAAAGAAAATAATAAAATGACAGTAATGCTAGATGCACATTTAGATGAAGTAGCCTTTATGGTTCAATCGATAGCAGAAAACGGACTTATTAACTTTATCCCTCTAGGCGGTTGGGTTGCACATAATGTACCAGCTCATCTAGTAATGATAAAAACACAAGAAAATAAATATGTAAAAGGAGTTGTAACTTCTAAACCACCTCACTTTATGACTGCTCAAGAAAGAGAAAAGAAAATTGAAATGTCTGATCTTCAAATAGATGTAGGAGCTACTTCTAGAGACGAAGTAATTAATGAATTTAAAATAAGTGTTGGTGCACCAATAGTTCCATATGTTAACTTTGAATACAATGAAAGAAATGGAATTATGATGGGTAAAGCATTTGACAATAGATTAGGTTGTGCAGCTGTTATAGATGCATTGAAAAAACTTGAAAATGAAAATTTACAAGTTAACACAGTAGGAGCATTAGCAGCACAAGAAGAGGTTGGAACAAGAGGAGCTCAAATAACTTCAAATACCGTAAAACCAGACATAGCCATAGTGTTTGAAGGAAGCCCAGCAGATGATGTATACAGAAATGAATATACTATGCAGTGCGGACTTAATTATGGACCTCAAATAAGACATAGAGACAGTTCTTACATATCTAATCATAAATTTATAACTTTTGCAAAAAAAATTGCAGCTGAAAATAATATAACCTGCCAACATGCCGTTAGACTTTCAGGAGGTACAAATGCAGGTAAAATTCATATCTCAAATGAAGGTGTACCTACATTAGTTCTTGGTATACCTACTAGATATGCACATACACATTATTGTTATTCATCTTATAAAGACTTTAATAATACCGTTGATTTAGCTGTAGAAATTATTAAAAACATAGATAATAAAATAATTAGCTCATTCTAGTAAAAATAAAACTAATGGACTTGCTAAAAGCAAGTCCATTTTACACTTTAAGGGACGGTACTTTTTTGATGAAAATTTATATATGTAATTTTATCATTACTTCTTAAAAATTAGTTAGAATCTACAATCTGTAACTTAATTATGTATATAATTATAAAAAACTTCAAGAAATCTACTCTTCTGTATTAAATATAGATTCACTCCATTTTTCACCAGCAAATTTTAAATAATCTACAATCTCTTTATATTTTATTTCAAATTGTGCATATCCTCCTATTGAATGTTCTGTTGGAATTGTTAATCCAAGAGAATCCTTAGTCATATAACTAAACACACTCCCCATATTTTCCTCACTGTCAGCATCAATAAAGCTTTTTTCCGCTACATCATAAGTTCTGCAATGACTCAATTCTGACTCTTCTTGTTCCGGCCATATCAGTTTGAAATCTCCATTAACAAACATTTCAATTAGTCCTTCATCAATATCAACTATGTCTACTAATCTTAATCTATTACCCGTCTGCATATCAATATTTGTTGTATAAAACAACTTATGAGGGTGCGGCGCCATTTCAAGATCAGCTACTCCAACATAATGAATGCTTAAAAAATATTCATTTTCTAAAGAAATACTATATTTAACATCTAAATCTAAATGACCTAAATCCTCATCATTATATTCATTATATATTTTTAGAGCTTCAGACTTTATTCTATCATTTATCTTTTTTTCCATTACTTCATTTTCTATTCCTGAAACTTTTGGATACTGGATATTTATATCATCATTAACTTCTTCTTTTACATAAGTCATCGTTGAAATTTCATAGCCACCATCAATATGTTGATCTGATTTGTCTTTGGGTTTAGTGCTAATTTCAGTTTTGCTACAACCACTAAAACAAATTGCAAACATTAAAATACTAATTAAAACAATAATTCTTTTTTTCATATGTCTTTCACCTCATAGTTTGATTTTCTTTACTTCATAGTAACCTATTACAGGAAGCTCAGCTCAATTCATTTAAGTACATTTTATTTATTAATAATATGATCTCCCTCTAAGGAGTATATATTATTGTCCATATTTTGTAAACTCCTTAGCATTTATACATTGTAGTTTAATATTGCAGAATATTATAAGTCATCATCTAATAGCTTATAATAAAAAGAAATAGAAAAGTATTAAATATTTACAGAATCAGATTGCAAATAGAAAGACTGTTAATGTATCTACAAATAAATATGTTACACTTTCTAATATGCGCAAATATATTATAAAAATAATGGACTTTTTTTTATAAGCATTACATTTTTGTGTATAACTTATAGAAATCATTTACTTATGTAGTAATTTGTGTTAATATTGATTTGAAATCATACATAAGCAGGAATAATTTTATAACCACCTAAAAGGAGAAATAACTATGAATAACAGTAATTGGAAAATAGATATTATCGATGAAATTAAACAATTATCAGCTAATTTAAGTGAATCACAAAAAAAGAAATATCAACTAGAATTGCTAGAAAAATTAATAAATAGAATTGAACAATTTTCAAATAAAAACTGTTCTAAATGTGAAAAACATAAAGAAAATATAGAAAATATAATTAATCAAATTAAAAATAAAAGTTCTAAAAAGGAATACGATAATAATTTAAAATTAATATTAAATCATATGAAAGAAGACCATGGACTTTATAGAGTAAATGAAAAGCAAAATGAATTAATGCCTATAGGATTAAGCTTAGGTTTAGCATTAGGTGCAGGACTTGCTTTAAGTTTGTGTTTAGTATTAAGTGCAGCACCACTAGAATTGGGTATACCCATAGGAAGCGGTTTAGGATTGGTTATTGGAATGACTGTAAGTGCAAGTATTGGTTCAAATATGGATAGAAAAAATAGAGAAGAAGGAAAGCTAATTTAAGTTTTACCAATACTCAAATTATTTTAAAAAATTAATATCAAATATAAAAGATAAAATTAATAGTATTAAAAAATCCCATTACGATTTAGTGGGATTTTATTATTGTGAATAACTATTAAACTTTACTTTCTTTATCAAACTTAAACATTATATCTATTAAAAACTTTCCTGATTTCATTTCATATTTCTCTATTACAGGCTCTATCAATTTATAATTATTTTGCTTAGCAAAATCGTATAGTTTTGCGTAAGCATTTGCTTTATTCTTAATTCCATTACAAGTTGTTCTTAGGAATGTTCCACCATCAAATCTTTTTTTATTAATTGCATTAACCTGTTCAGTTTCCTCAGCAGGTGCAAAAACCTCTATATCAACAATTTCATTTTCGTCTCTATTATGTACTATCATCATATGCTTATTCTTAAGTTTTACATGAAATTTACTTACCATTTCGTATAATTTTCCAATTAACTGTCCACTTTCTTCAAACTTAATTTTATCTCTAATATAAATCACTTCACTTGCTTGCATCTCAATTATATCAATAAAGTAATCTGTTTTAACGTTATTATCATTCCATAGAGAAGATTCATTAATTTTTTTCTTTATAGATTTCTTCATTTCTTCTAAATCTATAATTTTTTTATTTACAATTAACAATTGATTTTCTAACATATTATTAAGAGATTTTTTGTTTTTTGACTTTTTAATTTCCTTTATATCTGATAATGATAAACCATATTTTTTTAATTCCTTTATAAACATAATTTCGCTTATTTGTTCTTTACTGTAATACCTATAATTATTCAAATCATCTATTTTGAACGGTTTGAACAAATCAATTTCATCATAATGTCTTAATGTTTTAGTTGATACTTCAGCAATTAACGCAAATTCTCCAATAGTATACATTATTATTTCACACCTTCATTTTTATTTGTTCTTAAATAAGGGTTATTATATAGAAAATGATGTTCATATAATTGGTAGTTATCTCTTTTAATAAAAGCATTTACAGCTTCAAATAATATTTGCACCATTTCTTCATTTAAAAGTTTTCCAAGTTCAGCTTTTGCTATTTTAGGATATCCTATATGTCCAAATTTTTCAATCTTTCTTGATATCTTTTCTGGATATATCATATCTTGAGGGTTAATATCTACATCTGGTTGCTTAAGATAGTTTGATTTAACCAAACTATTTTCAATATCTAACATATTAGAAGTCTCAATCCATCCTGCATGAAAATCATTTGAAAATTTATTATATATTTCTTTTATTTTAGGATGATTATTTATGCTTAAACCCTTTTCTTTACTAGAAAAAATTGCTCCCATAGGAGAAAATGCACATACTCCATATTTAGTATTAATTTCTTCACAAGCTTCTTCAATTGCTATAAGGTGTTTTGGATCTGCATGCCCAGATATTATTACTATATTATTGATTCCCCAATTAACTATATTTTCAATTATTTCATAAGCTACTGCTTTAATTGTTGTTTGTTTTAAATAAAGGTTGCCGGGAAAACCAGACATACTGCCATATCCAAAAGTCACTGGTGGCATTACTAAAAACTCATAATCAGTATATTTATTCTCTAATAATTTTAATGTTTCTTGTTCCCAATACTTTGATTCGTATACATCAACACCTAACGGTAAGTGTCTACCATGCTGTTCTATTGGTGCTAAAGTAATAAACATAACAGTTTTTTTCTTATCCATTTTTTCTAATTCTTCCCATGTAATTTCCATAACATTTCTACTCATTTTAATAATCCTCCTTTTAAAATTATTATCATTTATTTAGATGATAATCCTTCCCGTAAGGGTAATGTCAATAATATTTTATAGTATTATTTCTTGAGTAAATAGTGATAACACTAATGATTATATTTAGCAAAATATATATTGTAATTTTTTAAATTTTGTTATACTCTTAAATAGATTTGCTAACAAACAATTATCTAATATATTTTAAAGGAGGATAAAAGTAGTTGAAAAAAATAAATAAAGAAATATATATTTTATTATCAGCAATAATACTAGGAATTTCATTAATTGCTTCAAGTTATATTTTCGTTTCATATAATAATTCAAAAGATAAAAAAATTGAAAATATTAATACATCTACTGATGTCATGACATTAGAACAAACAGCAGCATATATGAAAATGAATAAAAAAGATGTATTAAACATAATCAAGATTGAACAGGAAAGGCTGAATAAATATAACGGATTTTCAGGTGAAATGTTTCCTTTTTTTAAAGTAGATAATAACTACTACACTTATAAGGAAGATTTAAAAGAATGGCTGCATGATTCGTGTTCTGATCAAAGAGAGTACGATACAAACTTAAACAAAATGCAAAAATAACACATCTTATTTTATTTTTGGGAGATTACATGAAAACTAGATATAAATTAATATTATTTATTAGTTTTGCTTTTATCATAGGTTCTCTTTCTGACTATTTATTTGAAGGATCTGTAAAAGAAATAAGTCTTTCTGCTGAAAGAACTATTTATAAATTAGAAAAGAAAAAGGATGTTATATTTAAATATATAAATGATGAATTTTGTACTTTTATTATTCTAGATGATAATGGTTTACCCCAAACTTTTTCTATGGTTAAAAGATTAGGATTGTGGGTATATGATTTTCCATCTAATTCTAATATATATGGAATAACTACTATTAAGAATAATTTGTATTATTATAATTTATGTTATTATGAAAATGTAGATGCAATATATCTAAAATCAAAAAATGGAACTAAAATAGAACCATTAAAACAAACAAAGTTAGAAATAAACAACAGTATTTATTTAGCATATGTATTTGAAATAAAAAACTACATTAATAATAAAGGTAGCTATCAAATAATTGCACTCGATAAAGATGGTAATGATATTAATGTCAATACAAATGAGTTTGAAGAAATAAGTATAGAACTTTCTTTGATAAAAGACAATACACCTAAACTATTAACATACTCTACAGATGACCTTCTAAAATTTAATGATGATAGAGCTAAATTAAAAGAAGTATTAATAAAAACTATAAATAACAAAAAACCTATAGAGCCTATAGTTTTTGAAGGGTGTAAATTACCTAATACTCAAAAAGATGTTTTTAGCGAAACAACTTTAGGTGAATACATTAAAATTGAGGGAAAAAATAAGGTTTTCAAATGGAATCATGAAATTAGTTATCATATTATATTAAATGGTGATTACAAGAACATCTTAATTAGATCAGATACTAATTATTTTAACAATAGTTTATTTGAAGAAGGAATAAATAATAATTCATTATATTATAAATTAGGTTCAAGTAAAAAATTAGATAGATTGTTTGATCTATTTTTTCAATAGTTTTTGTAAATACAAATGGACTGCTTAATTAAGCAGTCCATTTATTAATGTAAAAAGGAACAAGATCTTAATGTCTTAATTTTTATAATACTGTTGTATCAGTCCTGCCCTTGCCTTTTACTTCTCTAGTAATAGTAGTCCACGTAGTGCAATCAGCAACACCAGTAGGTGTTAGTCCTCTATCTTCTTGATATTTTTTAAGTGCTGCTTCCGTTCCACTTCCCATGACACCATCTAACCCTCCGCCTGTATAGCCAAGAGTATTTAGAGCATCTTGAAGTACAAGTACATTTGTATTTATATCTCCTTTTTTAAGTTTTACATATCCTGCAGCACATGCCGGAGGTAATATTCTCTTATCTACATGTACCCAAGTAGGAGTTAAATATCCAGGTTCCACATAAACCCAACATCCAATGTCTTCTGCTAATTGTCTTAATTCATTCCTCTCAGCACTAGTTAAAGTCTGCCCCATATCCATAGCTGAACCAGTATAGTGTTGAGACTGATAACTACATCCATGATAACCGGGTTAATATTGTAAAAAGTCGTTTGTTTTCGAAAAAACAGATTTTTCTTTTGTATAAATTTATCATCTTTTTATCAACACATTTAAAAGGAATCCTTGTCTCTTGTGCATTTGTATTAATTTTTCTAATGTAATTTTCAAGACATTTATTCATCCTTATAATATAATTCCACTTTGTAACCTATAATGTTTGATAATACTCTCTCAACTTCTCTTAGATTTTGTCTATTTTCTTCACTATCTCTCTCAACATTGCAAATAATTTCGTCTCTTGGATCAATTCCCTTTTCTATTTCCATTTGTGTCACCACCTGCTTTTTTATCAGTCTATTCAGCACCTAGTGTAAGTGGGAATCATCTTTATGTTATCTCTTGTAACACTTGTAAAAATTTGTTACAATCTATTTATTATTTTACATAAATGGATTACTCAATGGGAGGATTGAATAAATGAATACATTAATATTTTTTATTTTGTTAGTAGGAACACTTGGTAGCATTCTATTAATTTCAAAAGAACAAAAATCAGGAATTAAGTTAATGCTTCTAGGGATAAGTATAATTTTGTTTGGTGGAATAATAGCTATTGATTCTAATTCTGATCTAGGTGGAATTGAATATCTGATTGCTTTTGCGGGATTAATTATATCTATTATTGGTTTTGGTAAAAAAGATTAATCCTTTGATCCGATAAACATTCATATTTAGCTGTTATATGAACTTGTGTATTGGCTTAGGAATGAATATTCATAATTCTATCTTGTTATAATAGAAAAGTTTGTTTACATGTCAATATTATTATAAGGTTTTATCACTTGAATTAAATATATTCTTGCTATAAACTTTGTTTAACATAATACTTAGCATGAGAGAGGGGCGTATTTGTGAAGAAAAAATATAAATTCTTAATTGCAATTATATGCGTTGTCATGTGTTTGTTTTTTTGGTTCATACAGCGGAATAAGATTGTTGGAACAATTTATGGTCCTGAAATGGAAAAGATTATAATAGATAATGTTTCCTATGTTTGGGGAGATACACCATATAATGGTACTGACAAAAGTTATCATATAGGTAAAGGATCATGGCAAGATGGAACAAGAGTGTTGGATTTGTATAGAATTAAGGGCGATGAAGAATTTAACTATCTATATGCTAGGCATGGTTGGGAAGGACAAATGTATGTGCGTGAAAATTTAGAAAACAGAGAGCAACAGTAAAATAAGGAAGAATGTAAAAATAAATAAGAAAATTTTTAAATTTATTAAAAGATAGGAGTTTATCATGATATATGAATTAAATAAAGATGAGTATATTAATCTCATTCAATTAGACAAGTATTATAACATTGAAATACCAGCTATCATATCAGGATTTAGTGAAGGTAAGATATTTGCTGATTCAAAAACACATCCAAGAACAGCTATGGTATGGACAAAAGATGGAACATTTTTCATTGGTGATACTAATAATAGTAAATTTAACACACATATTAATAAGTTTGTAGATTCAACTATTAAAAAACTATCTAAAAGCTTAGGTATTGAATGGTTTGAAATATGCAGTGTCTCTGAGGAATGGGACAAAAGAATAGAAGAACTTTTTAAAGATAGAGAATTAAGTAAAAGTAACCAATTTGTATATAGAATGAACAATATTGATGAAAAGTATTTGGATTTAAAAGAATTGAAAGGTAACATTAAGATTCATGAAATAAGTAAAGAGTTTTTTGAATATCCATATACTAATAAACAAAATTTTATTGATGATATCTTATTGTTTTGGGATAGTATAGAAGAATTTTGTGATAAAGGATTTGGTTTATTTATAACAAAAGATAAAGACATTGTAAGTAGATGTACATTAGATTTTAAATATAAAAATATTTGTACATTAGGGGTTTCAACTAATAAAAACTATAGAAAAAAAGGTTATGCTAAAAGAGTTGTATCGGAGACATTGATGTACTGTAAACATAAAGGTTTTGATCCATATTGGGATTGTATGGAAAGCAATAAAGGTTCTATTGCATTAGCTGAAAGTGTAGGTTTTAAGAAAGATTATATCTACTCATTATATGAATTCAAATTTCTGTAGGGCTATCGTTATCAATAGACTTTCGTTTGCTAAATTATATCGTTTCAATGTCACAATTGACACCGTCAGAATGTGGAAAAACAGCCTGACGGTTATTTTTATATATTGGTTAATAATTTATAATCTCATGTTATTTCTTGTAACATTTTAGATTATTTGCTATAATTGTCCTTTAATGATATGCATTATGTTTTACCTCTTTCCTAATTAATTGATTGATGAGGAAGGATTTAAAAAAATAAATAAGAAAGTATTGAGGAAAAATTTCATGAAAAAATATTTTACTATTATAGTTGTATCTGTAATGCTGTTTATATTATTATGTGGTTGTTCCACAAAAAGTGAAAATACAGATACTGTACTTTCCACGAAAGGTGAAAATACAGATATTGTGCTTTACACAAAAGGACTAGAATTGATTCACAGAATGGATATGATGGCAGAAAACGAGAATTATATAAATCTCATGTCTGCTTCAGCGGAACTTAAAGAGATTATCAATGGAATAGGAAATAACAATTATTCTGAACCTAATGCTGTATATAAAATTACGCTTCCTGAAGGAGCAACAGCATCTGTTTTTGAGGACGGCGAGATTACTGAAATGCCAGAGGAAATAAAAACAGAGATAGAAAAAAGATTACTCACAGTAATTCCCTCTCAAGTAAATGCTTTGAATGGGTCAACTGTTTTAGCTGCTACTTCTATTATCACATTTGGAGATAGTTTTATAAATGAAGATTTAAACAATAATACCATATACATTTATCTTTATGAAGGTGAATATTCTGCAATGGTATCTTTCTTTCCGGGAAATGAAAATATCGTTGGAGCATCTGCATACTTTGTAATAAATGATTCTCTTAACCAAATTTCCTCAGATTCTGAAATGTCAGAGTGGATTAAGAAATGCCTACCTCTTACCGATTATGAAACAGAGAAGGTTGAATTAGCTAAATAAAAAATACAGAAAAAGTTCTATTGCATTAGCTGAAAATATAGGTTTTAAGAATGATTATATCTACTCTTTATAGTTATAAGTATCTGACTTTAATTAAAAATGGAGGGCGTATGAAGAAAAAAGTTTTAATAAGTATTATTATATTTATTTTATTATTAATTCTTTCCCTGCATTATTGGGTATATCCTATTGATAATAATTATAGTTGTATTCAATATAGAATTGGTGAAGAAGATTACAAAAAAGTTGAAGTTAAAGTTTACGGTACTATTAACAAGAGCTTGATAAGAGATGATATTGCAAAGCTTAAATTCAAGTTTAATGATAAGGAATATCCTGATACATTGATACATCCATATATTTTTCCTATCAATCATAGTGGACTAATAGAAGCAAATGGTAAAATTAGATTTAATCCAACAGATAGTATAGAGCAAATAATAAGAAACTATGGAAATGATAAATACTATATAATTGATTTAGCATATAGCTACTGGGATAACCGAGAAACTGAACACGAAATGTTAGGAGAACTAATTGTATCAAAAGACTTCAAATCTATTATAATAGAAATACTAAATAATTCTTCTTATGGCTTATCAGAAAGACAAGAAGTAATTGTTTCAGAAAGTAATATAGACGAATGTGCTTTATTAATTAAAGATGTCTTAAAACATTTTAAAGACTAGGTTAATATATAGTTAAAACTACAATTTAATATTTTATAATTTATGTTGTTTCTTGTAACATTTTAGAGTATTTGTTATAATTGTCCTGTAATGAAATGTATTGTAATGGGAAAAGACAACTTTGTAAGAAATAACTTAATAGATGGCAAATTAATCCCATGAAAGATTTTTCATGGGATTTTATTTTATATTTTAAAATAGCATAGTTATTATATTTTTATTTGGAGGTATTAAATGACAAAAAGAGCACAGCAGTATTTATTAGTAACATTATTCATTGTAGTTATTTCATGGGTAGTATTAGCAATACTAAGCAGTTTAGGAATCGTTAAATATGGAGATATTATTTTTTGGATATTATATTTAACTGGTGGATTCTCTCCTTTGTTTTCAGCATTGATAACTAATATGAGAGATAAAAAACTTGGTGAGTTTTCAAAGCTAATTTTTAAATGCAAAGTAAAGTTTAAATGGTACATATTTATTTTAATAATACCACTAATAAGTTATATTCTACCTTGGTTATTTAATACTGCAAGTGGTATAGAAACTGACACATTACTTAGAGTACCAATTTATGAAATGATTTTTATATGTATACAAATGATAGTAGGTGGAGGTCTTGAAGAAGTTGGTTGGAGAGGGGTATTGCTTCCTGAATTCCAAAAAACCATGTCAAGTCTAAAGTCAACGTTAGCGGTTGGTCTTATATGGAGTATATGGCATTTGCCATTATGGTTTATCGAAGGTACGTCCCAACATAATTTTAATTTTATTATATTTGCACTTTCAACAATAGTTCTATCATTTTTATTTACAGTCCTATATAATTCAACTAAAAGTATATTTATGTGTATTATGATGCATAGTCTTATGAATACATACCTTTCTAGTTTCAATTCATTTTATACCAGTGAAGTCGTTGAATTGATTATTAAAGGAATATTATTTATATCAATATTTGTTATATATGAAGTTGTAGAAAGAAAGAAAAAAGAAACACCAAAGCACATATAAAAAGCTAACAGTCCTAAATTATATTATTTGTTATAATCGTGCTTTAATGATAATGTATTGTTTTTCATTTCACTGCTAGCTAACAGATATATTTTATTCTTTAATTTATTATTTGTTAATTGGCTCATGATACATATAAGTATGCTTGTTGTAACAATTATATTATTTATATCAATATCAAGCAAAAAATAAATTTTTCTAGATTGTAGGGGTACTTAATGAATAGATTTACTAATAATTTGATTATGTGTATAATCGCTTTGATAGTTACAGTAATTATCAATAAAATCTTTCTCCAATCAAAGAAAGGAACTGGAGCAATAGGTATAATTGGTAAAATAAATTTTTCGACAATTAAGTTTTTAGTTACTAAGAATTTTTTATCTATTTTTAAATTCATAGTAGTTTTTGCTGTGGTACTCGTATTGTTAATTTTGTTGAGAAGATTTATAGGTTGGTAGAAATAAATAGAATAATTATAATACTATATATTAATTTTTTTTACTTAATTAGTGATATTTGTGACTTTAAAAAATGTCATAGTTAGGTAAAAAACGAAAAGGTGGAAAAACTATTGGATGAGAAGTTATTAAAAGAGTATTTAAATAAGTTAAATCTTAGAATTAGTAGAGTTAAAAGAATAATTAAGTCTGTAGACATGTTTGAATATTATTTGTTAGACTTAAATAAGACGCTAGATTCAGCAATACCAGATAATTTAGACAATTTTTTAAGTGAATATACTAATAAATATGTGTCTATATATTATATAGAAGATTTAAAACACTATTATGCACTTAGAAAAAATAAAGTTATGCAAAATGCTGTTGAAAAGATGAAGTATAAATACACTCCACCATATAAATTAACTGATTTTAAAAACATAAACACTGAATACTTGAATAAATTAATTAAAGTTGGAATAAAAACAAATAATCAGCTTCTTAATGTTTGTAAGTCTAATGATGAAAGAAAGAAATTATCGACCAAAATAGATATACCTTTAAAAGAAATAAACAAAATTACAAAGATGTCTGATCTTTGTAGAATATATGCAGTAAAATCAACAAGAGCAGAATTATACTATGAAGCTGGAATTGATACTGTAGAGAAAATAGCTAAGTTAAGTCCCGAAAAATTAAGAAATATAGTAGTAAAGTATACAGAGGAAAATGATTTTTCTGGAACCCCTACATTACCTAAAGAAGCAAAATTCACAGTTGATTTTGCTAAGAAATTACATAAGATAGCCGAATTTTAAAACTAGTAGTGGCATTCTTGCGGACGGTACTTTTTTGTGTGCTATCTGCAATTTTATGTTATTTATTGTAATGTTTAGGAATACCATAGTTATATAAAATTATGCATTATTTTAGTTGCATATAATTTTTTAAAAAAAATTATAAAGGGGTAGTTTATATGCTTAAACAATTTTTTTCTTTCAGCGGAAGACTAAATAGATTAAGGTTTTTAGGTTATGATGTAATAGTTACAGTATTTTTATTATTATTAAAAACTTTCATTGAAAATGTTGATAATACGGTTACAGCAATATTACTTTTAATATTAGTAATAATTTCTGCTGTTTCTGCATTTAGTATTTGTGTTAGAAGGCTTCATGACATAGAGCTTTCTGGTTGGTTCGCATTATTAAAGCTTTTTCCTATAATTACCTTCATACTTGATTTAATATTGATATTTAAGAAAGGTACAGACGGTCCTAATGAATATGGTGAAGATCCATTAAGCACTTTTTATGAGGTATAGTAATTTTTCTGTTAGTATATTGTTGCTATGTTGATATTTTATCAAAATATTGATATAATATGAGTATAAAAATCAATTATTTATGGAGGTGTATTATGCCAACAATTAGACCAAGTTCAGATTTAAGAAACAAGTATAGTGAAATATCCGATTTTTGTCATGAATATCTGGAACCAATATATATCACAAAAAATGGTAAGGGTGATTTAGCTGTTTTAAGTATTGAAGCGTATGAAAGATTAGTAGGTAAGTATGAGTTAAGAAAACTTTTATTAGATGGAATTAAAGATGAAGAAGAAGGTAGAGTAATGGAATTTGATGAAACCTTTACAAAACTTAGAGAGTTATAATATGAAGAAATATAAAATACGAGTTACAGATTTAGCATTTGAAGATATGAAAAGTATTAAGCTATATATTGCTAATGAATTGTGTGATAAACAGGCAGCTGAAAAGCTTATTGAAGAATTTTATGATGTAATTAAAAGTCTTTCAAGTATGCCTAAAAGACATAATATAATAAGTGGAGAGGTTATACCAATTTCTATAGGTATCAGAAGAGTACCAGTACGTAATTATAATATTTTTTATAGATACCTAGAGGATGAAGGGATAGTAACAATTAATAGAGTCTTATATGGTAAAAGAGAATGGCAGAGTCTAGTATAGACTTTAGAAATGTTGTTTATGATGTCTGCCATGCATTATACCAAAAATCTAATTTTTATAAGAATAACTATTTAATTTTAATAAATGCTAAAAATGAAGCTCAAGCTGATGCTTTTGCTGCATATTTTTTTATGCCTGTTTATGTATTACAGTTGAATTTGTGGAGTATAGGAAGGAATTAACGGAAGCGTTATTGTTGGATGGGTACTTTAATGAGTTAGTGTAATATATAA
>JAHDQO010000026.1 GCA_018433765.1 Tissierellales bacterium
AGTTCCAATGGCAGCAAGAGTTGTACAAAAAGAAGGTCAAAAATACAACCCATCAAACTTCTTATTGATGCATGCTATGGGACCAAATGTAGCAGGTGTTATAGGGTCTGCTGTAGCAGCAGGTGTTTTATTGATGTTCTTTGGCGGTTAATAAAATAAGGTTTATAACCTTATGATGATTATTTTATTAACATTATTTTTGCAAGAAATAAAATAGTTAAGTCATTTTTGCAAAACATATTGCAAAAAAAATAATAATAACATATATTATATGTAAATATTCATGAAATCAGGGAGGTACGTAAAATGTTTGATAAGGAGAAACTGACCCAACTTCAAGAGTCAAAAACTAATTGGGAACAAACTACAGTAAACAAATCCATATCAAGATTTCCAGAAAGAAAAGAAGAGTTTCAAACAGGTTCAGGTGAAAAAGTTGAAAGACTTTATACACCTAATGATATTGCTGATTTAGATTATGCTGAAGATTTAGGATTTCCTGGACAATTTCCTTTTACAAGAGGATACCAGCCTACAATGCATAGAGGAAGACTTTGGACAATGAGGATGTATGCAGGATTTGCAACTGCTGAAGAATCAAACCAAAGATATAAATATCTTGTTGAGCAAGGTTCAACAGGACTTTCAGTAGCATTTGATTTACCAACCCAAATTGGATATGACTCTGATCATTCGTTATCAGAAGGAGAAGTTGGAAAAGTTGGTGTTGCTATTGATTCACTAAAAGATATGGAAATACTATTTAACGGTATTCCATTAGATAAAGTTAGTACATCTATGACTATAAACGCACCAGCATCAGTATTACTAGCTATGTATATTGCTGTTGCAGAAAAACAAGGAGTATCAGCAGATAAATTAAGAGGAACTATACAAAATGATATTTTAAAAGAATATATAGCTAGAGGAACTTATATATTCCCTACAGAACAGTCAATGAGATTAATTACAAATATATTTGAGTACTGCTCTAAAAATGTACCTAAATGGAATACGATTAGTATTTCTGGTTATCATATAAGAGAAGCAGGTTCTACAGCTGCTCAAGAAGTTGGTTTTACTTTAGCTGATGGTATTGCATATGTTGAAGCAGCAATTAAAGCTGGACTTGATGTTGATGTTTTTGCTCCTAGACTTTCATTTTTCTTTAATGCACATAATGATTTACTTGAAGAAGTAGCTAAGTTTAGAGCAGCAAGAAGATTGTGGGCAAGAATTATGAAAGATAGGTTTAAGGCTAAAAATCCTAAGTCAATGATGCTTAAGTTCCATACACAAACTGGAGGTTCTACTCTTACAGCACAGCAACCTGATAACAATATTATAAGAGTTGCAATACAAGCATTAGCGGCAGTTATAGGAGGTACCCAATCATTACATACAAACTCTAGAGATGAAGCATTAGCACTACCTACTGAAGATTCCGTACGAATAGCTTTAAGAACACAGCAAATCATAGCACATGAAAGTGGAGTAACAAATACAATTGATCCATTAGCAGGTTCTTATTATATAGAGGCAAAAACTAAAGAAATAGAAGATAAAGCTATGGAATACATCAGCAAAATTGATGAAATTGGTGGAGCACCTAGAGCTATAGATATGGGATATATACAAAAAGAAATAACTGATGCTGCATACAAATATCAAATGGAAATAGAATCAGAAGAAAGAATAGTTGTTGGAATGAACAAATTTAAAATAGAAGAAGAAACTCCTAAAGGATTATTAAGAGTTGATCCTATAGTTGGAGAAATGCAAAAGAAAAAGCTTGTTGAACTTAGAAAAGAAAGAAATAATCAAGCTGTAACAGAAAGACTAGAAGCTCTTAGAAAAGCATGTGAGGGAACTGATAACGTTATGCCTTTTATACTAGAAGCAGTGAGAGAATACGCAACATTAGGCGAAATATGCGGCATAATGAGAGAAGTATTCGGAGAATATGAACAGTCAGTACTTCTTTAGTAAGATAAAAGATAAAAGTGAAAAGATAAAAATTATGGAAGCTTTACTTGCGTAAAGCAATGAGAATAAAACAAAACGATAAACTAAGAACTAGAAACGAGTAACATGGTAGTTTTTATAAATATAAAAACTTAAATAATAATAAAAATAATTTTCTTAAGAAAATTTACCTTTAACTATTAATTATACACTATTAACTATCAACTGTATTTTCGTTACTCATTACTAATCAATCTTTAAATATGGTAGATTTACGAAGAAATGAGTAAATCAACATTGTTACTAGTTACTCATTACTCATTACTCGTTTTATAATAAGAGAATAGGAGGATTTAATTATGGATAGACCAATTAGAGTTTTAGTGGCAAAACCGGGTCTTGACGGTCATGATAGAGGAGCAAAACTTATAGCTAGAGCATTAAGAGATGCAGGAATGGAAGTTATATATACTGGGTTAAGGCAAACACCTGAGCAAATTGTAGCAGCTGCAATTCAAGAAGATGTAGATGTTGTTGCTATGAGTATATTATCAGGAGCTCACAATCACTTATTTCCAAAAGTAGTTGAGCTTATGAAAGAACAAGAAGCAGATGATGTACTTATTATAGGTGGAGGAGTTATACCAGACGATGATATACCGGGATTAAAACAAAAAGGTATTGCACAAATATTTACTCCGGGTACGCCTACAACAGTTACTATAGATTTTATAAAAAATAATGTAAAGAGAAAGTAAATAAATATATATAAGTTAAGAGAGTTAAGAGTTAGAAGTTAAAGAATACTTTTTATATCAAAAGTATCTAAATTAATTTAAAGCTTTCTAAAAGAAAACTTACAATTAACTATCAACTATTAACTATCAACTATCAACTACAAAAGATGGTGGTGGTAAATTGAAATTAATAAATAAAATGTTAAGTGGGGATAAGCGTGCATGTGCACGACTTATCTCAATTGTTGAAAATGATAAATTAGAATCTGAGAAAATAATAAAGCAAATATATTCTCATACAGGTAATGCACATATAGTTGGAATTACAGGACCTCCGGGAGCAGGAAAAAGTACCTTGACTGATAAAATAGTTAAATCACTTCTAAAAGAAAATAAGAAAATAGGTATTATTGCAGTAGACCCTACAAGTCCGTATTCAGGAGGAGCTATACTTGGTGATAGAATAAGAATGCAAGATTTAGCTCTTAATCCTAATGTTTTTATAAGAAGCATGGGTACTAGAGGATATCTTGGTGGGCTTGCTAAAGCAACTAGAAATGCTATAAAAGTACTAGATGCATATGGATGTGATTATATATTTATAGAAACAGTCGGTGTAGGTCAATCAGAAGTAGATATTGTAAAAGCTGCAGATACTGTAGTAATGGTAATGGTACCTGGTCTTGGAGATGATATACAATCAATAAAAGCAGGTATAATGGAGATAGGTGATATTTTTGTAGTCAACAAAAGTGATTTATTTGGAGCACAAAGAACAGCTACAGAAATAAATATGATGCTTGATCTTAATACTAATGAAAAAAGAAGACCGCCAGTACTTATGGTAACTTCAACTAAAAATGAAGGTATTGATAAATTAATTGAAGAAACAAAGGACCATTATACTTACTTAAAAGAATCTAAAGAATATGATGAAAGAAGACAAAAAAACTTAAGAATAGAGCTTTTAGAATTGGTAGAAGAAGAAATTAGAAATATAGTTATTTCAGAAACAAACAAAGACAATAAAATGGAAAATGCAGTAAAAGAATTAGCAGACAAGAAAGTTGATCCTTTTACTGTTAGAGATAAATTTCTTAATTCTATAAAAAAATAGATATTTGTGTATAATTAAGTGATTTAAATAAAAAATAGTGGATGTAAAAATATTTTTAATTATAAAAGTATAATATTAATTAAGGAGGATATAAAATGGTAAAAAAGGTAGATCATATAGGTATTGCAGTTAAAAATTTAGATGAAGCTTTAAAATTTTATCAAGAAACATTAGGACTTAATTTAAGTGGAACAGAAGTAGTTGAGCAGCAAAAAGTGAAAGTAGCATTTTTACCAATAGGTGATTCAGAAGTCGAATTGTTAGAATCAACAGAACCTGACGGACCTATAGCAAAGTATATAGAAAAAAAAGGTGAAGGAATTCAACATATAGCATATAGGGTAGATAATATAGAAGAAGCTATTGCAGAGATGAAAGAAAAAGGCGTTAGAATGATAGATGAAAAGCCTAGATATGGAGCAGGTGGAGCAAAAATAGCATTCTGTCATCCGAAAAGTACATATGGAGTATTAATAGAACTTTGTCAAAGAGACTAAGTAATTTTTTAACAAAACTAAATATATTTGACAACACCAAAATCAAATAATATAATAAAAACGTAAGTTTGTAATAATAATTTTGACAAATTTACGTTTTTTTTACATGGTTGATATCATAAAAACTTTAGATGTATTAGCATCTATCAATTAAAAAAAAGGAGTGAGGATGTATGTCAATAATATTAGTTAATGATGGAATGGACAAAAAGGCTGCACAAATTCTTAAGGACATGGGACATGAATTAATAGAGGAACATTATGATTCTGAAATGTTAAAACAAAAAATTAAAGAAGTAGATGCAATAATAATTAGATCAGCAACAAAAATTAGAAAAGAAATTATTGATGAAGCACTAAAAACGGAAAGGTTAAAACTTATCATAAGAGCTGGTGTAGGTGTAGATAATATAGATGTAAGCTATGCCGTAGAAAATGGCATAACAGTTAGGAATACTCCTAATGCAAGTAGTCGATCTGTAGCAGAATTAGCTATAGGTCAGATGTTTAGCGTAGCTAGACATACATACATATCAAATGTAACAATGCGTGATGGACAGTGGAATAAGAAGAAGTATAAAGGTACAGAACTATTAGGAAAAACATTAGGACTTATAGGATTTGGACGCATTGCAAGAGAAACAGCAAAAATAGCAAAAGCTATAGGTATGAATGTAATTTATACTAATAGGAGCGGAGCTAAAGAAGGTTATGATGATTATACTTATCTATGCTTAGATGAGTTATTGCAAAAATCAGATTATATTTCTCTACATATTCCTTTTGATAAAAGTTTAGGTCCTATAATTGGAAAAACTCAATTCGATAAAATGAAAGATGGAGTATATTTAATAAATTGTGCACGTGGGGGTGTAGTTGATGAAAAAGCTCTAATAAATGCATTGAATTCTGGTAAGGTAACAGCAGCTTCAGTTGATGTATTTGAGCAAGAACCAACAAAAAATGAAGAATTATATAAACATCCTAAGATATCACTTACTCCTCACATTGGAGCTTCAACAAAAGAAGCACAATCAAGAATAGGCCAAGAAATTGTTGAAATAGTAAAAGAAAATTGTTTAAAGACAGAGAAAACGTTTTAGTATAAATCATATTAAAATTTATTTGTTAAAAAGATAACAAACTAACATTTTATTCTTTACAAACCAGATTAAATCAATTAGAATATTAAGATAACATACAACTGACCTTGAATTGTCGACAAAAAATAAGATGTTATAAATAGGGGCAGTGCCCAAAATATAAGGGAGGATTATTATGCACAAAAAATTATTTATACCGGGACCAGTAGAAGTAAAAGAAGATGTACTTCAAAAAATGGCAACGCCAATGATTGGACATAGAACTAAAGATGCTTCAATACTTCAAAGAAGTATAAGTGAAAAGATGATGAAGCTTTTTTATACTAAAAATCAAATTATGCTTTCTACAACATCAGGAAGTGGATTTATGGAAGCTGCAATTAGATGTTGTACAAAAAAAAGAGCTGCTGTTTTTGCAGTAGGTGCTTTTGGTAAAAGGTGGTTTGATATGGCAAAAGGTAATGGTGTTCCTGCTGATTTATTTGAAGTTGAATGGGGAACACATACAACACCTGAAATGGTAGATAAAGCTTTAGCAACTGGGAAATACGACCTTATAACAGTAACACATAATGAAACATCTACAGGAATAATGAATCCAGTTGATGAAATAGGAGAAGTTGTAAAGAAATATCCTGAAGTAGTATTTTGTATAGATACAGTTAGTTCTGCTGCAGGAGCAAAAATTGAAGTTGACAAATGGGGAGTAGATATATGTATTACATCAACACAAAAGGCATTAGGATTACCTCCCGGACTTGCAATTTGTACTATATCTGAAAAGGCTATAGAAAGAGCTAAAACAGTTGAGAATAGAGGTTTCTATCTTGATTTAGTTAAGATATATAATACTATACAAAAAAAGGACCATCAATATCCTTCAACTCCAAACTTATCACTGATGTTTGCATTAGACTATCAGCTTGATAAAATTATGAAAGAAGGATTAGAAAATAGATTTAATAGACATACAGAAATGGCTAATTATGTTAGAGACTGGGCTAAAAAGCATTTTGAGCTATTTGCAGAAGAAAAATACACTTCAAATACTTTAACAACAGTTAGAAATAACAAAGGAATAAGTGTTAAAGATTTAAATAATGAGTTGGGCAAAAGAGGTTTTATGATATCTAATGGATATGGAGATCTAAAAGAAAAAACATTTAGAATAGCACACATGGCAGATACAACACTTGATGAAGTAAAAGAACTACTTAGTAATATAGAGGAAATTTTAGGATTATAGATTAAGATAAAAAATGGAGGGATAAATTAATGGCGGTAGTTAGACCTTTTAGAGGATTGAGACCTAAAAAAGATATAGCAGAAAAAGTTGCAAGCTTACCTTATGATGTAATGAATCGGCAAGAAGCAAAACAAATGGCAGAAGGAAATGAATTATCATTTTTACATGTTGTAAGGTCAGAGATTGATTTAGATGATACAGTAGACATACATGATAAAATAGTATATGAAAAAGCACGTCAAAATCTTATTAAATTTCAGAATGATAAAGTTTTAAATCAAGAGGAAAAACCAGTTTACTACATATATAGACAATTAATGTACGGACGAGTACAAACTGGACTTGTAGCTTCTACTTCTATAGATGATTATGCTGATAATATTATAAAAAAGCATGAATTTACACGACATGAAAAAGAACAAGATCGAATAAATAATTTTGATTATTGTGATGCTAATACAGCACCTATATTTTTGACATATAGAAAAGATGATACAATAAATAAGTTAGTAAATGATTGGATTAAATTTAACAAACCAGTTTATAATTTTGTTTCAGAAGACGATATTACTCATATAGTATGGGTTATAGATAATGATGATATAGTAAATCAAATTTCAAATTTATTTGATAAAATTGATTATTTATATATAGCTGATGGTCATCATAGGACTGCTTCATCTTATAAAGTTGGACTTAAAAGGCGAGAAGAAAATCCTAGTTATACAGGTGAAGAAGAGTTTAATTATTTTATGTCAGTAATATTTCCAGATGAAGACTTATTTATTATGGATTACAACAGAGTAGTCAAAGATTTACATGGCAACACTAGTGAAGAGTTTATAACTAAGGTAAAAGAAAAATTTGAAATAGAAGAGTATAACGATGAAGGACAATACAGACCAATGCAAAAACATACTTTTGCAATGTATTTAGATGATAAGTGGTATAAACTAGAAGCTAAAGAAGGTACATTTGATATAGATGATCCTGTTAATAGTTTAGATGCTGCCATTTTACAAAATAATTTATTGGCTCCAATATTAGGAATAGATGATCCAAGAACAAATGATAGAATAGATTTTATTGGAGGTATTAGAGGACTAGCAGAATTAGAAAAAAGGGTTAATCAAGGAATGAAAGTAGCCTTCGCATTATATCCAGTTACTATAGAGGATTTAATGAATGTTGCAGATGCAGGTACAGTAATGCCGCCAAAATCAACATGGTTTGAACCTAAATTAAGAAGTGGACTGTTTGTTCACAAGTTATCATAAAAAGTAAAAAATAGCAGGCAGTGACCTGCTATTTTTAATCTATTTGTTTAGATACCTGCAAATAAAGTTGTTTCTATAGCATATGCTATTAATCCAATAATTAATGCTGGAATAGTAGTAATAACAGTAGCCCATAAAGATGATTTTTTATCCATTGCAAGTAATGGGAAAAGTGCATCTCCATCTTGAGATATTGCATTTGCTAATAGTGCTGAAAATGGTACCATACCTCTGGTAAATAAAGTTACAAATATGACTTGTGGTCCACAACCAGGTATTAGACCTATAATACTCCCTATTATAACGGTTAAGAATTTTGTTTTTACCATAAACTCCATCAATTTTTCTTCACCTGCTGCGTGATTTGCTCCACCTAGAGCAAATATAGCAAATTCATAGACTAGATATGCTACAAAAACCCATGTTATCACAAAAGCAGTTTCAATCGCATTATGTATTAAAGTTTCTTTAAGAGACATAACCTTTATTTCACTTTCTTCGTGAGTATCATCACTTATAAACTTTTTAGAAAAAATAGTAAATACAATAGAGAAAACAGTACCTATAACACCAATTACCATTCCAAGATTAGGGATATATAAATTATTAATATCCACTTGCATTAATAGCATAATACCAAGCAATAATCCTATTGATATTAAAAACCAGAATACTTTATATAAGTTATGAGTTGCTTTATAACCGATTCCAATATCCTGATGTCCTTTAGAATTATGGTGTAAAGCTATATCAACTTCATCTCCTTCTTCATGACCGATATGAGCTATCGTCTGAGTATTACATTCATTAATATCTAAACATACTGTTTTTTGCTTATTATGATTGTATTTTTTATGTACTTCTTTTTGCTTTTCTACAGACATCCTTTTTATATTTAGTTTTAGTTTTTCTCCAATTTTAAAGTAATCAACTATGTATCCTGTAATAACTGCTGTAATAAATGATATAATGCTAACTAATATGTAGTGAAAAGGCATTTTAGATATAATTACAAAAGCAGAATCACCCATTGTAGATATAAGAGTAGCAATAACCGTTCCGAAACTGACAGTGTTTTTTATAAATAGAGGCATAACGAATATAGCACCTCCACAGCCTGGAGATAAACCCATTAATGCTCCAATGATAGGCTGCCATCTCTTTGAATCTTGAATTTTTTCAACAAATTTTCCTGATTCTTTGTAGTTAATGTAGCCAAAGATAAGTAAAACTGCACCAACAAAAACTCCAACTTCTAAAAAAGTTCCTTCCGCACTCTCTAATATAATTTCTAAAATTTCTTTAATCATAATTCACCTCGTTATCTTTATTATTTTAATTAAATAATAAAACTATTTAATGATATAAATAATCATTATCAATAGTATAATATCACAATTATTAATTTCTGTCTATAATTTTATTTAATATCTTAAATAAATAGTACATATTTAAATTATTTACTAATAAAATTTTTGTAATTTAACTCTAGCATCATTTGTTGATAATATAATTATGTAGTAATATCTTATATAATTGTAGATTATAGCTTATCTTGACTAAAAATGGCATTTATAGTATTATTTATTTGAAGTCTATAATAATTCGCTGATAGTTTAAATTATAAGATATGGTAAAGCAATATTTATGTTTAAAAATCACTCAATGTATTTTCAACTAATAAGAAGGTGTATAAATGGAAGATAATAAATATAAGTCTTATAAGCCATTCATTTCAGCAGATACTTATTTACCAGAGTTGACAGTAACCTCAATAGTTTCTGGCATTGTTTTAGCTGTGATTTTTGGTGCTGTAAATGCCTATTTAGGATTAAAAGTTGGAATGACTATTTCTGCATCAATTCCTGCAGCAGTAGTTTCAATGAGTATGACACGGTATTTAATGAAAAGAGATTCTATACTAGAAAACAATATGGTACAAACTATTGGATCAGCAGGTGAGTCATTAGTTGCTGGAGCGATTTTTACAATTCCAGCCATGTTTTTATGGGCTAAAGATAATTATATACAATTACCAAGTAAAGAGTATATTATATTGATTGCTATTTTTGGTGGTATATTAGGTGTTCTATTCATGATTCCATTAAGAAGAGTTTTAATTGTAAAAGAACACGGTTATCTACCTTATCCCGAAGGCTCTGCATGTGCAGATGTACTTTTTGCAGGAGAAGAAGGTGGAGATAAAGCTAAAGCTACCTTTATTGGTATGGGATGTGGAGCAATTTATAAAATATTGACTGATGTTTTTAAGCTTTTTCCATATAGATTAGAATATGTTTTTCCTAAACCCTTTCCTGCTACTATAGGAGGGGATTTTTTGCCTGCATTATTAGGAGTTGGATTTATTATAGGTAAGCGAACAGCGGGTTATATGTTAGCTGGTACTATGCTTGGATGGGTAATTTTTATACCTATGATTGTTGAGTTTGGTGGAGATCTAACAGTTTTTCCAGGCAATATTTCAATTGCATCATTAAATAATGTTGGAATATGGAATTATTATATTAGGTACATAGGAGCAGGTGCTGTAGCATTTGGAGGATTTATGGCTTTAATTAAGTCAATACCGTTAATTTATAAAACTATTATTGAAACTACAAAAGGTTATAATGAAATCGTTCACAATCAATCTATTCTTAGAACAGAAAAAGACTTACCATTTTCTACAGTTATTTTATGTATATTGTTTATATGGATATTATTATTAATAACTCCTACTATACAAATTGGATTATTAGGTTCTATTATAATAATAGGTTTTGGATATTTTTTTGCTACAGTATCTTCTAGAGTCGTTGGTCTAACAGGAAGCTCTTCTAATCCAATTTCAGGAATGACTATGGCGACTTTGTTAATAACAGGAATAATTTATAAACAAATAAATCCAGTAGATCATAATGTGATAAAATCAGTTTTCACTATAGGATCTATAATATGTATCATTATCGCTATGGCTGGTGATACTTCACAGGATTTAAAGACAGGATTTTTAGTTGGTGCAACACCGTATAAGCAGCAGATTGGAGAGATGATTGGAGTTATATCAACAGGTGTTGTTCTTGGAGGAATATTGCTGTTATTTGATACAGCATGGGGATTTGGCACATCTGAGCTTCCTGCACCTCAGGCAACATTAATGAAATTAGTTGTTGAAGGGGTTATGGACGGACAATTACCATGGACTTTGATTTTTATTGGTATTGGTGTGGGATTGATGTTAGAAGTACTCCAACTTCCTATACTGCCTATTGCCATTGGTCTTTGCTTACCTATATATCTTACAACAATTATATTTGTTGGAGGAATTTTTAGAGGATTACTTGAAAGTAATTTTTTAAACTTTGATGATTATGAAAGAAAAGTAAAAGTTGATTCAGGTGTATTGTTTTCTTCCGGAATGATTGCTGGAGAAGGGATTATAGGAATATTGTTTGCACTATTTTCAGTGTTAAACATTAGTCTTGATTTAGGAATAAATCTCGGGTGCATTGGTACTTTATTATTTTTTGGTTTATTAATTTATATGATGCTTAAATGGTCAATATTTAAGAAAACATAGAAACAAAAAAATATTTATTCATTATATCAATAAAAAATACATAAATATTCACTACCTTGGTTAGATAAAATTCTCCATTTAATATCATATTATTCAAAAAATATTATAAAATGTTAATTTATGTTTGGAATAACTATCTACCAACCGTTAGGTTTATTGGTTAATTTAGCATCTACCTTAGTTAGGTAAGTAAAATTAATAGGTTAGAGAGTGTATAATTAAGAAATTTGCAGCTATTATGCTAATTTGATTTATTAAAAAAATGATATTATAATAAACTTTGGAAGTACTTCTATTCAAAATGTATATACATAAAAATTCATTCTTAACAAAACTGATCATTTTGTAAAATAAGAATGAGTGAATAATTATTAATTAAATATACTTTAATAGGAGGAATGTGATATGTCTACAAAGGAATGTGAAAAAAGTTTTAAACCTTATATTTCAGCAGACAAAATTCTTCCAGAGTTTACTGTAGTATCTATAATTCTTGGTATTGTTCTAGCAGTTGTCTTTGGTGCTGCGAATGCATATCTTGGTCTAAAAGTAGGTATGACTATCTCAGCATCTATTCCAGCAGCAGTAATCTCTATGGGAATTATTAGAGGTTTATTAAGGAGAGACTCTATCTTAGAGAACAACATGGTACAAACTATAGGGTCAGCAGGAGAATCGTTGGCTGCAGGTGCAGTTTTCACACTACCTGCTCTTTATGTTTGGTGCAGTGAATGGAATATGGGGTCTGTAAGTTTAGTTAGAATAACAGCTATTGCACTTTGCGGTGGTATTCTAGGGGTTCTGTTTATGATACCTCTAAGGAAAGCATTAATAGTAAAAGAACATGGAGTTTTACCTTATCCAGAAGGTACAGCTTGTGGTGAAGTACTTCTTGCCGGAGAAGAAGGTGGAGTAAAGGCAAAAACTACGTTTACTGGACTTGGAATAGGAGCCGTTTATAAGTTTTTGACAGACGGTTTTAAATTTTTCCCAAGTGAGATTGAAACAACAATTCCGGGCTATAAGGGAGCAGCAATCGGTGGAGATGTGTTACCTGCTCTATTAGGTATAGGATTTATTATTGGTCCTAAAATTTCAGCTTATATGCTTGCTGGAGCTGTAATAGGATGGTTTGGTCTTATCCCGCTTATTGCTAACATAGGTTCTATGGGTAATGTTATCATGTATCCTGCTACAGATCCTATCAGTCAACTTACTCACACTGATATATGGGATTATTATCTTAGATATATTGGTGCAGGTGCCGTTGCATTTGGAGGAATTTTCAGCTTAATAAAATCTCTTCCGTTAATAATTGTAACTTTTAAAGATGCAATGAAAAATTATTCTGATGGCATAGGTGGTAATTCAAAACTTAGAACTGATCAAGATCTTTCAATGAAAGTTGTTTTAATTGGTACTTTAGTTATTGTACTAGTAATGATGATGCTGCCAATTATACCAGTAGGATTAGGTGGAGCAGTGCTAATAGCAATCTTCGGATTTTTCTTTGCAACAGTATCTTCAAGAATTGTTGGCTTAGTAGGGTCATCTTCAAATCCTGTATCAGGTATGACTATTGCTACTCTAGTAATAACGGCAATTTTGTTTAAAGCTACAGGTAATGATGGTCAAGCAGGCATGATTGGAACTTTAACTGTTGGTGCTATTATTTGTATTATTGCAGCCATGGCTGGAGATACTTCTCAAGACTTGAAGACAGGATTTTTAGTTGGTGCAACACCTAGAAAACAGCAGATAGGTGAGTTAATTGGAGCTGTAGCAGCAGCATTAGCTATTGGTGGTGTTCTTACATTATTGAACAACGCATGGGGTTTTGGTTCAAAAGAACTTGCAGCACCTCAAGCAACATTGATGCGTCTCGTAATTGAAGGAGTTATGGGAGGCAATTTACCTTGGGCTTTGATATTCATAGGAATAGGTATAGGCGTAGCCATAGAACTCTTAGGGTTGCCTGTACTGCCAATTGCAATAGGATTATATTTACCTATACATCTATCAACACCTATAATGGTTGGAGGAGTAATTAGAGGTTTACTAGATAAAAAACTTAATAATGATAAAGCTGTTAAATCAGAGATTAAAGCTAAAATAGATTCAGGAGTACTTTTCTCTTCAGGATTAATTGCTGGTGAGGGACTTATTGGTATTCTTTTAGCTATATTTGCTGTAACAAATGTAAATCTAGATTTAGGCATAAGCTTTGGTCAAATAGGTTCATTAGTATTCTTTGTTATATTAACATTTATATTATGTAAATATTCAATAGCAATGAAAACTAAAGAATAATTTAATAATTTGAATGTGGGGAGACAATTCTCCCCACTTAACAAGAGGTGTAAGAAAAATGAGAAAAAAAGAGAATTTCTTAGATATGGTTCCAAAAAGAATAGAGAGAATAAGATGGAAAGTACTAGAAGACGGAAAAGTTCAGATTATTATTGATAGAAATGGTTTTTTTGAAAAACTTGTGCGGTTTTTTGCGAAGACTCCTGATGTTATGCGTATTGATTTAGATGAATATGGAAGCTGTGTTTGGAAATCAATAGATGGAAAAAGGACTACTGGTGAAATATGTGGGGTGCTTAAGTCGAAATTCGGAAAAGATGTTGAGCCACTATATGAACGCTTTGGAACATACATAAATATACTCAAGAATAATAAATTCATTGAAATATAGGAGGATTTATTTATGAAAATAGTTATAGAAGTTCTACTTATTGCATTTGCAGTAGCGTTTCTAATTGGCTGGGGATTAATTAAAAAGCAAAAAAAGCAGGAAGAACTATATAAAGTACTTATAAATAAATGTAAGAAGAAAATATTAAATGGATTTAAAAGTAATCAAACACTTTCCAAAAAAGATATAGAAAACATAATTAAAGGAACAAAGGGGTCCCTTTTTTGGTCTAAACAGCAAGCTCAAATTCAAGATGCAAGAATTTTTAGTGATACTATTATTAATTTATTAATAGAACAATCATTAATTCAGAAAAATAAAAAGAATAAGTATGAATTAGTTGAGAGGTGAACTAATTGTGAATAAAGTATTAACAAATTTAGAGCCACAAAATGTATTTAAACATTTTGAAGCATTAACAAAGATACCTAGAGAATCAGGTAATGAAAAAGAAGTAAGTGATTATATAGTAGAGTTTGCTAAAAAACTTGGACTAGAAGTTATACAAGAACCGTGTTTAAATGTTATAATAACTAAACCAGCTACTAGGGGATATGAAGACAAAGAAACAGTTATTATTCAAGGACATCTAGATATGGTATGCGTAAAAGAAGAAGGATATGAATTTGATTTTTCTAAAGATCCTATCCCAATTGTTGTTGATGGTGACTTTATTAAAACAAAAGGAACCACTCTTGGAGGAGATAATGGTATAGCAGTAGCTATGGCAATGTCTATATTAGAAGAAAAAGACATACAACATCCAGAAATTAAAGTATTGTTAACTGTTGAAGAAGAGACAGGTATGTCTGGTGTGCATGAATTAAATCCTGACAATATCACAGGAAATATATTAATCAATCTAGATGCTGAAGAAGAAGGCATACTTTTAGCATCTTGCGCTGGCGGAGTTAATAATATTATTACTCTGGAATTAAACAAAAGACCAGTAAAATACAATACTGCTTTTAAATTAGTGCTTAAAGGACTCATAGGAGGTCATTCTGGAACTGAAATTAATAAAAGAAGAGCAAATTCTATAATAACATTAGGTAGAATATTAAAAATATTAGATAATAAAGTTGATTTTGAACTTGCAGCAATCCATGGTGGAGATAAAATGAATGCTATTCCTAACAGATCAGAAGCAGTTATAGCAATATATAATAATGATATTGAAAATATGAAATCTTCATTGTTAGATATTGAACAGATGCTAAAGTTAGAATACGAAGTATCAGATCCTAATTTGACTATAGAAATAGAAGAAGTTGAATGCCCTAATGAAGTTTACACGAATGATAATAAATTAGAAATCATAAATATTTTAAGTTTAATTCCCAATGGTATTCAAACTATGAGCGCTAGTATTGAAGGATTAGTTGAAAGTTCAAATAACTTAGGAGTATTAAGAGAAAAAGATTCTACGCTTATTTTCTCCAGTTCTGTAAGAAGTTCAGTTTCTTCGTTAAAAGATGAAATTAATAATAAGATACAAATTATATGTAACCTAATTGGAGCTGAAATGATCCTTGAAGCAGATTATCCATCTTGGCCTTACAAGATTGAATCTGAAATAAGAGAATTAATGAAAACAACATATAAAGAATTCTTTGGAAAAGCACTAAAAGTCGACGCGATTCACGCTGGCTTAGAATGTGGCTTTTTAAAAGAAAAAATTGGTGACATTGATATGGTTTCTTTAGGACCAAATTTATTTGACGTACATTCACCAAAAGAACGTTTAAGTATATCATCTACAGAAAGGATGTATAAATTTCTTATAGAAGTGTTAAGTAGAATATAGTATAAAACCTAAATCCCAGTCAATAAAAAATGATTGGGATTTATTTTTTTAAAGATTCCAAAATTACCATTTACGGCTTAAATCAATAGTTTTATAATTGCTTTTTTTCTTATTTTGATTTTGCTTAGATATACTCATCCATAAATTAGCATATAATATACCTCTTATAGATGACAAATTAATTTTTTTATAAATACTTGAAATAACTATTAAACCTTCTATTCTAGATAATATTTCAATTGCTGTAGTTTTATAATCTAATGAAGGTTTAAGTTCTCCACGGGCTTGACCAATTTTTAATATCTTTTCAATTTCTTCAATTAAATAATCATAATATTCGTTTATTGTTTTTGAAATATACTCAAATCTAGTAGCTGCCATTTGAAAGATAGTTTCAATATTAATAGCTTCGTTGAAATCATTTCCTATAAGAACAGAAAGATTAGAATTGAAATCTAAAATTCCTTCAAAAAAATTCTCGAGTTGCTCTTTTGTAGATTTTGAGGGGTCGCTAACTTTTGTTAGCGTGTTTTTTAATTCATTTATAATCAATTCTATGCCTTTAAGTAATAAATCCTCCTTAGATTTATAATAATAATAAATAGAAGATTTTTTTATACCAATTTCGTCCGCTATTTGACTCAAAGTAGTATGATCATAGCCTTGTGTTAAGAAATATTTAAGGGATACTTTTAAAATATTATCTTTTGTTGACATATAATCCACCTCCTTGTTAGGTTAATTATAGACTTGTATCAAGAAATTGTAAAGGAGTAAAACTTTTACATAAAAATAATACCAGGTAATTAAAATCTTACCTGGTATCTATAATTAGTAATATTATTAATTATTTAAAAATTTTATTGATTTAATTTTGTAACGAAATACTCCTCCAGGTGCCTTTACAGTTGCTTCATCACCTACTTTTTTAAGCAGAAGTGACTTTCCTACTGGTGATAAATAAGAGGCATCACCATCTTTTACGCTTCCTATAGCTGGATCAACTATTCTAAAAGTTAGTATGTCATCATAATCAACATCTTGGATCTCAACTTCACTACTAACAGTAACAAATGGAATAAAATTGTTATTGATTTCACATTTCTTAGAATTTTTTAAAAGAAGGTCAATTCTTTTTATATAATCATCAATAAATTCCTTAAAGTCATTTCTGCTTTTCGAAATTTTAGGAAAGTATTGATCTACAAGATTTAATTTTTCTTCTTCAAGATATACGAGTTGCTTAATTAAGTTTTCAAAAATTTCTTTTGATAATGTAACATTTGCCATTACTATTCCCTCCAAAATTTAATTTTTGATAAATCTTTATAAAATGGAAAATGTGTAAATAAAATATGAGGGCAATTTGCAAAATGCAAAAAACCCATCAATTTCATTTCTATATAATATACCACATAAAGAAATATATGTCAAATAAAAACTATATTCCCATAAATGTGCCAAATTTCACATTATGTAAGAGTTAAAATAAAAAACAATTATAAATTTTTGGGTTATCTTGACTAATTTAGGTATTTATAGTATTATTCTTTCAATAGTTTAATATATTAGTTTTTAAATAATATAAATTATTAAGTTAACTGTCTGACCGAAAGGAAATAACATGTATAATTATAATAAAATAACTGAGTATTTAGATACACAGTATATTGGGCGAACTTTTGTTCAATATGAAGAAGTTGATTCTACAAATAATAAAGCAAAACATATATCAAAAAACTGTCCTGAGGGGATGGTAGTTTTAGCGGAAAGCCAAACAGCTGGAAAGGGAAGACTAGGCAGAACGTGGTTTTCACCAAAAGAAAAAAATATATATATGAGCTTAATTCTAAAACCAAATTCACAACCACAAAATGTAGTCAAACTAACACACATTGCTGCAGCTTCTGTTTCAAAAGCCCTTGAAGAATTAAACATAGAAAATAGGATTAAATGGCCAAATGACATATTGATAAATGGTAAAAAATTATGTGGAATACTTTGTGAAATGATTTTAAAGAAAAAAGAAATTCATAGCATTATTGTAGGCATAGGAATTAATGTTAATCTCGAACAATCAGATATAGACTCTGAAATAAAAGATAAAACTATATCAATAAAAATGTATAATAATGAAAAAATAGAAAGAGAGAAAATTATTGCGTATATTTTTAATAATTTTGAAAGATATTATAATGAGTTAAAAGATTATAATACAATAAAAAGCACGTTAGATATATGTAAGAGAAATTCAGCTATCATTAATAAATATGTAGAAATAAATAAACTTGGAAAGAAAACAATAAGAAAAGTTAAAGTTTTAGATATTACAGATGATGGAGAATTGTTAATAAAAAATGAAAAAGATGAAAAAGAAATAATAATATCTGGTGAAGTGTCAATAAGAGGAGAAGGAATTTATTAAATTAAAATGTAGAATGCAAAATTTAAAATTATTAATAGAATAGCTGGAAATGGATTAAGATAAAGGATAAAAGTTAATAGTGAAAAGTTAAAGGAAGTTTTACTAACGTAAAACAACTTAAGATAAAAAAGAGTTGGAAAGTTGGAAAAAATTGAGTGTGCGTCATCTTGAGAGAGCAAAGTGAGTCAAAGGATATTATATAAAAAAAGATAAAAGCTTTATGAATGGAGAAAACTAAATTCAGTGTTCTTCCGTGTAATTCCGTGGTTAATAATAAACCATTAATTATCAACTAATTATCAACTATACACTATTAACTATTAATTATTAATGCGGTGAGGTGAAATATTGGGGATAAGAATTGGAAATATTGAGCTTGAAAATAGAGTTTTACTTGCACCTATGGCTGGTATTACTGATTTAACATTTAGAACAATTTGTAAAGAATTTGGTGCAGCTCTTGTTTGTACTGAAATGATAAGTGCTAAAGGTCTTTATTATGGAGATAATAAAACACAGCAATTGATGAAAATAAATAATATAAACAGACCAATATCTCTTCAACTGTTTGGTAGTGAGCCTAATATTATGGAAGATGTTGTTAAAAATAAAATAAATTATAGAAATGACATAGATATAATAGATATTAACATGGGTTGTCCTGCTCCAAAGATAGTTAAAAATGGAGATGGCAGTTCATTAATGAACAATCCTAAATTAGTAGGTGAAATAGTTAAAGCAGTAAAAAACGTGTCTAGCAAACCCATAACAGTTAAGATAAGAAAAGGTTGGAATGATGAAAATGCTAATGCAGTAGAGATTGCTCAAATTATAGAGAAAAACGGAGCAGATGCGGTAGCAGTCCACGGTCGTACTAGAATGCAGTTTTATTCAGGAAAAGTTGATCTCGATATTATTAAGGAAGTTAAAGAAAAAGTATCAATACCTGTTATAGGAAGTGGAGATGTTTTTAGTCCAGAAGATGCAAAGAATATGATTGAATATACTAAATGTGATGGAATAATGATTGCAAGAGGAGCATTAGGAAATCCCTGGATTATTAGCAGAGCGATAAACTATATAGAAAATAATAAAATTGAAAAAAAACCTAAACCAATAGAAAAAATACAAATGTTAAAAAAACATATAAAAATGCTGAAAGAAGAAACAAATGAGAAGAAAGCTGTATTAGAAATGAGAAAGCATGCAGGATGGTATATAAAGGGTTTAAGAAATTCGGCTGAGATAAGAAATAAAATAAATAAAATAAATAAAATAGAAGAACTTTTTTTTCTTTTAGACAATTACATTAAGAGTTATAATATTTAAAATTAAACATAAAATATTTAAAGCTTTTTATTACTTGACATTATTCATTTACTAAATTATAATAACTCCATTAATTATTTATGTTTCAAATATTAGGTATTTATAAACTAGGCGACTCAATAGTAATTAAGTCTTTAAACAGGGAAATCATTTAAAATTATATTGCAATTGATAGTTTAAAGTTGAGAGTTAAAATTATTATATATTTTAATATCAAAATATAATATACAATTTTATTTATTTAATACACAATATCATTTATTTAAACTTAGAATCTAAATGATTTTGCCCTGGTGTATAAATAAAATTATTTTTCAAAAGGAGAGGGAAATATGATTAACAATGAAATTTTAATTACTTCTGAGGGACTTGAAGAATTAAAAAATGAGTTAGAAGAATTAAAAACAGTTAAGAGAAAACAAGTTTCAGAGAGAATAAAGACAGCATTAGCGTTCGGAGATATAAGTGAAAATTCTGAGTATGATGAAGCAAAAAATGAGCAGGCACAGGTGGAAATAAGAATTTCTAAGCTTGAAAATATGATTAAAAATGCAAAAGTTATAGAAAAAAACGGACAGCAAGACGTTGTAAGTGTAGGCTGTAAAGTTAAAGTAAAAGATATAGAATTTGATGAAATTATGGTATATACTATTGTAGGTTCTGCTGAAGCAGATCCATTTAAAGAAAAGATATCTAATGTTTCTCCTTTAGGAAAGGCACTTATAGGTAAAAAGAAAGGAGATACTATTGAAGTTATATCTCCTGCAGGTGTAGCCATAAAGTATGAAATATTAAGTATTAATGATTAAAATTATGAACAAAGGATAAATAAGGTGGTGCAGAAAATGTCAGAGACACAAAATATTAATGAATTAAAAAAGATAAGACGAGATAAGTTAGAGGAATTAATCAAGAACAATAGGAATCCATTTCTTTTTGAAAAATATGAAATATCTCATAAAAGTAAAAGTATAAAAGACAATTTTGAAGCAATGGAAGGAAAAACGGTTTCATGTGCAGGAAGGATAATGTCAAGAAGAGGTCAAGGAAAAGTAGGATTTTATGATTTACAAGATAGTGAAGGTAAAATTCAAGTTTTTGCTAAAAAAGATTTGTTAGGTGAAGACGAATATAACTATTTGAAAACGTACGATATCGGGGATATTATTGGTGTTAAAGGCGAAGTTTTTAAAACTAAAATGGGTGAAATATCAATAAGAGCTAAACAAGTAAATCTTTTAAGTAAATCTCTTCAGATTTTACCCGAAAAGTATCATGGATTAAAGGATACTGATTTAAGATACCGACAAAGATATGTTGACCTAATTGTAAATCCTGAAGTAAAAGATGTTTTTATTACTAGATCTAAAATCATTAAATATATGAGACAATATTTAGATAATAGAGGATTTATTGAAGTAGAAACTCCTGTATTGAATACAATTTCAGGTGGTGCTTCTGCAAGACCTTTTATTACAAAACATAATGCATTAGATATAGATATGTATATGAGAATAGCTTTAGAATTGCCTCTAAAAAGACTTATAGTAGGTGGATTTGATAAAGTATATGAAATAAGTAGAGTTTTTAGAAATGAAGGAATGGATGCAACTCACAATCCTGAATTTACAATGATGGAATCATATGAAGCTTACTCTGATTATGAAGATGTAATGGAAATGGTTGAAGAATTGTATGAATATGTTGCTTTAAATGTTTTAGGAACAACTGAAATAATGTATCAGGGAGAGAAAATTAATGTTAAAGCCCCATGGAAAAGAGCGAGAATGGTAGATCTTGTAACTGAATATTCAGGAGTTAATTTTGATAAAGTTTATGATGTAGATGAAGCAAGAAAATTAGCAAAAGACTTAGGAGTTGAGTTAGCTGGGACAGAGAATATTGGTGAAATAATTTCGGAAGTATTTGATGAATATGTTGAAGATAAGTTAGTACAGCCGACTTTCGTTACACATCATCCAGTTGAGATATCACCACTAGCTAAAAAGGATCCTGATGATTCAAGATATACACATAGGTTTGAAGCATTTATAGCAAGAAGTGAAGCAGGTAACGCGTTTTCTGAATTAAATGATCCTATAGATCAGAAAGAAAGGTTTCTAGAACAAGTTAAAAAGAGAGAAGCTGGAGATGATGAAGCGCAAATGATGGATTTAGATTTTATAAATGCTTTAGAAGTAGGTCTTCCACCAACTGGAGGGCTTGGTATAGGCATTGATAGGATGGTTATGTTAATGACAAATCAATCATCAATTAGAGATGTACTATTGTTTCCTACTATGAAACCTATAGATTAAATATATAAATTTTTAAAAGAAGAAATTTAGAAGGAATCTCTTATAATGAAGTGGTTCCTTCTATTTTAAAATAGTATAAAAAAAATACATAAAAAAAGTATAAAGATTTAATTAAAAACATAGAATAAAAAATGAAAAAACTGTTGACAAAGATAAAGCAGTGTGATAATCTATATAAGCTGCTGAAAACGGCAGCACAAAAGAACCTAGACAATAGAACAGCGTAAAGCGTGAAAGATTCCTTAGAGTTTGGAAATAACAAGCAAGAAACTTAGCGAAGCTAAGTAAATATAGAAACAAGTTTAAAACGAGAGTTTGATCCTGGCTCAGGACGAACGCTGGCGGCGTGCCTAACACATGCAAGTCGAACGAGAA
>JAHDQO010000007.1 GCA_018433765.1 Tissierellales bacterium
ACAATGAACGGAGAATAAAAGAGAAACTATGCTGGATGAGTCCTGTGGAATACAGGCTTAACTGCTTAGTAGCATAAAAAGAAAACGCGTAGTAGAAAAATCTACTACGCTACAAAGTCTAACTTTATGGGGTCACATCAACTCAACCTAAAGCTTTTTACTTCTAATTATTTTGACTTTCTACTATTGCAACTGACAAACTAGCTCCAATTCTATCGGCTCCAGCATCTATAAATTCATATGCTTTATTTATATCTCTTATGCCACCTGAAGCTTTTATTTTTGCTCTGTTACCAACAGTTTTTTTCATAAGTTTAACATCTGAAACAACTGCTCCACCTGTACTAAATCCTGTTGAAGTCTTTACAAAATCTGCTCCTGCATCAACAGATAAAAGACACGCTTTAACTTTTTCTTTTTCTGTTAATAAGCATGTTTCTATAATCACTTTCACTATAGCATTATCTCTCGCTTTTTCAACTACCGCTTCTATATCTTCCTTGACTGTATTATAATCTTTGTTCTTTAATGCTGAAATATTTATAACCATATCAATTTCATCTGCACCATGCTGTATAGCTAATTCGGTCTCACAGGCTTTTACTTCCTTCATTGTACATCCTAATGGAAATCCCACTACTGAACATATTTTTACTTCAGAATCTTTTAATTGTCTTTTAGCCAATTTTACATAATAAGGATTAACACATACTGAAGCAAAATTATGTTTAATAGCATCTTTGCAAATTTTTACAATTTCTTCACTAGATGCATCAGGTTTAAGGAGTGTATGGTCTATATAAGCTGCAATATTCTCCATTTACTTCCTCCACTATTTTATTAGTTCAACAAGGTCTCCGTTTTTTAATCCAGCAGCATTGCCTTCTTCAACATCTACATGCATTTCTAAGGCAAAATCATCTCTTACTCTTATTAAAACATTCTCAAATATTAGTCCTCTTTGACCTTCTACTTTTATTTTAACTAATTCTTTATCTTTTACACCAAATTCATCTGCATCTTTAGGAGTCATATGTACATGTCTTGCTGCAGCAATAACTCCTTTTTCTAGTACTACTTCACCTTTAGGTCCTACAAGTTTAACTCCAGGTGTTCCATCTAAACTTCCTGAACCCTTAACAGGAACTTTAATTCCTAAAGTAAATCCATCACTAAGTGAAACTTCTACTTGAGATTCTTTTCTTGCTGGTCCTAATACTCTAACTCCTTTAATTGTTCTTTTTGGACCAACTAAGTCTACTTTTTCATCACATGCGTATTGTCCTGGTTGTCCCAAATCTTTGATGCTAGTAAGTTCATGTCCTTTTCCAAACAAAGTTTCTATATCTTCTTTGCTTAAATGTACATGTCTGTTTGATAGTCCCATTGGTATTTTTTTCATTGCTAATCTCCTCCTGTATACAATATTCATAAATGATTATATTAAATTTTCAGTTATTTTTCAATACTAATTAATTAATAACATAAACTTTTTATTGTATCATAGAAATCTGGATTTGAAATGTTTACACAGTGACTGTTTAAAATTTCCGATTCACCTTCTGCCTTCATAGCTAATATACTCATAGTCATAGCAATTCTATGATCATCATATGAATCTATTGTAGCAGATTTTAGCTTTTCACATCCATTTATCACCATACCATCATCAAGTTCTTGTATGTCAATACCCATCTTCTTCATTTCAGTTACAACTGCACTTATTCGATTTGTTTCTTTAACTTTTAATTCAGCTGCATTTTTAATTACAGTTGTACCTTCTGCAAAAGCTGCTGCAGCAGCAATAATTGGAATTTCATCAATTAATTTTGGAATTATTTCTCCTTTTATTTCTATACCTTTCAATTTTGAATGCCGTACGATTATATCTGCTGACGGTTCATTGTTTCTTATTTGATAATTTTCAAGAGTAATATCTGCTCCCATCTTTTTGTAGATATCAACAATACCCGTTCTTGTTGGATTTATGCCAACATTTTTAAGTACTACTTCTGAACCTTCAAACAATAAAGCTGCTGTCATATAAAATGCGGCAGTTGAAATATCTCCGGGCACAAATATTTCTTTGCCAACTATATATTTACTTGTCTCCATTAATATCTCATTTCCTTGAACTATAAGCGGAATTCCAAAATACTGCATCATTCTTTCAGTATGGTCTCTAGAAATTTTAGGTTGTACTATTTTAACTGGTTTTTGTGAGTACATTCCCGCTAGTAATATACAAGATTTCACTTGAGCACTTGATGTTTTTTGATGATATTTAATGTTTCTTAAATTATTGACAGGTTTAATTCTTAAAGGAGGATATATACCGTTCAAACTTTCTATATCTGCACCCATCATTTTTAAGGGTGTCATAATTCTATCCATAGGTCTTTTTTGAATTGAGCTATCACCGGAGATTAAAGTTTCAAATTGCTGTCCAGCTAATATGCCACTCATTAATCTTATAGTAGTACCAGAATTTCCAACATAGAGCATTTCGTCAGGTTTACTTAAGCCATATAGTCCTACTCCCTCTACTGTTACGTTATCTTCATTTAATTTTATATTAACGCCTAGTTTTTTAAAACATGAGATAGTAGACTTGCAATCTTCTCCTAATAAATAATTATATATTTTAGTTTCTCCTTTTGCAAGTGAACCAAACATTATACTTCTATGAGAAATAGATTTATCTCCCGGTATATTTATAACTCCCTTTAATTTTCCTTCATATTTTTTTATTTTCAATTTAAACCTCCAGTTAAGCACGTCTTTATCATCTTTTCATCTGTATAAGTAAAAACTTTTACTTCTCCCTTATTGATAGGTAATACTATATTGATATGACCATTTTCATTTTTCTTATCATTTAGCATTTTAGAATATATTATATTTGCATCTTCATTACTTATTTTTGGAATTGATATAAACTCTTGTACTAGTTCTTTAATCTCGTAATAATAATCTTTACAAATCAATTTATTATTGTAAGCAATTAATGATTCAATAACCATTCCTATAAGTACTGCTTCACCATGATAAAGATTATATGTTCCTAATAATTCTATTCCATGTCCTACTGTATGGCCAAAATTTAATATCATTCTTATATTTGATTCTTTTTCATCTTTTTGTACTATTTCTTTTTTTATATTTATAGACTTATATATAGTATATTCTATAACTTCTTCATCAAATTTTTCTATTAAATCCGAATTAGCTTTTATATATCTAAAAAAATCATAATCTTGTATTATTCCATATTTTATAATTTCCCCAATACCAGAATGTACATTTTTATTATCAATTGTTTTCAGCAAATTTGTATCTATAAGTACAAATTTTGGTTGATAAAAAGTTCCTACTATGTTTTTAACACCGTTAAAATTAACTGCTGTTTTTCCTCCTACGCTGCTATCTACTTGAGAAAGAAGAGTAGTGGGAATTTGAATAAAATCTATTCCTCTCATATAAATAGAAGCAGTAAAACCTGAAACATCACCTACAACTCCTCCACCTAAGGCTATTATTAAAGAACTTCTATCAAAATTTTGATTTAACATATCCTTAATTATTGATTGTAACGTTTCTAATGATTTATTTTGCTCCCCTTCTTTTATAACTGTAACTGAAATATCTTTGTTTAAAGCATTAACTAAATTCTTTAAGTATAATTTTTCAACAGTTTCATCAGTAATAACATGTATTTTTTCATATTTTTTTATTTCAGGATATAACTGTAATATTTTAGAAAGCAAATTGCTTCCTATAAAGATATTGTACGAGTTTATGCCAAGATTTACTTTTATTTTCTTCATTTCATCACCTAGTTTTTACGTACTTAGTATAAGATATATAATTTTCGTGCATTTCTTCAATAGAATCACTACCGAATTTTTCTGTCATCTCACATGCGATAGTCCACGCTACTGCATTCTCCATAACTACTCCTGCAGCAGGAACTGCACACACATCCGAACGCTCTTTTACTGCATCAAATGATTCTTTTGATTTCATATCTACACTTTTAAGTGGTGACATAAGTGTTGGTATTGGTTTTAATGCCGCTCTGACTATTAATTGTTCACCATTTGTCATTCCGCCTTCTATTCCACCTGCATTATTAGTTTTTCTGTAATACTTATTATCGTAATATATTTCATCATGCACTTGACCTCCTAATTTTGCAGCATTTTCAAATGCATTACCAATTTCTACTCCTTTTACTGACTGAATACTCATTACAGCTTGAGCTATTCTACCATCTATTTTTCTATCATAATTTACATGACTTCCAAGTCCAACAGGTAAATTAGTTACTATAACTTCAATAATCCCACCTAATGTTTCACCAATTTCTATTGCCTTATCAATTTCTATTTTCATTTGTTCTTCTGCTGTCTTATCTAACACACTCAAATCTGACTCTCTTATTCTAGCCCAATCTTCTTCACAAGTTGGAGTTTTATTATCATTAACTGTTCCTATGCATTTTACTCTACTATGTATTTTTATATCAAAACACTCTAATAATTGCTTTGAAAAAGCACCTACAACTGTTCTTGATGCTGTTTCTCTAGCACTAGCTCGTTCTAATATATTTCTTACATCTTCTTGTCTATATTTTATAGCACCTGATAAGTCAGCGTGTCCCGGTCTAGGTTTTGTTATTACAATACCTTTATCATAGACTATTTTGTCATGCGCCATTTTAAGCTTCCAATTTTCCCAATCTTTATTTTTTATAAGAAAGCTAAGAGGACTTCCTAATGTTTTTCCAAATCTTATTCCCGAAAATATTTCTACTTTATCTCTTTCTATTTTCATCCTGTTTCCTCTGCCATAACCTTCTTGTCTTCTCTCTAATTCTCTATTTATACGCTGTACGCTTATATCTACATTGGCAGGAAACCCTTCTATTATACCTACTAAACCTTTTCCATGGGATTCACCAGAATTTAAAAATCTCATTATTTACTCCTCCTGTTCTTTCTTTAGACACAACATTAAAAAATTATACAATATTAAAGACTAATTGTAAATAATATAGATAAATATCTTTGATAAAATTGTATAACATTAATATTATATATAAACAGTTGGAAATTTCAATATTTAAATTAAAAAAAGAATAACCTAATTTAGGTTATTCTCAGATTCTCCTCCACTTTTCTTAAAACTTCCTTTTTTTATGTTATATATTATTGTAATAACAACTAGAATAATAAAATAATAAGATATATATGTATTATATGTATTAAAATAAGTAATTTTACCTGTTAGATAAAAAAACAATGCTGATAATGAATATATTATTATCTTATTTAATCCAAAAATATTAGTTTTTATTATTTTAGTCTTCTTTCTTACAGGCTTTAAATCTGCCAACTTATAATACAAATCATCATTATCAGGTAAAAGTCCAAAATCATTTGTGATGCTGTATAATTTTTCTTGATTGTATATTTCTATATTTATTTTATTTTGTAAAATTTCTATATTTTCTAAAGCTTTTTCATTTATAATATGGGGAGATACTATTAAAGCATATTTATAATTTAAGTCAAGTGCTTCAATAATAAAATCTCTTATATCACTTAACTCTACTTTTGCTCCTTCATACATATAGAAAATTTTAATTGCTATTTTATTATTATTTATGTATCCACTAAATAATTCTTTTTCTTCTTTTTCAATCTTTAAATATCCTGATTTTTTTAAAATGAGCTTAACATATTTATCAAATTCTGTTTTAGTCATATTGTATATTTTTTCTATAAATATATTTTTTCTGATTCTATCAAAAACTAATTTTTTGCCTCTTCTTTGCCTATTTGATAATATTTTCTTATTAATCAGTGTTATCATTAAAAATATCTGAGCAGAAATTAAAATTGAAAAAATCAAACTTAATGTTCTTGAATATATAAGTAGAAAAAATATTATTGTTATAATTGTTTTAATAAGGATTAAATCTAATCGGTAACTAAAATATTTACGACTTTTTAATGTTTCTTCAATATAGTGTTTAATATATTTCTTTTGATTCATTTCTTTATTCATAGCAATAAATACCCCTTTTAATATTTCTTACTAGTAATTATTGCCATATTTTCTTTTTCTATTCATATTTGACCTTATATTGTCTTAATAGTAAATAGCTTATTAATATCAGTATTAATGAAATTGTTATAAAAATCATTATTATTTTAAAGCCTAAGTCTATAAAAAAATTTAATGGAAGCATTTGAATCATGATATCAGTTTTTGGATTTAATAGCCATAAATCATTTGTAAATAAAATTTTGTGAAATATTGTAAAGGCTTTGTCAAAACCGAATGTCATAATAACCCCTAGAATACCAATCAAAACAAGTCCCGTAATACTGCTTGCTTTAACAGTCCTTAGCAGTGCTAATTTATCTTTTAATATTAAATAAATTATTATAACAATGACCACTACAAAACCTAAATTTCTTATTTTGAAACCATAATCAAATAATTTTTTTACATCATTCATGTGCTGTAATTCTCTATCTTCAAAAACTTGTTCCTTTTGGCCATTAACTTCTTCATATATTATTAAATCTTTTCTTTGATCTTTCAAATATTTTAAAATTTCTTCAGATATTCTTAACAAATTCTTATGCTCTATTCCTGTAACCTGTTCTGTGTTATTTTCTTTGAATTTATTATCAAAATAATTAGTATCAAATACAGAATACGAAAAAGAAAAGAGGAGAATAATTATAGGTAAGGTGATAAATAATATTGTTTGGCTTATTTTTTTGCACACAAGAAAGCCCCCCTTTTTTTAATTATTGTTATAAGTTAACTGCTCTTTCAAGCTTATCTAAATGTTTTATAGGATAATATCTAAGCAATTCCTTAAATTGATCAACTGTTAATCCTGAAGTAGTTGTATATATTTTTATTTTTTTATCAAGGTCTGCATTAATAAAATCTTGTTTAATTTTTTCAAAATCCACTAATATTTTAACTCCTTTTCTAATTTTTAATTTTCATTATATTTTTATTATTTTAAAAAGGAGTTTTATTATTCATGCTATTATATATTTTATTATTTTTGTTTAAAATTTTAAATAGCATATACTAAAATATCGGTGGTGATGTGATGCTCATTATTTCTAAATCTTCATCTGTAGGATTATAGAATTTATGAGGTAAATCTGATGCAATATATAAACTATCTCCTTCTTCTAAAAGTTCTGTCTTATCATTAAACACAGCAAGTAAGACACCTTTTTTTACTATAATACATTCTTCTGGAACATGTATAGCAAATTCTTCACTATTCCATCTTTTAGATTTTATTTTTGTTTCATATATACCAAAATTAGGTTTTAGTTTATTACTGTTTCCAATTGGTAGTATAAAATCTAATATAGCACCATTAGATTTTATTGTAAGCTGCTTTCTCTCCTGTTTTCTAGTAATTAATATTCTGTCTTCTGAATTTTCTAGAAGATAATGAATGGAAACATTTAAAACATTACATATCTTTTCTAATGCAGATAAAGATGGATCTATAAGATTTCTTTCAATTTGGGAAATATAACTAGGAGTAAAGCCTGTTTCTTTTGCAAATTGTGCTAAAGTTAATCCTTTCTCTTTCCTAAGTTTCCTTATTTTATTACCATCCATAAATATCCTCCATAACTTTTTTATTTGTTCAATATTTATTATTTTTACAAAAATGAACTAAGTAGAATCTAATAGTTATTTTCATTTATAGATTATATACCCTTTTTTTACATTTTTAAACATTTCAATAAAAATATAAAGGACTTAAGCCCCACTAATCTTAAGTCCCCTATAAATGCATAATATAAATTGAAATGCATAATAATTTTTTGTTATACTTAATAGCTTTCTGAATTATTTTAAAACTTTGTAAATCTAATTATTAAGAATTAAATGCTAATGCCAAAAAATATTCATTACATTTTCTTTATCATATTAAATATTAATCCTTTGACTTCTTCTATATTTTGATTAAATACTTTATAAACATCTTCCATAGTAACAGGTTTTATTTCATCTCTTCCCTCTAATCCTGCATCATAGTCAGTAACTAACCCTATGTTTACTATTGGAATTCCTAATTCAAGTGCTAAATATCCTTCTGGATATTGTGTCATATTAACTGTATCCCAACCCATACTGCTAAACCATCTGCTTTCAGCTTTAGTTGAGAATCTTGGTCCATTAATTACTACTATTGTACCTGTTTCATGTACGGGAATTTTCATATCTTTTGCAGTTTCTATTGCTAGCATTCTAAGCTCATTGTCATATGGTTCAGCTGCACTTATGTGCTCAACATTTGGTCCTTCAAAGTAAGTATCTTTTCTTCCTTTTGTTCTGTCAACAAATTGATCAGATATAACAAAGTCACCGGGCTTCAAGTTAGCTTTTAGGCTGCCGCAAGAACAAGGAGATATTATTTTTTCTACGCCTAACATTTTCATAGCATAAATATTTGCTCGATAATTAATAAGATGTGGTGGTATATGATGCTTTTTCCCATGTCTAGGTAAAAATGCAACTTTCTTACCTGAAATCTCAGCTATAGAAATTTTATCACTTGGCTTTCCATATGGAGTTTCTATTTCAATTTCTTCAACATCATCAAGAAAAGAATAAAATCCTGAACCTCCAAATACACCTATGTCTGCTTTCTTTTCCATACTAAACCTCCTTATAAATATATAAGCATTCTTAAATTTAATATAAAACCATATGTAAATTTTACATTATTTACTTATTTACGTCAATTGTCTTTTTATTATTTTTAAACTTCTTTAATATAAGGTAAAAGTATAGTAAATGATGAACCTTGATTTATTTTGCTTCTTACTTTTATTTTACCTTTATGTGCAAGAATAATAATTTTTGCTATAGATAATCCTAAGCCATGTCCTCCAATATCTTTGCTCCTAGATTCTTCAGCCCTATATAATCTATCAAATATTTTTTTCATGTCTTTCATGTTAATTCCTATACCCGTATCAGCTATTTCTATAGCATAATAATTTTCGTAAATAAAACTTTTTATGCTTATTTCACCATTTTTAGGAGTGAATTTTATAGCATTATCAATAAATATTCTCATTGACTGTTTTATCCTGTTTTTATCTGCATACATGATAACATCGTTTCTAAAATCAAATGTAAATTTATGATTTTTATCAATCATTTGTGTTTCTTTTTCAATCTCATTTAATACTTCCAATATATTGATATCTTCTCTTGTAAGTCTTAATGTATTTTTGTCACTTCTTGCAATAAATAATAATTTTTCTATTAGATCCTGCATGTTATCTGTTTCATTTTTAATTGCATTTATTGATTCTTCAAGTATAGCTTTATCATTTTTACCCCATCTGTCCAGCATATTAACATACCCTTTAATTACTGCTATAGGAGTTCTTAGCTCATGAGATGCATCAGACACGAATCTCTGCTGACTTTTATATCCATTTTCTATTCTATCCATCATTTCATTAAATGTTTTTGACAAGTCTCTAAGTTCGTCTTGAGACCCCTGTATACTCAATCTAGTATTTATATTATTTACAGTTACAGTACGAGCTACTTCTGTCATACTTTTTATTGGTTCAACTACTTTGTTACTTGTATTAGGTCCAATAGATATTAGAATCAATAACCCAATAATCCCTGAGAATAGTGTAAACATAATAATTACAAATGTTTCATAATATATTTCACCTATTGAATAATTAATATTTATATAATAAATTACTCCATCTTTTGATACGTAAGTATTTGAATATGTATACTCGTAGTTATAAAATATCCTTTCTGTTTTTGATATTATATCGTTAAGATATCTTCTTTCAACATTGTCCGTTGATAATATTGTATCAAATTTTTCATCATATATATTTATACTCTTTATATTCTTATCCATTATTAATTCATCATAATCTCTTTTTTCTTCAAACATTTTTATTGCTGCATTAAAGTATGTACCGCTTTCATTATCAAGCACATATATTCTATACACAAAATATCCTACAGCTGTCAAACCTATTACAACACACATTATTATAATGTAAAGTCCTACATAAGCAGCAGTAATTTTAAAGGTTATAGAAAATCTAAATCCTTTTTTTATTTGATCTATGATTTTTTTTACCAATGTATATGGACTTAATATAATATTAACTATTATATTCAATAAATATGATATAAAATTTGTAAGAACAGATACTCTTTCTTTTCTTTTAATTTTTATATTTAATTTTTTTTCTTTTTTCTTATCTTTCTTTAACTGTTTATTTTGTTTCCTTATTTCTTTTTTCTTTATTTTATTATTCTTTTTTTGAATTTTCCTATCTTCTTTTTTTTGTTTTTTAATTAATTCTTTAGTCTTTCTTTTTTCTCTTTTACTAATTTTCTTATTCATTAAGATCATCCTTGCTAAAGAGTAATATTTACTCATCCCTGATTGTATATCCTACTCCTCTTATTGTTTCAATTAAACTAATATTATATTTTTGATCTATTTTACTTCTTAAATATCTTACATATACATCAATAAGATTTGTTTCACCAAAATAATCATATCCCCATACATTTTCTAATATTTTCTCTCTAGACATCACTATATTTTTATTTATCATCATAAACTCTAATAGCTCAAATTCTTTTTTCGTTAACTCCACTTTTTCGCCATTGTATTCTACTCTATAACTATCTTTATAAAGTTTCAAATTTTTAATTTCTAACACATTACTATTATCTTCTTCTTTACTTCTATATTTTCTTTTAAGCAAAACTCTAATTCTCGCTAATAATTCTTCTATAGCAAATGGCTTTGTCATATAATCATCTGCACCAATATCGAGTCCCATAACTTTATCAGATGTATCATCTTTAGCCGTAAGCATTATAACTGGAACATCAGATGATTGTCTAAGTCTTCTACATAATTCAATACCACTTAAGCCTGGCAGCATAAGGTCTAAAATAACTAAATCCACTGATGAATCTTTTGCCTTTTCTAATCCTTTTCTCCCATTGTTAGCTATATCTACATCATATCCTTCATACTGTAATTCAAGTTCAAGAAACCTAGCTATTTTTTGCTCATCTTCAACTATTAATATTTTTTTACCCATATTTTCACCCTCATTAATAAAATTGTTATTATTATATCATATAAAATAAAGATTTTGAGTAATTACTCAAAATCATTCAATAATTATTTCTTCTTCATATTCATCATCATTCTTTTCTTTTACATTAACTTCATCAGTTTCTATAATCTTTTCCGCAGTCTCTTTTATTTTTTCAGTAACATTATTTAATACTTTTTTCACTTCTTTTTTGTATTTCTTAACTATAGTAATTCTAATTTTACATTTTGCTATTAAAGCAATTATAAGTCCAACAATAACTACATGTGGTGCAAATAATAATGCTAACAACGCTAGAATTAGAGGAATATTTATAAAATTTTCATCATTTTTCTTTACAATAAATCTTAAGCTAAATGCTTGATCAGCAACCTTAGCGTATTTTTGATTAGCTTTATATGCTTTATATTTTATATTCTCTTTGTTTTTCGTTTTCTCTAAGTCAATTATTGATTTAACTAAATCACCATCATTTTGTTCTAAAGCCTTTTTAGCTTCTTCGTAAGTAACATTAACTCTGCTTCTTAACTCATCAATCATTTCTAAAGTTACTTTCATTATTTATACCTCCTATATAGTTTTGTATTTATTATATAAGTATATTATTAGATACAACTTAATCAATTATTAGAAAATTATTAGAGAACATGTAGGATTTTCTAATAACTATGTTGTTAAATAATAAAAATATCGCATTATTTATAACTTTAATAGAATACTCATTTCCTATAAATACTAATTATGAAAAAAAACGTTTTCTCTGCTATTTGCTTTTTTTGTTACTATTTTAATAAACTCATCGATATTCTTGGTGCCAGCATCTCCTTTACCTCTTTCTCTCACTGATACAGTATTTTCTTTTTCTTCTTTTTCACCAACTACCAACATATATGGAATTTTTTGTAACTGTGCTTCTCTAATTTTATATCCAATTTTCTCAGCTCTATAGTCAGATTCTACTCTTATATGATTTCTTTCCAAAGTTTTCTTTATATTTTGAGCATAATCATTATATTTATCTGATATAGGTAGAATTTTTACTTGTACAGGTGCTAACCAAATTGGAAATGCTCCAGCATACTTTTCAATTAAAAATGCTAATGTTCTTTCATAACATCCTAAAGATGTTCTATGAATTATATATGGTCTTTTCCTCTCATTGCTTTTATCTATATAAAACATATCAAACTTTTCAGAAAGAGCAAAATCTATTTGTATAGTTATCATAGTATCTTCTTTACCCCACACATTTCTTACTTGAACATCAAGTTTTGGACCATAAAATGCTGCTTCACCTTCTGCTTCTACATAATCAAGACCTATATCATCTAATATTTGCTTCATTTTCTTCTGTGATTCTTCCCATATTTCAAAATCACCTATATATTTATCCTTATTGTTAGGATCCCATTTTGAAAACCTGAACCAAATATCATCTGATAGACCTAATATATTCATCATGTAACTTACTAAATTAACTACTTCTTTGAACTCATCAACTAACTGTCTCGGTGTACAAATAATATGACCTTCTGAAATTGTAAATTGTCTTAATCTTATAAGTCCGTGCATTTCTCCTGATGACTCATTTCTAAAAAGTGTTGATGTTTCGTTATATCTAATTGGCAAATCTTTGTAACTTCTTAATTTCGATTTATATATCATAAAATGGAATGGACATGTCATAGGTCTTAGCCCTAACACACTATCTTGGTCTTTTTCTTCATCTCCTAAAACAAACATACTTTCTTTATAATGCTGCCAGTGCCCTGATATTTTATATAAATCACTTTTTGCCATAAAAGGAGTCTTTGTAAGTTGATATCCTCTTTTTTCTTCCTCATCTTCAACAAACCTTTGAAGTATCTGAATTATTTTAGCTCCTTTAGGCATTAATAGAGGTAATCCTTGACCTACTGATTCTACCGTTGTAAATATCTCTAATTCTCTCCCAAGTTTATTATGATCCCTTTTTTTTGCTTCTTCAAGTCTATCTAGGTAATTTTGTAAATCTTTATTTTTTTCAAATGATGTACCGTATATTCTTTGAAGCATTTTATTATTTTCGTCACCTTTCCAATAAGCTCCTGCAATTTTTAATAATTTAATTGCTTTAATTTTCTTTGTAGTTTGAAGATGAGGCCCTGCACAAAGATCGACGAAATCGCCTTGTTTATAAAAAGAAATTACAGCATCTTCGGGTAAATTTTTAATTAAATCGACTTTATAATCTTCACTTTTTTCTTTCATTAATTCTATTGCTTCATTTCTAGGAAGTTCAAATCTTTCTAGTTCAAGATTTTCTTTAACAATCTTTTTCATTTCAGATTCTATTTTTTCAAAATCTTCTGTTGTAAATCTATGTTCAGTATCAAAATCATAATAGAATCCATCTTTAATAGCAGGACCTATAGCAAGTTTTGTATCATGCCACAATCTTTTTACTGCTTGAGCTAATATATGAGAACTAGTATGTCTAAAGATTTCCGCTCCATTTTCATCATTAAATTTTAACAAGCTTACTCTACAGTCTTCTTGAAGTTTAAAATTTAATTCTTTTACTTCACCATTTACCTCAGCTCCAACATTTACTCTTGCAAGTCCTTCACTTATGTCTTTTGCTACATCAATAATTTTTATACCTGTTTCATATTCTCTTGTACTTCCATCAGGCAATGTAATTCTTATCATTATTATACCTCCTTATTGCTTGAAATAAAAATAAAAAAACTCTCGTCGTTAAAGGGACGAGAGTTACCTACCGTGGTTCCACCCTATTTGGTTCTCTAAAGACTTATCGCGTCTAGACGAAATCTTTACCTCTTTTATAAGAGTTTCAGATTTGACTCCAGGTTAGTTTTCAGATAGTCATATTTAAGAATGCTTCCAGCCAAGGCATTTCTTTCTCTGTAAATTGTTTCTATCTTACTCGACCTTTCATAGTAACAATAAATAATTTTAATCTTAAGACCTTAATATTAAGCTTTTGGTGAATCATTTTCTCTATTCTCTATTTTTCCTTTTACAACCTTTATAAATTCATCGATATTTTTACTACCAATATCTCCTTTACCTCTTTCTCTTACTGATACAGTATTTCCTGTTTCTTCTTTTTCACCTACTACCAGCATGTAAGGAATTTTTTGCAGTTGTGCCTCTCTAATTTTATATCCAATTTTCTCAGCTCTATAGTCGGATTCTACTCTTATTTCATTTTGTTCTAAAGTTTTCTTTACCTTTTCCGCATAATCATTATATTTATCTGTTATAGGAAGTACCTTTACTTGTACAGGTGCAATCCAAGTTGGAAACGCTCCAGCAAAATGTTCAATAACTATACCTATAAATCTCTCAAGACTACCTAAAGCTACTGTGTGAATTACAATTGGTCTATGTTTCTCTCCATCATCTCCAATGTAATTTATGTCAAATCTTTGAGGTAATTGAAAGTCTAACTGTATAGTTGCACACTGCCAAGTTCTTCCTAAACAGTCTTCAATATGAAAATCTATTTTTGGACCGTAAAAAGCTCCGTCTCCTTCATTTAACTTATATTCTCTGCCCATATCCTCAAGAGCTTCTCGTAAAGCAGTCTCTGCAACTTCCCATTCTTCATCTGAGCCCATAGCTTTTTCTGGCTTAGTTGACAGTTCAATTTTATAATTAAAACCTAAAGTAGTGTATATTTCATCAACTATAGATGTAACATGCTTTACTTCATCTATTATCTGCTCAGGCAGCATAAATATATGAGCATCATCTTGTGTAAATGCACGTACCCTCATAAGTCCATGTAAAGCACCTGAAAGTTCATGTCTGTGTACTCTTCCTAATTCTGACATTCTTAAAGGCAGTTCTTTGTATGAATGTATATCATTTTGATATACTAGCATAGCTCCTGGACAGTTCATAGGTTTGATTGCAAATTTTTGATCATCTATCTCAGAAATATACATGTTTTCTCTATAATGATACCAATGTCCAGAAGTTTCCCAAAGTTTTTGATTAAGCATTATAGGAGTTTCAATTTCAACATATCCACCTTTTGTTCTAACTTCTCTCCAAAAATCTATTAATTTGTTTTTTAATACTACTCCTTTTGGTAAGAAAAATGGAAATCCAGGTCCTTCTTCAAATAATGCAAATAAACCTAGTTCTTTTCCTAATTTTCTATGATCTCTTTTTTTTGCTTCTTCAAGTCTATTTAGGTACTCTTGTAAATCTTTGTTTTTTTCAAATGATGTACCATATATTCTTTGAAGCATTTTATTATTTTCATCGCCTCTCCAATAAGCTCCTGCAATACTTAATAATTTAATTGCCTTTACTTTTTTTGTTGTTTGAAGATGAGGTCCTGCACAAAGGTCAACGAAATCGCCTTGTCTATAAAAAGATATTACAGCATCTTCGGGTAAATTTTCAATTAAATCAACCTTATAATCTTCACCTTTTTCTTTCATTAATGATATTGCTTCATTTCTAGGAAGTTCAAATCTTTCTAGTTCAAGATTTTCTTTAACAATCTTTTTCATTTCAGATTCTATTTTTTCAAAATCTTCTGTTGTAAATCTATGTTCAGTATCAAAATCATAATAGTATCCATCTTTAATAGCCGGGCCTATAGCAAGTTTTGTATCAGGCCATAATCTTTTTACTGCTTGAGCTAATATATGAGAACTAGTATGTCTAAAAATTTCCGCTCCATTTTCATCATTAAATTTTAATAAGCTCACTTTACAGTTTTCTTGAAGCTCAAAATTTAATTCTTTTACATTATCATTTACCTCAGCTCCAACAATTACTCTTGCAAGTCCTTCACTTATGTCTTTTGCTACATCAATAATTTTTATACCTTTTTTATATTCTCTAATACTTCCATCAGGCAGTGTAATTTTTATCATTTCCATTCCTCCTTATTGTTTACAATAAAAAAACTCTCGTCTTTAAAGGGACGAGAGTTACCTACCGTGGTTCCACCCTATTTGGTTCTCTAGTGACTTATCGCGTCTAGACGAAATCTTTACCTCTTTTATAAAAGTTTCAGATTTAACTCCAGGTTAGTTTTCAGATAGTCATATTTAAGAATGCTTCCAGCCAAGGCATTTCTTTCTCTGTAAATTGTTTCTATCTTACTCGACCTTTCATAGTAAAAACAATATTTTTTATTATTATATTCTTGAGTTCATGTTTTGTCAATATAAAATACTTGATATAATATAACATATATATTATGCTCATTTTTTATTTTTATATTAACCTATAAATTGCACAATAACTAATACTATTGGAAAAACAGCTATTAGATATATCGCTGTAGTAGCAATAAATATCATCATAGAAAGATGAACATTTAAATCATGTACTTTTATTGTCATAACAGAATTTATTGCTGCAGGCGTTGAAAATTGAATTAGAACAGTTTTTACTGCAAGTTCATTGTTAATAAAAATCTTTGCACCAATAACAGCTAACAAGGGCATTAGTATAAATTTTAAAATTGAAACACCAAATACATGTTTTTTATATTTCTTCATTTCAGAAAAGTCTATACTCATACCTAAAGGCAGTAATGCAAACCATGCTATCATATGTATCATTACGCTAAATATATCTTCGAATACAGCAGGTCTTTCAATTCCAGATAAATTTAAAACTATACCTATTAGTATACCTATAATTGGAATTTGATTTTTACTTAATATAACCTTTTTTAATGAAAATTCTTGTGTACATAAATCGTGCTTTTTCTGTCTAAAATATCCTGCAATAGGAAAACATACCATAAACAATAGAACATTATTAAAAAGAAGTGTTAACTGACTATAAGCGTATGCAATTTCTCCTAAAAGAATAAACGCTACTACTGAACCAATAGTTCCTCTATTTGAAAGCATCGTAGATATTGTATAACTTCCAATATCTATAGGATTATTAAATTTTTGTTTACCTCTATAATAACCTAAAGCTCCTGATAATATTGGAATTATTAGACCTAAAATAGGTAGCCAGATAAGAGAAAGTTCAAATTTCATAATCCAGAAACTCAGAATTCCTAATATAGGATATAGTATAAAAATATTTACAGTTAAGAGTTTGTCCATCTTTTCTTTTTCAATATTTGTTTTGGATAAACAATATCCTATAATCAATGGAAGTAATAAATCTGCAAAAAATTTAATTATTTTAATTTTAATATCCATAAATCACCTTTTTATATTTTTTGCTCTCATTATATAAAAAATTCTGTTGTTTTAACGAGCAGAATTTTTTAAAATTTTTATTTTCTTTTCTTAGTTACTTCAATTTTGACTTTCTTACCTTTAATTTGATTATTTTTCATTTTCTTTAATATTTTATCCTTATGTATTGAATTTGCATTAAAAAACGAAAACTTATCTAATATCTCAATTTCTCCAATATCACTTCCTGGTATATTACATTCTCCTGCTATTGCACCAAGAATATCTCCAGGTCTAATCCCATGTTTTCTACCTAAGTTAAGATGAAATCTTGTAGTATTTCTCATAGCATTTTTATTGTTTTTACCTTTAACAGTTTTTCTTCTTTCATATACCTTTTCATTTATATCTATATCATCATCATTATTTTTAAGTTTTAAATCCATTTTTATCATCGCTGCAATTACTGCTTCAGGTTCATGTCCTTTTAGTAAAATAGATTCTGCTAATTTCTTATATTCATCAATATTATCTTTTTCAATTACATCTTCAATATTTCTAATAAATTTATCTTGTCTTACTTGATTTACCCTCTCTATTGTAGGAATACTTCTCTTCCTAATAGTCTTTTTAGTGTATCTTTCAATATCTTTAATCTTTCTTATATCTTTATTTGATGCTAAAGTAAAGGATAGTCCTTCTTTTCCTGCTCTTCCTGTCCTACCAATACGATGAACGTAGTAATCTTCTTTGCCTGGAACATCGTAGTTAATTACTGCTTCAACTTCTTTAATATCTAATCCTCTAGCAGCAACATCAGTAGCTACAAGTACATCTATTACTCCATTGTTAAATTTATTTAAAACATCTAACCTTGTAGTTTGTTTTATATCTCCATGTATTTTATCACAATTGTATCCTCGTTCAACTAACTGTTCATATAACTGGTCTACTTTTTTCTTTGTATTACAAAATACTAATGCTAGCTTAGGTGTATATGTATCTAATATTCTAGATATTGCCTCTATCTTGTTAGATTCTTTTACAAGGAAATAATTTTGTTTAACTGATTGTGTAGTTATTTCTTTTGAAATAGTTTTAACATGTATAGGATTGTTTTGATATTTATGAGTTATCTCAATTATGCTTTTAGGCATAGTAGCTGAAAATAATAATGTCTGTACTCCTTCTTTTTTTATGTTCTCCAATATTACTTCAATATCTTCTCTAAATCCCATTTTTAACATTTCATCAGCTTCATCAATTACAACTGTTTTAACTTCACCTAATTTTAGAACTCTTCTCTCAATTAAGTCAATTGTTCTACCAGGTGTACCAACTATTATTTGAACACCTTTTTTTATTTTAGTAATTTGATCTCTTATTGATGCTCCACCGTACACACTTACAATCTTTATTCCTTTAAGATACTTTCCTATTCTGCCAAATTCATTAGAAACTTGAACAGCTAATTCTCTTGTTGGACATAAAACTACAGCTTGTGGACTTCTGTTTTTTCTGTCTATCTTTTCAAGTATAGGGATAGCAAAAGCTGCTGTTTTACCCGTTCCTGTATGTGCTTGCCCTATTACATCTTCACCGTTCATAGCTAAAGGAATCGTTTCTTTTTGTATAGGTGTAGGATTTTCAAATCCCATTTCTTCAGTAGCCTTTATGATTTCTTTACTAAGGTTTAAATTTTCTATTTCCATTATTATATCATCCTCTTAATTATTATGTTCTTAAAACACATCTGCTCATTATACTACTATTATATAATAAGTGCAAATATTAATTTGAATTTTTATGAATTTATCTGAAAATTAAAATAAATATATAAAAATCCATACTAAATTTATATTGTTGTTTTTTTAATTATTTTATTCATATTAGTATATTTAAAAATAAAATGAAATAATAATATTATGTTTTAAAATTCTTGACAAATATAAAATCATGAAATAAATTGTCTATATAAACAAATAAAGTGAGGTAATATATGCAAATTGAAATAATTAAATTCATTCAATATTATAGAACTCCTTTGTTAGATAAGTTCTTCGAACTTGTAACAATAATGGGAGAAGAAACAATAATAATCCTTATAGCAGCATATATATTTTTTAATGTTAGTAAGGAAAAAGGATATGCTTTAATTTTTACAATTGTATCAAGTGCTTCTTTAAATTCTTTAATCAAAAACATTTTTAAAGTTTCTCGTCCAATAGGCATCAAAGGAATTAAATCTATAAGAGTTAAAACTGCTACTAGCTACTCATTTCCCAGCGGTCATACACAAGCTGTATCGTCACTTTGGACATCTATTATAATTATTTTTAAAAAAAGAATATTATATGTCATTGGTTGTATAATCATATGTCTTGTATCTCTTTCTAGGGTTTATTTAGGAGTTCATTGGCCTCTAGATGTAATATTTGGAATAATAATAGGCATATTGTGGTCTTGTACTTCAATAAAGATATTTAAATCAATATACCAAAATAAGAGGTACAAACTGCTTATTTTAATAGTAACTATTTTTTCAATATTATCATTTTTATTTGGTGATAAAGATTTTTACAAAACTTCTGGACTTTTTTTAGGAGTTTCTATTGCATACATTATTGAAGATAAATATATTGATTTTTCATTAAATATTCCCAACAAACTCAAAATAACTATATATTTTATTATTTTACTTGGAATTTTTATAATAAAGGAAGGACTAAAATATATTTTACCAGATTTATTTATTTTCGATTATACTAGATATGCATTAATAGGTTTTTGGGCTTTATGTGGTGGTCTATACATAGGAAAGAAAATTGGAAATGATGATAAATAACAAATCCCTCAATAATATTGAGGTGATTTGTTATTCCTATTAAGATAGTCTTTTAATCTTTTATTTACTACACTAAAATCAAGGTTATTAAAAAAAACATCAATATATTTTTTTCTATCTATTCCGTAATCAATCATATAAGCGTGTTCATATACGTCTAAAACAATAAGAGGAAAAGCATTTAAAACAACACCATTATCATGAGCATCTTGACCATATATATATAATTCATTATCTATAGGATCAATAGATAATGTAACCCATCCTCTAACCGATAACCCTGTATTCATAAATCTTCGTTTAAATTCTTCATAAGAACCATATCTATTTACAATTAATTTTTCAATATGTCCATATGGTATAGTATTATTTCCTGTCAAATTTTCAAAATACAACTGATGCAATTTAACTCCGTCTATTGCAAAGGTTTGTGCTTTAACAGCACTCCTTAAGTTGCTGTATGTTGCACTTGGATTTACATAAATTGAATTATCTTCAAGATTTTCTCTAATTTTATTTGTTGAGTTAACATAACCTTTATACAATTGGTAATGCTGATATAATTGATTATATGTCAAACCTTTAACATTAGAAAAATCAAATTGTTTAGGCTTAATATAGTTCATATTATCAACTCCTTAAGATATAAAACTTTATATTATTAAGTTATGTTAAGCACAAAAATAGTGTACTAAATAATCTATTTAAACTCATACAAAAACTCTATGGCTAATCCATAGAGTTCAGATTTTTGATAAAGTCAACAAGATGACAGGCTTTTTAGAAACTTTTTTATTTATAACTCTACTCCTTACATTCGCTGAGTAAATTCGAATAGCTAAATCAAAGATTTAGATTCCCACTTATTTTATATATTCAATTCTGTTTCTACCTTTTTCTTTTGCTTTATATAAAAGTTTATCAGCAGCATTTAAAACTTCTAATTTTTCAGTTTCTGTAGATGAGGCCACTCCAACACTAATAGTTGCATTTCTTTCCAAAACAGCAAATCTTGTTTTTTCTACAATTGTTCTAATTAGTTCAGCTAATTCAACAGCTTCCTGCTTGTCCTCATCTAACAGCACAATAATAAATTCATCTCCTCCATATCTTCCAAAAACACTGTTTTTAGGTATTATTTTATAAATATTACTGCACAAAGACCTTATAACATTGTTACCTTCCTGATGGCCATATTTATCATTAATTTTCTTAAAATGGTCTAAATCGAAAATAATGATAGAAAAATCAACATTTTTATTAACCAAATTTTTAACTGTTCTTTCTATAAACCTATAATTATAAACTCCAGTCAAATCATCTGTAATTGATACTTTATAAAGTTCTTCATTAACTAATAAATACTTTTGCTTAAATAGCAATAAAGTATAAATTAAAACTGAAAGCATAACCAGAAAGCTCAATATATATATTATAAAATCACTTGTTAACATTTTATTAAATAAATAATATCTTATATCATAAAATATTAATATTAAAGACAACGCTATATAACTGAAAAGGAAAAGTTTTTTTATTGTATTTTCTAAAAGAATGATAATTAGCACAGAAATTATATAAATGCAAAATGGAACAGCTCCGGCCATCCCTCCTACCAAAAACCACATTTCCGGAGTATAAATAAAGCAAAAATAAAATAATAATATTGCTGATAAATTATCATAACTATTTTTTTTGTTGAATATTAGTGAAATGGTTAAGATTAAAACACCAATACCATGTGTTAATACAGATTTAAGTGGATAATTAAAACTATAATTTACTATGCTACCTATCAGGCATGCAAGAATACCTACGATTATTATTTTTTTTATTAAACTTTCTTTTAGTTCAAATAATTGACTATTACCAGATATTTTTATCAATTTTTCATCCATATATTGTCACCTTAATTTTATTTATCTTTAAGAATTTCAATTCCTACCTGTGTAATTTTTATCTGCTTTTCTTTTAATAATCTACCTACTGCTCTTTTGAACGCACTTTTACTCATTCCTAATTGATTCTTAATCTTTTTAGGTGAACTGCTGTCATTTAATTGCAGCTTTCCTCCATTAGATTTTAACTTATTTAAAAGGTATACAGCATCTTCATTCATTTGTATATATGCTTTTTCTCTTAAACTTAAATATAATCTGCCATCTTCTCGAATTTTTGTTACTCTGCATTCTATAATATCTCCAACATTGTATACTCCAAATAATTCATTTTTAGGTATTAACCCATGATATTTATTGTCTACTGCTACAAAAGCTCCGATATCTTTTTTAAAAGCATATATCATACCTGAAACTTTATCATTTATTTTATAAGGCGATTCATTTTTAAGAAATTTATAAATATCCATTGTAGCACATAATCTATCTGATTTATCAATATAGATACCTACTAAGCATTCTTCATTATTTTTAACCTTTCTAGTTTGCTCTTTAAATGGTAAAAATAAATCTTTTTCTAGACCCCAATTTAAAAAGGCACCTATCTTTGTTCTTTCAATTACTTTAAGATATCCTATTTCTCCAAGTAATAATTTTGGTTTTTTAGTAGTAGCTATAAATCTATCTTTAGAATCTCTATAAATAAATACTTCTACACTGTCACCTTCATTTATATTTTTAGGTACTTGTTTCTTTGGTAATAATACACTATCTCCATTTTCATCTTTTTTGTCAGCTAAATATACACCCATTTCTGCTTTTTTTATAACTTCTAGTTTTTGCACTTCACCTAATCTAATCATTTTTCTCCTTCTTTTCTAATTCTAATTTTTTATTATATTATTTTATCATTATATGTTTGAATTTAATAATACTATTTTATTTGTTTTCTTTCAATTATAAAGATAACTATTAAAGAAATTACAAGTAAAATTATTGATAAATATATTAAATCACTATATGTATTAACTGGGCAAGCTCCTCTAGGTAATTGTGATCTTTGTAAATATATTTTATATAAAGTATATAATGCAATAAAAATAGACATTCCAAATAGAATATTTGAAATTAATTTAAATATCCTCATATTTTATTCATTCCTTAATTTTAAAATTATAATATTAAAACTGCATATATCCTTATATTACCCATATATTTCTTGTATAAACAAAATAATAGTTTTATAATTAATTTATAGATGATTTATTAGTAATCACACTCATTTTATATGGACTAAAATTTTTATAATATTAATAATAGGAGAGAAAATACTATTATGGATATTACTATTAAAGAAATAAAGAAAGATAAACAAATAACCAAATTTTGTTTTTATGGTTTTCTTAAGAATTTGAAGTTTTTCGAACCTTTTTTAATAATATTTCTTATGAGTATAGATTTAAACTTATTTAAAATAGGCATACTATACTCAATTAGAGAGATTTTTATTTATGTTTTTGAGATACCCTCAGGAATCTTTGCAGATAATTATGGAAAAAAAACAGAACTTAAAATTTGTTTTATACTATATATAGTTTCTTTTATTTTATTTTTTGTAGGTCAATCATTTCTTGTCCTTGCAGTAGCTATGGCATTTTTCGGCTTAGGCGAAGCTTTCCGCTCAGGTACTCATAAAGCTATGATTTATACTTATTTAGAACAAAAAGACTGGTTTAATTATAAAAGTTTTGTGTACGGTAGAACTAGATCTTTTTCTCTTATTGGTTCCTCTATTTCTGCATTTTTATCTATACTATTTGTTTTACAGCTTAATAATTTACGTGGGTTATTTATCTTATGTGTAATACCATACATTTTAGATTTTATACTAATATCAACATATCCTGATAATCTAAATGAAAGATTTGAAACTAAATTTAGTTTTAATAAATTTTTTTATAATAGTTTTAAACAACTTAAAAAAGTATCTTATGATAAAAACATAATTAAAATTATAACCTCATCTTCATTATTTGAAGCGATTTTTAGAAGCATAAAAGATTATATCCAGCCTATACTTCAAACAATAATATTAACTTCATCAATCACTTTATTTAGTACTGTTAATACTGATGACACTCTTAAAATATCTCTTGCTGTTATATACGGAATGATATATATTCTAAGTTCTACAGCTTCAAGAAATGTTTATAAACTTAATAAATATAAAGCATCAAGTTCCATTATGAATATTTACTTTGATATATTAGCTTTAGTATTTATTTTGATTTCATTTTCAATGAAAGTTAATGCTGTATACATAGTTATTGTGTTATATCTTATATTGTTTTTACTCAAAGATTCTAGAAGACCACTTTTTGTAGATGTAATAGGTGATTTTATGGATAAGAAAGAACGCGCAACTGTACTATCAATAGAAAACCAATTTAGATCATTGTTCTTAGCTGTTTTTGCACCTATTTTTGGGTTTATTGCAGACACATTTTCAATATCAACTTTGTTTCTAATATTAGGTGTTTTAAGTCTTATATTTAATCGTTTTGTACGTGTTCCACAATTTGCAAAAACTAATAAAGAGGAGACATTATAATATAATCCCCTCTCTACTCTTTACTTATTTATTAAACTTTTTTTATCTTACCGTATTTTCATAGTGCTGCAATAGCATTTACAGCTTGTTCCGGTGTAGGATGAGCTGGTATACCATGCTCCCTTAACTTCATAATATTATTTATTAAATTTTATTCTGTAACATAAGCAGTTAATAGTTTTATTGTATTTTCTAAGCCTTCATAATGAGTTCTTTCCATTCCATGTGAAGCATGAACTCCCGGACCAATAAGTCCTCCTTTAATATTGTTACCTGCTCTTAATGCTGCTGATACATCTGAGCCGTATTGAGGATATATGTCTACAGCATAATTTAAGTTATATTTTTTTGCTAATTGTATAAGTTTAGTTGTTATGTCATAGTCATATGGACCTGATGAATCTTTAGGACATATAGAAACATCATATTCTGTGCAGGATAAATCATCTCCAATACATCCCATGTCTACAGCTATAAGCTCGTCTATATCTTGAGGAATATTAGATGAACCGTGACCAACTTCTTCATAAGTAGATATTATTATTTTTAATTTATAATTAGGTTTTATAATTTCTCTTTTTAAAAGTTCTAATAAACTTAATACACAGGTAGTTCCACCTTTATCATCAATATATCTCGATTTTATAAAATCATTTTTTGTTATTTGAGTTTTTGGATCTACTGCAATAAAGTCGCCAGCCATTATTCCAAGCTTTTCTGTATCCTCTTTTTTTCTAACCTTTTCATCAAGTCTAACACACATATTTTCTTCGGATCTTTCTTTGTCTCGTGCGTCTTTAAAAACATGAATAGCAGGTGAAGTTGATAATATAGTTCCTGTAAAAACTTTACCACTCCTAGAATAAATCTTGCAGTATTCTCCATCAAGTGTATTTAGTATGTTTCCTCCTATTGATGTAAATCTTAAAGTACCATCAGAATTTATAGATCTTACCATAGCTCCTAATGTATCAACATGTGCACATAAACCAACACAATAACTGTTATCTTTTCCGTCTACTTCAATAATACAATTTCCTTTTCTGTTCAATTCTGTTTTATAGCCTATTTCTGAGACTAATTCTTCTATTTTTTTAATCACATCTTTACAGTATCCACTTGGGCTGTCTATTGAAAATATTTCTCCAATAGTTTTAATAATAAAATCTCTGCTAACATCATATAGCATCTTAATCACTCCTTTTTAATTTTTACATACATCTATCCATATGCCTCTGGTTACTTGCGCCAAATAATCTACTGTAATTTTAACTGCTGTATTAGCCCCTCCAGCTGCAGGATATACATAATCAAATACTTTTAATGTATTATCTAAATATACTTCCATATCCTTTTTTAGTCCAAAAGGACATACACCACCTACAGGATGCCCTGTAACTTCTTCTACTTCATCTACACTAATAAATTTAGCTTTTGTTTTAAAATAATCTTTGTACTTTCTATTATCAATTCTTGCATCACCTTTTGCTAAGATTAAAATATCTCTATCATTCAATCTTAAAGCCATAGTTTTAGCAATTCTTGCTGGTTCTACATTTAATGCTTTTGCTGCTAATTCGACAGTAGCTGTGCTTGTACCCATTTGCATTACATTAAGATCTAATTTTTCTTCGTTGATTTGTTTTTTTACACTTTCAATACTCAATTTGCCGACCTCTTTTCAGTTATAATAATAGTATAATAGGTATAAATTTTATATTTATTATACTATCTTTTGGGGTTTTTTACCACCACAAAAAGCTCAGCCAAGTTAAATGGCTAAGCTTTAATATGAACAGATTTATTTAGTTTTAAATTTTGTATTTCCTGTTACCATATAATTTACATACTCACATATGTTTGTAGCATGATCTGCAATTCTTTCTAGATATCTTCCTATAAAAAGAAGTTCTATTGCTTGATTAATAATCTCACTATCTTTACTTATCATGTACAGTAATTCCAAGTATATATCTCTATACAAATCATCTACTATATCATCCATTGTTATCACTTTATAAGCTAAGTTAATATCTTCTTTTACAAAACAATCTAAAGATGACTTTATCATATCTTTAGTTATTTCTGCCATTTTCGGTATATCTATAAGCGGTTTAATAAATTTTTCGTTTCCAATTCGTATAACAATTTCTGCTATATTTTCGCTAAGATCTCCTATTCTCTCTAGATCACTTATCATTTTAATTATAGCAGCAACCCTTCTTAAATCACCTGCTAGAGGCTGTTGTAAAGCTATAATTTCGAGGCATTTTTCATCAATTTCTGCTTCTTTTTTATCTATCTCTTTTTCAAATTCAATTATTTCATGCGCTAAGTTCAAATCATGATTTATCAGTGCATTTATTGACATATCAAGTATTTTTTCTGCCATTGAACCCATGTTTAATATTTCTTCATTTAAATCTTCTAATTGTTCAATATATTTCTCTCTCATTAATTACCCTCCTTTTTATTAACCAAACCTACCTGTAACGTACTCTTCTGTTTTTTTATTTTTGGGATTTGAGAATATTATTGGCGTATTATCGTATTCTAAAAGCTCTCCCATTAGGAAAAAAGCTGTTCTATCTGATATTCTTGCTGCCTGATGCATTGAATGTGTAACTATTACAATAGTGTATTGTTTTTTTAGTTCCATAATTAAATCTTCTATTCGTCCTGTAGCTATAGGGTCAAGAGCTGATGTAGGTTCATCCATTAAAAGAACTTCAGGATTTACTGCTAAAGCTCTTGCTATACATAGTCTCTGCTGTTGACCTCCAGAAAGTCCCAACGCATTTTTTTTGAGTCTATCTTTTACTTCGTCCCATAAGGCAGCACCCTTTAAACTTTTTTCCACTATCTCATCCAGTTTTAATTTATTTTTTATTCCATGTATTTTAGGTCCATAAGTGATATTGTCATAAATAGTCATTGGGAATGGATTAGGTTTTTGAAATACCATTCCAACTCTTTTTCTTAATTTTATTACATCAATATTTTTATAAATGTCAACTCCATCAAGTTGTACAGCACCTTCAACTTTTGCCCCTTCTATTAAATCATTCATTCTATTTAATGTTTTAATAAATGTAGATTTTCCACATCCACTTGGGCCAATAAGAGCTGTTACATTCTTTTCATATATATCCATGTTGATTTCATGTAATGCTTTAAAATCGCTATAAAAGAAATCCAAATTATTAATTGAAAATTTTAGATTTTTATTCATTTCATCACCCCTAATTGTTATTTTTACTAAGTTTTCTTGATATTATCCTCATTGAAACATTAAGTACTAACACTATAATTATCAATACTATTCCTATTGCTGATGCCATTTCTACGTTTGCATATTCTTTAACTTCCATATATGCTCTTACAGTCAATGTAGCTCCAGAATCTTTGACTCCTAAAGGAATTTTAGCAAATGTTCCAGCCGTAAATAGTAATGCAGCTGATTCTCCCACTATTCTTCCTATAGATAAAATTACTGCTACTAATATTCCGGGTACGGCATTTGGAAGTATGATTCTCCATAATGTTTGCAGCCTATTTGCTCCAAGTCCAAATGAACCTTCTTTGTAACTTATAGGTACAGTTTTTAAAGTTTCTTCTGTTGTTCTTATAATTGTAGGAAGTAAAAGTATACTAAGTGTTAATCCTCCTGATAAAAGAGATTCACCTACTGATAACTGCTTAACAAAGAATATCATTCCAAACAATCCATACACTATGGATGGAATACCGGCCAAACTTTCTGTTGCAAATCTAATTATGTTTATTAATTTACCGGGCTTAGCGTATTCAACTAAATAAATTGATGCGAGTACTCCTATAGGTATAGCAATAACAAGTGAAAGTGCTATAAGTTCTAATGTGGTTATTATCATTGGTAAAATTCCTCCACCGGGTCTTGTAACCTTTAACTTAATCTCATTACTATTTTTAATAATTTGAACTGCTTCTTCAAAATTTATATCATTATAATCTTGTGAATTTATTTTTTTTATCTGATCAAGTTTTTTTATTGAAAAAATATTATTTGCTGCATTAAATGATTTGCTAACAGGTGAATCTTTTACAATATAATCAATTACTATAACTTCTTCAAGTTCTTCATTTATACCTTCTCTTACGGCTATACCATACTGAGGTATGAATACTGAGTTTTCAGACAAATTAGATGGTTCTTTAAAATTATCATTTGATTTATTGGCAGTAACGTATTGAGTAGTAGAATTATAATCTCGCTTTAAAAAATCTAAACTGATTAATGATAATCCTTCTTTAAATATGAAACCAATTATAAAAATTAGCATACCTACTGTTATAAAGGTTGATAAATATATTACTGCCTTAGCAAATAAATCTTTTCTAGCTCTATTATTCATTATTTTTCAACCACCTTACTTCGAATTTTGTTAAGTATTATATTAATTATCATAATGAATAGAAATAATACTACTCCTGTTGAAAATAACATTTCTTCATGTAGTCCCTCAGCATATCCTTGTTCAAGTACTATATTGTTAGTTATTAGTCTTACTTGATCATATATAGTTCTGGGAATTCCGCTTTCAGGATTTCCGGCAACTAGTATTACTGCCATTGTCTCTCCTATAGCTCTTCCTATTCCTAGCACAACTCCTGCTAATATGCCACTTTTTGCTGCTGGTAAAATTGTTCTAAATATTACTTCCATTTTTGTAGCACCTAGTCCATAGGCTCCTTCTTTATATGACTTAGGCACAGCTCGTATGGCAGTTTCACTTACACTAATAATAGTAGGTAATATCATTATTGAAAGTATAAGAATAACAGACAGTAAAGAATCTCCTAATTGAAATGGAGATATATAATTTCGAACAAAAGGTACTATTACTGCAAATCCAAATACACCGTACAAAACTGAAGGTATACCTGCTAAAAGTTCAATCATAGGTCTTACAATATCTGCAATTCTTGGTGATGCTATTTCTGCAATAAATACTGCTGTTAAAATACCTATAGGTACACCTATAACAATGGCTCCAACCGTTGCGTATATGGAAGCTATTATCATGTATCCTATTCCATATATATTCTGTGACGGTTTCCATTCAAGCCCTGTTATAAATTTAATAAATGAATATGTCCCTTCCTCATTGCCTGGAATAAAAGGTTGAAGTCCTTTTGAAAATATAAATATAGTAATAGCAAAAACTGCAACTACAGCCATACATGCACAAAGTAAAAAAACAATATGAAATAATTTATCTAAAATTGTCTGCTTCCTATTTTCTTTTAAGATAGCATTATCAACGTCTTTATTCTCTTTTTTTATAATTTCTTGGCTTACCATTTCTTCGCTCCTCATAAAACTCTAAAAACTCTAACCTTGCTGGAAAGAGTCTTTAGAGTGTTTTCTATCTATTTTATATGAAGTTGATCTATTTTACTTTTATAGCTCCAGCATCCTCTAGTGAATTTTGTCCTTCATCTGTAAAGAGGAATTCTGCAAATGCTTTTTCTGCTTCATTTAAGTTTTCTTCATTATATGCCATGTTAAATGGTCTTGAAATTTTATAACTTCCTTTTTGTACATTTTCTACTGTAGGTTCTGCACCACTTACGTCTAATCCTTTAACTTTATCTGAATTAGAATTTAAAGTTGTAAAAGAAATATATCCTATTGCATTTTTTTCTTCTGCTACATAAGTAGCTATATTACCATTTCCATCTTTTATAATAGCACCGTCAACTAACTCATCTTCAAATCCAACTATTTCTTCAAATGCCCCTCTCGTTCCTGAACCATTTTCTCTTGAAACTACAACTATTCCTGAGTCTTCCCCACCAACTTCTGACCAATTAGTAATTTCTCCTTTATATATTGCTTGTATTTGTTCAATAGTTAATTCATTAACTCCATTTTCAGGATTTACTGCAACTGCAACACCATCTAGTGCTATTGGCTTATAAGTCATGCCTGTCTCTTTTTCACTATCTTTAAGTTCTCTAGATGCAAATCCTATATGGTATGTTCCATCTGCTGCATTCTTCATCCCTGTAGAAGAACCTGTTGCATCATATTCATAAGTTACTCCAGGATTTAATGCTGTAAATTCTTCTAATGCTTTTTTAGCTGCTTTTTCTACTGAAGTAGAACCACCAGAATTAATTAACCCTGTTATAGCTTTCTCAGCAGGCTCTGAATTACCTGAAGATGTATTATCTGAAGGCTGTTGCTTGCCTCCACAAGCTGTAAATAGCCCTATTATAAGTGCCACACTAAGAACTAAAACTAACTTTTTTGAAAACTTATTTTTAAACATTATTTATGAAACTCCTTTCAAATTTTTAATTCATTTTGATAATAACACTATTTGAAAAAAGTTATGTTTTGTTAAAGTTAAGAAAATGTTAATTGTATGTTAAGTTAATTACTTCTAAACTAAAGTTTTATCATAATTGTTTCAATTTGTATTGAAGTTTATAGATGTATGGTATATAATATGTTGGTAATTTCTACGAAAGGAAGATATTAATGAAATTAGGTATTGTAGGACTTCCCAATGTTGGTAAAAGTACTTTATTTAATGCTATAACTTCAGCTGGTGCTGAATCGGCTAACTATCCTTTTTGCACTATTGAGCCAAATGTAGGGGTTGTATCTGTGCCAGATACTAGACTTGACTATCTTACAAATATGAGCAGCTCAGCTAAAACTGTACCAACTGCTATAGAGTTTTTTGATATAGCTGGACTTGTAAAAGGTGCAAGTAAAGGAGAAGGACTTGGAAATAAGTTTTTATCACATATTAGAGAAGTAGAAGCTGTGGTACATGTTGTTAGATGCTTTGAAGATGAAAATATTACTCATGTTGAAGGAAATATAGACCCTATCAGAGATATTGAAATAATTGAGCTTGAACTTATATTATCAGATTTAGAAATGATGACTAAAAGATTAGAAAGATTGGGCAAATTAATTAAGAATGATAAAAGTCTTCAAAAAGAACTCGATTTGGTTAAAAAAGTAACTTCTATTTTAGAAGAAGAAAGACCTGCTAGAGCTCTTGATTATGATGAAAATGAACTGAAGATTTTAAAAACATTCAATCTACTTACCGCTAAACCTATATTATATGCAGCTAACGTATCAGAAGATTATTTGCTTGACTCTTCTTCTAATGAATACGTAAATACAATTAAAGAATATGCTGCAAATGATAACGCTGAAGTAATTGTTGTTTGTGGAAAAATAGAAGCTGAAATATCAGAACTTGACAGCAATGAGAAAAAGGATTTTCTTGAAGAATTAGGTCTAGATCAGTCAGGTCTAGATAAACTTATTCGTGCAAGCTACAGTTTATTAGGTTTAATAAGTTATTTTACTACTGGTCCTAAGGAATCTAAAGCTTGGACTATTAAAAAAGATACTAAAGCTCCTCAAGCAGCTGGAAAAATTCATAGTGATTTTGAAAGAGGCTTCATTAGAGCTGAAATAGTATCTTACAACGATTTAAAAGAGCAAGGCAGTATGTCTGCTGCTAAAGAAAAAGGTCTTGTACGACTTGAAGGTAAAGATTATATAGTACAAGATGGTGATGTTATACTCTTTAGATTTAATGTGTAAATAAAAATAAACAACTGGTTGTATAACTCAGCCAGTTGTATTTATATGCTTGTCCATAATAAATTCATTTTTTATTTATTTTATTATTTAATACCTGCCTAAAATATTTTTCATTACTTGATCAAATGGAAGACTGCCTACCTGATCCATAATTTGTTCAAATTGTGTTTTTGCCTTAGGTCTTTTTAATGACCCGCTTAAAATTATATCAACAACTTGATTTTTATCTATTGTGATAGATTCTACTTCTAATACTCCTGCAAGTAACGCTACAATTACTAATAATTGACTAGTAGATAAATTTGTATTACATCCATTTTTTTTTTTGCTTGATTCGTTTAGACTATCATACTTTTCCTTTACACCAAGTTGTTCCATTACTTGATTCAGTAGTATTTCCATTGGGTCATTAGAATTCACTCAAGCCCTCCTCCTTTCATAAATTTTTGAAATTATCACTTAAGGAATAATTATAGGTGCAGTAAATTCACCATCAGAGCTTTCACATCCCGCCACAAAAATTATAAATAATATAGAAACTATTATTAGCAACAAATCATGGTTTATATTTTCTTGTACAAGCAATTGAACTCCTCCCTGCAAAGATAGAATAGCATTTTTAATATATGATTTTAAATATAAATTATTTTCTCTTTATAATACTCAAATATTTAAACGTTGTGTCAATAGAAATAGAAAGTATCTACTTACTAATAAAAGTTTATATATTAAGTATAAAGGCATGGAAAAAAGGCATTGTTTACTTATTTTTTTAGCTGTCGTTCAAGAAGCTCTATTTGTTTTTTAATTAGCTCAACCTGCTCACATATTTGTTCGTTATTGTCTTCTGACTGCTGTAATTGTTCTTGTGCTGCAATGGTTAAGATTGCCTGCCCAACAGCTTCAACGAAGTTGCCTAATGAATTTTGTTCACTTGCATTTAGGTTTTGTGATAATAAAGCTCCAACTATACATGCTAATAGTGAAAATTTTTCAGGGGGTATATTAAAGAATGACATATTTCTCCTCCCGTTTTAATCCTTTATTCCTATTTTATTATACTCAAGTATTTATGCTGTTGTGCTAATAGATTACTTATTAAAAAACTGATTGAAATCTATTCAATCAGTTTTTTATATTAAATGTTTTTTTAATTCTTCTCGTATTTTAATGTCTACCTTCAAATGTTCATTAATTTTTTCTGCTGTTTGTATATATCTTCTTAAGGAACTTGAATAAATAATATCTATATCATATTCCTTTAATCTCTTTCCAGTAATATCTGCTTGCTTATATCCAAGTTCTGAAAGATTTACATCTTCATTAAACAACCCTAATTTTTTATTTCCATGTCTAATAAGATAAATATTCATTTTATGCTCCTCATAAACAATCTTGTTTTTATTTATTTATTTATTTTACAATATACAAACGATTATAATAATCTTATAAAATAGGAGTTGTTTTAATTTATTTATCTAATTTCCTATTATTCTATAATTTTAATTTCAAATTCTTCATTTTCATCACCAAAATTAGATAATGTTATACTTTCAAAATTATTTTCATCATCTAATTTAGAAATAACAGTGTATATATTACCTTTTGAATTAACAATAATATTATGAGATTCAGCCACTCCAAAAGTTCCCATTATGCTGTACTCTTCACCTAATAATTGTTTAGCTTCCTCATTTTCTAATACTATTTCTATTACTTTGTTTATATATTCTTGCTTGTTTTTGGCAGCATTATATTTATTAATTGTACTGCAAACTATTATTATAATAAATATTACCTCTACAATCCAACCGAATATAGCCCAACCTTTTTGACTTTCATGCAGTTCTTCTACATCATCCCATTTTTTATTTTTCCAAGCTAATTCATTTCCTTTGAATCCTAAATAAAATGACATTATGATATTTAATATTGGTATGATTGCTAATAAAGCTATGTATGTTCTATTTCCTATACCCCATATCCAAGTCAACCAAAATGCTCCCCAATTCCACTTCTTCACATCTTTAGGTACTATCGAACATTCACCATGTCCAGAAGTATTATCAATCATTGTTACCTCCTTATTTATATTTTAAACATTTTACCATTATTAATATATCTTTTCAACTTTACCCATTTTATTAAAATTTATATTAATTTTGTTATTTCTTCTAATATCATTCTTATACCAACTCTGATTTTTTCTTTTTCTAGCTTTGATATACATATACTTAAACTATTTTGATATAGATTATTTTCAATATAAAATTCTTTTGGATGTAAAATATAGATTTTTCTTTTTAATAGTTTTTCTATAAGAACATTTATATTTACTTTTTTAGGTAAATTTATCCACACAAAAAATCCCGTTTCAGGAATTAAATAATCTATACCATATGTATTTAACTCTTTAAAGCATTGTCTTACACAGTCCATTTTCTTTTTATATTCTAGTCTAGCCTTTTTAATGTGATTGCTGTACATACCACTATTAATAAATATTTCTAAAGCTCCTTGAGCCAATACAGATGTATTTAAATCAGAATATCTCTTATGCTTTAGAAACTCTTTCCTTAACTCATCATGAAGTATTACTGCACCTATCCTTATTCCCGGCATAAATGCCTTAGAAAAACTTTTTAGATAAATAACTTTGTTTGATAAATCATAATAAAATAAAGGTAGTTCTTTTTTATTAATTTGTATATCACCTAGATAATCGTCTTCAATAATATATACATTATATTTCTCAGCTAATTGTACAATTTTAATCTTTTCCTTTTCGGAATAACTTGTACCTAAAGGATTATGATATCTTGGAATTGAATAAAAAAATTTAATATCACCTTTACTAAATAATGTCTCAAGCTCATCAAAATCTATTCCATTATAATTTCTATTAATTCCAATTAATCTATGTCCATTAATTTTCGCTAGTCCATTCATTAATTTATATGTAGGCTGTTCAACTAAAATATTATTTTTTTCATTTGGAAATGGCATTTTAACTAATATACTTAATGCCTGCTGAGAACCAGAAGTTATAAAAATTCTATCTTCCGTAGTAAAGATTTGCTGGTTACTAAAATGACTCACTAATACATTTCTTAAAGAGTCTAGACCTTGTGTATTAATATATGTAAATAAATTACTTTTATATAATTCAATAGCCCTGTTTACACAATGATTGAATTCTCTATATGGTAATAATTTAGGATCAGGCATAACTTCAGAAAAATTAATACAATTGTATTCTTCTGTCTCTAAATTGTTTTTTTCTACTAAATAATAGCCACTCTTAGGTATAGAATAGATTTTATGATTTGTTTCAAGCTCTTTATACGCTCTTATGACAGTAGATTTATTACAATTAAATTTGATAGACATAGTTCTTATTGGAGGTAATTTATCTCCTTGGCTTAACTCATTTGATTTAACCAATCTCTCAATATATTTTATTATAATCTCATATTTTTTCACACTACCACTCCGCAATTATCTATTAATATTTAATACTTGGATAATTATAAATTCAAATTAATCTGTACTGGTACAAATTGATTTTTTATGTATTGTACCGTAAAGTTTTAATAAATATAATTATAATACAAAAAGAAATTTTTAGCAAAGAAAGGAGAATTTAACATGAAGAACTCGAAACTAGAACATATACTTAATTGTTATCCAATTATTAAAACAGACATAATTAGTGGTAAAGGTACAAATGTGTTTAGCAAAGATGGTAAGAAAATTATTGATTTTGAAGCTGGTACTTGGTGTACAGCTTTAGGTCACAGCCATCCAAGGATAAATTTTATTATTAAAGAACAAATAGATAAAATTATGCATGTTAGTAATAAGCTGACATGTGATGTTGCAGATGTTTTAGCAGTAAATCTACTTGAATTATTACATTTCTCTGATGGAAAAGCAATTTTTCTAAGTTCTGGTAGTGAAGCTGTAGAACTTAGCATAAGACTTTCAAAAATGATTACTAGCAGAAAAAAGCTGTTAACTTTTTCTGAATCTTACTTATCTGCTTACTCTAGTACTAGTTTTCCTCGCAATAAAGATTCATGGACTCAAGTAACCTTCTCAAAATGTAAAAATTGTACTAGCAAATTTTGCTCAAATCATTGTGATGTACTATCAAGTATTAATTTTGATGAAATTTCAGCCTTTGTTTTAGAATCAGGAAATTCTGGGGGAAAAGTTTTGCTGCCTCCTTATAAGTTAGTAAAACACCTGGAAACTGAAATTAAAAAACATGGAGGTTTAATTGTGACTAATGAAGTCACCACTGGATTTGGAAGAACAGGTGAATGGTTCGGGTTTAATCATTATGACATACAGCCAGATATAGTTGCACTCGGTAAATCTATTGGTAACGGATACCCAATAAGTGCAGTAGTAATGAGAAAAAGAATAGCTAATGAAATTGAAAGCAAAAATTTTGTATATGCTCAATCACATACAAATGATCCATTAGGATGTGTAATATCTAATGAAGTAATAAAAATTATTAATGAAGAAAACCTTATTAATCGCTCTAAAGAAATAGGAAATTTCTTTTATCATCAACTTAAAGAACTTGAAAACTCTTGTGATATTATAAAAGAAGTAAGAGCTAGAGGTCTTATGATTGCCGTTGAATTAAATGTTAATAATTGTACTGAAACTATATGTGAAAGCTTGCTCGAAGAAGGTTTTTTAATTGGATCAAAACCAGATTTTAATACTCTAAGGTTTTATCCAGCATTAATAATAGGAAAAGATAATATTATAAATATGTGTAACATTCTAAAAAAAATTATCAATCAACTAAACACAAAATAATATAATTATAAATACATTATTTTTAATGGTATATCTTATTATTTTTAATATATAAAGCTGCTATTGCAGCTTTTTTTATTTCAATATTTCCTATTAAAATTTTATCACGTATTACATTTTTCGACATAATATGAATAAAAAAGACAAGGAGTATGATAATAATGCCAGAAGCATGTCAACCATGTGAATGTATACCTTATAGAAATCTTTGCTGCTGTCCATCACAGAATGGAATAACAGTTCTGCAAGGAAAATGTCAAGTATTGCCAAGCGGAAGTATTGTAACTAATCCATGTTTTTCAGTTTCAGAAAATACTTCTTATTGGACTTATAAATTTTTAACAAACTGTGATCAAGGAACTAGAGGAATTAGTAATTTTGGTATTCCTATTTGCGAAAATATACCTGAAAACAATATTAAAGTAGAAGAAAAAATAGACTGCTGTGGTTCTTTTCAAGAAGTAGAATTTGAACTTATTGAAGATGATCCAAACTTCGGTCCCGCACCTGAGGGATTTGTATTCTTGAAAGTTGAAACAGATGATAGATATGATGTAGGCGTATGTGTAACTTATAGAGTATCTATTTTAGGAAATTTTCCTGAAGCTGTTCAATGCATATATGTTAAAGCTGGTTTACCAGTATTAGATTTCGGATGTGATGATTGTTATAAAGTACCTGGATGTAATCAAATGCCTAGAATTTTAGTACAAAAAGAATGTGTAAAAACTATAGAAAGTAATATGTTAACTTTGTCTTATTTTGTTAATGTAAGCAATATAGGTGATACAGAACTTATTGATGTACAATTCTTAGATACTATAGTTTATGACGGTAATAATGTTACAATAGGTACAGTTAATGTAAATCTACCATTAACTGTAGATCAGACAATGCCAGGAGTTATAACTATATCTGGAAGTTTGGGAAATTTACAGCCCAGTGAAAATATAGAAGTTCAAATAGAATTAACTGATATTACTTTTGCAAATCCAGGTGTATATCAATTTATGCAAAATGCAAAAGCTTCATGCTGCAATACAGAAGCATCAGATAGCTGCATACTATCCGTAGACGTAGTTAAATTAAGAGGAGATAAATGCTGTACAACAGGAAGTACAGAAGATTCTCAAATTTTTAGACTAATAGTTACAAGCCTAGGGAATTCGCCTTCAACAACCGTAGTTCTTGATGATACATTGGAGGTACCAGAAGAAGTAACTGTCCAATTTACTGATTTTGGGGGCTGTATAGCTATTTTTGCTGATACACTATTACCAGTACCATTAAACACAGATGTTACAAATAGAACTATTTTAATTACCTGCACTAACGTTTCTGTACCTGCAGGTGGGTCTGGTCTTAGAAATATTGAGTTCATTGTTGTAAATACCTCAGCTTTTATTGATCCAGTTACTATTATAAACACATTAAGTGCCATTAGACCATCAATTGGAAATACTCAAATATTCTTAGAAACAGAAAATCTTCCTGCAACTGCTGAAGTAGAAGTTATTGGTAGTATAGAGTGTCTCAATCCTTGCATGTAATATAAATTATTTTTATTATAAAAAGCTGCTGTTGCAGCTTTTTATTTGCAGAATTTTATTTTAAATATATGTAGTTGTAAAACAAAATAAAAGTATAATAAAAAGATTAGCACATGATTAATAACTTTTTTGTGCGGTTTTTGTTTTTAAGAATTGGTGCGGATAAGAGGATTTGAACCTCCACGTTGTTACCAACACTAGAACCTGAATCTAGCGCGTCTGCCAATTCCGCCATATCCGTACATTTATTGTTTAGCATATATATTATAATGTATTATTTAACTTTTATCAATACTTGCTACATATATTTTTAAATAAATATTTGATATTAATTTTTATTATCAAATAACCGCTACATATTAAATTTTATAATATGTAGCGGTTATAATGTATTCTATTTCATTTCAGCATACCATTTTAATATTTTACCAAGTATTTTTTCTCCTAATTGATTTATTGAGTCAAAATCCATATTTGGTATATAGTAGCCTTCCATTTGATCATGCAGTTCTTTAGCTTTACTAATATTTTTAACTGCTAATTGTATTAATTGATCAAACACATCTTTATCTAATTCTATCTCTTCTTCTCTTTCTTTCAGTAATTCATCTTTTAAGCATTTGTCTACGTTAATTATTATGTTTTTTTCATTTTCAAACTTATCAGAAGTTGTTAAAGCTACAGAAATATCTTTTATAATTATATTATCAACTTTCTCAGGATCAAAATGATTATGGAAAAACTCTACATCATGCCCTGTTTCTATAGCCCTTCTTCCTATTTTCTCTAATATTATTGATTGACATGAATCATACTTTCCTTTTAACACAACTACTTTTTTGTTCGCTTCTACTATTGTTTCTAAGTGATCTTTTATACCATCAGGTGTAACTGCACTGCCAAATAGATGTCTTTCTTTTCCTAGTTCTTCACTGCAACTTGATTTTTCTAATATTTTATGAATTAATTCTTCGGCTATTTTATTAGCTTTTGCATAATCAGTTATTTCATCTAAATTACTTCTTATGTTATCATAAGTTCCCTTTGCTGCTGCCAAATACCCATATGCTCTTTTAAACATTCTACCTACTTCTTTATTATCTCTTATAATCATTTCTTTATTAGCCATCATTTTTTCGTCGTCCCAATAATCACCAAGATGTATTATCTCATCTACTGCTCCCGGATTCTTTGGATCTACTATATGTGGAGCAGTTCCGTCAATTAAAGCAACTCCAACCTGTGGAAATACTACTCCATCAACTGAATTATTATCAGATGAACAGTGATGATATTCTATATCGAAACCTCTATCAATCATAGATTCTCCAAGTTTTTTCATGAATGATGATTTTCCTACACCAGGTCCACCTTTTATTATCATGATTCTTTTTGCATCTTGTTGATTTAAAACATAGTCATAAAACGAGTAAAAACCTTTGTATGTGTTTCCTCCTGGAAACACTCTTCTAATGCTACCTTTTATAATCATTTCCTCAACTCCTCTTATTATTTAAACAAATGATATATTCTATAATATTCAGTAAGTCAATAAAATATATAGTTTTTTTATAGAAAATTAAAAAACGATAAAACATTTTGCTTTATCGGCTTTTAACTATATTATTTTATAAATATATTACTTAATTTTCTTTAATAATTTTGCTCAATCATTATATCCTGTTAAATAAATCACATAACTACTACATGCATCATATTCATGTTTATCTACATATTCTATTTTAATTATATTTATATAATAATTTACATCTATTCATCTAAGCTCCCAACAAATAACGCAATACTATCACCAAATATAAAAATAATTTATAATATAACTTTCTTCGTATACTTCATCTTTAATATCGTTATAAATTATTGCTAATGAAAATAAATATGCACATCGTGGTAAAAAAGCTGTGCTGGTGAAAATTTAAGTGAAGAAGATAGAGATAAGGTTTTTAAAGCCATAACTGAAATATATTGGAGGTCAAAAGAAAGAACAAAAAATATCGTGAATAGAATATATATTATAAACGTATTATAAGGGGTGGGTAAAAAAATAAAGGCAACTTCCCACAATCAATGTGGGAAGGCTTTTAAATTAATTTAAATAATAATAAATTTGGTATTTAATTTATATATATTATATACTATCATCTTATAAACTAAATCACTGCTTCTTGTTACAACTTACAATTATTCTAAAATATTAATTCAATAGCATTTATTATTCATCTTTACCTTTCAAATTTTATTTCCTTTTTTAAATATTTTTATAATCTTTGTATACTTGAGAAGACATTATTTCATTTTTTGTTTCAACATTTACCTTAATTGCTGCTGTTGGAACTACTTGCAAGATATCATTTAGCAACTTCAATAGGAATTGCTGCATCAAAAAAAATGATCGAGAGTTTACATTTTTAACTTTATATTTTATATTGTTAATAACTTTTTACCCAACAAAGTTAACATTCTAGCATCATCTTTCTTCTTTAAATCAAATGTATATTTACTTTTATAAACCATATAAAATATTAATCCATTTATAGGAATATTATGTGGATTAGTTTCTTTAATATAGTTAATCTTCTCTTTTTTACTAATTTGAATTTTTATAGGTCTTTCTAATGGTTTTTCCATTAAATATAAATTATGATTAAAAAACTCTACTCTAAATCCATTAAAATATCCTACTTTAATACCTTTTCTAAGAGCAAAATTGATTGCTTCTTCTTCGGTGTTAATTATTGGTTCACCTTTATCATTAAGTGAGGTGTTGCATATAATTGGAACTCCTGTATCATCTTTAAATGCTTTGATAATTTTATATATGGTTAAATTTCCTTCTTCTCTATTAATTGTTTGTATTCTAGCACTATTATCTAAATGAAGAATTGCAGGTACTTTATTAAGCTGGTCTTCCTTTACTTTAAATGTATTTAACATAAATGGCGAAGCATATGCATCAATAAACCATTCATTAACATCTTCTTCTAAAACTATTGGAGCTACTGGTCTCCACCATTGCCTTTTTTTAATTTCGTTTATTTTATCCTTACTTTTTATATATCTAGGATCTGCAAGTATACTTCTATTACCTAATGCCCTTGGACCTATTTCTGATCTCCCATTAATCCAGATAATTGGTGAATATTTGATATCCTCAACAATATCTTTTAAATTAAATTCAGAAACACTTTTTATAAATTTATTATATTTTCCTTTTTTAAGTATTTCATAAATCATCTTTTTACAGTTCCCATAATATGGATTTTCAAGTTTAAAATTAAATTTATTTAATTTTTTATAAAAAGTATATAGTGCAATTCCTAATGATTGTCCACAATCACTAACACATGGTGGTGCTATGAAATCTTTAAATTTAAACTTATTCATTAAATAACTATTTGTAGGACAATTTAAAGCAAATCCACCTGCTACCGCAAAATATGTTTCAGATAAATTCAAATCATAATTTTGTAGAACTTTAGTGATATTTTGATCCATTATTTTCATAGACATTTTTTGTATTTCTTTCATTACCATACTTGCTTTATTATCTTCTAAAGAAAATCTTGAATCAAATCCATTAAATAATATTCCTGCATCATCTTCTGTTAATTTTTCGACTTTTTTACATATATTATTAAAATATTCTATAGCCTCCGTAGAATTACTATCTTTAATTTCAATTACTATATCGTCATCTACATAAAGATTACTTGTACTTGCTGATGCAAGTGCCATTAATGATCCTTCTTGCATATTAAAGTAGGATTTAGCTAAAATCCAAAGCAAAGCTGGCGAAGAAATAGAAAAATACTTAATTTGCCCTTGACGCACTACACAACCTGAGTATTCATATTTACTCTTAGCATCAGCTTCTATAATATTATCTGAACCAAGATCTACCGACATTCCAATAATGTTTGAATTAAAAAATTTTTGAGTATCTATCATTATTGCAGAAAACAAATGACATATACTGTGGTATGCATGTTTAGAAACTTCACCCTTTCGTAAGTAATATTCATTGTTTTTTTGTAATTCTGGAGTTCCCCATATATCATTCATATTTTCTATAGTTAAATCATATATACTAAGTAACTGATTTATTAAACTTATAGCCTGCTCAACATCATAAAAAGCCAAACTATGTTTTTTAATTCCTGTTAATCGTTCAAGTTCCCAATAATGTATTAATTGAATATTCTCTCCATCTTTCTTCCAAAGTGAAATATTCTGATCATGTCTCTGTGAAACTTCATATACATTGCATAATTTATTTATTTCAATATATGCTGCAAGATAATATCCATCTTTCATAGTTTTTATTTTAATAATGAATCCAAATAATGGTTCATTACACTCTCCTTTTCTATTTATATTTAGATTGTAGTTTTTATTTGGTTAATTTCAATTTTATTTAAAATTGAAAAGTTATTTTAAATATATTTTAATATTTAGGATAACGAATCATCATCCTATTACATTTTTTACAAATATCAGGACATATGTCTATATTCAATAATCTATGTCTTAAGGATTTAATAACATTTCGATACTTCTCAGACTCAACAATCACCTTTAAACCTTTTTCTTCCCCTTTCTTGTTTATTTATTTTACTAATTATGGTTATATTTAAAATTATTACTTTACTATTAAGCTACAACTTTTCACTAAAATCCAATATAAACTTAACTGCTTTATTTAATCCTCTAGATTCATAAAATGATTTAACTATTTATGACTAATTTAAGCTTTATTCAAAATAATAAACTCATGTAAATTATTTATTACTTCATCTACTATACTGCTGTCAACAATAAAACTAAAATATTGTTCATGAATTTCATAATTTATGTAGCATATATTATTTTCTTCTAAATACTTTACTATTTTATTGTTGACTTTATAAGATATCTTTTTACCTATTAAACTAACTATAGATTTACCTTTAATGTTTGAATCTTTTTTTGTTATTGATTGGACTCCTTCTTCATTACAATTTGAAATACAAGTACCCAAACAATTGTTAAAGGTAGATCGAATGTAAAGATTAGTACCTGCTTTTTGTGCTATTGTAACAGCTCTTGGATGTACTACTTTAGCTCCTTTCTCCGCTAATTTACAGCAGCTTTCATAGCTTATTTGTTCTATTAATTCTGCATCTTTAATCACATATGGGTCTGCAGTCATTACTCCTTCAACATCTGTATATATAATAATTTTTTCTGACTCTACTGCTGTTCCAATAGCTACTGCTGATATATCACTACCTCCTCTTCCAAGCGTTGTAATATCACCAGTTTCTGATACACCTTGTGAACCTGCTATAATGGGAATATATCCTTCATTTAAATATTTTTTTATTTTATTAGTGTCAACATATTTTACTTTAGCATCAAAATAATTGCTATTAGTAACTATTCCAGCTTGCTGTCCTGATAAACTCACCGCTTTATATCCTCTACTAGTTAGTGTTGATGCTAATATTGATGCAGATATTATTTCTCCACAAGAATAAATCATATCCATTTCTCTTTTATTATTAGTTCCACTAATCCCTCTAACAAGATCCAATAATGTATCTGTAGCATATGCATCACCACTTCTTCCTATAGCTGATACTACAACTATTAATTTATATCCCATATTTATAGCTTTTATTATTTTTTTATAGACAAATTCTCTAGCTGTTTCTGTTGCTACTGATGTCCCACCAAATTTTTGAACAATAATTTTCATTTTTATTTTCATTCCTTGTATGACATATTTAGGTTAATAAAGGTAACCTGTAATCCTATTTGGGCTGCAATATTATGCATAACGGTAAATTCTATATCTTGACAGAATTTTATTTTTATTATAGTATGAAATAAAAGGTTTATTTGTATATAATTAACAATATTCATCTATAAAAATGACATCTATTTAGCTATACCGTCTTTTTTGGTTTAGTAAATAACGGGAATAATTAATATATTTTGCTTATAATCTAATTGGAAGGAGTTAATGATGGATTGGATTAATAGACTTAATGAGGCTATCAGCTATATAGAAGGGAATCTTTACAATGAAATAAGCACTGATGAAATTAGCAAAATTGTAGTATGTCCTATAGGAGCCTTTCAAAGAACCTTTTCTTTGATGACAGGAATTACTCTTAACGAATACATTCGCAGAAGAAAACTAACAAAAGCAGCTTTTGAATTACAATCTACAGATTGCAAAGTAATTGATGTAGCTTACAAATATGGTTATACATCATCTGATGCATTCTGTGTTGCTTTTAAAAAAATGCATGGTGTTGCACCTATAACTGCTAAACATCAGAATACAACATTAAAGTCCTATCCTAAATTATCCTTTACATTAAAAATAAAAGGAGATATAGAAATGAATTATCGAATTGTTGAAAGAGATGACTTTAAAGTTGTCGGAAAAACAGTAACTTCTACATTAGAAGAAAACAAAGTACCTCAGTTCTGGGATAAGTGTAAGAAAGATGGTACTGTTGAAAAACTTATTGAAATTGGAAAAGACTCCACTACTCTTGGTCTATGCTATGGATATAACGATGAAAATATGAATGATTATATGGTTGGCGTTGAAACACAACATAATCCTATAGAAGACACTAAAGAGGTTAAAATTTCAAAATCTAAATGGCTCGTTTTTGAATCTGTAGGTCCTATAAATCCTACACTTGGAAATACTTGGGGTAGAATATATGGTGAATTTCTACCACAGAGTGTTTATAAACAATCTAATAAGTTACCTACAATCGAAAAATACTTTGGCGGCGAAGTAAACTCTGATAATTATCGTGTAGAAATTTGGATCCCAATAGATTAAATAATAGCATACGTTTTATAAGAAAGTAAAATAATTATAATAAAAATTTATAAGCGAGTGCAAAAATACAGCACTCGCTTTTACTACTAAATAATCACCACTATCTAATGAAATTATTTGAGTTTTTATTAGCAGAGCGCTCTTTCTTAATCAAAAAGCTTAATAAATTCTTCTATCATATCTTTAATTTCTGATTCACTACCAATTTAATTAGATACACTAGTGTCCACCCTTTTCCTTATAAATATACTCTGACATTTTAGTTATTGTCTTTGCTTCAAATAAATTTTCTATGTTAATGCTCGTATTATATAATTTTTGTATTCTAGAAAGCAACTGCATCATTTTCAGAGAATTGCCTCCCAGTTCAAAGAAATTATCATCTACACCCACTTTCTCAACTAAAAGTATATCCTGCCATATCTTAACCAGATTTTCTTCTATCTCATTACTTGGAGCCTTGTTTTCTCCCTGTTCTTCAAAAAGTTTATTTAATCCTTTATTCTCATCATGTGCAAAAATAGTATTATTAAAATTATATAAAAAAACTTGTTTTTTTTCATCTGTAAACATATCAATTTCAGATAATTTAATATTAGGGTTAGCCGTTATTATATTTAATATGTTTACAAAATGTTTTATAAAACCTTTTATAGTTTCTTCCTTAAAAAGCTTTGTACAATATTCAACTCTAAAGCATAGATTTTCATTATCATAAGCTTCAAGCATAATATCAAATTTAGAAATTCTGTTATCAAATCTATAAGGCGATAAGTAAAAATCTTTACAAGCTGTAATTTCGGTTTTTACATTTTGTAATACAAGCATAGTATCAAATAGAGGGTTACGGCTTAAGTCTCTGTTAAGTTTTAACTTATCAACGAGTTTATCAAAAGGATAATTTTGATTTTCGTAAGCTTTTATTGCATTTTCGCGTACACTTTTTAATAATTCACGAAAAGTAATATTACCTTTTGGATAATTCCTCATAGGAATAGTATTAACAAACATACCTATTACTTTTTCAATATCTGTATGAGGTCTTCCTATAATAGGCGAACCTACTATTATGTCTTCCTGTCCAGTATATTTATATAGTAATACATTATATGCAGCAAGTAATATCATATATAAGGTTGCATCGTTAATAGAAGCAAGTTTCCTCAATCTATCATCAAGATTATTTCCAGTTTCAAAATAAATACTTCTTCCTTCATAATTCTTTACAACAGGTCTCTTATAATCTGTCGGCATATTAAGAACAGGTATTTTTTTACCCGAAATTTCTTCTAAATATAGGTTTAGCCAGTAATCTTGCTGTTTTTTAAACAAATCACTATTACACATTTCATGCTGCCAAACTGTAAAATCTTTGTATTGAATTGGTAAAGGTTCTAATGTTTCATTTTTATATAATTTCATAAGCTCATTAAAAAAGATATTAAGGGAAGTACCGTCTATTATAATATGATGTATATCAATAATCAGTAAATATCTACCGTCTTCAAGTCCTATAAGTCCAGCTCTCATAAGAGGAACTTTACTTAGATCAAAAGGTCTAATGAATTTTCTAATTACACTGCTGGCTTCTTCTATGCTGTAGTTTCCAATATACTTAAGTTTTATATTAACATCCTTATAAATCTTCTGTACCAATTTATCATCAATAATAAGAAAAGATGTTCTAAGAGATTCATGTCTTATAACAACCTTATTAAGAGCATCTTCTAATTTATTTTTATTAAATTTACCGTTGATATACATAATTATTGGCACATTATACGTTTTGTTTATACCCTCAAACTGACTTAATACGTATAGAGAGTTTTGCATTGGAGAAGTTATATAATAATCTTTTTCCTTAGCAGGTTTTATAGAAGAAAATTTTCTTGCTTTTGCTTTTGTTATATATTCAGATATTTGCTGTATAGTTGAAGTTTCAAATATCTGAGTAACTTTATAATCTACCTTGAATTCCTTTCTTACTCTCGAAGCAAATACAATTGCTTTTATAGAGTTCCCCCCCAATTTAAAGAAATTATCTTTAATACCTATTTTATCTATTTTAAGTAACTCTCTCCATATTTTTATAAGACATTTTTCAATATTATTAGTTGCCTTTACATAATTATATTTTTCATGTATGCTCTTTCTTGGGTCAGGAAGAACCTTTCTATCTATTTTACCATTAATTGTAAGAGGCAAGCTGTCCATATGTACGAAGAATGCTGGTATCATATAATCTGTAAGTTTATCTACTAAATATTCTCTAAGTTGTTTCGAGGTTAAATCTATGTCAGAAGTATAATAAGCACACAAGAATTTACTTTTATCATTATCTTCAAATGCAACTACACAAGCTTCTTTTACAGCTTTGTGTGAAGTTATATGATATTCTATTTCTCCAATCTCTATTCTATATCCTCTTATCTTTACTTGAAAATCCATCCTGCCCAAAAAATCAATGTTGCCATCCTCAAGAAGCCTAACTTTATCACCGGTTTTATATAATTTTTTATTATTTTGCTTATCAATATCAAAACAATCATTAATAAATCTTTCTTCTGTAAGTTTTGGATTATTTAGATATCCTCTTGCAACACCATCTCCACCTACCCAGAGTTCTCCTGGTACTCCAATAGGCTGAAGTCTCCCATATTCATCTACTACATATGCAGTAGAATTAGCTATGGGTTTTCCTATAGGTATACTTTCGTTATACTGTCTGTCTATATTGAAAAAGGTGGAATAAGTAGTATTTTCTGTTGGTCCATAAGCGTTAATAATATTTACATCCTTACACTTATCTCTCACAATATTCATAATATCAGGTGTTAACGTATCGCCACCAACAAAGAGAGTTTTTAGTGAACTAAACATCTCCGGTTTTTGACTGGATAATTGATTAAATAATGGTGTTGTAAGAAATAATATATCAATTTTGTTCCTAATTAATTCTATATTAAGCTTTTCAGGATCTATAATAGTAAATTCATCTGATAGATAGAGAGTAAGTCCATTTAATAAAATACCCCATATTTCAAATATAGATACATCAAAAACTGATGCGCAAGTCTTAAAACATCTGTCTCCTTCTTGAAACTTCATATAGTTCTGATTTTTAGTAAGCCTTACTACATTTTGATGTTCTATCATAACACCTTTAGGCATTCCTGTAGAACCAGATGTATATATAATATTAGCAAGATTTTTTTTAGTCACTAATGGTTCTGCATAATAGGAATCTCTAAGATAAACAGCATCATCTTTAAGATCTATTATTGAAATATTATCTATCAGCTTATTTGCTACTTCTTTATTATCAATTAATACAGCTTTTGCTAAACTGTCTTCTAACATGAATTTTACCCTGCTTTTAGGATATTTACAACTAATGGGAAGATACGCACCTCCAGCTTTAATTATAGCTAATGTACCCACAATCATTTCTATAGAAGTCTCTGCCATTATGCCAACTATATCATTAGGTTCTATCCCTTTTCTTATAAGATAAGCAGCAAGTTTGTCAGACTTTATATTTAACTCATTATATGAAAGCTTTTTATCCTTATATACAACAGCAGTAATTTCAGGAGTTTTTTTAACCTGTTCATCAAAAAGCTGACTAATAGATTTGTCTTCCGGATATTTTTTCTTGGTATTATTAAAGTTATAGAGTATCTGCTTTTTTTCCTCTATCGTTAATATATCTATATCTGATAATTTTATATTAGGATTATTTATAACACTATTTAATATATTAATAAAATGCCCAATCATTCTCTCTATAGTTCGTTTTTTATATAATTTTATATTATAAGATAAACAACCTTTAATATGATTTTCTTCTATATTAAAATCAAAATTAATATCATATTTTGATAGATAAAGCTTTTTGCTTATATGAACATCTCTCATACTAACTACAACGTTAAATTTATTATAACCAATAATATCCATCATAGTATCATAAGATATATGAGAGTGATCACGTGCTTCTTTTACAGTACAGTTAGTATTTAATAAAAATTTATTAAAAGTCTGGTCTTTATCTGTTAAGCTTCTTATAGGGAGTATATTGAAAATTTTATCCTTATTAATAAAAGGAGGAATACCTATTAATATATCTTTGTTGCCAGTATATCTATGTAAAAGCAGATTAACACATGCAAGTAGTATTACAAATACTTCCTTTGATGATTCATCAGCTATAGTTCTTATCTTATTATTCAAAGTATTATTTAGTGTAAATTCAATTTTGCATAATCCATTCTCTGATGCTTTATTATTAGAATGATACTTAGAATAATCTTTATAAACTGCACCCATTGCAATATCGCCAGACAACTTATTCTGCCAGTATTTTATCAAAGAATCTTTGGAATAAATATTATCAAAGTTATTACTCACTCTTAATTGCTCCTTTCTATATAATTAAAATCTAAAATTTAAACTTAACTTTATCAAAATCAATTATCTTAGTACCTAACTTATTTCCCTTTTTCTTTTCTTTTATAATATAGTCTGAGATAGCCCTAACTGTAGGTATTTTAAAGATTTCAACCATTGGAACCTGTATCCCTATTTCTTTATGTATTTTTGATGCACCTACTATGATTTTTAAAGAATTTGCTCCTAAATTAAATAGATTTTCAGTTACACTATAATCCTCAATATTAAGAATTAATTTCCATATTTTGTAGATTTTCTCTTCCATTTCACTTTCAGGTTTTGTATAAACTTTTGCAATATATTCACTTTTGTCAAATTCAGGCAAAGCACTTCTATCAATCTTACCATTTGGATTTAAAGGCAGTTTGTCTATCTTTATAAAGTATGAAGGTATCATATATGAAGGAAGCTCTCTTGAAATAATCGCTTTTAACTCATCTATGTTTAATACGTTATCATAGACTATATATGCACATAAATATTTGCTGCCTGCTGAATCTTCTCTATCTATGACAGCTACATCCTTAATTCCCTGTTTTCGTATAATAACATTCTCGATTTCTTCAAGCTCTATTCTATAACCTCTCATTTTTACCTGCTGATCTATTCTGCCCCTAAATTCTATATTTCCATCATACAGCCATCTCGCCAGATCACCAGTTTTGTATATTTTATCAGGAACATACGAACACTTTATAAACCTTTCTTTAGTCATCTCTTTATCCTTATAATAACCTCTTCCTACTCCTTCTCCTCCAATATATAACTCACCATCTATACCTGGAGGTAATAACTTCATATTTTTATCTAGTATATATAGGTTAACATTATATATAGGCTTTCCAATAGGTACAGGCATAGAAAAATCAATATTTTTTGTTTCTAGTCTATAATAAGAAGCTATATCTGTACATTCTGTCGGACCATAAGTATTTACTATTTGGGTCAGAAAATTATCAGAACAAATCCAAGATTTAAGTTTTAACAGGTTTATAGATTCTCCGCCTAGAAAAACATATTTAAGTGAACTTAATTTTCTATATTTAGTATCCTCATTAAAATTAATTAAAGGGTAAAAAACGCCTGGCGCACAATTTATTAATGTTATTTTTTCCCTTTCAATAATATCTGACATTGTATTATAATCATAAGACCTAGAAGGATATAGATATAATTTTCCGCCAGTAATTAGGTTAGCAAATAGGTTTTTCTGTGCTAAGTCAAAACTTACAGGAGCTATTAATAAATTGCAATCATTACTGTTTATGGTAAATTCTTTCACATACCAATTTATCATATTAACAAAGGAATGAGCTTTTATCATGACTCCTTTAGGTTTTCCAGTAGATCCAGATGTGTATAAAACATACATTAGTCTATTTGGATTATATGTTAGATTAAGATTATCTATTGGTAAAGAACTATTTTTAACAATATCATTTATAAATACAACCTCACTACTACAATTAACGACTTCTCTATACTCTTTGTGACTAAGAATCATAGAAACATTTGAATTATTAATAATATAATTAACTCTATCTTGCGGACAGCTTATATCTACAGGTAGATATGCCGCTCCAGCCTTAAGTATGCCGAGTATTCCAATAATCATTTCAAGACTTCTTTCAATGATAATTCCTACTATAGTCCCAGCTCCTACTCCTTTTTGTTTCAAATACCATGCAACTTTATTAGCTCTTTTATTAAGTTCGTTAAAACTCAATCGTCCATGTTCTGATACAAGAGCTATACTATTAGGTGTTTTTTTTACCTGCTCCTCAATAAGTCTATTTAGCGAAATGTTTTTAGGATAATTCATTCTAGTATTATTTAAATCATTTAATAACTTATCTTCCTCTTGTGTAGATAGGATATTAATATCAGATAGTCTTTTTTCAGGTTCTTTTATTACTTGAGAAATTATATTTATATAATGCTTTGCCATCTGTTCTATTCTTTCTTTTTTGAACAAAGAAGCATTATAATCTATGATTATTTCAATTTCACCTGCACTTGTAGTATATATATCAGTTTTTATTCCAAAAGAAGTAATGTATGCATTAATATTATTATAATTAGTTAATTTCACCCCACCAAAATTAGCCTGATTTTCTTCTAATTCTTTTGAACCTAGAAATGTAACCATTGTATCAAATATTGGATTGAACGAATTTTTTCTGATCAATGACATATGCTCAATCATTTTATCAAAAGGTAAATCTTGATTATTATATGCCCCCATTATACGTTCATTAACATGGTCTATATATTCAATAAATGTTTTTTGGAAATTAAGCTTTACTCTTATGGGCAATATATTAATAAAAACCCCTATAATATTCTGAAGTCCTTTATAGTTTCTACCTGGAGAAACAGAACCTACTATAATATCATTCTGACCACTGTACTTTGCAAGTAACAATACATAGATAGAAAATAATAAACTGTATAGTGTCATATTATGCTTTCTTATATATTTTCTAACAATGCTATTTAACCCATTAGTTAGTTCCTTATTAATTATAAAAATAATCTCTTCTCCTTTTGGGTCATTGAGAATATTTTCAGGAAAATCAGGAGACAGATTTAATATAGGTATTTCATCTTTTAATATGCTCTGCCAGTATTTTTTCTGTGAGTCAAAATATCCTGTTTCTAGTAGTTTATCGTACCATACTGAATAATCTCTGTAACGTATATCTTCTTTTGGTAGAGGCTTTCCCTCATATGTATTAACTATTTCCTTAAAAAGTATACCAGTAGAGATACCATCACAGATAATATGATGAATAACAAATATAAAAAGATATCTATCCCCCTCTGTCTTAATTAGACAAGAGTTAGCTAAAGGTGGCTTGCTTAGGTCAAAAGGTTTTATTAAATTATGTATTAGATCTTTCTCTTTATCAAATTTTGTTTCAATATATTCTAATTGAAAATCCACTTTCTTATGTATTATCGAAACCGGTTGTTTATCTATTATTCTAAAAGATGTTCTAAATGCTTCATGTTTTTTTACAACAGTTTCTACAGCCACCTTGAATCTTTCTATATCAAGGTTTCCTTCTATAACCTTTATTATTGGAATATTATATCCTATATCCCCCTCTATATTATTTATAAATATACCTTTCTGTGATGGAGATAAAGGATAATATTCTCTATCTTCTACAGGTTTTATATTGGTAATTAAAGATAATTTACCAGTACTATCTTTATCAATACTCATTATACTTAACTCCTCTCGTAAATTGCTTTACTAAAATAATCAGCAAATTTTTTCACCTGAGGCTGCTGAAATATTGAATAATGATCACCATCTATAACATAACTGTGCGTTTTTCTATTACAGTAATGCTGCCATAGATTTTCATCTAAATCAGACTGTACACTTACCTTAAATAAATGAACAGGACATTGTAATTTTGATTTAGGTCTGTAATATTCTCTTGCTCTTCCGTATGTTCTTCCAGTATTAATATAATAGAGAATAGATTTTATATTATTTTGTGCATATTGGGGTACCATTTTTAGAAGATCTTCATGAATTAGCTTTTTAACTATTTCTAGTTTGTCATTATTATTATTTATATAATCAATAAAAGTTTTGTAAATCACTTTTACATCATGCATTGAATTTATTTTATCCTTTATCTCCCCATTATCTAATAAAGACATAAGCATTTGTTTCTCAAACTTGACATTGAATTCTCTATTTAAATTTAAAAGAAAATTAAATTCTTGAGGTGCTGATGAATCAATTAAACCTAGGAAATTAACGCTATCACCGTTTTTTTCAAGAAGAAGAGCAATTTCAAATGCTATAGTACCTCCTATACTCCAACCAGCAAGATAATATGGAGCATCTTGATCAATATTTTTAATTAATTTAAAGTATTTAGCAGCAACATCTTCTATTGTTATATTTTCTGGACAATAATTTTCAATCTTATCTGCTCTTATTCCCCAATAGTTTATATCCTTTCTAAGGTAACTAGCAAACTCTACATATGCTCCAATATCTCCACTGCCATCATGTATTAAAAATAGATTTTCATTAGTAGTTCCTTTTTTAAGCAGTATAGGTTCATTGTTTTCTTTTTTTTGTTTTATTGCATTAATACAATCCGACTTTTTTATAGTAACATCTATATCTTGTAATAAATGCTTATCTTGCTTAATAAATTTTTCAATATGAGAGAGCTTAGCATCAGGGAACATTAAAGCTGTACTTAAAAAAGATATTAATAATTTAATTAATTTTATTATTATATTGCTATCTACTAAAAAGTCATTGAATTTAAAAGTACAATTTATTCTTTTGTTATCTATATTAAAATTAATAATTTTATCAGTTTCGCATATATAATATGTACTTTGATTATGAATACTATCAAAAATTACTATACAATCTGATTTTATATTATCTTTGTTTCTACTTTCTGATATAATATTGTCCTGATTATAAGTATTACTCACAATATATTTAATGTTATTAAGATATTCTTTATATGTAAGATCTTTTTTTATATCTATGTTGAATATATGTACATTATTTTTCCCCCCATTATCTTGATATGCAGTAGGACTTTTTATATCTATTTTTGTTTTTCCATTAAACATAGATATAACAAAAGCTGTACCAGATAGAAGAACTAAATATACAGCTAATTGTGAATTTCCGCATATATTAAGAATATTTTTCGCAACAACATTTGGTAACATAGAGATAATTGATGTATTTAATTCATCCACAAGTATTCATTCTCCTTTCAAATATTTCTACCTAACCAACAAAAATAAATCTCTAGGCGTAGAAAATAGCAAATATTAATAAGATGTACATTGGTTAGTGTAGTTATAATTAATATCAGCATAACTGAGCATTAAATCTGAATATATCTCCATATATAAGTCTGCTATTTCTATAAACAAGTTCATCCCCTCTGTATTTTTCAGCATTTTTCTTATATAAATCTTTTTCAATACAATCTATTAATGGCCAATCAACATCTATAACATTAACACCTTTTTTTAGCAATTGTTTAGGTATCAAAACTATTAAATCCTGCCACTTGTTATAAGCAGGTTTACTTCCAACTGTTATACCGTTCACTTTTAGCTTAACATTATCTTTTTTAGATTCAGGCAGAGGTGATCTATAAGTAAATTCAACTTCAACATCTTTTTTATTATCTGCTATAAGATAAAAAGATGTTCTATTACTTATAAAGCTGTAATACGCCTTCTCACCATAAGAAAAATATTCAACATCTGTTAAAGAGTATATGTATGATTTTTCCCTATAATAAGACTCTAGTAGGTCTACTTTTTTTTCATATGGTTTAAAGTATTTTATCCTTAGAGTATCTACCTGTTCTTTTATATCGTATCCTACAGTTTTTAACGCATCTACCATTGCATCAGTTAAAGTTATATCCATTAATCTACAATCTTTTGGCTGAAACAACATTGGATATTGTGCTATTAGTCCAAACTTACTAAAATAAAGACAGCTCTTATTATATATAAAAGGTACTTTACTGCAAATCATATTTATATAGTTTACCATATGGTCTATAACATGTTTTGACGCTTTAATTGCTTGTACACAATGGTAATATAAAATATCATAAGGCTGTTCTCCATTATGAGCGCAATGAATTGCAGAAAGGAAATGAGCATCTGCAATAACTTTTTTGTCTACTTTATAGTCGGGTTCTTTTATCTTTTCTAAGGAACTTATTCTGTTTTTATCTAAGGAAAGAATACATTTTCCAAGACTATTCATTGCTATTTGAATTCCTTTTTCATTCATATGACAATAGTCAATAAATAAATCATTTCCAACAACTGCTCCCCCAAAATATTCTTGAAATACTTCCTTAAGATTAACTATTTTAATATTATATTCTGATGCAATTTTAATAACTGTTTCTTCTATAAATGATATACATGCAGGTGGAAAAATCCTTCTATAAATACTAGTATCTAATGATTCTTGATAATACTTTCTTGCTTCTTTTGTATTACCCTGTTTTAGTCTAATTTCAGCTAATACTTTATATACAAATGGATTAGCAGGGTTTATACCTATTAATGCTTTACATATTCTTTCTGCATTCTCATAATCATTATATTGTAAATAACTATTAAGCTGATCTTTTAATACTAACCATTTCTTTGTTTTTCCACCAGGCCACTGTAGAATCATATCATTGTCTATAATATTCCAATCTTTCAGATTGAATTCAGGTATAACAAAAACAGCCGGAATTTGATGTTTCATAGCTGTCATCCCAATTGTTCTCATTAAATTATTAATCATTATTTTATATTTATCTTGTAATATTTTTTTTATTATTTGAAATCTGTTTTCTGATACTGATGCATCAATTATTTTAGAAGCTTCTTGATCAGTTAGAGGATATAGAGCATTCTTCCAATTATTACCTGCAAAGATAACTAACATATCTGGCTCTAGTAATGATGATTGTCTGCATAATCTAGTTATATCTTCCATATTAATTGAAATACATGATAAATCGACAATTTCATATCCTTCATCATTAGTATTTTCATCCATGAAAGTTTGTAAGTATTTTGCAGGAGTAAAATATGGACTAAATAAATATCCTCTAGCCACAGATTCACCAATAAATAAAACTCTTTTTTTATTACTTTTTGGTGAGATTACTGGAATGTCTGAATAAAACCAAAATTTACTTGCATATTTTTTATCTCTAACAAATTGTTTCTTCCCATCTATTATTTTAGGTTTCCATATACCAATATGTTCCATATCTTCCACTTCTATTTTAGAAGAATTATTATTGGACAACGGTTTATTATCAAAACCAAGCTCTTTTCTGATTTTCTTTACTTTTTCACTTTTTGTTTCTCCTAGATCTATTAGGTAAGCATATTCTTCTGCTGTCTTCTTTAGAGATTCTTTTGGTCTTGAACTCATATAAGCACCTCACAATTTAATATATTATTAGCCTTTGCTATATAAAAGAATACAGCCTTCCATCTAATTTAGTCTCAACAGCTGTATTTGATTTAGCTATAATTGCTTTTATAAGAGTAAACGAATTGTTTGATCTTTCAATTAAAAAATTTCCCAGTACTAAGCAATCAATTTTTGTATTAATAAAACAGGTCAATGCATTAAGAGGACTCATTACTATTGGTTCTCCTCTTACATTGAAGGATGTATTAAGAATTATAGGACATCCTGTAATTCTATCAAATTCCCGTATTAATCTTGTATACATAGGATTAGTATATTCATTCACAGTCTGAATTCTTGAAGAACTATCAACATGAGTTATAGCTGGCAGATTGAGATTAGATATTACATTACATGTTAAGAGCATATAAGGTGATGAAATATCTATATCAAAATGTTCCCTCACTTTATCCTCAAGAACTGAAGGTGCAAATGGTCTAAATGCCTCCCTCTTTTTAACCATAGAGTTAATTTTATCCTTCATCGAACTGACTCTTGGATCTGCAAGTATTGATCTATTACCAAGAGCTCTTGGACCAAATTCCATTTTTCCTTGAAACCAAGCAATCACTTTACCCTCTGCTAATTTTTTTGCAACAACTTTTATCAGTTCATTACTTGTATATTCATAATCACTATATATAATTGAGGTAGCATCTAGTAAATTTTTGATTTCTCTAGAGGAATACTCTGGTCCAAGATATACATGTTCTAATTTTTTGACTTTTAACTCATTTTGTGCAATCTTAGAATAAGCGATAGCTGCAGCACCTAAAGCTGCTCCTGAATCATTTGGAGCTGGTTGTATGAATACTCTTTTAAAAGGACCATCTCTTAATATTCGGCTGTTAGCTACACAATTAAGTACAACGCCACCTGCCATACAAAGATTTTCCAACTTAGTTTTTTCGTATAAATAAACAGCTTTTTCTAACATAACCTCTTCAAGTACATATTGCAGACTTCTAGCGATATCTTTGTGAAATTGGGATATCTTAGATTCTGGAATACGCTCAGACTCATCAAAAAGCTTTATAAGTTCATCTGAATACATTTTCTTGCCAGTTATATAATCAAAGTATTTCATATTAAGTGTATATTGACCATTATCCCCCATATGTATTAGTTTTCTTATTTTATCAACGTATATAGGATTTCCATATGGAGCAAGTCCCATTACCTTGTATTCTCCATTATTTACCCGAAAACCTAAGTAACTAGTTATAGTACTATAAAGAAGCCCTATAGAATCAGGGAAATCAACTGATTTGAATAATTTTATACCCTCTTTATTACCATATCCATAAGTGGTTGTAGCCCATTCTCCTACACTATCAACAGTTAAAATAGCTGCTTTATCAAATCCTGAATAACAGAAACTGCTTGCTGCATGTGATAGATGATGATTAATAAATACAATTGGTCCATCATATCCTAAAATTTCTCTTATTTCTCTATTAGGTCTATATGGATCCATGATATTTTTTAATTCCCCTTTTTCTATATCATAACCTGACCATAACTGACGTGACAGCTTATTAATAGGTTTTTCATAATAAGCAATTAAATCAACATTAGTTATGGATAGTCCTGCACTTTTTAAACAATATTTAAAAGCATGATAAGGCATTGACCTATCATGCTTAATTCTGGTAAATCTTTCTTCTTGTGCAGCAGCTGTTATTCTACCATCCTGCATTATACAGCAAGCTGAATCATGATATAAAGCTGAAATTCCAATAATATTCATCTACTTATACCTCAATTCTATACATTTTTTTAATTAACTATTTATTAAATATTAAATTCTCATATACTTTATATTGCAAATCAACAATCTTTTTTTCCTGTGTATAGATTTGTTTTAGAATACTTACAGCACTTTGCAATTTTCTATCTATGTTCTGACCAAAATATTTGAAGTTAAAAATGGATAAACGGACAAAGGTCCAGTCATTAATTATACCTTTAATTATTGTCAATAATTCTTCATTGCCCACATAATGATAAAATCTATATTGCTTTATTTTCTTGGCTGTTATTATTTCAGTTATAATCTCAAGTATTTCGTCCACATATTTTTTAAGTAAATTTTGATCTTTTATGATTTTAATCAATCGATCTACCAAAATAAAGTAATTGTTCATACTCTCTAATATCAGAGTTCTATTTTCCAGATACATGTTAATGTATCTTAATAAATAATAATTTTTATTATAGTTCTTTTTAACTGGAGTATTATCATATTTATAGAACTTAATATATACAGGCGCTTTTAAATAACCATAATGTTGTTTATACCCATCACTTGCTTTTTTTATATCAGTATACGAGATTATTTCATGTTTATATCTAAGACTGTTCTTATTTTTATGTTCTAATATATTAAAAGTGCTTGTTAAATTGTCATATCCATATACAAGAAGACCGTGATCCAAATGTACTAAATTGTATAAATCTTTTCTTATAGATTCATAATAACAGTCTACTTTTACTATAATAGGCATATTGTCATTAAGTGATACTAGAATATCGTCTATAATATTGTTGCATTTCATACACTCACAACAATTAATGCCTAATTCATTAAGTAATTGCTTAACTGATTGTCCACTAATATACTCTATTTCTGTTTGCAACCAAGTATCAGATGAAGTTTTGTAAAGTATTAAATCGTTTAATATAAAGCTATCAATTTTATGGTTAAAGAATTTTAGTACTGAAAATAATGAACCATAAAAGCAATCTTTATAAAAAACATCATTAAAAGGTTCAATTCTATTTAGTTTTTTTGAATTTACAGATTTATTCATAGAGGTTGTTCTTTCTTACATATTGTAATAATTTGTTAACGGTATTATAAGTATATATGTCATCTAACTTCAAATTTACACCAATTTTATTTAGGAATATTAATAATCTTGCAGCTGTTATAGAATTACCGCCAATATCAAAAAAATCATCATTAATGTCAAAATAATCTAAGTTAAGAATCTCCTTCCATATTTCTATTATTTTATCTTCTAATTTATTTTTTTTTATAATATTTTTATAGTTTATTTTTAAAGTCTGTAATTTCTTCTTGTCTACTTTGTTGTTAATAGTAAGAGGTAGTTTCTTAACCAAAATAAAATGTTGTGGAATCATATAATCTGGAAGTCTATTTAATAAAAAAGTTCTAAGTTTGCTAATATTAATATTATTCGTTAAAAAGCAAATAAGTACATTTTCATCAAATTTATCTTTCTTATTAATTACTACTGCTTCTTCAATTCCATTAAACATTAAAATATTCTTCTCAACTTCACATATTTCTACTCTACTTCCCCTAATTTTAATTTGATTATCTAGCCTACCAAAATAAGCTATATTTCCATCACTGCATAATGCACCAATGTCTCCTGTCCTATAGATAGTATCATTTTCAATAATATTACTTATAAATTTATCTCTTGTAAGCTTAGGCTTATTAAAATAGCCCTTAGCTAAACTTATTCCGCTTATACATATTTCACCTTTTTGTCCTATACCGCATAACTCATTATTTTCATTTAGTATATAAACTTTGGTATTCCAGATAGGCTTTCCAATAGAAATTGACTCCAAGTTATCGCCTAGATTCTTATCAATTATAAAACATGTTGCATATACTGCTGATTCTGTCATCCCGTATATATTCGCTATTTTAGTTATATGCAACAAACTGTTAAATTTCTTTGCAATAGAAACTGTAATATGTTCTCCTCCATTAAATATCCATTTAAGATTGGGTAATGGATTAGTAATGTTATTGATTTCAATAAAATCTAAAAATACTTTCAACATAGATGGTACAAACTGGGTAATGGCTATATTATTGTCTTTTAGAAATAGATATAATTTTTTTGGATCTTTAACTTCATAATCATTTATAATACATATTTTTGCACCATTCAATAAGGGAAAAAAAATTTCCCATATTGAATCCGTAAAACTTATTGAAGTCTTAAATGCAATATTATCTTCTCTATCTATATGAAATTTTTCACTCATCCAAAACAAAGTATTAAGGATAGCCTTATGGGTTACCATAACACCCTTTGGCTTGCCAGTTGTACCAGACGTATATAAAATATAAGCGAGATCATCATCACACACAATATCTTTATTTCTATAAATGAAATTTCTACCATATTGATTATAAGAAGATTCATATTGAACAAAAGAATCCATTACCTGTTTCATATTTAATATTGTTTTATCATCCATAACAATATCTTTTTGTAATTCATATTGAAATGAAGGAACTATAATAGTTTTGCATAAAGTATCGTCTATAATATATTTTATTCTCAGTTTTGGATATGACATATCTATAGGAACATATATACCACCACACTTTAGTATTGCAACAATACATATTATAAGTTCTATACTTCTATCAAGTATAACTGCAACAGGATACCCTGGTTCTATTCCACTTTCTAGTAATATATTAGCAATATAATCAGATTTTTTATCTAAGTCACCGTAAGTTAACTTCCTAGTATAATCAATTACTGCAATATCTGAAGGATTGATCTTAGATTGATTTCTAATTAGTTCATGGATTGTTACATTTTCAAGATATTTTTTTTCTGTATTATTTAGCTGTTTATATGCCTCTAGTATTCTCATACTTTCAAGCAACTCCCTTGTTAAAGAAGTCTACCAATAAATCAATTCCTTCTTTATATCTGCTGGATGAGAATGAAAGTCTTAAAGTAGTAGGTAAACCAAAATCAGATCCAGGAACTGTTGCTACACGTTTTGTTTTTATTAAATCTTTTGCAAGCTCTAAACTGCTTTTATAATTATACTTGTCCATATAATCTTTACACTCAAGAGTTATATAGAATCCACCTTTTGAATATATTGCATTTACTAAGTTTACTTCTCTAAACTTCTTAATCGTATAATCACGTCTATCTTTATATAGATTAACTAAATAATCAATTTCACTTGGATAATCAATTGCAGTTAATGCACCAAATTGTACTATCGGATCAACTGTTAGTAAAGTATGATGCTGTATAACTGTTAATGGTTCAACTAATTCATCAGGAACAATACAGTATCCTACTCTTTTAGTATACATTCTGTATGCTTTTGAGAAAGAATTAGTTGTTATGAAAACTGATTTAGTGTTTTTAAGCTGCATAACTGATTTGCATTCTTCATCAAAATATGTATTACAATATATTTCATCATTAATAATAACTGCTTTACCATTTACAATACTGTCCATTTTATATAGTTCTTCATCAGTTAGTATATTACCAAGTGGGTTACCTGGTGTATTAATGACAACAATCTTAGTTTTATCAGTAAAATTATCCTTGAATGATTCCATGTCAAGTCTTTGAGTTTCTGGATTAATTTTATAATATTTGACAGTTGCTCCTGACAAAAGAGCAGAAAATTTATATAATGAATAATATGGAATTGGTAGTAATACCTCATCCCCTTTTTTGGACAATAAATAAAATAAGTTCCTGAATATTGTACTTGTACCAATACTTATAATAAAATTATTAGGACTTATTTTTACAGAATACTTCTCAGCATAATATGAAGAAAGTTTTCCTTTTAACTCAGGCAGTCCAGCTGGAAATACAAGTCTGCTTTTACTAGGATCATCTATTTTTTCCTGCATACTTTTAATTATTGCAGGATGCAATGGTAATTCGGATTTCCCTAAAGTCATTCGTATAACTTTATTTTCAGGATTTTTCTTATCTAAATCGTAAGCCATCTGGTCTATAACAAACATAAGAAATTTATTATCAAAAAAATTAATATCAGTTCTTAATTTCATGTTGATTCCTCCTTTAAATCTATTAATTATTATTTTTTAATATTTAACTAACTATTTGTAATAACTCAATAATATTTTTATCCGGATCCTCATAAAAAATTATTTTTGAATTACCAAACTTAGGAGTCTTAACAGTAAAAATTTCACTTATTGGCTCAACTCCTTTTTCTGAAAGCATTTTAATTTTTCTATCCAGTGAATTTACTAGAATTGTAAATCTAGTTGGACCTTGTATATTAACAGCACTTTTTAAAATATTTTTATCCTTATATTCCATAAGCTCTATCATTGAACCTGTATATGCTGTTTTAAGAAGTATTAATCTATAAGATTTATAAACACTATCAGATACAAATTTAACTAAATTACCACTTATAATAGTATCTTCTACTAGTTCTAAACCTAGCTTATTGACATAGAATTCTATTGATTTTTCCATTGAGTTAACAAACATATCAACATGCAGTAGCATTATGTTTTTCCTCCGTTTATCATTAGATATTTAGGTATTCCTTAGGATCAATACCCATTTTATTCAATTCAAGATACAGTGATAATCTGTTTTTCTCAATCTCATCACTCATACTCTTAAGATATTTAAGATTAAAATATTCATTAGTTATTCTATCTGCTTTATCTTTATTAAATCCATCTTCAGTCATTGATAGAAGCTCTCTAAAACCCTTAGCATTAGATCTATTAACCTTACCAAGAGTTTCCCAACCCATATCTTCATGTTTCTTAATCATTGCTACAGTTTCTGGATGTTGACGTTTAATATGTGCAAGGAGCTTTAATTCTTCACGTATGTAACTTCCTATTTTTTTAGCATAAAAATACTCTTTTGAATTTTCATTTTCATGATATTTATAATATAAGTAATTAGATAATTGTCCTATAGACTCATTAGCATATCTATAAGAATGACAATTATTAATTTTATCTTCAATAAGTAGTCCATCATCTTTTACTTTATAATAGATATCAGAGAATCTAGTTATACCGCATCTTTCTACAATATAATATAGAACAGATGCATAACAGGTTTTTTCCAAATAGTCAATGTTTTTACTAAGCCTTTTTATAGTTGAATAAGGATTAAAATTAATAAAGCCAATGTCAATTCCAATTTCATTATCCCTAAAATATTTTATAGTTTTATAATTATCTTCTGCTGTAGCTATTTTATTATATAACCTTAAGTCTTCATCGTTTCCTGATTCAATACCAAAAATAGTACCTACAAATCCTGAATCCTTCATAAGTTTCATTTTCTTTGCATCAAATAACTTGTAAACTTCTGCTCTGAAATATGTTTCATAAGAAATATTAAGATTACTTTCAAGAATTTTTTCTGCTATTTCCCACATACGATTAGGACATGATTTGTTACAATCTTCAAAACTATCATCAATAAACCAGAAACGTTTTACATTATAGTCGTCAACAATGTGTTTAACTTCTTTTACCACATTGTCAGAACTTCTACCTCTCCATTGGTTTTTTGGATTAGTACCCCAAAATTGTTTATGCCAACAAAAATCACAATTACCATTGCATCCACGGCTAGTAGAAATATAAGCATATTTAAGCATATTATTTTTTAGTAGGTCTCTATCAGCAAATGGGAGATTATCCAAATTTTCAATAAGTTTCTCTCTTATATTTTCGTATATATGATTATTCTTTCTGTATATTAATCCTTTTACATTACTAATGTCGCTATTATTCTCAAGTGTAGTTAATAAATTCTTAAATGCGACTTCTCCTTCACCTTTTATAATAAAATCTATAATTGGATATTTTTTCATTAGTTCTTTTCCACATAATGTAGGCCAATAGCCTCCGAAAGTTATTAAGGTATCAGGTAATTTCTCTTTAATTTTTTCACATACTTCTACAACAACTTTTTCTGTTGTTGAATATACTGGAAATCCTATCAAATCAGGTTTCATTTTATAGATACTTTCCATATCAAGATACCTTCTGTTGGAATTTAATAATTCCACATCAAAATTCTCTTCTCTAAGATACGCTGCTATAGAACATATCCCTATTTCCTCAGAAATAATTGCATTTTTTTCAGTTAAGACACTTAAAAGCAGGGTTTTTATACGTCTTTTCATTTTTATCACCTTCCACGATTTATTAGTTTCTTTTTTTTTCAATAGTATTAACCATTGCATTTACTGTTTCAAAATTTTCAGATACTAAGTCATCTTCATTAAATGATATATTGAATTCTTTTTCAAAAAATAAAATCACGTTAACAATGCTAATAGAATCAATTAGTCCACTATCTATTAACTGCTGGTCATAACCTAATTCATCAACATCCATGATAATACTATCAAGTAAAAAATCCAAAACAATCTTTTTTATATCCATTTTTTTACCTCTTTTTAAATATTTTTTTGGTTTATAACTTCCTGTTACTTAACATCCCTATAATATTTCATATGTTCATATAATAAATCTATAACATCTTCAGGTCTTTCTAATATCATAAGGTGTGTAGCACCTGGCAGCCTGGTATATTTTGAGTTAGTCACTAATCTGTGTGCCCATTCAGACTGCTGATAAGGAGCAATCTGATCGTATTCTGCTGAAATAAATAATATAGGAATTTCAACAGTACTTAATAAGTCTGTAATATCGTGCTTATAATATTCCATACACATATTAAGAAAATTAACCATTTTTTCTTTTGTTGTAAATGCATCTAATAATATATCCCTATTTACTTCAGGCATAACTTCATATATATATGTTTTGTTCTCTCCAGTATATTTTCGTATAGGTTTATTAAACATTCCATTATGAATGATACGAAGATAAAAATCAAGCATTTTTTCATTATCTTTTACAATATTGGCAATAAGTTGTAAGTTTTCCCTGAATTTGGAATGATGTTTTTTACTTCCTTCATAAGGCCCATATTCTCCTGCAAGTAGTATCTGAGATTTTACTGTTTCCTTATGTTTTATACAATACATAAGTGCAGATTTTACACCAGAACACCATGATATAATATGAATACTTTTTAATTTCTCATTATCAACAATCTCTTCAATATCTTCAATTTGTTCAAATACACCAAAAATATAAGCAGGGTCTTCATTTGGCTTTTCTTTGTTATATATACCTCTTGCCTGCCATATAATGACATAGTAATTCTTAGATAATTGAGATATTACTTTATCCCAAGCATCTGGTACTACTCCATATGCATTAATAATTAATATAGCTTCTCCTTGCCCCGATACATAATATGTAAGTTCTTTTCCATTCTTAGAACGAATAGTTTTTTTTATTTTTTTTAATTTCTTTTTATCCTTATAATTAAAGTTAACCTTAGATTTAACATAATTATTTATATAATTTGTATCTACTTCATAATTATCACTATTTTTCTCTGGTAGTTCAGTCTGCAATTTGTCTATATTAATGACTCTTAGGTATGGAAAATAATAAGATAATATATTGTGAAATATTAGATCGATTTCATTAAGTTTGTCATATTCATCTGTAATCTTAATATTAATATTACTTTCATTTTTATCAATTTCAGTTATTAGCTTATTTAGAGACATATTATAACTTGTACCAATACTAGTTATTTCATCTGTCATTAGTTTTTTTGATAAATATTTATTAACTATTTCATTAATTATTGTATTTATACTAGATATATTTATTGTATAACTGTTATCCGAAAAAATTGTAAGCACATTATTATTAAAATACTCAGGAATTCTAGAAACTATCCATTCTTTGAATTCAAGAAATCTATTTATAAAAAAGTCAACAGCCTCTATTTTGTTATTCTCATTTATCTGCTTAAATGCTATAGGGGTTCTCATTATATTTATCTTAATACCCATAGGCTTTAATTTTTCTAATAAGAATTTTTCATTAGTATTTTTTAGCTTTTCTAGTATTCGTTTTGCATCATCATTTTTATCTGCTGTGGTATTTATATTATTTTCTTCCTTATAATTTTCTGCATATATTGAACTTAAATAATTTATATCTGATACATTGCAATTTTTGCATAAATTATGTACATTATTCATTATCTTTTTGTTATTATTAAGTATCTGTTGCCCATATACATGAACAAATGAATACTCTTTGTCAAGGTGCCATAAACTTATTTGTTTGCCAGTAAAAAACTTAGTTAGATAAGGTATATCTATTTCTTCAATATCAATATATAGCATACGTATATTATCCATACATCTTAATAACTCAGCTTTTTCATAACTGCATAATATATTGTTTACAATTTCATGCAGCCTATTAGAATTCTGTTCATCTGATATGCAATATATAGTTTTAATACCTTTGTCATATAATTTTCTTATAAGACGTAAACTAAACAAATCATATACACCTGTAAATAAAACAATATTATCCATTCTAACCTCCCCTGCTTATTATTTACATCTCATTTTTAAATTGTCTATCAACTGTTGATTTCCCCTAAACACATTCAACATTTTATTTACATTCTCTCTGTACTTATTATCAATATCATATTCTTCAATACCTATAACATCTTTAAATATTTTAGACATTTCTATAAATTCGCTTACTTTTGCTCCTTGAGTTAAAAAATAACCTAGTGACCATAGGTTAAATGAAAGTGAAGGCATAAAATAAGAATTCTTTATATTTCTGATACCATCCAAGACAATTTTGCTAGCCATATTATAATCCATATCTTTATGAATCCAACTGTAACCATATCCATCAAGATTATAATAATCTTTTTCGTTTGCTATAGGTACTGCATTTTCAAAAAACCATACCTGTAAATCATAAAAAGTTGGTTTTACTTCTTCTATGAATCTTATAGTATCAGATGCGGTTTTCATGGTTTCACCAGGAAATCCTATAATACATGATGCATAACTTATAATATTATGTTTATGAAGCTGATTAATCCCCCATATTAGTTGTTCTGTAGATACTCTCTTGTCCATGTTTTTACGAATTGTATCATTACCTGATTCTATACCTAAAATAACTCCAGTACATCCTGATTGTTCCATTAAATCGTATGTTTCTTCATCAGAATGGGATATTCTGAAGAAAGAATACCATCTGAAATTATATTTATTTCTTATCATCATTCTCATCATATGCTTAAATCTATCAAGAGGAACATTTAAGGAATCATCTACAAATACAATGGACTTAACACCTAATGAATGAATATAATTCATATTTTTTTCTATACTCTCAACACACATGAACATAGGTTCACCGCCTAGTATAGGATACCTACAGAAAGCACAGCATAAGCTACAGCTTATTGAACATCTTAGATAAACTGGCGGTAATGGATGGTTTTCATAAAAAGTAAATTCTTTTACAGGTTCATCATCTAAACATATATTTTCATCAACTTTCACTGTTCTTCTGTAATCTGTATCTTTATATATAATATTAGGTATATGCTTGAAATCAGGTTTATTTTTTCTAAGTTCCTTACATATCTTATATAATGTTTTTTCACCTTGACGTTCATGTATATAAATATCTGCTCCCATACACTGTAACAGATAATTTTGCTGTGGACTTGTATATTCAAAATTAATGCTATTAATAAATGGACCTCCAACTAGAATAACAACCGATGGGTCTATCAACCGTATATAATCAACTACTTCTCTAATAGGTGCTGCTTCAACCTGACACGTAGAAGATATTCCTACACAGTTAGGTGAATAATTTTCAATCAGGAATTTTAGTTTTTCTTTACCATCATTAAAAAAGTTTACATATCCTACAGACATATCTCTTTTTTCCAAATACTGCATCAAATAGTGTACAGCCATATTAGGCATCCTATAAATTGTAAGGTCATTTTTCATTCCAGTGGAATTAGTAATACTCTCTGATACGATCTCTGAATATTTCATTCGCTGACCATTTACTATCGCTGACCTTGAAAGCATATGTTCATAAGCAGCACTTTTTTCTTTATATGGTTCTATTCTTTTTATTGTAGTTGACATTTTCTCATCATTAAATCCAATTAATACACAATCATGTTTCATAATAACCTCCAATTTGCCGCTGGCAGTATAGTTTGTATGTATAACTTTAAATTAATAATCTCTCTTAATTACTCTGTTTGTTAATTAACTTCACCAGATTAGTAATAGTAGGATTAACAAAAAATTCAATAAAATCTATTTCAACATTATAGATGTTATATATATAAGCCAATAATGTCATTACTCGTAAACTATCACCTCCAAAGGTCATAAAGTTATCATTAATACCAATTTTGTTTATCTTAAGTATTTTTGCCATAATGTCAGCTATATTTTTTTCAAGTTCAGTACTAGGTGCGATATAAGATTCAGATAACTGTGAATATTCTGTCGATGGAAGTGGTAATTTACTTTTATCTATTTTTCCATTCTTATTAAGAGGCCATTCAGAAACTTTGACATAATTATTAGGAATCATGTACATTGGAAGATACTGTGATATGAATCTATTTATTTCTATACTGTCTAAAGTAGTATCTTCTTTCATTATTAGATATGCAATTAGTTTTTTGTATCCAGAATCAGAATTAACTACAACTAAAGAATCAACAACTTTTTCATGTTTGTTAATAATAGTCCTAACTTCATTTAATTCAATTCTGTGACTGCGTATTTTTACCTGATCATCTTTACGCCTAAGATAACAAATATCACCATTATCAAGGAATTTAGCTATATCACCTGTTTTGTATAATTTATCTGTCTTAGGATATACATCTTTATTAGTTAAAAAGTGAATATTATTAAGTTCTTCTCGATTATAATATCCTCTGGCAACTCCATAACCTGAAATATACATTTCTCCATAGCACCCTATTGGAACATTATTGTAGTTTTCATCCAGAATATAAATAGAACAGTTATCTACAGGTCTTCCTATATGTGGTTCATCTTTTACAGTATTATTAATAAGACAGAAAGTTGAATCAACAGTACATTCAGTTGGTCCATATACATTGTAAATCATAATTTTTTCCTCATCCTCTAATAAGCTCCACATATTATTAGAGATAGCCTCTCCTCCTACTAAAATTAATTCTAAATCACTGCTGCATTTTACCAATAATTTTTCTTTCAATAAAAGATTAAGTTGCGATGGTGTACAATCAAATACTGTAATTTTACTGTCTTTTATGTATTTTACTAATCTAACAGCAGATTTTCTCACATTTTCAGGAATAATACTTATACTGTATCCTCTTAATAGAGCAACTAACTGTTGTACTGATGCATCAAAACCAAATGGCGCATTTACTGAGACAATAACATTATTTTGATTTTTTATATTGCTGTACATATACTTGTCTATACTCATTAATAGGTTAATAATTGATGAATGCTCAATGATAGTTAGCTTTGGATAACCAGTTGAACCAGAAGTATATATTCCATATGCTATATTGCTATTAGTAATATTTAAATTTAAATTTCTTTTGCTATATTGACTTAAATCACAATCATCAATACATAATATATTGCTGTTGTATTTATTAACATTTAATTCAAACAATGATTTTGAAATAATTAAAGGCATATTTGTCTCATTTATTATAAACTGTAGTCTTTTAATAGGGAAATTTTCATGCCCTGGATTAAGGGTATCAGAATCTATAGGAACATATCCATTCCCAGATTTCATTATTCCTAATATAGCGATTATATATTCTATAGAGCGTTCCATAAATATCCCTATTAATCCTTCTGTTACTCCATAGTTTTTATTAATATAATGAGATACCATATTAGCTTTTTGGTTTAGTTCCTTATATGTTATTTTCTTGTCTAAATATATAACTGCTGTTCTATCAGGGTACATTTTAGCTACTGTTTCAAATTGTTGATGAAAACACGTATTGGGTATTTCTCTTTTAAATCCTCTAATAAATTTGTAGATTAATTTATTTTCCGCTTCATTAATTATGCATATATCTTTAACTTTAATCTGAGGATTATCAGTAAATACATCTATTATTTTTTTCATTCTGTCTTCCATAAAGATGGTCATAGCACCTTTTTGATTAAAATTGAAGTAAACATCATTCCTATGATTTAAACAAATTAAAGAAAGATGAATACAACTTTTACAAGTATAATCTTTAAGATCTGCAATGTTTGCAGAATCATCACAATAATAAAAATATGACAGTTCAGATTTGTCAATTATTTCTTCTTTGTCATTATCAGTAATTCCTATTATTTTTTGATTGATATTAATAAGTAAATTGAGAAATGTAGTGTTGTCTTTTATAGGTACATGGATAACGTATTCTTTATTATTTTTGTTAATTAGTACTGATTCATTATCATAGTAACCTGTTCTATATAATAATATTGAATAGCAGCCTAATAAAAAACATTCCATTGAAATAGAATGCTTGCTTAGATACTTATTTATATCATTTTTATTTTCTAATAAAATTTTATTATCAGTCATATTATAACCTTCTCTCTACAATTTTTTATTGTAAAGCCTTGATTACTAAATCTAATATGTTATAAAATATTTATTACTTTTTTTCTGCCAGTTCAACTAACGAAATTCCTAATATATCTGATTTAACATATAAAAACGTAATTGTGCGGTTTTGAAACCCGACAACAGGCTTTACAATAACTCTAGTATATTTTTTAAGTTTTATTATATACTCTTTTACATCATCTACTTCATAACATATGTGATGTAATCCACCTCCACTTGATAAAAATCTGTAAACTGGTGAATATTTATTAACAGGCTCAATAAACTCAACATAAGAACTTCCTTCTTGAACCAAGCAGATATTAACTCTTTGAGATTTTACATATTCAAAATACAAGCTGTCATATGAAATTCCTCTAAAATCGGCATATTGCTTTGATGCTTCTTGAACATTATTAACAACTATTCCAAGATGATGTAATTTCATATCTGTATTATCTAATATACTTCTCACTTTATCTTTCTCCTATTTATAATTTGCTTTAAATTATTAGCAAGCTTAAACTTATAATCTTCTATCTATAGGATTTGGTATGCTTTCACATAAAATCTTATAAGTATCTTTCCAATTTTCTTTAAACATAGATTTTGATAATTCTTTACCTACTATAAGTATAGTATCATAAATGTTTCCACACTTTTCTTGTCTTTTTAATAACTCATCATATTCTTTATAACATTTATCTTCTTTAAATGTATCTGTTATTTTTAATAAACTGTCAAATTCCTTATTAAAAGTTAACTCATTTAAATAAGTTATGTATTTTTCTGCACATGAACATTCTCTTGAAGCATTGTAACCAACTTCGTTGGTGATTGAATTAGACTCTGGATTAATCTCTGTCATAACTGTCTTATGAAATGTATCAGGATATTTTCTATACAACTCACTGAAAGCTTCAACTATAGTAAATAACCAAGGAAGTCCTGTATGTTCTTTCTGTGCTAAGCCAACTTTTAAAAGTTCATCATTATTTCTCAAGTTTTCATATATGTATCCATGTAATGTATGTTTTTTCCTATTAAGAGGTAAAGCTACTATTTTATCTATTCCAATACTATCAAGCCATACTGCAGAATCTACAAATACTTTTATAGATTGTTTTTCAGTTAAACCAGGTATCCCTATAAGAATATTTCCAACAGCAGTAAACCCAAATTCATGTAATAGTTCTACAGCTTGTATTATTTCCTTATTAGCTAATCCTTTATTAATCCAATTATCTCTTAACCAATCATCATGTACTTCTACTCCAAACTCTATAGAAATTCTTTTTTTACCTTTCATAATTTTTTTCAGTTTTTCTAACTTTTCTCTTGTTACACTTGCTGCTCTTGCTTCTATATTGTATATAAAAGGTCTTTCACTAAATAATTCATTTTTTCCATATAATTCTTCTACAAGCTCTTCTGGCATTTCATCAAAATCTAGTGAATCATATCCAGTAATGTTTTCTATTACCTGAGGAACTGCCCTTTCGCCTCTTGTATTCTGAAATCCTCTTTTTACAGCTAACGCATATAATTTAGGATCCTTTTCTCTAAGTGCTAAAAGACTACCCTGTCTTTTGGCATGTTCTGATTGATAATCACACATGCTGCATCCTGATAATATACCATTCTTTGATCTATATGGACATCCGTAAGTATCTACATAATTCATGTTAAGTCCTACATAAGGATAATATTTCATTTTAGTTCTAGCATGTAGCTTAAATAACTCATCTACATCTTTTTTTTTGGCTTCTTCGTAAGCTTTAAAGTACTCTGCATCTATAGGTTCCCATATTTTTCTCACTACTTTTTCAATAAAAGTCATAACCCACTCTGTATAATAAATAATTATTATACATACTCCTTTCTATTTTTTTATTTAATTATTAGTAATGGTTTTTATCTTTTTAGAAACTCGCATTTTTAGCAATATAGTCAACTAGTTGGTTTAGATTTGATAGATAATTAAAATCAAGAAATTCTTCTTCAAATTCAATATCAAATCTAGTTTCGATACTAACCAGTAGTTTTATAAAAGTAAGTGAATTAAGTCCAAGACTTATCAAATCAGTATCAAATGAAGCTTCGTCAAATATTTCTATTTCAATTTTTTCCTTAAATATCTGTTTTATAATTTCTTTTATTTTTTCATTCGCCATTTTATGTATCCCCTTACTATTTTTTTTTATTAAACATTAAATTTTCAACTAATATATTATACTATCTTTTCTAAATCACTCCCCCATTCGTATATGCTATAATATACATTATTATGAAATATTAATGCTACATTATTCCAATACTCATGTATCCCAAGATATGAAAAAGGCAATACTACTTTTCTAGTAAACATATTTTTTCTAAGCATTTTTATATTATTTGCTTTAATAAACATTACACTAAAGTGTTCATTAGCTGGATTTTTGATTATATATAAAATAACGTAGTCACCATAATATTTATTTTTTTTATACTCAAAGTAATCATTATATGTTTTTATAGGAATCTCAATATTTCCATCAAATAATTTTTCTGGATTTTTCACTCCTATAAATATTAAATTGTTATGTAAAACTGTTTCTCTTATTTGATTAAGTTTATAGATTGGATAATTAACAGAAATCTTATTATAATATCCATTAGAACTTGGTGTAGAAAAGTTATCAGCAACTCTTTTAACCGCATTATCTAACTCATCAGGCACAATTATTCTCATATTATCCATATATACATCAAGCAGTCCCATACCTTTAATAGTATCAACATTAAACCTACTATCATCGTTTGTAATATTATACAAACCTTCTTTTAATTCGAAAATTATTTTATTTTTATTATAATTATAAAAATGTATAACTTTCGTATTGACAATAACCTTAAAATTCCTTTTGTCAATCTGAGGTGGTATAGTTATTGCAAAGCCATCCGTATTTTTTACTGTGATTTCTATAAAACTACTTGATAAAATAGATGCTGTAACAAGTGCATACTTCTTACCAAAGCTTATTCCATACAGTTTTAACCAATATGATTTTAAATACCTATTTCTTTCAGTTCTAAAATATATATTATCAGGATAATTATTTCTTTTCTTCCCTCTAAAAAATTCAAGTATTGAGAAATGAAAATACTCTGAAATAGCATGATGAACCATATTTTTAATATTTATCTGTGAATAATTACTATAAGATTTAAGAATTTCGTTAATAGAATTTTCATTATTGTAATAACAACTATCCAATGTTGATACATAATTAATAATAGGTATATTAGTAACATTTTTAATATGCTTATAATAAGGATATCCAGAAATAGGGAATGCAGCAGCAGCTAAATCAGGGTAATTTTGCATGATAGACCATGAAGCATATCCACCGTTACTTTTACCTAATAAATAAATTTTATTTTCATTTATACTATAATTATTAATCATATACCTAGTAGCCTCTAAATAGCATGCTTCACTTATATAACTTCCTCCCATTACTCCTCTGCCACTGATATTAACAATAATATATTCATTATTTTCTTCTTCACAGAATAAATAGTAATCGAATTCAGATATACCTAAGCATGCTATTAAAGGATAATCTTTCTTATCATTATAATCTTTCGGAAATTTAATAATGATTTCTTGATATGAATTATCTATACTTGATAAATAATATATTTTTGAAGTACCATCATAACTATTATTAAGTATTTTCCCATTAATAAATTTATTAAGCTTGGAAATTATTGAGTATTTATCTTGATCAAATGTTAAGGGATTTTCATATTTATTAATCATACCAAATACATTTGCTTTATCTGTTTCATCTGCTTTTATAACACTAACTGCCTTACTAATTATTTGCTCTGATATAGGTTCAGATATACTAATAAGAAAATTATGCTTATAAGGAAATATATCTGATATCATATAATACTTACTTATAGAATCCTTAATATCAGATATTTTGTATGAATATACCCTAAAAACCTTGAACTCTTCTTTTATAAGCTTATCTTTATGTTGAAGATTATGAAAACCTACTATAGTAGACCTTGTACTATTTAATGGAATAAACATAAATTTCAACTCACAGTTATTGGAATTATAATATGGAACTACTTGAAGCTTTTCTGATAGCATACTCTCTTTCATTCTTGGCAGTAATTGATTATTTACAATTTGTTTATAACTATAAACCTGTATTAGAGCAAATGGCGGGAAAGTGTCTTTATCTTTTAAGTAGTATTCAATTATAAGTGAATTGTTATTATCTAGATTTACAACAATATGTTCTCTATTTTGACGTTCATGGCATATCATTACTAATTTATTATTAACCCATAATTTACTATATCCAGGTAAATCTACATCAATTACTACTTTTTCATTTTTTTCTGAGGTTATTTGTGTATATAGAAACACCTTCTCACTATCCTTAAAAACTGAAAAATCACATAAGTAGTAGTTATTAGTCTTGATAAATTTTTCAAAACCTTTATAACCATTTGTTTTAATATTTAACAGTTTTGACTTAATATCGCCGCTAAGCTCTGTATTAAATAAATCAAAGCTATCTTTATTAATAGGTACTCTATCAAGTATTAAAAACCTATCAATGTATAAAGTTTCTTTTTTATAAACATATGAAGTATATTCATCCATAGTTATAATCCTTTCTTTTTGTTTTTTATATTATCTTCCGTAGATTTTGAGCTCATTATAGATAAATTCAATAAGTGTCTTTTCTTTTTCATATAAACTACCTTTTTTTATCAGACAGATTCAAAAATATATATATTTTAGTTAATGTATTTCATATGTTTTCTTATTGCATCAATTATATCTCTCTGCCTTTCTACAAACATTAAATGTGTAGCAGAAGGAAAACATATTAAGTTGGATTTATTAAATAAATTATCTGCCCAATATGTTTGTTCATAAGGCGCAACCAAATCATATTCAGCACATAAAAGTAAAACAGGAATATGAATCTTTTGTATAATTTCTGTTATATCATGTTCATAATATTCCATACACATATTTAGAAAATTAATTATCTTCTCTCTTGTTGTAAAAGGATTTAATAAAATATCTCTATATCTTTCTGGTACAATTTCATATATATAGGTACCATTATCTTTTGAAAATTCATCTACAGGCTGCCTAAATGTACCTTCATATATCATACGAGCATAAAAATCAAGCATTTTTTTATTATGTTTAATCATATCTAGTATAAATGAAATATTACCTCTAAATTTTGATTGATCATTATCACTGCCTTCGTAAGGTACAAATTCACCAGCAAGTATAATATGTGACTTAACCTTAGAACTATGTTTTATAGTATACATTAGAGCTGATTTTACACCGGAACACCATGATATAAAATGAAATTTATCAATTTTTTCATTTTCAATTATTCTTTGAATATCCTCAATCTGATACTTTATACCAAAAACAGCATTACTATCATTTTCAGGAAGTTCATTATTATGTACTCCTCTAATCATCCAGACTATAACATGATAATTTTTTGACAACTCAGAAATTATATCATCCCATGCCTGTACTTCTACTCCATAAGCACTTACAATAATTATCGTTTCACCTTTACCTGCACTATAATAATCAAGTTTTTTTCCATCCTTAAGATTAATTGTTTTTTTAATCTGTCCTTTTAAGGCTATATCATGTACTTTTTTTCTCTCATAATAATTTATACGATTTTTGAGTGCCAAAACCATATTTTTGTTGTATAAATTTATACTTTTAAATTTATTTAACTTTGAACCGTATAAATCAGTACTCAGATTATACTTTAGGTATGGTAAATGATAGTTAATAATCTTATCAAATAAAATATCAATATCATTTAACTTATCTTTATCATAAGTAATTTTAATATTGATATTATGTGATGCATTATTTATTTTATTAATTATAGTTTTTAACTTTATTTCTTTAGGATTAGTAATATAGAACACTTCTATTTTATTTTCACACTCTAATAGATAATTCTCATAAATATTATCAATAATTATATCTGTTGGTAATAAGTTTAGCGAATTATTTTCATTCATATAAACAAGAAGACTATTATCTCTGAAATAATTAGGTATTCTATGTCCTACCCAGTTTTTAAATTCAAACAATCTGAATAAAAATTCATCTACAACCTTATATCGATTTGATAAAAAGTCTTTGTATAATATAGGAGTTCTGTAAATTTTTACTTTTACATTAGTATCACTTAATTTATTAATAAAAAATTCTTCGTTTAATTTCCTAACTTTTTTATATGTACCTAAACAAACAGACTCTTTTTCATTACAACTGCTACTCAAATATATTGAGCTTATATAATTAATTTCATCAACATTTAATTTACCTATCATTTTTAATATTATTCTTAATATATAATTATTAAGTTTTATAACTTCATAATTATATGAATTATCAAATGAAAAATCATCATTATAATGCCATAAGCTAACTTTTTTATCTTCTAAAAGTTCCCTTAAGCATGTAATATTAAAATCAGCATCTTCTATACTATAATTAATAATCCTTATATGATTGAATATATTATTAAGCTCTTTTTTTCTAGTGTTATCTTCTGGTAAGCTGTTAATATGAGCTATTATTGATTCCTCCAATTTCTTGCTGCATAAACAATATATATCATAGCCTTGTTCATGTAACTTACCGGCAAGCCTTAAACCGAAAAAATCATATATTCCAGTAAATAAAAATACTCTATTCACCTTTTATTCCTTTCTATATTTATTTAATTATTGATTTTGTAATCTGCAGAAAGCTTAATTAGGGTAAAAAAGACTTTATCACTAATGTTAATCTATTACCAATAAAGAAAAGTAAAGCTTTGAATCACTCGCTGACTGTTCCTTATGGTAAGGCAAGTTATTATAACACTTTACTCTGACTTACATGTAAATATGTATACTAAAAAACAGTTTTATAAACTGTTTTTGATGAATGTATCTCTATATATCATTAATATTTTAGTACAAATACATATTAAATATCTTTTTCAGTAACAAAGGAAAGTTTACTAGGCCACATGAAATAAATTTTATTACATATACTTTAGTTTAAAACTTTCCTATAAGATTAGAAAATCAGAATAAAATTACTCATTATATTTATAGCACCATGTTTCATGATTATTTACAATCCCTATAGCCTGCAAATAAGAATAAACTGTTACAGAACCCATAAACTTTATGCCTCTTTTTTTCATATCTTTTGATATTTTATCAGAAAGCTCAGTTTTAGTAGGAATATTATCATCCACATTTTTAATAACCTTGTGATCTGTAAATCCCCATAGATAATTAGAAAACGAACCAAATTCTTTTTTAATATCTAAAAAAATCTTAGCATTAGATATGGTTGCATTAATCTTAGCTTTACTTCTTACAATTTTTTCATTTTTAAGAAGTTCTTCAACTTTTTCTTCTCCATAGTTTGAAATTTTGACAGCGTCAAAACCATCGAAAGCAGTTCTAAAAGCCTCTCTTTTCTTAAGAATAATTGCCCATGATAATCCAGCTTGAAAAGATTCTAAAACTAACATTTCAAATAGCAACTGATCATCAAATACAGCTACACCCCATTCATTATCATGGTATTCTCTTTGAAGATCAAAATTAGGATCTACCCACAAACACCTTCGTAAATTTTTTCTTGCCATATTATTTCACTCCTTATTTTAAAAATTTTGTTACTAAATCATATAATGTATGTATAATAACATATTATTTATTTATATCTGCTTTAACGATTCCATTATTAATTACAAATATTTCATCAGCATCTTTTATAGTTGACAATCTGTGCGCCACAATAATAGACATCTTATTTGCTTTAGACATTATTAAGTCTATATTTTTCTGTATAGTTTTTTCTGTTGCTATATCTAATGATGAAGTAGCTTCATCTAGTATCAGTATATCTGGATTACATAACAATGCCCTAGCTAAGGCTATTCTCTGACGCTGACCTCCTGATATTGTAAATCCTTTATCTCCAATTACAGTATCATATTTATTTTCGAGACTTTCAATAAAATCATGAATCTGCATTTTCCTACATATCTCAATTACTCTATCTAAAGATACTTCTCGTCCAAATAAAATATTGTTTTTAATAGTATCAGAAAACATAAATGGTTCTTGAAAACAAATAGAAAATTTTTCATGCCAAGTAGTTTTATCAATATTTTTTATGTCTTCATTATTAATTTTTATTGTCCCTCTTGTAGGTTCGTACAATGCCATAAATAATTTTGCTATAGTTGATTTACCCCCCCCACTAGGTCCAATAAAAGCTATTTTTTTCTTGTCTCTTATTTTGAAATTTATATTAGATAAAGATTCTTTCAGGTTTTTTTCATAACTAAAACCTACATTACAAAATTCGATGCTTTCTATATTTTTATCAATAGGTTTTAATTTATAAATACTCCTATCTTTATATATAATTCCTTTTATCCTGTCAATTCTGGTAACAATATTAGAAACGCTTACTGCTTCTGCATATACTAATTCAATATTATTAAGAAGCATATTACAATACTGATATACTATTACGAAAGTAGACACTTCCATTCTACCGTTAGTTACTAATATCCCACCATATATTAAGGCTACTACTGTTACTGACCATTTAAACAGATTTGTGACAAAATACTGTAAAGCACCAATATTTTGTAAGTTAACAGCTTCACGGTAATATCTATCAAAGTATGCATCTTGTCTGTCTTTTTCCCATTTTATCCTGTTATATGCTAATACTTCTCTTGTAGAGGATATACCTTCTTCTATCACATCATGCAATTCTGTAGTCTTTTCAAGATATATCTTCTGGGTTTCATAAAATTTCTTAGAAAAATATTTTCCAATAGTGAGGTAAATTATACTAAGTATTAACGTAATTAATAATATAGGCGGATTGATTAATAATAAAATTATCATTAATGTAATACATTGCAAAACATAACTAACACTTTTCATCTTAGTACTTATACCAAGACCAATATTATAAGTATCCTGTGTTAATGCATCCACATATTGAATATTTTTTTTCTTTTTTAAAATTTTAAGTGGTGTATAGTGAACACTTGATAATAATTCATTAATAAGTACTTTTCTAATAGGATACTGAAAAAAAGCATCCCCTGTATAATCAAGAACAGATGAGAAAATACCATTAAGAGTAATCATTATCCCAAGAAGAATAACCATAAAAACACTTTTATTAATGTCCTCATTTATAATTCCATCAATAATAAATTTCTGTATACCAGTTTCACCTAATGTGACTATAATAGATAATAGTGATATTAATATAAAAATAAACATTTTTAATCTAATATGTTCTATTTTTGATAATACCCACTTAATTTTTAGATAATAATCCCTAATCATCTTTCACTATTCCTTTACTTACAAGTTTATATAAATTACCTTTTTTATTTATTAAAGTTTCGTAATCTCCATCTTCTACTATCGTTCCATTTTGTATTACCAATATCCTTTCTGTATTTTTTATGACTGAAAGTCTGTGTGTTGTCATAATAACTGTCTTTTCTTTCATAGCTGTTTTTATAGTCTTAAGAATGTGCTTTTCATTAATATAATCAAGATCAGAAGTTACTTCATCCAATAGAAGTATCTGAGGATTCTTTAATATTATTCTTGCAATAGAAAGTCTTTGCTGCTGTCCCCCTGACAACGTATTTCCCTTATCTCCTAAAACTGTATTATAACTCTGAGGAAGTGCTGATATAAATTCATGTGCCCTCGCAAGTTTTGCAGCCTCAATTATTTCTTTTTCTGTAGCTTTTGGATTTCCAAATCTTAAATTATCCATTACAGACATAGAAAATAAAAAAGTTTCTTGAAAAACAATCCCAACAGAATCACGTATAGAAGACAAAGAATATCTATTTATAGGTGTTTTGTCAAAATAAATTGTTCCCTCTGTACAATCATAACACCTTATAAGTAATTTTAGCAGTGTTGATTTACCTTCTCCGCTTGCACCAACAAGTGCAACCTTCTCTCCCTTCTCTATTCTAACAGATATATTGTTCAATATTTTTTCTTTATTATAACTAAAACCTACGTTCTCTAGTGTAATTAAACCCGCTATATTCTTTTTAACTGGATGAGTACAGATCTTAATATCAGGCTCCATTTTCATAAATTCATAAGGTTTTTCTGCATCATATAGAAGTTTGTTTTGTTTGTAAATCATTTTACAAAATTGGGATAATGAAGTAAAAAACATATTATAATAAATAAAGGTAGCTACTGTATTACCTATTGACATAGCATTATTACGTATAAGCTTAATACTTATTAAAAAATAAACAATAATTGCTATTGATTTAAAAAATACAACCACATATGAACGTATACTGTTAACAAATTGTAATTTAATATTTAACATTTTAAATAAAGAAAAAGATGATAACACTCTTTTTATATTCCAATTTTCAACTCCAAAAGCATGTATTTCATTAATTGATTCTATGCTATCGTAAGCCCTTCTATTATATTCAAGACCTGCCTCAGCTTGTCTTATACCAAGTTTATCTACTCTTCTAGAAGTGATAGTATTTATAACTATTATACAGATAGAACTTATTATTAATGTAAGGATAAAAATTAAATTTTTAGTTCTAACTATCATAGTAAACGACAATATAAAAGACAATACTAATGAAACTGTTTGAGTAACATAAAGAAGGAATAAAAAATAAATAGATATTACATTGTTAGCAAGTATTCCTAAAGTTTCCCCTCTTGGTGTATTTTCAAAATGCTTAAAACCAACAATTCTTGTTTTGTCAAATACATCACATTGTACAGCTCTAGTGCCTTTTTCCACAAAAACTAAATCCATATATTTTGTAATTATATAAGATACAATCATTGTTATAACTATGCAAATAGTCATTAATGCTAAATTTCTCACTGCACCATATTCTTGATTGGCCAATACCCTATCAATAAATTCTCTTATTATTTGTGGTATTAAAATATTACACATTTCATATACAAATCTAAGTAGTATATATATATATACAAAAACAGCATATTTTTTTAGATAGGATAAGCACCAGCAATATATTTTGCATAGTTTAGTCCTATTTTTATCAACAATCATAAGTTAACCTCACAATACTAATTATAGCTTATATTTATCTTACATTATATGGTTTTTTAACTTATTTCTTGATAGAATATTAGTTAATTAATATAATATTCAGCCTATATTAATATAGGTGATTAATTATAAAAAATGTAAAATATGTTTCATATAATGTAAAATATTCTTATAATATGTACACACTTTTATCTTATTATAGATTAGCACGTCTTCTTAATTCATCAGCTTTATTTGTTTGTTCCCATGGAAGATTAAGATCAGATCTTCCAAAGTGTCCATATGTAGATAAATCTCTATAAATAGGTCTTTTTAAGTCAAAAGCCTTAATAAGTGCTATCGGTCTTAAATCAAATGTATCTTGAATTATTTTTATAATAGTATTATTGTGTATTTTACTAGTTCCAAAAGTATCAATATGAATTGAAACCGGTTCTGCCAATCCAATAATATATGCTATCTGTATTTCGCATTTATCAGCTATACCTGCTGCAACAATGTTTTTAGCAATATACCTAGCTGCATATGCTCCTGTACGATCAACCTTGGTAGGATCTTTACCTGAAAATGCACCACCCCCATGTTTTCCAAATCCTCCATAAGTATCTACAATTATTTTTCTACCTGTCAACCCACTATCAGCACATGGACCACCTTTTACAAATCGTCCTGTAGGATTAACAAGAAATCTAGTATTAGAATCTATTAAGTTATCCGGTATACAAGGTATAATTACCTGATTAACAATATCAGCTACTATCGTCCCCTGATCTACAGTTGCAAGATGCTGAGCTGACACAACCACAGTATCTACACGTATAGGTTTATTGTTTTGGTACTCAACCGTTACCAAAGTTTTTCCATCAGGCCCAAGATAAGCAAGTTTTTTATCATTTCTTAACGTATCAAGTTTTTTTGAGAGATTATGCGCAATATAAATAGGTGCTGGCATTAATTCATCAGTTTCTCTACAAGCATATCCAAACATCATACCTTGGTCTCCTGCACCTAAGTCATTACGCTTAACACCTTCTATACAAACGTTATTCATATTACTGTAAGTAAGCTTATTCTTACTGGATTTATCAACACCAAGAGCTATATCTTCTGATTGCTTATTAATTGATGTTATAACAGCACAAGTCTTATAATCAAATCCATAGACCGGATCAATATAGCCAATCTGCTTAATCGTATTTCTAGCAATTTGTTGAATATCCACAGAAGCTTTTGTTGAAATTTCCCCCATAATTAGCACAAGCCCTGTTGTAACTGCTGTTTCACAAGCTACTCTTGCATCTGGATCAATTCTGATAATTTCATCTAGCACTGCATCTGATATCCTGTCACATAGTTTATCAGGATGTCCTTGTGTTACAGATTCAGATGTAAAATAAATCTTTTTACTCATTAAATTATTCCTCCTAAATATTGATTAATAAGTTATATAATAATATACAGTTATTGAAAACATTATTTTAAGTATTAAAAAAACACGACTATGTCGCATTTAATCTTTTATGTCTTTTATTACTGATTCTACACTAAACATATATCATCGTTATCTTTTGTGTAGGATTATTACACTTATTTATTCACAAAATATTATATTTAACACTTCTAACACTACTCTTAAAAGATAAAAAATTGCATGTTTTTTTTAGTAAATATAATTATTATTATTTACTATAATAACCAATAGCATTAAAGTGTTTTTTATAATGCCAAAAAATATTTTCTCCTACTCCACTAACGTGCAACCACAACAATTAGTTTCATCAAGATGCTTTTTAATCTACATTAATATTAATATATTAATTTTATTAATACAACTACACATATTAGTAGTTTTTTTCAATAATCTATACATCATTTAATTTTATGTAATTTTGCTTTATAGCTTTTACAACAGCTTCTACAGTACAATTAACATCTAGTTTTTCAAATATATTTTTTTTATGAAATCTTATTGTATTTTCGCTAATTCCTAAATCTCTAGATATTGCGTATACAGTCATACCTTTTGCCATTCTTATAAGAACTTGTTTTTGACGTACATTTAATATTTCGTTATTTTTATCAGAATTTAACATTTAAGCACCACCTATTAATTTTTTAAAAAACTTTACACTTTAATATCACATACATAGTTGAATTATTTTATTTATCTCATATAATTGTTATATCTGTTTTCTATTAATAATCCATAGCTAATCCATATCGGATGTTACTATATAACTTTTAACTCTTTAAAATTGAACAAGTTAAAAAGTCATTTTTTCTTTACTGAAAATTAATTAATAGGTATAGATCACCTATACCACATACTATAAGTTCAAAATGAATTTACTACCTGTCATCAGGTATATCAAAGATATTTAAGCAATTATTTATTAATGCTTTAACTACTGCATCAACTCTACTTTCAGCATCCAGTAAAAAGAAGATATTTTTATTATGGTATTTAACAGTAGATAAAGATATTTTTAATTCCTGAGATATCTGTTTATCTGTTAATCCTTGTGCAATCATTTTTAATATTTGATATTGTTTTTGGGTTAACATGTCTCTAATATCCCTATATAAATAAGGAGAAGTTTGCATATCTGGCAATTCCTCATTCATATTTATTCCTAATAAATCAACAAAACCCTCTAGAGCTTTAGAAATATGATACGACTTGCTTATTACTGTTATATACCCTTTCACAGTTAATCTACATTTAATAGGAACACAGTACTCATACCAATTTTTTAATATACTACAGTAATGATACATAGGACGCATATATATAGGTTTCTTAAGTAATTTTGATAATGTAACAGCATTAGTTCCTATACTATTCTCTTTGTAAGACACACCTATTTTTAAAAACTCTTTTTCATTTATATAACTCATTGAATGATTACATCCTGTCCTAACAGCTATAAGATTTTGGTCACTATCAAAAAGTGCAAAATAATAACACCCTTTTATATTACTAATTAAATCTAAATGCCTATCAATTAGCTTATTAAAAGATAAAATAAAATCATTTTTGTATTTTAACTTATTTTTTAATTCTGTAGAGTTAAGACATAAAATAGGTTTTTTAATTTCTACTGGAATTTTTTGTGTCATACAACGTTGCCAAGATTTAAGTATACATTGAAAAAAAAATGAATCGTACACAGATATCGCCTCCGTTACCTAATTCTACTAATTTGTCGAATTGGTCACAACTATGCATTAGTACAGCTATATTTTCTACAATAAATAGATGATGCACCACATTTTACCATGTAATATCATATTGTTACTTACATTTTATTACTAAAATTGACAATTTTTTTTACTAAAATAACAATCAAAAGTATAGTAGTTAACACCAAAAATATCTGCTAATATAAAAATATAAATTATATGGAAACAAATGGAGGATAAAGATGAAATGGTACGCACTGTTCGTAAAAACTGGTAAAGAAGATTTAGTAGTTAAATATTTAAGTTATCATTTTAACAGGTTAGAATGTTTACCAATAATACCTAAGACAAGAATTATTGAAAGAACAAAAGGTAAATATTACGAAGTATTGAAACCCCTTTTTCCTGGATATGTATTAATTAATTCTAATATGAATTATGAATTATATAATAAAATAAAAATGATTCCTATAGTATATAATCTATTAGGTCAAGCTGAAGAATACTATACTAGTATATATAATGAAGAAATGGAGCCTATTTTAAAATTAATAAATAAAGATAATATTATTGATTATTCAAAAGTATATATTGATAACTCTATGGTATATGTAAAAGCTGGACCTCTAAAGGGAATGGAAGGGACAATTAAACATATTAATAAAAGAAAAAAAAGAGCAACAATTGCTCTAGATTTTATGGGTAGTTACAAAATGATTAATGTAGGAATTGAAATATTAGCAAAAATAGAATAAATGTTTTTCAATAAGACATCTATATAAAACAAATAGAAGGACAGCAACACTATACATGCTATCCAGTTAAATATATTAAGAAACTACACTGTTAATAAAGTTATTCAAGTTGATTTTAATATTTAGTTAATCCCATTGTCCTGGAAATCTTAGTTTTTGTAGTTTTGGAAAATTTTTATTGTATTCTTCCACTTCTTTCTTTTTAAGATTTTTAAAAACTTCCGATTCGTAGAATTTTCCTTTTATACCTTTCATACTATCTTCTGCTAATTCAATTCCCATAAATGCATCAAAATTCTTGCCATTAGAAGTTGTAATATTGAAATTATCGCATGTTTTAAATCCTATTCTAGGATAATAATCTGGTTCTCCAAAAATTACAATGCCTTTGTACCCTTTATTTGCAGCTAATTTCATTGTTTCTCTTAATAACAATTCACCAACTCCACATCCTTGCCATTTAGGCTCTACACAAAGAGGTCCAAAGGTTATAATTTCATGTTTATCTGCACCATCAACAATTTGTGCCTTTGTATACATTATACATCCTATTACCTCTCCACCCTTTACTGCTATTCTGCTTAACTCTGGAAGATAGTCTTTATGTTGACGTAATTTATGTACAAGGTAATGTTCGTCACATCCTAGATGATGTTTATTCCAAAATGCATGCTGTGTCATTAACTCTACATTGTACCAATCATTCTTAGTTTCCTTTCTAACTTCTATTTCTTCATGATTTAATCTTTTGTTTTCTTCTTGAAGCCATCCGAATTCTAATCTTACTTCTTTTCTTTGTATATCATTGTTCTTGTAGCAACAAGTATCCATACCAATCAAGCTGAAGCCTTCATGCTGATAAAAATCTACTGCATTAACATTACAAGATTGGGTTTCTAGTATAATAGCTCGACGACGCTCTCTTCTTGCTTGCTCCTTTGCCATTTCAATTAACGCATGACCTATTCCTTGTTTTTGATATTCTTCAGCTACCCATAGTTCTGTAATTCTTAGACGATTAGACCATAATTCTTGATAAGTTTCAATTGCGGCAACTAATTCGTTATTAACTAACACTCCCCAAGCATAGGCATTCTCCCAATGATCTTCATATAACTTATCTGGAAAATCATATTCTTCTGGCGTATGAGTTACTGGCTCTGTAAAATCTTTCTTTTCTATCTCAATAGCAAATCCTTTATCTGTTTTATTTACTATAACATCATAATATTTATCTGTTGTATATTTTATTGGAATTATAGTTCCCTTCCATTTATCTTTTGGTAAATGTATAATTTCATATTTCATAGTGTTTATCCTACCTTATTTTTTTAGTTATTGTCTTAGCATGCTCTAGTTCTAATCACTTTATAGTTACCATACCCCTTCAACAAATTACTATTTGTCTAAAGATTCAAAACTATTTAAATATATCCATCCATAATTTAAGTTTGTGTTCATATTTTAATGTATGTGCACCACTAGAAGAAGGAAGTAATTTACATTCTATATTCAAATAATTGAAATTTCTATTATATTCATTAAAAGACCTTTTACCGTTAAAAAGAATAGTATTAATATTTTTATATTTATTTAAAAAACTAGGTAAATCATTTAGTTTAGCTTTTTTTATATTATTATCAATACTTCCATTTCTAATACAAGTTGAATAAATGTCCCATATTGCTATGTAATTTTGAAGAACAAATAGTTCTTTTTCTTTATATGGTTGATAAGAGTATTCAGAATTGAATACATTATAAATCAAATTCCAGAACTTATTTCTTTTATCACTATAATATTCACCAATATCATGAGATAGCTTTCCAGGCATTGTTCCAAGAATTAACATTCTAGAATTGTTATTAACTATTGGTTTTAGTGAAAAAAAACTTTCATTCATGTTTTTATTTCCTTCCTAAGTTCTACTCTTTTTATTTTTTAAAATATGTTTAAATTGTAACCTTCTTCAGTAATAATATTTGTTTCAAGAGACTATTTTCTCCAAATGTCTTTTATATCTTAACATGATAAATTTTCTTATTCAAGAATACATTTCATGTTTAAACTTATCATAAAAAAATCCATTTCATAAAAATAGGCGTAAACCTATGGCAAAACTACCAATTTGTTAATTCTTTGCTTGCAATATTCATCTTTACAAATAAATTATTATTCACTCATCATAATATTGTTAAAGGTTTTCTCCTATTCCTTGAATAGTTGAATTCATGACACCCTTTTGTATAAAAATATAAATTTAACTAACTATCTATTCTAGATAATACTTTTCTTTAATTAAATCATCTTCACAAATAAACTTAATATCCTTATATCCTTTTATTGTAACATAGTTATATATCTTTGATACAAGTTGCTCTTCTTTACACCAAATCATAACGTAAGAACAATCATATATTCCAAGTATTATTTGACAATCACTATCTTTAAATTCCTTATAAGTTTTAACTGATTTAACTATTCCATCTTTTAAGAAACCTTTTAGAGTTACAAAAACAATGTAATAATCATTATCTTTTGCAATTCTATATAATTCTTTACCTTCAATTACTTTATCTTCTTCCTTAAATAAAAACTGGTTAGTAAATTCATTGTTTTTCAATAGGTGTATTTCATCATTATCAACTAACCATTTATATTTACTAAAAGGTATAGATTCTAAAATATCAGCTAAATATTTTCCATACTTATTTGGAATTTGAAAACTGATTCCGGCATTTTCCATGTAATTAATCCTCCTGAATTGATAGTAAAAATATCAACTTCTTTTTTTATGAATTGTGTCATTAACGATTTATGTTTACCCAAATTTCTATCTTATAGGATTCTTTAAAGGCTTCTTCTGAGTAATATTCTACTGCAAAATATTCTTTAGGACTGTAACTATTTTTACTAATCCATGAGAAAAAATAATCCATAGCTAGTTTAAGATTTTGACCTACAGCAGTTTCAAAATCTTTATTTTCAAATATACAACAAGCATATAATCCTTTAGGGATAGTAAAGGTAACCATATTTTCTGGCACATCAGATATATTATCTACACCTACCGACACAATATAATTAAAACCCTCTTTATTATGATTACAAGAAATACCAAATTCTTTGTGTGGAACTGTTTTTATTTCTTGCTGTTCTCGTAATTTTATTTCAAGAAGTATATTATCAGAAATATATCTATCACCTATATTGAGTTTTGTGTTAGACAGCATAACATCAGGTTTGTATGCATGAAATAGAGGATGCTTAATTTTTTTAAATTCACTAGGTAGAATTTTATATGTTTCCTTAAATGTTCTAGAAAAATGTTCAGAACTTTTAAACCCGCACCTTAATGCAACATCACTTACAAGCTTATTGTCATCTAACAATTTTGTTGAATAAGCTAACCTCCTTAATTTTATGTACTGCTCAACACTATATCCAGTAGTATCGCGAAATAATTTGTGAAAATAGAAAACAGATAAATAACAGTCTATAGCAAGTTTTTTAATGTTAATCTCTTCTGATAAATGTTCCTCAATGTAGTCAAGTGCTTTTTTTATAGATTCAATAGCTTTCATAAAATCATCCTTTCAATAAGTAATAATATTATTTTACTACTTTTTGACTAAAAATCCATGATTCACAGTGTTATATATTACTTATAAAAATTTAACTTTAAATAAAAACAATATTGTGAATGATTATATTAATACTATTTATATCTTTTGATATTTATAAAACTAATTAACTAAATTTGTAAATATATTTATTATTACTAATTATTTCTTCAACTATTTTTTCGATTTCTTGATTAGTTGTATCCAATTTAAATTTTTCATCAATAACTTTTTCTTCAAATTCACTTATCAATTCTAATACTCTATCTCCCATTTTACACTCTTTTGGTCTTTCATTATCTCTTCTTACAATTTCTTCTTTTTCAGCTGTTAAAACAATATATTTCAAATTAATATTGTCACTTTTATTTAATTTGCTAAAATAATTTAAATGCTCTGGAAAAATTATATAATCAATAACTACATCTATATTTTTTGAAATAAAATTATTAGTTAATGATATAAAATTTCTACAAGCTAAATCTATATACTCACCATTATCTTCACAAGGAGCTACATAACCAGCTTTTATCATATGATAGATTAAATCCCCTTCTATATAAGCACTATTTTTTAATTTCAATGCTAATTTTTCAGATATAGTAGATTTTCCAACTCCTGCACTACCTGTTATTAAATAAACATTATTCATGATTTTATACTCCTTTTCATTATAATTTTACATTATTTTTCAAAAATACCCATCATACCGCTTTAGGAATAACTTTATATTAGAATTTTTTAGAATTTATTTTTTTATTATATACTTTCATAGATTTAATAACAATTTTAACATCTAATTAATTCGTCTCTTAAATAGATTAATAAAAATGTATGCTTATTTAGCTTTATTATCAATTAACTTTTGAATGTAATTATAATCATAATCATTATACTCGACATTTTTTAGGTAATCTTTAATAAATTCTTTTTCTATATCTGAACAATCTAACTTTCCAAAATATTCTCTAATATCTTGAAATGGAAACGAATGTGACAAACATATATTTCCTATGCACTCATATCCTTCTTTTTTCATAAATTCATACCCTGAAATTATATGATGCATATGGCTTATACCTTCTCTTCTTCCTATATCATGAAGTGCTCCCATTGCATATGCTACTTCTTCATCAATATCAATACATCTTTTAGCAATTGCCTTTGCAGCTTCTCCTACATACAATGAATGTTTATCCCATGGACCCTTATTATTTTGTTTAGCTTCAATTATGTAGAAATTAATTTTCTCTTTACTTGGAATATCATATTGTATTAAACTCATAGAATATCTTCACTTCCTAATAATATTCAAAAATTTAAAACTTCTCTACCATAGATCTATTAATATTTTCATATTAATTCATTGAAAAAAACTAATAACAAACTCTATGTCATTAATCCATTCCATAATAATTTGTGAGTTTTCCTTTAATTTTTTATCATTTTTTTCATACCTTTGTAATAATTTATACTGATGTTTATAATAATCTTTTAAAGCTATTAATATGTATTTATTTTCTTCTATTACTTCAAAATCCTCTCTTAGAAAACCTTCATAACAACTATTCAAAATAGTTTTTGCTTGTTCAGCAGGTTTTTTTACAGTTTTTTTAAAATCTCGAAGTACCCATTGACGTTCAAAAACATTTCTCTCTAACCATCCCTTGTATTGTTCTTGATAAACTCTAACTATATTGGAAAAATGTTTATTTATTTCATCTTTATTTTCAAACAACAAATTATTAGATGTTTTTACTGCTTTTTTAGCATATTTAAAAACTTCTGCATCTTTTAATACTTGTATAGCTCCTATTTCTTTACCATTGTATTGTTTAGCATATAAAACAGAAACTGCAAATCCTACTCCAGCCTCCTCTGCACTCAACATATGAGCTTCATTCATTGAATAGAATTCTTCTTTTGAAATCTCCATTAGTTGAGCCACTTTTTCAATCCCTCTTTGTGCTGTAAGAGTTTTTACTAGTCCTGGTGCTATACAATAAACTGATATATTTGAACCTTCAAGCTCACCTTCAAGTGTATTACTTAATTCAACTTGCGCAGTTTTAAATATCTCATAAGCTCCCATAAATGGTGCAGCACCAGATGAAGGTACAAATACAATTGTACCTTGGTCTTTTAATTTCATATCTGGTAAAAACTTTTGTACTAACATAATTGGAGCTCTTAAATTCACTGCATAACTTTTGTCCCACTGTTCAACTGATACATCATCTATAGCACCTAGAGGAGTAATGGTTGCGTTATTAAATAGTATATCTAAAAAACCATACCGCTCACTTATAAAATCATATAGCTCATCAATCTGCTTATTATCTGATATATCTATTCTATAAAAGACAGCTTTATCAGTTTTGAAGTCTTTATTTATCTTCTGTTGCGCATTATTACCTTTATCTTCATTAATTTCTGCTATAATAACATTTGCTCCCAACCATACAAAAGCTCTAGCTGCCTCATAACCTATACCACCACCAGAACCAGTAAGTAATACAGTTTTACCAGATAAACAATTTCTCTTAATTCTAGAATTCTCAATAATCATTTTTTCCTCTCACATCGTATTATTATTTCTTTCAACTAGTGCAAAATTTCTTATAACTATGATATTGGCAATACTAACAACTATCTATAAGTATAATATAGTTATCAATTCTACAAAACCAGTTTTGCTACCAATTCACCATCTTCAATCTCACCTGTTTCAACAAATCCAAAAGATGCGTAAAGTGTCTTTGCTACTATGTTCTCAGGTTCATAAGAAATGTAAACTGCAGAAGCTTTACCATATTGGAAAGTTCTAATCAATTCAAGAGCGTTTGTCATAGCTTCCTTTCCATAGCCTTTTCCCTGATATTGTTTATCAATCATTAATCTCCACACCCAATACTTATTTTCACCATCTTCATTATCTGCTTTATTATATGATAACATAATGAAACCAACCATTATATCGTTATTATAAATAGCATAAGGTAAAGGAAGGCACTCATTATTCGTTAAAGCTACATACGCCTCCGCAAGACTGCATATATTACTTGCTACATAATTTTTTTGTCCTTCTTTTGGTTCTAATTTAATACATTCATTGAAATTATCATCAGTAATTTTTCTTAATTCTATCATAATTATAATTCATTCCTTTCTCTTCACTCAAGGCACATTACTCAATAACAGCAGTTACAGATATAGTTTTTCTATACAACGGTAGAATAATGATATAGTGTCATATGAGCATTAATCAAAATTAATATACATTTGTAAATCTAGTGTTAAATTATAGTGATGAGTTTTAATATATTTATCTCTGTTTTGTTATTATTAATCTTCTATAAAACAACTTAAAATTATTGATCTACTATTTAATTTAAGTTAATTATTATTTCAAACAATAGCCTTAGTATTTTCTTTATCCTTAAGCATTAAAGAAACATTCCTATTGAGCATTCTGTCTGCTTGTAAAATTTATATCCCACACTTCTATAAACTGACAATGCTCTTTTATTATCACTCCACACTTCTAACCTTGACTCTTTAATACCTAAAATTTTCAATTCATTAAAAGCTTTTAAAATCAGATTTTTACCAATACCTAATTTTCTCCATCCTTTTGAAACAAATAAATCATCTACCCATCCATATTCAACCTTTGATTCATCTTCCTTTATAACCACTACAATATTGCCTATAATCTCTCCTTTATACTTAGCTGCTATACTAAACCATTGAGTATTATTTCTAAAATTTTTTAGGTCTTTCACAGAATATCCACTAGTAAATATTTTATTTTGTTTTTCCACTAATTCCATCATCTCATGTTCATCTTCAAATTTAAGATAACAAAACTCAACACCTTTAATTTCCTTAAGTTCAAATATTTCATTATCTACCAATTCCTTTTTGATTACATACATACCTTCATCATTCTTGAACCCTTCCTTTGAAGAATAATATTCAATATTTTCTTTATTATCTGAAAAACAACAATGGTAAACCTTAACTACATAATCTTTATAATTCTCACTTATAGTTCGTGAACGCTGTATTATTTCATCAAACATTTGATCTTTTATATCATTTTTACCTTCAATATCATTAACATTAATATCAAAATAAATGTTCATTCTAGGATGCTCATGTATGTCTGAAGCCTTAAAAGGAGATATTATTGCTTCTCCCACAAGATTTCCTTTTTCATCATAAGCCTCTATAATATTTTTTCTTTCACTATCTTTAATTGTATACATACTATCTCCTCCTACATTACTTATATTACTTAATAATAAAGTAATGCCCAAATTATCCTCAATAAGTTTCTAGCATAAAACCTCCATTTTTAACTCTATTTCCATTTCTATTAACGAATCTTCATTTTCATCTATAATTTCAACACTTAACATATCTACAATAGTTTCAAATGATTCAGTTATCCTCTTTGTATCTTCAATTGCAAGCAAATACTCATCTTCTTTTTCTATTTTGCCTACAGTCATATGCGGCTGATAACTGACTAATTTAAACCAATTCGGTATATACTGTTCTAATACTCCTGTATAAAGTTTTTTACTAATTTCTATTATTTCATCATTTCCTTTATTAATGTTCAAAAATAGATAATTTCCGTTATATCTAAATGGTTTAATACCTTTAAGTTTTAGACTAAATGGTTTTATTGAAGATAAAACATTTTCAATATGGTTTCTTATTTCACTATATGTAATATTATTTTTGAAAGGAAATACAAGTGTTATATGTGGTTTTACATGACTTTCTAAAGGGTCATATTTCCTTCTTATTTCATCTATAATACCCATATTGCTAAACTTTGGAAAAATCATAATGCATCTCTTTAGCATTTTTTATACTCCCTTTAAAATTATCTTTTTTAAGTAATATATCTATTAAATAAATTTCTCATATGATATTGCATACTCTAAAAATCCATTCTTATTGTAAAGTTTCTTCGCATTTTCATTCCATGAATATGCGTGTAATTTTATTCTACTTATACCCTTTGATTTAAACCAATTTATTACTTCATCTAACAGTTTTTGACCTATTCCAAATCCTCTTGCATCTTCATCTAAGTACAATTCATCAAATAAGCCCATTCTACCAGTACCATTATCAGCACCAGAATCCTCATTATATATTTTAGCTAAAGCATATCCCACCTGTTTACTATCACATTCAACAATTAAAATATGAATATCTTTGCCTCTATTTATAAATGTTTCGTTTGCTCTTCTTCTAATCGAATCCAATATTTTCTCATATTCATCATACTTGCATTCTTCTGGGTGATTAATTCTATTAAATTTACTTAATTTAGTAACCATTTCTATATATGATTCTATATCTTTATCTTCCGCTTTCCTAATTAACATTATTTCACTCCTAGTTTTTAAACTTTATAATATTATTCATCTATACTGGATACCCTAAGCAAAAACTTTCTACCTAATTTATTTGTTATACAATATTTCTTATCAGTAGACCATCCTTTATCTACATATCTAATCTTAGTCCAGTCAGAATATAATTTAATATCTTTAAACATACTAAAATCTTTCACAATTTATACCTCAATTTTTTACAGAATATCAACCGAAAATAAATTTATTTAGTAACATATCATACACTGATTATATAAGATATTTATTAACCTTATCATTATAAATAAAAAATCCCATTAAAACATAATGAGATTAATTACCATCTATTAAATTGTCTATTCCAGAGTTGTCCCTTTCCCATATAATAATACTATCTATTCACTTTTAAACATTCTTCTTTCAATGATATTAACTATAAGAGTAAATCATAATACATATCATTACAGGACAATTATAACAAATAATCTAAAATGTTACAAGAAACAACATGAAATTTTCTAAAAGTCGAAAAACTTTCATCTCTCATATAAAACTTGATAGTGTGTTCTTCTATCTTAATTGAAAATTTTTCTATATATTTTTTTCTATATTATAATTACTTTCAATTTTTCTAATATAATATGTTACTTATGTTAAACTTTATGAAATTAACTAAATTAATTAGCGTTCATCACTTGAGCAAATTTACGTATATTATCTTCTAATATATTGGATTTACTTGATGTTACCTTTGATATCTTCTTTACAATAATTTTTTCCATAAAGTTCATTTTATTAAAGTTAAATTCTCCACCAAAATGCTCCTTTGCATCTGTAATTTTAATGATTTCAGAATTAAAGTTTTGATTGAATTCGTTATTGATTATTTCTCCTTCTTGCATTCCGCAAATAAATAATCCTATTCGTTTTTCTTTTAATTTATCTAAATTTTTGGAACAGAATTCTGTTACTTCCTTTTGTATTTTTCCAATATATATTGAACCACCAATTATAATCTTCTCATATTTTGAAATATCTATATAGCTTACTTTCTTTAAATTTATTATATCTACTTTACCTATAAGTTTTTTAGACAACAATTCTGCACATTTTTCTGTACATCCATATTTGGTTGAATAAACTATCAATGTATTCATTTACTTACCTCACATTTCATTTTAATTATTTAATGCATTTTCTATTGACTTAAGATACGCTTTAGATGTTACTGTAGCTTGCGATATTACATCTACTTTAGTATTTTGTGCTTTAATAACTTTACTAAATAATTCATCACTTACGCCATTCTTTACAAAAGTAACATCATCTATAATTTTAATTTCTGTAATTTTATGATCTTTTACTGTAACACTGAGTTGGTTTGACCATCTTCCAGCATTATATTTTCCGCTATATATTCCATCATTTAAATCTAATATTCTTATTCCATTTATTTTTACTTTACTTCCTTCATTCAGTCCCCGAGATAAATAAAATACTCCACTTGAACAAACTAATATAAATATAAGTATTATTGGGATTATTATCTTAAATACGGATTTCAATTTTTCTCCTCCTTACCATCATTGAGTGTATTACTATTAGCTATTCTTAATACTATTTCCTTTGAATAAAAATTAATCAATCTTTCTCTTTGCTCATCACCTATGTCTTTTTCAATAATGAGCTTAAAAACAAGTCCCAAAGTTGATACTACAATCATTTGAGCAGTTAATTCTATTATATTTTCATCTATATTTCTATCTTTATATATTTCTTGTAAACATTGATATAGAACAGACAAAGCTGTTTTTTCTTTTGATGCACCTTTAAATAATGACGATGTATGCTTTAGTGCTGATTTTGATTGGTTTAATTGGACTGCTATAAATTCATCTGGCATATTTAGTGCAGCTTTTATATAATTTTTAGTCATCTGTATTAATCTTTCTTCAGGAGAGTTGCTTTCTATCTTCACAGAAGATACTGCTGATACTATTTTTTTGTAGCCTCTTTGCATTACATTGTTTAATATTTCTTCTTTATCTTTAAAGTAATGATAGATAATAGACGGAGAGTATTCAATTTTTTTAGCAATTTTTCTAATTGACAGCTTTTCAACTCCTTCTAAGGCAACTATATCACTTGCTGCTAAAAGTATACGCTCCTTCATTTCTTCTATTTCTCGTTCTCTTCTTTTTTCTATAGTCATTATACATCTCCTATATTTAATCGAACAGTGTTTAAAAATATAACATTGTTCAATAAAACTATATCATTTATCATAAATATTGTCAAGATATAATTTTTAAGTTTCACTTTTAACATTATTGTATAAAAAAATAATGCTGAATATTTAGCATTATTAGATTGTTCCAATTGTTAATTATTTTATTCAATAATACTCTCAATAAGCATACCATGTAATATGTTTGCTTATCTTATTATAATTTAAATAGTATTTCAACTCTTCTAAAGCTTTATTATATTCTATTAAATTATATTTTGAACAATAAAATTTACTACCTTTAAAAGTAGTAAATTCTATGTCATTTTTACTATTTATTAATTCTTTATTGTTACAACAAGATATTTTCATATCATCATAATCAGATGCTGGTACAAAGAACAATATACTCTCGTCTTTTATACCTATTCCAATTTCCAGATATGCTTTTGTTTTATCAGACTTTATTATTACTATTTGTGGACTGCTGTTTTTCTCCATTTGAATTTTTTTATCATTAATAAAACTAATAACATCTTGAGCATATTTTATTTCATATTCCTTATGATTACAAAAAATCTTATACATTACGTTTACCTATCCTATAACATAGTTTAATCTATTACTGAACTAACTTTAAATTTGTTCCTTAAATTACTAATAATAATTCATTTAAACTTATATATATATCTGTCGAAATTCATACATAACATAGATATAAATAAATATACCACTATTTAACACGATAATAAATGAAGAAAATATTCATAGCTACTCCTTATCTTTTGGTGTAGCAGCTTCAATTACTTTTTGGTAAGGAGAAATTATTATCTCATTCATTTTACCCTTTATTTTTTTCTGAACAGATGGCATGGATGTCAACGTTCCAACTAATTGCATTTTCAGAATTGTACCTATCTGTTTTTGAGGAAAATCATAGATTTTATGCTTTTTATAAAATTTATGATCAGCTTTCATAAGACCTCTCATAACATAAATCAAATCACGGAAAATCTTTGTGCCTCCAACACCATAGAAATTATGCGAACGAGATAATTTATTCTCAAAAGCATATACGAAATTTTCAGAAAGTTTCTTAATTGAAGTTGCAGTATCACCCTCATCTGTTGCCACTCCCACAAGAAAATTACCTCCAACCTCACTACGTGCTTCAATGATAGTTTGCAGGTTAGCTTCATTCCGATAATCGCCACTAATAATGTATGCACTCGGCATTCCCATTGTAATAGCTCTGTGTCCATTACAAAATTGTCTATCATCATATAACTTAAAACTTGATTGAGTGTAGTGATTTTGTATAGTAAAAGCATATATAATAGCATCTGCTGATTGAATTTCGTTTCTTAAGAAATCATCAAAACCATCATTATAAATGCACTTACCACTTACAGCACAACCAAAACAGCCTAGACATCCACCTGAAAACTTAAATTCACGAATGTTGACTTTTCTTGAATGATATGGCAAACTTGCACGAAAATCTTCTATCATATTTTTTAAATTATCATCATCTTGTGCACAATTTGTCACTATTACTACATCTGCACCATTTTTTTTAGGTACTTTTTCAAGTACTGCTTTATATGAAGCATGTTCTTTATTAGGTAATCGCTTTGTTGGATAAATACATATGTCATTTTTCACACAATAAATAAGATGTTTAAAAAAGTTTTCTGCATCTTGCTGTCCCTGCTTACAAAGCAAATCTTCCATATCAGCTGAAAGTCCACGAATATATTTAAGTCCAAGATCATTACAGTTTTCTTCAATGTATTTATGTGCTGTAACATCATAAAAATGCTTTGAAGTGGTAAACTGTGTTGCAATTTTATTTTTTAGATCAACATCATTTTCTTTCAAAAGTTCAATAAAACGATGTAATTGGTATGGTGCAATAAACGTATATACCGGATAAGCAAATATAATTAATTCTGCATTTTCTAGTTCTTGCTTTGCCTTTGTAAAATCTTTCTCATATTTTTTTATCATTTTACCAACATGCAAGAATTTAAACTCATGCTTACAGTATATCTTTTGTAAAAATAATATTGTTTGAAGTGTAGTACTGTATTTACCTTTTGGACTACCATTTATAACTAAAATTTTCATAATTTACCCCTCTATTTGTATTAATAACTCTACTTAACTATCTATAGTAATTCTATAACATAACACCATAATCTACAATATTTGAAAAAGTCATTTCCTCTACTTCTTTTGTTTGCACACCTCTTATATTATATATAATTATGGATATTCAAACAAGTATTTCAATATTTAGTTGCTATAAACAAAGTTTTAAAAAATATATTATCAATAATTGATACTAAAATATAAGGATGGGATAAAGTAAGTGCTTTAACCATCCTTAATTTTACTATTTTTTATACGTTTTTAATTATTTCTTTAATCTCCATCCTCATATTTGAAATTAAAAGCTCTTGCTCTTTTTTGGTAAACGTTCGTTCTTTTTTAAATAAAAATGAATCTATATTATAATCTTTTAACATCATTTTTGTATAGTATATATTTTGATTAGGCAAGTTTAAATCTTCCATTGTATAATATTTTTGATACTCTTTTGCTATAAAATCCTGTATGCTTTTTATGTTGTGATCTATATAGCACTTTTTACCATTAATATCTCTTGTAAATCCTCTAACTTTATAGTCAGCTATTATAATATCTCCTTTGAATTTATTTATAAGATAATCCAAAGTAGTTATTGATGGTATATTGCCACATGTGCTAATTTCTATATCTGTTCTTACTATACATATATTTTTAAATGATATTATCTCTGGATAAGTATGTGCTGTTATATGACTTTTATCTAAATGTCCTAAAGCATATTGCACACATCCTATGTTCCCCTTATTACATGAGTCATCAATTTTGATTTCCAATGATAATTCTTCTGATATTATAATATTTACACTTGCCCCTTGAGGCTGATAATTTTGCTTTGATATATTTAATATATTTGCATTTATCCTTTGAGTAAGTATTCTTAATACGTGTGTTAATCTATCTGCTCCATACTGTTTATATACAAAATCTTTAAATATTTTCTCATCATCTTTCTTAACATAGTATAATTTAAAAAAATTTACATTTAAAGTCTTAGTGAGATTGTTAAAACCCTCTAATTTATACTTCTGTCTCAACATATCGTCTTCCTTTTCTTACTTTCTTTGTACTGATTTGTATACAAATATTCTCTATAATAATCTTCTTTTATATCTGTTTTAGTATAAGAAGTAGTATTTAAAATTATCAACTGTCCCATATTACCTAAAATACTTGCACCCTCATAAGAATTAAACTTAGGTACTATTCTATTTACACATAATCCCATCTGGTTAATTTTTGTTAGAATTTCATAAAATGTGTCATATGATCTATGTGCGAAAGATAAAAATATTGGTAAACCTTTTCTCCTTTTTAGTGTATCAACACCTCTAGATAAAAATAATTCCATGCCATTTAATGTATAAGGTGGGTCTGTATAAAAACAATCAAATTGCCCAATAAGATCATCCTGCATATTTTCTCTTAAATCTTTGTTGTGGCATATTATAGGTAAATTGAATTCCTTAGATAGTTTATCTATATACATTAAATACCTGCTGTCTATATCTATAACATGAATTTGAGTTTTATTATTTTGAGTATCATCGTATAGTTTGTTTATTAATAAACCTAATGACACACTCACAAGGTCATCATCACCTATACAAATTATTTTCTTATTTATAAGTGACTTATATTTAAGTGATAAAAGAGCTCTCTTCATGCTTGTAATATAATCACAGTGAGCTTGGTCAATTGAAAAATCTGCTGAAGGCCTAGCATCAAATATGCCTTTAATAATTTCTATTTCATCACTAAAAACATCCTGCATACTACAAATCCTATAAGCTAAATTTTCATATAGCTGAATATTCAAACCTTTATAACCTAATTGATTTTCTATGTATCTTTCACCCTTAGGTGTTAAAGATATGCCTTTATATTGCTTTACTATACCTGCTTTAATAAATTCTTTTTTTATTGCTGTTATAAGGGGTACAGGTAAATATAATTTTCTTGCTAATTCTTTACTTGATATTGGATTTTCAAAGTATAAATTTATTAAAAATTGTTCTATTGCTGTAATGCCTTCTTCTATTACAACTTTTTTCTCTACTTCTTCTATATAATTGTTTATTATGTTTCACTCCTTTAGTATCATTCTATTGCTATAACCTCACAAAACATTTTTTTATTTAAATTCATTACAATTAACACAATACATTCCTCCTTTGATTTATTTTATACGCAAAAAAACCGTGCATTGCACGGCATTAATAGCATATATATTTTTTTAAATAAATATATATAATATATTAATAAAAATTTTATAAGCTACTAAAACCGTGTACTTAACCTTTTAATCCTGCAAACATAGTAAACTTTTAATTTTCTGCACTGACAAGATTCATTTAAACAAAATAGTTAAGCAACATCACTCATAAAACATACTCCTATTATTAAATATATTATATTACCAATTTATAGTAACATTTAGTAGTTCAGTTGTCAATAATTAATTTTATTTGTCCTTCTTATTTTGAAATAACAAATTAACAATTACAGACTATGATATGTAACTTGTTACAGCCATGAAATTAATGTCCTTTTGAAGGAATTAATGAAATAATCCTTCTTGCTAGATCATTAAAGTTTTGTGTTTGAAGAATTACTTTACCAGGGCCAACCAATCTTGTTACAAAAAGACCTTCTCCACCAAATAATATGTTTTTCACACCTTTAATTGTTTCAATCTCATAACTTACACTTTTATCAAATGCTACAACATTACCAGAGTCAACTTTTAATACTTCACCAGCTGCTAAGTTTTTTTCAACTTTCATGCCATCGATTTCAAAGAAGACTTTGCCTGCACCACTTAAGTCTTGAAGTATAAATCCTTCTCCACCAAATAGTCCAGCAGAAAATCGCTTAGTAAATACTGTTTTTAATTCAACAGATTGTTCTGCAAATAAAAAAGCATCTTTTTGAGCAATCATTCCCTGTCCTGTTAGATTAACTTCTAATATTTGACCAGGTACACTAGAACTAATGGCAACCATGGCATTAGGCTTTTTAGCTACATATGTCACCATAAATAATAATTCACCCGTAAATAATCGTCCTATTGAACGACTTAGTCCGCCACGCATATTTGAATTCATTTCAACACCATCACTCATCCAGCTCATTCCACCAGATTGAGTATAAATACTCTCATCTACTTGATCAAAGTAAACTTCAACAGCAGGGAATATTTCACCTATTTGTTTAAACCGCATGTATTATACCTCCTTTTTTCTAATTATATATTATAATGTTAGCTGCTTCAACAACATTTAAATCATATTAATTTTTCCCTTAATGTGATAATTTTTATTCTTAAACAATATAACTTCTACCTACATTTCAATTTCATTACCATTTATATCATATGCCTTTATAGTAGTCGGGTACTCTATATCTTTTAAGATAGTAAACCATAATCTTATGTCTTTATCGTGTTTAATATAAACTTCTTTGTTATCTCTGCTTGAAATCATTTTATGAATGTCTTCATTATTTATTTCACCACAATATATCCAGTATTTTGTTTTAAATGGTTTAAATTCAAATCCACCAGATGAATATTCAAAATTTCCACTATCAAAACTAATCATGGTATCATAACAGTCCCAATACCATTTATCATTATTAAATATCATACTTCCTACAGATATATACCCTTCTCCATTAGTCAAAATTACAAGATGTTCATTATCTTCGTTATTCATATTTTCTATATGTAATACTTTTACATTGTCCTTCCATTTACATTTCTCTAATGCTTCTTTCAATAATGTGTTAAAATCATTGTTGTTCATATATCTAGTATCGAGACTAAAATATTTATGCACTAATAGTAATATTACAAAAACACAAAATATTATAAAAGCAATAATAATTCCATTTTTTTTCATTGGAAAACACTCCTTAATTACTTAATCATATTACCTTCTTTATCATATGTTTTAATTTTTCGTAAAAAAGTACTCTAAAGAACTTTTTTCTTACATTCTCCCTTAATCTTCCTATTATAAGCTAGAATACCTATGATTCCATCCCAAAATATGTCAAAGTACAATAGTGTTCTAATATATATAGCAAAGACAATGATTGGCAATGTACTGTTTCTATCAATACAATTATCAAAATAAACACTTATGATCGTAGCTACAAAAGTAATAGTTGCCAATACTCTATTTTTTCTATAAATTCCTATTGCTCCAATAAATATAACAATATCTATTAATATATATAATATAATTTGTTGTTGCGAAATACTTTCTCTTATTAAATAAACTTTTACACTTCCTAATAATAAATAAAAAATTGAGACAATAAGACATCTTATTAGCTTCTTAATAATTTTATTGTAAGACATTCTTTTGGCAAATAACATATATAACAACATAAGAATGACATTTACTATAAATATAGTTGACATGTTCATCTATCTAAATCCTTACAGTAATAAAATCTTCCTACACCACCATCAAAATTAATTCTAGTTGCTTTTCCATCTGTTCCAGAAAAATATACACCTATCCTATTTTTATTACCATTAATTGTTATCCACCAATTAACTTTTAATCCTAAATCCCTTGATGGTTCTCCTAACAAACTAATAACATCAGTTTTAGTACTATCAACAGTAATTTTACTCAATACATTATCTATATATGCTTTTTCTTCTAACGGTATTTCTTTATTCATACCTCTTGAAAAGAAACTAAAAATTATAAATAAAAAAAATAATAATGTAATCCATTTAAATATTCTTAATTTTTTCTTTAATGCCAATCTTTTACCTCCACGTATAAAATTATATATTTTTATTAAAACATTACCTATATGCTTATTTCTATATAACAAATCAAGATAATTTTAACCTATATAATCATATTACCTTCTTTATCAAATACTGCTATTCCATCAATCCAATTAACTAATATGTACTCATTAAAAACAGCAATATCACATGGTAAATACAAATCTTCTCTTTCAACTTGCCACTCAATTATTCCTTCTTTGCTTACAGCAGTTAAAAACGGTCCATACTGCCCTACTGCATATATGTAACCCTCTTCATCAATTATTGGTGGACTAGATGATGAACCTACAATAACAGGTTCCCATAAAATTTCACCCGTATTTAAATTTAAAACATTTAATTTTCCGGTTATTACTATATATATCTTGTCTTCAGAAATAGCTACAGGAGAGTATGTTGCTAGCTCACTCACTTGTAATTCTTCCCATTTAACTTGCCATATTATATTTTCATTAATATCCAATACTTCAAGAACACATATTATTCCATCTTCTAATTCTTCAGTTCCCTCAGAATATAATTTAACAATTTTATTATCTATGTAAATATCGTCATATAAAGATGTATCATCAATTTTATCAAATAAAATTCTATTCACTAAATCATAATTTTTTTTTACTTTACTGTATTCTAAATCATAATTTTCAAGTTTTTCTTCTAGCTGCTCTATATCTTTTTCCATTAGTGCTATTTTTTCTTCATTAACTTGTAACACTTCATCATTACTCTTACTCTTTGTATTTACATTTAAGTTTTTTAATTGTTTTTTATACGAATCTTTTAAATCTTGTATCTTGCTTTCATATGTAATCTTTAGCATATTAATCTCTCTATTATGTTTAGATATTTCTATTGTTTCTGTATTGCTGCTACAGCCAGTTAATATTAAAGCAAATATAAGTATAAGTATTTTTCTTTTCATATTCTCACTCCTAAAACATTTCATTTAAATAAATATTTCATAATAAGCTAATATAATTACAATTCTTATATTTATCAATTATTTTTTTTATATCTTTAATATTTGTTATATCGTAACTTTGTTTTCTAGGATAAATTGTCATACTCCTTAATTCATTCTCGCCATAGTTTGTATGTTCATAAACATCTATTTCTACTAGATAATCCCTAATACTCTTTTCTTTATGTACTATATAACAGCTGTAACATAAACCCTTTTTAATGATTATTTTCTCTAGTTTATCTTTATTTTTATGTTCAAACCAATCAATTCTGTCACCTTTATAAAATGATAAGTCTAAAAAATTATCTTCTGTTGATTCAACAATCCTTTGTGTAGTAAAAGTTATCATTGATATATTTTATTTAGACTTTTATTATTCAATTTTTCGCAGCCATAAGGTCTGTCAATAGAAAATAATACTCTATAATTATCACTTAAGAAACTTTCAATTAACTTTGCCTCTAATTTAGAATCCATTTTAATATCTACTATCATATTATCGTCAATAAACACTGATTTTACCTCATTTTTTAAATTATTTACATTTGTATTTGCATGTTCTAAACTTGCCTTCTATCCAAAATGTAGCTTCTTTTGTACAAAACTTTAATAAATAGCACTTAGGATCTTCAATTCCTTTTTTGAAAAAGTTCCTATCGCAGTCATCATCAAATTTTCTTTTTTCATCCATGCTTGTAACTATTTCAACATCACCTATCTAGGTAACGCTGTCACTACCAAGAAAATAGCAGACACTTGCCTTAGTATTGTTTTCAAAATGAGTTGCTTTTCCATTAATATGGGATCTTTTTGATGTCATAAAATATATTTCAGAAAAGCCATTATTTCTAACTTTAGTTATAGCACAAATACGTGGATAATCTTTTTCGTTAATTGAAGCAAGTGTTACAACATCACATTTATCTAATAAGGCTACGGCTTTTTCTTCAATTTCCTTAGTTCTTTCTTTCTGGATTTCATAAGCAGTTTTCTTCATAAAGTTCTCCCTTATTTTTATTTTCATATTATAATAATGTCTTCTATTATAAAGATAATAAAACAATCAATAATTACGATACTTATATTGTGATACAAAATTTTCTATTATATCTTTTATTGAAGATGCTAAATTTTTAGGCAGTTTATTAAATGGAAACCATTTTATTTCTATTTATTATTATCTTATATTAAATATTCCACATACTTCTGCAATTTAATAATTTATACATAACATGAATATTATAACATTTTCAATTTAAAAAAGACAATAAATTTAATTATTCTTTCTAGTTCGACATATATTTTAAAATAAATATATAGCCAAAACCCCCATAGAACATTAATGTACTATAGAGGTTTATCTGCCATAAATCTTTCGCTATTTATTTTTGTTCTTGTAAATATATTTCTACTTCCTCTTTCATTAACTTTCTAATTTGTGAATTAGAGAAAATTTTAAATTCCTTTACTTTATAAACTGGAGCATTCTGATAACAAGTTTTATCTTTGTTTTTGTTCAAGTATTCTTTTAAATCATTATTTGTATGTAATATTTTATAAGATACTCTGCCAGTTTTACTTGTTATTTCATATATACCACAATTATCATTAACTGAAATATCAGCAGTTCTTAAATATAATTTTGCAATTTCTAATGTTTTAAAAGGAAAATTCCATCTTTGAACACCTCGTTTTTCATCTTTATCTATACATATACATCTGCCACAAGTTCCACATATATACTGCACGTGATTTTCAAGACAGTTACGCGGTTTTAGTAGTGGAGTTATCCTACTTAAAGAACTATAACATTCTTCACATATCTGATCCATGTATTATATCTCCTTTTTCTATAATTTTTTTAGGTTTAATAACAACACTTCTAATTAGTGCAATTGATACTATAAATGTAGTTATTTCTGTAAGAGGAAATATCAGCCATATTCCAGTTTCCTTAAACAGTAAAGGTAATAATATAATATTTACAGATAAAACTAAAAGTCCTCTCATTGATGATATTATTGCTGATTGCTTAGCCTTACCTATTGCAGTAAAGTAAAATGAAGCAATAACATTATAACCAGATATCAAAAATCCGAAAGCGTATATTTTAAGACCATTTACTACTAGCATTTTAAGATTTATATTATCTGTAAATGCTCCTGCATATTTACTACCTAATAAGATCATAATGATAAAAACTAATCCTCCACAAATAAAGACTACTTTCTGAGTTATCTTTCTAATTACAACCATCAATTTATAATCTTGTGCCCCAAAACTGTAGCTAACAATCGGACTCATTCCTTGTCCTATTCCTATTATAATCATACTATAGATATAACCAACATATCCCACAATAGTCATTGCTGCTACTCCAATTACTCCAATAACATTCAAAATAACTGAATTTAGCAAACCTGTAGTCAAAGACATAGATAACTGACCTATGAGTTCGGAAGATCCGTTAAAAACCGTATTTTTAAAATCTTTATAGGAAAATACAAACCTTCCTAGTTTGAATTTAAATTTTTTTCTTATAAAATATTGAGTTATTACTGCTAACCCTAATATTACTGATATCGCTGAAGCATAAGCAGCCCCTTTAACTCCTAAATTATACTTAATAATGAAAATAGCATCCAAAACCACATTAACTATATTTGTCAAAATACTTATTTTCATAAAAACTTCAGGTTTACCCTCTCCGCGTATGAACATTCCAAATGCTGTATTTAGCATCATAACAGGATAAACCATAAGCATTATTCCATAGTAATCATTCATATATTTACTTACAGGAACTCCAATATTCAATAAGTTTTGCAGCGGATTAAACAATATTTTAGATAATACTGTCACAAGAATAACTGAACAAATTAGAGTAAATATAGTTTGATTAAAAACATTATTTGCTGTAGAATTTTCATTAGTTCCAAGCCTTTGAACAGCAAGTGTAGAACCACCTACAGACACCATAATTGCAACTCCTAAAAATAAATACAGTATTGGAATTCCAAGATTTACAGCTGCTAATCCATCTTTCCCAATATTTTGTCCAATAAATATACCATCAACAATTGTTATTAGCGAAGTTAATAACATACCTATAACTGATGGAAGTGCAAATCGCATTAAATTTTTATAGGGATTATTTCTAATAGTATTTAAATCCATAAAAAAACTCCTTTCTATAACCAATGAACTAAGTATACAAAAGAGTTTTATAAAAAACTTCTGAATTTGTGCTCTATTTTATTGGAATACAAATATCTATTTTCATGTTATCTATTTTTTGCTTACCAATATATTTAGAGAGTATTTTTCTATCATCCAATAATATATTTGAATTAGGAAGCCACACTTTTAACATACCTTGATATGCTTCAAAAATTTTAGAGGCAGCACCTTCAAATCTATATGAAGCATACCTTCCACCCTCTAAAATCATTGAATTAAATCCCGAGATATCCTCATCTACGGTAATACACATATTATATATGCACCTGTTTTCATCAGTTATAACTGGATCATCGTAAGAAATATCCAAAATCATAGTATCGTCTTTAATTAAATCCTTTACTTTATACAAAAACGAGCTCCAATTTTTCTTAGATACCTCAATATAATTTCCTATATATCTTTCATATATAATTTTTAAGTTTGGTAATTCAATACATTTTATTAGATTATCATAATAATCAAATCCATTATCGTTAAAATCTGCATCATAGTAATTATTAACACCAATTAGATTATAATCTTTAGCGTATTTTCTAAAAGAAGCAGGTGATTGATTGTAATGCTGTTTAAACGCTGAACTATAATTTGACGAACTAAATCCAAATTTTGCTCCTATTTCAGTTATACTCTTTTGCGGAGCTACATTTAATAAAAATGCTGACTTTTCTATCCTTAATCGTTTAACAAAAGAATATATGCTTTCACCAACTACTGACTTAAACAATCTATTAAAGTAGTATTTTGAAAAGTGGCAGTGCTCAGCAATTTCATTAACATTTAATTCTTCCTCTAAATGGTCCATTATGTAATCAATAGCTTGATTAATTTGATTATTATAGTTATTATCCATTAACTATCTCCTATAGACTTAATTCTTGAATTATTCATTATATCACAAAACAAAAAGTCTATCAGAAAAATTGAAATAGACTTTTGTTTAGCTTAAATAAAAAAAAAAGATAGTAATTTACTTTATGCATGTGATAAAACTGGGAACATTATTTTTTTATTATTAAAAGTATCCAAATTGTCTTTCAATATAAAAAGAGTTGTATCATCTTCTTTTAGTATTTTAACATCAAATGAAGATGTATCTTTAGGTGTAAAACCCATAACTACTTTTTTTACATCTTTATTAGACATTGATATAATAATATCGTCAAGGGATACATCTTGTTTCAAACTAAAAACATCATATAAATATAGTGTATCAACATCATAACTAGCTATAGTAACTGTATCTAAAGTTTTAATATAGTATACGTTTTGTTTCATAAATGAAGTACAATAAAACATAACAAGTGATGCATTATCATACATACAAAGTTGTGAAAGTTTTATTGATTTATTAATTGTATTAACTACAAAGTTTCTATCTTTTTCTTCTGACATATTTAATTTTACAAATTGAGAAGTTGATTTTTTTAAGGATATTTTTTTTGAATATTGATATTCAGATGCAGCAACAAAACTAAATTTCGGGTAAAAATTAAATACACTATCATTAGCAAAAAGGTAGATTAAATCACATTTATCTTTCCATTCGTCTAGAATTTTGTTCATAAGAAATTTACTTAACCCTTGGTTTCTATATTGTTCATCTGTCATTACAGTACCAATTTGTATGTATCTCTTTTTTTCTTCCATAACAAAAAAATCAATAACGTTTACAGATATATTAGAAATAACTTTATTATCATCTAATAAAGCATAAGGAATATATCTATCTTTCCAATATCCACTTTGATACCATGCTTCAAAATCAAAACCAAAAATTCTTCTTGTTAAACTGTTGAAACTATACCTTAATGTATCATTATCTCTGAAATCAACAGCATACCCATAAGTTTTTTCATTTATTTTTATATACTCCATAATAACATTCCTCATTTCATATAATTATTCTTCCGTATAATATGATACAAAATCCAACACTGCTTTTTTATAACTATCGGCTTCAGTAAAAAATGCTTCTACATGGTTTGCACTTTGAAATGTAATCAATCTTTTTTCATTATGAGGTATGAAATTGTATAAATCTTCACCCATATTATAAGGACACACCCTATCAGCTTTACTGTGCAGTACCATAGTAGGAGTACTGCTATTCTCTATAGATTTTATTATGCTGACTTCGTCAAATTCATATCCAAATACTAAATTATTTGCAATACTTCCAAGTCCTAAAAAATATGATATAGGAATTTTAACTTTTACAGCTGTTTCAATATTCCACTTTATTTCTGAATACATACTAGAAAAAGGACTTTCCATAATTGCAAAATCAATATTCTCTGCTGCATGACTACTCCCGAGATAATTGCCAATAGTTGAGGCACCCATAGATTGTCCTAATACACCGATAGTATTGTTTTTAGACATTTGACTTTTTACATAATCAATTACATCTTCCAGATCATCTTTTTCATAATATCCAAAAGTAACTGTTTTAGCAGTATTATCTCCATGTGCCCTTTGATCATATAGAACAACATTATATCCATTATTTAAAAACATCTCTGCCAGTGGAAACATAACGGTGTGATTTGTCTCATGCCAATGTACTAAGACAATTGTAGAATTATCATAAGTATTATCATTACAAATATATTTAACTGGTATTATATGTCCGTATCTTGATGAAAGATTAATTTCTTTAATTTTATCACCATACTTATTATTAAAATCTAATATATTATAGTTCATATCATCTAAATATAATTTTGCTATTTCATTTGTATGTTTTTTAGTCATTCTTGAAGGAATATACGCTAATAGAATTCCTATTAAAACTGAACTTAATAAGAATAATATTAATATCGCATTACATACCTTAACAATTTTTTTACTTTTCATAAGAACCTTTCTTTTAACTATTTTTAAAACATTGTCTAACAAATTCAATTGGATGTTGGGTACGTTTTGCTGTTTCTTCAACTGATAATCCTTGGTTTAAAAATCGTTTTACTACACTTTCGATACTTTCACCAACTTCTATGATATGCATATCTGGATCGTAAAACCTAATAACTCTCTGTCCCCATGAATGTTCTATTAATTCATGAATAAACTCAATTTCATATTTAGTTCTTTCTAATGTTTGTAAAAAATCATCAATATTTTCTACTTCAAAATATAATTCAAAATTATTAGGTTTGCTTATAATATCATTTTGATTTATTGTAATCATTTTAGCAAAATGCGATTTTAATTGTATAGAAAAATCACCTTCATACATTACATTTTCACCAAAGTCATATTTTACTTTCTGGTTTAATATATTTTCGTAAAAATTTCTTGAAACATTTATATCTTTAACAACAATAAGTGGACACTTAAACTTCATTTTTCCTCCTAACATTCATTATGAATACTAATTTTTCAATAGTTATTTCTCATACTACTATTAACTTTATAACAAAACATACTAAGTTTATTATATATATTAAATAATTAATCATATATAAAATTTTATGTTTATAGTTTTTATTCATAATAAAACTACATTTTTTCTGCCCAAAAGTGAACTGGTATATCTTCTAATTCTTTAAATCCTAACTTCTTTGCTAATGCACATGATGCTTCTCTATAAGGCCAGCATGCCCAATTTGGATTTATCTGTTTTCTTATACATTCAGATAAAAATGCAGAAGCAACTATTGTTCCATATCCTTTTCTTTGAAAATGTTCATTTGTTTTTATATCTATTTCTGTTTCTCCACCACCATTGAATAATGAATAACACAAACTAATTATTATCCCATCTTTTAATAGTGAAAAGCCAAAAGCATCTTTTGAAAAGTTGCAAATAGATAAATCCATTCCTGCTTGAAGTGCTAATTCATTGTTCATTTCTTTAAGTTCAAATCCTTCTGGTATTATTAACTCAGATTTCTTATTATCATGCATGAACTTACTTGAACAAAACTTAAATTGTTTTCTATATATTTTAATTCCTCTTATATTATTAAAAATTTTATCTAAACTTAATCTTATATCTTCTGTATATGCAAATAAAATAATTTCTTCACTCTTTAATGTTCTTGAAAATATAACTTCCTTTAGTGAATCATATGTATTCTTTGAAGTTAATTTACCGAGTACAAACATAAAATTTACTTTAGTTATAATTAAAGCTACTGTAGGACTTTCAATATTATCAACAATCACTCTTCCATGATGATTTTTTTCAAGTACTGAATATACCAATGCTTTGTTATGATTAATTCCTTCAGCTAAAGGAATTATCTTATCAAAACTATTATTGTTTAATTCTTGCATAGATACCTCCATAATTCTTTACTTACACTAAATAAAACATATAGTATCACATTGTTAAATATATTACCATTTAAATATAATGAAATCAAGTTTTCCTAAATATGGTTTTTATTGTAGTTAAATATTTTTTATAGTGGATATATGTAATATCTTATAATACAGATTTAGTATGACAACTATACATATAAAAATGTATTATAACCTATGAAATTTTATACAAATTAAAGGTAAACCAAAAATTCTACTAATAGTTTACCCCTTTAAACTTTATGTTTATTGTTAATCTTTATAAAGATATATATAATTATATATAGATATTATTAGGAGGTAATGAGTTGGATAATGAAAATATAGGTAATCTAATTGCAAAGTTAAGAAAAGAGAAAAACATGTCTCAAAAAGATTTAGCTGATAAACTTAATATAACAGATAAAGCTGTGTCAAAATGGGAACGTGGCATTTCCTGTCCAGATATAAATACAATACCTAAGTTATCACAAATATTAGGAGTTACTTCTGAGGAATTGTTATGTATGAAAGATAGAGGCAAAAAAACTTCAATAAAAGAATTAATTAATTTAATCTTAAAAGCTATAGGTTTAGCAATGGGAATAAGTGTATTTATTTTATCTATTTTAAATAATATAAACACTAAAACAGGAATTACTCTATTAGCTTTAGGAATTACATGTATATCCATATCAATACTTGATAATGATAAAAATTCTATTTAATTTATACAATTTATTTCAAATTATATTTAGAATTTAATAAAAAAATGCACAAATAAGACTGTGCATTTTTAATGTCCCTTTTTCTTTTTTTTCTTCTTTTCTTGTTTCCTTTTAAAATTTAGTTCTTTTTTTAAAGCTTTTTTATCTTTAGATGCCTTTTTTCTCTCAACCTTTCTTGATTCCTGCTCAAACTTTATTGCTAATTGAGCCTTGGTACTAATACCTTTTTCTTGAGTAGCCTTACGTATTTCTCTTTGCAATCTTTTAGGATTGATTCTTTTCTCAACTTTAGTTTCAACAAGTATAGGTTTACTAAACCTTAAATTATAGTAATTTTTAAGTATAAAATTATATACTTCAAAATCTTTTGGTTCAGCGCCAAATACAACTTTACAAGTTTCTATCTTTCCAGATATAATTCTTTCAAAGACTCCAACCCAAAATGGATTTTCAAAATAAACTGTTAGTCTATTAGATAATATACGCATATTAATCTCCTCCTGTTTATTAGCTTTTGTTAAGAATGGACAACCCCAGGAGGGCAGGTTACTGACAGAATTTCTGCATTCGGACTACCAACCGAATCGTGTTTTTATCTTAAGCTATTTTTAACTAATTATTATTTTACTACTAACTTTAAATTATTTCAAATATTATTCAACTAATAAACATAATATGAAAGCTTCATATTTAATTAAAAGCAACATTTGGATGTATTTTATAATTCACAGAAAATATTCTTGCTAGGTTTAACATCCTTTCAATTGAATATTCAAAAAATTCCTTATATGCAAGACAGTAATAATTCAATACTGGTTTGCCATTTTCAAAAGGTTCTCTTGTTCTTCTACAGCCGCCTCTACATAATCTCGCCCATTTACACTCATTACACTCAGGATCAATGAAACGTGATGTTTCAATAAAACGTTTTGCAGTATCACAATCTTTTAACTCGCCAAGTTCTTTTTCCTTTAAATTACCTAAATACCATTCATCAATTACATAAAAATCACATGGATATACTCCGCCGTCAGCTTCAACTACAAAATGGCATTGACATTCTCCAAGCATTCCACATGCTTCAGGCCTATATCCCATTAGCATCCCTATATAATTATCAAATGTACGAATACTAATCTTATCGCCATTAACAATATCATTATACCAACAATCAAAAAGTGTTTTTAAAAATTGTGAATACCGTTTAGGCGTTAAAGAATATTCGTAACCACCTGGTTTTTCATTAAGTGGATCAAGACAAGGTATGAATTGCAAATATTTAAAATTATTCTTCTTAAAAAAATTATAAGTTTTATGTGCATGTCTTGCCACAAAAGCATTGACTACAGAAAGAATATTATATTCAATTTTATATTTATTAAAAAGTTCTACTGTATTCATAACTTTTGAAAAAGAACCTTTATTATTTGGATATACCCTATTTACATCATTAATATTTTTTGGACCATCAAGAGAAAGTCCCACTAAAAAAGAGTTATCTGCTAAAAATTTTGCCCACTCATTATCAATTACCATTCCATTTGTTTGCAAAGCATTATTTACTTGGATATTTTTTTTGTTATATTTTTTTTCGAATTGAATTAATTTTTTGTAAAAATCTAATCCAGCAAGTGTAGGTTCACCGCCTTGAAAAGAAAAGGTACAGCTAACCTCTGCATACTGAAAAGCCTTTTTAACTAATTCTTCTAATGTTTTAATATCCATTATGCCATAAGATTTTTTTTCTCGATTCTCAATAATAGAATAATAAAAACAGTATTTACATCTTAAATTACAATTTCCCGAAGCGGGTTTTATTAATAAATTTAATGGCGGCATATATATTTCTCTCCTCCATGTATATTCTAAAGTTAATTGATGATAATATTTATTCTGAATTTAACTAAAATTATAAATATTAAAATCACATAAGTTCAATAATTTCTTTAACAAATTTAATAAATTTTTCTCTTACCCTATTAGCAACTTCTACAACCTCTTTATGATTTAATGGTTGATCCAATATACCTGCTGCCATATTTGAAATACAAGAGATACCAAGAACTTTCATTCTTCCATGATTAGCTACAATAACTTCAGGCACAGTTGACATTCCTACAGCATCTGCTCCAATAGTTCTTAGATAACGAATTTCAGCAGGTGTTTCATAACTTGGACCTGTGAGTCCTGCATATATTCCCTTATTAATGTGTATTTCTAAATTAGCTGCTACTTCAACTGCTTTTTTTCTGAACTGTTTGTTATAAGCATCTGACATATCAGGAAATCTAGGACCAAAAACCTCTTCATTTTTTCCTATTAAAGGATTTGTACCCATTAGATTAATATGATCTTCTATCAACATTAAATCTCCAGGAATAAATTTTTTATTTACCCCTCCTGCCGAATTGGTTATAATAAGTTTTGATACTCCTAATTTTTGCATTACTCTTACTGGATAAGTAACTTCATTCAAACTATATCCTTCGTAATAATGAAATCTTCCTTGCATACATATAACAGATTTTCCGCCTAGTTTACCTAAAACAAATTGACCTTTATGTCCTTTTACAGTAGATACAGGAAAGTGTGGGATATTGCTATAAGGTATTAATACAGCTTCCATTATTTCGTCTGCCAGCATACCTAATCCAGAACCTAAAATAAGTCCGATTTCTGGCTTGAATTGTGTTTTTTCCATTATATACTGTAAAGATTCATTAATTTTTGATTGTATATTCATTGTCTTGCCTCCAAAATAATATAATTATTTTTTGGTATATTTTATTCTTCAATCAATATTAAAGTTTAAACCTAATCGTTCATACTGCTCTATTGGAGCATTGTTTTGTTTCATTAGTTTTATAATATGATTTTCCATTTCTTTTTCTACTTCACTATTTATTGTTTCATTTTGCTGCAAAGGATCATTTTCAATATTATATAAAAGATTTCCTCCCTCAAATAACCCTTCTATCGGGAATATCATAGGTCTAAAATCATTCGTTCCCGCAATTTTCATTATTCTACATCCTTTAGTAAAATCAAATGGTTCACTTAATTGAATATCGCTTAATTCATTAATGGAAAAAGGATTTTTCATATGAGTAGGCATTAACGTATAATTATTTATTAAAAATTCATTTCCTTTTGCTGGAGCTCTCATATATACATATCGTCCATCTGTACAATTAACATGTCCACCATGAATTCCAAATAATGCTGCTTCTCTTACACTTTTATCGTTATTAATTGTTTCTTTAAGAGGTTTTCCCTGCATGTCTTCAGGTATATCTACATTAAAATACTCAAGTAATGTAGGTGCAATATCTATAGTTTGAACTAACGCATTACGATGCTCATCTTTTATTTTACATCGGGGATCCCATATAAATAAAGGTATATGTGCAATTTCATTATAGAAAGGCTGTAGACATTTTCCCCACCAATCATGTTCTCCTAAAAGAAAACCATGATCTGTGTTAACTATAAGCATAGTATCTTTCCACATATCCAATTCATCCATAGCATTAAGAACTTTTCCAAGATATGTATCACACATACTAACAAGTGCTGCATATTCATATCTACAGTGCTGTACTTGCTCTTCTGTTTCTTTTACACGATGATAGTTAGGCCAATCAAATACAGCTCCATCATAATCATGCTTATAAAGTTCTTTGTATTTATTATTAGTAAAAAAAGGCTCATGTGGATCAAATGTTTCTATCTGTAAAAACCAATTATCTTCTTTATAATTAGTTTTAATAAACTCTAATCCTTTTCTAAAAGTTTTAGCTTGCGGCTGGTTTTTTTCATCTTGCATATACATACGATTAACCCAGTCCTGTCTTCCCCAATTGCCGCTTTTCCCATCTATATGTTCAGGTATTTCCAAATCACCGAGATATCCTTTCCATGGATCACCTTCTTGTCCCCTTGAACATTCCCATGAGCTGTATTTTGTATGATATGTACAGCCTCCATCTTCCCAATAATGCCAATGATCACTAACTAGATGAGTATATATTCCTTTCATCTTAAGAATTTCAGGCATAGAATCATCAAATGGTTCTAAAGGTCCCCAACTCCTATGAAGAAAATTATATCTTCCAGTATGTAATTCCCTTCTTGCTGGCATACAAGGCATACTTCCAACATAACAATTATCAAAAGCTACCGTCTTTCTAGCTAGCCTTTCAAAGTTTGGAGCTTTTATCGATTCACACCCATAAGGTGGTAACATATGTCGATTTAATGAATCAAACATCACCATAATTGCTTTCATAAAATCCCTCTTTTCTACGTTTAATCATATTTAATCTTCAACATTTTTTCCTAAACCAGCTGGTGGTCTAATATATCTAACTGCAAACATAAGAACTAGTAACGTCACAATATAGGGAATCATTTGAATTAATTGTCCCGGAATATTATCACCCGATAGCACCAATTGTATTGAATCAGCAAACCCAAATAGAAGTCCTCCTCCTAATGCTCCAACTGGATTATATCGACCTAAAATATTAACAACTACCGCAATATAACCACGTCCTGCTGTCATTTCACGTACAAAAAGATTAACGTGGTCGATTGACAAGTACGCTCCACTCAATCCCGCTAATATACCAGTAATGATTACACTTATATATTTAACTCTATTAACATTTATACCTACTGTACTTGCTGCTTTTGGATGTTCTCCTACCATACGAAGGCGTAGTCCAAAAGTTGTTTTAAAAATTACTATCCATGATAAAATAACTACTAATATCATTACACATACAAGCGGTGATATTTCTCCTAATATAGGAATATGGATAGGACTTATACTATTTACCTCGGGAGAATTACCTCGATTTCCCCATATTGTCTGCAATAGAACTGTTGTAATACCTGACGCTAATAAATTTAATCCTATGCCGCTTATAACATGATCAACTTTATATCTAATTGTTAATATACCATGAAACAAAGATATAATAACTCCACCAATAATACCAGCTAGTAACCCTATCAAAACATTACCGGCAATATATGAACCTAATGCAGCACAAAAAGCTCCCGCCAGCATCATGCCTTCTAATCCTAAAGCCATGATTCCAGCTCTTGCAGAAAACACACCAGCTACAGCTGCAAGTGTTATAGGGACACTCATTCTAATGGTTGAAATTAAAATTATGTCTATCTTATCTAATAAACTACCCATTATTTATCCCCCTTCTTTTTAAATATATTCAAAATACTACCTACTAATTTAGGTGATGCTACAAAAATTACAACTAACGCTTGTATTACAAATACAAAATCCATCGGAATATGTGCAATACGATTTACAGTTATTGCTCCTGCTTTTATAGCTCCAAAAAGTATGCCTGAAAAAAAAGTCAGTACAGGATTGTTTGCTACAAGAGCTGATACTGCAACACCTTCGAATCCATAGCCTGGAGAAAATCCGTCTATAAAAGAATGATTGATTCCCATTACTTGTCCTGCTCCACCTAATCCAGCTATTGCACCACTTATAAACATAGTGATTATTACAACTCGATCAATTTTAATGCCTGCTGTTTCAGCTGCTCGTTTGTTTTTACCTGTTACTTCTATTTCATAACCTAAAGGAGTTTTATAAAATATAAAAGCTATTACCGCTATTGTTAAAGCAGCTAATAATATTGCTGCAGATAACTGATATTGAGAAAAAAACCTCGGTAGTTTTGCACTATCAAATATAGGCTTAGTTTGTGCCATCATACCTTCTGGATTTTTTAAAGGATAATTAACTAGATATCCAGTTAAATTTATAGCAACAAAGTTTAACATAATTGTAGTAATAACTTCATTTGAACCAAAACGGACTTTAAGAAAACCTACTAGTGCTGCCCAAAGTCCTCCAGCTATTGCTGCTGCAAGTAATACCAATGGAATATGAATATATGCTGGACAACCTTTAATATAAGCTCCAACTATTGCTGCTGCAAAAGCACCTATAAATAATTGACCTTCCGTTCCAACGTTTAACATACCTCCACGAATTGCTACTGCAAATGCTAATCCAGAAAAAATAAGTGGTGTAGCTTGTGTTAAAGTCATTATAAATGCAGGGAAACTACCAAAAGCTCCAATAAAAATAGCTGCATATGCATCAATAGGAGAATACCCATTTGCAAGAAAAAACACACCACCTACAATTAAAGCTAGTATTAAAGATAAAAAAAGCACTATTGTATTGGATATGCCTTTTGCTGCATATAGTTTATCTAAAATTTTTACATTACTTTTCATAGGTCATCACCTCTCTTCATTAGAAATTTTTCCACCAGTCATTAATATGCCTAGATCAGTATCCGTAAAGTCATCAGTAACTCCTTGAGCTACTACACACCCCTTATAAAGTATTACAATACGATCACTTAAACTTTTTATTTCATCTAAATCTGCGGAAATCAAAAGTATTGCTTTTCCTTCATCACGAAATTCTATCATCTTATGATGAATATATTCTATAGCTCCAACATCAACTCCACGGGTAGGTTGAGCAGCAATAACCACTTCTGGATTTTGTGCAAATATACGACCTATAATAACTTTCTGCTGATTTCCACCTGACAGTGTTCCAACGTGTATTTCTTCATTTACTGCTTTTATTTTAAATGTTTTTATTAGATGTCTTGCATATTTACCTATTACATTATTAAGAAAAATTCCTTTTTTAATAAATCGATTAATTCTATGATATCCTAAAATACAATTGTTTTTGATACTCATATCTAATACCAACCCGCGTTCACCACGGTCTTCAGGAATATGTCCTATTCCAGACTTAATAAACTCATCTGCACCTGCATTATTACTTATTTCATGTTCTCCAATTTTAAGACACATTTTATCAGGCTTTCTCAGCCCTGTTAAAACCTCAATTAGCTCAGTTTGACCATTACCCTCAACACCAGCTATACCTAATATTTCTCCCTTTCTTAAATATAAATTAATATCTTTCAAACAGAATCTATCGCCATTTTTCAAGCATAAATTCTGTACTTCAAATAACTTATCTCCAACATTAGTAGATCTGCATTTTACTCCCATTTTAACTTCTCTACCTACCATCATATTTGCTAACTCATTAGCTGATGTATCTTTAGGTAAAACAGTTCCAATCGTTTTGCCATCACGAAGTACAGTAACTTTATCAGAAACTTCCATTATTTCATGAAGTTTATGAGTAATAAGAATAATGCTCATACCTTTTTGTTTTAGCTGTCTTAAAGTAGTAAAAAGTTCTTTAACTTCTAGAGGTGTAAGTACTGCTGTTGGCTCATCAAGAATAAGAATTTCCACACCGCGATAAAGAGCTTTTAATATTTCTATACGCTGTCTTTCACCAACAGAAAGTTCTTCTACCTTCTTTCTAGGATCAATCGTAAATCCTACATCTTTAGCTAGCTTATCAACTTCAGATATTGCTTTGTGTAAATCAAAAAACAGTCCATTCTTTGGTTCTGCTCCAGCTACTATGTTTTCCGCTATCGTTAAAACAGGTACTAGCATAAAATGCTGGTGTACCATTCCAATTCCTAATTTGATAGCTTCTATAGGACTGTTTATTCTAACATCCTTTCCTTTAATGCTAATTGTTCCCATATTGGGTTGGTGCATACCATAAAGAACTTTCATAAGTGTAGACTTCCCTGCACCATTCTCTCCTAATAATGCATGAATTTCGCCCTTATTAATAGAAAAATCAACATTATCTAGAGCCTTAACTCCTGGAAATTCTTTAGAAATGCCATGCATTTCAACCGCATTCATAATAAAAATCAATCCTCCTTCTCGGAAATACAGGGCAAAGGTTATATACACCTTTACCCTTTATTGTTGTCTATTCATATTAATTCTATTATTTAACAGGATTGTTCTTAAGCCATTCATCAATATCTTCAAGAGTTTTAGGAAGAGATAATTCATCTGAAACAACTAATTGTTTGACTTCTTCAACTTTTTCAATTATTTCTGGAGACAGTTTTACATTGCTGTCTTCTACAGAATATCCAACTGCATCTTGTTTTATTCCCCATGTATGTAAACCAGCTTCCCATTTATCTTCTGTTAATAATTTTACTTCATCAAATACTATTTTAGGAAGATTGTACGTAGCTGTAGCAATAATCTGATCAGGTTTTATATGATTCTGGTTTGCTCCTGTACCCATAGCATATCCATTAGCAGTCTCAGCAGCATTAAAAACTCCTAATCCTGAACCACCTGCTGCTTGAAGTATTATATCCGCTCCACGTTCATACATAGAAGTTGATATTTCCTTAGCCTTTCCAGGGTCTGACCAAGAGCCTACAATACCTGTAAGAATTTCAGCATCTCTATTTATATATTTTACTCCTGCTGTAAAACCTGTCATAGCAGAACGTAATAAAGGACTGTCTGCACCTATAACAATACCTACAGTGTTTTCAGAATTTATATTTTCTAAACTAGTATCTTTAGTAGTTAATCCTGCAAGAACACCGCTTAAGAAAGTCTGCTCTTCAAAGTTTTTAAATATAGAACTAACATTTTCACATTCAACTTTTGCATCAACAATTGTAAATTTTTGCTGTGGAAATTCATCAGCAACTTTTTTCAATGCTTCAGACGATTCATATCCTAAAGCTAAAATCAAATCATATGAACCACTTTGAGCAAATTCACGAAAATAAACTTCAAAATCACCATTTGAACGCGGTTCAGAATAGTCAAATTCAATACTTAATTCTTCTTCTGCTCTCTGCAATGCTCCGTAAGCCATATCATTAAAGTTTTTATCCCCTAATCCTTGAGTTGTTAAAACAATACCAATACGAATTGCATCACTTTCACCCATGTCAATCGATTTTCCGCCACAACCAGCTAAACTTGTAACAATAACTGCTATTAAAAACACTACAACTACTTTTTTAAAAATTTTGCTATTCATACTTATTTCCTCCTTATTTTTATTCTGCCCAGCTGTTTAAATATTTTTCTTGTTCATTTGTTAAACTATCTATCTCTATTCCCCATGCCCTTAATTTTAATCTTGCAACTCTTTCATCAATTTCTTGAGGAACATCAATTACTCTAGATCCTACTTTTTTATAATTATTCATAATATAGCTAGCACATAATGCTTGAAGTGAAAAACTCATATCCATTATTTCAGCTGCATGTCCATTTCCAGCTGCAATATTTACAAGAGCTGCTTCGCATAAAAGGTTTAACCATCTTCCATCAGACATTTTATACCCCATAATATTTTCTCTCTGTTCTTTCTTTTCTACAGCTAATTTTTCCAAATCATCAACATTAATTTCTATATTAAAATGCCCTGCATTGCAAAAAATAGCACCGTCTTTCATAACTTTATAATGCTCACCAGTTATTACATCATTACATCCTGTAGCTGTAATAAATATATCCCCTATTTTAGCAGCTACAGACATTTTCATAACTTTAAAACCATCCATAACTGCTTCCATTGCTTTAATAGGATCAATTTCACAAACTATTACTGATGCTCCTAAGCCTTTAGCTCTCATAGCAATACCTTTACCGCACCATCCATAGCCTATTACAACAGCATCTTTACCTCCTGCTATTAAATTAGTTGTTGCATTAATAGCATCCCATGTTGATTGACCTGTACCGTATCTATTATCAAACAAATGCTTACAATATCCATCATTTATAGCAACCATCGGAAACTTTAAACATCCTTCTCTTTCCATCGCTTTATTTCTTAATACTCCAGTAGTTGTTTCTTCACAACCTCCTAAAACATTAGGCAATAACTCTTTTCTTTCCGTATGAAGAAGTTGTACCAAGTCTCCTCCATCGTCAATAATTATGTTAGGTCCAAAATCAACAGTTTGATTTAAGTGCTGTAGATATTCTTCTCTTGTAGAGTTATACCATGCATATACATTAAGTCCATCTTCAACAAGTGCTGCTACAACATCATCCTGTGTCGATAAAGAATTACTGCCGGTTACAGCTACTTCTGCTCCTCCAGCCGCTATTACTTTCGCTAAATATGCAGATTTTGCCTCTAAATGAAGGGAAATCGAAACCTTTTTACCTGCAAAAGGCTTTGTTTTTATAAACTCTTCCTCTAAACCTCTTAATATAGGCATATTCTTTCTAACCCATTCAATTTTTTGTCTTCCTATAGGTGCTAACTTTATATCTCTTATTGCACTTTTCATCATCTTTACCTCCAACAATATGTATAATTTAATAATAAATATTTAAATTACCCCTTTTAAAAGCAATTACATATATACAATTCAGTGTAAACGTTTTTATTAATTATACATTTAGCATTTACAAAATGCAACAATTATTTTAGAAAATATACGTTTAACTTTATTAAAATAATTACTTATAAATTTTTGTATTAAAGTCATATCAAAGTTTTATAACTATCATAATGAGCGCTTAAATTAGTTTTGATTTCAAAAGCTAAGTTATAATTTATAACAAAGCGAAGTTTTTGTAATATCGTTTTTATTTATTAACTATTGCATTTGGTTATTAAATTTAATAAAATATATATAACATTTAATATTCGTTTGTAAAGAATTAAACTTTGCAACGTATATATTTGTTAATAAAAGGAGGCAACTTTATGAATCCTACCATTAAAGATGTAGCTAAATGTGCAGGTGTTGCTATTAGCACTGTATCTCGTGTTTTAAATAATAAAGATAGAGTATCAGAAAAAACTAGGCAAAAAGTACTTCGTGCAGTAGAATTACTTAATTATCAACCTAATCTGTTAGCTCAAAGTCTTAAAAATAAACATAGTAATACTATAGGATTAATAGTTCAAGATATATCACGACCATATTTTCCTGATATTATAAAAGGAGTAGAAACTAAAGCACAAGAATATGGATTTAATGTTTTTCTTTGTGATGGTGAATGGAATACTCAAAAAATTATTTCTCACTTTAATGTTTTACACAATAGAAATGTTGATGGTATTATTTTTTCTTCACCAATGAATTTAAACACTGATTTAATTTTTAAAATGAAACAAATTTCAAACACAGGTATTCCTATAGTGCTTCTTTCAAAAGAAAATAATGAATTAGGTTACTGTACCGTAAATATTGATGAAAGTGCTGGAGCTTATAAAGCTACAAATCATTTATTGAACTTAGGTCATAAAAGAATTGCTTTTATTGGTGGTTTTAAAAACTCTTATATTACAGAGGACAGATTAGAAGGCTATCGTTTAGCTATGGGAAAAAGTAAATTATTTAGTAATAACTTAATAAAATATACTGACTTTGAAGTCGAAGGAGGAGAAAAAGCTACATTTGAACTATTAAATCAACCATCACCACCGACAGCCATTTTAACAGTTGGAGATTTGATTGCAATAGGAGCATTAATGCAAGCCCAAAAGATGTCTGTAAAAGTGCCAAACGAACTATCAATAATAGGATTCGGAGGCATTGATTATACAAAATATACCACTCCTTCTCTCTCAACAGTTCATATTCCACGATTTGAACTAGGTCAGATAGCTATGGAAAAACTTTTTGAACAGATACAACAAGAGGTTTACAATATTGATAATGTCATACTGGATACTAAGCTTATAATTAGAGATTCATGTAGTAGTATTCACTAAAATAATTTTAACTATATTGTATAATAATATATAAATTATCAATGGGGGTGATTTTATGACAAAAGTTTTGAATGAAATGACTAACGAAGAACTTTGGGAGCTATTTCCTATAATTGTAAGTAAACATAATCCAGTTTGGAAAGAAAACTATAGCGTTGAAAAATGAATAATAGAGCAAACTATTGGAACTGAAAATATAGTTAGAATAAATCACTTTGGCAGTACCTATGTTCCAAATCTGCTCGCAAAACCAACAATTGATATTCTTCTTGAAATTACAGATAGTACAGATACTGAAAAACTAATATTAGATATGCAATCAATTGGATACACATATAGTCCACAACCTGATAACCCACCACCACATATAATGCTAATGAAGGGATATACACCAGATGGATTTAAGGGACAAGTTTATCATGTACATGTTAGGTATAATGGTGATTGGGATGAGCTTTATTTTAGAGATTATTTAGTTGCACATACTGAAGCAGCAGAACAATATGGTAAGCTAAAACTAAAATTACAAAAAAAATATGAGCATAACAGAGATGCTTATACACAAGCAAAATCTAAATTCATTCGTGAAATTACAGTATTAGCAAGAAAAGAATTCAAAAAGTTATAAAACATAAAAATGACTGTACAATTAATAAGTCCAGTCATTTTTTATAGATAATTTTATTAAATTACAGATGCTAGCAGTAATAACTCTTCATTATTGTTATAAATCATAGGAAATTGTTCTATTGGAAGCGGATTTTTACCTCTTCCTACCTCTACTGTATATCCGGGTCTTCTATAATCCTGTATAAACCAGTCTTTCATTCCTGCATAACTTCCTATTCCATATATTTCACCTAGCCTATATCCACTGACTTCAGCAAATTGATCTCCTATTATTTTTGATTCTGGCATAGGCTCCAAATCTTCAAACCGCCAAAATATTACTTGGCCTTGAGAGTGATATGCAAGTACAAGTCTAAAATCATGCTTATTAACAAAATCTACTATTGCCTGAGATTCTGGCTCTGATAAAGCAAATGGTCCTGAACATCTTGTCGGACCGGGACAACTAATTCCTAGTTCTATTTCTCCATCTTTTGATTCCTGCCATTTAGCTGGATAATTATGATTTAAATCTATACCCTTGTTATTAGACTGCCAAGTAGTTGAAAAATCAGTACTTCCGTTATTCCACTGTATTAATTCATCATAATATGGGTTATCTTCACTTAATCCATTAAGGACTAAATCTATTCCATCAGGATTTACCATTGGAATAATATAAATACTGCTGTTATCCCAAATTTTTGATGTATCATATCCTCTTATTGACTGATTATTTACATATGCTTTGAGAAAATTTTCAGCAAATTTCATTAATACCGGAGATGTTATCCATTCTAGTGCATGATGAGCACCATTATAAAATACTTGATTATCTCCCTCACCTAGTCTTATATAATATAATTCTCTTCCTAATACGCTTTTTCCTGCTGATCCTACTTCAAGAAACGGATATCTTAATTTAAGTCCTTCTATATCTCTTTCTAAGATATCATATGTGTACCCTATATCAGTATCAACTATGTCAAAACAATATGGAATATTAATTACCTGCCCTATTTGAAGATTATTAGGATTTATATCAGGATTAGCTGTTAGTATTTTATTTACTGTAGTATTAAATCTTATTGATAAATACCATAAATTGTCACCAGGTCTTATAGTATAGGATACAGCGCCTAGTAATAATGGATTCAATTTTTCATAAGTTGCAGGTCCTATTATACCATCTGAAACTAAACCGTTATTATTTTGAAATTCTTTGACTGCTCTCTCAGTTTCAGGCCCAAAAACACCATCAACATAATATATTTCATAGCCAATTTTTTTAAGAAGTGATTGTATTTCCATTACATCTGTTCCTGTAGACCCTAGTGCTAAGGTTCTCAAATCTATTACCTCCTAACTATTACATTGTTTATAACATTTTATACAGTGTATATAATATTGGTTACTTTTTATGAACCTTTACTTAATTTTTTAAAGTTAATTAAGAGTAGTTATAAAAAAACTTTTTCCTTTTTAGATATTTTTTACTATGAATTTGAAATATTTTTGTTATAATATTCATGTCAATACTATAAGGAGATGCCTATATGACTAAAAAAATTATTATCTTCCTAACTATTCTTATAGTTGTTATTACTGGTTTTATCAATAGCTTTATTAAATTAAAATACAATATAAATATTTTTGAATATATAAATTCAGACATGCCTTTAAAAGAAAATGAGCTTGAAATTCTAAAAAAACATTCTACATTAATATACGGCGCAGATTATAATTCTCCTCCACTACGGTATGTAGACAATAGTACAAATCAATACGAAGGTTTAGCTATTGACTATTTGAATGCTCTTTCGCTTGAGCTAGGCATAGCTATTGAATTTAAACCTTTAATATGGAGCAAAGCTCTCGAACAATTAAAAAATGGTGAAACTGACATATGTGATATGTATAAATCAGAAATCAGAGCTAAAGATTTTCTTTTTTCAAATCCAATTTATTATCAAAGAGGAGCAGTATTAATACCTAAAAATTCTTCATCAATTTCTAATCTTAAAGATATTGAAGGCAAAACTATAGCTGGAAACAAGGGTGATTACATCTTTGAATATATTGATAAAAATTATTCTCAAGTAGAAGCAATCGAATCTCCTCATTTACAGAAAGCAATTAATCTTCTAAAAGATGGAAAAGTAGATGCTGTACTTGGAGATGAGTCTGTTATAAACTATTTTATTACAAAAGATGATTCAAAGGATAATTTTAAATTATTAGACACATATCTTTATGAAAGAGAGGCAGTACTAGCTGTATCTAAAAACAATGCAGAACTTCTCAGCATAATAAATAAAGGAATTAACCAACTTAATAAAAAAAACACAATGGAAAAAATATATCAAAAATGGTTCGGCACTTCACCTTTAATTACTAAGAATTATAAAGGTGAACAATATTTTTTACTTGCCAAATTTGTATTACTAATTGCGTTTTTTATCGGAGTTTCACTTTACGTTTGGAATGTTCAATTAAAAAAGGAAGTTAAAAAGCAAACTAATCAGCTATTTCTTTCTAAAAATGAATTGGAAACCACATTTAACGGATTAACTCATTTAATGCTTGTTATGAATGAAAAATGTATTATAACAGAGGCAAATAAAGCTTTTTGTGAAACTATAAATTATCCAAAAGATAAAATAAAAAATATACATTGCAAAAAAGTAGATGGAATTCTAGGTTTTGACTGCTCTAATTGTGTAATTTCAAAATCATTAAAAGAAAATCACTCTATAAATACAGAAATAAAGAAAAATAATAGAATTTATAAAGTTAACAGCTATATTCTTGAAAAGTTACCTAATACAAGTAATAGAGTTTTAGTAATGATTGAAGATATTACAGATATAAAAGTTAATGAAAAGAAAATGCTTCAATCTAGCAAAATGGCAGCAGTAGGACATTTGGCAGCTGGAGTTGCGCATGAAATACGTAACCCACTAGGAATTATAAGAAACTGTTGTTATTTACTTAATAGATCTAATTTATCAGCAGACGATAAAGAATCAATACAAATGATAGAATCATCAGTTGAGAGCACAAATAAAATAATTGATAATCTGCTGAATTTTTCTAGACTTACTGATAACAGTAAAACTTGTACTAATATTTATAACTTAGTAAATAATATTTTCAACCTTAATAATAAGATTTTTAAAAGCAAAGAAATCGATTTCACATTACAATGTAATCGTAATTTAGAAGTAATGGTAAATGCTGAATCATTAAAACACATTTTAATCAATTTAATTTCTAATTCGATAGATGCAATGCCAGATGGTGGAACTATATCTATATCAATAGATTATACTGATAATAATTTAAATATAATAATGAGTGACACCGGTTTTGGAATGGATGAAGAAACATTAAATAATATTTTTAATCCTTTCTTTACTACAAAAGATGTAGGCTCAGGAACCGGTCTTGGTTTATATATAACATATAATGAAATTAATAAACTTAATGGATCAATACGAGTAGATAGTATTTTAAACAGCGGAACATCATTTATAATATCTATTCCAATAACTGAGGAGGTATAATATATGAATTCAAATTCTTTTAATATACTTATCGTTGATGATGAAAAAGACTATACTCAAATAATGAAGAAAGTACTTGCTTATGAAGGATATAATATCCACACAGCAAATAGTGGTAAAGAAGCTCTTGAAAAATTAAGTGTTAAGAAATATCACCTCGTTTTAACTGATTTAATGATGGAAAAAATTAATGGAATAGAATTGCTTGAAGAAATACAAAAGAGCTATAGGGATACATATGTAATATTAATAACAGGTTATGGCTCTGTAAAAAACGCTGTAACAGCCATGAAAAAAGGTGCCTACTCTTATTTTATTAAAGGAAATGATCCTGAAGAACTATTAATGGAAATAAGGAAAATATTTGATATTACAAAACTAAAATTAGAAAATTCAGTATTAAAGATATCCAGCAGTAATCAAAAGAAACACCTTACATCTAAAAATAAGACTTTTCAAGAAACTATAGATATGGCTTTAAAAGCTTCTAAAAGTAATGCAAATATTCTAATTTTAGGGGAATCAGGAGTTGGTAAAGAAGTTTTTGCAAAATTAATACATGATGCTAGTGATAGAAATCAAAATGCATTTATACCTGTAAATTGTTATGCACTTCAAGATACTGTACTTGAATCAGAACTATTTGGACATATAAAAGGATCTTTCACTGGTGCCAACGAAGATCGGATAGGACGTTTTGAAGCAGCAAACGGAGGTACTATATTTCTTGATGAAATTGCTGATACTCCATTATCTATTCAAACTAAATTGTTAAGAACTATAGAAAATAAGCAGCTCGAAAAAATAGGGAGTAATCAAACAATAGATGTTGATTTTAGATTGATAACTGCTACAAATAAAAATATTAACAAATTAATAGAAAAGGGTCAATTTAGAGAAGATTTCTATTATAGAATTAGTACAATAATTATTACAATTCCTCCACTAAGAGAACGAACTGAAGACATTCCAGATTTAATATATTATTTTGTAAATAAATACTCTATAGAGTTAAAAAAGGAGATTGATTACGTAGATGATGAACTAATAAGGTATCTCGTAAATTACGAATATCCAGGTAATGTGAGAGAATTAAAAAATATAATTGAAAGACTTATTGTATTCAGTGACAGCAGTGTTTTAAAAATAGATAATTTACCTACAAACAATACATTTAAAGCTAAAACACTTAAAGAAGTTAGGAAATTAGCAGAAAAAAAATATATTGATTCAGTTCTTAGAAATACAAATTATAATATGACCAAGACATCAGAAATGTTAGATATCAGCAGGCGTCAGTTATTTAATAAAATAAATGAATTAAACATATATAATGGGAAATAAATTTCTTTTAAATGGAAATTTATTTCCCATTTTTATCGCTTCTAATCCAATAATGTCTGTAATTTTTACAATTTTTATCTTGGCACTCCTTTTGCAAATATATATGTTAAAAATCATATATTTAGGAGGCCAAACATGAAAAGAAAACAAAAAGATATTATTATTATCGGGGCTGCACTATTTGCAATGTTTTTTGGTGCTGGAAATCTAATATTTCCACCTGCTATAGGATTTACCTCTGGAAACCATTGGTTTGTTACTATGATAGGTTTTTTATTAACTGGAGTAGGATTACCTATATTAGGTATTATTGCTGTATCTCATGCAGGTGGAAGTATTAACGATTTAGCTAATAAAGTAAGTCCATTATTTTCTAAAATATTAGGTACTGTTGTTATTCTTGCTATAGGACCTTTACTTGCTATTCCTAGAACAGGTGCTACAGTATTTGAAATTGGGATTAAGCCAATTTTTAGCAATGCAAACCCATTATTAGTATCAGTTATTTATTTTTCTATTACTCTATTCTTTGTAATAAAACCCTCGGGTATAGTAGATAAAATTGGTAAAATACTAACACCTATTTTGCTTATAGTTATTAGTACTATTATAGTTAAAGGAATTGTTAATCCAATCAGTACTCCAACTGTAACATTAATTAAAAATCCATTTTCTAAAGGATTCCTAGAGGGATACCAAACTATGGATGCTCTTGCATCAATTGTTTTTGGTGGAATAGTACTTATATCTCTCATTGAAAAAGGATATAAAGATAAAAAACAGCAAATTAAATTAACTACCAAAGCTGGGTTATTAGCAGGTATAGGACTTGCATTTGTTTATGGTGGACTATTATATCTTGGAGCAACATCTAGCAATGTATTTGAAACAGGAATTACAAAAACCGAACTAATCGTAAGTATAACTAACAGTATATTAGGAAATTTAGGACAAATAGGACTATGCTTAGCCGTGTCAGCAGCATGTTTAACAACATCTATTGGTTTAACAGCTACTGTAGGTAATTATTTTGAAAATTTAACTAAGAATAAACTAAGTTATAAATTAATTGTCATTGTAACAGTATTTTTTAGTACTATAATGTCAGTTGTAGGAGTTGAAAAAATAGTAGCATTTTCAGTTCCTTTACTGACATTAGTGTATCCTATTGCCATAATACTAATTCTATTTAATTTAATAGACAAATGGCTTCCAAGTCAGCAAATGTACAGTGGAGCGGTAATTGGAGCATTTGCAGTTAATGTTTTTAGTGTATTATCTTCTTTTAATATTCAAATACCTTATATTAGTAATCTAATCTCATGTCTTCCTTTTGCTGAATCTGGTTTTGGATGGATTGTTCCTTCAGTAACTTTATCACTTATAGCTGGATTAATACCAATTAAAATTAAAACTAAATCTATTAATTACAATCAAGTTTCAAACAAAGCATAACCATACTAGTTAATAAAAATAAGGCATATTTCTAAATATTTAGTATTATGCCTTATTATTAACTATATTTGGTATGCTTAGAGAAGCTTTTCTCCCTCCTGCCAATCAATGGGACAAAGTCCTCCTGTTTTAAGTGCTTTTAGCACTCTTAATGTTTCGTCTACAGATCTTCCTACATTTAAATCATGGATAACCGAATACCTTATTACTCCTTCTGGGTCAATTATAAATAATCCTCTAAGTGCAATGCCCTCATCTTCTACTAATATACCGTAATTTTGTGATGCCTGCTTAGTTATATCTGATGCTATAGGAAAGTTTACTCTTCCTAAATCACTATTAATCCAAGCTTTATGAGAATGTTCACTATCTACGCTTACAGCTAATACTTCAGCACCTACCTTATTAAAATCTTTAACTCTTTTACTATAGCCTGTAATTTCTGTAGGACAGACAAAAGTAAAATCCAATGGATAAAAAAACATTACTAGCCATTTACCTTTATAATCTTCTAACTTAACTCTACTAAACTTTGTACCTTCTCCGTTAACTGTTGCCATGTTAAAGCATGGTGCTTTTTTTCCAACTAATCTTTCCATTTTTCCATCTCTCCATTTATATTTAATTATTAGTATCTTTATTTATTATTTGCTTTTCGCCCATTTCAACTAGTTTTTTAGTCATCTGTCCTCCAACATATCCTCCAAAGAAAACATTTTGACCTTTACTATTGTTATTTGAAGTTATTCCTAATTCATTAGCAATTTCAATTTTCATTTGATTCAATGCTTCTTTTGCATTAGGATCTATAGGTACTTTTGACATATATTTATCACCTCTTAATTTTTTGTTAATATATTTTATTTTTAATAATATTATGTTAACAATCATAAAATAATATTCAATAAGTTATAATTTTAAAAAGTTATTATTGTTATTATATTTGAATTAATATATAATTAAAAAAAATATTTTTGATCTTAATAAGGGAGGACAAATTTTGAAATCTAAATTTATGGATGCAAAATATTTATTTCTAATATTATTTTCAGCATCACTAATTGTTTTTGGACTTTTGTTTGCCACTCCAATAGAAATTTATAAGGGTACTATTCAAATTTTAACACAACCTGATACATTAATTACTGATTATATTGGAGTGGGAGGTATTGGAGCATCTTTTTTTAATTCTGGTGTATTAACATTAATTTTTACTTTCCTTCTATATAAATTAAAGCTAAAAATTAATGGGATATCAATAGCTTCTATTTTTTTGATTGCTGGTTTTTCGCTTTTTGGCAAAAACTTATTTAATGTATGGTTTGTAATTATAGGAGTTTTTATTTATTCTAAGGTACAAAAAGACAAATTTTCTAAATATATATATATAGCTATATTTGGAACAGCTATGGCTCCTATCGTAACTGAAATAATATTTAGTACAACTATAAGCAAATTGATTAGCATACCTCTAGGTATGGCTATAGGAATAAGTATAGGTTTTATATTACCACCTATATCTTCATTTTTATTAAATGTACACCAAGGTTTTAATTTATATAACATTGGTTTTGCTTCTGGAGTAATAGGCACTATATTTGTATCACTACTAAAATCTTATGGTTTTATACCAGTTCCACGTTTTATTTGGACAGAGGGCAATAATGAGATTTTTAGCATTTATTTATATTTATTATTTTCATTGTTTATAATTTGTGGATTTTTATTAAATAATAAATCTTTTAAGAATGTAAAAAACATAACACATTATTCTGGTAGACTAATATCTGATTTTGTTATAATGGAAGGATTTCCACCAACACTAATAAACATGGGAATAAACGGAATTATTGCCACAACATATATACTGTTAGTAAATGGTGATTTAAATGGTCCTACAATTGGTGGTATATTTACTATCGTTGGTTTTGGAGCATTTGGAAAGCATCCAAAGAATATAATTCCAATATTTATAGGTGTATTAATAGGATCTGTAACAAAGATATGGAATATAAATGATCCTTCAATTTTATTAGCTGCTTTGTTTGGCACTGCTTTGGCACCTATTGCTGGTGAATTTGGCTGGTTTTATGGTATAATAGCAGCAATTATTCATTCATCTGTTGTTTTAAATGTTGGATACTTACATGGAGGACTTAATTTATATAATAATGGTTTCTCTGCTGGTATAGTTGCAGCTGTTTTAGTTCCATTAATTGAAGCTTTTAGAAAGGATGATTTTTAATGAAGCATGAAAAAAAAAGAATAACTAAAATCATAGATGAATTAATGTTTTACTTATTTTCGATGGGAGCGAATAATATTGATGTTAACTTTAAGAGAGAAGCTGATTTATGTGCTATTACATTTAAAAGCGACTATGATTTATCAAAACGAGATAAACTGTTTAAGTTAGTTAAGTTTTTAAATTACGAAAAACAAGAAGAAATGGAAGAATATTATTGGGAACTTACTGGTAATTATGATTTAGATACTGAATTATCATTAGTTGGCATGATGATAGACGAAGCAAAAATATACTATGATGATGAAAAAATAGAAATAGTATTATTAAGATATAATTAATGTATAAAACAATTTCTATAAGGCAAAAATACTTCTATTACAATAAATATTATATGGAGGTTATTTTGGACAAAAATAAATTGCATCATTATAAAAAATTATTATTAAAGGAAAAAGAAAAATCCTTGCGAACATTAGAACTTAAAGATAAAAATCAGCAAAATGGTTCTTTAAAAGACTATATTAATGAATTGTCTATGTATGATAATCACCCTGCTGATATTGCTACAGAAACTTTTCAAGCTGAAATGGATATGAATTTAGAAACCGATGAAAAAATCCACTTAGAAAAGATTAATCAAGCTCTTAAAATGATTAATGAAGGAACTTACGGAAAGTGTATAGTTTGTGGAAAAAACATATCAGAAGATAGATTAGAAACACTACCTTCATCAATAAAATGTATAGATTGCAAAAGAAAGTCTAATCCTACAGATGATATGCTTACTACAAGACCTGCTGAAGAAGCAGTTTTAAGATCTATATACAAAGGTAGCACTGACGATGAAGACAATAAAAATATATTTGACCAAGAAGATTCATGGCAAGATGCTGCTAAATTTAATAGAACTAAAGAAACTAATAAAGCTTTGGATTGGTATGATAATAATATGTATGGTGAAGATTATCCAAAAGATGTTTAGTATTTTAGTCCATTTGATAAACTAGTACTCTATCATCTCCTGTCACTCGATGTTCTAATATATAACCATTAAACAAAGCTGAATTAGTATCATTTGTATGTGCAGCTAATTTAAAATCTTTATAAGCATAATCACAAATAATTAATGTATGCCAAGGATTACTATTTTTATCTGCTAATTGTATTGCATCTCCTCTTTCCAATTCATTAAGCCAATTTGACCAATTTTTTTTCATACTTGCTGCTGTATTAGATGAATATTTAGCTGCCCTAGATTGCCAATGATTTTTAAATCCATAAGTAGTTTTCCATGATAGCGTTATGCGTGTATCTCCATCTTTATCAGTAGCTCCAGGCTTACACCACCAATTTTCTGCATTAGCATAATCATTATTAATCATAATCCACTGCATTCCTCCAGCATACAAGCATTGTGAAATAAAATTTGCGCAATCTCCTCCTTCATACATATTATCTCCAAAATTAGGATAATCTTTATTGTAATCATAATAATACTTGTTAGCATAATCAGCTGCATCTTTTCTCGAATAATTATCATTTTTATAGACATTTTTGAATATATTATTTTTTTCAATAGTTCCTATATATTTATTTAACTCATTTAAAATTCTCCTATTTTTTATCATAAATTTTGAACTGCTTAGATACCAATATATCACTTCTTTTTCTTTTAAAGTAAATTTTTCTTTTCTAATTAAATTGAGTATTAGTTTTATAACTTCCTCATTTGCATTTTCTAATTCAATACTACTTTTCATAAAATGTTTATCAGTTAATTTTTCTAACGTTAATAAATTATTCTTTATAAATTTATTATATAGTTTTTTCTTTATTACTAACTGATTACTAAAGTATTTTTTATCAAGAGGATTTATTTGTAAATTACCTGATTTATTTGATTCTTTTTTTAATTTATCTTCTAAGGTCAATTTAGATATCTCATCCACAATTTTTTTAAATAATGACAATATTATTTCCATAAAATCTCCCTAAATCTCTTTTTATTATATTAAAAGATACTATATATAAGTATATGAACTTTAATTATACTTATAATAAAAAAAGTTTTATAGAATTTTATTAGTATATAAAAAAAGAAAACCTTTAAAGATTTTCTTTTTTTATCTTATTTTATCTTAACCCTGCTGCTACTAATGTATTATATTGATGTTCTTCATCTCTTTGTCCATCTATGTGTCTCGTACTGTTTGGAAAGTGTATATCAAAATGACCGTTAGCACCATTTCTATAGAGGTATTGTATATCATGAGGCATACAGCTTGCGGAAGCGGCTATCTTCCTTCCATTATATAATATTAATACAGGTCTTCGTTCCCAGCTGAATTCTCCTTCCCATATGTTTTTCATAATCTGTGTATCTTCATTTGAAAGTGGTTCACAATCTGCATGATTGGCACCTATAGTTCTTTTCATGTTCCAAGTTTTACCAGTTTTCAAATCTTTAACAGTGAAAATCGAATTAATTGGTAAAAGATATTGAGCTTCTTTCCACCAATCTAGAAATTCACCATAATTATTTGATCTAGTATATTTTTTATTTGAATAGTACTGAGGTATTAACAACTTTTGTCCAACTGTCAAGTATGAATTTAAAGACAATTTATTAACTTGTACAATATCATCTTGTGTTACACCATATTTCATAGAAATTGACCATAAAGATTCTCCCGAATGTACTGTATGAGTAATATTATATTTTTTTTCTTTTAAACTAGAAAATGGTATGTATAGTACTTCTCCAACTTCTATGTAATCACTAGTATAATTATTTCTAGTTTTTATTTCATTAATTTCTATTCCAAACATATTACTAATTTTCCAAAAAGTATCTCCACTTTTTACTACATATAAAACATCTTGATTTTCTAATTCAGGAAGCGATATTTTGGAACCAGCATAGATATTGTTAACATTTTTAATATTATTTATTGATATGATTTTATTAAGTGAAATGTTATATTTATTACTGATTTTCCATAGTGTATCGCCTTCTTCAATCTCATACATTACATTACCAAACGCTAGAGTTGTAGATAAAAATAGTAAAGTTAAAACTATAGTAATTATTTTCTTCATAAAAAACCTCCCTATTAAATTATAATATATGAGGTTTTTGTTATCTATGTTATTATATACCTTGATATCCTGTTTTTTATTTACTATAATAATTAACTATATCTTGATATACTCTCTAATTAATAATATAGTTTATATTTAGTTAATTTTGCCTTTTACCTTTTTTTATAGTAAAATATCCTTGTATACAATTATTTAAGGAGGATCGTTATGAAAAAAATAGAAAGTTTTTTAGTTAATCATTTATTACTAAAAAGGGGCATTTATGTATCAAGAAAAGATGCTCTAGGCGATAAAGCAATTACTACATTTGATATAAGAATGAAAGAACCTAATAATGAGCCCGTGATAAATACTAGTGAATTACATACTATTGAACACACTGGTGCAACTTTTTTGAGAAACCATCCTGAATATGATGAAGAAACTGTTTACTTCGGTCCTATGGGCTGCAGAACTGGATACTACTTAATATTAAAAGGTGACAAAACCTCTAACGATATAGTACCTATAATAGTAGAAATGTTTGAATTTATACAAGATTTTGATGATAAAGTGCCCGGTGCAGATGAAAAATCTTGTGGTAATTACCTAGATATGAATTTACCTATGGCAAAATATGAAGCTAAAAAATTTCTGAAAGAAGTTTTATACAACATCAAACCAGAAAATTTAAATTATCCAAAGTAGCAACGAAAAAGAACTCGCTAATCGAGTTCTTTTAATTTTCTATTTTGCATTTAAAAAGTATTTTTAAATATTTCTATAATTAAATCATCTTTCACAGTTTTAGAAAGTATTTCACTGTGTTTAATAAATTTTGGTATTTTTATAGACTGCTTTAACGGATTCTCTTTAAATTTATTAATTGTTAGCTTTATAAATTCATCAAAATCATATATTTTAAATCTTTCTATTTCTTTATATCTTTGTGCTATAAATTCTACCATTCTTATTATTATATCTTGGTAATCATTTGTACCTTTCATTTCCATTAAATTTTCTAATCTAGGTAATATTTTTTCAAACATCAATCTTTCATAAGGTATATTTTCATACCCTAATATATCTGAGATTTTTGTTATTTTTTGTTTTGTCATTATATCCAATATATAATATATGAATTCACCTTTAAACGGCCTGCAATAATATTTAAATCCCTTCAAATTATTAAATTTTTTTAAACAGTCATAGTATCCCAGTTTAATATTTATTTTTGCTCTATCAGTATTAAAATCAAGAGTTTTACCTAAATCTTCATTTGGCTCGATATAGATTATATTTACATCTTTATCTTTAACTTTTTGTACTCTACCAATGCCATATGTTCTTATTGCTATTACGTTTTTGTATCCTTTTTTAATTAATAAATTTATTGGTAAATTATCGTGTATTCCTCCGTCAATAAAAAATTTTCCATCCATTTTATCTATTTTAAAGGCTGGAAAATTTGCACTTGCCATTAAATAATCTATAAGCTTACCTTTTGGTATTTCTTCTTTATATAATTCCAATGGTTTCATATCTAATAAGGAAACTGTAACAATCCCAAAATCTATTTTTGAGTTTCTTACCTTTTCTTCATCTATTATTTCATTAAGTAAACTCCTTATTTTACTAGTATCTAGTCCTTTATTATTCAACAGCTCTTTAGAAACATTTAATATATAGGGTATATTATCTTTATGAAATTTGCCATTCTTTATTTCATTTATTTTTTTTTCGTCTAAATCAAACAACATAGAAATTTTTAATTGATTTAACCATAAATCATATGCAATATCAAAATTTCCTTGAGTAAGTATAGCACCATTTAAAGCACCAATGGATGCTCCTGTAATTGCCCCTATTTCTACACCTAATTCTAGTAATGCCTTATAAGCACCAATATGATAGGCTCCTTTAGCTCCTCCACCTTCTAATGCAACGCCGTACATACCAGCCTCCTTATTCAATAGCTATCAATCTAGCAACACTTACTCCTGGGATTTTCTTTAAATTTGCCAGCATATCCTCAATAGATAAATCAATATCAGAAACATCTAATGATAGATTTACTGAAGCTTTACCACTAATAGGTATATTTTGATTAATTGTAAGTATATTTGCATTCGATTTTGAAATTTCATTTATTACATATGATAATACACCTTTTTCATTTTTTAGCATTAATGCAACTACTGCTTTACGTCCAATAGAGTTCTCCGAAGGTGAAAATACATAATCTTTATACTTATAATAAGTACTTCTACTTATTCCTACCTTTTTAACTGCTTCACTTATCCCTTTAGCATTACCCTCGTTAATCATATTTCTAGCTTCTATTACTCTTTCATATACCTCTGGAAGTATTTTTTTGTTTACTATAAGGTACTTCTTTATCATTATAACCTCCTGTAACAACTGCTCCATCAAAATCTGTTTCTAACATTTTTGCATTCCACTTATATGCTAAGTTTATTATATCATTTTGTATTAATTTTGTAAAATTACTATTCTTTACTATGTTCATAATTGTTGGTCCTGCACCACTTATAAAAACTGCAAGGCTATCATTATTTTTACATATTTCACTAACTTTATCATATTCATATATAAGTAACTTTCTGTAAGGTTGATGAAGCAGATCATCAATAGATAATTTTATCATCTCTTCGTTTCCAGTCTGCAAAGCTTTTAATAACACTGCAGTTCTCGATATGTTATGTACAGCTTCTTTATAATCTACTTTGCATGGTAGTACTTTACGTGCTTCAGAAGTATTAACTTCAAACTCAGGTATAAGTGCACATAATTTTAAATCTTTATTTATTTCATGCTTAACATAATACGGCTTACTCTCCAACATAAGTGAAGCTGTAAGCCCTCCAAACATGGCAGGTGCGATATTATCAGGATGTCCTTCTATTTCAACTGCTATATTAAACAGCTCTTCTTTACTAAGAATATTTCCAGCAAGTGCGTTGGCTCCTAATACACCCCCAACCACACATGCAGCACTGCTTCCTAAACCTCTTGAAACAGGTATATCTGTTTCCATTGTTATTTTTAATCCTTTAATTTTAAAACCTATTTTATCTGCAGTTATTTTAAATGCCTTATATACTAGATTATTTTCATTCTTGAATTTTTGAGGACATCCATCTATAATAAGTCCTTCTTGTAATTCTTCAAAAAAATATATATTATAAAGTTTCAACGCTAATCCAAGAGTATCAAATCCCGGACCAATATTTGCTGTTGAAGCAGGTACTTGAACTTTTACCATTTTTCCCTCCAGAACATTAATTGTAACCTCACTGATGTAAAGTTTTCATATGTTTTTATATATTTAACAATTTTATTATTGTATCTTTCATTTCAGATGTTTTACATAAACTTTCATGCAGTATAGGTTTTTTTTCTATTCCCATTAAATTATCAGGAATTCCAAAACCTGTCTTTTCTGAAAGTTCGTACATTAAATTAAATTCATTTTTATCATGTTTACCGAAAATTGCTTTATACACACTCCCAGCAAATTTAAAAGGACTAGCAGTTGATAGTACTATATTTTTAGTCTTATCACCTGTTTCATCTTTATAATCTTCTAATACTTTACATGCAACAGCAGTATGCGTATCTATTAAATAATTATCTTTTTCATATACTTCCCTGATTGTCTTCGTAATTTCACTTTCTTTTGCATAACCTGCAAAAAATATTTCTTCAATTTTTTGTTTTATGCTATTTTCTACTTCGTATTTTCCTTTTTGTACCAGATTCATCATTAAATCTTTAACCATTTCATTATTATTATCACTCATATAATATAATAGCCTCTCAAGGTTACTTGATACCAATATATCCATCGATGGAGATATTGTTTTATAAAACTCTCTATTAGCATCATAAACACCTGTCTTTATAAAATCGTATAAAACATTGTTCTTATTAGATGCACATATTAGTTTGTTAATTGGAAGACCTAGCAATTTTGCATAATATCCAGCTAAAATGTTTCCAAAGTTTCCTGTAGGTACTACAAAATTAACTTTTTCATCTTTTTGTATTTCTCCAGTTTCAAGTAGTTGTATATATGAATAAAAATAATAAACTATCTGAGGAATTAATCTTCCTATATTTATTGAATTTGCTGATGAAAATCTCTTTTGGTTATCAGCTAATATTTTTTTCATATTATTGTCTGTAAAAATATTCTTTACACCTGTTTGTGCATCATCAAAATTTCCTTCTATAGCAGAAACAAATGTATTGTTTCCTTCTTGTGTAAGCATTTGTGCTTTCTGAACTTGACTAACACCTTCATCAGGATAAAAAACAATTATTTTTGTTCCTTTAACATTTTTAAATCCCTCTAAAGCTGCCTTACCTGTATCTCCTGAAGTTGCAGTAAGAATTACTACTTCTTCTTTAATTTTGTTTATTCCAAAAGACGTTGTTATTAAATAAGGTAATATAGATAATGCTACATCTTTAAACGCTGATGTTTTGCCATGAAATAATTCAAGTATATATTTATCTCCTACTTTTACAATAGGAGTAATATTTTTCGAACTAAATTTATTATTATAGGCTTTAGAAACGCAATATCCAATTTCTTTATCTGAAAAATCATTTAACATTTCTTTTAGGATTTTGTAAGCTATTTCATGATAATTCTTTCCTACTAATTCATTAACATCTATATTAATTATATCTAAATCTCTCATTACATACAGTCCGCCATCAGGAGATATTCCATTTAAAACTGCTTCAGAAGCTGTCACATTAACATTACAATCTCTTGTACTTTCATAAATTTTTTTCATAAAACCCTCCTGTTTTATGTTGCATAACTTTTTTTACTATGATATACTGTTTTAAATTATATTACAAGTGTTTTTTTATAAAAAACATTTTTTTTAGTGTTATTAGAAAGGAGCACAATATGATAAAAATAGGATTATTAGGCTTAGGCACTGTAGGAACTGGTGTTTATGAAATTTTAACAAATAAGTATGACATTGTTAATAATTCGGTTAAAGAAGAATTATCCATTGAAAAAATTCTTGTGAATAATATTAACAAAAAAAGAAATATAAATATGGATACTTCTATTTTAACTAATAATATTAATGATATTTTAGATAACAATGATATTGATATTGTTGTTGAACTCATAGGAGGAGTTGACTTAGCCTATAAATATATTAAAAGAGCATTATCTTCTGGTAAACATGTTGTTACAGCAAACAAAGCAGTCGTTGCTAAACATATGATAGAATTACATACTGTTGCAAAAAATAATAATGTAGGTTTCTTGTATGAAGCAAGTGTTGCAGGAGGTATTCCAATAATTAAGTCTCTTAAGGAATTAATGAAGATAAATAAAATACATTCTATTTCAGGTATTATAAATGGTACTTCTAATTATATCTTGTCAAGCATGGAACAAGAAAATGTTAGTTTTAAAGAAATTCTAAAAAGAGCGCAAGATTTAGGTTATGCTGAATCAGACCCTACAGATGACATTGATGGATATGATATGGCTAGAAAAATTGCTATTTTGTCTTCTTTAGCTTATAAGGTAGAACTAAAGGATTCCGATATTAAAACTAGTGGTATTAGAAATATTAAAATTAATGATATTAATTTTTTCAGAAAAATGAAGCTTAGTGTTAAATTGTTTGCATCATCTAATATTAAAAACAATGCTATAACTGCTGTTGTAGAACCTGTTCTAGTACCTACAAATTCTGTAATTGCACAAGTAAATTCTAACTTAAATATTGTAGATATAGAATGTGATATACTTGGTAAATATCAACTTATAGGTCAAGGAGCAGGTAAAGACCCTACTGCAAACGCTGTTGTAAGTGATATTTTAGATATTATTAATAAAGAATATGAAGATTTTGAAATAACTCTAAATGAAGAAGTTGCTTTAACTAATGATATAAATGAATTTAAAAATTATTATATAAGATGTTCCTTTGATGATCAATCAAAAATTGAAAAATGCAAAGACTTTCTTTCCAGCATGTCTCAGGATATTGAAGTTAAAGAAAATGATTTATTCTGCATAACTAATAAAATAAATATTGATTCCAAAGATGATTTATTATTAGGGTGTACTAAGTTTTCAAAGAATATCTTCTATGCTAGAATGCAATAAAAAAAGTGCAAATGCACTTTTTTTTATATTTAAAGTTTATATATTTCTTAAAATGTTTCTCAATTATTATCAAAAGTATTATAATATGTTTATGAGATAAAAGTTTAATTACAGAATCTTTATTCTATTCTAAATGATTTTGAAAGGAATGAAAAAATATGAAATATATAAGTATTTTAGGATCAACAGGTTCAATTGGTACACAGACTCTTGAAGTAGTTTCTAGTAATATGGATAAGCTAAAAGTATGTGCTATTTCCGGTAATGAAAATATTGATTTGCTCCATAAACAAATACATATATTTAAACCTAATATATGTGCTGTCATGAACAAGGAAAAAGCTATAGAATTAAAGAAAAGATTAGGTAATGGAGAAACAACAGAAATCGTCTCAGGAATTGAAGGACTTATAACTGTAAGTACATACGAAAAATCAGATATAATAGTTACCGCCGTTTCTGGCATGATAGGTCTACGTCCTACTATTGAAGCTCTTAGATTGGGTAAAACTGTAGCCTTAGCCAATAAAGAAACCTTAGTAGCAGGTGGTAGTTACGTTATGGAAGCAGCAAGAAAATATAATTCTAAAATTCTTCCTGTTGATAGCGAACACAGTGCAATTTTCCAATCGTTGATGGGAAACAGTTATAAAGATATTAGTAAAATAATATTAACTGCATCGGGTGGACCTTTTAGAGGAAAGAAAATAAATGAATTAGAACATGTTTCTGTTTCTGATGCATTAAATCATCCAAACTGGTCTATGGGTAAAAAAATTACTATAGACTCTGCTACATTGATGAATAAAGGATTAGAAGTAATAGAAGCCAAATGGCTATTTAATGTTGAGCCTTCTCAAATAGAAGTAGTAGTTCATCCTCAAAGTATACTTCACTCTGCTGTAGAATATATAGATCATTCAGTTATTGGACAATTTGGTTGTCCTACAATGAAAACACCTATACAAGTTGCTTTATTTTATCCCGAAAGAATAGAAAACGATTATAAAAGTTTAAGTTTATCTGAAATAAGAAAGCTTACATTTGAAAAGCCAGATTTAAAAACTTTTAAGTGTTTAAAATTAGCATATGATGCTATTGAAGCAGGAGGAACAATGCCGGCTGTGTTAAATGCATCTAATGAAGTAGCTGTTGATTTATTTTTAAGAAACAAAATTAAATTTCTTGATATAGGAAATATCAATGAAAGAATAATGTCATTACATAAACCTCAGAAAATAGACTGTTTAGATGTAATTTTAGAAGCCGAAAGTTGGACTAGAAAAACAGTACTAAATCAAATACTATAGTAAAAGGGCTGCTTATTATTCTCAGCCCCTTTTATTATATATTTTGCTATTAAGTTTTTCGAAAACCTTTTTCAAATTCATTGCATAAAAAACATTTTCTTTCTGCTTAAGTTTATCTATTATTTTATCACATTCACCGTCTACATAATCTCTATTTATAGTATGAAGGATTATTATTTCCTTATCCTTCACTTCTTCGAGCTGTTTTATATTAGCTAAATTTCCCCAACCTACAGGAACATCAGTAAGAATAATTATATCTGCTCGCTTTATATATTCTTTATTCTTCTTAATAGATTCTGCTGAAAACTCAGTAAATGGACTTTCACTAATATAATCAATGTTTAAGCTTTTGCATAATTCTAAATCACTATCACCTTCATTAATTATTCCACAACTAATATTATATCTTTGTGAATACAATTTCTCTATAATATATTCACCCGTACCTCCACCGCACATTACATGTACATTAACATTTTTTCCTTTACAAGCTCTTCTAACTCTTAGTGGAACTATTTCTTTAAATGAAAGTAATTTATTATCTCTAACAACCATTTCCATATCATACACTTTAGATAATACCTTTTCAGTCAGCACTTCCTTCGGTTTTCCTTCTTTAAAAATTTGACCTTTATTCAATAGAATAAGTCTATCACTAAATCTTGAAGCTAGATTTAAATCATGCATCACAGCTAATACAGTAAGTCCATTTTCTCTGTTAAGCCAATATATCAGCTCTAATAATTCCAATTGATGATGAATATCTAAATTTGACGTAGCTTCATCTAATATTAATATTTCAGGTTCTTGTGCTAAAGCTCTAGCTGTAACAACTCTTTGTTTTTCTCCTCCACTTAGATTATTAAAGCTTTTGTTTCTAAATTGTAAAGTATTAGTCTTTCTCAAAGAATTTTCAACTATTTTTTTATCTTCACCTTTTTCTTTATGCATCCTTTTCATATATGGATTTCTTCCCATACTAACTATATCTTGTACTGTAAAGTTAAAAGGTATGTTATATTCTTGTGGAACAAAGCCAATGATTTTAGCACGTTCTTTATGTAAAAATGAATTGATATCTTTACCATTTAAATATATATATCCATTATTAATTTCAATACTTCTAGTTATTGCTTTTAATATAGTAGATTTTCCTGCACCGTTCGGTCCTATTACACTAACAAATTCTCCTTTTTTAATGTCAAGACTTATATTATCTATTATTTTCACATTACCATAATTTATTGTAATATTATTCAATTCTACAACTTTTTGAGCTAACATCAAAATACCTCCTTCTTTTTACTTCTAAGAAGGTAAACAAAGAACGGTCCACCCAATATTGCAGTAATAATTCCTACAGGTATTTCTTGAGATAATACACTTCTAGCAATAGTATCACATAAAATCATTAAAATACCTCCTGTTATAAATGTAACTGGTAGTAAAACTTTATGGTTAGGTCCTGTAAATAATCTTACTACATGTGGTATTATTAACCCAACAAAACCTATTATTCCTGAAACAGAAACTACCGCTGCTGTTACAACTGCACTTATGGTTAATAGAATTTTTTTTGTTCTCTCAACATTAACTCCTAAATTATTAGCTGTATCTTCTCCTAAAAGTAATAAGTCTAAATCTCTAGAATAGTAATATATAATTAAACATCCTATTATTACATATGGAAGTATTGTATTAAACTGAGTCCAACCTTTTCCTGACAGTGAACCTAAAGTCCAAAATATGATTTTATACATATCTCTATTATAAAATATCATTAATAAAGATGTTAAAGCAGTTAGAAATTGACCTATAGCAATACCACTTAGCAAAAGTGTTGTCATAGGAACTTTTTTCCCGATTTTTGCAACATTGTACACTAGAAAAACGACTGTTACAGCACCTACAAATGCCATAATTGAAATAAATGAAAGGCCTAAAATATTAAAAGTTATTTTACTTGTTATACCTATTGTAGCTCCAAATGCAGCTCCAGATGATACCCCTATTACGTACGGATCTGCCATAGGATTCTTTAACAATCCTTGATATGCTGCACCTGATACAGATAATGCTCCACCTACTAATAAACCTATTAAAACTCTAGGAAACCTTACTGTCCAAATAATTGTCTGTGCATATTTAGGAATACTGCTTAAATCTATACCTAAATTAAATACTTTGTTTAAAAGTATTTTTATTACATCTGTATATGTAACCTTTGAAGCACCAATACAGCTGCAAATAATTATAACAAAAAATAATAATATAATTATTGCAGAAAAGATTATATATTTCTTATTCTTCACTTGTCTCACTTCTTTTTATAATTAATAATGCAAAACGAGTAATTAGTAATGAATAACTAGTAATATCGAGTAATTTTTTTATAAAAAATTTAGTATTTTACACCTATATATTATCCCTAGTTCTCACTACTAGTTTCTTGTTCATTGTTTTAACTGTTTTACATAAATAAAACTTCCATGTTCCTAGTTACTCGTTTCTCGTTTTTATTTTGTTTTACGTCAGTAAAACCACCATGTTCCTAGTTACTCATTTCTCGTTTCTCGTTCAATAAGAAAGGTCAGCTATTTAAACGTTACTTGGGAGATACGATTTGATTAGCTGACCAATTGTATATCAGACTTAGCAGTCTAACATTCTATTTTTCGTAAAAAGCTTCAGGATGTATTGAACTCGCTATCTGCTCTAATGCTTCTATAATTCTAGGTCCAGGTATAGTAATAATATCTGGATTTAGAAAATAAATTCTATCATCTTTAATTGCAGATATATCCTCATAACCTTCTCTAGCTTTAATATCATCTACAGTTTTATACCCATCATCACCAGTAATATAAACTTGAGGATCTTTCTCTATAAGCTTTTCTAGGCTGTATTCAGCATATGCTGACTCAGCATCACCTGCTATGTTTTCTCCTTTAACCAAAGTAATCATCTCATCCATAAAACTTCCGGGACCAGATGACATTAGAGGTTCATGCCATACTTCATAAAATACTCGCTTTAAATCACAGTTAGCAACTCTTTCTACTATATCCTTCTGTTTACCTCTCATATCTTCTACCAAGCTTGCAGCTGGTTCTTCTTTATTTAAAGCTTTTCCAATAGTTTTTATACTTTTATAAACACTTTCTAAATCACTAGGTATTATCATTATTACTTTTGTACCTGCTTCTTCTATCTGATTCTTTACATCATCAGTAATATAGCCAGTAATAAGTAAATCAGTTTCTAATTCAATTACTTTTTCAATATTTGGAGTATTAAAGCCTCCTATTTTTTCTATATCTAAAGCTGCCTCTGGATAGTTGCAGTGATCAGTTACTCCAACTAGTTTATCCTCTGCGCCTAATGCAAATATTATTTCTGTATTGCTTGGTGCTGTTGAAGCAACCTTCTTAGGCTCTTCTTCTAAAACAATTTCATTTCCTGCATCATCAACAATTGTAACAGGATAGTATGGAGTCTCCACCTTCTCTTGAGGTTCATTTTCTCCTGTTTGTGCATTTGCAGGTTGTTCATTTTTATTACATGCAACTATTGAAAATAATATAGTTAGAATTAATAATAAACTCAAAATCTTTTTTTTCATAAGCTCCTCCTAATAAAAAATACCGACTATATAAGTCGGGAATATATATAAGATTTTTTATTCATATACATTCCTCCCACCGAAGACGTAATATTATCTTTTAGGCAGGTCTCCTGGCTCATGCATCATTCTCCTTCTATCCTTCCCAGTCTCCCAGTGGAACATAAGAATTTGTCAGCATTTACAGTAGCGGGGGCTGCAGTGGGTTTTAACCACTTTCCCTATTATGTATAAAACACCTAAAAGAGATTTTGTTTTGTATCAAAATAATAACACATATGCTTTTTGAAAGCAATAGATTTTTAAGCGCTGAATTTAAATGTGTTGAAATTAAAATATTAGTTTATCTTTTTTTCTTACATGTTATAATATTGTACATAAAACTAAATATATATAAAATAATAATAAAAACAGTCGAAAAAGCAACTAACAATTAACAGTAAATTATTAGTAGAATAATGCTTTCTAGTTATATTGATAAAACATGAAAGGATGAAATTAAATATGGATTATAATGAAGCAATTGATTATATACACTCTACACATAAATTTGGGTCTAAATTAGGTCTTGAAAATATCACTAAACTTATGGATTTATTAGGTAATCCACAAAACAAACTAAAAATAATACATATTGCTGGCACAAATGGTAAGGGTTCAACTAGTAATATGATACATGATGTATTAGCATCTGCAGGCTATAAAGTAGGACTATTTATCAGCCCTTTTCTTGAAGAATTTACAGAAAGAATACAAATTAATGGAAATAATATAAATAAAGAAAATCTTGCTAAAACTACAGCACTTGTTAAAGATAAAGTAAATGAAATGTTAGATTCAGGAAGTAACCATCCTACAGAATTTGAAATAGTAACAGCAATAGGTTTCCAATACTTTTATGAGCATAATGTAGATTTTGTTATTTTAGAAGTAGGTATGGGAGGAAGATTTGATTCAACAAATGTTATAGAAAAATCTATAGTTTCAATTATTACTTCTATAAGTGTTGATCATGTACAATACTTAGGAGATACAGTTGAAAAAATAGCTTTCGAAAAAGCTGGTATTATAAAGGAAAATGGAGATGTTGTAGTATATCCTCAGGATTTTAGAATCGTTGAAGTAATAAAAAAACAAGCAGAAAAAAAGAATGCTTCTATTTATGAAACTAGTGAAAATGATATACAATTACTAAATGCAGGTCTGTTTGGTCAAGATCTAAAATATTTAAAGAATGATGTTTTCAAACTACCAACTTTCAAGTTAGGATTACTTGGTGAACATCAAATATATAATTGTGTTACAGCATTAAGAGCTTTAGAAATACTCAAAAATAAAGGCTATAATATAACTGAGGAAAACATAATTAATGGACTATGCAGCTGTAAATTTGCTGGTAGATTTGAAGTGATTAATCAAAAGCCAATAATTATACTTGATGGTGGACACAATATTAGTGGAATTGAATCTTTTACTAATACCATAAAAAAATATATGAGCGGCAAAAAAATTATACTTTTCTATGGCATGTTAAAAGACAAAAACCCATCTACTGTTATAGATTATTTATTATCTATAAGCAAGAAAATTTACACATTAACTCCAGATAATCCACGAGCAATCGATGCTAAAGACATGTCAAACCTTATTAATAATTATACTAATATTGCTTCACCTCTTTGTTCTGTAGATGAAGCTATAAATATTATAAAAAAATCTGATTCTGATGATTGTTTTGCATTTGCAGGTTCTCTGTATATGCTTGGTGAAGTTAGAACAAAACTAAAAGATAATGGATTTATGAAATAAAATTGAATCTGAGTGGACTTTCGTCCACTCTATTTAGTTATTTAAATTTCTCTCTCATTTCATTAGCTTTTCCACAAGTCATTTTACCTTCTGGGCAAGGTCCATTTATACAAGAAGGTCCAGAATTCTTAAATATTATTGGAGCTACTTTTTTTACTTCCAATAGCATTTGAGTTGCCATTTCTCTAATCTCCCATTGTGCCCTATTACAACACCTTACATTAAAGAAATGAATTAAACTACGAGCATTCATAGTTACCATAATTTTTGTTTCACAAGCATTAGGCAGCACATATCTAGCATCTTCTATTGCTTTTTTTTCTGCCATGCCTAGAGCTTTTTTCTCGCTTACTCCTTCATCTAAATATGTATTTAAATATTTTTCTTTTAATATTGAAGCTATTTTATCGTAAGCTTTTTGATCATCTTCCATAGCCTTAATGTAGGTCTTTTCTGCTAGCTTATCTTCCTTTATAGCAGGTGGAACTATATAATGAAATTGTCCTTCAGAAACATATCTTTGTGAACGTTGACTGTAACTTGCAATTCTATGTCTTACCAATTGATGAGTAAGAGTTCTAGAAATACCTTCTACTGCAAAAGAAAAACTAATATGTTCTATTGTTGAAAGATGACCTAGATTCATTAACATATTTAAAAACTTACTAACATTATCATCTGTAAGATCTTCCATTATTTCATCAGCAGGCAGCTGTGAATAGCAAAGTTTTGCAGCTGCTGAAACTAATTTCTCTGGTTCAGGTGTATATTGTAATAATTTAACTCTCAATTTTGTTTCCATAAATCCTCCATTTTATAATTTATAATTAGACATATGTCAAATGTGTATACGTTGATATTACTTATGTTAATATAACATTTTCAACTTTACACAATCGTCTAAATAATTTATCTTTTTTTACAAGTTATTATACCTTTTATTACACAAATTTTCAAATTGCGATAAAAAATTTCTTAAAAAATTTGAATTATTTGTAAATTTGTGATATATTAGAACATACATACTATTTTTTCATGGAGGGAAATGTTATGTTAAAAAGATATAAAAAGGGAATGACAACAAGAAACAACATCATTCACGTTGCAAAAACTTTATTCTATTTTAATGGTTATAAAAAAACTACAGTTCAAAAAATCTCAGATTTAGCTAATGTTAATCTTGGTCTTTTATCTTATTATTTTAAAACTAAAAAAAATATAGTTAAAATATGTTTTACAGAATATTTAGATAAAATTAACCATTTTGTATCAGATGAAGTTGACTCTGATGATGACATCCTACTACTATTAGTCAGTCATAGAATTTTCTTTGATATAATATTTAGAAATGCAAATAATTTATCTTTTTATAAAGAAATAGTTTGTAATAAAATTATTTATGATGTTATGTATGATTTCGTTTTTGGTAAATATAATGAAATCAATGAAAAAGAAAATTATAATTTAGATGAAGACATAATTAAATGTTTAGTATGTGTTGAATTAGGAGGTAGATGTAAGGTATTAACAAATTATTTTAATAATCTTATTGATACCACATATGATGATTTAGTTAATGTTTTAATAAGTTGTACACCTAAATTATTTAGTATTGATAAAGATATAATGTATAATTATCTTACTGAATCTAAGAGAATAGTTAATAATTTAGATTATTCATGTATTAATTTCTTAATTAATAACAATTAATTAAAAGAATTCTGATTAATATAACTTTTAATTTTCATTTTCTCTTGAAAATTAGTAACTTTTATAGAATCTGATTTTTCAATTTCAAAATTTTTTAAATATACGTTCATAGGTCCATCTTTTTCATCATCATATCTTATACATCTATAGCCATTTTCATACAATTTACATATTTTATTATAATTTTCCATAACTTAAACTCCAAAGAAAAGATTAGCTTATGAATTGTAAGCTAATCTTATTATATCCATTATCTTTTTGGAATATTTATTAATTCATCTTTTGACTTTCTATATAATACAAACTTGCTTCCAATACTTTGTACAAATTCAGCATTTAATTCTTCCATCATATTATTTGCAGTTTCTTTTACATCCAATAGACTGTTATTCAAAACTTTTACTTTTATTAATTCTCTAGCTTCTAAAGCCTCATCAGCTTGTTTGATAACTGTATTTGTAATACCATTTTTTCCAATCTGTAGTATTGGATCAATACTATTTGCAAGTGATTTTAGATAGCTTCTTTGTTTTCCTGTTATCATAATTATTTACACCTCCATTTATTCAATAAAATCGAATTGAACCCCACACACATCTACTGCATCTCCTTGTTCTGCTCCAAGCTCTCTTAATCTTTCAATAACTTTCTTATCTATTAAAACCTTTTGAAAATACCTGAAAGATTCAAAATCATCAAAATTAGTAGAATCAACTAATCTTTCTAAAAAAGCTCCTTCAGCAATATATTTATCGTTTTCTTTTCTTATCTCAATAGTATCTTTCTCTTTTACTTCGTATACTTTAATAAGTTCTTCCTCGTCAAAAAATACTACTTCATCTTCTATTTGTAATAATCTATTATATGTAACTTTTTTTAGATCACTTAGTCCTTCACCAGTTACAGCAGATATTTCAAATATTTCATATTCATTACCTAATTTTTCTTTCACTTCTTCAGCATTTATTTTTGATTGAGGTATATCCATTTTATTAAGTATAATTATCTGTTTTTTTTGAGCTAATTTAGGACTATAATTTTTTAATTCTTTATTTATTTTATAAAAATCATCTAGGGGATTTCTGTTTTCTTGTCCAGAAGCATCTAATATATGTAATAATAATTTTGTCCTTTCTACATGCCTTAAAAATTCATGTCCCAACCCAGTACCTTCTGAAGCACCTTCTATAAGGCCTGGAATATCGGCTATAACATAACTACTCCCCTCACCTAAGGACACTACTCCTAAATTTGGTTTTAACGTGGTAAAATGATAATTAGCTATCTTAGGTTTGGCACTTGTAATATGAGACAGCAATGTAGATTTGCCAACATTAGGGAATCCTAAAAGTCCAACATCCGCAATCAACTTAAGTTCAAGAGTTATCCAACGTTCTTCACCTTTTCTTCCCGGTTCTGCAAATCTAGGAGCTCTCCTCGTTGAACTCTTAAACTTTATATTTCCCCTGCCTCCTCTGCCTCCATGGGCACAAATAAACTGCTGTTTATTTTCAACAAGATCACATAAAACTACGCCTGTCTCTTCATCTCTAACAATTGTACCTTTTGGCACTTTTAAAATCATATCTTTACCACTTGAACCATATTGATTTTTATTTCTTCCATCTTCTCCTACTTGAGCGTGATAATGCTTTTTATACCTAAAATCCATAAGTGTTCTTAAACCTTCATCCACTTCTAATACTATATTACCACCGTTGCCTCCATCTCCTCCAGCAGGTCCTCCCATAGGTTCATACTTTTCTCTTCTAAATGCAACCGCACCATTGCCGCCCTTTCCGCCGCGCACAAAAATTCTAGCTACATCAATAAACATAAAATATCACTCCGTTTCTAATTAACAATATCAGTATGTTAAAGAGTTATTATCTTAAAAAAACCTACCTGTATAAGGTAGGTTCTATAATACTATTATGCTTCTTTAACAAATGGGTATACACTTACTTGCTTTCTTTTTTTATCTTTTCTTTCGAATTTAACTACACCGTCTATCAAAGCAAATAATGTATCATCTCCACCTTTTCCAACATTGCTACCAGGATGTAATTTAGTTCCTCTTTGTCTAACTAAAATATTTCCTGCTAAAACATGCTGTCCGTCTCCTCTTTTTACTCCAAGCCTTTTAGATTCACTATCACGACCGTTTTTAGAGCTTCCAACACCTTTTTTATGTGCAAATAACTGTAAATTAAGTTTTAATAACATCTTTACACCTCCTCGTACTTAAGTGTAATATATTTACCGTAATCTTCTAATAAAAGATTAATTCCTACTATGAAATTCTTATATATTACTTCAGATTCATCATTAATTTTGTTTGTAAATACTTCTAGTAACCCTTCATCATCATTTACATTGAAAATTATGTCATTTTCAGATATTTTAGCTACTTCTTTTAATGAATTTAGAGATGTATATGCTAAAATAGATACTGCTGCACATACTATATCATTTTCATCGTCTGAATATCCTGCATGTCCTGTCACTTTAAAACCTCTAATGAAATAGCTTTCTTTTATAATAGTTACTAGTATCATTTCATTAACCGCTTATCTTTTCAATTTTAATTTGAGTATATGGCTGACGATGTCCTTGTTTTCTTCTATAATCTTCTTTACGTTTAAATTTAAAAACTATAATCTTCCTAGCTTTACCTTGTGAATCCACTACTGCGTCAACTGAAGCACCCTCAACATATGGCTTTCCAACATTAAGTTTTCCTTCATTTGAAATTAATAATACTTTTTCAAATTTTATTGATTCACCTTGAGCTTTTTCTAATTTTTCTACACGAATAACATCGCCTTCTTGTACTCTGTACTGCTTTCCACCTGTTTCAATTATTGCGTACATTTAAAACACCTCCTCTAACCAGTCTCGCCATAGCAGGTACTAAAAGTTTTTAACCTGTTCTGAGCGGCTGCCTACGAAATATGATTTTATCAGAATACACGTATTTTGTCAATGCTTATTTTTATTGTTTACACCCCATAATATAACCTAATTTTCCCATTTTAACTACTTTTATTTCATTAAAATCTAAATCATAAGATTTTTCTATAAACAATTTTTTGTTGTACGTTTTTTCTAAAACCTTTATAGTATTCTCTAACTCACTTTTTAGTATTTTATATACATGATTGTTTACTCTAATTATTGCAGCTTCACAGGTTGTATGCACATTTAATCTTTTCATAATATCTTCAATTTTTAAAGATATCAGTAAAGGTGATATTACTTTTCCACTTCCATCACAAAAAGTACATGTATCAATCAAATCACTAAAAATGCTTTCTTTATCTCTTTTTCTTGTCATTTCTAAAAGATTTAATTTTGTCATACCAAGTATACTTGTCTTAACTTTATCATTTTTGAAAAACTCTTTAACTTTAGCTACTAACTCTCTAGTATGTTTTTTTGTTTTCATACTAATAAAATCGACAATTACTATTCCTGTAATATTTCTTAATTTAATCTGTCTAACTATTTCTTTAGCTGCTTCAACATTTATTATAAACGCAGTATCTTCTATATCTTTATTCCCAACAAAACTTCCAGAATTTACATCTATTACAGTAAGTGCTTCTGTTCTTTCTATTATTATAGAACCTCCACTTTTGAGCTTAACTTTTTTCTCTATAAGCTGTTCTATTTGCTTTTCTACTTTAAAATACTCAAATAAATTATAGTGCTGCTTGAATGTTTTTACTTTTATTCCTATTTTAATATTATTATTTCTAAATACTTCTTCTACTTTTTCTTTAGTTATATTATCTTCAACATATATTTCATTAATTGTTTCATCTAAATAATCTCTTATTATTCTCTCTATCAATAAATTATCTTTATATATTAGCTTTGGAGAATATGAATATTGATATTCTTCTTCTATCTTCATGTATTTAGATACAAGGTTATCATAATCATGCTTAATTTGTGCAATATCTTTTCCGCTAGAATAAGTACGAAATATAATCCCTATATTGTTTCTTATTATTTGATCACCAATTTCTTTAAGCCTTTTACGCTCATTCTCATCAGTTATTTTTTTTGATATTCCTATTTTTTTGTTTCCGGGAACTAAAACAGTATATTTGCCGGATATAGAAATATCTGTAGTAACAGATGGATTTTTACCACTAATAGGTTCTCGTACTATCTGTACTAATAGTTCATCACCTTTTTTAATAACATCTCTGATATTATTTACACAGTCTCTTTTGATTTTTTTTTCATAAATATACTTTTTGGATAGTAATGAATCTATGAAAAGATAAGCATTTTTAGACATGCCAATATCAACGAATGCTGCTTGTATACCGGGAAGTACATTAACTACTTTTCCTTTATATACATTTCCTAAACAATTATTTTCTGATTTAGTTTTATAGAAATATTCAATTAATTCACCATCCTCAAGTATAGCGACCTTATCCTGCAATACTGAGTTTCCAATAAGCATTTGTTTCATGTTTCATCTTCCTTATTTAACTAAAGGGTCTAATTCTTTATTTAATATATTATTCCTCATTGCTTCAAAATACTCTATTTTTATGCCACTGTCTTTTAAAATATAGATTAACTCATCTGCTTTCAAGCTTCCAGAACTTGAAGTTTTTAATATAGCTTCAACGCATATTCTTTTATCTTCTAGTTTCTTAATATTAATATATTTAATTAAATCCTTTGTATTTATTTGTTTTTCAATTATTTTCTTTTTCTTTTTTCTTATTCTTGTTATTGTTTTACCATTACTAATTATATCATTAGTTATATCTTTTATTAAATTTTCGTCTATATCTTCATAAAGCTCAATATTTAATATGAATTCAGACCATACTGAAAGTGCCATTAATGATTCTTTATCATTTGTATATACAGCTTTTAACACTTTCATATCTTCCGGTAAAACAGAATTCATTTTATTTATAAAAGTATCCTCATTAATTCTTTCTTCTAATTCCATTTCAAAATATTCACCTATGCTTTCTATTCCTAAAGCTAATGGAAAAGAAAAAGTAATTTTTGGATGTGGATTAAATCCTTCACTATACTTAATTGGAATTTTTGCTCTTCTTACAGCTCTTTGAAACAATCTTAAAGTATCAAGATGTGATATATATTTTAAATTCTTCGTTTTTGTGAATTTTCCTTTAATTTTATTCATTTTAGCAAATACCTCTTGCAATTTTTTTATTTATACCGCAATTTTTACAACCTTGTCTGCAGTCACTAGTAGTCTGTTCTAGTTTTGAATTCTCATATTCTTTTATTAAAAATTCTTTATCGACACCTGCATTTATAAAATCCCATGGAAGAATTTCATCAAAACTTCTTTCTCTTACAGTATAAAATTCATGAGAAATATTAGTTTCTTCAAATACCTCTATCCATTTATTGTAATCAAATTTATCTCCCCAACCATCAAATTTACATCCTTTTTCCCATGCTCTTATCAGTGCTTTAGAAAGTTTTCTATCTCCCCTAGCAAACACTGCTTCTAAGTAGCTTAGTTTAGGATCATGATAATTATAAGTAATTTTTCTATCTTTAATTTCTTTACTAAGCAATTTTGCCTTACTATAAAATTGCTCTACATCATTTTGAGGTAACCATTGAAAAGGAGTAAAAGGTTTAGGTACAAAGCAAGATGCACTAACAGTTATCTTTAAATTTCCCTTAATTTTTTCTTTAGGTCTTTTAAAAAATAAATCTTTTATTTCATAAGCAAGATTTTTTATACCTAAGATGTCTTCCTCTGTTTCTGTTGGTAGTCCTATCATAAAATACAGTTTTACTGTCGACCATCCCAAATCAAAAGCACTCTTTACAGAACTCAATATATCTTCCTCTGTTATATTTTTATTAATTACATCTCTCATTCGCTGTGTACCAGCCTCTGGAGCAAATGTTAAGCCTGATTTTCTAACCTTTTGAATTCTTTCTATTAAATCATATGATATTGAATCAAGTCTTAATGAAGGAAGAGATAGACCAATTCGCTGAGACTCATATTTATCTAATAATTTGCATGCAAGCTCAGGCAAGTTTTTATAATCTCCTGTGCTTAACGAAGCTAAAGATATTTCTTCATGCCCTGTAGCATTAACTAATTTTTCTGATTGTTGTATAAGTGTATCCACACTTTTTTCTCTTACAGGTCTATATATCATACCAGCTTGACAAAATCTGCACCCACGTGTACATCCTCTAAATACCTCTAGCATAACTCTATCATGAACTATATCAATATAAGGTATTATAGCCTTTTCAGGATAAAACACTTTATCCATATCTTTTATTATACGCTTCGATATAATTTCTTTACCTGCTTCATTTATTACTTTTCTTTCTTTAATTGTTCCATCATTATTATACAATACATTGTAAAATTGAGGAACATATACACCTTCTAATTGAGCTGCTTTTTCTAAAAATTTTAGTTTGGTGTAACCTTTCTTCTTTTCATTAATATATATATCTAGAAGTTCAACAAATACCTCTTCAGCTTCACCAATAACAAACAAATCTATAATTTCCCACAAAGGTTCAGGATTAAATGCACAAGGTCCTCCAGCAATAACTAAAGGTAATTCATCATTTCTATCAGAACTTCTTAAAGGTATATTTCCTAAATCAAGCATATTCAATATATTTGTATAACTCATTTCGTATTGCAAAGTAAATCCTACCATATCAAATTCTCTTATGCTGTCTTTACTTTCTAATGCATAAAGTGGAATATCATTTTTTCTCATTTCCTCTTCCATGTCAATCCATGGTGCAAAGGTTCTTTCACACCAAATATTTTCTCTACTATTTATTAAATTATATAAAATATGCATACCTAAATGAGACATTCCTACTTCATATATATCAGGAAAAGCAAATACAAATCTTGCATCAACATCTTCTTTATTTTTTATTATAGAGTTTATCTCACTTCCAACATATCTAGCTGGTTTTTCTACATTAAGAAGTATTCTGTCTAGTTGTTTTTTATTTATCATTTTTTTCTCCTATAATTTCTTTAATCAAATCTATTTCCCGTTTATGCCCTTCAACATCGTAAGGAGTTTCCAATAAAAAAGGTAAATGCTTAAGTTTTGGATGCGTGATAAAATTAATTAAAGCTTCTAATCCAATTTCTCCTTCTCCTATACCTGCATGCCTATCCTTATTACTTGCAAATGGATTCATACTATCATTTAGATGCACTGCTTTTAATCTATCTAAACCAACAATTTCATCAAATTCATCTATAACTTCATCTAGATTGTTAACAATATCATATCCTGCTGAAAAAATATGACATGTATCTAAACAAACACCCATTTTTTCTTTATATTTAACTCTATCTATAATTTCTTTTAATTCAATGAATTTGCTTCCTACTTCTGTTCCCTTTCCAGACATACTTTCAAGAAGTACAAATGATGTTATATCTTCTGTAATAGCATCATTTAATATTTCAACAATAAGTTCAATACCTTTTTCTATTCCTTGTCCCGTATGACTCCCAGGATGTATATTAAACAATTTACAAGGTAATAATTCAAGCCTTTCCAAATCTTGCTTTATAGATCTTTTAGCAAATTCTCTAGTGTTTGGATTTGAAGAACACAAATTATAGGTATAAGGTGCATGACATAAAATAGGTGCAAAATTATTTTCTTTTACTATTCTCTTAAAATCCTCAACATCGCTTTCATTTAGTGCTTTTACACTTCCGCCTCTAGGATTTCTAGAAAAATATTGAAATGTATTGCCATTTATTTTTACTGCAGTATTAGCTGCATGTGCATATCCTTTTGATATTGAAAGATGTGAGCCAATATTTATCATTGTAACCTCCTCTATAATGTTTTTACTTATTGTTTGTCAATTTATTTGATTTTATCATAAATAAATGAATTTTGCTAATTTTATTAAAATACTGTTATATATAAAATCATTCCCAATTATTTGTAAAATGAATATAATAGTATAATTTGAAATTTAGTAAAAAAAAGGATGTGATTTTTATTATTATTCATGTTGTAAAACCTGGAGACAGTATATATAAAATTTCCGAAATGTACGGCGTACCACCTGCTAAACTAATCACCGACAATCAATTATCTAATATACTTATTCCAGGTCAAGCAATTGTTGTTGATACTCCTATACAATATCACGTTGTAAAACCTGGAGAATCTCTTTATACAATTGCTCAAAAATATAATATTACCGTAGAAGATATAGTGCAAGCAAATCCAAATTTAAATAATACTTATGTTATTTATCCCGGACAAACACTAATTATTAAACCCGGAAAACTTGGTACCATTGAAGTCAATGGATATGCGTATCCAAACATAGATATGGATGTATTGGATAAGACACTTGAATACCTAACATATCTAAGTATTTTTAGCTATGAAGCAAATATTGACGGAACTTTAGATTTAATTGATGATGAAGCATTAATAGAGGCAGCTGAAAATCAAGGAGTAGCGCCCATAATGGTAGTAACTAATAAAAACTTTAGTAGTTACGTAGCCAGCGAATTATTAAATAACTATGAAGCTCAAACAAATTTACTTAATAACATTGTTTATGTTTTAGATACAAAAGGATACTATGGATTAAATATCGACTTTGAATATATATATCCTAAAGATAGAGAAGCATATAATGAATTTTTGAAGAGAACAACAGAGTTATTAGAACCTATGGGATACAAAGTTTTTACTTCCCTTGCTCCCAAAACATCTGGTGATCAAAAAGGAATCCTTTATGAAGCACATGATTATAAAGCTCAAGGCGAAATAGTTGATCGTATAATACCGATGACTTACGAATGGGGATATACTTATGGACCGCCTATGGCAGTTGCTCCTTTAAGTGAAGTAAAAAAAGTTTTAGATTATGCAACTACCGTTATTCCTCCAGAAAAAATACTTATGGGTATACCTAATTATGGATATGACTGGGAATTGCCTTGGGAAAGAGGAGACAGTGCATCAGCAATATCCAATTTAACCGCTGTAGACAGAGCTATATCTGAAGGTACAAATATTAAATTTGATGAAAAAGCAAAATCTCCTTACTATAATTATTATGATACTGAAGGTACACAGCATGTAGTTTGGTTTGAAGATGCAAGAAGTATCATGGAGAAACTTCTTTTAGTAGATATGTATGATCTTGCAGGTATTAGTTATTGGACTATAAATAGTTTTTTTCCACAAAATTGGGTTGTACTTGATTCTATGTATGATATTGAAAAAATAGATTTTTAATAATATTTCCTCTTGATATATCATGAAGATTACCTTTATAATATTATTAGGCGATTGTTAAATGAAAGCATAAATTATATGTTAGTTAAAAAATAATATAAGATCCTTCGACTCACTTTGTCCGCTTAAGTAGATAACCCAAATCTTTGATCTGGTGTTACTTACGAAGTACAGAATTACTCATTATAGTTATTCTGAACAAAGCGACTAAGAGTTGAAGAATCTTGTATTTTGTATTACATGTAATATTTGATTTAAAACTAGAATGTTATAACATTTCAACCGTCTATTTATAATATTATTGAATGGAGGTATTATAATGAATTTTGTAAAAGAAGCGTATAAAATTAAAGCTGAAACAATTATAAATAATTTTAAAAAAAGAAAAATTGAAGGATACTATTGTGAAACAAAAAATGAAGCATTAGATAAAGTACTTGATTTACTAGAAGACGGTTCTTCTATTTCATGGGGCGGCTCTATTACACTAGACCAAATAGGTATAAAAGATAAATTGAAACAAATGAATTATACTTTAATTGATAGATCTACTGCAAAAAATAAAGAAGAAGCTTTTGAAATAATGAGAAAGGGAATGCTTTCTGATTATTTTTTAACTAGTTCAAATGCTATTACTATGGAAGGTGAACTTATAAATATTGATGGTAATGGTAATAGAGTTTCTTCTATTATTTTTGGACCAAAAAATGTAATTGTAATAGCAGGTATGAACAAAGTAATATCAAATTTAGATTTAGCTATTGAAAAAATAAGAAATGATGCATGCCCTCCTAATGCTATAAGACTTAATTTGAACACTCCATGTAGAAAAACAGGTAAATGTAATGACTGCTATACTGATGATTGTATATGCAGCCAAATAGTAATTACACGTACTTCCAGAGTACCAAACAGGATCAAAGTAATTTTAGTAGGAGAAGAACTAGGTTTTTAAACTGGTTAAATAATTTAACTTATTTAATTTATAGTTGATGTTAATTGTTAATGGTTGCTTTACGTAGTAAAGCTTCCATTATTTAATTTTGCATTTTAAATTTTAAATTTAATAGTTCCTCCTCCTATAACTTCATCTCCAATATAAAATACTGCCGCTTGCCCTACAGCAGGTGCTCTGACAGGTTTTTCAAATATTACTCTAACCGTATTGTCTTTTTTATTACATATTTCTGCATTCAGAAAATAACCCCATTGGCATATCTTTACTTGCGCCTTAAAATCTTTGTTTCTATAATCATTTAGAATATAATTTACATCATTTAAAATTATTTCATTATAAAAAAGATCTTTTTCTTCACCTAATACTATTTCATTTGTACTAGAATTTATATTAACAACAAACATAGGTTTATTAAAATTTTGACCTAACCCTTTTCTTTGACCTATAGTATAGTTAAATATGCCTTTATGTTTTCCTAAGAATGTACCATTTTTATCAACAAAATTTCCTTTAATACTTTTATAATTAACTTTTTCTCTTATATACTTTCCATGATTAATGTCAGATATAAAGCATATATTATTACTATCTTTCTTTCTTGATACATTAGAAATAATATTTCTAACAAGTTTTCTAACCTCATCTTTATGTACATAATCACCTAAAGGAAGTATAATTGACGATAGGACTTCTTGATTTAAATGATATAAATTATATGATTGGTCTTTTCTCAAAGCTAACCCTTTGTAAAGGTGATATTTACCATCTACTTCATTATACTCAATCCTTGCATAATGACCTAGGGCAAGATAATCACATCCAAACTCTTTAGTTATACTTAAAAGTTTTCCATATTTTATATGCTTATTGCATTCTATACATGGATTTGGAGTTTCTCCTTTTATATAATCTTGTATAAATTGATTAATAATATTTTGTTGAAAATAATCACGCAAATCAATAACATAGTGTTCAATTTTAAGAACATTTGCTATATACTCAGCATCTAAGCAATTAAAATCTTCAACTAACTTTAAAGTTACTCCGATTACATTATAACCTTTTTTCTTAAGTATATATGCTGTTGCTGCACTATCAACACCCCCGCTTAATGCAACTACAACTTTATTTTTTGACTTCATATAAACTCCCTAATAAAAAGTAACAAAAAAATTGAAACTAATAACTAGTAACAAAGTTGCTTTATAAAGTAAAGCTTCAATTAATTCTCAATTCTGTTACCATTATACTAACTAATAACACATAATTTCAATAAAAAAACATTGCTATACATGCAAAGTTTTTTACTATCTTTCTATTTTTTTCTTTCTTTTTTCTTTATACATTTCTTTATCAGCTTCATAAAGTGTAGTATTTAAACTTATATTTTTATAACACTTTTTAATTCCTGAACATATATCTAATTTTATATTGAATCTATTCAACTTATTAATTAATTCTTTTCTTATTTCCTTAACAACATTATTTGCATTATCTACATTGTTATCCTTTAAAATTATAATGAATTCATCACCACTGTAATGAATTGCAATATCTTTTTCTTTTATATTTTTTATAATAGCATCAGATGTTGATATTATAGCCTTATCTCCAACAAGATGTCCATGTAAATCATTAATTTCTTTTAAATTATCTATATCTATAAAAATTAAAAAGTAACCATCATAATTTTTATTATTTTTTATAACTTCCCAATAATTTCTATTAAACATATTTGTTAAAAAATCCTTATATATAAGCCTATTTATATCCTCTTCTAATACAAGAATTGTTATTTTGTCATCCAAATAATGCTTACTTATTATATATTTTATACCATCAATATTTATTGTGTTATTTTTTAGTATATTATCTATATATTGAAAAATATTTTCCAGTATTTTTGTGTTAGAATTTGGTATTAGCTTAATTATATTTTTTTCTGAATTTAATATGACGATAATATATCTGTTTTCTTTGGTTAATAAATTTGTCATATTTCCTCCTATATCAGTGTTCTACATTGGAACATTTTAACAAGAAAAATCGGTTACACTATAAAAAATTATACTTAATAGGTGATACAATGAAAATTATAAATGACAATGAATTTAAAAATATTATTGGTCGACGTATTAAATTAGCACGTACAAATTGTAATATAACTCAATCCCAACTGTCCGCAAAATTAGAAACACATGCAGTTTATATTGACAGAGCCAGTATATCTAAAATAGAATGTCAAAAAAGAATAGTAACTGACTATGAAGTAATAGCTTTTGCTAAAATTCTAAAAGTTTCTTTGAACTGGTTATTTGGTCTAGAGTAATATATATTGTTCTTTATTAGAACGTACTCTTTATTATATAGCATTTTTTGAACTACTTCTACTACTTTTTTTTATTTATCTCTAGCAGCGTATCATTATATCCTAAAGCAATCAACTCTCTTATTTTACTACTGCTAAAATTCAGCGTACCAGTCCATAAGTTTCCTAAATATCTTGAGGGTTGAATTATTTTTATATCAGCATTAGGATATTGTTTTTGAAGGTCAGATTTGTTTATTTTATTACACGTAATGGCAGTTATGTCTCTATACCCATTTTTATATAATGGCTTAATTGGTAGATTTTCATTTAATCCGCCATCAATATAAAACCTGCCCTTTATTTCAATTGGATTAAATATTAAAGGTATAGATGATGATGCTAATATAATTTTATATATATTATTCCTATTTTGTTTATTAATATAACTATATTTTGTTTCACCGACTTTTTCTCCAGCTAACCATCTTCTTATAAGATTAATTCCTCTTCCATCTTCAGGTATTTCAGTAATGTCAACCATTGATATAAAGATATTATTATTTGAATCTTTAATTTTATCTAAATGGATTTTGTCAAAAATTTCTACAAGACCTTTTCTGCTGAAGAATCCCATCCTTTCTATATTTTTATTGTTAACTAAACTTCTTAAATATTTATAATTAATGTTTTTCTTCATATGTTCATTTTCTAGAACATCTTCAATATCAGTATTAAGCCATATATCTGTCATTTGATCTACAGTTATTACTTGTGCCAGAGATATATTTATAGCACCTATAGACGCACCTGAAAAAGCACCCATGCTTTCATACATATTGCACTCTTTTAGTGCCTTTATTGCACCAATTTGATAAGCTCCTTTTCCACCCCCACCACTTAGTACTAATGCTTTTTTTCTCATAATTCCTCCTATTATTATAAAATTAATTATTAAAAAATATTTTACTTTATATTATATGCATTTATTAATTTACTGTTATATAACTGTATGGTATAATCAAAAATAATATAATTTAAATTGTAAAAAATTATTAAAATTAAGAAATAACTTAATGTAAAAAAATGAAGGGATTAGATATTAATATGGTTCGTATAGATAGTAAATTTTGGAAAAGATTTGACTTTATTCTTTTCTTCTGTGTAATAATTCTCACTTTATATGGGTTTATTATGATCAGAAGTGCAACAATGAGTTTTAGCTATGGCAGTATGCCTTTTTTAAAAAAACAGATAATTGCTTTTGTACTTGGACTTATTGCAATAGTCTTTCTTGTTTTGATAGATTATGAAATATATGGCAATTTATACATACCAATATATGCTTTATGCAATTTACTTCTTTTAGCAGTATTAATATTTGGAGTAACTAAAAACAATGCCAAAAGTTGGTTATCAATAAATGGTCAAGTTTTTCAACCTGCTGAGTTAGCAAAATTTGGCATTATTATTTCTCTTGCAAAATATATAGATATTAATAAAGATAGCATTAATGAACCTTTTACTTTATTAAAAATATTAATGTTTGCAGGATTACCAGTTGCTCTAATATTAAAGCAGCCTGACTTTGGAACTGCAGTAGTTTTTGTATTTTTTATATTTGTAATGCTCTTTATAGCAGGACTAAATCTAAAATATATCTTTGGTGCTATTGGGTTGGGAATTTTATCAACACCTATATTACTTACAAAATTTAAAGATTTCCAAATTGATAGAATACTTGTATTCCTAAATCCTGAAATAGATCCTACTGGAAGTGGTTATCAAGTTATTCAATCAAAAACTGCTATAGGTTCAGGTATGGTTTTTGGTAGGGGTTTGTTTGAAGGTGTACAAAATCAATATGGATTTCTTCCTGAAAAACAAACAGATTTTATATTTGCTGTAATTGGAGAAGAATTAGGATTGATTGGTGGTATTTTTTTAATACTATTATATGCAATACTAATGTATAGACTTATACGCATCTCAAAAAATTCTGTTGATTTATTTGGTTCTTTAATTGTCACAGGTATTACAGCAATGATGTTCTTCCATATCTTTGAAAACATTGGGATGACTTTAGGCTTAACTCCGGTTACAGGTATACCACTACCATTTATTAGTTACGGCGGTACTTTTCAGCTCGCAAATATGGTAAGTATAGGATTGGCATTGTCGGTCGGAATTAAAAAAGAAGGTCTTGAGTTTTAATCAAGACCTTCTGTAGCTATATGATGTAATATATTTTCGTATATTAAATCATTATATGATAATTTATCTGGTAATTCATCAAAAAGTTTAACTATGCCAGTTTCACTCCAATCAGGTTTAGTTTCAAATTTTTCTATATCTGCTGTATATACTGCAATAATTTTTTTATTTTTATTTTTATTAACAGTATATACACCTAATGGGACTAATTTATTTGTAATGGCTCCTGTTTCTTCAAAAACTTCCCTTTTAGCACAGTCTTCAGCTGTTTCATCATTTTTTCTTCTTCCAGCTGGTATTTCCCATCCTCTTCTCATTGGATGCCATGACATAACAAATTTTCCTTTAAAAAATGCATAAACTAAACTTCCACTACTTTTATTGATAAGATTTTTACCCTCATTATTAAACAAAATTTCAATTTTCTTTTCTTTTATTGTATAGTTTTTTACCATTAGACCACCTTCGTATGGCTTTTATTACAAATTATGCATTTTTTCAACAAATGTTCACAATTATCTAAAACAACTTTCTCCAATAAACTCTCTTAATATTGATGTATAAGGAATAGACTTCTCATCATCAATTGTTTTAAAATAACTTAAAAATTTTATCAATCTTTGCCTTTCAGAATAATATTCACTATCTTTTGTTATTTTCTCTATTAACTCAACCGCATATTTTTTTAATACTGCTAATTCATATACTAATGATGAATTAAACATAACATCTGCATTTTCTTGAAAAGGAAAAATATACTTTTCTTCCCCTTTTCTCACATTATTCCATAATTTTATTGTTTTCAAAGCATCATGCCCTCTATATCTACTATCTCTAACTATTCTCCTTATTAATCTAGAATCAGTTGTAGATATTCTATTATGTGAATCTATATTAAGTTGTGTTAAAGCACTGATGTATATTCTAAACTTGTTTTTTGGGGGTATATGATTAGTTAATGCTTCATTCAATCCATGTATGCCCTCTATTATAATTATATGCTCCTTGCTTAATTTCGTAGCTGGTCTAGTAAATTCTCTTTTACCTTTTTTAAAATTAAATACAGGAATTTGGACTTCTTTACCATTAATTAAGCTTAGTAAATGTTCATTAAAAAGATCTTTATCAAGTGCATCAATTGTATCAAAATCATAGTTGCCATATTCATCTTTAGGTGTTTTTTCTCGATCTACAAAATAATCATCAAGCGATATAGAATGAGTTTTTTTGCCATTTACCTTTAATTGAATAGATAATCTTTCCGCAAAAGTTGTTTTACCTGATGAAGAAGGACCAGCAATTAACACTATTTTTATATCTTTATCACTGCATATTTGATCAGCTATATATGCAATTTTTTTCTCATGAAGCGCTTCGTTAATTCTTATCATATCTTGAATAAATCCCATTTCTATTTTTTCATTCAATGCGCCTACATCAGCAACATCCATTATATTCCCCCAATTTTCTGATTCCCTAAATATTTTGGAAAGCTTTTTTTGTTCAATATATTCGGGAAGTTCAAAGTTGCTCTCTTTTCTAGGAAAATTTAATATGATGCCAGGATAAAATAATTTTAAGTCAAATTTATTTATATAACTAGTAGTCGGTGCCATATACCCATAAAAAGTGTCATAATATCCATCCATTTCATAAATAACTTTTTCTTCTTTATTCCAGTATTTTAAAAGTCTAATTTTATCTTGCATATTTTGCTTTTTGAAAATCTTACTTGCTTCATTTACTAATAAAGGTTTCTTTTCTATTATTATATCTTTTTCAATTAACTCTTTAATTTTTTCTTTAATTTTATTAACACTCTCTAATGATAAATCGTTCTCTTTTTTAATTTCAGAATATAATCCTTTATTAAGAGAATGTTCAATAGTAATTCTAGCATCTTTATAGATATCTTTACATGCTTTAATGTATATGAAACTAAGAGTTCTCACATATATTCTTAAACCATCAGGATGTGTTATGTCAATAAATTCTATATTGTCTCCATTATTTAATTCATCATAATATAAATCTTTTAAGGCATTATTGACTAATACTGCCAAATACTTTCTATACCCTTCTTTGAATAATTTCTTTGCTAATTGAAGACACGTTACTTTTTCTTCAATTTTAACTACGCCTACTTGTCTTACATTTAATTCCATTTCATCACCTCGCCATGATTTATATAATAAAATATTGACTGTTTATTTACACTATTATATTATAATACTACTAAAAAGCAATATTATTTACATGTTTTTTATTTTTATATTATTTTAATAAACGTTATATTGCAATTTCATCTTTACAAGATTGTAAACAAAATGTTCTATAAAAGGAGGAGTTTAATTTGTTATATGATTTATTAAATTCAGGATATGGAAATGATAAAAATTATAATTGCTGCGAAAAAATATTATATGGTTCAAATGAAATATATAATTTAGGACTAGATAATAACTCTTTAAAAGTTTCTTACTGTTTTGGTGGAGGAATGGCCATAGAAAGTATATGCGGTGCTATAACTGGTTCTCTAATGGTATTAGGCATATTATTAAAAAATAATGTACATAAAGATGAAATGAAAAAAATAGTTAGAAATTTTATGGCTGAATATGAAAAAGAAATGGGAGATGTTTCATGCGGACCTCTAAAAGAAAAATATTATAATGAAAATACAAATTGTAAAGATGTAATTGTAATGGCAGCCAAATTACTTGATAACACTATTGAAAATTTAAAAAAACAGCACATTATATAATATTGGAACTTATTTATTTTTTTTTCGTTTAATTATATAGGTTTAATTAAACCATTACCACCACCCCACAGCTCAAATCTAAGCATGTTTAGATTTGAGCTTTTTTATTTAACTTTATTTTAAATACTACATATCTTATATAAAGAGATTCATTAGAAATAAGAAGTTATAAAAATGAAAGGAATGAATGCTATGAATGAATATCATAAAAACAACAATGAAAATAAAGACAGAATTTATATTGCAGATATGAAAGTATGTGATGTTAATGGTGATTGTATACCTGATATAGTTTGGATTTTAGGAAAGAAAATTTATGAAGACTCCCCCTTATTAGTGGATCTTACACTTAGGATAAGATGTGGAAAAACTTGTAATGTTAATGATTATCCTCTAGCCTTTGATGCAGGTATTAATCCAAAATTATTTTTAGGAGATTTTACTGGTGATAAAATCTGTGACATACTAGTTTCAATTCCTACAGGTGGTAGCGGAGGATATATATATAATTACTTATTTTCTTATGTGAATAATGTCTTAACTCCACTTTTTGATGCTGAAATGTTTAATCAAGGTATACCTTTAGAAGCAGAATTTGATGATTGCTATAAGGTTAGAATTTATAATGAAAATTTAGGAATTAATTTAACACTTGATGTCAGTACTATTTCAAATATAGATGAATTATACGATAAGAATGGAAAGCTAATCTCACCTACTTCTGGTGAAGTATTAGCTTTAGGAGGACTGTACCCAATTGATATGGACTTTGACAACATTTTTGAACTTGCATCTATACAAAGAGTTATTGGAAGATATAATGCTGAAACTTTAGGATATGTAAGAGCAATATGGAAGTTTTATGATAATATACTAAATCTAGAAAGAATAGAAGTTGTAAGCTACTAAAGTATTGAGAATGGAGAATTGAAATTAATTGTAAACATCAAATAGGTTTAATTGTTTATTATATGTTGTTACTACATTAGATACGGTTAAGCCTATTAGTCTAATTTTTTCATTTAGCTGTATCTCTTCTAGAATTTTTAACCCTTCATTGTAAATATCATCTTTGCTTCTTACTACATAATTTAATGTCTTACTTCTAGTATGCGTTTGAAATGAAGATGTTTTATATTTTATAGAAATTGTTTTTGCATAATATCCTTTTTTTAATAAACTTTGTGAAATATTTTCAGAAAAATCTTTTAAATACGGTTTAATTTTTTCTTTATCTTTAGTGTCCTCTTTTAAAGTCGTCTCTCTGCCTATAGATTTATTCTTTGCTGCTGATTCATTTACTTCTCTTAGATCTATTCCTCTAATACGGTCATATATCTCGACACCATATTTACCAAAAAAATCTATCATATGTTCTTGAGAAAGCTTGTATAAATCTCCTATAGTTATTATACCTATATTATTTAATTTCTGTATAGATTTTTTGCCAATTCCATGTACTTTACCTATTTTGAGAGGTATTAGTATTTCTGGAATCATATCTTCTGTTATTATTTTTAAACCATCAGGTTTGTTCCAATCAGAAGCTAATTTAGCAAGAAATTTATTATATGAAACACCAACAGATATTGTAAGTCCTGTTTTTTGCTTAACTGACCACTTCAAATATTTTGCTTGATTAATATAATCAATCTTATGTTCTGAAATATCAAGATAAGCTTCATCTATTGATACTTGCTCTATTCTATTTGAAATACTATATAGAATATTTAGTACTTCAATAGAAGCAGCTTTATATTTACTGTGATTTCCTCTTAAAAATATACCATTAGGACACAGCTGTTTTGCTTTATATACAGGCATAGCAGAATGTACTCCATATTTTCTAGCTTCATAGGAACAAGTTGCTACCACGCCCCTCTTACTAGTTCCTCCTACTATGACAGGTTTTCCTCTTAAATTAGGATCATCCCGTTGCTCAACGCTGGCAAAAAAAGCATCCATATCAACATGCAAAATTATTCTTTCCATTATTTTCACTTTCCTTTAATATTTAAACATTTCTTTCAAAAACTGCTTATGTTTATTTGGAATATCACATCTTATTGTTTTTCCATTTAAATATTCTAAGTCTTTTTCAAATCCATCTAGTCTCAATTTGTATGCATGCAAAAATTGGTATTTCATACCTGAATTATCATTTATTTTATTTTTATTAGTATATTTTTTTTCACCTATTAAAGGATACCCCATTTCTGCAAGTTGTGCTCTAATTTGATGTGTCCTTCCTGTAATTAACTGAACTTCAAGCATTGTATATTTATTATTTTTTTTAAGTGGTTCTATTTTAGTTATTATTTTTTTTGAACCTTTAATATTGCTACTTAAAATTTGAACTTTATTAGTATTTTTATTTTTTATTAAATATCTTTCTATTATTATTGATTCATTTAATTCTCCATGTACTACCGTGAGATAATATTTTTTTATTTTTCTTTCTCTAATAGCTCTGTTTGCTTGTTTTAAAGTATCATAATTTTTTGCAGCTATGACTAACCCAGAAGTATTTTTATCTAGTCTGTTACATACTGCAGGAGTAAATGTTAAATTTTCATTGTTATTATAGTTCAAATATGTAAGTATCTCTCCTATTAGGCTCGATTTTCCTATTGCATCTGGTTGAGTATTAATTCCTTGAGGTTTGTTAACTACAAGAATATTTTTATCTTCATACACTACTTGAAAGTTTATTATTTCACCTTTATATGATTTATTTTCTCTAAATTTCTCTATAGTTTCATCTGTGAAATAAATTTGAATCATATCATCTATTTTTAACATTGTTTCTGGTAATGCTTTTTTATTATTTAATTTTATATTCTTTTTTCTTAACATCTTATATATAAAAGAATTATTAGCTTTATTTAAATATTTCTTTAAAAATCTATCTATTCTTTGACCAGATTCATTATTAGTAACCTTAATTTCTCTCATTAAAACATACCTCTTAATAATTTATAATTAATTGTTCTCATACTTTTTAAATCTTTATCTTTTTGTTCTTTTGTGTTTATTTTATATTTAATATTTTTCATTCCCTAATATTATATCAAAAATTTGTTATTAACAAGGAATATAATTTTTTTTATTGTAATATATCTATTTTTAACTATTAAATGTAAAATTATATATCGTATAAAGGAACATATATCTATTGAATACGTCTATTTATTATGGTATATTATAATTGTATTATACTGTTTGAGGTGTTGTAATATGAAAAAATTTACAAATTTTATTAAAGATTTTATATACGATATAACTGACTATGGTTTGATTTTAGCAGTAATAGTTATAGTTGGTGCTATTCTTATATGGCGTCTAAATATTCTTTTTAGTCTTGATATAGCTAAAGAACCTATACAAAATAATACACCTAGTATTGATCAACCAGTACATATGCCAGACCCAACAGAAGAAAATACAGATATTGCTGAAACACCTTCTACAGAGCCTGATGAAGTACAACCATCTGTAGAACCAGAAAAACCTGTAGAGGAATATATTGATATTAATATTCCTGAAGGGACTTTTCCAGCTGAAATAGCTGAAATACTGTTATCAAAAGGTCTTATTGATGATGAGAATGAGTTTTTAAATAAAGCTATTGAATTAGAACTTGATCGCAGACTTCAATGTGGAGAATTCAAAATAAAGGTTGGTTCAACATTAGAAAGTATTGTAAAACAAGTAGCAAAGGCTAATTAAAAAACGCCTAAATGGCGTTTTTTTTATTATCAATATCTTTCATTTACATAATAATCAATAACTGATTTTTTAGTTTTATTTACAAATACACCCTCTTTTTTTAATACATTTAGAAGCCATAAACTTTTAGAATGTAAAACTGAATATTCATAATCTTTTAATACAATTTCATATAATTTATTTTTTAAATTTATTGATTCTATTTTAATAAAATAAGCTTCAACGTTTTTAAACTCAATAAGCCTTAACAGTCTAAATGATGTTTTATCTTTTTCATTATAATAATAATTAGTATCTTCTATATATTTTCTATAATAATTTGGATGTTTTCCTTTGTTTTTAATTTCTTGAGCCATCATTTTATGATATTTAGCCATCATGTTGTAATATTGATAATTATAAATTCCTTTGCTATAGCTGTCTATCCTTTGAAAAGGCTTAACTCTCATTTTCTGTATAAATGAATAATTCATATCTAAAAATTCTTTTTTAGTGATGTCTCCATTCATATACTGAACTATTAGCATGTCTCTATGTTCAAAAAATTCATCAAATATTGTCTTTCTATTTTTAAAATATTGCATTTTATTTCACACTTTCTAATTTTGTCTTATAAGTAATTCTTCTTTTTCTGTCAATTCCCTATATTGCCCTGGATGTAAATTTAAATCAAGTTCTAATTTTCCCATTTTAATTCTTTTTAAAAATGTTACTTTCATATCAAGCATTTTAAACATTCTCTTTATTTGATGATATTTTCCTTCTTTTATTGTAAGTTTTACTTTAGATACAGTATTTTGCTCAATAATTTCAAGTTTGCTTTTCATACACTTATATCCATCTTCTAATACTATACCATCATTAAACATTTGTACAGTTTCATCATTAACTAATCCATCAACTTCTACATAATATATTTTTTTAACATGTCTTTTAGGAGAAAGTAAGTTATGTGCTGTTTTTCCATCATTTGTTATTAATAATAATCCTTCAGTATCCTTATCTAGTCTTCCAGCAGGAAAAAGATTCATCTTTTGATATCTTGGCTTCAATAAATCAATAACATTCTTTTCATGACTTTCTGTAGAAGATATAACACCATTTGGTTTATTCATCATAATATATATATTCTCTTTAAAATTAATTATTTCACCATCGAAGGTAACTATATCCTCATTTGGATCTATTTTTAATGAAGATGTAGTTATAATTTTGTCATTAACTTTTATTTTATTTTTTAAAATATACTTTTTAATGTCTTTCCTACTTCCATACCCCATATTAGATATCATTTTATCAATACGCATTCTCCCCACTAAAACATCCTCCATTCACTCTTATAGTGATTCTTAAGCATATTATCAATTTGTTTACCCCAGCCAACAGTATAGCCATCAATACATACTAATGTCCATCCTCTTTGTCCTTTTACCATAATTGTTTCACCTTTTAAGTATTTTATCGTATCTAAATTTTCAGAACTCAGATTTAAAATATTTGTACAATCATTCATTTTTAATGATAATGCAAATGCTTGTGATGGTATAAATCTGTTTTTCTTAATTTCACCAATATTTAATCCCATATTTAGTGATCTTATTTTTTCAAATTTTACTAATTCTTTAGGAACTAGAAACAGTTTTCCATTCTTATTATGAATATTTTCTGTATAAAATTTTGGTATACCATATTGTTTAACAAAATCATAATATGGTTCTAAATTTTCCATATTAGATTTATAAAAAGTTTGACTATACTGTTTACCGTCATTTTTTTCTAGTTTAGCTATAAAATGTCCTTCACCTTTAATTTTATGGGGCCATGCTCTCTTAGCTTTTCTTAATTGTATATTGCCATTAATCCATTCAGGTCTCCCATTGTCTAGACCTGATATTTCTATATCCATTATATTAAATTGAGGAAACTGGTCAATAAACCACTGTATTGTTGACTCGTTTTCTTCTGGTGAAAAAGTACAAGTTGAATAAACTATTTTTCCTCCAGGCTTTAGCATCTCAGGTATATATTTTAATATATTTTTCTGCATGATACAGTACTGCTCTGTATTATATAGAGAATACTTTTGTATACTTTTAGAATCTTTTCTAAAAGTCCCTTCTCCAGAACATGGTGCATCTACTAATATTTTATCAAAATATCCTCTAAAAATCTGCGCTAATTTTTCAGGTTTTTCATTTGTAACCATACAATTTGTTAACCCAAACATTTCAACATTTTTTATTAATGCACTAGTTCTTTTGGGATTAATATCATTGGCTATAAGTATTCCTTCATTATGCATCTTAGCGCCTATCTGAGTTGTCTTTCCACCAGGGGCTGCACATATATCCAAAATCTTTTCTCCAGGCTGAGGATTTAATGCTTCTACTGGAAGCATAGCACTAGGTTCTTGCATATAAAATAACCCACAATGATAATAAGGATGTTTGCCGGGTCTTTTATTATTTCCTTCAAGTAAGTAATATCCTTCTTGAGTCCATTTAACTGGCTCTATTTCAAAAGGATTTATTTTTTCAAAATTTTTTTTATCAATTTTTAGTGAATTAAAGCGAATAGCTTTATAAACTTTTTTGTCATATATTGACAAAAAAGTATCAAATTCATTTTTTAATAATTTTTGCATATTTTCGCAAAAAGATTCAGGTAATTTCACACATTTATCTCCATATACAATTGAATAATTTTTATTAAAATGCAAATAATAATTACAGTTGCAAAAGACATTTTATCAGATATATTGATTATAATCAAATTAAATATAGCTTGTATAAATAGTCTTTTGCAATTACATTGTTGAGGAGGAACTAAATTTTGAAAAAAAGAAAAGACGACAAAAAAGCTACGAATAAATCTGAATATGGAAATGTTTCAAATGAATCTAAAAACAATTTTAGAAGTGCATTAAATAATGCATACCTAGAATATGGTAGAGACATGGACGCCGCAGCTGAAAATGCTTATAAAAATGCTGCTGACTATCAATATCCAGGCTACGGAAGAAATATAGGCTCAACAAATAACTATGGCGAAAATGCATATAATAATTCAATTAACAATCAAAATGCTGGATATGAGAGTAATATGAGATCTTCAAACAGTAACCGTACATCTTATAGAAGTAGTACAAATAATAATGGTTATGTAAGCAGTAACATGGGAACTAATTTTACTGATAATACTATTTCAGGAGTTCATTGTGAAGTAAAAAACTGTCATTATTATAGACCAGGAAACAAGTGTGGAGCATCACATATTAATATACAAAATAAGAATTCTTCATCTGTTGAAGAAACAGACTGTGCAACATTTAGACATAAGTAGTTTAATTTCCTTAACTCTTTAATCGAAAATAGGGAGTATACATACTCCCTATTTTTTATTAAGCGACTAAAATAATATCTTTTAACTCATTAGGTACATCTTCTTCTTCATAATTTATACTCATAACAAATTTTACATTAAATTTGCTTGATAGTTTTTTAAGTTCATTAATTACTTTTTTAAGTTTATCTTTTCCTATTTGTGCTATTTTATATAATCCATCTATGTAAACAAGTTCAACATCGTAATCTGTTGCAATTAAACCGCATAGGAAACCATGAAATTGCTCTTCATTAATTAATCCATACTCTTTAGTGTTAATATATCTAATTTCATGATCTAAATCAAAAATATGCTTGCTATTTGCTTCTAAGAAAACTATTTTACCCTTTATCTCTTTTATTGATTTATTAGCCATTTCAATCATTTTTTTGGTCTTCCCAGTACCATTAAGACCACATATTAAGTTGACCATTTTAATCACTCTCCAATGCTTTTTATTTATTATATCACAATATGTAAAGGTTTGCACATACATTTTGAAATTGTTTTCCTGAAAAAATTATAATTTTTTACTAACATTTAATTTTTAATGTCAATTAACTTTGAATTTTAAATTTACTAACTCCCTTTCCATTTAAATAATTTGCCAACCTACCTTGATAATTATTATTTATTTTCATTTTTTCTATTATCTCATCTCTTATTTTCCACCAGCTTGTGTTCCAATTAGAGAATAATGTATTTTCTTTAGGTGCACGTCCCATTAATCTTTGTATTACTATATCAGGATATAGATATTCCAGAAAGGTAATTACACGTTGAATATATTCTTCTTTATTTATTAGCTTAATATCCCCTCTTAAATATTGATCGCCTAATACTGTTCCTTTTATTATATATAATGAATGAATTTTTACATGTTTAATCTTCAATGCTGAAATAATCTTAGCACTCTCTATAATATCCTCTAAATTATCCCACGGTAAATTTAATATAAGATGAGTGCAAATTTCAAAATTATATTTATTTATAATATTAACTGCATCTATGTATTCTGCTAATGTATGTCCTCTATTTATTTTTTTCAATGTATGATAATTTACAGTCTGAAGTCCTAATTCTATAGATATTTCAACATTGTAACTTTGTCTTATTTGTTCTAAATAATCTAAATATTCCTTACTAATACAATCTGGTCTTGTTGATATTGATATTTCAACAATATCATCTATTACAGCATCTTTTATGTATTTTTTAAATTCATCTAATTCAACATAAGTATTTGTATAGTTTTGGAAATAAGCTATAAATTTTTCTGCCTTATATCTTTTTCTAATATAATCCATGTTTTTAGTCAATTGTTCTTTAACGCTTAAAGTGCTTTTTAATGATTCAAACCCTGTTCCAACATCTGCACAAAATGTACACCCACCACGACTAATATTACCATCTCTATTTGGACAAGTTATAGGTAAATTTATTGGTAATTTATATACTTTTGTTCCGTATTTTTCTTTTAAAAATTTTGAATATTCATAATAAAGCATCTTAATCCTCCATAAATTAATTAAAGATATTATATATTATACCCTTTTAAAGATTTAAATAAAGTAAAAAAAATTTTTAATTTTTTATCTTTATTGCTAATAAATAATTTTAATACAAAATTTTTATAATAATTTTTTAAGTAATATTACAAATAATAATAATACTTAAAAAAATTATAAATGGAGGTTTTTTAATGCGTGTTAAAGAAGGGATAATTCCTACAATTTTAGGTACAGCTGTAACCGCAGCAGGTTTTGCACTTCGAGATAACGTTCCAGATACCTATAGAGGTGGCATAATAGGTTTTGGGCTTGCTCATATTGTATTAGGTTCAATTGATATTGTTGATAATAAGCAAAATAACGTTATGAATAAAATAAACAAAGGAATAAATCGTGCTGTTGATGAAATAAGAAGATAAAAATAAAATCAAAACATTAAACTGCTGAGAGCACCATCTTCATCTCAGCAGTTTAATGTTCTAACAATTTTTCATCAAGCAAAAAGAATATAAAATAATGCATACACTCCAGAAAGTCCAATTAAGATATAAATAATTCTTGAAACTGGATTATTATATCCTCCAAATAAACGTTTTACTAAATCAACTTTAAATAATCCATATAATCCCCAGTTCAATGCCCCGATAATTATTAATATAGAAGCTATAGCCGTTATAAGTTTCATATCAATCCCCCAACACTTTTTATTATATTATATTTTTATATAAAGATTTTATGATTGTCTTAGCAAAAGATTTTTTTTATTTCGACTGCCGCACCTAAATTATTATTATCATATTGGGAAATTTTATCAGCTGCTTCTTTGATTTTTTTTGTTCCATTTTTCATAGCTATACCTAATCCAGAATTAGTTATCATTTCAATATCATTATTATCATCACCAATAGTAACTATTTCTTTAGATTTTATTCCTTTCAAACTTGCATACTGTTTAATCGATTCCCATTTGCATCCATTTTTATTCATATATTCAAGAATCGCTCGTATACTCAAATTGCGTGAACATGTAGAGTTAAATAAACTACCGTATTTATTTTTCATTTCATTTTCAAAGCTTTCTAATTTTTTATAATCACCTAGATAGCAAACAGAAAGTATATTATTAAAAGTATGATTTTTAAAATCAATAATTTTATATCTTTTGTTTTTACTCTTCATATAGCCTAAATAGTTATTATTTTCAATGTCATGTTCGATTATTATATCATAATCATTATTATATTCATTTACATGTATTATCGGATGTAAAGACTGTTTTTTACCTTCTTCATATATTTTTATAAAAGTATCATAATCAAGATATTTTTCATATATAATATCTTCTGTAACTGAATTTCTAACTATGCATCCATTATTAGCCATAATAATTTTATTAATTTTCAATTTACTTGTTAATAACTTAGATTCAAAATAATTTCTACCTGTTGCAATAATTATTATTACACCTTTATTATATATTTTTTCTATTATTTCAACTGTATAATCATTTATTTCTTTCTTATCATCTAATAAAGTTCCATCTAAATCAAATACAACCATCTTATAATTCATATCAATATTAAATCCTTTCATTTACTCAATACTAAAATTCTTTGTCAATATCTGATTTTATGAATAAATTAAACTATAAACATAAAAAATTAATATCTATATTATCTACTTGGAGGTAATTAAATGTTTTCACAAAACAAGTATATACCTTATTATAAGGTAAAGGCTGATAGTTTGTACAGTGATAATAAAATAAAAAAGCAGTTTCCAAATGATATTATTCAAGAATGCTACTGCAATTATTTTGAGCTTGGCAGTAAAGCTCCTAATTTCACACTCATGGGAGTTGTCAATAATATGCCTGAAGAAATAACGTTAAGCAATTACATTGGAAAATGGGTACTTATATTTTTCTACGGTTCTGATTTTACATTTGTTTGACCAACAGAATTAGCAGCAGTTGCTGAAAGGAAAAATGTTTTTGATTCTATTAATACTCAGATATTAGCTATAAGTACCGATAGTATTTATTCTCATAAAATTTTCTTAAAAACATCTCAATCAGGTCAGAAAATAAACTTTCCTGTATTATCTGACAGAACTCAAAAAGTATCTAAACACTACGGTGTGTTAAACGAAAGTGAAGGATTTGCTTATAGAGGTTCTTTCATAATAGATCCTGAAGGAAAAATCAGTGCATGGATGACATATCCTCAACCAGTAGGTAGAAATATTGATGAACTTATAAGAGTTATAAAAGGACTTCAATTTAATGCATCTACAGGTAAAGGTGCTCAAGCAGGATGGACTCCAGGAAACCCCGGTATTCCACTGGGATGGGAATATGTAGGTAAGTATTAAAAAAGCCTTTCACAAGGCTTTTTTTAATATGTATTTTATTCTTCATCTTCTACTAGTTTATAATATGCATCAGCTGCTTTTTTATACTCTTCATCATCTTCTATTAAAACTAATTCTCTTCCTTCACCATTATCTGGTTCATATCTGTATATGAATACTTCATCTTTGTTCTCAGGTAATAGAATCATATACTCCCTGTCTTCTACTTCATAGGTACCTATAATCTCACATGGAAGTTCTGTATCATCTTCAAACACTACGTTTACCATTTGAGGTTCTTCTTCACCACAACAGCAGTCATCTATTTCAGGGTCACATTCATTAGTTATTTTGTCTTCATTTTCTTTATTATATTGTTCTTTCAATTTTGCCTCCTGCTTTTTTATTCCTATTCATTTGAAATACATAAAATAAGTATTTATATATTACCATTTTATAATATGTTATTCAATTAATATTTATACAAAATAAAAAAAGCAGCCTATCTTGCACTGCAATGATAGACTACCTCTTTTATTTGGCTTCAATTATTTTATAAGTTCTGCATCCTTAAATACCCAGTGTCCTAATGGAGTTCTATGAACACCTTCTACTACTGCTTGATCTACTATATCAGTATAACTGTAGAAATATATTGGCATTATAACCATGTTATCTAACATAGCATCTTCAGCTTTTTTAATGTTTGCATCTCTTTCAGTACCAGATGTTTCAAAAGCAGCTCTAATAGCATCATTAAATGGTTTAGCAGATGGATTCAACGTTGTATCCCAAGGAGCACCTATATATTCTTCATCTCTCCATTGAGTATCATTATTTCCTGACCAAGATGTAAATAAGTCTAACATAGTCATAGGGTCGTTATAGTCTCCTAACCATCCACCTCTTGATACAGTAAAGTTACCTTCACGTCTTGAATCTTGGAATACTGCCCAGTCTTCATTTTGTAATCCAATTTCTATACCTAAGTTTTCTTGCCACATAGATTGAACAGCTTCAGCTATTTTTTGGTGTGATTCATGTGTGTTATAAAGTAATTTTATAGCAGGAAATCCTTCACCATTTGGATATCCAGCTTCAGCCAATAAAGCCTTAGCTTCTTCTACTTTTGCACTATATGGATCTAATCCATACTCTTCAACAGGTTTATTATCTACAAATGGTCTTACAGATTCTCCTGTAGAATATGTTAATGACGCTGGCATAAATGCAACCGCTGGTATCTGTCCTGCTTTTGTAACTTGTTCAACTATCATTTTTCTATCAATTGCCAATGCGAAAGCTTTTCTAACTCTCAAATCATTAAACGGCTCAATATCTACATTAAAGATATAATAGTAAGTTCCTAATCTAGGTGCTACATGGAAGTTAGGATCTTCTGCTTGTAACTTTGGAATTTCATCTGTAGGAACACTATCTAAAACGGCAATATCACCATTTTGATATGCACTTAAAGCTGTAGTTTGTTCTACAATCATTTCTCCTCTTACAGCTTGTAATTTCACAGAATCAGCATTCCAATAATTGTCATTTTTAACCATAAGTATATGAGAACCACTTTGATGTTCAGCTAGCTTGAAAGCTCCATTAGATATACAAGTTTCAGGATTCTTTTCCCATCCTTCACCATTAGCTTCAACAATGTCTTCTCTTACTGGCATGTAAGTGTAGAATGTTGTCAAGCTTAAAAAATAAGGTGTAGGCATATTTAATTCAACTTGTAAAGTTTTTTCATCAATAGCTGTAACAGCTACATTATCTCTATAGCTTTGTAACTCCTTATCAATAGCCTCTTTTATTTCTGGTTTAGCTAATCCTTCTTTTATAGCTGCTTCCTTTGCTTCTTCATCATTTTTTACTTCATCAGTTAATCCTGCTTCTATTTCTTCAACATAAGGTTTCTTTATTTCAGCATATGCATTGAAATATTCTTCTGAACCCTTAATATATGGGGTAACTATGAAAGAATATTCTGAAGCTACAGTAGGATCACAAGCTCTTTTCCATGAATAAACGAAATCTTGAGCTGTTAAATCTTTACCATCTGACCACTTAGCATCTTTCCTAATATCAAAAGTATACGTTAATTGATCATCTGAAATATGCCAATCTTCAGCTACTGCTCCTACTAGACCATCTTCAGTATCAGCTAATAGTCCTTCAAACAAGTTCATGATTATATGTCCCCCATCAGTAGCACTGTTTAAAGTAGGATCCCAAGTTTTGGGTTTTGAACCTATGTTCCAATATAAATAATCTTCTCCTTCATCTGGATCTTCTGCAGGATTTTCATCATCTGCAGGATTTTCTACTGGACCCTGTGGATCATCTACTGGCTGATCATTATCTTTAGCGCAACCAACAGATAGTGTCATAAGCATCATGACTACTAAAAATACTGATAATAATTTTTTAAACATAAAATCCCTCCTAATTTTTTATATCAACAGCATAAAGGCTGTTAACAACTTTTTAATTGTTTACTACATGACAAGCAACATAATGTCCTCCGCCTATGTCTTTTAATTCAGGAACTTCTTCTGAACATATTGGTTTTACATACTGACACCTTGTTCTAAACTTACATCCTGAAGGCGGATTAATTGGACTTGGCACATCTCCTGTTAAAATAACTCTTTTTGATTCTTCAGCAATATCTGGATCAGGTACTGGTATTGCTGAAAGCAATGCTTGTGTATATGGATGAGTAGGTTTACTATACAATTCATTTTTTTCTGCAACTTCTACCAAACTTCCTAAATACATTACACCTACTCTATTTGATATATGCTTAACCATTGATAAATCATGTGCTATAAACAAGTAAGTTAGTCCTCTTTCTTCTTGAAAATCTTCCAACATATTAACAACTTGTGCTTGAATAGAAACATCAAGCGCAGAGATGGGTTCATCACATATTATAAATTCTGGATCAACTGCTAAAGCCCTAGCTATACCTATACGCTGTCTTTGACCACCACTAAATTCATGTGGATATCTACTTGCGTGATCTTTGCTTAATCCCACACTTTGAAGCAAATTGTTAATCTTTTCTTGTCTTTCCTTACCTGAAGCTAATTTATGAATATCTAATGATTCACCTATTATGTCAGCAACAGTCATTCTTGTATTTAGAGATGCATATGGATCTTGAAAAATCATCTGCATTTTTTTCCTATATTTTAATAATTCCCTGCTACTAAGTGTCGAAATATCTGTTCCATCATATATTATTTGCCCTGCAGTAGGTTCATATAAACGAATAATAGTTCTTCCAGTAGTAGATTTACCACATCCAGATTCTCCAACTAATCCAAAAGTTTCCCCTTTTTTTATATGAAATGTTACATCATCTACTGCTTTAACATATTCTACTTTTCTTTTAATTATTCCTTTTACTTTCCCAAAATATTTTTTTAAATTCTTAACTTCAATTAAATTTCTATTTTCAGACACTTCTTACTCCTCCCTTCTGACTATCATAGAGCTCATTTTTAGGTGCTTCGTCGTGAAGCAGCCAGCACATAGCTCTATGTCCTTCATTTATAGTAAAATAAGGAGGCTGTTTTTCTCTACATATATTCATTGCATAGTCACATCTTGCAAAGAATGGACACCCTGTTGGTGGTTTTAATAAATCTGGTGGAGTACCTACGATGGGTACAAGCCTAGTCTTAGTATCAGACGCAACTTTTGGTATAGATTTTAATAATCCCATAGTATAAGGATGTCTAGGTTCATAGAAAATTTCTCTTTTTGTTCCTTCTTCCATTATTAATCCGCCGTACATTACTACAATTCTAGAACAAACATCAGCAACAACACCTAAATCATGTGTTATTAATATAGTAGATGTACCCAATTTTGTATTTAGTCCTTTAATTAAATCTAAAATTTGTGCTTGTATTGTAACATCAAGAGCTGTAGTAGGTTCATCAGCAATCAACAAATCTGGCTCACAAGATAGTGCTATAGCTACCATTGCCCTCTGCCTCATTCCTCCACTAAATTCATGAGGATAATTTTTAATTCTTTTTTCAGGTGAAGGAATTCCTACTAACTTTAACATTTCAATTGCCTTTTCTTTAGCTTCTGTTTTTGTTATTTTTTGATGCTTTAAAATAACTTCCATAATTTGATTTCCTACTGTAAAAACAGGATTTAAAGAAGTCATGGGATCTTGAAATATCATAGCAATTTCATTTCCTCTAATCTTCATCATTTCTTTTTTTGGTTTATTTACAAGATTTTCTCCCTTAAACAATACTTCGCCGCCAACTATTTTTCCAGGAAATTGAAGTAATCTCATAACTGATAATGAAGATACGCTCTTACCGCTTCCAGATTCTCCAACTATTCCTATAGCTTCGCCTTCGTTAACATGAAAGCTAATACCTCTTATAGCTTTTACTTCTCCTAAATGAGTAAAAAATGATGTTCTAAGATTTTTTACTTCTAATAATTTCTGAGTCATTTTACACACCTCATTTTATTTTCTTAGTCTTGGATCTAAAGCATCTCTTAATCCATCGCCGAATAAATTAAATGCTAATATTGTAATTGATATTGCTAATGCTGGGTAGAACAATTGATACGGATACGTATATAAACCTTGCAGTGCATCATTACAAAGCGAACCCCATGAAGCTCTAGGTGCAGAAACTCCTAGACCAATAAAACTTAAAAATGCTTCATTAAATATTGCTGCTGGTATCTGCATATTTAATGCAACCATAACAGGGCCCATAACATTAGGTATAATATGTCTTAACAATATTCTTTTTGTAGAAGCTCCCAAAGTTTGAGCTGCCAAAACAAATTCTTGTTCTCTCAAACTTAGAACTTGTCCTCTAACTATACGCGCCATTCTTACCCAATATGTAATACTCATTGCAATTATAATACTTTTCATTCCAGGTTCAAAAACTACTGTTAGCAATATTACATATAACATCATAGGTATTGTACTTATAACGTCTACTATACGCATCATAATATTGTCAACTCTTCCACCAAAGTAACCTGAGATACCACCGTATAATATTCCAATAACAAAATTAATAAAAGCAGCAACAAATCCTATTGTAAGAGATATCCTTGCACCATCAAATATTCGTATAAATAAGTCTCTACCTAATGAATCAGAACCTAATATATAAGTTTTATTGCTTACTTTATCTGAGACTTCTACTAACTGTCCATCATAGAAAACTTCATATTTCTTAGCATTATTCAATTCATGTTCTGCTGCTAATAAATCAATTGTAGGATCTTTTTTTGCTTTTTTGCTTAAATTATTAAATTCTACTTTTGCATTAAAATATAAACTGTAATCAATGACAAACTCTTTTCCGGCTACATCATATACTCTCTTTCTGTTAGTCATATCATTGTTGATAACATCTGCCATGCCCAGCAGATTTCCATCAGAAGTTACTTTTATTGCCTTATAATCTTTTGTTATATATATGTAATCCTGCTCAGTTAGTTTATATATTTCTAATTTACGTGGAATATTTGCAAGCTCTAAATTCTGATCAGAATATTTAAATTTCCAAACCATTGGCATTATGATAGCACTTAAAATTACTAAAACAATTACTACTAAAGAAACCATTGCTACTTTATTCTGCTTTATTCTCCTCCAAGCATCTTGCCAATATGTTAAGTTAGGTCGTTCAACTTTTTCTGCATCTTTTTTTGATTTATCAATTTTATTCCACATTTGTGGATCAATATTATTCAAATTATCCATTTAGCTGCCTCCTTAATCATATTTAATCCTTGGATCAATAAATACATAAATTATATCAACTAATAAAATTGCTATTACAACAAATATTGAATAAAAGACAGTTATTCCCATTATCATCGTATAATCTCTATTTTGAATACTTGATACAAAGAAATCACCCATTCCAGGAATGGCAAAAACTTTTTCTATAACAAATGAACCAGTAACTATCCCAGCTATCATAGGACCTATGTAAGTTACTACAGGAATCAATGAATTTTTTAATGCATGTTTTAAAATAACTGTTCGTTCTGATAATCCCTTTGCTCTTGCAGTTCTAATATAATCCTGCTGTAACACTTCTATTAATGAAGTTCTTGAAAGTCTTGCTACAAAGGCAAGTGAAAAAGCACTTATTGCTATAACCGGTCCAATATAATGTTTCCAAGTACCTGCTCCATATGAAGGCACCCATCCAAGCTTTCTACTAAAGAAATACAAGAAACCTGTTGCAAGAACAAAACTAGGTATGGTAACACCTAATGTACATAATATCATAACAATCCTATCTGTGGGCTTATTTTGTTTTAGAGCTGATAATACTCCAAGTATTACTCCTAACACTATTATAAGAATCGAAGCAGCAATACCTATTTTCATTGAATATGGAAATGCGACTTTAATTAAATGATTAACTGTCATGCCAAGTTCTTGAAAAGATACTCCAAAATCACCTTTTGCATAATTTCTGAGATATTTAAAATATCTAATGTGAGCTGGATCGTCTAGACCGTATTTTGCATAAACAGCTGCCTTAATTTCTTCTGACTGCTGTCTTTCAGATGTAAAAGGATCTCCAGGAAGATTGTTCATTAAAATAAATGTTAACGTCATAATAAACCATATAGTTATAACTGCTGATATAACTCTTTTTACTATGTAGCGTCCCATTACGTTCTCCTTTCTTTCGTTTAATAAATTTGATTTTAGATAAGTAACATGTCCTAAATCATGTTACAAAATTTTTTAATATAGAATGATTAGTCAAGACCATATATGCTTTATTTATTATAAATATAATACTACATTAAAACAAATAACATTTAGAAAATTTACTCTTCTTAGTTACAATTTAATAATCTCCTTTCTTTTGTTAGATAAGTTTATTTAGAAAGTATAAGTATTATACTTTTCTACAATTTTAGCACATTGTGGAGAGTAATTACTTATGCAGGCTTTTGTAAAGAAAATGTCAAAAAATTTTCAAAATTTATTATTAATTTTATACATGCAGATTTATAGACATAAAAATCTTTTGCTAAATAATTATTAGTTAATTAGCAATAAGACAAATAATATATAATCTAATTCATAGTGTAATAATTTTTTCATATATTTTCTATATTATACCACATTAATATTATTAAGGTAAAGTATTTTTTTGACGAATTTAGCAATATTACAATTTTTGGTATTTTAAATGTTTATAATGAAATCAGCTTAAAGATAGGTATATAAGGTTAAAATACAAACCGCTGCCTATTCAGCAGCGGCTTTAAATTATTTTATTTTTTTTAATATGTTACACAGTAATTTGAATGTTCTTTCTGATGAGGATATGCTTAGATGCTCGTTAGGTGTATGTATGTCATACATTTGAGGTCCAAAAGACACAGCATCTAAATTTCCTATTTTTTGAATTAGAAAACCGCACTCTAGTCCAGCATGTATTGCTTCGACCTTTGCTTCATTGCCTGTCAGTTCTTTATATGTATCTGCACAAAGGTCTCTTATTGGAGACTCTTTTGCATATTCCCATCCAGGATAAAAAGCACTATCTTCATATTTAATATCTAAAGCTTTAGTAATTTGTTTCATAATACTAGCAAAATCATTTATTAATGACTCCACAGAACTTCTAGGTGCATTCTTAAGTATTATATAGTCTTCATCTGTTATTATTACTCCAAGATTATTTGAATGAATTACTAAATCTATTTCTGTACTTTTTACTCGAGGACCATTTGGAACAAGATTTATTGCCGATAATATTTTTCTTGATGTATCTATGTCAAATGATTTTGGTGAATATTTAGTTTCCTTAATAGATACATTGACTCCTGAATCTGTAAATCTATATTCATTCTTTAATATATCATTCCACTTATTTATAAGTTTATCTATTTTTTTAATTTCATTAGTTACTATTACTGCTTCAGCTTCTCTAGGAATTGCATTATCTTTTGAACCACCATTAATCTGTGATATCTGAATTTCTGCCTCTTCATTAAGATCATATAATACTCTTCCTAATAATTTATTTGCATTTCCTCTTTCTAAATGTATGTCTGCTCCAGAATGACCTCCCTGAAGTCCTTTAATTGAAACTTTGTATGCTGATTTATATTTTGATTCTACTCTATTGGCAGGTATTTTAAGTAATACTAGTCCTCCGCCCGCACATCCTGCTGTAAAAATGCCTTCACCTTCACTATCCATATTTAACAGAATCGTACCATCAAATTGACTGCCATCTAGCCCTATTACACCTGTCATGCCTGTTTCTTCATCAGTTGTTATTAAGACTTCTAATGGTGGGTGTGGAATATCATCAGAATCAAGTACAGCAAGGCAATAAGCTACCGCTATACCATTGTCTGCCCCCAAAGTTGTACCTGTAGCGTAAATATAATCATCTACTATTCTTAAATTTATTGGGTCTTTTTCAAAATCATGTTCTACATCTCCATTTTTTTCACAAACCATATCCATATGTCCTTGAAGAATAACTGTAGGTGCATTTTCATAACCTTTAGTTGCTGATTTTTTTATTATGATATTTAATGACTTATCTTGTACTACATCCCAGCCTTTAGATTTAGCTAAATTAAAAAGATAATCGCTTATTTGCTTCTCATTTCTAGACCCTCTTGGTATTTTTGATATTTCTTCAAAGTAATAAAATACTTTTTTTGGCTTCAGTCCTTCTAATACTCTTGTCATTTTTTTACACTCCTTCCTTTTATTAATTAAATATTTATAATTTTGTAGAATTTATAAACACAATTAATTAAGTAGAAAGTTTTACACTAGTAAAACTACCATTAACTATCAATTATCAACTATTAACTATCAACTGTTCTATTGTACTTTCCCTATTCTTGTAAAAGGGAAAAACCTAAAAACTACTCTTCCTACTATTTTATCCTCTGGTATATATGGATTGTTCCATTCTCTTGCATCCCAAGACCCCGGTCTATTATCTCCCATGAAAAAATAATGCTTTTCTGGTACTTCAAAGATTTGATACCTATTTGTAGATTTTACTGCATATGGCTCATCAAGCTTTTCACCATTAATAAGTACTTTTCCATCTGTTAATATCTCAACTTTATCTCCCGGCAGTCCTATAAGTCTTTTTACTAAAGTTTTATCAAGTTCATCAGAATCAAAAACTATAATGTCTCCTCTTTTTATATCTTCTGTTTTAAATAACTTAGTTACATAAAGTCTGTCATTTGGCATTATTGTGTTTTCCATTGACCCTGTAGGAACAGTAACTAAAATAAAAATAAATCTATTCAAAAACAAAACTATAACTAAAGCAATTAAGATAGGTACAAGCCATTCCTTAACTAAATACTTTAGTTTTGATGTATTTGAATCGTTAGAACTAAAAAATTTCGAACTTAGTTGTTTAAAAAAGTGTTTCATTATATGCTTCCTTTCATACCTTATTTAAGTATTTCCCTAAATACTCTTAAAAAGTTTTCTCCAAGTATAGATTTTATATCTTCATCTGAATAGCCTCTTCTCAGCAACTCTTCAGTGATAAGTAGTGACTCACTATGTCCATTAAAAACATCAGAAGAAGGTTCTTCATATTTATATTTCAGCTCACTTTCGTAATAGCTATTACAAAGATCAAAGCCATAACCAATATGCTTTGCTCCAACTAATTTTACTATATGGTCTATGTGATCACACAAATATGAGATGCTTGCTTCTTCTCTGCTAGGACCAATGATTGATTTTATAGCATTACAACCTATAACTCCATTTCTATCAGCTATAGTCTTAATTTGTTTATCTTCTAAATTTCGCATAATATTATTTAAAGCTCTAGTATTTGAATGTGAAGCTATAAATGGTTTATCAGTTTTTTCAACTAAATCCCAAAATCCCTCATCATTTAAATGACTTACATCTAAAAACATCCCTCTTTTTTCAGCTTCTTTGACTAATTGAACTCCAAATGTAGTTAACCCACCTTTTGTTCCTTCTTCTACAGGACCAAAAAAGCATCCATCAGCAGCATAGTTTCTCCTGCTCCAAACAAGACCTACACCTCTTACTCCCAATTCATAAAATATATTTAATAATCTTATATCATTTATTAAAGGTTCTACTCCTTCAAAGGATAGTATGATTCCTATTTTTTTCTCTTTGATTACTCTGTCCAAATCTTCTTTTGTTTTTATTAGTTCTACCTCGCCATTACATGATTTTATATCATCATAAAGCACACTAATTTGGTCTAAAGCATTTCTTAATGCTAATTCAGGAAGAAACATACTATCTATAAACAATGATGATACTATAATGTTTAATCCTGATTTTTTGAAACCTTCCAAATAATATTTTTTTATTATTTCTCTTTCTCCTGCCTCATATCTATTATTTATCTCTCCAGCAAGATCAAGATGTGCATCTATAACTATTGATTCATTATGTAATTCTTTAGCTCTTCTTTTAAAGTCCATTTCTTTCTCCTTTCGCTATAAAAAATCTCTTGTTAAATATATTATAATTTAAATACAGATTTTACAATAGGTTTCAAGAATTTTTTAACAATTATTTAAACTAATCAAAAAAACTAAGCTGTGTCTTAATATCTTTGAATGCTTTATCCTATTTTTTTAATTGTATTTTTAATTTTGAATTTGAATTTTAAATTTCCTCCCTCTATTATAAACTATAATATTTTAATTGTAATGAAAGAACTAAAAAATTTTTTTAAAATAAAATTGTAACTTTTTACTTCATTAGCATATTATGTACAAAGAGGTGAAAGGTATGTGTGAAAATAAAAATATTGATTATGATAATTTATCTGAAGAAATTTTAGATAATCTTCTACAATTAACTGAACAAATTCAAACCGTTTCAAATATAACTTATGATTTATTACAAAATTCATCAATGGTAGACGATCCAGATTTTCTTGAATATATTGAATATTTTAGGACTAGTAAATATTATCATTATAGATGTCAAGGTTATATGGAAAACATAGTTATTACTAAATGCTATTCGTCTCAATCATTATGTTATTGGTATGAAGAACTAGTTACACCTACAGTTGATAGTCTTTTAAACGCTTTTTCTATAGTAGATATTTATCCATCACTTAATAAAGAATTATCATGCTTACATGAAGAATTTGTTAAAATGATAGAAATTGTTAATGATATAGATTATTTAATAAGCAAATATGATTTATATTATAATATCTAAATTTATTAAAAAAATCTTTCTGCTCTTTATATAAAAACAGAAAGATCAAATTATAAATAAATTATAAAATAATTAACTCTTTTGGTGATTTGTTTATTACTTCACGTCCATTTTTTGATATAACTACAATATCTTCTATTCTTATGCCAAATTTGTCTTTCATATAAATACCGGGTTCTATGCTGAAAGCCATTCCTTGTTCAAGTTCCCTATGATTACTCCCCTTAATGTCGGGTGCCTCATGGACAGAATATCCTATACCATGTCCTAATCTTGTTGTAAAATATTTACCGTAACCTGCTTGATTTATGATCTGTCTTGCAGCTTTATCTACATTCGAAGCTATAACACCTTCTTTAACTTTACTTTCGCCTGCAATATTTGCCTTTAAAACCAAATCATATACTTTTTTTTCTTCTTCTGATATACCTCCTACAAATACTGTCCTTGTCATATCAGAACAAAAGTTATTATATTTACAGCCAAAATCAATTATTATAATATCTTTTTCCTGAATAATTCTATCATTTCCAGTATAGTGAGGAAGTGCTGAGTTATATCCTGAAGCTACAATGGCAAAGCCTGGCTCAGCTCCTTTTTCAATAAAAGATTCATTTATTTTGTTTTGTATATCTGCTTCTTTCATTCCTGGTTTTATAAATGTACGCAACTCTGTAAATACTTGATCTGTTATTTCTGCTGCTCTTCTCAAACCGTTTAATTCTTCATCTGACTTAATAATTCTTATTTCTTCCATTAATGATTTACCATTAACAAATTTAACATTTATTTTATTAGTAATTTCCAATATGTTAAAAGCCCTTGAAGTACTATTAACTGCAATTGTTTTTCCTATAAGGTTATAATCCCTAAATGCTCTTTCAACTGTATCTGTAAATATGTCTCCATCAAACCAGCCGTATACTTTGGTTTTCTTTCCAAGTACCTCTCTTATTTCATCAACTGTTAAAAGATTGCATATATAAAAGTACTCTCCTTCATTGGTTACAAATAATCCTTGAAACCGCTCGCACAAATTAGGTGAATGTCCTAAAAGAAAATCCATGTCCTCTGACGGTGCTATAAATGCCGCATCATAATTTTTTTCGTTGATAAGCTTCACTAGCCTATCCAAATATTCTTCTCTCATTTCCACTCCTTAATTTTTTATATTTTCAATTCCCCTCTGCTCCACTCAGAATGACGATATAAGGTCATTCTAAGCGAACAGAGTGAGTCGAAGGATCTTATGCTAATTTCTGAACTAATATACAATTATTCTTTTTCACAATAGCCCATATATTAAACTAACAACTAATAACAAACAACATGTTACATGTTTTTCTATAAAATCTATTTTATTACAATTTGATTTACATGTAAACTACTATGTTTTTTCGTCCCTAGTTTTTATTTACTTTACGTAAGTAAAGTTTCCATTAATTCTCAGTTCTTCATTCTCAATTCTCAATTCTATTCTATCCTCCAGCAAGTAAATGGTAAATTTTCAAATCATCGTTTTCTTGCAGAACAAAACTAGAGTATTCTTCTTTTTTTATTAATTTGCCATTTACTTTTATTACTAGCCTTGGATATACGAATCTCATTATATCAATTACATCCTGAATAGTTAATCCTTCTTTCCAATGTTCAAATTCTCTATCATTTAATCTCATTTATCATCCTCTTATAATTTATTTTAAATAGGTAGAAATTTATAATAAATTTCTACCATATTTTGTGACATATTTATTTAATTGAGATGTTTTTCAACTACTTCAAGAAGTTCAGGTAAATCCATACCTAAATCTCTTAGCTTCTCAGGTGTAGGAACACCATTCATTGTCCAACCTCTTCTTTTATATACTGCATCTGTTAACTTTTCGTATTGATCCTCTCTATAAGCTCTTAAAGTTTTTATTTTCTCTTCTATTGTTTTACCTTCAGGATTAAAACCAACTAGCTCTCTTAATTGCTTATCATATCTTTCCTGTCTAGACTCGTATTCTTCTTTTGTAACAGGTCCCATAGATCTATAAGGAGTTGCATCATTTATTCTTAATCCTTTACCCATCCTTATATTAAACACTCTTTGGAAATTATATACTCTTTCTGATTGTCTTATCATTTCATTGTTATCTATTCTATTACCTGTTACTCCATAATATAAATCTAAATAATTATTGACATGTTCAGGTACTTTAGCTGGCTCATCTGTTTCTGAGTTGTTTGGAGGTGTTATATCATTCCAAGGTAATTTACATAATCCTAGTAAACCAAACCAAGTTCTAAACATTGGATAATAATGCAATGCTTCTGCCTTATCCTCGAATGTTGGTATTTGATTATTTACCATATCCATAAATATAAGCCAAGCTTCGTCGTGTTGAGGTCCTTTGTTAGTTAAACCATATCCACCTTGTTGAGCTAGTGATTCTTTACAAAGATATTCTGAATATTCTAAACCTTTTTGTTCACATGCTATATCGTATAAGAAATCTTTATCCGCACCATATTTTTCAACAAAAAGTTTCTTCATTTTGTGTATTCCCATACCAGCTATCTTTCCGAATCCTTCTCCTCTTGACATTTGATGAATTAGTTCTAAACTTGCTTCTGCATTTCCAAAGTTTAGCTCTAGTCCTTCAGTTATGTCTTTATTTATTATTCCTCTTTCGTAACATTCCATTACAAATGCTGTTAATGTTCCGTAAGAAATTGTATCTATTCCATAGGTATCACAATAGAAATTCAGCTCAAGAATAACTTCTGGATCAAATATACCACAGTTTGCACCTAGCCCTGCTGCATTTTCATACTCAGGTCCATCAACACATACGTTTTGTCCCTTATAAGGTCCCGTTTTCAATTTAAAATTATCTACTGCTTTAGCACATGACATAGAGCATCCATACCAGCATCCATCTGGCATATTTTGAGTGCAATATTTTTCAATAAAAACTGTAGATTTAATCTTATACGTATCAGGATGTTTACCGTATTGGAAGTTGTGTACTGGAAGTAAATCATATTCATCCATTATTTCAATTATATTTGCAGTTCCTATTTTTCTCATATTATTTTGCAAATGATCATTTTGTGCAATTTCTTTATGATATTTGATACCTGTTTTGTTTATTATAGATTGATCATATGGATGGTTGAGATCACCTTTAACACCCTTAAACTTACATACAATTCCTTTTATTCTTTTGTTCCTAAATACTGTTCCTATTCCGCCTCTTCCTGCTTGTTTAAGTCTTGAAACTTTTCTTCTTACATCATAGAACGTAAAATTAAGTACTCCTATATTTGTATTTTCTGCTGCAGTTCCAGCAGTAATTACTGAAATGTTTCTTTTGTCAGCTTCATTTTCAGCATACATTTCTGTAAGCTGTTCTCCTAATAAATGTGCATCTACATCTTCTAAAGGAGCTTCTTCTATTCTAACTATACCTTTATTACCATCAATTACTATAATAACATCTTTTTCTGCTTTACCTTGTACTTCTAAGGCATCCCAACCTGAAAATTTAAGAAAAGGTCCAAAATATCCTCCCACATTTGAATCAATAGGAATATCTGTAAGAGGTGATATACTTACTATTAATGATTTTCCCGTTCCGGCATATTGTGTTATACCTCCAACGGGCCCTACTGCGACAACGATTTCATTTTCTGGATCATTCCACTTTGTCGTAGGAGAAACAGCATCCCATAAATATCTTAACCCATATCCTTTACCACCGATGAATTTTTCTTTCATCTTCTGGGGTACATCTTTTTCTTTTATCGTATTATCACTAATATTTATATATAGAGTTTTGTCTGTATATCCTCTATACAGTGCTTTAGGCTCGTATATAAATTCAGATAAAAGTTTGTGACTATTCTTCATCTTTAAAATATCCAAATAATTACCTCCCTATATTCTTCTTATATCTAACTGTTATCTAATGTTCAACTATTGCTTTACGTTAATAAAGCTTCCATAACTTTAAACTTTTCACCTTTATCTTTTATCTTTTAAAATGGTTAATCTTCAACTATCTTAAGTGCTCCAGTAGGACAGCTTTTTACACATAAACCGCATGCTATACATTTAAAAGGTTCTATATAATCATCATGCTGCATCATTGCATTATCAGGACAAAATCCTACACACATGAAGCATCCTACACAATCTTTTTTATTAAGCCTTATTATACCTTTTGAATCCCTAGTCAAGGCTTGTACAGGACAGACTTCTATACATTTACCACATTGATTACAAATAGTTAATTTATGTTTATTTTCTTCTATTTCTTGCACTCTTACACAAGACTTAGCTGCATTAGACTCTCTAAAAAATGCATTTGAACATACCTCTTCACATTTACCGCATCCAATACATAAGTTTTCATCTTTTACTAATCTTTTCATTGTTCACCTCCGAAAAAAATTAATGAAATATACTTTCTTTTATTTTGTAATATTATCATTAAACAACTGAAGGTTCAAGTATTAAATTACCTTCCTTAAATCTATTTATATTCAGCATACTTGCATCTATAGTTGGCTCTTCTTCTAAAATCATCTCTGATATTATTACCCCTGTTAATGGTCCAAACATAAACCCATGACCGCTAAAACCTACTGCTAAATAAAAACCTTCAACTTCATTAACCTTACCATAAATAGGCTGCTTATCAGGTGTCATATTATATAATCCAGCCCATTGTCTAATTAGTCTTAGTTTACCTATTGGTGGCAGTACTTCTGTTATAGTTTTAGCCATCTGCTCTAAAAATTCCCAGCTGGATGTTATTCTTAAATCTCTTGGTTCTCTATTATCTCCTCTCCCCATCATAAATGAACCATGAGGAGTCTGCTGACAATATAAGTTGAGAGAAAATGACATAACCATCGGTGCCTGCATTGCTTCAACTGGTTCTGTAACTAAAATTTGATGTCTTTCAGAATACACAGGTAATTCAGAATTTACCATATCGCTTATTACTTTTGAATATCCACCTGCAGCATTTACAACAATATTTGTTGATATTTCTCCTTTATTTGTTATAACACTTTTTACTCTTCCATTTTCTACTTTAATATCTAGTACTTGTGTATATGTGTAAAATTCTACGCCTAACCTTTTTGCTGCTCTATAAAAAGCATCTGTTGTTAAAAATGGATTTAAAAAACCGTCTTTTCCACAATACGATGCACCTGTTAGAATGTCCGTATTTAAGTATGGAACTATTTCTTTTGCTTCGTCTAGCGTTAATATTTTTGAAGGTATACCTAGTTTGTTCTGAATTTTTACATTTTCGTGAAATTGGTCCATTTCTTTGTCGGTAGATGCAATAAGGAGATATCCTTCCTGCTTAAATTCAACGTCTCCATCATATTCTAAAACATCATTTGCATTTTCATAAAATTCAATACTTTTTTTTGCAAGTTTGCAGTTCATTTCAGTTCCCCACTGCATTCTTACACCTGCACCACATCTACCTGTAGAACCACTGGTTATATATGACTTTTCTATAACTGCTATATTTTTAACTCCTTTTTTAGCCAAGTTATATGCTGTAGAACAACCTGAAATCCCTCCACCAATAATAACAATTTCTGCACTACTAATCATTCTTTTTCGCCTCCTCAGCTATTAAATCAAGTTTTACTCCAACAACAGGAGGTCTGTTCATATGAAGCTTCAATTCTTTTATACTCTTCCCCGTAGCAGCAGATATCTCCCTTAAAACTAATTGTCCGCATGTTTTTCCTTGACATGGTCCCATGCCTATTCGAGTAATTCTTTTTATTTCATCATAAGTTGTATAACCTTGTTTTATTAAATCTCTAACTTCTTTAAGTGTTACATCTGAACATCTGCATACAATTGTGTTTTCATCGTTCATAATTATCCCTCCACTCTTATATTTCTAAATTCATATAAGTAATTTCTATCTACTTCAACAGTAATTACTGGTGTTCTATCAAATGATTTAGGATTTAGAACTTTTATTACATCTACATCAGTTATATATTCGCCTTTTCTGTTTAGTCCTTTTACAATAGTTCCTTCTTCTGGTAGAGGAAGAAACTCATATGGTATTTTAAATAATATTGTACTTTCTGATTTAGAGCCGTCAATTAACATTATAGACAAACCAGGACATTTACTAACACACATGCCACAACCTGTACATTTTTCTATATCTAACTCTGGAAGATTATTAATGTCATCTCCTATATTAATTGCATTGAATCTACATGCTGTTACACAAGGATTGCATGGTATCTTTTGATAACATTCTATAACAGCTACTGGTCCTTTATTAATTCTATCTATAGAAGGAAAAACTTCTTTAATCATTTCCTCAGTAGGTATACCTGTCTTTTCTAACATATCTATATTCATTCCTTTCACTTTTTTGCACTAATAATTAGAATTTTGTTAATTTTAATTTTGAAATTTTCAATTTTCAATTTACTAAAATTTCTTTTGTCCCTTCTAATATATGTTTCCCTACAGCGCCTGATCTCAAATCATCAAGCTGATTTAAATAGTCATTTTTTAATTCCTCAAACTTCTCGTGTTTATAACCTATTTTTTCTGCTGTACAAAGTCCTGATAGATATCCTTCTACCATAGCACTGCTCGCTTCTTCTATACCTGAAATATCTCCTGCAACAAATACATTCCCAACTGTTGTTTCATAGTTTTCATCTCTTAAAGGAACTAAACCGCTTAATTGAGGAACATATTTCATTTCGCATCCTCTCATAACTAATAATTCATTTAATGGAGATAATCCTACAGATATGCACATTACATCTACATCAAATTCTTTTTCTGTACCTTCAATTGGCTGCCATTTCTCATCTAATTCACATATTACTGCTTTTTCAAGATACTCTTTACCTATTGCTTCTTTAACAGAATGTCTTGTAAGTATGGGGACACCCATTCTTCTTATTTTAGACGCATGTACAAGATAGCCTCCAATTTTTGGTGCCGCATCAAGTATCGCTTTTACCTCTACTCCTGCCTGCATTAACTGATAGCTTACTATCAATCCTATGTTTCCAGCTCCTACCATCAATACCTTATTTCCCGGTTTTACGCCATATACATTCATCAATGTCTGTACAGCACCTGCACCATATATTCCAGGCAGATCATTATTAGGAAAGGCTAAAGTTTTTTCAAAAGCTCCTGTTGCTGCTATAACTGCTTCTGATTTTATTTTTATATATTTTTCTTCTTTATACATGGCAGTAATAACTCCATCTTCATACATTCCTACCACAGTTGTATCAGTCATTATTTCAACTTTATCCTTAAATTTACTAAGCTTATTAATTAATATATTACAAATATCTATTCCTCTTGTTGAAGCATATTGCTTTTCTGAACCAAAAAACATATGAGTCTGCTTAACAAGTTGACCACCAAGTTTATTATTTCTTTCTATAATCAATACATTTGCTCCACTAGATGCAGCACTAATTGCTGCACATAATCCAGCAGGCCCGCCGCCTATTATGGCTATTTCTACGTGTTTCATACTAATCCATTCCTTTCGCTTTGATTATACTATTTTTCCTTTTCCTTTTTGTGTTTCTACTACCATACCTTCTTTAAGTTCTGTTATACAAGTTTTTACATTTGGCATTCCATCAACTACCATTAAGCATGATGAACAATTGCCTATTGCACAGTAAAATCCTCTAGGTCTATGTTTTAAAATACTTTCTCCTAACACTTTCACACCAGACGCATGAAGTGCTGCAGCTATTGATTCTCCCTCATATCCTTCAATTTCTTGTCCATTGAAGGTAAATTTAATCTTCTTTCCCCTTTTAAAATCTAGAATTGGATGCTTATCAATTCGCATATACTTTAACCTCCTTAGATTTATTGTTTTGCTTTTGTTTAAACTTAATTAAAAATATTACACTCTCCAATTTTTATTACACATATGTTTAGTTTATAAATTATTAACTTATTAAAATAGCAAATACCATGCCAAAAAATAAAAAACATGTCCATTGCTGAACATGTTGAAATTACTACATTTTAAAATACAAAAATATAATTATTATTTCTCTTGTCTGTTTTTAGTCGAATTGTTGTACAAATTTTCGTCATTATAATAAATTTCTGTCTTGCTATACTTATTTTGTAAGGCTTAGTATATATATGCAGTGTCTATTTTTAGTCATTCCTATTTTTTAACCCGTATTTTTCTATTTTATAATACAATGTTGTTCTAGGAATTTTTAATAATTTTGCAGTATCTGTCTTTTTAAAATTTGTTTTTTCTAATGCTTCTTTTATTATTTGCTTTTCTATCTCTTCTATTGTGCTTTCTAGTCCTATTTCAGTATTAAGCTGTATATCATTATCTACATATTTCTGTTTATTAATAATTATATTTTGTAGATAAGTGGGCAGATGCTCTTTTTCAATTTGGTTTTTGTTGTTTTCTCTTGCTAATATTACTGCTCGCTGTATAACATTTCTAAGCTCTCGTACATTACCTTCCCAACTATAATTTTTTAGAATATTTAAAATGTTTTGCGGTATTTGAATTATATTTATCCCATTTTCCATACAGTATTGTTGTAAAAACCTATTAGCTAAAAGTATGATATCTTCTTTTCTATTTCTTAATGGCAATAAATTTACTTGGAATGTATCTAATCTATAATACAAATCTTTTCTGAATTTGCCTTCTTTTATGAGCCTTTTTATATTTCTATTTGTTGCAGAAACTATTCTAATGTCAAGTTTTTTCTGTTTATTTCCTCCAACTCTTGTTACGCTGCCTTCTTCTAAAGCCCTTAATAATTTAGGCTGTAAATTGATAGGCATATCTCCTATTTCATCAAGAAATAATGTTCCTCCATTAGCTTCCTCAAACTTGCCAGATTTACCTTCTTTTTTTGCACCCGTAAATGCACCATATTCATAACCAAAAAGTTCACTTTCAAAAAGTTCTACTGGTATTGCACTACAGTTTATTGCTACAAAATTACCTTTTCTTCCACTTTCATAATGTATAGCCTTAGCAAATAGTTCTTTTCCTGTACCGCTCTCTCCATACAATAGTACATTTATAGGAGTTTTAGCAATATTTTTGCATAGGTTTATAGTTTTTATAAATGCAGTATTACTACTTAATATATTTGAAAAATATGACTCTCCTAATGCTACTTTTGAGTATTCTCTCTCTAATTGTTCAAGATTTATTTGAGCTTTCTTTACAAGTTCACTCAATTTTACGTATTCAGTAATATCTCTATCTCTAGCTAAGCCTCCTATTAATTCATCATCTTTATTATATAGAGGTACTGCACTTATTACAGTATAGCTATTTTCACGAGGACTATTGTATATGTTATGATATGGTGTTTCTGAATCTATAACTTTAGGTAAAAGAGAGTTTGGGAAAAAATCTCTTAAATCTTTACCTATTATTTCTTCCCTCGATACTTCATAATATTCTTCTGCTGTTTTATTAAAAAACATAGTTTTATAATTTTTATCTATTATTGTTATAGCATCTGGGATATTATCAAGTATGTATTCATAAACTTTTCTATCATATTCTTGAAAATTAAATTTACTATTCATCATATCTCCCAACAATTATATTATAGTTTTTTACCACAGTATGGACAGTATTCAAAAGCATCATCTACTTGACTATTACATTTTGGACAAATTTTAATAATAGGCTTCTTATATACTTCTTTTATATCCCAATACGTAATTACACCTTTTTCACCATTCTCTGTTTTCTTTCCTTTTTCTTCTGGAATATTGTAAATAGTCCCGCATATGTCACAGATTGCATGATATCTAATTCTCCATTTATATACAGGTAAAAAGAAAATGTGGAAGTATCTATATGTTTTATATAATTTTAAGTAATTACTACTACAGTTCTTGCACTCAATCTGTAAATTACAAACTTCTTTTTGCTTATCTTGAATACCAAAAACACCTATAAAAAACATTGTTCTATTCTCCTAATTCTTAGTATCTTTCAAATAATAATCTTCTATAAATATTTTATCTAAATTCCAGAATTTCTTAAAGTTCGCATATTCTCTTTGTGCCTTTTCTCTGTTCTTATTTGTTTTTACTGCTCTTATTAATATATTTTTTGGAGTATGCTCTAAAGCTATGAATTCTAACAACTGAACATCATATCCTTTAGTTTCTAAAAATAAGCTTCTTAACGTATCTGTTGTAAGTGATGAGAGTCTTTCTTTAATAAGTCCGTATTTTAACATTGATTTTAAATTATTATTATATATTTTACTAAACAATTCATGCTGACAGCATGGTACTGACATAATAATATCAGCGTTCCATTTTATAGCTTTGACTAAAGCTGCATCAGTTGCTGTATCGCATGCATGAAGAGTTACTACCATATTAACTTTAGTGTTTTCTTTATAATCTTGAATATTTCCTACTTCAAATTTTAGATTATGATAATTTAATTTTTTAGAAACTTTTTGACAAAATTGTATTACATCTTCTTTTAAATCTAGTCCGATTATTTTTACTTCTATGTTTTTTATTTTAGTGAAATAGTAGTATAAACCAAAGGTAAGATATGCCTTACCACAGCCAAAATCTATAACAGTAAATCCATTTCTTAGTATATTGTCATCTGCTAAATCATCTACCATCTCTAAAAACTTGTTTATTTGTTTAAACTTATCATATTTCTTTTTAAAAACTTTGCCTTCTTCATTCATTACACCAAGTTCTATTAAAAAATCACAAGGTATATTTTCTTCTATAATATACTTTTTATTTCTATCATGGTCAGTACTTTGTTTTTCTTTTGAAGCTGGTTTTTGTATTATTTTGATTTTTCCTTTTTTACTTATTAATATTTGATAATCATAATTAATTGTAAATATGTTAGTATTTTTGTAGTCATTTACTATTAAATCTATTAAATAATTTAATGCCTCTTCTTTATGTTTATTTTCGTGAAAAGCCTGTTTATCTGTAAATTTTTCAAATTGAATATATGTTTCTTTCTTTATTTTAACAGGTCTAATAATAATTTTCTTATATCTATTTTTAGATTTATTTCTTGGTGTACTCAAAATACATTGTACAAGTTCATTATTTATAATAGAATTATAAATTATATCTTTTATTTCCATAAATGTACCTTTCCGAATAGTTGATAATATGAAGGACGGAAAAAATCCGCCCCTTTATATATCTATTTTTTCTTTTTCCAGCTGCTTTTTAATGATACTATTCTATTAAAAACTAACTTTTTACCTTCTTCTGTATCTTTATCAATAATAAAATATCCATGTCTTAAAAATTGAAATCTATCTTCTATTTTTTTATTTAACATATCAGGTTCTACTTTACATCCATTTAATACTACTTTGGATTTTGGATTTAATTTTTCTAAGAAATTAGTTTTATCAAAGTCTTCTTCCTGCATCATATAATCGTAAAGTCTAACTTCTGCATCTACAGAGTGTTCTGCTGATACCCAATGAAGTGTACCTTTTACTTTTCTTCCTGTAAATCCTGTACCGCTTTTAGTCTCCGGATCATAAGTACAGTGAAGCTCTATTATTTCTCCATTATCATTTTTTATTACTTCATTACATTTTATAAAATATGCATGTCTAAGTCTGACTTCATTTCCCGGATATAATCTATAGAATTTTTTTGGAGGTTGTTCCATAAAATCTTCTCTTTCTATATATACCTCTCTACAGAATGGTATCTTTCTTTTTCCCATTTCCGGGCTTTCTGGATTATTATCTGCTTCTAAATATTCAACCTTACCTTCAGGATAATTAGTAATTATAACTTTTATAGGATTCAAAACAGCCATTGTCCTAGGAGCTTTAAGCTTTAAATCTTCTCTAATACTATGTTCAAGCATGGCAATATCAACTACACTATGTGATTTTGAAACACCTATCTCTTCACAGAAGTTTCTAATTGATTCTGGAGTGTAACCTCTTTTTCTAAGCCCTGATATTGTTGGCATACGAGGATCATCCCAACCATCAACATACCCTTCTTCTACCATTTGTTTTAGATATCTTTTACCCATCATTGTTTTAGTTAAGAACAATTTGGCAAATTCTATTTGCTGTGTTGGTTCTTCCTTAAAATCATTAAGATTTTCTAAAACCCAATCATAGAAAGGTCTGTGATCTTCAAATTCTAAAGTACATATTGAATGAGTTATACCCTCAATTGCATCTTCAATAGGATGAGCATAATCATACATAGGATATATGCACCACTTATCTCCTGTATTATGATGCGTTTGATGCATTATTCTATAAATGACAGGATCTCTCATGTTTATATTAGGACTTGCCATATCTATCTTAGCTCTTAATACTTTTTCTCCATCTTTATATACATCATCTTTCATCTTAGTAAATAAATCAATATTTTCTTCAACAGTCCTATTTCTATATGGACTTTCTTTGCCCGGTTGTGTTAATGTTCCTCTGTACTCTCTTATTTCATCAGCTGATAAATCATCAACATACGCTAATCCTTTTTCAATTAGCTCTACAGCATATTCATACATTTTGTCGAAATAATTAGATGCATAAAACAATCTATCCTCCCAATCACAACCTAGCCATTTTATATCATCTATTATAGTTTGAACATAAGTTTCATCTTCTTTTAAAGGATTAGTATCATCAAATCTAAGGTTAAATTTACCGCCGTTCTTTTCTGCTAAACCATAATTTAAACATATAGATTTTGCGTGTCCTATATGTAAGTACCCATTAGGTTCAGGCGGAAACCTTGTATGTACCCTAGAATCATATTTATTATTTGCTTTATCTTCATTAATTATTTTTTGAATAAAATTAACTGAATCATAATTATTGTTATCGCTCATTTACTTAACCTCCATTTACGGATTAATAATAATTATATTAGCATATTTTAGTCTTTTTTTCAAAGATTATCAATACATTTTAGCATTTTTATTTTATATTTTTATATTTACTATTATATCATAAAATAAACATGCATATTTTAGAATTTGTTATACATTATAATAACAGGTGAGTTTATTGAAAAAAAACTATAAAAAAATTATTAAAAAGGTAATTTGGAAGATAAACAAAGATGATATACCAGGACTAAGTGCTCAATTTTCTTATTACCTTATAATTGCATTATTCCCACTTTTAATTATTTTAATTTATGTATATGGTTTATATGCTCCTTCATTATTCTTAAATTTGAAAACTTTAAATATTATAATACCTGAAGAAATATATACTGTATTTTCTAAAATAGCAGTAGTTGCAGTTGAAGATTTCAACACACCTTTTATTCCATTTAGCATAATTGTAATTTTGTGGGCTGCTTCATTAGGTAGTATCGGTGCCATAAAAGGGATAAATAAGTCGTATGGAATTACTGAAAGTAGAGGATATATAAAGTTAAGATTAAGCGGACTTATTTTTACAATTTTTTTTATTCTTTCAATTCAGCTTGCACTAATTTTAATAGTGGCAGGAAATTATTTTTTGTCGCTAATTCAAAAGATAATTCAATGTCCTAACTTTATTTTATCTTTTATAAGTTTTTTTAGAGTTATAATATCAATCGTATTATTAACACTTATATTTAGTTTTGTTTATAAATTTGCACCATCAATTAAAGTGAAATATCGTTCAGTAATTCCAGGATCTATTTTTTCATCTATAGGATGGATTATTACATCATTTATTTTTTCAATTTATATTAGTAATTCTTCATATTACAGCAATATCTATGGAAGTCTTTCAGGTATTTTTATATTAATTGTATGGCTGTATTTATCAGGATTTATTTTCTTATGTGGGAGTGAGATTAATGCAGTTATATCAAAAGAAAAAGATAACAGAAGATGATTTAATTTATATTTACATATCTTAATTTTAGTGTTATTATGTAAAAATATTATAAAAAATATGTCAAATACAATAATGTTTAATTTATCAAAAATTCTAATAATAAATAATAAGTTAGGGGGATTAATAAATGAACAAAATAGGATTTATTGGTGCCGGCAATGTTACTCGTGCTATTATAACTGGTATGGTTAAAAATAAGTTTGATATATCAAATATTTATGTTAATTCTAAATCAAATGAAAGTAAAGAAAAGCTTAGTGTTGATTTACTTGTTAATTGTGCTAAAAACAATAAAGAGATTATCTCTAAATGTAAATATGTATTTTTTGCAATAAAATCTCATCATTATAATAAGGTAATAAAAGAAATAAAACCATATGTACGTGAAAACCAAATTCTTATTAGTCTCGCTCCAAGCTTTACTACTGAAGAATTTAAAGATTTATTAGGTAATAATATTAAAGTAGTTAGAGCAATGCCTAATATACCCGCTTATGTAGGTGAAGGAATGACTGGTATAAGTTTTTCTGAAGATAATTATTCATCAGAAGACAAGAATGAAATTATCACTATTTTTAACTCATTTGGTCAAGTTGAGATTTTAGAAGAAGAATATATGGATACGATAGTCTCAATTTCTGGCAGTGCACCAGCATACGTATATATTATGATAGAAGCTATGGCTGATGCAGGTGTTCTTACTGGACTACCTAGGAAAATGTCTTACAGGCTTGCTTCTCAAGCAGTAATGGGAGCAGCTAAAATGGTAAAAGAAACAGGAATGCATCCCGGAGAATTAAAAGACGCCGTATGCTCACCAGGAGGTACAACTATAGAAGCTGTAAAAGTACTTGAAGATAGAGGTTTCAGAAGTGCTTTAATAGAATCAATGCTAGCATGTTATAACAAAGCAAAAAATATGAAAAAATAGCAGAACGTCAATTCTGCTATTTAAATTTTTAAATGTTAATTTAATTTTGAATTTTGCATTTTAAATTTAGTTAGTATTCTTCTGCAAACAACTTGCTGTGACCTGATTGATTACCTGAAAGATATAGCTGTGTAGTAGTATCAAATGTAATACTTTCATGTGATGGTGGAAAATATCCTCCCATTTCCTTGTTTAATCTCAATACATCTCCACCTACTACCTTATCAACAACTGGGAGTGTGTATGTTTTTTCTATACTTCCACCTGTAATAACTGCATCTGCTTCAGGAACATCATCTACTAACAGAATACCTTCTGTTCCATCTTTTCCGCCAAATTCAAATGTAATAGTTGATGCCTTTATACCTCTTTTTTCAGCTCCTTGAATAGTAAGCATGCCATCTACAGCAGCATTTCCGCCGCCTTCCCAAGCCATGACAAGTCCGTCTGTATTAAGGTACTGTGCTAATTTTATACAAAATTCTGCTGATCTTCTTTTATGCCAATTAGATGGATTATGACTTCTGCTAAATATTACTCCTCTAAAGTTTAGTTCTTTTCCATGCTTTTTGTAAAGTTCTAATATTATTGGATGATTTACATGTAAATATGTTGGAACTTTAAAAGCAGGCCATACATAGTTGCCGCTCACTACACATCCATCAAGCATCTCATTTGGATGCAATAGAGTAGGAACTAGATTATCAATAGGATGTCCATATAAATATGTGTTTGCATATACTCCTTGGTTCTGACACTGCCAAACCAGTACAACATTAGGAAGTTCTGGATTGATTTCATCTATTGAAAATTCTTCCACTCTATCTGGGTCGAAATCCACAGTTTTTGATGCAAGAAATTCAGATACTTTTAGTCCACATAATCTAATATCATCATCATACTCTGCAGATGATTTACCTTCCTCTAAATCATAAATAATAACTAGATTAATTGTTTCAGAGAAAGGAGTAAATCCTGAAATAGGTCCCTGCATATCCATAATAGCATCGCGTGGATATAAAAGTCCGCTGCTTGCACTACCTGTTTCCCATGGTAAAGGTGCACTTTCCATTACTGTAAATCCTGATAAAAGATTAGTAGTTCCATCTCCTGTTTTTATTGGTTCACCAAAATATCCAGAGTATTGTTTACTTTCACCTTTAATTTTATACATAGGTTGAATTGTATCTAAAACATGTATGATTCTAGTATTTTCACCAGGTTTTACGATTTCAAAATCTACATTTTTAATATTTTTTGTATAAGGTACTATCTCTTTTTTTAATTCTTCTTTTGATATATAAAGGATACCATTATTATAAGAAGTTTTTTCTGCCCATTTTGCATCTTTTACATTATAATACTGTCTATTTAATTTCATTTTAAGCCTCCTTGCCTGCGTCAACATTAAATATTGTAGGTCCTTTTATATCTATACTCATAGCTTCAAGTGCTTTTTCAAGTATTTGTCTCCTATATGCAACTTCTCTATCCAGTGGAAGATCAGGATTTCCAGCAGGATGAGTAAAATCTCCTCCAACTACTATCCTATTTGCACCAACATTGTATGCTATTGATGTAAAAGCTGTTATAACTGCATTTGTTATTCCCTGCTTATCTAATTCTTTTGATATCACTGACACGCAGCGTGTACAAGTTCCTCAGGTTGAAGTTAGAAAGGCAGCATTTACTCCTGCTTCTTTTAGTTCAACAGCCATTCTATATCCTATATCTTTACTATTCTCAACATTTGTTCCTATTCCACATGTACTGAAAAAATCACTATATAAATTCTTTATTATACCCTCTTTTTCTAATTGTCTTGCTGCATCAAGCGGTATAAGTCTATTTGGATTATCATCTGCTATAGTTGTATCATATCCTCCGTGTATTGATTCATATTTTCCCTTTTCAACTGTATCAATTCCTTCTATATTGTATTTCCCATATGTCACTGAAAAAGCTTGCTTTAATTTATCTGGATTACCCATAGGCACAAGACCGCCTGTTGTTATAAGAGCAGCTTTTATTTCTTTTTTATCTTTTATTGCTTTTGCAGGAACTACAATTTCAAATCCTCTTAAAGGAACTTCTGTTCTATAAGGTTTATTATTTAATTTTCTAAGAAGAATATCAACTACTCTCTCCGCACCTGTTTTTTCATGGTATTCGTTATACCTATATCCTCTAGGAAAATATCCTTCGAATCTTGATGCAAGTATTTTCTCATCTTTTGCAAGTTTTAAAGCAAATTTGGCTAGTTTTGGTAATGCTTTTCTCATTCCAGCTGCTGTTTCAGGAGTTTGAATAATGTAATTATCTTTTACGTACATTTTTACTGCTGGATTTTCATAATACATAGAAGTTACTGATGGAATACCTTTTTTTCGTACATAATCTGTTATCTTAGCACAAGCTACTCCGTATCTTCCAGCATTAAAAGCAGGTCCTGCTATAAATATATCTGGCTTTATTTTTTCTAGTATTTTATCTATCTCAGGAAGTATAGATTCATATTTTTTATTATTATTAACAAAATTATCTCCACAAGCTATAACTTGAACTACTTCCATTTCATCGTTCCAAAATTTTTCAATACCTAACGCAGGTCCTTTTTTCTCTTTTAAGATTTGCAGTCCAACGTCAGCTTTATCTTCTCCACCTATACCGGCATAAAATTGGTTTATATAATATAATGCTTTTAATTTAGCCATTTTTTTCAGTCCTTTCTATTAATCATGCATTCATATCTAGTTTACCTCTATTTACTGTATAAGCTATTCCATATATTATAAATCCTATTACATAAGCCCCTAGTGACCACAGATATACATTTGCTTCTTGCTGTGTAAACATATAAGCAAGTACTATTAATGTAATTATTGGAAGAACTATTCCTCCGGGAACTTTAAAAGCACCTGGTGTTTCGATATGTTTTTTTCTCAATGATATTAGTGAGATAGTAACTATTGTTACTGTTATTGCTGATGTTATAGCTCCTATATTTACTATGTCCATACAAAATTGAGGAAAACAAGCTAATATAATAGCTACTACTGCAGCAAAAGTTAAACTGTTAACTGGTGTCTGTGTTTTTGGGTTTATTTTTGTAAATATTTTAGGAAAGAATCCTGATTTCGCTGTAACCATTATTGTTCTTCCTGCATCCATTAGCATTACAAGCATTGTAGTTGTTATAGCCAATAATGCTCCTATAGATATAATTGGTGCTAGCCACATCTTATCTGGCAAGGAAGTAACAACTGCAAATGTTAATGGAGCATAAGTAGCAAAATCATTACCCGGGAACAAGTTCCAATTAACTAGTCCTGTTGTTGCAATTATCATCAAACTATACATAGCAATAGTAGCAAACACTGAAATACCCATTGCTTTTGGAATTGTTTTTTGTGGATCTCTTATTTCTTCTGCTATACTTGCTATAGCAATAATAGATCCATATGCTAGCATAGCTATTGGAATTGCACCAGCAAATCCTTTAGTTCCTAACGTTCCTTGTGAAAACATTCCTTCAAAGTTTGCTGGATTTAAGCTGCCAATTCCAACAAAAGAATATATTAAACACAATACAATAAGACAAATTGTAAGAACTAGGTTTATTTTACCCATGAATGTTATTCCAAGCACATTTAATCCCCAGCACAACAATATCCATACAATAGCTACAGGAATTTGTTTATCGGCAAGAGCAGGTACTAAAGAACCTAAATAATTTGCAACAAAGATTGACGAAAATGATACACCTATTACAACAACACATAACCATGACCAAGCTGACAACCATCCCCAAAAACTTTTCTGGGTACTTGTCTTTCCTAGAAGTTCATATGGATATACAAATAATCCACCTGTTTTTGGAATTGTAGTTGACAATTCTGCAACATTTAGTGCATACAAAAGTAATATTATACCTGCTGCTATCCATGATGCTAAAGAAGCCGCACCTGAAAGTAAATAAGTAAGCCCTGAAAGTGTAAATATTGCACTTCCAACCATTCCTCCTATAGCTATCATAATACAATCCGACATGCCTAATGCACCTGTTTTTAATTGAGAACCATTATTATCACTCATTTAACATACCTCCTAAAATGTAATTATTTGCTTATAAAATAATTTGTTCCAAACTGTTTATACTGGAGGATTACTGTTATCGTCTAAATCTACAAATATTGTTTTTGGATGCATATATTTATAAATTCCAGCATTACCAAGTCCACTTTCTTTCCAACCAGCTCCAGGGGATTCCATTATTCCCTTACTAAAATAAGTATTAATATAAATCTGACCAGCTTTAAGTTTTTCAGCTACTCTATGAGCACGTTTTATATTGTTAGTAAATACTGCACCTGCCAATCCATATTTAGTATTATTAGCAATGTTAACAGCCTCTTCTTCTGTTTTAAATTTACTAACCGATAATACTGGTCCAAATATCTCTTCTTTAAAGATTCTCATGTCAGGTGTAACATCTGCAAAGATTGTTGGAGGCACAAAATTACCTTTAGCTAATTCTTGTGATGTGTATTTTTCTCCTCCTGTTATAAGCCTAGCTCCCTCTTTTTTACCTGACTCAATATAATCCCATACAGTTTCAAAATGTTCCTTTGATATAACAGGACCTAAATTTATTCCTTTTTCATATTCAAATCCATTTCCAGGTTTTAAACTTTCACAATACTTCTTTATTCCTTCAAGAAAGTTTTCATAAATATTTTCATGTAAGATTAATCTAGTACCAGCAACACAAACTTGTCCTGAATTTAATGTAAACCCATGTGCTGCCCACTTAACAACACTTTCTAAATCAACATCATCAAATACAATGTTAGGGCTTTTACCCCCTAATTCAAGCGCTATATTTTTTACAGTATTAGCTGAAGATTTAATAATATGTTTCCCTGTTGGTGTTCCTCCAGTCATAGAAACCATATCAACATCTTCACTTTTTACAAGAACATCTCCTACAACTGATCCCGAACCTGTCACTATATTAACAACGCCAGGAGGAAATCCTGCTTCATCAAATACACTTGCCAATACAAGTAAGCTTAAAGATGCCCATGAAGATGGTTTTATTATTACAGTATTACCCGCTGCTAATATTGATGCAACCTTCTGGCATCCCATCATAAGAGGTCCATTCCAAGGAAGTATTTCGCCAACAACTCCTTGAGGCTGCCATACTACATAGTTAAGGTAATTCCCATCAACTGGATTTACTTTTCCTTCAAGACATCTTGCTTTCCCTGCTGAAAACTCAAATCCATCAATTGATTGAGGCAGTTCATAATAAAGAACACTAGGATAAAGCTTTCCACAATCTAAACCTTCTAGACAAGCAAACTCTTCAGCTCTTCTAGCTAAAACATCTCTAACTTTTAACAATAATTTGCTGCGCTGTAATTGTGTCATACTTCCCCATGGACCATTATCAAATGCATTTCTTGCAGCAGTTATTGCTTTTTGCATATCGCTTGCTCCACCTTTATAGGCTTTAGCAAAAACTTCATTAGTTACAGGATTAACAATATCAAAGGTGTCTCCTGAATCTGATGCTACAAATTGTCCATTAATATACATCTGATAAGTATCTTTTTTTACATACTTGTATGGATTAATCATAATTATTCCTCCTTAACGACTATTAATTAAATTAGTTTTATAGAAATTATACTGTTTTGAAAACCTTTTCTCACTCCTTTCACTATAACATGTTTTTACATATATAAGTAATTTTAGCTATTAATAATTAATTGATATTTTAATAATATACATACTTTTATACTAAATTTAGTATTTTATTAATTATACATCTATTTTATTTTGCAGTCAATATATTTATATCATATATAATACTTTTTTGTGTATAGTTATCGTTTGCTTTTTGTTTTATATACTATTTTTAGTAATTTTATTTTGTAAATTGTTTTAATAAAAAAAGTCCTTAAACTTGCTTCACTATGAGCAAATTTAAGGACTTATAAACTTTATTTTATTTTCGTTCCATATGGTGGGCTATTAATAAGAAAGTATTCAACTGATTGGTTTTCAGTATACATAATATGTTCTACATTTGATTTATATAATACTGAATCGCCAGTACTCAATAAATATTCGTTGTCTCCTACTACTACATTAAGTTTACCTTTTATAATATGTATAAACTCTTCTCCTTTTTCGTGATGGTGCAATTTCTTTTCTGTTGGTGTATTAGGTGGTTGTTTAACTATAGATATTTGTAAGTTTTGAGAGTTACTATTGGTTAAAATTTGAAAGCTAATACCGTCTTCTGTTGATATTACATCCTTATCATCCTTGCGAATTAATATTGTATCTTCCCCGTTCTCTTCACTAAAGAAATGAATTATATCTACATTAAAATAAGCTGACAATCTCTGCAAGTTGTTAATAGTAATTGAGTGTTTTCCATTTTCTAATCCAGATAAATAAGAATAACTCATATTAGTATCTTCTGCTAGTTGTTTAAGAGATATTTTCTTTATTTTCCTAAGTCTTCTTAATTTATTACCTATATCTACTTGTCTTTCTATCATTATTCACCTCATATATATTTAATAATTATATTATATATAGTATCTTTACTTTTTTCAATAAATAAATACTGTTTTAATAATATTTTAATCAGCTTAAAAATATTGATCTTTTGATTATCAAAATTTTATATTGACAAATAATTGAATTTTAATTATACTTTGTATGTCAAACTATTTGTTTTTCTAATTTATATTAAGGAGGTATATAAAATGACTTTAAATAAAGTTATATCAATTCTTGAAGAGGAACTAGGTGTAGAGGCTGACGAAATTACACCAGAAAGCAATTTAAAAGAGGATTTAGATGCAGATTCACTTGACCTAGTAGAGCTTGTTATGCAGCTTGAAGAAGAATTTAGTATCAAAATTAAAGAAGAAGATTATCCTAAATTAGCAACTGTTAAAAATATTGTTGATTTTATAGAGTTGAAAAAGAACACGACTATTGAAGCTTAATGCTTTAATAGTCATTTAACTTAGGAGAAATAATATGCTTAATACTAGAATAAATAATATATTAAATATTAAATATCCAATTATACAAGGAGGCATGGCATGGATTTCTGAATCCAGCCTTGCTGCATCTGTATCAAATGCAGGAGGCCTTGGTGTTATTGCTGCAGGAAATGCTCCTCCTGATTGGCTCAGAGAAGAAATAACTAAAATAAAAAAGTTAACTAATAAGCCATTTGGAGTTAACATAATGTTAATGAGCCCTTATGCTGAAGAAATAAGCAACGTAGTCATTGAAGAAAATGTACCTATCGTAATAACTGGTGCTGGTAATCCAGGTAAATATTTAACCAAATGGAAAGAAAACAACATAATTGTTATGCCAGTTGTTCCTACAGTTACTCTTGCTATTAGACTAGAAAGATTAGGTGTTGATGCTATTATTTGTGAAGGTACAGAAGCTGGAGGACATGTCGGCGAATTAACGACAATGGCATTAGTACCTCAAGTAGTTGATGCTGTTAATGTACCTGTTATCTCAGCAGGAGGAATAGCAGATGGTAGAGGTTTGACAGCTGTATTATGTCTTGGAGCTGAAGGTGTACAAATAGGTACAAGATTTCTTTCTGCAAAAGAATGTAATGTTCATGAAAATTATAAGAAAAAAATAATAAATTCTAAAGACACAGATACAATGGTTACGGGAAGAAAAACCGGTCATCCTGTTAGAGTAATGAAAAATAAACTATCAAGAAAATATAAGGAACTAGACAAGTTAAATGCTCCTGTTGAAGATTATGAAAAATTAGGTCAAGGAGCTCTATATAAAGCAGCTATTCAAGGTGATATAGATTATGGATCTGTAATGGCTGGTCAAATAGCTGGACTTGTTAAGAAAGAACAAAGTTCTAAAGAAATAATAGAAGACTTAATTAAAGATACCGAAAATTCAACAAGTAATTTATTAAGATTGTTTAATCCTAACTATAAGGAGGCATGCAATGAATAAAATAGCTTTTGTTTTCCCGGGTCAAGGAGCACAATATACTGAAATGGGAAAAGAATTTTATGATAATTTTGAAATAAGTAAAAATATCTTTGATAAATCAAATGAAATATTAGGTTTTGATTTAAAAAGTATTTGTTTCAATAATCCTGACAATAAGCTTAATCTGACTAAAATAACCCAACCAGCTATACTTACTGTAAGTATAGCAATATTGGAAGTATTAAAGCAGTATAACATTAAGCCTGATGTAACTGCTGGTCTTAGTTTAGGAGAATACTCTTCATTAGTATGCGCAAAATCTATGGATTTTGAAACAGCTGTTAAACTTGTATATAAACGAGGTACATATATGCAAGAAGCAGTTCCAGTAGGTAAGGGTGCTATGGCTGCTTTAATAGGTCTTAACAGAAAAGATGTTTTAAATCTATGCAGCGAAGTTAGTAAATTTGGTATTATAGAGCCTGCTAATTTTAACTGTCCTTCTCAAATTGTTATTGGCGGTGAAACAAAAACTATTGACATAGCATGTGAAAAAGCTGTAGATTTTGGAGCAAAAAGAGCTGTTAAACTTGCAGTTAGCGCTCCGTTTCATACATCCATGCTTAAACCTGCTGGTAATAGACTGAAAAATGACTTAGATAATATAAACTTTAAAGAACTAGAAATACCGGTAGTAGCTAATGTTACTGGTGAATATATAACTGATAAAAATAGCATCAATAAATTATTAGAAATGCAAGTATATAATCCTGTATTATGGGAAGATAGTATAAAAAAAATGATAGATAATGGAGTAGATACTTTTATTGAAATAGGACCTGGAAAAACTCTATGCAGCTTTATTAAGAAAATTGATAAATCTGTTACTTCATATAATATTGAAAATATTAAAACATTAGAGAAAGTATTAAAAAAGCTGGAGGTTGATTTTTAATGAATGCTAAAACAGCTATAATTACTGGTGCATCCGGAGGTATTGGAACTGCAATAGCTAGAAAATTAAATTTATTAGGATATAATCTAGTGTTAAATTATAGAAAGAACAAAGATATTGTTGAAAATTTAATAAAAAGCTTCGATAATAAAGAAACTCAAAATTTAATTGTAAAAGCTGACATTTCTGTATTTGAAGAAGCTAAATTACTAATAAATGAAGCTATTAAGGAATTTAATACTATTGATGTTCTTGTTAATAACGCTGGTATTACAAAGGATAATTTAATTTTACTCATGTCAGAAGATGATTTTGATTCAGTAATTAATACAAATTTAAAAGGAACTTTTAATTGTATTAAGCATGTGAGTAAAAAAATGGTCAAACAAAAGCATGGACGCATAATAAATATTTCTTCGGTTGTTGCATTGTCTGGAAATGCAGGACAATCTAACTATTGTTCATCAAAGGCTGGCATTATTGGCATGACAAAATCTCTTGCTAAAGAATTAGCACGTAAAAACATCTTAGTTAATGCTGTTGCACCGGGGTTTATTGAAACCAAAATGACATCAAACTTAAGTGACAGCGTAAAATCAGAAATGCTAAAAAATATTCCTTTAAATAAATTTGGCAGTCCTGATGATATCGCAAATACTGTTGAATTTTTAGTGTCAAAAAATTCATCTTATATTACAGGACAGGTAATATCGGTAAATGGCGGACTGTATATGTAAATATAAATTAAAAATTTAAAATGTAAAAATAAAAATTAATAAATAATCACAGAATTTGTTACACTGATTATTTTGAGAGGAGTGAATTTTTTATGAAAAAAAGAGTTGTTGTTACAGGTATGGGAGTAGTATCTCCTATTGGTAATGATTTAGATACTTTTTGGAGTAGTATTAAAAAAGGTGTATGCGGTATAGATCATATTCAATCTATTGATACATCAGAATATACTGTTACAGTTGCAGGTGAAATAAAGAATTTTGATCCAAAAATGTATATGGACAGAAAAGAAGCAAAAAGGCAGGATCGTTTTTGCCAGTTTTCTATAGCTGCTTCTCAAATGGCTGTAAATGATGCAAATATTGATTTAAATAACATTAATAAGGAAAGATTTGGTGTTATTGTTGGTAGCGGTGTAGGAGGTATGTTAACAGTTGAAAACCAGATGAAAAAGCTTTACGAAAAAGGTCCTAGTAAAGTTTCTCCTTTCTTTGTTCCAATGATGATATCTAATATGGCATCAGGTTTAATAGCTATTAAGTTCGGTGCTCAAGGTATTAATTATGGAATAGTTACTGCATGTGCAACTGGTGCAAATGCAATAGGTGAAGCATTTAAAAAAATCCAATACGATGATTGTGATATTATTTTAGCAGGTGGTGCAGAAGCTTCTATTACACCTTTATCTGTTGCAGGTTTCGCTTCAATGACTGCACTTTGCAGTTCAGATGATATAACACGTGCTTCAATACCTTTTGATAAAAAAAGAAGTGGCTTCGTAATGTCTGAAGGCTCAGGTATAGTTGTACTTGAATCATATGAACATGCAATTAAAAGGAATGCTAAAATATATGCTGAAATAGTCGGTTATGGAGCAACTTGTGATGCTTATCATATTACTGCACCAGAGCCAAACGGATTAGGTGCTGCAAGAGCTATGAAAAACGCCATAGAAAGCGCAAATATATCAATTGATGATATAGATTATATAAATGCTCATGGAACTAGCACGCCTCATAATGATAAATTTGAAACTAAAGCAATCAAGAAAGCTTTTGGAGATAGAGCTTATGATATTCCAATAAGTTCAACTAAATCTATGACTGGTCATATGATGGGCGCAGCAGGTACTATTGAATCAATTGTATGTTCTAAAGCTCTTCAAGAAGGATTCATACCTGCAACTATTGGATATAAAGAACCTGACCCAGATTGTGATCTTGATTATGTTCCTAATACAGGTAGAAACAAAGACATTAAATATGCATTATCTAACTCATTAGGCTTTGGAGGACATAACGCATCATTAATATTTAAAAAATATATTAAAGAAGAGGATATGTAATGGTTCTTGATATAACAGATATTCAAAAAATTATTCCACATAGATACCCCTTTCTTTTAATTGACAAAATAATAGAATTAGACAAAGGCGAAAAAGCAATTGGAATTAAGAGTGTATCTATGAATGAATATTTTTTCCAGGGACATTTTCCGAATAATCCTGTTATGCCCGGTGTATTAATCATTGAAGCTCTCGCTCAAACCGGTGCTGTTGCTATTTTATCTTTAGATGAATTTAAAAGTAAAACAGCATATTTTGGAGGAATTAAAAAAGCAAAATTTAGAAAGAAAGTTGTCCCTGGAGATACTTTAAAATTAGTAGTTGAAATTAAAAATTGGAAAGGTTCTTTTGGATTTGGTTCTGCTATCGCATATGTTGATGATGAAATAGCTGCTGAAGCAGAACTTATGTTTGCAGTAGGAGAATAAATATTAATGGATAGGTGATTTTATACCCTATCCGTTTTCTTTTATTTAAATATAATAAAATAAATAATTGGAATAAATACAGCTGGAAGCATATTGCCTACCTTAATTCGCTTTATATCCAAAAAATTTAGTCCTATTGCCATGATAAGAACTCCACCTACTGCTGTCATCTCATTAACAGTAACTTCTGTTAAAATTGATTTAAGCACTCCTGCTAATAGCGTTATAGTTCCTTGATAAATAAAAACACTAACACTTGATAATAAAACTCCTATACCAAGAGTTGATGCCATAGTAATAGCTGTAATCCCATCTAGTACAGACTTAGTATAAAGTATTTCGTGATTACCTGTAAGACCACTTTGTATAGAACCAACTATAGCCATAGAACCAATACAATAAATAAGTGTACAAGTAACAAATCCTTTTGCTAAACCAGTATTAGAATTGAAAAATTTATTTTCTAATTTCTCACCTAACTTATCTAGTCTGTTTTCTATACCTAACATTTCTCCTATTAAAGTACCCACGAGTATGCTGATAACTAGTAAAATCAAATTTTCACCCTGTAATCCTAATTTAATACCTATAATTATAACAGCTAATGCTACACCTTTTAGCAATGATTCTGCATATTTCTCGGGAATAAAATTTTTAAAGATACAGCCCAGCAAGCTTCCTAATATTATTGCTCCCGCATTAACAATTGTGCCCAACATCTTTTATTGCCTCCTAAAGTCTTTGAATTTTGTTTCTTTTGATTATATAGGCAATAAAAATAAACGTCAAGATTTACTTCTTAACGCTTATTTAATCATAGTTTTTATCCCAATATTGTCTTCAAATCCTGTTCTGGTGTTGATATTGGTTTTAAACCAAATTTATCTACTAATACTTGAAGTATATTTGGCGTTATAAAAGCCGGAAGTGTAGGACCTAAGCGTATATCTTTTATACCTAGAGATAATAGTGTAAGTAATATACCTACAGCTTTTTGTTCATACCATGAAAGAATTAAAGAAAGAGGTAAATCATTTACATCACAATCAAATGCTTCTGCCAAAGCTATAGCAACCTTAATAGCTGAATATGAATCGCTGCATTGACCGACATCTAAAACTTTTGGAAAACCGGCTACAGAACCTAAATCCAATTTATTAAATCTGAATTTTCCACATGCTAAAGTCAATATTATAGTATCATCAGGTGTTTTTTGAGCTAATTCAGTATAGTAGTTTCTTCCAGGCTTAGCTCCATCACATCCACCTATAAGGAATATATGTTTTATTTTTCCTTGCTTTACCGCACTTATTATTTCACCAGCATGATCAAGTATTGTTTTATGAGCAAATCCAATAATTATTCTCTTTTCTTGGTCATCTTCCTTAAAGCCACCCAATTCTAGAGCTTTATTAATAACAGGTGTAAAGTCTTTTTTTCCTCCAATTTCTTCTATATGAGGTGAATCAGCTAAACCTACTATGCTAGTTGTAAAAAGTCTATCATTATAACTAGCTCTTGGTTTTTGAACACAATTAGTAGTCATCAGAATGCATCCAGGTATTCCATCAAATTCTTCCTGTTGTTTTTGCCATGCCCCTCCATAATTACCAACTAGATGTTTATATTTCTTCAATTCTGGATATGCATTTGCTGGCAACATTTCGCAGTGAGTATATATATTTATCCCTTTACCCTTTGTTTGCTCTAGTAAGTTTTTTAAATCTTTTAAATCATGACCTGAAACTATAATAAATGGCCCTTTTTTCTTTGTTATTAAAACTTCTGTAGGTTCTGGATTTCCAAAAGTACTTGTTAAAGCATTATCTAGTAGTTCCATACATTTCAAGTTAATATTTCCTAACTCCATATTTAATTCAAATAAATCATCTACAGTCAAACTATCATTTATAGTGCTTGATAAACCCTTATAAAAAAAATTATTTACTTCATCATCAAATTTACCTAATATATATGCATGATGGGCATATGCAGCCATACCCTTAAAGCCATAAATTAAAAGTTCTCTTAAAGAACGTATATCCATATCTAATTTTTCATCAGACATGATTCCTATATTTTTAGCATCTTCAACCATTTGTTCCATAGTAGCTGGTGCTTTATACTCGGCTGCTTTAGGTACATTTTCAATTTTACCTGCTGCATTTTTTAACTCTTCCTTTATTTGCTCAGCTTGTTTTATATACTCTACAAATCTTTTTGGATCAAAATTTACATTGGTTAAAGTAGCAAACATTGTATCTACCACAAATTTGTTTATTTCACTTCTAATCTTTAAACCTTTTTCTATATTCCTTTGCCCATAAAATCCTATACCTTTTAATTCGTGAATCAATACATCTTGTAAATTAGCTACAGTAGCATTCTTACCGCATACACCTGATTTTACACATCCTTTACCTCCTAATGTTTGTTCACATTGATAGCAAAACATATTATTATCCAAATTTAAAAACCTCCTCTTTTTACATATATTAGTTTTTTCTAAATACATAAATTATATTCACATATAAAATATCATTTAAAAAATTATGTATTAAATACAAATTAACTAAATATTATTAAATATAAGGTTGTCTTATAAACAACATCAAACAAATAAAAATAGGAGGTAAGAATGAAGAGCAAAAAAATCATCATATTATTTTTGACATTATCATTAGTATTATCAATATTTACATTTCCTGCATTTGCAGATTTTACTTATTCAGTAAAAGAAGGTGATAATTTATGGGAAATTGCCGAAAATTTTGGTACAACTCCTAACAAAATATCTACAGCTAATAATTTATTAAATCCAAATTTTATTTTTCCGGGGCAAAATCTTATAATACCTGATAATGACAATTTAGCTACTATTTCTATAGTCCATACTAATGATGTTCACGCTCGAGTAGAAGAAGGTGAATATGATGGTATGGGACTTGCTAAAGTAGCTACAATAGTAAAAAATACAAAAGAGAAAAATCCTAATACATTAGTTTTAGATGCAGGTGATTCTTTTCACGGTCAAACTATAGCTACTTTAAACAAGGGAGAAAGTATAGTTGAAATAATGAATGAAATAGGATATGACGCAATGACACCAGGAAACCATGATTTTAACTATGGACAAGATAGATTGCTAGAACTAAGTGATTTAGCTGAATTTGATGTTATATCAGCCAATGTTTATAAAAGTGATTATACAACATTGCTGCCATCATATGTAATAAAACAAATAGCTGGACTTAAAGTAGCTATATTTGGATTAGCTACACCTGAAACTGTATATAAAACTCATCCTGATAATGTTAAAGGAATAACATTTTTTGATCCAGTAATAATTTCAAGATTAATGGTAAATGAGCTTAAAAATAAATCAGACATTATAATATGTCTATCACACTTAGGACTAGACGAAAGCAGTAATATAACTAGTAAAATGGTAGCAAAAAATGTTGATGGTATTGACTTAATAGTTGATGGTCATAGTCATACAATTCTTGAAACTGGAAAAATGATTAATAATACTCTCATTGTTCAAGCTGGAGAATATGCTAAAAATGTAGGTATTGTTGATTTAACTTTGTGCAATAATGTAGTTGTAGATAGAAAAGCAAAATTAATAATAAAAGATGAAGCTTCTGATTTAATACCTGATGAAGATGTAAAAGCTGTTATTGATAAAATAAAAGAAGATAACAAATTAATAACTTCAAAGAAAATAGGAGAAACTTCAATTAAACTTCTTGGAGAAAGAGAAAATGTAAGAACAGAAGAAACAAACCTTGGAAACCTTGCAGCAGACGCTATGGTTTCTAAAACTGGAGCTGATTGTGCTCTGACAAATGGAGGCGGTATAAGATCATCTATTGAAATAGGAGATATAACAGTAGAAAATATAATTACTGTTTTTCCTTTTGGTAACTATGTTGTCACAAAAAAAGTTACTGGAGAACAAATATTATCTGCTTTAGAAAATGGATTATCTGCTTATCCAGAAGAAAGCGGAGCTTTTCCACATGTAAGCGGCATGATTGTTTCATTTGATCCTTCTAAAGAAATTGGAAATAAAATATTAAGTGTTATGATAAATGGTGAAAAAATTAATCCTGATAAAGAATACACTATAGCAACAAATGATTTTATAGCAGCAGGTGGAGATCAATATACAATGTTCACAAAATGTAAAACTTTAGGAGAATATCCGGGTCTTGATGAAATTCTTATTAATTATATTACTGAAAATGGAACTGAGAATTCACCAGTAGAAGGAAGAATAGCTCCTATAGAAAATAATGCTACTATTGAATTAAAACCAGCAGCTTAAATTTATAACCTGAAGCAACCGTTCACTATTCGGTTGCTTTTATTTAAATTATCATTAGTTATTAATTTACTTTTTTCTCTTTTAAATCTAATATATAATCTGCACTAATGTTTAATGCTTTAGCATATTGAATTATAGAAGTAGCAGTAGGAATAATTTTATTATTCTCATATAAACTTATACTTCCTATACTTAAATTGGTTTTTTTAGCTAATTCTCTTATAGTTAAGTCATTTTCTAGCCTTATTTGTTTTAAATGTTCACCAAAATTTTTCATACTATACTCCCTAAAAAAAGCATATTTAGCTTTATTCATAATGCATATTATACCAAAAAATTACACTTGTTGCAACTCCTGTAATTAATAATCAGATTGTAGTTTAGTTAAAATTTCTTGTGCATCTTGTAAATTAGTTGCTGATACAATAACTTCTCCATCTACACTGCTCCAACCATTATCATTATAGATCGTTAAGATTATATTATCAATATCTTCATCAAATATCAGTACACCATAGGATTCATCCTCTATTGATAATGTACTATTATCCCAATAGTTATATAGGAGATAAATAAAAGATGAATTTTCATATACTTTTTCTATATAACGCTCCACTTTTGTAGTAGGATTAAAGCACATTTCTTTATTTATTGCTACTGTTTTTGTTTTAAGAGAAATAATATTAGGATGAGATTTTAAATCTGGAATTTCTTTATCACCTATCTTTAGATTTACTTCCATTATATCTTGTCTTAATACACTTCTTTTAATTACACCTTTTATCTTAACATCAATAGGCTTATATTGTTTCTCATTTAATTTAAATTGAATACAAGAAAATTCTTTATTTATAGAAGTTTTCCAGTAAGTAAAGCATATTGTATATACTATTATTATGCAGATGATTACTAATACTATTGCTATTTTTTTGAATTTTTCTTTGTTCTTCATGTGTACTCCTTATTTAGTTTTATAGTATATTACCTATAATATATTATCATTCGATACTAATATTTACAATTTAAAAAATTTGAAATTGTTGTTAAACTTAAATAATTACTCTTTAATAAAAATACTTATAATTTTTTTAAAATTTCTTGATTTTTTGATAATTATGTGCTAATATCTATAAGGTAGTTATCAAGCCGAAGTGATGGAATTGGCAGACGTGACGGACTCAAAATCCGTTGGGGGCAACTCCGTGTGGGTTCGAGTCCCACCTTCGGCACCATTGAAAATGCTAGGTTTTAGCAACCTAGCATTTTTTATTTTTTTGTATTTTTTTCTAATCTTCTAACATTTCTTCTAACATTTTTAAAAAATTCTATTTAATTTTTCCGCAGCTTCTTTCTGGTCCTCCTTGAACAAATGAGTATAAATATCCAAAGTAGTGGATATATTTGAGTGACCTAGTCTTTCTTGCATAACTTTTGTTTTTATCCCTGACTTATACATCAATGTTGCATTCGTATGTCTTAAATCATGAAATCTAACTTTTTTTAATCCTTTTCTATCTCTAAGTTCCGTATATCTACGAGCAAAAGAACCGGGATTAAATCTCTCATTTTTCAAGTTTAATATAATATAATCATCACTTGAAGCCTTTCTATTACTTTTCTCATTTTTTAAGATAATTAATAAGTCATTAGGAATTAATACTATTCTATTAGATTCTTCTGTTTTAGTTGTATCTATTTTAATTTCTCTATTAGAATAAACTAACGATTTATTAATATATACTGTACTATTATTAAAATCAATATCTTTCCATTGTAAAGCTAGTATTTCTCCACGTCTTAATCCTAAAGCTAACCCCATTAGAATAGCTAAATATATTTCAGTATCTTCAAAAGATGATATAAACTCTTTTATTTCACTTTGTTGCAAAATTTCATATTTATACTTTTTCTTTTTTGGCAATTCAACAGAATCACTAGGATTATAATTAATTATTTGCAACATTACAGCATTTTTTAAAGCCTTATGTAATATTCTATGAGTTTGTATAACCGTTTTACTATTCAATGGCTTATTACCATTAATTCGACCATTCTTTAATAAATCATAATACATATTTTGTATTTGTAATGATCTTAAATCAATAATTTTAATATCACCAATACGAGGATTTATATATTTTTCAATATGTTGTTTATACCCTGTATAAGTTGTAAGTTTTAAATTATTAATACAATATGTATTTAACCAATTATCTAAAAATTGTTTTACTGTTATTGAAGATTTCTTAACTATATTTATATCATCATCAATACTTGATTCTATTTTAGCTTTTAATTTCTTAGTTTTAGTTAAAGACTTATATCCAGCTATCCATTTTTGTTTATCATTTTCACGAACTACTACATAGTATTTATTACCTTTTTTCTGAATACTCGCCATAACTAACACCTACCTTCAAGAAAAGTATATACATTTACTTCAGTACTAATATATACTTTTAATGCTTATATCTATTATATCTTTTACTATTCTTAAACACATTTATATACTCATCTGGTATATTTAAATAAATCATGTGACTAATAATTGCACCCATAATAAATGATGTAATACTACTACTAAAACTATTTTTTACAATCATTTTTAATATCTCATATTCTTCATTACTTAATTTTAATAAAATACTCTTATTCTTCATAACATCACCTAACTAAATAAATATTCTAATTTATTTAATATAAACTGCTCAGGTGGTATATTTGCTTTTTTCTCTCTTAAATAATCCTGCATATCTTGTTTAAATTCTTTTATCACCTCGTCAGGTGCTATCCTCTGTTTACATGCACCATATGAACTGAATACTCCTACTAAAAGTGGAATCAATTTTTCTGCTCTCCTGTTCCTCTGCTTATCAAATTTTATCATCTGTTCACCAACGTAATTATCATAGGCTTTTATTAACCTTGTCCAGTTTTTTCTTACTGTACATCTAGATATATTTATATCATCATTAACAATAAAATTTATCCATTCAGTAGTTAAATACTTCCACATTGTTTTAGTTTTTAGTATAAAATCAATTACAGTTTCTATTTTTCTTTCTTTAAAGAACTTTCGTCCTAGTTGGAATTCTACATTCCAAACTTTTTCTATATTTAAATTATTATTTTTCCAGATGTCATTAAACCATGTTTTACCGCTCGTTTTTATTTCTAAAGATTTATCATAAATTCTACACATGATATTTTTATCTTTAAAACTTCCAAATGTCATACCGTTAACTTTTCTATTAGTGATATGTACTTCTTGCTTTTTATATTTTCCACGCCATGATGTAATATCTATATCATCTATAAAAACTTCATCTGTATGACAGCATATATCTGCACGACTTAATTTTTCTGATATGAAATCACCATTAAATACAGTTTTTAAGAAGTTTATTATATCCTCATACGCTCGTATATAACCATTCTGCCATAATTTTAATGACTTAATACGAATCGCTACAGGATAATTATTTTTAGATGTACTCCTAAAACTTGCTACTTTTAATTCCATAGTATCATTGTGTAAAATAAAGCTGTGAAATCTAACACCATTAGGCATGATTTTAAATTTCTTACCTTCAAGAATCACAAATATATCATTTTTTCTGTATTTCTTAGCCATTTCTTTTTTCTTTTCCAGATAATCAATTAATCGTGCATTATTTTCTACATAACTTTCTATATCTATTGAAAAAAATAAACTGTCTATGTTTGTTATATACATTTCCCATCACTCCTAACACAAAGACCTAAAATATTAATATCCATAACTTTTTCAAGTTCTTGAATTTTATTAAAAGTATCTTGTTTTTGAAAATAATCCATATTACTTAAAGACTTTGTAATTTCATATGCTAATGTATTTATTTTTCTATTACATTGATTACATTCGCATGTTTGATTTTCATTGTTCCAGAGCCAACACTCACTATAAGTTTTAGGCTGTCCACATATTCTACATATATATTTACTGTTCATTTTTTTCACTCCTCTATCTTAAATTTAGGATTTAAAGTTAGTTTGCTTTAGTGGGGAGCCGTTACTTCGTGCTTTAGTTAGTTGTATCTGTGACCCCCCCTGATAGTAAGGACGGGGGGAAAGCTTTTTCCCCACAATTAAGCTTTCAATAACCTTTATTTAGTTATCTATACTTTCTTTTACATCTTCAATTGTAAATACTGTCCCTTTAAATAACTTTTCTTCAAATATATTAGTTTCGTCATTTACCGCTTTTAGTTTTACATATTTATTTATTATGCTGAAATTTTTATCATTAAATTTACTTCTATTTATAAAGTTTTCATCATTTACACATATACTATAATCGCTATATTCTGATGTTATGATTTTATATGTATTACTAATAACTACTGATTTTACTTTACTGTCTACTAATACATAATTTCTTTCTATTTCTTCTATTTCTTCCTTATCTAATTTACATAAACTAGAACCAATTGCAATTAATAAAATCATTAAAAATAATAAACCTAAAATAAACATCACATCTTTTATACTTTCAAAATTTATCATCTTTTCACCTCGTTTAAATTACTTTTTACATCAATAATTTTAAATTTGGGTATCATATCTCTTTCCTTTTTGTTTCCTACAAACTCCAATTTTACATATTTACTACTTAAATCTTGCTTCTCAATTTGCTCATATTTATTTTTTAATTTATTTCCATAATCAATTTTTATTGTATATTCTTTATAACTACTAGTTATTATTTCAAATCCGTCATTTGTATATTGATATTCAATCAAAACATAATCTTTCTCTATTTCTTCAATTTCTTTACTGTTTAATAAATCTTTATCAACGCTTACTTTAAAAATAAAACAAATTCCAATTATAAAAGGTATAATTATTAACAATTCAAATATATTAAAATCATTTCTCATTTTTCCACCTCAATTTTTTAATATTTGGTACTGCTCATAGGTTATTTTCCTTTGTTTGTACATCTGATGTATTGTTTTTTCTAGTCTATTTTTAAAGCCATCATTATTTGGATATGTTTTTGTAAAGTCTTTTGCTTTTATTAAATCACTAAATATTTTTTTATTATTTATTGTTTTTGACATGTTTCTTTCCTCCTTTTGGGCACTCCCTTTGGGACAGGCTATCCGCTACTATTTAAGTATCTGAAACGCTAATATTTGTAAGTTATAAATTGTTTTCGTACCTCAACCAATTTAAAACTAACAAATCTTGCATTTCATATTCTTAAATATCACTCCTATCCTTAGTGCATTATTTTTTTATTGGGGGAATCCTCCCCCAGACCCCATCGGCTTTCTATGCAACGTGAAAGAAATTTATAAGAGACGTAAAAACTGTTGTGTCCGTGTGCATGTTAATTATAGTTTTCGCATTTTTACATCTCTTTTTTTTCTCCTAGGGCAGACATTTAGTTATTTTGTATGTATCTAAATTTTAGCTTTTCTTTGTAATTTTATTGAAAGGTCTTTTCCTTAGCACTTCGTGACTTACTTTATGTACAGTATTTTTTTATTTTTTATTATTTATCTATAATAAAATCTTTTCGAAGGTACTCTCCGAGTATCCTCCCGAAAAGATTTTCTATTTTATTTGCTTTATTCTAAATTCTATTTCTTTAATTAATTCATTTCTTAGTTTTTCATATGTATATTTACTTACATTTTTCTTTTTTTGGTTTTCGTCTTCTATATCCCATCTGTCAATTTGCTGTTCTGTATCATATCTAGAATAGTTATAATCTTGTGCTACAAGTGTATATTTCATTTCTCTTGCTTGTCTGCGTTTTATTGCGTCAAATAGTCCTCCATTGTTAACAAGATAGTTTTCATACATATCACCGTGAAAAAACTCATATGTAAACCATCTATCTAATTTTAAGATGTTTTTTGATATTATTACATAGTCTGTCGATTCTCTTAGTTGTATAGATATTCTTGAGAATATAGGACTTGTACAAAATATGGCTAATCCATGTTTTCTACACTGCGTAAGCTTCCATAATAGGTCTATTGGGAAATCTTTATATTTCTGACTTGTGAATGTACTCTGTATTTCATCAAATACTACTATTGTGTTTCTAGGCAGTTCCAGTAAATCTTGCCATTTTGTTATTCTTCCGTCTTGTCCTTCTATTTTAAAGTTAGAGTATATCTTTATATTTTTATATGGATATTTCTTTTTTAACTCAAAAGCATAGTTAACAGCTCCTAAGCTTTTTCCCTGACCGTAATAACCTGTAAAACACCATATACCAAAAAGTTTAAAATAGTCTTTTCCACGCTTTAAATCTAAGAAAACCCATTTTATAAACTCTATTATATTTATATATCTTGTTTCTTTTATATTTTTTCTTATGTCTTTAAATTTACATTTAATCAAAATTATCAAAGTTTTAATAGTTATATATATAAGCAAAATACCTACAGCTATCAAAACTAAAATACCTAATAAATAAAATATTTGCTTTAACATCATTACCCCCTTACTAATTTCAATATAAATTGAACTAATCTAAAACCTAAAACAAAGATATCTATTGTTATCATCGTAACCCAACATAAAACAAAAACATCTAAAGGTATGAAAAAACTAACGGATTCTAGTAAGTTTACAAGCCAAACTACTGCCTTATCTGCCATAACTAGAAATTCTGTTGATAGATTTAATGATGGCAAAATAGAATCTAAAATGCTTATTATAAATGTTAATATTTCATTTACTATTGTCATTTAACTCACCGCCTTATCTGGCACTATCTTTCTATATCCATATAATACGGTCATTATTACAAATCCAAAACCTATTACCATTCTAAAATAGTCTATTATTGAGTAACCCATGAACTTCCATATTTCTAAATATCCAAAATCTATTATTGTCAATTCTTCATCTGTCATAGTGGATAAATCAACTTTAAAGCCTAATCCATCAGTTACGGTTTTAATCATTTTATGCACATTTATTTTTATTGTTGGTGCTTGTCCTTTTTCTACTTTCATATATTTAAGTTTATCTAGACTTTTAGTAAATACATTTATACCAGTACTATTACTTACCTTATTTATCATCTCATCTACTAAATATCTATCCTTATATTTATCTTTAAATTCATCGTAGCTACGTAAACAAGCTACTATTCCATCATCTATGAAAGTATTAGTTTCACATGAAGTATATACTTCTAATCCTTTCCAATTTTTATATTTGACTCTACCTTCTCCGATATTTTGATATATTTTAATTTTCTGTCCTGCTTTTAAATCATATGTACCACTATTACCATTTTTTAAAGTTATTTTTTCAACTGTATAATATACTCCATCAATTTCTGCTTGTATAAATGCTTGTATTATATTACTTGTAAACAAAGAGTTCTTAAATGAATATAAAGAAATTTTTCTATCTATATTTGAATTATTAGTTATCTCAGCATAGTTATTGTCTTCATTATTTTTTATTAATTTTATTTCCTTTTCTACAACTAATTGTTCATCAAAATAATTACCCTGTGAATCTAATATTTCAAAAAAAGGAACTTTAACTGTAGGATCTGGTGCAGAATTTTCACCCCAAACCATAAATATATCTAGTATTTCGTTAGTAGTGTTTTTTATATACATTTCCTCATTTTTATATAAATACAGTCCTCTACTAAAAGCATTAGTATATATTTCTTCTTGAGTGATAACATCACCATTTCTTCTACAAAACTCATAACCTATTATTTTGTTTTGTCCACTTTGAGGATATGCGTATAATTCTATTGAACTATTATTTGTGTACATATCTAAGTCGTTTTTTATATGTATACTCTTTTCAGGTGGTACTTCTATCCACCATTCATCGTTTATGTCTCCTTTCAAACAACTATTTTGTGTATAAAACACTTCTGTTTTAGAACTATCAGTATAAATACAATTATTAGATTTATAAATATAATAGTTAGGTTCTTCTGTTAAATTATAAGCTTCTGAACTACTACCACTTTTTAAAAACCTATATGTCCATCTATCAAATTTTTTCCATACACCATTATCTAATTTATATGCATAATCACAAATACCAATTTGTTTTTGATACGCTGTAGAACTAGGTTTACCATAATACCAATCATACAAATAAAAATTATAATTAACATCGTCATTAATCATCAAACTAATATAATCACTATTACAAAAAAGAATACAATAACTTTTATTTTGAATAAGATTACTATAATTAGGTAAATTTTCACCATGCCATGTCTCAGCATAAACATTATATGTAACTGCAAAACTTAGAATAAATATTAAAATTAATATATAAACTTTTTTCATTTTTTTCACCTCTAACTATAAAGGAGAGCGACTGCTCTCCTAGATGTAAAATTAAACTGCTTTCTTTGCTTTTTTCTGAATGAAATTAATTCCTTTTTTAGCTGCAAAGCCTATTGCCCAAAGTGTCAAACCTACTGGAATCAAGAGTGCTAAAAGGTCTATTACTGTTGGAACTATGTCTGCTGAAAAGTCTTGTACTATTCCTTTAACATCATCACTTAGCATACTCTTTGGTTCTGTTGCACCTGCAAATGCTGTTACTGTTGTCATTGCCATTATTGCAGTTACTAGAAATGAGTTTTTCATTTTTTTTAATTTTTTAAACACTTTTATAATCTCCTTCCTTTATTTTTATATCAAATAGGCATTTTAAACGCCCACTTAACCCAATGTTTTATATGTGTTCTCCACATATATCTAGCAATGTAGAACGATATCAATATACCAAGTATCAATAAAAATACTCTTTGATATACATTTATGGTTTCTGATACTCTCAAGATACTTGTTAGTGTTTCATCACTATTAGTAAAAATACCTATCAAATCATTCAATAACTGAATGATAGAATCTAGCTTGTTTATAATTATTGTTGCTTGTTGCTCTGTCATGATATTTACTACTGTTTCAATCATAAAATCACTCTCTTTTAGAAATTATCTTTTTCTTTTGCATACAGAAAGACTGTTCCGCTGTTTGTTGCAAATGCACCTATGTTGCATGTTATTGAAACAGGTTTTGTTTTGTCTAATTTATTAAATGTATCATAGGTTACACCTACTTCTACTGCTTTGTGGTCTGCTTCTTGATATATTAATGCTTTTGCTACTTTCTGTATTGTTCCGTCATTTTTCTTCTGTGTTTTTTCGAATTTGTCAACTAACTGTCCTTTTATTACTGCTAACATTGTTTTTTTCTCCTTTCCTTAGATTATTAAAAAATATCATCATCTTTTTTTATACAGGATCTGCTGTCTTTCTTTCTGATGATGATATTTTTATGTTTTACTGCCATTGCCTGTCCTGTTTATTTATATCAACCCTGTCCGATGTTATCCCCGATGATAGCCTGTTGTTTTTTACTGTTGTCATTCCTGCAGGGTTAATTACTTTTTTTATATGAACCCCCCAACTATCTGGGAAGATAGTCAGAGGGAACATTGCTTGATTAAATTGCTAGTTCATATTCTCGTAAACGTAAATTTTTTATATCTTCTGTGAAATCGTCTTTTTCTAGGTCTATTCCTAGTTCTTGTAAACTTTCTTTTTTATGTACTAATTGATTTAATTTTTTAAGCTGCTTTAATCTTTTGTCTATTTTATTTAGTTCAACTTCCATATCTGCAATTGCTATTTTTAAATCTAGTGATACATTGTTTGCTGTATAGTCAAGTGAATTAGTTAATAGTTTTATGTATTCATCGCTTAATATTCTGTATTCTTCTGAAATGTCCATAAATTTAAATGTTATTTCATATTTCATTTTTGTTCCTCCCAGATTCTTTATTTCATTATTTTACTTAATTATGATATAATTATTTAAATATATAACATTCGGTACCAATTTTAGTACCGAAATAAGTATAACATACCAATTTTGGTACGTCAAGTACCGAAATAAGTATTTTGAATATTTTTTTCAATTGATAAAGGTGATATTATGATAGAAATTTCTAAAAGAATAGATAAATGGTTAAAAGATAATAATTTAAGTACAACAACTATAAATAATGAAACAGGTATTTCTAAAAGCAATATTAGAAATTGGTGTAATGGAAAAACTCTACCTTCTACAAAAGCATTAATAACTTTATATGAAAAGTATAATTTTCCAATACATTATATTCTTACTGGGGAAATTATGAATAACAAATCAAATCAGGATGATGAAATGCTAAAAGAATTAATTAATATTGCTGAACAATTAAATACAACAAACAAAGCAAAACTAATTGTTGATGCTGATGGAATGTTCCAAGAACAAAATAATATTAAAGGGGAAATAAAATCATCAACTTCAAACAATATAAAAATAAGTTAAATAAAAATAAACTCAATAAATAAGACAAGCAATAAGGAGTCAAATAGTGAAAAAATACATAATAATAGGTATATGTATATTGATAATAACATCTATATATTTTGTTTTTACAAACAATAACGAAATTATAAGAGGCGATATAAATGATGAATGGTGGATAAAAATACCACCAAAGAAAAGTATATACATAAAAAATGATATATATAACACTATAGAAATATTACTATCAACTAAAAACAATAGTAATTCTTTAATATCATACGAATTATTATCTAATAACAAAAAAATAATTCAAGATATATATATAAACTCATTTCAAAATACTATCATAAAAAAGAATGATAGAATATACATCAATAATATTACAAATGAAACCATAGAAATAAAATTGGCTTGGAACGAACAATCAAATAAATTACCAACTCTAAAAATAATAAATTTAAAGGAGTAATTTTTTTACTTTAATACAAACCTAATTTTTGATACAAATAAAACTTAATATTATATTTTATTTAAAGACTGCATAGGTCTTTTTAAAAAAGCTTTTTTTGATGTCACATTTTGCAATATTTAATAATTATATGTAACATATGAAAGCTTTAGAAATAAATTTTTATACAAAATGTCAATTTTACGACAAAAATTTTTTAAATATAAATCCGTTAAGAATTATAAGGAGGATAACTATATGCCCATAAATGAAATAACAGGAAATACATTTGTAGCTTACGTAGATATTTCAGGATTTAAAAATTACATGTCAAATAAACAAAAAGCTATAACAGCTCTAAACACATTTTACAATAGTGGTTATTTAATTTTAAATAATTATGATAATGAATATAATAGCAATTATAATTGTAATAAAAATAATATTGAAGGTATTTTTGTTTCAGACTGTGGAATTTTGTTTACACAAAATTGTTACCCACTTAACGATCAGTTAAATAACTTATTAAAAGTGTTAAAAGAATTAAATATTGAAATGATAAAAAATAAATTTATGCTTACAACTTCAATTGCATATGGAGAATTTGAATATCATAAAAAAATTGAATTTAATGGCATTTCAAAACAAGCTATTTATGGAAATGCTTATGTTAATGCTTTTTTAAACAATGAGAATGAAAAACCTAAAATAAAACCAGGAGAATGTAGAATTGTTAAGAATAATCTGCCAAATGAAATTGAAAATAATCTTAAAAACAATAAATTTATTAAAAAAGTTGGAAAACATTATTATTACTACTGGATGTTAAAAGATTCAAGTAAAATAAATGATTTTAACAATCAGTATAAAAAATTAAATAATTTGAAAAAGGATACGAAATATGAAAAGATGATTGGAATTCTAAGTAATTATATCCAATAATAAATTATATTTAGTGAAAATGCAAATTTTGAGGCAAATTAAAATAATATAATTTTTTTATATTAAGACCTATCCTTCAAAAACATTTGTAGACAATTTTAAAATATTTTTAATAATATAAATTAATTTAACTATAAAATATAAAAAAGGAGATTAAAATGAACAAAATAACAAATTTTTTAGAATTGCACAATGCTTTAAATAAGTATCTAAATGATTATTCATGGGTTTTTAGAGGACAAGCTGAATTATCATGGGACTTGATTCCTAAAGCTTTCAGAAAGCCACATAATGGAATTAATGATGAAAACAAATTTAAATCATTTAAAAGAAGAGCAATAGGCTATATAGATAAAAACTATAATCTTAATGATTGGGATTGGTTAGCTATAGCACAACATCATGGATTAGCTACAAGATTATTAGATTGGTCATTTAATCCACTAGTTGCAGCTTATTTTGCTGTAAAAGAAAACTGCAATAAAGATGCAGTAATATATGCATATTATAATACGAAAAATGTTGTTAATATTACAAAGAAACAATCTCCATTTTATGTAGATAAAATAATGAAGGTTAAGCCAGTAGGAATTAGTAAAAGAATAATACAGCAAAGTGGAATTTTTACGATACATACGCTTAACGAACAATCTTTAAAAAATAATATTTCTAAAGATTGCAAACTTGAAGAAATTATTATTGATAAATCATATAAAAAAGAATTATTATGCGAATTATCATATTATGGAATAAATTCAATGACACTATTTCCAGATTTAGATGGGTTATGTAGTTATATGAATTGGTCTATTGAAACTATTAATTAATGATATAATAATTAAAAATATTAATTATTTAATAGATAAAAAAATTGTATAAAAACAAACTACAAATATTTATTTTAGATTATTGATAAAAAAAATAAAAATATAGAAAAACTATTAGAAGAATTACTTCAACTAACCATTTTAAACCTTAAAATAAATGATGAAATTAGTTTAGATAAATTTTTAAATTTTACAAAACATTTATATCAAATAGAAGATATAGACAAATTAAATTACCATAATTATGAAGATATAATTATAAAACATATATTTAAATTAATACATTTTATAAATACTATTTTAAAAGATATAAATATTGAATTTAAAAATCAAATTTAATACAAATGTTTATTTTACGACAAATATAGTAAAAAAGGAGGTTAAACATATTATGCAATCTATTTTATTAATAATATTAATTATTATAAGTATATTAAATAGTCCATTTATAATATCACTTTATAATAAAATGGCAAAATCAAAAGATAAAACTACAGAATTAGATAGTAATAGGAATTTATTTGAAAGAAAATATTATAAAGATATTAGCACAGATAAAGTAGTAAAACTATTAGAAGAATGGCTATCTTACTTATTTGACATCAAAGCAATTGAAAATATAAATTTAAAAAAATTTAACAATTTAATGAGTAAAACAGTATTATACTGTAGTACAACAACAATTGAATTATTATCAGAGTTTCAACAGTTCAATTATAAAGGTATAAATGAAAATGAGCCACGATTAAAACATTCTAATGAATTTTTGTTTTTATTATCATTATTAATTAGTAGTATTAAATATGATTTTACAAACGAATATATAAATCCAATAAAGTTAATAAAAATTAAAATTAAAGATATTAAAACAATAGAAAATGATTTAAATAAATATGAAAAAAAATATAAAAAATACATAAATAAAATGGTAAAATAATTATATTTTCTATTAATTATTCATACATTTAATATATTTCAAATAAAAAAAATATTAATTTATCAATATATTTTCTTCTAACAGATTTCTAACAAAACACTTTAAAACTCAAAAAATAAAACGTTGATTTTTCAACGTTTTTCTTATATGTATTTTCATTTTTAAGGACTCAAAATCCGTTGGGGGCAACTCCGTGTGGGTTCGAGTCCCACCTTCGGCACCAAAAAATCAAAAAAGCAGTTTTTATGAACTGCTTTTTTGTTACTTTCTCATCTTTAGACAGCATTTATTCCTGATTCTTCAAATGTAATCATTTCTCTATTCATATATACTGCAGCTTCTATTACGTTCATTGCTATAGCAGCACCTGACCCTTCTCCGAGCCTCATATCTAGGTGTAAGAATGGTTTGAATCCTAATATCTCAGATGCACAACTTGCTCCCTTTTCTTTTGACGCATGTGAACAAATAAGATATTCTTTTGTGTTTGGTTCTATTGAAGTTGCTATTAAAGCCGCTACTGTAGAAATATATCCATCAACAATAACAGGCACCTTATTAGCTGCACCAGCTAACATTACTCCTGCCATTCCTCCAATTTCTAATCCTCCAACTTTAGCGAGTACATCAATTGGGTCATCTTTATTAGGTTTATTTATTTCAATAGCTTTTTTTATTACCTTAATTTTATTAGCTAACTTATCATCAGGTAAATTTGCTCCTACACCAGTAACTTCTTCTGGCTCATATCCACCTAAAACTGATAATATAGCTGTAGATGGAGTTGTATTACCTATTCCCATTTCTCCGGTTCCTAGTAGTTTCACTCCTCTTTTTATTTCCTTCTTAGCAATTTCTATACCTACTTCAAGTGATTTTACTGCTTCTTCTCTTGTCATTGCAGGACCTTTAGCAATATTTCCTGTACCCATGCGTATCTTTCTGTTAATAATTTTGTCATAGTCCATTTCATTATTAATACCAATATCTACTACAACAACTTCTGCTCCAGCTTGTTTCGCAAGAGCAGCTACACCTGTCACTCCTTTTACAATATTGTAACTCTGAACAACTGTAACAATTGGAAGTCCTGCTGCTACTCCTTCTTCACAAACTCCGTGATCTCCACTTAAAACTATAATAGATTTTTTAGTAACATCAGGTATCAATTTTCCTGTTATTGAAGATATTTGTATAGAAATATCCTCTAGCATACCTAAACTACCTTTTGGTTTTACAAGATTGTTAATTCTTTTTCTTGCCTGCTCATTTACAACTCTGTCTATAGGCTTAATTTTTTTTAACGTTTCATTTAATAAATTCATTTGTCCCTCCTTAAAATAAAAAAACCGCACTTAAACAAAAGTGCGGATTTACCTTCTCCTCACGAATTAATGCTACCATAGGCATCAATTTGATTTATATAAGGCAGGTCTTCTGACTAAGATTCATTGTCACAACAGCCTTCCCGTTTCCAGTGGCATCTTGCAGTGACTCCTCAACACAGCGGCGGGTCCGTATGGGAGTTTAACCCAATTCCCTATTCTCCCTTTCAAAGGGCACCTTAATATACTATATAAGTGATGATAACATATATATTCAATCTCTGCAAACATAATTAATAACAAAAATTTATAATTAATTAATTTTGTTTTTTATGTAAAATTGTGGTATACTGTAGATTGATGACAAAAAAGGGAGATTTATTATGAATACGTTATTAGTTTTAAGCATTGTAACTTTAGCAGGTATCATAACAGCTAAAGTTGCTAGAAGTTTTAAGTTGCCCTCTGTAACTGGATATTTACTTGCCGGACTTATTATTGGTCCATCAATACTAGAAATCATTCCTCATAATTTTATTACTGAATTAGGCTATTTGAGTGAAATAGCACTAGGTTTTATAGCTTTTCACATAGGAGAAAGTTTTGAAATTAAAAGAATAAAAAAACTTGCAAAAAATGTTATAGCTATAACTTTATATCAATCTATCATCACTGTTATTATAGTTTTCGCAGTAATATATCTATTTACCAAAGATTTTACTTTTTGTATTATCATCTCAGCAATTTCAGCAGCAACTGCTCCTGCCGCTACACTAATGGTTATAAAAGAATATCACTCAAAAGGTAGTTTAACTGATACTTTAATTTCTGTTGTAGCATTAGATGATGTAGTGTGTATCCTTCTTTTTAGTTTCGCTTTAACAATTGTAGAAGTTTATTTGTTAGGTGCATTAAATTTTGTCACTGCAATCGTTTACCCTGTGTTAGAAATATTAGGTGCTGTTATTTTAGGAAGTATATTAGGCGTTATCATCGTTTATGCTTCTAATAGGCGTACATCAAATGATATGCTATTACTTATACCTGTATGTTTGATTACATTAGGTATAGGTCTTGCTCAACAATTTGGATTATCTACATTGTTAACTTGTGTATCTATTGGAGCTGTAGTAGCCAATATGTCACAAATAAGACATAAGATTTTTGATACAGTAGAATCTTTTGCTGTACCAATTTATCTAATATTTTTTACATTTTCAGGTATGCATCTTGATTTAAGTGTAATGAAAGAATTGGGTATAGTCGGAATAATTTATATCGTAGCAAGGGCTGCAGGCAAAATTATAGGTTCTTACATTGGAGGAACTGTAACTAAAGCTAACTATAAAGTTAAGAAATATCTAGGTTTAGGATTACTTCCTCAAGCTGGAGTTGCAATTGGACTTGCTGTAATAGCAGCAGACATGTTTCCTGATATGGGGTCAGAAATAAGAAACTTAATAATGGCTGCTGTTTTATTTTATGAAATAATTGGACCCGTTTTAACAAAGTACATATTAATTAAATGTAATGAAGCACATGAAAATTAAAGAGGTATAGTTTTTATAAACTATACCTCTTTAATAATTTATTATTATAAGATATAACCTTTATTCAACGTATACTTCTACTTTATCACCTTTTTCAGATTCTACATCTACTATTTTACCTTCTGCACCATTTTTAACTGAATTAACAATTTCTTTAAAATCAACATCTTTCAAACTATCATTTAAATCTTTATCATAAGCTCTACCTATCTTTAAACCTGTTTCAACAAGTGCTAGCGGTATATTTACATTTGCTTTAACATTATCTTCTGGATCATACACTTTTACTCTAAGCCATTTAGCTGAACGAGACTTTTCTATACTTTTTATTTCTTCTTTTTTAGTTTCTATTGCTTCTAGTAGTTTAATTCCTTCTTCTGCTGTTATTTTACCTTCTTCCACCATTTTCAAAATTTTTATTTTTTCACTCATGATATTACCTCCAATAAAATTTATAATTACTGTATGTCTTATGGTAAATTAATTAAACATACTTTTTATCTATTTAGTCTTCATTTAATATTTTTAGTGCTTCGTCAGATGTAATTTCGCCTTTACTTAATTTTTCAAGTACTTCTGTCTTATTAACTGAAGCTGCTCCACCTTGTGACTTATATCCTAATGAGGATATTACTTCGTTTAATAACCTTCTAACTGTAGGATATGATACTCCCAATTCTTTCTCAATTTCTTTAATATTACCCCTGTTTTTTATAAAAACCTCAGCAAAATATTTTTGTTCGGTATCTAGTTTGCAAAATTTACATAAATCAAATTCACCACTTATTTTAGTTTTACACTTTTTACAAGTTATTTCTGTTACTTTTAATTCACTTTGACAAACTGGACATTTACCAATTACCTCTTTTTTCAATTTATCTCTCCTTTCGTTTTATTAAATTACCCATAATACTTAATAAAAGATCCTTCGACTAACACTCATTATGACTTTATAATTTGAATTTTTCATTTTCAATTTTGAATTCCTAACATGTATAAATTAAAACATCTGCTTGTGGTGAGTTTACTTCTACTATAGTAAATGGAGGCTGTTCCATCAAAACATTTATTATTTGTTCAAAATCATCTGTAGAAAAATTATCAGGTATTTCATTTGTATATTTTTTAGCTATTTTAAGACCAAATCCTGCTATATGTTTTACAAATTTTAAAGATAATTTTGGCAGATTAATTTTTTTATTGTTTTCTTTATCATGTACAAGAATTTTTATTTTTCTTGCGTTTACTATTTGTACTTTTACGTTATTATCTTTAATTTTTATATCATTAATTTTTTTAAGTGCTGTACTATAACTTATTTCATCTTTTAAAATATCATTTATTTTTTTATTTACTTCATAGTCCATTTCGAACCTCCAATATCTTAATGAATATATAAATATTATTGATTACATTTATATATTATATTAATTATTTTAATATGTCAATACATATTTTTAATTTATTTTAATTTTTATTAAGATTATTTATTTCTATATTAATTTTATTAATATATCAAATAAAAAAATTGAGTCCGTAGACTCAATTCAGCTTAATACTTGTTATTATAATTTTTAGATTTCTTTTAAAACTCTTTCAAATATATTAATAAATTGACATATCTCTTCATAAGTTATATTTAAAGCTGGTAATAATCTTATTATTGTTCCTGCTGTTACATTTAATAGTAGTTTATTTTCAAAAGATTTTTCTTTTATTACACCAGCATATTCTCCAACATCTATTCCAAGCATTAGTCCTATTCCTCTTATGTCTTTAATTATACTTGGATATTGAACTTGTAATTCTTTAAGTTTAGTTATTATATATTCGCTCTTATCTTTTATCTCATAAAGAAATACTTCGCATAATGCATTGTTAAGTACTTCAAGCCCAGCTGCACATGAAACAGGATTTGGTGCAAATGTAGTACCATGTTCCCCTGGGCTTAAAATATTTTCTACTTTTTTGCTCGTAAGAACAGCTCCTATAGGAAGCCCCCCTCCTAATGATTTAGCTAGAGTCACTATATCTGGTTTTATATTATAGTTATCTACAGCTAAGAACTTTCCTGTACGAGCAATACCTGTTTGTATTTCATCTATAACTAATAAAAAGTTATATTTACTTGATAAGATTTCTATTTTTTCTAAAAATTCAGTATTAGCAGTAACTATTCCACCTTCACCTTGTATAACTTCTAATATAACAGCACAAACATCTTGATCAACTTTAGACTCAAAATCTTTGATATTATTATATTCGAAATATTCTACATCAGGCATTAGCGGTTCAAAAGCTTTTTGATATTTCTCTTGTCCGGTCAAAGATAAACTCCCCATAGTTCTTCCATGAAACGAATTATATGCAGTTAATATTTTTGTTTTATTTTCACTTATATTATTTCCAAATTTACGAGCTATTTTTATCACTGCTTCATTAGCTTCCGTTCCTGAATTAGTAAAGAATACTTGATTAGCAAATGTATTTTCTACAAGAGTTTTTGCTAATTTCACAGCAGGTTCCATAGGAAAATAATTAGATAGATGTATATATTTTCCGGCCTGATTCATTATTTTCTCTAATATTTTTTTATTGTTATGTCCAAAACTATTAACTGCTATCCCACTAAACATATCTAGATATCTATTTCCATCTTTATCTATTAAATAGGTACCTTCTCCTCTATCTATCTCTATATTTAACTTATTGTAAGTATTTAATATATATTTTTTATCTTGTTCGTATAATATACCGCTCAAAATAAATTCCTCCATCGTTTATTATATTTACTTTTGTCCTTATAAATTTTAAATTTTCTACCTATCTCTTAAATCTTCTAGTATTTCTGTTTTTTGTACTGTTTTTTCATCTTTCATTTTAATTACTTTTGCAGGTGAACCAGCTACTACGCTCTCAGCAGGCACATCTTTTGTAACAATTGCTCCTGCTGCAACAACTGCACCTTTTCCAACTCTAATTCCTTCAAGAATAACTGCATTAGCACCAATTAGCACATCGTCTTCGATAATAACCGGTGTCTTACTTGGTGGTTCAAGAACTCCAGCTATAACAGCACCTGCACCTATATGTGCATTTTTACCTATAGTACCTCTTGCACCTATAATTGCACCCATATCAATCATTGTACCTTCTCCAATTTCTGCACCTATATTTATAACAGCACCCATCATAATAACAGCACCTTTTCCTATAGATACTCTATCTCTAATAAATGCTCCCGGCTCAATACGTGCCGGAATTTCATTAGTATTTAGTAATGGAATTGCAGAATTTCTTCTATCATATTCAAGATATGAGTCTTCTATTACCATAAAGTTATCAGATAATATCTCTTTTACTTCGTCATATTCACCTATTACAGTTGCCGTGTAATCATCACCAAAAACTTTACAGTTTTTAAAATCAATCTTATTTAATTGTCCTTTTATATAAAGTTTTACAGGTGTTGACTTTTTTACTTCTTTTATGAATTTAGCAATTTCATATGGATTTGTTAAATCTCTATTACTCATTTCTCTTTCTCCTCATCTATTTTGTTCTAATTGTCTAGTAATTCTGTTAAAATTTCTAATTTTTTTATTATTCCTGCTCTAGTAAATTATCCATATTATAATATCCTGGGTTGCATGAGATAAGATATTGTGCAGCTCTAATTGCACCATTGGCAAATATATTTTTAGACATAGCAGTATGCTTTATTTGGATATTTTCATCCTTTCCTGCAAAAAGTATATTATGCTCACCGGGAATTGTACCTCCTCTTATCGCATGTATTCCTATTTCATTATTTTTTCGTTTTGTGTTTCCACCAACTCTACCATAAATTTCTTCTGTTTCTATATTTATATTATCTTTAATGGTTTTTAGAAGCATTTTTGCAGTGCCACTAGGTGAATCTTGTTTTAAATTATGATGACTTTCTATTATTTCTATATCAAAGTCTTCTTCTAAAAACTTAACTGCTGTCTTTAATATTTTAGATAATACATTTACTCCATAAGACATATTTGCACTTCTAAATACAGGTATTGACTTTGAAGATTCTTTTATCATTTCAAAATCTTCTTGTAAATATCCTGTTGTACAAAGAACCGCCGCTACTTTATTTTTCGAAGCATACTCTAATAATCCTTTCAATACAGACCTATTCGAAAAATCAATAATAACATCCGCTTTTTCTGTTATTTTATTAAAATTATTATATATTGGAAATTTGGCTGTAGAACTATCTTTACTGTCTACGCCAGCTACTATATTCATATTTTCTTTTTCATTTATAAGAGTTTGTAAAACATGACCCATTTTCCCAGAACAGCCACTTAAAATTATTTTTACGCTCATTTAACCACCTTTTCTAATCCTATCTTTTCCATTTCGTTTATTAATATTTGTTTATTCTTTTCTTCCATTTCTGCTAAAGGAAGCCTCAAATCTCCAACGTCCATTCCTAAAATATTCATACAAGTTTTTACTGGTATTGGATTAGTCTCAATAAATAATGCTTTAATAAATCCATTTAGTTTTAATTGAATTTCTCTTGATTTATTTATATCTCCATTTAAGAAATGCATAACCATATCATGTGTTTTTTTAGGTAATACATTTGATACTACTGATATTACTCCTTTTCCGCCTAGAGATAAAATAGGAACTACCATATCATCATTTCCAGAATATATTGCAAAATCATCATCTAACTTACTTGCTAATTCTGCTAAATAACTAATATTACCACTTGCTTCCTTTATTGCAACAATATTCTCGTGCTTTGATAATTCTACTACTGCTTTTACACCTATATTAAACCCTGTTCTTCCTGGTACATTGTATAGTATTATAGGTGTATTTACTCTATCAGCTATATATTCAAAATGCTTTACTATTGCTGTTTGAGTAGATTTATTATAATAAGGAGTTACCATTAACAGACCATCTACACCTACTTCTTCTGCATATTGACTGAGTTTAAGACCATATTGAGTATCATTGCTTCCAGTTCCTGCAATAACAGGCACTCTACCTTTAACCCTTTCTACTGCAAATTTCATTATTGATTTATGCTCTGTATCATTCATTGTTGCAGCTTCTCCAGTAGTACCTGCAGTTATTATTGCATCAATACCTTGTTCTATCTGCCAGTCAATCAACTCTCCATATCTTTCAAAATCAATTACTCCATTCTTATATGGTGTTACTAAAGCTGTTCCTGCTCCTGTAAATAAATTCATTATTATACCTCCTAAGATTTCTTATTTATTATACAAGTATTTTTTCTAAGTAATAGAGGCATACAATTTGGGCTTAACCCAGGTATAAAAAAATGCCATGAGTAAGATTACTCATGGCATATTATCCATATCTATTCTTACCCAAATGTATTCCAGCACTCCTCAAACAGTTGGGTAACTGTTTTCGACAGTGCTATGTATATTTTACATAGCCCCAGCATACGCTTAACATATGCTTCGGCGACCGCCCCTTTCCAAAAAGTACTAATGGCAAACCGCAACCTCTGTAATACATTGTATTCAAATTTACGTAAATGTTAACAGATATATAGTACAATGTCAATACTTTTATTGATTTTCCAGTATTTTTTTTCTTTGTAATAGTTTTTTATATATTCCAAAAGCTTTTGGAATTACTTCATCAGCTAAGTTAAACTTAGCATTATGAAGAGGTGCTGTATATTCTCTACTTTTACTTCCTATAAAGAAAAACACTCCCGGAATTTGTTTTTGATAGAATGAAAAATCTTCGCCAGTCATAAATGGCTTAATGTTCATAATTTCTTCATCTGGTAATAATTCCAAAAACTCACTTGTTAATTTTTCATCATTTTTAACCGCTGGATAAAAATCAGTTATCTTGAGATTCATCTTAACATTGAATGCTATCTCATATCCTTTACATATTTCGCTAATCCTATTCTTAATAAGATTGAAAACTTCATCCGTAAAAGCTCTGATTGTTCCCCCTAGCTCTAATTTATCAGGAATAATATTATGCAATGTTCCTGATTTTATATAACCTATTGTTACTATTCCGCCTTCTAGCGGCTCAATATTTCTGCTTATAACACTTTGAATAGAACTAATAAATTGTGATGATATATAAATAGGGTCTATTGTTTCATTTGGTGTTGCACCATGTCCACCTTTTCCTATAATAGTTAGCTCAACTTCTCCTGTTCTTGCCATTACAGGACCCGATTTGACTCCAATTTTTCCTTCATCTATGTAGGGCCATATATGGAATCCATAAATGCTTCCAATATTATATTTTTCTAATATACCTTTTTCTACTATAATTTTTGCACCACCAGGTGACTCTTCTGCAGGCTGAAATAAAAAAACAACATCTCTTGTAACTTTTTTATCTTTTAGATAGTAAGCTAATCCTAATAGGTTTGCCATATGCACATCATGTCCGCAAGCATGCATCATTCCTTCATGTTGTGATTTAAAATCTATATTTGTCTTTTCTTCTATTTGCAATGCATCCATATCCGCTCTAAAGGCAATTGCTTTTTTACTGCTTTCTGATTTTTTATACGCGATAACTCCAGTTCCTACTACAGTTTCATAATTATACCCGAAATTCTTAAGTTTGTTTATAATGTATTCTGATGTTTTTATTTCTTTTAATCCTATCTCAGGAATTTTGTGAAGTTCTTTTCTAAATTCAATTATTTTTTTATTTATATCCATCCTACACTCCTTAAAATTATAGTTAATAGACGGTTGTCACAATCACCTAATATTATGACAAAAGTATTTTAAAAGAACGGTCGTACATACAGCACGACCTTGGCAAAAATTTAAGAGGCATTCATAAATTTAAATTTATAAATGTATGTACATTATACATTTACTTCTATTTTTTTTCAAATATTTTTTATTATATTAATTATACAGTAAAACTTATAATAATAAAAAATGCATATAGCTGCTATAAAACAGCCATATGCACTAATAAACTTTATTTTACTTTTACTATCCAACCTTCTGGAGGATTAACATCTCCTAATTGTATACCCATTAATGTATCATATAATTTTTTAGTTACAGGTCCTACTTCTGTTTCACTATAAAATATATGTAATTTACTTTGGTGTTCAATTCCTCCAATTGGAGATATTACCGCTGCTGTTCCGCATGCCCCTGCCTCAGTAAATTCATCTAATTTATCAATACATACATCTCTTTCTTCTGCTTCCATACCGAGATATTCCTTTGCAACATATAGCAATGAATATTTAGTGATACTTGGAAGAATAGAATCTGAAATAGGAGTTATAAATTTATTGTCTTTTGTTATGCCGAAAAAGTTTGCCGCTCCTACTTCTTCTATTTTAGAGTGTGTCCTTGGATCAAGATAAATACAATCAGCAAAACCTTTCTTAACTGCTTCCGCATGAGGAAGTAAACTACCTGCATAGTTTCCACCAACTTTTGCTTTTCCAGTTCCACTTGGTGCCGCTCTGTCATAGTCTGTAGTTATAAAGTTAACAGGTGCCATACCACCTTTAAAATATGGTCCTACAGGCATGCAGAATATACAGAATATATATTCTGGAGCTGGCTTTACACCAACTGTATCGCCTACTCCAATTAAAAATGGTCTCAAGTATAAAGTAGCACCAGTTCCATATGGAGGTACATATTTTTCGTTAGCCTTAACTACCTCTTTACAAGCATTAACAAATCTGTCAACAGGAAATTCAGGCATAAGCAACCTTTTACAACTTTTCTGCATTCGTTTTGCATTTTCATCAGGTCTAAATAATTGAATTGAACCTTCTTTTGTCCTATATGCTTTTAAACCCTCAAAACATTCCTGACCATAATGTAATGCAGTTGAAGCTTCGCTTATACTAAGTTTGTTATCTTCTACTAACTGTCCATCATCCCATTTACCATCTTTCCAGTATGATATATATCTTTTGTCAGTTTTCATATAACTAAAGCCTAGTTCTGACCAATTAATATTTGCTAAATCTCCCATCTCAACCTCCTAATTAATTATTTAATTTATTTATTTAACTACTTCAGCACCTTTTTTAAGTGCTTCTTCGTTTAGTGGTATAAATTTAGCCTTTTCTTCACCAAACACCTTTGTAAATGCTTTTATTATAGATTCTGGTTTTACTATTTTTGTAAGTTCAAGATATGCTCCTAACATAACCATATTTGCTGCTTTTGCATTTCCAAGTTCTGAAGCTATTTCATTTGCTGGAATATAGTATGCATTTATATCATCTCTTGTAGCTTCTTTTTCAATTAATGATTTATTTATTAATAACTTACCATTCTTAACTATATCTGATTCAAATTTATCTAAGGAAGGAAGATTCATAACTATAGCTGCTGTTGCATCATCAGTAATGATCGGTGATCCTATTAATGTATCTGAAACTATAACTGCACAGTTTGCTGTACCACCTCTCATTTCTGGTCCATATGATGGAAGCCAAGATACTTCTTTACCTTCAAGCATTCCTGCATAAGCTAATAATTTACCTATAGCCATAACTCCTTGTCCGCCGAATCCTGCCATTATTGCCTTCTCAGCCATTTACTTCACCTCCCCAAAATTTCTGAAGTTTTTTAATGGGTAATATGGAATCATGTTTTCTTCTAACCATTTTAATGCATCAATAGGTGTTTTTCCCCAGTTTGTTGGGCAAGTAGATAAAACTTCTACTAAGGCAAATCCTTCTCCTTTTAACTGACACTCAAAAGCTTTCTTTATAGCTTTCTTTGCTTTTCTTATATTTGCAGGATTATGCACTGATACTCTCTCTACAAATTTAGCTCCATCTATTGTTGCAATCATTTCTGATATTTTTAATGGTTTTCCACAATGAGCTTCATCTCTACCATATGGTGCTGTAGTAGCTTTCTGTCCAATAAGTGTAGTAGGAGCCATCTGTCCGCCAGTCATACCATATATTGCATTATTAACAAATATTGTGGTTATTTTTTCTCCTCTATGAGCTGCATGAACAACCTCGGCAGTACCTATAGAAGCCAAGTCTCCATCGCCTTGATATGTGAATACTACATTTTCAGGTCTAACTCTTTTAACTCCTGTAGCTACAGCTGGAGCTCTACCATGTGCTGCTTCATGCATATCGCAGTTCAAATAATTATATGCAAGCACAGAACAACCAACAGGTGCAACGCCTATAGCATCTCCAAGTACTCCTAGTTCCACCATTACTTCGGCAACTAGCTTATGGATGATACCATGTGTACAACCAGGACAATAATGTAATTGTAAATCTGTTAGTCCTTCACTTTTCTTATATACAACTGTCATTATTTAACACCTCCTGCAATATTCTTAATACTATCAATAACGTTTGCAGGTGTTGGAACCATACCACCTGATCTACCAACAAAATGAACAGGAAATCTACCGTTTACTGCTATTTTAACATCATCTATCATCTGTCCCATACTCATTTCTACTGTCAGTACTCCCTTAGCATTTTTATTTATTTTATCAAATATTTCCATTGGGAATGGCCATAAAGTAATTGGTCTTATTATACCTACTTTAATACCTTCTTTTTTACATTCTACTATTGCATTTTTTACTATTCTTGAAGTTGTTCCATATGCTACGCATACTACATCTGCATCTTCTATACCTTCAGCCTCATATCTTACTTCTTTTTCTGAGATTATTTTATGTTTTTCTTCTAATCTTATATTATGATTTTCACACTCTTGTGGATCAAGGAATAGTGAGTTTATAATATTTGGTTTTCTTTTTCCTTTTGTTCCGTCTGTTGCCCATGTTTTTTCTTGAAGTTCTCTTTTCTTTGGCTCGTGAAATTCTACAGCTTCCATCATTTGACCAATCATTCCGTCTCCTAAAACCATAACAGGAATTCTATACATTTCTGCTACATCAAACGATTCCATCATTATATCAACAGTTTCTTGAATACTTGATGGTGCATATACAATATGTCTATAATCTCCATTTCCGCCGCCTCGTGTAGCTTGGAAATAATCAGCTTGTGAAGGCTGAATACCACCTAATCCTGGTCCACCTCTCATCATGTTAACTATAACACAAGGAAGTTCTGCTCCTGCTATATAAGATATTCCTTCTTGCTTTAAAGCTATTCCAGGACTTGATGAAGATGTCATTACTCTTGCTCCCGCTCCTGAAGCACCGTATACCATATTTATTGCTGCTATTTCACTTTCTGCTTGAAGAAAAACTCCACCTATTTTTGGAAGTTCTCTTGACATATATTCAGGTATTTCATTTTGTGGTGTTATAGGATATCCGAAGAAATATTTACAACCAGCTTTAATAGCAGCTGCACCTACAGCTTCGTTTCCTTTCATTAAAACTTTAGCCATTTTTTACCTCCTACCTTTACTATGAATAATTATAAAAATTTTATCTAGATTCTTTCTACTTCAATTACTGAATCTGGACACATTATTGCACAATTTCCGCAGCCTATACATGCATCTTCATTTACTAAATGTGCAGGATGAAAACCTTTCGCATTAATTTTTTCTTCATCTAAAGCAATTATTTTTTGAGGACAAGCTATTATACATAATTCGCAACCTTTACATATGTCTTCATTAAACTTAACTTTACCTTTTGCCATAATACACCTCCATTAATTTAACTCATCCAATCTTCCCTCATAAAAAGCTTAATAGGGAAAATTTTATTTTTTATATCAAGGTTACTGATATTTTCAGCAACACTCTCAATAACTGACTCATATTTTATTGGTAAACCTGTTAGTCTTGATACTTCTTTTGTCAATTTATGTCCTCTTTCAACATCTTCAACTGTAGTTTTTTTAAGCAAATGAGTATTATTTACAAGTCCTGTCACCTTCAACTTTGAAGTTAATTCAATATTTTTTAAATAAGCAATTGTTTTATCAGCTGACTGTGTTTCAGGTCTATTAGCATTTATAACATAAAACATATCATAATCAACTTTGTGAATATCTTTGGAGAATCTTGCAAGACTTGTAGCTCCAGCAGGATCTCCACCTACATCTATAATTGATTTAATTTTTTCATTTTGAATTATACCTGTAATTTCAGGTGAAATAGCAGGTATGTCAAGATTAGTATTTTCTATACTGCTAGACAATACTTTAATTCCTAGTTTTTCAAGAATTTTTTTTCTTTCTCTTGTTCTAAAGTATGGATTAACTATGTCTAAATCAGCTATACAAACCTTTTCATATTTTTCAATACATTTTACAGCATAATTAACAGAAAACTCAGTTTTTCCAGTTCCATAATGTCCTGTAACAATAACTAATCGTTTATCCATTAAAATCATCCTTATTCATAAATTTTTGCTTCTTCTTTTCCTGTCAACACCCTTAATCCACCTTGAGCAAGTGCTATCAACTCATCTTCTCCAGGATATACAAGTATCTTAGCTATAAATTTAACTCTTTTTTCTATCCATTTAACAAACATTTCATCATAGGCTATACCGCCAGTTATTACTATTCCATCAACATTTCCTTCTAAAACAACTGCACACTGTCCAATATTCTTTGCAACTTGATAAGCCATCGCTTCATATATTACTGCTGCATTTTTATCTCCCTTTTCAACCATTTCACTTATTTTTTGAGCGTTGTTTGTTCCAAGGTAAGCTGTTAAGCCTCCACTTCCTTTTATCATTTTCTTAATTTCTTCTAATGTCAATTCTCCTGAGAAGCATAGTTTTGATAAAGTTCCTACTGGTAAAGAGCCCGATCTTTCTGGTGAAAAAGGGCCTTCGCCATCAAGTGCATTATTTACATCTACTACTTTACCATGTTTATGTGCTCCAACTGATATTCCACCGCCAAGATGAGCAACTATTAAATTTATGTCTTTATATTCTTTTCCTAACTCATTTGCCGCTCTTCTCGCTACTGCTTTCTGATTTAATGCGTGAAATATACTTATCCTTTCGAATTTTGGATGTCCTGCTATCCTAGCAATTGGCTCAAGTTCATCAACAACTACTGGATCAACTATGAATGATGAAACTCCTATATCATTTGCTATTGAATATGCAAGCAGCCCTCCAAGATTAGAAGCATGCTCACCTAATACGCCTAATTCTAAATCTTTAAGCATCTTTTCATTTACCGAATATGTACCACCTGATATAGGTCTTAAAAGTCCTCCTCTTCCAACAACTGCATCTAAGCTATCTATTTCTATATTGTTTTCTTTTAAAGACTCTACAATAATATTTTTTCTAAATTCATATTGATCTGATATTTTTTCATATGTACCAATTTCTTCTGTAGAATGTCTTAAAGTCTTTTCAAATAAAACTTCTTCATTGTCAAACACTGCTATTTTAGTTGATGTTGAACCGGGATTGATAACTAATTGTCTAATTTTATCTGACATTTTTTCACCTCCATTAATTTCTTATAGGTCTAGTCTCCGTCTGTCTAGATAAAAGTGTAAAGTGTAAAGATAAAAATTATTTATAAAATTTATTTAAGAAATTTTTACATATAACTTATAATTTTTCACTTTTATCTTTTATCTTTATTAAAGTGATGCATGTAAAACACCTAGTGCTATTGAATTAAGTTTTGCTATTTCGCTATCTGCTCTTGATGTAAGTACTATAGGAGCTTTAGCTCCAACTATTAAGCCTGCATTCTTTGAGTTTGAAAGAAAAGCTAGAGATTTATAAAATACATTACCAGTCTCAATATTTGGCATTAGCAATATATCTGCATCTCCTGCAACAGGATGAGTTATTCCTTTATGCTGTGCTGCTTCTTTAGATATAGCGTTGTCCAAAGCAAATGGACCTCCTATGACACATCCATTTATATCACCATCTTGATTTAATTGAACAAGTTTTTGAGCATCTACAGTATGTATCATCTTAGGATTTACTTTTTCTTTAGCACAAATAACTGCAACTTTAGGCTCAGTAATTCCTAAAGCATGAGCTAACTCAACAGCATTTTCAAGAATTTGTTTCTTTTCTTCCAATTCAGGAGCTATATTCATTGCAGCATCTGTGATGAATACTATTTTATGGTATTTTTCTAATTCAAATACTGCAGCGTGACTTAAAACTTTACCTGTTCTTAAACCATATTCTTTGCTAATGACAGCTCTTAAGATTATAGCTGTATCAACAAGCCCTTTCATTACTATATCAGCTTTACCATTACTTACTAAAGATACAGCTTCCTTAGAAGCCTCTACTATATCAGATTGATTAATTACTCTTATATCTTCTAAATTAAAACCTATTTGTTTAGAAATTTCTCTAATTTTCTTTTCATCACCTACTAATATAGGCTCTATTATACCTTCTTTCACAGCATTTTTTACTGCCTTCAAAACACTCATATCTTCAGCAGCTGCTACTGCAAGTTTTTTTGGCCCTTTTACTTTAGCAAGTTCTATAATTTCATTAAATCCTTTCATCATTTTACAATTTCACCTCGCTCATTATAAATGTTAATATTATTTGTTGCAAATATCTTGCCATCTTTGACATATAGAACAAATGACGTATTTTCAATGTTATTAAGTTAATTAATTAATTATATAATTAGTTGTGCAAAATTATGCATGCAATAATATGCATGCAAAAACAAGTTATGCAAATTCTTGCATAACTTGCTTAATAATTCAATTAACCTCAATTAATTCATTTCATATCGTACTTTTCCATCTTATAGTATAAACTTCGTATTGATATCCCTAATTTTTCTGCTGTTTGCTTTTTGTTTTTATTAAACTTATCATATATTTCTTTAATATACTTAGATTCTATCTTTGATACTATACTATCTAAAGTTTCTATCTCTTCATCTTTTACTGTTATAGGAACTTCTATTTTTTTAGAAGTAGGTTTAGTCAAAAATGGAAGATGTTCTATGTTAATCACTTGTTCATTATAATTCATATTAATCATACTTCTGCCTATAATATTTTCTAATTCTCTAACATTACCGGGCCATTCATAATTATGTAATAACTCAAGTGTTTCCTTAGCTATATGATTTACATTTCTTCCGTAATCATTATTAAATTTCTTTATAAATGTAACAGCTAATCTTTGTATATCCTCTTTCCTTTCTCTTAAAGGAGGAAGTGTTATAGGATATACATTTAATCTATAGTACAAATCTTCTCTAAACTTTCCTTTTTTAACAGCTTTTTTTAAATCAACGTTAGTTGCAGCTATTATTCTTACATTTATAGGTATAGGGGTAACCCCACCAACCCTTAAAATTTCTCTTTCTTGTAGCACTCTTAAAAGTTTTACTTGGATACTCATGCTTATTTCTGATATTTCATCTAAAAAAATAGTTCCATTATCTGCTTCTTCAAATAAGCCTTTTTTTCCACCTTTTTTAGCACCTGTAAAAGAGCCTTCTTCATATCCAAAGAGTTCACTTTCTAATAAAGTCTCCGTAAGTGATGCACAGTTTACTCGGACAAATTGGTTATACTTTCTGCTGCTTTCCGAATGAATAGCATGAGCAAATAACTCTTTACCTGTACCACTTTCTCCTCTTAACAAGACTGTAGCAGGAACTTTTGCTGCCTTTTTTGCTTGAATTTTTATATTTGTCAATTTTTCTGACGTTCCTATAATATCATCAAAAGAATATTTAGAAGATAGTTCCCTTATTCTCTTCTGTGCTTCGTGCAATTTATCTGTAAGTTCTCTTATTTCTGTAACATCATGTAATACTGCAACACTGCCTTTAAGTTTATCTCCTACTACTATAGGAGCTGCTTGTGCTACAACTTTCTTGCCACTAGGTTTAGTTATCAATTTCGTGTTTTTAACAGGCCTTCCTGTTTTCAAAACTCTGTTATGCAGGCTTTCTCCTTCTTCTATATCATAAAGAGCAGTTTTACCAATTATTTCTTGTTCCGTTATACCTGTTAATTTTGTATAAGCACGGTTAACCATTATATGAATTCCTTTATCGTCAACAACACTAATTGCATCTTGTGCAGAATCAAAGACTGCTTGCAGTAAACTCTGATATTCTTTTAAATTTGTAATCTGCTTATCTAAGTTCATTATATCCGTTATATTTCTAAAAACTGCAATTGCACCTACTGCTTCTCCGTCTTCATTTTTAATAGGCATTCTGCTCGCTAGCAAATAATAACTATTAAATTCTTGCTGCCAATCAATTTCATGTTCACCTGTTTTTAAGATGGATGGTAATCTTGAATTCTTTATAACTTCATTTACATGCTTTCCAACTGCATCTTTCCTAGGTACACCTATTATTTTTTCTGCTTCTATATTATATAGAGTTATTATACAGTTCTTATCAATAGAAACAACGCCATCTTTAGTTGATTTTAGAAAAATTTCAAGTTCCTTTTTCATTATATCATTCCGTAATCTATTCATCTTCAACTTCCGCTTTAACTTTATCTAACTTAATATCTACTGTTTCTGGATTTATTACAATGCTTTCCATTTCAACGTTCGTCTCTGAAGAAATTACAACATTATTGATACCTTTTTTGCCATCAGTTAAATCAACTTTCAATTTCAAATCATCCTTAGAAAACTGATTTATTATGCTTGAAACACCTTCAACTGTTACTACAATAAGATTTTCATCAGTTTCATCTTCATTAACAACTTCTAATCCTTCAGGAATATTTACATAATTTATATCAGAAACAGAATATACGAAATCTTTTTTTATAATCTTTTCAATTTGGACTTTAACTGTTGGTTTAGATGTTCCTTCTACAATAATATAATTATTGTCATTAATAATATTTACAGATCTAGTAACAGGATAAAAAGTTCCTGTTATATCTATAGGTTCTGTTCGTGCTTCATTTATACTATCAATAACAGATTTGTATGCAGCTATCTTAATTCTTTCAGGTTCTACTGTATATCCTATCCTTTTATATCCTTCTAGCGGTTCTCCTTGTATATCTGGATTTATTTCAATATACTTAGTAGGTAATACAGGTATTGTTACTTCAACAATGCTAGGGTTAATATCTAAAGGAAGTTGATGCCCTGTATCACTATAAATAGTGACAGGAACACTTTTAACAATAGTATCACTATCTCCATTCAAATTAACATTTGCTACAGCCCTAGCCGCAGAATTTACAATACTTCTAGGCCCTTTAATTATAACTGATGCAGGATTTACAGTATTGTCATCTACATAGTAACCATTAGCTTGATTTCCTTTGTAAGCAACTTCAACATCCAGTGTTTTTGTTACTAACGCCTCAATATTACATGCTATTTCTTTAGGAGTATAATCTTTAATTTCTACCCCTTCCAGTGGTTCTATAATTACACTTATTTGATTAAGACCTTCTTTACGCCCACTTACATCTATATATGCTTTAATATCTTCTTTTTTTATATTTAGTAAGTCTGACCTATAGCCAGTTAATGTTACATCAATTGTACTAACTTTTTGTTCTACTAATGTTAATCCTGAATTTTCGAGTAAAGCTTCATTCCTGATTGCTACAGGTATTCCAGTAACTGGATCATCAGCTTTTGAATTGTTACTATCCATAACAAATACCCAAAGTATAACTGCTAAAAAAAGACATATCAATTGAATTAATATTCTGTCATGTTTAATTTTCATTTCTATGCCTCCATTTTCCAATCAAATTTTCTTTTGTTTCTGTTTTATATAAATCTGATAGAATTTTCTCAAGTTCTTCTACTTCTATGTTTCTATACAATCTACCATCAACAGCATAAGAAATGTACCCAGTTTCCTCGGATACAATTAAAGCAATTGAATCAGAACATTCTGTAATACCTAAAGCTGCTCTATGTCTAGTCCCTATATCTTTGCTTAAAAATTTGTTTTCTGTCAACGGAAGAAAACATCCTGCTGCTTTTATTTTGTAATCTTCTATAATAACAGCACCATCGTGGAGCGGAGTATTAGGAATAAAAATATTTATAAGTAAACCACTTGATATATATCCACCTATAGTAGTACCTGTGTCAACCATGTCATCTAATCCAGTTTTTTGTTCAAATACTATTAAAGCACCAATTTTTTGTCTAGATAAAGATGCACAAGCTGATATTATTTCTTTTATCACTTTATCTGAATTTGTAGCATTCTTTTCTATATTTTCAAATGAAAACATAGAAGTTCTTCCTAAATATTCAAGAGCTCGTCTGAGTTCAGGTTGAAACACTATGACTAATGCTATAAATCCAACTTGTAATGTATTGGCTAATATCCAATTAATTGTGTTTAATTGAGACCATTCTGCTAATTGAGTTATAATTAATAAAAGAACTATACCTTTAACAAGTTGTTTTGCTCTTGTACCTCTTATAAGCATAAAAACTTTATAGAATACATATGTTACTAATCCTATGTCTACAATATCAAGTATTTTAATGTTAGTAAATATTAACTTAATATGTTCCACTAAACCACACCCCATGTAAAAATAGTTTTTATTATAATAATTAATTTAAACAAACTTTATTCAACATTCATCTTAAACATTGTATCATCGTATGATCTTTGCATACGACTCTTTGTATAATTATCAATTTCGTTACTTTCTATATATTCCATTATCGGGTATACTTTATAATCAAATTTACCATCTTTTTTGTATCTATATACCCATGTTGGTACAAAATTAACATTCGTAATCTCTGTCTTTCCTGTTATTCCATTTTTCTCTATATCAAAATTTATAATTACTCCATCTTCTGTATATTGACTTGCTTCTCTACCATAGTCTGATTCAAGAGTTTCTAATCTTTGATTTGAAATAAAATTTCCCATTGAATATGCAACAAATACTTTATTACCATTATAATCTAGTGTTTTGAAATCTTGTATCACATGTGGATGACTTCCAAGTATAATATTAACACCATTATTTAACATAAAATCAGCTAAATCTTTTTGGTAATTTGAAGGACTTCTTTGATATTCATTTCCCCAGTGCATTACAGCTATAATTAAGTCCGCTTCAGCTTCTTTAGCATCTGATATATCTTTAGCAATTTTATCTTTATCTACTATATTTACCATATAGTCAAGTTCTTCTTCTGTTAATAGCTGTTCTAATCCATTACATCCATATGTATATGATATAAATGCTAGCTTAATTCCTTTTACATCTTTAACCAATATTCTTGATTCAGGTCTTTCTTTATAAGTTCCTATTACATCCATATCTCTTTGTTTAATTTTGTCTGTAGTATTAATAATACCAATTTTTCCTCTATCTATTATATGGTTATTAGCTGTAGATAATACATCAAAACCTATATGTTTCATTGCATCTAATGCTTCATCAGGAGCATTAAATCTAGGCCATCCAACAAAAGGATATTCACTTCCTGCTGTTGTTCCCTCAAAATTAGCAACTGCAATATCCGCTGATTCAATAATTTCTTTTACTGGTTCAAAAAAATCTTTGAAATCGTAAGAATCTGTTTGAGAATCATATCCTCCTTTTATTTGAGATGTATGAAACATTATATCTCCTGTTGCAGTAAGTGTTATTTTTTTATTTTCATATTTATCGTCATCTATGTCATCGACTATCTTATTATCTTCATTAATCTTACTTAAATTTACAGTTCCTGAATTATCAATACTAAATCTTCGTGCTACAAATACACCAATCACAATTAAACATATAACTAATATAATAATTGGTCCTTTGTTTTTCTTTTTACGTCGTTTTCTTGCCATTCTTATACCTCTCTGATCATAATTATTGTTAAATATACTTTTTATAAGTTTTGCCCTGCATCCTATATATTATCTCAATATGCAATTATTTGCAACATTATAATCATTAATATTTTATTAATTTTTTCTTATCTTTATATGGTGAAATTAATGATTTTTTGTTGTTCCCTATTAAATCAAACCTATTTGCTTTAATCAAAGCTTTATAAACAAGTTTATAATTTTCCTTTTTATTATACTGCATTAAAGCTCTCTGCATTTTCTTTTCTTCAAAAGATTTAGGCACATATACTTTTTCCATATTTAGTGGGTTTATTCCAGTATAATACATACATGTTGATACAGTACCCGGAGTGGGGTAAAAGTCCTGTACTTGTTCCGGGATATGTCCCATGTCTCTAATATACTCAGCTAATTTAACTGCATCTTCTAGTGTGCTTCCAGGATGACCCGAAATAAAATATGGAACTACAAATTGTTTTTTACCTAATTTATCATTAGTCTTTTTATATTTATCTAAAAAACTATTATAAATATTTATAGGAGGTTTACCCATACATTCTAACACTCTATTTGATACATGTTCCGGAGCTATTTTCAACTGGCCACTTATATGATTTTTACATAATTCATACGTAAAATCACTTTTTTTATCATACATTACATAATCATATCTTACACCAGATCGAACAAATACTTTTTTTACTCCTTCAATATTCCTAACTTTTTTAAGTAATTCTATATAATCTGTATGATCAATAACTAAGTTCTCACATGGTTTTGGAAATAAACACTGCTTATTTTTACATACTCCATAATTTTCTTGTTTAATACACGATTTTTTTCTAAAATTTGCAGTAGGACCTCCAATATCATGAATATACCCTTTGAATTCACTATCTTTAACAAATTCTTCGGCTTCTTTTACTATAGACTGATGACTTCTTGCTTGAATAACTCTTCCTTGATGAAATGTTAAAGCACAAAAATTACATCCTCCAAAACATCCTCTTTGACTAATAATACTATATTTAACCTCTTTAATACCAGGTATTCCACCCATTTTTTCATATATTGGATGATATGTACGCATATATTTTGTATCATATATGTCGTCCATTTCCTGCTTAGTCAAATGCATTACAGGTGGATTTTGGACTATGAATAGATTTTCATACTTTTCAACTAATGTTTCACCGCTAACTGCATCTGTATTTTCATATTGTATTTTAAAGCTCTCTGCATATTTCTCTTTTGAACTTACTATTTCTTCATATGATGGAAGCACAATTGGTTTATATGGTCTATCACTGTCTTTTGTTTTATATACAGTTCCATTTATATATGTTATTTCAGAAATTGGTATGCCACTTTCAAGAGCTTCTGCTATCTGAATAATCTGCCTTTCACCCATTCCATAAATAAGCAAATCTGCTCCTGAATCCAACAAAACTGACCTTCTTATTTTATTGTCCCAATAATCATAATGTGCTAATCTTCTAAGACTTGATTCTATTCCTCCAATAATTATAGGAACATCTTTGTATGCTTCTCTTATTTTATTCCCATACACTATAACAGCTCTATCAGGCCTTTTTCCTGCCTCTCCACCGGGAGAATATACATCTTTCTTTCTTCTTTTCTTTAGAGATGTATAATGATTAACCATAGAATCTATGTTCCCGGAATTAACCAAAAAAGCTAATTTAGGTCTGCCGAGTTTTTTGAAGTTATTTATATCTTTCCAGTCAGGCTGAGCTATGATTCCAACTTTATAACCAAACCTCTCAAGTAACCTTGAAATAATAGCTGTACCAAATGAAGGATGGTCTACATAAGCATCTCCTGTTACAAAAACAAAATCTAGCTCATTCCACCCTCTTTTTTTCATATCTGTCTTACTAATAGGTAAAAAATCCATGTCTCCACTACTTTCTTTATATATGCTTATTAAGATTATAACATATATAAATATACAGTAAAGTATTAATAATATAGTTAGTAGTATAACTTAAAATAATTTGGTAAAGCTACTTTTTAATGAATAAATAAAGGAATGTTAATTTATGGATTTTATCGAAAAAACATATAGCAGTATACTAACTTTTTGTTTATATATTTTAAACCCATTTAAAAAAATATTTATCAGCACTGAATGTAAAATTCATAAACTTATTAATTTACAAGCAATCAAAATTCTTATGAATGATAATTACATAAAAGCTTTTGAATTTTATGGAGAAAATATTTCAAGTATAAACTTTGGTGCATATTGGGCTGACCAAGATTTTAAGAGCAGCTTTCATTTATACAATCCCAATACCAATAAGGGTCTATATGGTAGAAAAAACGCTATGGATATAACTGTAGAATATTATAATAAAGCAGTTAATTTATGGAGAGATAATAAAAAAAGTAGATCTATGATTTATCTAGGAGCAGCACTGCATATCGTACAAGATATGACAATACCTCAACATGCAAATGTTAGGCTATTAGATAATCATAGACAATATGAACAATTTATAAAAAAAACATATTTTAATATTAGTGAATTTAGAGCTGAAAAAGGAACTTATAAATTTAATTCCATATATGATTACATTAAATTTAATTCTACCTGCGCTCTAAACATATATAAAGAAACTAAAAACATTAATGAAAAAGAACTAAAATACTATACAATCGCTCAAAACACTCTTCCACTAGCTCAAAAAACAACGGCTGGATGTATGTTAATGTTTTATAATAATGTAGTTAAAAGTTAAAATTCTATTTATTATCTATACAATCATCTAATCTTTCTATAAACGTATTTATTAGTTCCATATGTTCGTTCATGTGGTTTACAGCATTTTTCGTATCTTTATTTTTTAAATCATTTACTAAAGATCTATGCTGCAAATTGATTATATCTGCATTTTCATTTCTCAATATTTTAACTCTAACATCCTTAATTAAATTTTCAATAAGTAAAGATGATGCATTAAGTATATTTATAATTAAAATATTTTCAGAAGCTTTTGCAATTTCATAGTGCAGTTCTTTATCAGCTTCTGCTCTTTTAGCTTCATTATTAGAATTTTCAATTATACTGCACAATTCTTCTAGCTTTTTTATAGATAAATCAGAAATTTTTTTAGACGCCAACTTTACTGATTCAAGTTCTAACGCACGTCTTAATTCACTTATTTCATTTATCTTTCCTTGATTTAACATAAACATTAGTGATATTGGCTCTATAAGACTATTTTCAAGATTATTTGTTATAAAGTTACCTTCTCCCTGCAAGCATTGAACTAATCCCATAATTTCAAGAGATCTTATTGCTTCCCTTACAGTAGCTCTTGATACGCCCAATTGTTCTGATAATTTCCTTTCGGAAGGAAGTCTATCACCTTTTTTTAATTCACCTTTTTTAATACTTATTTTAATTTGATTAATTATTTGATTATATACTTTATTTGTACGTATTTGCTTAAACATAAATTTTCTTCCTTACAATTATTATAATTTTTAATAAGTTCAATTTCAGTTTATCATAAACATAATAAAGCATAAAGAATAATTTATTTAGTCAAGTTAATGTTAAATATTAACGCTTAAAATATTACCTCATTTTAGGAAAAGTATTGGCACCATAAGGCATCATATAGGTTTTTAAATCTTTTTTTCCTTTTATCTTATATGCTAAATCTATTGCTTCTTGAACTGTTTTTACTACTTTTACTTTAGTCTTATTAAGAAGTTTTTGTTCTATATCAGATACAAGTATAAAATGATATTTTTCTGCAATTTCACATTCTAAATAAGCAATACCTTTTCCGATAGAGTATTCCTCTCTAATATTTTTTTCTCTGTCAAGCATGTTGTCAAAATTCAACATCATATTTTCTGTAGAAGTATTTCCAAATCCTTCAGAACATTCTGATACTATTATCATTACTCCTTTTTCTTTTAATGCTTCAACAGCATTAAATATAGTTTTAGAAGTTTGATATAGATTGATATCTTTAGGATAACCACAAGCTGAAGCTATTACCATCTCTGCTTTTTGACATATGTCTACTCCATCTACAGACTCAACTATTTGTGTTCCTGCCTCATGAGCTTTTATATAATTACCTGCAAAAGCATGTGTTATTCTTTTTTCTGAATTTACCACAACATTTAATATAAAAGATGGTCTTGCAAAGCTTGCAGCTTCGAGCATATCGCAGTGAACAGGATTTGACTCACTTATATTACCACTTTTTACATTAGGATTACTCCCTGAACCTAGTCCTTCATTAAGTGAATATGAATGATTTTTCATAATTGTTTCAAAACCACTTATTCCGGGTAATATATATTTTCTTCCTCCGCCAAATCCAGCTAAGAAATGATAGATAACACCGCCTGCTAATATTAAATGATCACATTCCATTGCCTTTTTATTCAATTTGACAGGAGTTCCTCTCATTGTTTCTCCTACATATACCAAATTTTCTTCGTCTTTGCAGTCGTGATCTATAATTTTTATACGTTTATAAATATCTTCTGTTACTAATTTTTTAAATTCTTCTTCTGTTTGAAACCTATGAGAACCAGTTGCAGATACTAATAAAATGTCATCATCTTTAATTCCGCCTTTATTCAATTCATCTATAATTAATGGCACATATATATGAGGTGACTGCCATGCTCTTGTTATATCAGGTATAACTACACAAACTTTATCGCCTGCTTTTACAATTTCTCTTAATCTAGCGCTAGCTATAGGATTTTCAAAAGCTTCTTTTATTATGTCTTCTTGAGATAAATTAGGTATATTAATCTCATTTGGTTTAATTACACCTAAAACATTTTCTGCTGGAAATTCAAATTCTTTTTTTCCTTTACCGTATTTCATATAATACTTAGCCATATAACTGTCCTTCTTTCACTATATTTATGTTATTATCTTTTTATATAATAACTGCTTAGACTTAATAAATCAATTATTTATTGACAAACCTTTCCAGGATTTAGTATGTTTTTAGGATCAAAAGCTAGTTTTATTTTATTCATAAGTTCAACTTGTGTAGTTCCGTATTGTTTATGCATATATTTTCTTTTAGCATAACCAATACCATGCTCCCCTGACACTAACCCATTAAATTCTTCTGATTTTTTATACAGCTTATCAAAAGCTACCAACAACTTATCATTCCAAGTTTTATCGTCCATATCATCTTTACATACATATATATGAAGATTTCCATCACCAGCATGTCCGAAACTTGGTATTCGTATATTCAGCTCTTTTGAAACTTCATGAGTATATTTAATAAATTCTGCAACTTTATTTCTTGGCACAACTACATCGCATTCATCTAATTCAGTAGTAGAAGCTTTGATAGCTTCAAGAAATGCTCCTCTAGCTGACCAAACTGATTCTTTCCTTTCATCTGTATCTACAATATATACATCTTCAGCTCCTTCTTGAAGACAAAGATTAGCTACCGTTTCGTATTCTGCTTCAACTTGTTCTTTTGAATTTCCATCAAAAGTTAATAAAATATATGCATCATACTTATTATCAGGAAATTTTTTTCCTAAATAATCTTCAGAAAACAAAATAATATTTCTATCCATAAATTCTATAGCAGTAGGTATAGCTTTAGATTTTATAATTTTAGGAACAGTATCAATAGCTTTTCCTATATCATTAAATGGTACTAAAAGACTAATAGATTTTTTTGGTAAAGGTAGTAGTTTAAGCACAGCTTTCGTAATAATACATAAAGTACCCTCTGAACCTATGATTAAATCCTTAAGACTATATCCAGAACTGTTTTTTACAACTTTACCTCCCAACTCTATAATTTCTCCTGTGGGAAGCACAACTGTTAATCCTCTAACATAATCTCTTGTAGTTCCATATTTAACTGCCCTCATTCCACCAGCATTTGTACTAATATTTCCTCCAAGTGTAGCTGACTTTTCACCAGGATCTGGAGGATAAAATAAATCATGTTCTTCAACAAATTTAGATAATTCCATAAGAAGAACTCCGGGTTCAACAGTAACTGTTAAATTTTCATCATCAATTTCTATTATATGATTCATCAAAGTTGTATCTATCATAATTCCACCATAAATTGGTACAGAAGCACCTACAAGACCTGTTCCAGAACCTCGTGCTACAATTGGTATATTGTTTTTATATGCATGTTTCATTATTTTTGAAACTTCTTCTGTAGAAATTACTTTTATTAATATATCAGGATAATTTTTTATTCCGCCAAGTTCATCGTGACTATAATCTTCACTTATATTATCTTTAACAAAAAGTCTTTTTTCTTCAATAAAACTCTTGAAAAAATTAATATCGTCTTTATCTATTTTTTTATAATTTTCATTCATATTTACCCTCCTTATTTATATTGCTTGTATTCATTTTATATATAACGTTGGTTATCAATATTTGATTTCAATACCATATACAAGATTCTTTAACTTTGATCGGCTACGTTCATAATAATGACGTCATCCTGAGCGAGCAAAGTGAATCTAAATTCACTTCTAGTACAGTTATTAAATCACTATTTTTTTTAAGCTTTCTTTAGATTTTATTTTCTTAATCAAATCTGGAATAATTTCATACAAATCACCAGCTATTCCATAGTGTGCTGAATTGAATATTGAAGCATTTGGGTCATTGTTTATTGCTACTATTAAGTCAGAATTCTGCATACCTGCTGCAAATTGCACTGAACACGATATTCCAATTGTTATAATAAGCTTTGGCTTAACAGTTCGTCCACTTAACCCTATTTGAAGTCTTGGGTCAAACCATCCTGATTCTATAAGAGGTCTTGTACATGCAGTTCTTGCTCCTAACAAATTTGATAACTCATATATCATTTCTAAATCTTTTTCAGATTTGATTCCTCTTCCTACAGCTACAATTACTTCTGCTTCTGAAATACTTGTCTCAACTTCCTTTTTTATAATGTCTAGCACTTTTATATTTGATATTAACTTATTTTTGCTAATTTCCATTTTAGTAATTTTACCTGTATTTGTATTTAATTTTTCTGGTGCATTAAATACTTTATATCTAACTGTACAAAATTGAGGTCTGTTGTTTTCTGTTACTATTTGTGCCATTATATTTCCGCCAAATGCAGGTCTAATTTGAACTAGATCAGTATTTTCTTTTATATCAAGAATTGTGCAGTCAGCAGTTAGTCCTGTCTTAAATCTTGCGGCTGTTCTTGGTGCTAATGATCTTCCAACATTAGTTGCTCCAACTAAAATTGAAGAAGGCTTTACTTTATTTATAAAATCCTCAAATACATTTGTATATGGCTCTATTCTAAAGTACTCAAGTTCTTTATAATCATAAGTAAAAACTTCATCTACTCCATATTCAAGCAATTCTTTAGCTTTATCAGTAATATTATGTCCAGCAAATAATGCATACACAGGATGATTGATAACTTTAGCAAGCTTTTTAGCCTTTCCTATAAGCTCTAATGTTACTGGATGAATTTTTCCTTCTACATGATCAACGTAAACGGTAATACCTTTCCACTCATCTTTATTTATTAACTCTTTTTCTTCTTCTATAAATTCAACTATTCCAGCTGGACCTTTATTGACACATAATTTACACATTTTGCATGCTGCTGATATTTCTAAACCATTTTTTCCTTCTACCATAGCACCAAAAGGGCATATTTTAATAAGTTCTTTTTTTATTTCTTCAGTAACTTTTTTTTGATTTATTTTCAATGATGCCATTATATCACCTTCTTATATAAATTTTTTTTCTGAAAGTATATTAAAAAGTTTTTCTGTTAATTCTTCTGATTTCCCCTCTAACATAATTTTTTTAGAACTAACTTCAGGTGGAAATATTCTTTCAACCTGTGTTGGAGAACCATTTAACCCATAGTTCAATTCATTTTTATCTTCCAAATCCTTAATGCTTAAATAATTAACTTTTCTATTACTAGTTTCAATCTTTCTTTTATAAGATGGAAGTCTAGGTGTATATATATCCTTATCTACAGTAATAAGACATGGAAACTTAATTTCTTGTATTTCTACGGATTCTTCCATGTTCATTTGTACAATTATTGATTTTTCTTTTATATCTATTATTTTGCCTACATTCGCCACATGAGGAATACCTAAAAACTCAGATACTTCAGGACCGACCTGAGCAGTATCCCCATCAGTAGTTTGTTTTCCACATATTATTAGATCATATTGATTAATTTTTTTAATTCCTTGCGAAAGAGTATAGCTAGTTGCTACAACATCTGCCCCTCCAAATTTCCTATCAGTTAATAAATATCCATCATCAACACCCATATAATAAGATTCACAGATTACTTCTTCTGCTTGAGGCGGTCCCATAGTAATACTAGTGATTTTTCCACCTTTTTCGTCTCTAATTCTTAGTGCAGCTTCTAAAGCAAATAAATCATAAGGATTCATCTTAGATTCTACGCCATCTCGTTTTAAAACTCCTGTTACCGGATCTACTTCTACAGAAGTTGTACCCGGAACTTGTTTTATACATACTATAATGTTCAAGAAATCTCCTCCTTTTAATTGGTTAGTGGACTGACCAGTGTTTCTGTTTATAATAATACAAAATAAAGTCTATGTCAATTTTTTATTACAAAAAAACAGTATCTTACTAATTTCGATACTGTTTTATAAAACACTAATATAATTATTATATATATAGTCATATTATTTTAATTCATTTTTTATTAATTCAGATAAAATATCTACTCCTTGTTTTATTTTATCTGGTTTCATATTAGAATAATTTAATCTCATACAGCATTCATTTCCACCATTAGGGAAGAATGAACCACCCGGTACAAATGCAACTTTTTTTTCTACTGCTTTAACAAGAAGATCTCTTGTGTTAACTCTTTCTGGAAGTTCTACCCATGTAAATAAGCCACCTTCAGGATATGTAAATATAACCTCTTTAGGAAAAGTCTTTTTCATTTCATCAAGCATAATATTTCTTCTTTCTCTGTATACACTAACAAGTTCTTTAATATGTTCTTCTATATCATACATTTCCATAAATTCATTAATATCATATTGTGCAATAGTACTAGTTTGTAAATCTATACCTTGTTTAATAAATATAAGCTTATGTATGATGTCTTCACTTGCTAATATCCAAGCAGTTCTATATCCGGGGCAGAATATTTTTGAAAAAGTACCTAAATATATAACTTTATTTTCGGTATCAAAGGATTTAACTGATGGATTTAGCTGTCCATCAAATCTCAATTCACCATAAGGATTATCTTCAACTATTATAACGTTATATTTATTTGCAAGTTCTACTAATTTCTTTCTTCGTTCCACTGACCATGTCCTACCAGTTGGGTTTTGAAATTCTGGAATAACATATATTAATTTTATTTTTTCGTTATTTTTTAAATGAACTTCTAAATCATCCATAAGCATACCATTATTATCAGTTTTAACTTCAATAAACTTAGGCTCATAAGCTTTAAATGCATTCAATGCTCCTAAATAGCTTGGACTTTCACATAAAATTACATCTTCTGGATCTATATATAATTTAGCTATCATATCTAAACCTTGCTGAGAACCGGATGTTATTAATATATTATTATAATTAGAATCTATCCCGAATTTTTTCACTTGATTAACTATCTTATTTCTCAAAGGTATGTAACCTTCTGTTGGTCCATACTGCAATGCTTTACGTCCATGTTTATTTAAAACCTCAACAGCAGCTGTTTTTATTTTTTCTATTGGGAATAATTCAGGTGCTGGAAGGCCACCTGCAAATGATATTATATCTGGCTGTTGAGTTAACTTTAATATTTCTCTAATATCCGAACCTTTTATGTTATCCATTCGTTTTGCATAACTACTCATAATATTACCTCCATTTTTATTTATTTTATATATTCTATCATATACTAATAGAAAAATTGCGTAAATATTTAAATTTTATAAAAAAAAATCCTACATTTAAATTTATGTAGGATTTTTATACTATACTATTCTGTATATTCTCTTGCTTTTTCTTCTCCTCTTAGCACTCTTAATGCTCCAAGAGTTAAGGATTCCATTTCATTTTCACCAGGTATTATTTCAACAGGAGCTATAAATTCAACTCTTTCTTTTATCCATCCTGTCAGTAGTTTAGAATATGCAATACCACCTGTTAATATTATTGCATCTACATCACCTTTTACTACTGTTGCTAATTCTCCTATACCTTTTGCAACTTGATATGCCATTGCTTCATAAACTAACTTAGCTTTTTCGTCACCATCTTTTATCATTTTTTCTACTTCAATAGCACTAACTGTTCCAAGATATCCTTTAAGTCCACCGTTACCTCGCAATTTTTTTATCATAGTCTTTTTATTATTATTGTTTGAATAACATAAATTCATTAATAGTCTACAAGGTACTCTTCCTGATCTTTCTGGAGAAAATGGTCCTTCATCATCTGATAAAACATCTATCATTTTACCTCCTTTCTGTACAGAAAGAGATACACCTCCACCAAGATGGGCAACAACAAATTTGCAATCTTCATATTCTTTACCTATTTTCTTTGCCGTAGCTATAGCTGAAGCTCTCATATTAAGTGTATGTATTAAACTTTCTCTTACAATTTCAGGCATACCAGAAATTTTGGCTACAGGCTGTAATTCGTCAACTGCTATAGAATCATAGATAAATGCTGGTATACCTAATGGTTTTGTTATTTCATAAGCTATCAATGCTGCTAAATTTGAAGCGTGCTCAAGTCTCGGTCTATTAGTTAAAACATCCACCATAACATCATTTACTCTATATGCACCTGATTTAACAGGTGGTAATAATCCGCCTCTTCCTACTACTGCACTTAAATTATTAACATTAAAATTATTTTTTTCTAAAAAACTCATTACAACATTTTTTCTAAAATCAAATTGATCTTGTACTCTCTCAAATTTTGATAGTTCTTCTTCTGGATGACGTAGCGTTTGTACAAACACTTCCTTTTCATCTTCATATAAAGCTATTTTTGTAGATGTAGAACCCGGATTTATTGACAAGATTTTATACATATATTACCTCCAAACTTATATATAATAAATATTTGATAGTTTATATTAAATAATTTGCGAAGCTATAAGCAAATTTACCATGTTACTCGTTCATCGTTACTCACCACTCTTTTATTATTTATTTGCTGCTATTACGCTCCCTAATAATATTGAGTTGTATTTTGCTTCAAAAGTATCAGCTCTTGAAACTAGTACTATTGGGGCTAATGCTCCCATTACAACACCTGCACTTAAGCCTTTACCAAAGTATGTAATAGATTTTCCTATACCATTACCCATTTCTATATTTGGAACTAAAAGTATATCTGCTTCTCCTGCAACAGGGCTTTCGTAGCTCTTAATTTTACAAGCCTCTTTTGATACAGCTAAATCAAGTGCCATAGGTCCTTCTACTATAACATTTTCTCCAAATTCACCATTTTGGTACATTTCTTTTAATTTTCCTGCATCTACTGTAGCAGGCATTTTAGGATTAACTTTCTCTTTAGCTGCAAGACATGCTACTTTAACAACATCATATTTTAATGCTTTTGCCACATCAATAGCATTTTTAATTACATCAGCTTTTGTATTTAAATCTGGATACGTTACCATTCCTCCATCAGTTAAAAATATTAGTTTATGATAATCTGGTATTTCATAAGCCATTACATGACTTAATTGTTTACCAGTACGTAGTCCATATTCTTTGTTTAATACTGCTTTAAGTAAAATTGCAGTATCCACAAGACCTTTTATTAAAAAATCTGCTTTGCCTTCTCTCACCATTCTAACAGCTTTTTCTGCAGATTCTTGAAAAGAATCTGCCTCAATTAGTTCATATGATTCTAAGTCTATTTTATTTTTAACTGCATATTCTTTTATTTTATTAATATTGCCTATTAATATAGGTTGTACAATTCCGTCTTTATAAGCATTATCTACTGCAATTAACACATTTTCTTCTTCTGCTGCAACTACTGCTAATTTCATTTTTCTGTTTCTGCCTAACAATTGTGTTAATTCATTTAATTTTTTCATTTTAATCACCTCCAAAAATATTATAGCAAGTCCAAGTTGACATGTCAACATGTCTTATACTATGCCTAATCTATTATTTTTACTCATATTCATATTCAACTATAGAGCCAAAATTAATTTCATCTTTGGTAATGTCTTCACCTTCTGTAAGTATTTTTATAATCATTTGATGGCATACCAAAATTACTTTATCGTATTCTTTATATTTTGACATAACTTTTTCAACTCTGTGTTTAACACTTTGAGCTGATTCCCACACAATATCAGACTCTTTATTATGAATTCCTCTATTTTGATAGAAATCTTGAATAATACTATTCATTTCATTAATATCTTTTCTTCTGAAATATTTATCTAAAAGCCATTCATGAAGGTTATATTCTACTACAAGGTCTTTATCTAACTTTCGTGATAATATAGCTGCTGATTGCAGTGCTCGTGTATAAGGTGATGAAATTATCAGTTCAGCTTCTAATAATCTTTTATCTTTAGATGTATCTATTAACTGATCTACACCTCTCTTAGTTAATGGAGCATGATTTTTGAGTCTAGCATGTGCATTTATAATTTCTTCTGTTTTCCAAGAAGTTTCTCCATGTCTTATAAGATAAAAAATAGTCATAATTGCCTCCATTTCTAAAATTAATAGACGATTATAAGTCTATAACTATAATCGTCTATTTCAATATTAAATACATTATTATAGGAACTATATATACAGTATATATAAGATAATTTTCTTTTATTCCTTTTTTTATAAGCACATAATAAGCTGCTATTAAAATAAACATATAATATTTAAGATTATTTAAGCTTATACTTAAATAACTTATATCTATATCAATTTTTATTAGTTTTGAAAGTACTGCTGCAAATAAAATACTATATATCAATGGAAAAATTTTAATTAATTTATTATTATTAATTGACTCTATTCTTTTAAATATGGCATCCTGACCTTTATAATATCCATTCATCCATCCTGAATATGAGTATTTTAATATTATAAAAGATAGAATCAAAACACTTATTATAACATTAGTTATGTTGTACTCAAATGCCGCAAAAACTGCTAGCAACAGCATTAAAGGAGTATAAACCGTCTGTGTAATAGAATCGCCCATACCTGCCATTGAGCCCATTAAACCTTTTTTAACAGCTGAAATATTACTTATATTTTCACCTTTTGATTTTTTCTCTTCTAAAGATATTATATATCCATGTATGGGAGTACCTATATTAGGTTCTGTATTGAAAAATTCTGTATGTTTCTTAGTTTCTTCAATTATCTTATCATCTGTTTTGTATAATCTTTTTAATATAGGTATCATACTGTGTCCAAATGCAAGACCCTGAAGTCTCTCAAAACTATAACAAGAATGAGAAAAATTCATCCATATAGACCATGATTTTATTAAGTCAGATTTTGAAATTTTATTTTTCATTGCTGTACAATCCTTCCTTTAAGATAAACATAACTATACCTATAAAAATAATAAATAAAAATATCGCTGTGTTTATTTTAATAAAAGAAAAAACACAATATATAATAACAAAGCTAATTATACTTAACTTACGATTTAATTGATTTAATTTCGAAGCTGTAGAAAATGCTATTAAAAAAACTCCAGATAAATACAAAAGAGATTTAAAAGTAATATAAAAATCACCTAGCAAACTAAAAAAACAATTCAATAGAAATGCTATAATAATTAATGTAATTAAGCTTAATGCTAACAAATACAATTGTGGATATATAGCATTATTCATGACTACACCAGATATTTTTCCTGTTTCAATGCTTTGATCCGCTTTTCTAACAAATTTGGTATTAATCTTAAGTCGGTATTTCCATAAAAGAATTCCAACCAAACCTATAGGATATGAAAGGGCTGCTGCTTCTACAGGATTAAGTTCATATAAAACTGCCACAATTGCTGCAATTATACCTGTTAAACATGGATCGCCTTTAAGTGATCCTCCTGTGGATACGAAATCTAGGTATATTATATTTATAACAGCTCCTGCAATCATACCTTCAACAGCATTACCTAAAATAGCACCTGCTAAAAGACCTGAAATTACAGGTCTATATAGTGTATAATAACCTATTCCAAAAGACCAAGCAGTACTACTTGCCCAAAAATATATTAACCCTATTATTATTACTTGTACAATTGTCATATCTTTCTCCAGTTTAAATTATATTACTAAGTCTATTTATTTTATCTGTTGGTAATATTTGTATTTCAACTTTACTGCCTAAATCTTCAATATTTTTCAAGCAGTCTATTTCTTCTTTACTTAAACTTATAGACCTATAAAAATTTATTCTTCCTTTTGAATAACCTACTCCACCTAGATTAACTTTCTCAAGCTTAATCCCGTTAACTATTAGTTTTTGAAAAACTTGTGGAGTTTTTGATAGTAATATAATTTTATCTTGATTATCATTTTCTTTTAGATATTTAATACTTTCTTTTTCTGTAAGTACTATTGAATTTATAGTCTTTGGTGCAGCTGAAATAACTATTTTTTTTAGAAATTCATCTTCTGCAATTTCATTATCTATTACTATTATCTCATCTGCTTCAATATATTTTAGCCACGAAACAACTACCTGTCCATGTATAAGTCTGTCATCTATTCTTGCTAGTACAATATTTTTCATTAATTCCTCCATTTAGTCAAACATAAATCCGTCATTTAAAAAAACAATACTTTTTTTACCATTTTTAATTATTTTTTCGGCTAGTTCTTCCATATTATATGAATTTCTATTAACTGCTATATCTACAAACAATGGAAAGTTAACGCCTGTTATATGATAAAAGTTGCTATCCTTCATCAATCTAGTAACAGCATTAAATGGACTTCCTCCATACATATCGGTAAAAACTATTAATTCTTGTTCTGATAATCTTTTAACAGATTTCTCAACTTTTTCAGAAAGTGTATCAAAGCTATCTTCTATAGAAAATGATATACTCTCGGCATTATCTATTTTACCAATAATCATTTCTGCACTTTTCAATAGTTCTTTACCGTAATTTCCATGGGTAACAATTAAAATATTAATCAATATAAACATCTCCTTGTTAGTTAGTAAATTATTAAAAGTTTTATTTTACTTTAGTTATTCAGAATAGCCTTTTCAGCTTCTTTTAATTTTCTAATTATTTCAATATTCTGAGGGCAACGTTCTTCACATCTACCGCACTCTATACATTGTGAAGCATCAGTATGTTTTTTTTGATACATACCATATGATATTATACTGTGTTTTTTATTATTATACATACTTAGATTGTTATATATTTTAAATATATCAGGTATATTTACATTTTGAGGGCACGGTAAACAATATTTACAGTCTGTACAATTCACTTTTATTCTTTTTTCATATATTTTTTGCAAGTTCTCTATCAATTTTTCTTCCACTTCAGTAAGGCTTTCATTCTCAAAACTAGATGCAACTTTTATATTTTCTTTTACTTGAGCTATATTATTCATTCCACTTAATAAAAGTGAAACTCCCGGCTGACTCCAAACCCACTTTAATGCTAACTCAGCTGGAGTACCAGTATATTGAGATTCATCATAGGTTTTTTTTATGTCACCTTTAGGTTTGGCTGCTAAATTTCCTCCTCTAATAGGCTCCATTACAATTACAGGTATATTTCTATCATAAGCATACTTTAATCCTTTGAGACCTGCTTGATATTCTGTATCCATATAATTAAGTTGTATTTGACAAAAATCCCAATCATAATAATCTATTATCTTCTTAAAAGTATCTAAGTCATCGTGAAAAGAAAAACCTAAATATCCAATTTGTCCTTCTTTTTTCTTCTTTTCTGCCCACTTACATATATCATGTTTTTTTAATGTTTCAAATCCCTCTTTATCCAATGCATGCATAATATAAAAATCTATAAAGCTATCATCTAATCTTTCAAGCTGTTCATTAAAATATTTGTCCAATTGCTCTTTTTTATTAATTAACCATATAGGAAGTTTATCTGCTATCTTCACCTTTTGTCTATAACCATCTTTAAGAGCAAGTGATACTACTCCTTCACTTTTTCCCCCATGATATGGATATGCTGTATCTATGTAGTTAACTCCATTATCTATAGCATATCTTAGCATTTCTATCGTTTTCTCTTTATCTATTTCGTCTGTTCTACCATTTAATGTTGGAAACCTCATACACCCAAACCCTAACTTTGATACTTTAAAACCAGTTTTACCTAGATCTTTATATATCATATTAACGCCCTCCAAAATTTTATATTTGATTTTGTAATGTAAAACACATATAATTAATAATTATAACATATGTTGATATTTTTTATAGTTTAATGTTGTAATATTTTTAAAAATTTTTAATTTATAAGGAGTATATAATGAGTAAAGAAGATTATAAATTTTTCCAACATAAAAAATGCGAATATTTCCCATGCCATAAAACTAACGATCCTGATAATTTTAATTGTTTGTTTTGTTATTGTCCATTATACATGTTAAAAGATAAATGCGGTGGCAATTTCATAATGAACAACGGTATTAAAGACTGCTCTAATTGCCTTATACCTCATAGCCCAGGTGGTTATGATTATATTATGAGCAAAATGAAAGAAGTTATAAAAAAAGGCAGTGATTTTTAATTAAAAAACATTGCCTAAGTAAACATAATCTAAATATTCTTTTGCAATTTCAGCAGCCTTAGTTAAGGTTGCTTTTTTTGTAGGTGGATTTTTCAATTTATACATTGGAAAATATCTTGAAAGATGAATAGGTATTTTTTTATCAACTTTGCTAACCCATCTAAAAAGCTCCTCTAGTTCATTTAGTTTATCATTCTCATTTTCAACTATAAGGGTTGTAATCTCGACATGACATTTCTCAGCAGCAGTTTGTATTGACTCAAGAACAGGATCAATACAGCCTCCACACATTTTTTTATAGTATCTATTGTTAAATGATTTTAAATCTATATTAAATGCATCAATAACTTTTAATAAATCCAATAATGGCTCTTTATTTATAAATCCATTTGTAACCATTACAGTATATAAGCCTTTTTCTTTAGCTTTTACTGCTATATCATACATATATTCATACCAAACTGTAGGTTCGTTGTATGTAAAAGCAATACCGGGTGAATTATATTTTAATGCAATATTAATTATATCATTTGGACTCAATTGTATTGTCTGAGTGTCTTCTAAAGATATACTATAGTTTTGACAAAATTTACAGGAAAAATTACAACCTGTACTTCCTATAGAAAAAACATTAGTATTCTGTCTAAAATGAAATAACGGTTTCTTTTCTATAGGGTCATTTCCATAAGAAGAAATTTTGCCGTAATTCAAAGTATATAATGTACCATCTACATTTTTTCTCTGTTTACAAATTCCTGTACTATCTTCTTTTATAAAACACTCATGCGGACATAACTCACATTTAACCTTATTATTATCCAATTTTTCATAAAACAATGCTTCTTTCATAAACAATCCTTTTCCTCTAATAAACGATTAATTAATAACGAGTAACAATATTAAACGATTAATTAATAACGAGTAACGAACAACATGGTTTAAATTTTCATATGAAAATTTATTTTATTTTTTGTTTTACGTAGTAAAACTACCTTATTACTCGTTACTCATTTTTCGTTCATCGTTCTATTTATGTCTTACTACTTCAAATCTTTCCATTGTGTATTCATCATTAAAGTTTATACCTGCTTTCTTAAGCGCTATAGATACTTGTTCTTGTGGTGTTTCCACTCCTTCAAGATTAGGTAAAAGCAGTCCAGTTTTATGTCCTTTTCTTACTATAACTCCATATTTTCTTACATCTAACTCTTCAATATTATTGATTTTTTCAGCTGGCATCAGAACATCAACAGAATATACAAGGTTACTTAACTCTTCCTCATCAACAGGGTAAAACCTTGGGTCTCTAGTTCCCGAACTCACTGCATTTGCTATTATTTCTTCTCCTATACTATTTTTAGACGGCTCAATAGTTCCTATACAGCCCCTTAGTTCTCCATCTTTTTTTATAGAAACAAATACTCCTGCTTTATCATTATATAATCTTTTGTCATTAAAACTTGTAGGACAGCCTATTATACTATTTGATCTAACATAAGTTTCTAATGTCATACGTGCTAATTTTACATACTCATCCTCATTTTCACGTATATGATTTATATATTGATGCTTAATGTCATTAATTACATTCAATAGTTTTGAGCTATCATCTTTTTTTATTATATCAAAGCTTGCACAGCCGTAGCCTACACCAAAAGGTCCTTCATATGATAGAACTTCATTTTGTGTTTTAAACCCATCTAAAGCACCTAGCATCACTTGTATTGATCTTAATCCACATTCACCTACTTTTTCTCCATAAGAGTAATCTATCTGCATTATTTTCTTCCTATTGTTTAATTTTATTAATTCCATAATAGTATTATCAAACTCTTTACCTTTTGGAGTATACCCTGCGGGAGATGATGGTAACAGCTTATGAGATAAGTCTCCACTAGCAATAATGACAGCTCTTCTTCCTAACTCATTTACAGAATCCTTAATGATCATGCCAAACTTATATAGCTCTTCTCTTGACAAGAATCCATATGTTATATGTACTAATTTGTAATTTTTATATTTATCATTAATAAAATATAAAGGCACTAAAACACCATGATCTACCTTTGAATCTACAGCATAATCTTCTTTAACCATATTATCTATTTTAACTACAGGTATATTTTCTTTTCCAGAATTAAATGTAATCTTATCTACTAGCTCAATATCATTTCTGAAACTATATTCTAAATTAGTATTTCCGAATTGACTAAAATCTCCTTTTAAAGGCTTGTCATAATTTATTGAAACTGCATCTCTAAATAAACTTCCATGAGGTGAAATAACAATTATTGTCTCTGGTTTTATACTTTTTATTTCTTCTGAAATAGTATTCATTGAATTAATAGTATTTTGTATTTTAAATTCTTCTCCTCTACCAATTTCCGGTATTATAATAGGTGGATGCGGCATTAAGTATGTCTTTAGCAGATAATTCATTTAAATCCTCCTTATTTTCTTCCTTATTTTCTTTTTCGTTAAAATATTTTAATATGCCTGAAAAAATTGCCCATGCAATTTTTTCTTGATATATATCTGAATTTAATAATTTTTCTTCTTCAGGATTAGATAAAAATCCACATTCTACTAAAATAACAGGTATTTTTGTATATTTCATAATAATTATATCACTTTTTACCATTGCTACTCTAGTATTATTTTTATCTAAAATTGATTTTAATTCACTTTGCACTGTTTCAGCAGCAGTTTTACTTTCTATGCAATTCTTCTTATAAAAAGATTGAGCTCCATAGTATTTTCTTTGAGGAAAATAATTCAAATGAATAGATATACATATATCTGCACAGGAATTATTTATTATCTCTACTCTTTTACTTAAATCTTCATTTTTTCTTGATCTGTATGTATTTGATTTTTCAGTATATAATCCTTCATTATCATATCTTGTCATAATAATGTCAAAACCTGTTCCTTCAAGATATGTTACTAATTTATTAGCTATAAATAAATTTATAACATCTTCATTGTATTTATAGTTTCCAACTGCTCCTGGGTCAATTCCTCCATGACCTGCATCAATTACTATTTTTATCTTTTTTATATCTTCAATATATTCATCACTGCATTTTCTCAATATATTAAAATCCGTTACAATTAAATTTAGAACAATAGTAATTATACAAGCAGTTAAAAATATTATATGTATTTTTTTTATATTTATTTTCATTTTCCCACCCTGTAAATTTTATTATCTATTTTCTAAAATTATACATTCAATTATTGATAATAAAATAAAATATATTAATCTATATTTATGTGTTTTTTAAGTCAAATTTAATATTATTTTTTAAAATTTTGTAACATAAACTATTTTAAAAAATATGTTAATAATATAGATTTTATGAGGTGATAAGTTGAAATACGAAGGCTTTACATGTATGGATGCAGGCACTGACTATTGTCCGTGCCATCTAGCAGAAACAGGAGATTGTATTATTTGTTCAATGCTTCAAGGTAAAAATGAATGTAACTGCAATAATTGGTGCAGCACTTGCATTTATAATGACTATATTTCAAATGGAGAAAAAGTGAAAGAAAAAAGGCAGTATTACGAAGGACAAATTATAGAAAAAGAATATGTTTCTGATACAGTAATTATATTTAAAATTAAAACTTCATATTCTCTTGTTAAGGAACTTGCATTACCGGGAAGTTTTATTTTTATAAAACATTCTAAAAGTGACTCATATTATGAAATCCCTCTATCTGTAATGAATATATCACTTAATGATAATATAATTGAATTAGCAATTGAAATCAAAGGACCTAAAACAAACAAAATTGACGAATTAGATAAAGATGATGCGGTTTTGCTAAGAGGACCTTATTGGAATGGAATCATGGGAATAAAATATATTGATGAAATATCTCACTCTAATGTGATAACAATTGCCAAAGGTATTCATCAAGCTCCTTTAGTTTCTGTTATAAAATATCTTAACAGCAATAATAATGATATTTATACTTTTTTAGATACAGGTAGAATTAAAAAAATATTTATTGAAGATCATCTAGATAAATCTACAGAAAAATATTTTGAAACTAATATTCTTACTAAAGACATGTTAAGCATTCAATTTAAAAACATGTTGTTAGATTATATTGACAAAATTAAACCTTCTTTAATTTTTTGTGCAGGCTCTGATCTTATAAATAATAATGTATTACAATTAATTAAAAATACTTCACATGAAATAAAATTTGCTTGTACAAATAACTCAAAGATGAGCTGTGGAGAAGGTATATGCGGCTGTTGTACATTAATGAATAATGATTTTAAATTAAGAAGGCTTTGCAAAATGCAAACTGATCCTGAATTTATTCTCCAAGGGAGGTTGATTTATTGAAAGTTATAATCATTGGTGGAGGATGGGCTGGATGTGCTGCATCTATTACTGCCAAGAAAGCAGGTGCTGAAGTTCATATCTACGAAAAAACTGATATGCTCTTAGGTCTTGGTAATGTAGGCGGCATAATGAGAAATAACGGAAGATTCACTGCTAGCGAAGAATTAATAGCGATGGGTGCTGGTGATTTAATTAGTTTAGCAGATAAAAATGCCACACACACTAATATAGATTTTCCTAACCACAAGCATGCTACTTTCTATAATGTTAATACTATGGAATCTTTAGTAAGAGAATATTTAGAAAATAAAGGTGTAAATGTTCACACTACTAAAAGAGTAGTGGATATAGAAAAATCTAATAATAAAATTAAAGGAATATATCTACATGATGGTGATTTTGTAGACGGAGATGTATTTATTGAAACTACCGGTTCTACAGGACCTATGGGTAATTGTTTAAAGTATGGTAATGGCTGCTGTATGTGCGTCTTACGCTGCCCGGCATTTGGTCCACGAGTAAGTATCACTAAAAAAGCTGGACTTGAGGATATCATGTGTCAGCGTGAAAATGGTAAATTCGGTGCTTTCAGCGGTTCTTGTAAACTAGCTAAAGAAAGCCTTTCAGAAGAAATAAGAAATGAATTAAACAATAAAGGAGTCGTAATCCTTAAAATTCCAGAAAAAGATATAAATTTAGATAAATTAAATGACAAAGTATGTCAGCAATATGCTTTTAAAGAATTTGCTGAAAACATAATCTTGCTAGATACAGGTCATGCAAAATTAATGACACCTTATTATGATTTAAAAAAATTAAGAAATGTCAAAGGTTTAGAAAATGTTAGGTTTGTAGACCCTTATGCAGGAAGTAAAGGAAATTCTATCAGATATTTATCCTCTGCAAGACGAGATAATTCAATGAAGGTACTAGATATAGATAATTTATTCTGTGCTGGAGAAAAATCGGGTTTTTTCATAGGTCATACTGAAGCCATAGCTACTGGTTCTATTGCTGGACACAATGCTGTAAGATTTTTATACAATATGAATCCTGTTGTTCTTCCAGAAGAAACAGCTATAGGTAATCTCATCTCATATGCAAATTATATGCTTAATGTTAAGAAAGATTATAAAACTAGATATACTTTTGCAGGCTCTGTTTATTTTGAAAGAATGCAGGAATTAGGTATTTACAGTATTGATAAAAATAAAATAAGAGAAAAAATAAAGTCATTCGGATTAGAGGATATATTTTCGAAAAAATTAATCTAATTAATAACAAAAAAGCAGGCAACTTTGTCTGCTTTTTGTTATCTAGATTATTTTATTTATCTTGTCCATAATGATTTACAGCAAAATCACGCATAGAAGCTATATTTTCTTTAGAAATTTCAACAGGTTTTCCAATGTTCAGTATATAATAGTATACTTGTGCTGTCATCTCCAAAACAGTTGCTACTTTAAATGATTCCTCAATATCTTTTCCAACACAAACAGCTCCATGTGACTGTAGTAAACATGCATTTGATTTTTCTCCCAATGCTTCAATACAATTGTCACTAAGTTCTTTTGAACCCGGTAAACCGTAATGAGCAACCTTAACAATGTCTCCCAATGATTGAGCTGCTTCATCTATAATTAATGGTATTTCTTTTCTCATACATGCAAAAATAAGAGAATATATTGGATGAGTATGAATAACAGCATTAACTTCTTTTCTTTTTCTATAAATATCTAAATGCATATCTTTTTCAATAGTTGGTTTTCTTGTTCCCTCAACAATACTTCCCTTTGAGTCATACACAATTACATCATCTTCAACACAATCATTATAATTCATTGCGCTAGGTGTAATATAAATTAATCCTGTTTTGGAATCCCTAACACTAATATTTCCCCATGTTTCTACTGTCAGACCGGAATTTAACATTCTATTCCCTGCATCTATTATAATTTTTTTATAATTCATGTAGTTCCTCCATAAATAAAAGTAAGTAAAATATATGTAACTGTTTTATGAATTATATTCTTTTTTCATCTCTTTTAGCAAATAATTGTTTTATTGATTCATTAAAAGGTGCTCTCGCTATTCCGTATTCTGTTACAATACCTGCAATATTTTTATTATCTGTAACATCAAAAGCTGGATTAAATACATTAACTCCTTCTGGTGCCATACGTTTTTTATACCACATTTCAGTAACTTCTTCAGCAGGTCTTTCTTCAATCTTTATATCGTCTCCTGTTTTACAGTTTAAATCAAATGTTGAAAGTGGAGCGCATACATAAAAAGGAATATCATAATGTTTAGCTATTATTGCAACACCAGATGTACCTATTTTATTAGCTGCATCACCATTAGCCGCAATTCTATCTGCACCAACAAAAACAGCTTGAATTAGTCCTTTTTTCATTACAATCGATGCCATGTTGTCACAAATAACCGTTGTATCAACACCTGAACTGTGTAGTTCAAATGCTGACAGCCTAGCACCTTGTAGAAGTGGACGTGTTTCGTCTGTAAACACTTTAAATTTATATCCTTTTTCAAGTCCAACATAAATTGGTGAGAGTGCAGTTCCATATTTTACTGTTGCAAGCTGACCAGCATTACAATGTGTTAAAATTCCATAACCATCTTTTACTAGTGTTACACCATGTTCACCAATTTTTTTGCAAACTCTAATATCTTCTTCCTTTATTTCATTTGCTTCAGCAAAAAGTAAATCTTTTATTTCAGAAACAGTCTTATCTTCATTTTTTGTTACAACACTTTCCATCCTATCTAATGCCCAAAATAAGTTTACAGCGGTTGGTCTAGCTGTAGCCAAGTATTCTTTCTTATCTTTAAATTCTTTATAAAAATCATTGTAACTATCTGTATCAATTTCTCTAGCACCAATATAAATTCCAAAAGCTGCTGCTACTCCTATTGCAGGTGCTCCTCTTACTTGTAACAAATAAATTGCATTCCAAACTTCTTTTTGAGTTCTCAGTTCTATGAGTTCTATGTTATACGGTAACTGAGTTTGGTCAATGATTACAACAGCATCATTATCTTTATTTAAACTTACTGTTTCTAAACTCATAATATTTTGCATTCTTTATCCTCCTTGTATTTTTTATTAACTTATAGGCGGTTATTAAATATAAAACCTTTGATATACTTTTTGTTCATTTTATATATTAAGCTCTATTACTCTGGTTGATTGTCCAAATTGCTTTTGATGCCAGAACGATGATGACGAGTCATACTGATAATCTACATTCATTTCATAATCGCCTATTTTTTTATTAACTTAGGTAATTTTGAAACTGTAAACATTTAGGTTGATTTATTATTACCTATTAAAATTTTACTAATTTGATAATAAAGTTTCAAGTACAACTTTAGTCAAATGAATAAAATAATTTTATTATGTACTATAAAATCAACAAATATCAATATTTCCTCCAATATAAAAAATGCTTTTGATTACTCAAAAGCATCTTTTAAATTAATATTCTAAATTTTGCTAAACTACTCTTTCTACATTTTTCAAGTATTTATAATTTTCTTGTTTTGTCTTTTCTTTAATGATCAATTTGTTTAGCATATCAATCTTGCCCCTCTTATCTAGTTTTCCCAAAGGAATTCTATAGTTATTAAGCCAAGGTGTTATTAATTTAGTATACCTATCTTTACATAAAAGTAAAAACTCATCTTCTACTAAATTAGTATTTCTTATTAAAGTTCTAATAGTTTTTAGAAAGTTATTCGTTAATCCGATTTCATCAATATCTAATACGTCTAGGTTATAAGATGATATAATATCATGATATGAAACTATACCATATTTAGCTGTCATGATAAATAAATAATCTGGATTTAATAATGATGCATATTCGTATGTCTTTTTAAAAAAAGTACCCTTAAATAAATCTTTTGCCTGCATTAATCCCTTCTTTTGATTTCGTGTATCAGATAAAACGATTACTTTTGACATAAAAAATTCCCCTACTCAATACTTTAATATAATTATAAAATATATTAGAGTATTTTTCAACAACTTTTTTTAGTTATATTAAGTTTTAATCACTTCAAATTATTATAATTAATTTCTATAGATAAAAACTTAATTATATTCTGTTTACAGCTTGTATCTATTATGTTACTCTTACATTTTCTATTAAAAACCTTATTCTATTATTTATTTTGACAAAATTTATAAATTTAATCATTTTTTAATTTTATTTTATTGCTTACCTAATTAACTAGACATATAATAAAGTAGAACAATAAAAATTTAAAATGTAAAATTCAAAATTATGGTGGCTTTATTTAAAACGAGGAACGATAAAGTAGGAACTAGTAACATGGTAACTTTACTAATGTAAAGTAATTTAAAACGAGGGACGAGGAAGTAGAAACGAGTAACATGGTGGCTTTACTGACGTAAAGTAATTTAAAACGAGGGACGAGGAAGTAGGAACTAGTAACATGGTAACTTTACTAATGTAAAGTAATTTAAAACGAGGGACGAGGAAGTAGGAACGAGTAACATTGTGACTTTACTGACGTAAAGTAATTTAAAACGAGGGACGAGGAAGTAAAAACGATCAATAAAATAAATTTTTTAATTAACAGATGGATATAAATGGGTGTAGAAAGGAATGAATCCATAGACATGAAAAAAATAATATCAAGAATTATATCTATATTTTTTCTAGCTTTTTTTATTATATTTTTTATAGGAGAAACTGCCGCAGAAAAAATTCCAATATATCAATATCCCAAAGAGTTATGGGGAATTATTATAATATTCATTGTAATTATAATAGGTTTTTTCACTTCAATAAGCAGTAAAAAACTTGGAGGTATAATAATGGCATGCGCTGGAGCAGCTGCTGGATTATATATAATTTTACTTGGTGGATTAGGAGATGCATATACTGCTTTAATATATGGTTTACCTTTTATCATTTCAGGTTTATTACTTGTATATGATTAATTTTTTATCTTGAAAGTCTGTTTCTATATTTTTTTATAGTTACAATAATAATACATGTAGAAATCATCATTAATATACTACCCAAAATATTAGTAATTCTAAATCCTCCGATATTGTATAAGATTTGACCTATGAAAACAACCAAAATATTTGTGACTGATATCAGACCTGCAAGTATTGACATAAATGTAGATTTTCTATCCGGTACAACTTCTGACGCAAGCAATTGAAATACAGGCCATGCACTATCCAAAGAAAATGAAAATAAATACATACATATATAAAGCAAGGGTGTTTTTACAAATGATAATGGAAGTATTACTATTACAACTGCACCAAACATAATTTTTGCATACTTAAATCTATCTACTTTATCTAGTAATACAACACTAACCAAAGCAGCCGTTATAGTTCCAAGCCCTCCAGCTGTATAAGCATAACCAGATTGAGTTATAGTTTTATTTAATGCATTTAAAATATGAACACTTAAATATCCAAATACACATGTGCCTGCAAAAGTTAGTAAGCACTGCAATATTATAAAGTTTCTCGCAACTTTATCGTGTACTATTTCTTTTATATCACTTATGTTTATTTTTCCATTATTATCTTCTGCTTTAACTTCAGGGATGAACAGCAAAGCAAAAAACAATATAATGGAATAAATTAAATACAACTTATACAACATTTCTATTCCATAATTTAATGTTATTTGTGTAGTATATATAGGAGACAATACTATTCCAAGAGCAAATGCAACTCTTATTATACCAAATACCTTACCTCTGTTTTCATATGGAACTATATCTCCTAAATAACTTAAAATTATTGCATTTACAGTATAAACGAAAAACCCAGTCAAAGCCCTAGAAATAATGAATTGAACTAAACTACTAGATAAAATTATGCAGATACTTCCAACTGCAAATAAAACTAGACTGATTAATAGATATTTTTTTCTTCCATATTTATCTGCAAAATTTCCGCAGAATGGTGAAAAAAAACCTACAGCATACGCACCAATACTTAAATACATAACCATACTTCCTTCTGCTCCAAAGCTTTCTATTGCATATGCACCTATTGCAAGAAGACCTGACATTTCAAAAGATGCTACCATTTGTAATAAAAACAAAATCGTAATAGTATAGTATTTTCTCATAGATCCTCCAATTTATTTATACAGTTGTTAAGATACTAATATTTTTTATATTAATCATTATATAATTTCTAAAATTCTTTTTTCAACTACTATATCTTTATCAAGCTTAACATTATTCTTATTTTTAAATTTGATAGTTATAGTATTAGTATCTATATCCTTTATTTTGCCACTGCCAAACTTAACATGTTTTACGTCTGCACCTATCTTTAGTTTTTCCTTATATTTTTCATTACTTCCATAAATAATCTCATTTACAAACAATGAAGTTTTTTGTGGTGCTAAGATATATAAGTATTTTTTTGCCCTGGTCATTCCAACATAAAATACTCTTCTTTCTTCTTCAAGCATTTCTTCATATTCTTCAGTTGTTTTTCCTTTTTCATCTGGTGGAAATTCTCCATCAATGTTATCTATCATAAGTACTGTATCAAATTCCAATCCTTTTACACTGTGAATTGTAGATAATGTTATTCTACTTCCCTTATTTTTACTTGATTGCTTTATTTTATCATTTAATTCATCTATTTTATTTAAAAAATCTGCTAAGGTCAAGCAATTAGCAGCAATTTCACTTAATATTTCAAGCATTAGAAGTGCACTAGAATAGTTAACTCTTCCTTCTTCATCTAGCCTATTTAAGTATTCCATATACTCTATTTCATTTTTTATATACTCTACAGCTTCCATCGGTGTTAGTTTACTAACAGCTTCTAAATCTTTTTTAAATCTTTTTATATTTTTAATATTGTTTTTATTTAAGTTTTTATACTTTCGTAATTTATTAATTACAGTAAGTTTTGGATAACTATCATCAAGTACAAAATTGCACATTGTTTTTGAAAAATAGGTATAACTTTTATAATAAATTCTAGAAAAAGATTTTTTATCATATAGGTTTAATGACAATTTAATAAAAGCTGTAATATCCAAAACTACAAAATTATTAAAAAATTTATTCTTATCTTCTTTGATATAAAAATCTATATTATTACTGCTGAGACTATTAGCAATTATTATCGATGAAATATTGTTTCTATACAATACAGCTATATTTTCATCTCTGCTTTCTAATATTTTTTTTAGAACAAATTTACTCTGCTTAGCTCTTGTATCAAATTTTGCAATATTAACCTCATTTTGGGCTTTATTTTTTGTATATATATTTTTTTCATATCTACAGTCGTTTATTTCAATAAATTTTCTAGCGGTATTAACTATATGTTTATCTGACCTATAATTATTATCAAGATAATAAATTTTACTATCTTTGTATTGGTTTTTGAAATTTAATATAAATTCAGGGTAACTACCTCTAAAAGAATATATAGACTGATCATCATCACCTACCATAAAAAGGTTACTATTAGAAATGAGCTTTATTATTTCATGCTGTATTTTTGAAGTATCTTGAACTTCATCTACTTGTATATATTGATAAGTATTTTTTATATAACTATTATAATTTTTTACATTCTTTAATATTTTAACACAATAAATTAACATATCATCAAAGTCTATTAAATTATTTTGAACTTTGTATTCTTGATAATTATCATATATATTACTAAAATTTTTAATCTTAATACCATAATCCATATATTCATAAGGATTAAGCATCATATTAGTTACGTATCCAATTTTGTTTGATAAATTCTCTATTTCCTCTACATTTATGCTGCTGTAATATTTATTTTTATATTCCTCTTTTAATATATTAGCTAAAATACTATAATTATTATTTAATATATTTAAAGCTTTACCATGTTTGTTATAGTAGTCTCTAACAATTGTATATGCAAAAGCATGTATAGTTGAAAAATCTGCATATTTCCTATACTCTTCTCCAAACCACATTTGAAATCTTGTTCTCATTTCTAAAGCTGCCATCTTCGAAAAAGTAATAGTTAATATTTTTTTTTCTTTAATTCTATTTTCAAAAACCAAACGTCCTCCACGAGCAGTTATAACAGTGGTCTTACCTGAACCAGCTGTAGATAATACTAATGCATGTCCTTCATTGTGATTTGCTGCTTCTATCTGCTGACTGTTAAGTTTTATATTATTTTTTTTATATAAGTAATCAAAGTATTGCATTTAATTCCTCTTTACAAATATCATATTTAGTCTGCTATTTAACTATTTTTTTGTTCTATAGAAGTAATATAATCTAAGCTTAGTATAACAGTTTTTTTACCTGTATCTATTTTTAGCCAATTGTCTTCTACAGCTTTAATTATACCATTATATGAAGTACCCCAACTTCCTGTTGAAACAATACATTTTTCATTTATTAATTCTTTTATTAAATCATTAGAAATAGCCATATTTTTTATTCTCCTCTCTTTATCCTTTTTATAAAATATAATTCTTCTACTTCTATTGAATTGCACAATAGCTATAAATATAGGTAGAAAAATAACAATATATAAAGCTGGATTCATAATCTTTCCTCCAAAAAACTTCTTTATAAACAATAACCTTATAATTATATAGCATAATTATTTTATATTGCAATAAAAGTTTTTATTCAATTTATATTATTTTAAATTCAATTATTAACTATTAATTAACAAACTTTCTCATAGAATACTTTTCATATCAGGATACTCATCTACAGGATATCCTCCTAAAACAGGTTTTAATCCACTTCCTATATATTCAGCCCTTATTAATGAATTTACTCCATATTTTTCACGTATCATATCTATTGTTGAATCCAACTTCTCCATCTTCATACTATATTCATCTTGAAAAAAAGTTATCTGCTTCTTGCTTACTATTTCTAAATCTGTGAATCTTACATTCATATGCCTAATTGGTTTTCCATTCCATGCTTCATCAAATAATTCCCTAATATTTTTAAACAGTTCATAGGTAGAATTTGTAAAAGTAAGCATCTTTCTTTGATGAGATAAATATCCAAAGTCTTTATTTTTTATACCTACCGATACTACTCTGCACTGCATAGCAGCATCTCTTAATCTTTTAGCAGCAGTTTCTACAAGACTTAAAAGTATTTTATAAGCAGTAGAAGCATCTTCCACATCAAAATGAATAGTACTTCCATTTCCTACTCCCTTAAAAGGTATTTGATTTTGTCCAGTAAATATAGAATCATCTCTTCCCCATGCATAGTTATAAATAAGTCTGCCGTGAGATTTTAAAACTGATGACAATAATTCATAATCACTATTAGCCAATTGCCCTATAGTATATATTCCTATTCTATTGAGCTTAGGTTTTGTTCTTCTTCCAACCATGAATAGTTCTTCAACAGGCAAAGGCCACAACTTATCTTTAATTTCTTCTGGATATAAGGTATGAACATTGTCAGGTTTTAAAAATTCACTTGCCTGCTTTGCCAATAGCTTATTAACAGACACTCCTATATTTACTGTAAATCCAAATTGTTCTTTTATTCTTTCTTTAATTTTATATGCTGTATCTTCAGGAGTTTTGCATAATTTTTCCATGCCAGTAAAGTTTAAAAAACATTCATCTATGCTAAAAACATCAATATTGGGTGAATATTCTTTAAGCAGTTCTCTTAAAGCTTTGCTGGCTTTTATATATAAATCATAATTAGGTGGTATAATTAATAAGTTTTTACATTTTTGCCTAGCTTCCATAAGTGATTCACCAGTTTTTATTCCCATTTTTTTTGCAGGTATAGATTTGGCTAGCACTATACCATGCCTTTTCTTTTCATTTCCACCTATTACTGATGGTATATCTCTTATATCATTGCATATTCCTATTTGCTTATCATAGGCAGCCTGCCACGATAAAAAAGCAGAATTAACATCAACATGCATAACTATATTTTTTATATCCATATTAAATTGCATTCCTTTCATTTTGCTAATCTACTTTTATAAAATTTTCGAACGTATGTTTGATTGTTTATTTAATTATATCACCTTTTATAGTTTTTTAAAACAGAATTTTTTATCGGGTTTTCCATTTATATACAAAAATATTACAAGTGGTCTTTACCTCTTGTAATATCTTATTTTCATTAATATTATATCATATTTTTTGGTTAAATAACAGACTTACAATTATTTGTAATTATTGATAAACTATAAAAAAACTTATACGGTGGTAAAAAATGAATATATATAATAAAATTATTTCTTTAATTTCATATCAACTATCAATAAATAACAATAAAAATTTATTTTGTAAAAATAACATATTATCAATTAATTATTTAGAACAATTTTTAATATCATATAAACAAGAAATCTTAAGTTATTTTGAAAATGAACAAAAAAGTAACCTGCTCAAATATCTAAAAAAAGAAATACCTTTAATTTTTTACAATATAAATCAATATATTGACTTTACTAATGACGATTTAAACTTATTAGAAATTATATATTCAAAATTGCTAAAAGATATATATTATTTATTAAAAAATGATATATGCTGTTCAATGCATATAGAAAATATTTTGAAACATCATTATCAAAATTTAGCATGCTGGATAAAACAAACTAATCCTTTTACATATGAGTTATACAAGAATCAATCTCATTTTCTTAGTAAAGAAATCTGCAGTGAATACACTGTAGAAACACAAATAAAAGTTTTACATCTTCCCCTTAATAATTTGACTGAACCAGTACTTGACATAGGATGCGGAAAATCAGGTAATCTTGTTAAAATGCTAAGAGAATATGGTTATGAGGCTTATGGTTTTAACAGAATTATGTTATATAAAACCAATTACATATTTGAAGATAACTGGATGGATTTTGATTTTACTCCTAATAAATGGGGTACAATAATATCACATCTCAGTTTTGCAAACCACTTTAAATATAATCATTTAAGCGGCAATCTTTCAACAGACTATGCAAAAAAATATATGCAAATATTATCCAGTCTTAAAACAATGGGAGTATTTTATTACGCTCCAAGTTTACCTTTTATAGAAAATTTACTCCCAAAAGAAGACTTTATTATTAGTAGAAACACTATTGGAAATTATAATCATGGTTGTAATAATAAATATTATTCAATGCTATCATCATGTATAACAAAATTAGGTCAAAAGAGAAGATTTAGAACCGCAATAATATAGTGTCAGTTTATGTAATGCTCTTGTTGAAGCTACATATAAAAGTTTTATATCAAGCTCGTTCTTTGAATAAGAACCTTCTGTACAATTATAAATTATAACACCATCAAATTCTAATCCCTTAGACATATAAATAGGTATAATTACAATACCACCTTTGTATTCTGTATCGTTACTACTTATTAACTGTATATCTTCATCAATTAGTTTTACAAGCTGATTATATACTTTTCTGCTTTCTCCATTTGTTTTACATATTATAGCTATTGATTTAAATCCTTTATTCATAAGGGCTAAGATATTATTAGAGATATTTTCAATCATATCATTTTCATTTTTGCATTTAATAACATCAGGTTTGTCTCCACTTCTTAATACTGGCTCAGCCTGAATTAAGTTTTTATTTCTACTGTTATTAATTATTTTATTAGCAAATTCCATAATTTCTTTTGTTGACCGGTAACATTTCTTAATTTTTAAGAATTGTGTATTTTCTTTTCGGAATACATTTTCAATAAAATCATTCCAATCATCCGTTCCACTATACGAATATATACCTTGTGATAAATCTCCTACAATAGTAAAAGAATTATTTTCACTTAATTCTTTTAAAATAATCATTTGAATTGAGTTATAATCTTGTGCTTCATCAACTACAATGTGATTGAATTTAAAATTTTCTTTTAGTCCTGACAATTTTATCTTTAAATAAGTTAAAGGTGCCAAATCTTCAGGTTCATATATTTTTTTATCAAAAACACTCTTACAGTATTCTGAAATATATATAACATCGCTATAAGTAAAATTGTCATTTACATATAATGATAACAAATCCTTATTCGTCATAATTTCCTTATAAACTTTTTCAATATTTATTTTAACTATAGACTTAAAATAAGTATTAATAGAATTAATCATATCTTCTTCTATATTTTCAACAAAATCATATTTACTGACAAGCTGATCTACTGATTGGGTTTTATTCTCAACAATTTTTTTAACATACTTATTAATTCTATCTTTATAAGTACCTTTAATATATCCTCGTAATCTTTTTACTCTTCTAATCAGTGGAACATATGAATAATTCACATAAAATAACTCATTAAGCTCACCCGCTGAATAAATACCATGACCTTTTATACTAATTCCTCTATCTTTAGGAATCATCTTTTTTTGTAATTCAATTATATAATCATCAATTATTTTTTTTAATAGTATCGATCCTTTAAAAGAAGAAACTTTCATTAAGTTTTCTCTATATTCTGCATTTATAATATTTTTGTCAAGTAGCTTAACTATTTTGTCTTCTTTATCTAAAAGCTTCAGATTTTTTCCTATGATATTAATACTCAATTCTTCAAATGTTGATTGACATATTTCGTCAATGCCTAGATCCGGTAAGACATCGCTGATATAATTGAGAAACAACTTATTAGGTACAAGAGTTAAAATTTTTTCTGGTTTTAGACTATCTTTATATGTATACATCAGATATGCTATTCTATGAAGAACTATAGTTGTTTTACCGCTCCCAGCAGCTCCCTGCACTATAATGACTTTATTTCTTTCGGCTCTAATTATATCATTTTGCTCACTTTGTATAGTCATTACTATATCTTTTAATCTATTGTCTTTTTTCTCCCACAAGGCTTTTTGCAAGAACTCATCCATAGGTGTTAACCCTTTATCAAATATATTTATGAGTTTTCTATCTTGGATTTCATACTGCCTTTTTAAAGATAATTCACCAATTACTAATCCATCAGGCGAACGATACATGGCCTCACCTAGCTCACCACTATAATAAATTCCCGAAATTGGAGCTCTCCAATCTACTATAAGCATCTTCTTATCTTCTTTATTAAGTAAACTTGTTTTTCCAATGTAAAAGCTTTCTTTTTCTTTGCTGTCAAGTTTTTGAAAGTCAATTCTTCCGAAATAAGGTTTACCATATGAACGTATGTATTCTGACAATTTTCTGGAATGTATTTCAAACATATGACTTGCCATTTCAAATTCTGTTACAAAACCTCCATTACTAGTTTTACGAATACCTTCTGTTTTTTTCTCAAAATAACTGACACGTTCCTCGAGCATAGTAATTTCACTGTCAATTTTGCTACACATTTCATTAAGTCTTTCTTTTTCAATACTATATTGTGGATGTCTAGGTGCCTGCATAATATCCCTCCTCATTTGAATTGGTAAAGAATATTATATTTATAACTATAGAAAAAATCAATATTAATATAACACGTTCTTTATTCTCCTATTACTTTCCATTAAAAATAAATTGTACAAGCTAGTATTTTCTTAAAAATGCTAAAAATATCTTGCCAAGTCTGCATTTTTTTAGTATACTATTGATTGAATTAGAAATAATTTTAAAAGCTCTGACATATATATCAGAGCTCTTTTGTTTTTTTGTTCATATATTAATACTTTATTAACTTGCACTTCTGTACATGTTATAATCTAATATCTTTCCTTCATAGATTTTCTTCAATTTTTTATTCATATAAAAATCATTAGGAGTAACAAGAGCAGGATTTTTTCTCTCAAATAAATCTATTCCACTTTGTTGCAAAACATATGCAACAAAATTCGAACAAAAATATCCGTATGGTAATTTAATTGGGTGATTAATTATTATACCTAAGAAACCTAGTGCATTAAAGTAATACCTTCTTCGGTTCTTCTTAAATTTATCTACATTTTTTCTTAAATTCAGATAATTTTCATATGTTACATTCAGTTCATAAATAGTACAAACTGTTTCACTAAAATAGTAATATACTCCTCCTTCGTCCAATTCTTCTTGTACGAATCCTCCCCATGCAGGAAACCAAGGTTTTTTTCGACCAAAACTATATATTTCATGAAGTTCATCGTCAAAACATATTGATACATGATTGTAAGGTATTTTTGTATATTTACCTATCATACGAGTAAGCAATGTTCCTGTGTTTGATAATACTATATATATTTTTGTGTTTTTCATTTTAATACGTCCCTTTTGTAATATGTTATAAGTTTTTTTATAATTTTATAAACTATTATAACTTCATATTTATAAGAAGTCTATGGAATTAATATATTTTTAATCCAAAACTTATCTTTTTTTAACAAAGAAACGTTTTCACTAATAAAAATTAATAAAGTATTTTTTTCAAAACCATTTAGTGTATTTTTTTATAATATATGTAATTTTATAATATAGACCAACGTAATTATATTATTAATTTTGACAAATTTAAACATTAAAGTTATAATAATAGTTTAGTCTTATTTTTTAATCTATTATTAATTTGACAAACACACTAAAACATAATTTGAAACGGAGGAAAGAAATGAATAATAAGACAAAAGACATTTTAATAGTTGGACTAGCATTATTTGCTATGTTTTTCGGAGCTGGTAACCTTATATTTCCACCTAAATTAGGTTTAACTGCTGGCAAAGACTGGATTATATGCGGATTAGGTTTTTTTGCTACTGCAATAGGTATGCCGCTGCTTGGAATAATAGCAGTTTCTAAAGCTGGAGGATCAATCGACAAAATTGGTAATAAAGTTAGTCCACTTTTTAGCAAAATTTTTGGAACGATTGTTATTTTAGCAATAGGTCCACTATTAGCAATACCTAGAACTGGAGCAACTGCTTTTGAGTTAGGATTTAAACAAATATTTCCTAATGCAGGCATTATTATATCTGTTATTTTTTTTGGTATAACTCTTTTATTTGTTTTAAAACCATCTAAAATAGTTGATAGAATTGGTAAAATTTTAACTCCTTTGTTATTAATAATGATAATAACAATAATAATAAAAGGTTTTATTAGTCCTTTAGGACAACCCGAAACTGTTATGTCAGATAGCCCTTTTGCAACAGGTTTTACAGAAGGATACCAAACTATGGATGCTCTTGCATCATTAGTTTTTGGAGGAGTAATATTATTATCAGTCATATCTAAAGGATATGTGAATATTAAAGAACAAGTAAACATAACTGTTAAAGCAGGATTTATAGCAGCTGCACTTTTAGCAATTATTTATGGTGGATTAACTTATTTAGGAGCTTGCACTAATACTATTTATCCTTCAAATATAGAAAAATCAGTTTTATTAATACAAATTACTAATAATTTATTAGGAGATTTTGGCAAGATAGCTTTAGGAATTGTTGCTTTTTTAGCTTGTCTCACAACATCAATAGGATTAACTGCTACAGTAGGAGACTTTTTTAATAAATTAAGTAATAAGAAAATATCGTATAATTTTATAGTAATAACTACTTCAATTTTTAGCTGTATATTTGCTAATGTTGGAGTTGAAAAAATTGTAAATATTGCTGTCCCTTTACTTTCGGCAGTTTACCCAGTAGCAATTGTTTTAATATTATTAAATTTAGTAGCAGAATACATTCCTAATAAATTCTATCCAGGAGCAGTTATTGGTGCAATGGTAATAAGTTTATACGATGGAATAAAAGCAGCGGGTTTTAAGATTAATTTTATAACAAATCTATTTAATAAAATACCTCTTTATGATGCTGGATTTGGTTGGGTTTTTCCAGCTATAATAGGAGGTTTATTAACTCTAATTATTATGAGAAATAAAAAAACAGTTTAAAAAAAGCAGTCTTATGACTGCACAGATTGTTGACAAAGTCAACAAGATGACAGGCTTTTGAGAAGCTCGAAGTTCGAGGCGTGCCGAAAGCGAGTAAGCAGATCGTATATAGAAATACGTGAGCATTCTCGATTGAGGCAACAACGATGAAATTAGGGTTTGTCTATAGCCTGAGCAGTCTTATGACTGCACTTGTCAAATTAAACAATATGATAGACTTATAAGAAAATTACACTTAGATTTCTCTTAAGTCTTCTTTTTTTATCTTCTTTACTTCATATAGGTTTAATATATATAACATAATAGCAGCTATCAATCCAATTACAAAACATATACTCCATACGCTCTGTATACTATTTTCCTGTGCTAAATAATTTCCTATAATCTGTGGACCTATAGCATATCCAACACCTCTAACAATTTCAAATATTGAGTTAAACCTACCTCTATGAGTAATAGGAGAGTGATTTGCAATATATACTCCCATTTGTGTTGATTCCAATACTTCTCCTAAAGTCCATATAATAACAGAAATTAAAAATATCCATATGCTTTCTGCAAAATAAAGCATACCAAAACCTATACTATAAAATATGCCTGCTATTACTACACATTGTATCGGTCTTAATTTTCTAGTTATATATATCAAGACAGGTGTTGAAAAAATAACTACTAATCCATTAACAGACATGATGTAACCATAAATAGCTGAACCTTTTTCATTAAATAATTCTGAAAGTTGCAGTGGAATAGTAAAGCTATGCTGTATATAAATAAACGACAATAATGAACCAAAAACACAAAACAAAACAAGAGTTGGTCTTCTAAGAAAAGCACCTAATGCAGAACCTTTGTCAGATTTTTCAAATACTCTATCGCTGCTTTCTATTTCTTTTACATCTTTTTCTGTAGGCTTTGTTTCTTTCACAACCAAAAATATAAGAGCTATTGATATAAAAGATGTCAAAGCATCACCAATAAAAACCCATTTTATATAATTTTCAAATAATAATCCAGCTATTAATGGCCCTACTGCAAATCCTATATTACCACCTAAATATAAAAGAGACATACTTACTTTCCTATTATTTGGTTTAGTTAAATCTATAATCATAGCTGCATATGCTGGTGAACTAATGCTGATAAATAACCTTGAAATAATAAGTAGTTTTGGGATAAGCATACTGACTCCTAAAAAGCCGCAAACAAAAAATATTATAGCTGACAAACCTTGAAAAATAAAAATTATTTTTCTTCTTCCAAATACATCAGTTAACTTACCTCCTATTATCGAACCCGGCACATACATGAAAGTTACCCAAAGTAAAATTTCACCTGCTTGGTCTTCAGGTAAATTCAATTTCCTTTCTAGAAAAAATGTTAAAAAAGGAATAACAAAATTTCCCATTGAATTAACCATTTTAGCAAAAAAGATAACATATATTTCTTTCGATAATCCTTTGTATTGGTCAAAATACTTAATCATTAACTTTCAAACCTTTCTACAACAATTTTATAAATAAAAAAACTCAACACTAAACCGTGATTTTAAGCATTGAGTCAATTCATTATAAACTATATGTTATACCTTTTTATTACAATTTTCAACAATAATTTCTAATTTAGCAAATTTTTAAATAAATGTTTGAGGTTCTTTCTTCTTACACTTAGAAAGCATTATTACTATTGGTTTAAAGATTGGAGTTTTAACGCTTCTAGCATTTTCTGGACATGATTTTATACAGGCACAGCAAGAAATACATTTATCCTTATCTGCAATTCCTTTTTCATTAATTGCATGAACTGGACAAATATCTCTACATATCATACAATTAGTACATTCTTTACCTTTAACAGGTGCTAATTTTAAAGGCTTTCCATAATTCTTGTATGGTCTTTTACCAGGAATTTTAGGTTTAGACAAATCATTGCTTTCTATTTTAGTTAATATTATTTTTCCAAAAGTTAGAGCTTTCTGCTTGTCTTTATCATCTGGTCTATCATTTGCAATGTCATGGTTTTTGTCTGCAAATGAATGTTCACCAATAAATGCACCAGCACCGACAATATTAAACCCTCTTTCTTTTACTATATCCGCAGTTTCTAAAAGTGCATCGTCATAATCTCTATTACCATAAACTACTACAGTTACCGTAGGCTGATTATTTCCTTTAAATGTTTTTAAGTATTCTGCTGCTAATTTAGGTATTCTACCTCCATAAACAGGCATACCAAATATAACTAAACTATCATCATCATTTATATCATTATTTTTCTTTAATCTATTTTTAGGTAATGTAATATCAACTTCTACAATATCTTTTATTTCCGTACCTTCTGCAATTTGTCTAACTATTGTCCTAGTTGTTTTGGTTGGTGAAAAATAAACTAAATATACTTTTTTCATAATTGCCTCCTTGTTTACTAAAGTCTCATAATTGCTTGTCTACAATCTAATATTTTCTATATTATACCAAGTACTCATAAAAAAGTCGATATATTTAAGAATAAAACATATTTTTGTGATAATATTTCTAAAAGGCTCATAAAATATAATATGAAAAAGTATTATAATAAGTCATATATTTTAAAAAGTTCTTTTTTTATTTTTCTTATTGCTGCTGTAATTCATAGTCTTTATGATATAACTGGATTTGAAATATTAAAGCCTTTTGTTCCAATAAACGAAAGTGTATGGGAACATATGAAAATGATGTTTTATGCTGGATTAATTTGGGCTGTTATAGAATATTCCAGCGGTACATTTTGTTATTTTAATTTTTGGTTTGCTAAAAGTATTTCTATACTATTGATGACTTTTCTTGTACCTATGATATTTTACACTTATACTGCTTTTACAGGAAAAAGCATTATATGGGTAGATATTGCTATGACTTTTATAATTGCATTAATTGGTCAATTAGTTTTTAAAAAATTAGTAACTTCTTGTAAAGACTACTCTAAATATAATACTTTAATTTTAATTGTACTTATTGCTTTCATCTTATTGTTTGCTTATTTTAGTTATTACCCTCCTGATGCTAAAATTTTTATACCACAAACTCAAGATGTTTTTAAACAAATACTTTTATATTATTAAAATTAAAAAAATAAAAAATCTCTTACAGTATAAATGATGTTACTGTAAGAGATTTTTTTATGTTTTAACTAAAATTTCAAATTTTATTTCAGCTTAATAGTATTTTAGATGTTACTTTTGGTAATAATACTAAAGAAAAAAATAATATAGTTAAATAATTTAGTAATGATTTTGGCAATTAATATTTCTCTTTAATTTTATTATTTTACTATATTTATGTTTAGAAATATAAAAATGAAAGGAAGAATTATATGAAGAAAATTATTGTGATTGCAGTTACTATTGCACTAATTATTGCTGGATGTGCTACAGATACTGTAGATCAGAAAAATGTTCTTACAGGAACAATAACAAAAGTAAATGACGGTAATTTTATAATGACAGCTGATGATGACCAAATGACTCCTTATCAAGTACAAATTAATGCTGATACTGTTTATTCTGATGATGTGTCTAAAGATTTTGAAGTAAATAATAAAGTAAAGGTAGAACATACTGGAGATCTCACAGGCTCAGACCCTGTCAAAATTAATGCAAAACGTATAATTGAAAATAACAAAGAAGTATAGTATTTTTTATATTCCCAAAAAGTATATTGAAGTTAACCTTATTAACTTCAATATACTTTTTTTGTGTTGCTATACTACAATTAGCAATATTAAAAATGTCTTTATTAATAATAAAGCATATGATAGAATTATTTAGTAATTATACTTCTTAATATTAAAACAAAATAATAGTAGCTGAAAGGAACGAAAGTTACAATGCTAACTATAAATACTTTTAAACGTGGATTTAGTAAAGGAATAAGTACTATTTATGAACTTGCTAAAATTATGATACCTGTGTATTTAGCAGTGAAAATTCTTGATTATTCGGGAATTCTGAGCTGCATTTCATTTATTTTTGAACCTTTAATGTCTTTATTAGGACTTCCTGGCGAAGCTTCCTTAGCTTTAGTAGTAGGTTATGCTGTTAATATTTATGCTTCTTTGGGCATAATGGCATCAATAAGCCTAACTGTAAAACAAGCGACTACACTAGGTATAATGATTTCAATAGCTCATAATCTTATTGGTGAAACTGCTATAGTCAAAAAACTAGGTGTAAAAGCTTCTATAATTGTACCCTTAAGACTTTTTGTTTCTTTTTTGTGTGGTTTCGTATATTATATACTTTTTTAGGAGATAAATATGCAATTATTGTTTAATAGTTTGTTAGAAAGTGTTTTGGCAGTTTTAAAAATAGCTGTAATTATACTACCATTGATGATTGGTATAGAAATATTAAAAGATTTAAAAATAATTGATAAACTTTCGCAGTTAACAAAACCTATAACAGGTTTCTTAACTGTTAATGAGAAATCTAATGTTCCTATGGTTGTAGGACTTATATTAGGACTTTTTTATGGTGCTGGTGTTATTATACAAAGTATTAAAGAAGATAACATTGACAGAAGAAGCATAATTCTCATGTGTGTTTTTCTATCCATCTGTCACGCTTTATTTGAAGATACTGTTATTTTTGCTGCAATAGGTGCAAATTTAATACCTATACTTTTTGCAAGATTAATTGCTGCTTTTATTATTACCTTTTTTCTCTCAAGATTGTTAAAAGCTGAAGAAAAAATTTAATGAACTCTTATTTGTATATGAGAACTTTTCTATTATATAAAAAACCTCCAAAGTAAATCATCTAATTTTAATTATTTAGATGTCTACTTTAGAAGTATTATATCAATGTAAAGCTTTTAAGTTTATATTATATTATTACTTTTAAGAATAAATACAACAACTGCAATTAATGCAGCAGTTCCTATTACAACCGCCGCTATTTTTCCCGGCGATTTAGGATATTCTCCGCTTACTTTACCCGTTTGTCCATTTACTATATAGTTATATATTTTATCTTTAAATGTATAAGAAGACATCCAAACTGGTAATAATATATGCTTAAATTTTACATCACCATAATTTGTACTTCTATTTACAAGTCTAAATTCATCTCCACCTACTTGTCTTCGTATGCCATGGTAAATATCACTATCTATAGAACCTTTTGCACCATTCCATCCTTCTTTTAATGATTTACTGTATTTTTCTGCTGTAAAACCAGCAATGTATTCTTTTTTAAAGGGTTTAAGCCCTTTTAATTTAAAATCTCCTAATCTTTCCATAAGATTTGCATCAACTTTTTTTGATGCATTTACCAATACATCATCAAAATACTCTGTATAAACACCTCTAACTGTTTTCCATCTAATATGTCTTCTGCGCTCTGTAACTGTTTTTCCGTTTACTGTTTTTGTATGAGTTGTATAATAGTAAGTACCTCTTTTGGCAATATATGCAGTTGAAGTGTCTGAATCATATGTAAAGAATGGAATATAAGTACCCTTTAATCTATTTATAGCTTGTTTACTTTTTAGTTCTTTTGGTGCAAAAAATTTTCCTTTTATCCATTTCTTAAATTTGTTTTCAGCATCAATTTTTGTTATTTTAAAAGGTATTAAGGTTTCAGGTTTAATACCTACATCTTCACCCTCCGATACAACTATATGGGAAGAACCACAAAATACACAATAGTCCGCTGCTGTAGAATCATCAACAACAGTTTCTCCTCCACAGTTTGAACATTTGATTACTTTTTCTTTTCCTCCCCAACTATGGTGAATTAAATTATCAACTTCATCAAAACTATATTCTTTTATCGCTATTTCTTTACTTTCTATATCAATTTCACTTTTACAGTATGGACATTCAAGTTTTTGTTCATTTGGACTAAATTCCATACCTCCTCCACAATTTGGACATACAAATTTTTGTGTTGTTACTTCCTCTATACCTTCTTCTTCTTCAATAAGAACATCTGAATCATTTTCAAAATCTTTAGCCATTTCAATACCTCCAAAATTAAGTTGATAATTATTAAATTATTAATTAATAGTATATAACTCCGTACAAATTGTCCTCGTCCCTCGTTTTTTATTGCTTTACGTAAGTAAAGCTACCATAATTATCTATTCTCATTCCTCATTTCTCAATTCGTTCCTCGTCCCTCGTTTTTATATTTATTCTGTATTTTTTCTATTTGTTCTTTGCTTAGATTGTAGTTTTTGTAGCTAATAAGAGCTGCTATTAATGCTAATGTACTTCCAACTGTTAAAATTAACCCAAGCATAATCGAAGTAAAATCTGTTTGTACTAATAACTTATCATCAAATTTTATTACATCTAATAGAATACCCACTACAAATAGCACTATTGATTGTGTTATTTTATAACCAAAAGTCATACAGCCAAAATAAATGCCTTCTGATCTAAATCCCTTTTCATGTTCTTCATAATCTATTGTATCAGCTGTCATAGAAGGGGGAAGCATAAATAATCCTCCTGAACCAAACCCTATAACACCTATTATTGGAAGTATTAAATATGTATGTGATATTAAATATTTTCTAAACAATACTGCTACTATAAATATAATACTTCCAACCAAAGATAGTTTTATTGCACTCATCATTGCAGGTTGTTTGTCTTTAGTTTTTGAATAACTTAACCAAAATGGCAGACTTGCTATACTAAGCATAAAAAACAATCCCATAGTTATTGCTATATTGAAACTGTTTTGCATAAAGGTATATGTAAAAACATGAAGTCCTAAACTCCCTATTAAAGCTGATGATATATTTACAGCTAAATATCCCCAAAATATATAAATAAAATATTTGTTTTTTAATGCTTCTATAAACATCATATATATATTTTGCTTTTTCTTTACAGCAGATTGCATAGTATTTGGTATATATCTTTTTGTTGTCAAAATACATATTATTCCAGTTATGAACATTATAATTGAAGTTGTTATACCCATATTATTATATCCATCTGGGTTTAATTGTCCTACTGGAAATTCTGGAGTTGGTTTAAAAAACAATATTAATCCTATTACCGTAGGAAAAGCAAGTCCAACAAGAAAAAATACTGTCTTATAACTTTGTATTGAAGTTCGTTCATTGTAATCTGATGAAATTTCTGCACCTAACGCAGTATACGGTGTACCATATACTGTAAGAGAAGTTTTTAAAAGCATTACATATACTAAAATAAGTATTAGTTTAGTAACATCACCTGTTGTTATGCTTATATTCCATAGTATATAATTTAAAATTGTTACAGCAATGGTTCCTATCAATAAATATAAATGTCTTTTACCCCATCTTTTTATTGTTGTTACATCAGAAATATAACCCATTAAAGGATCTGTAACAGCATCCCAGAATACACCTATGCCCATAATAGCTCCAATGTATTTCCCAGGCAATCCTAATACTGCTGTAGTATAAAACAATAAGTATGCAGCTAAACATTGAAATACTATGCCAAATCCTAGGTTTCCAATGCCATATCCCAATTTTTCTATAATTGTTACATTATTATTTGTTGTATTCTTCATTTAATTATTCCTCACGTTTTTTTAATTTTATGGTAATTAAGTATCTTTGTCAAATAAAAAAAATTGCTTTGCAATCCTCGTCTTTATATATTAGGAAGACATTTCCTAATATATAAAAAATAGGCCCTACAGCCCATATTATATTAAATATAAAAATATACTGCTTAGTAAGCACAAAACGCTAATAGATATAACTATGTAATCTATTTTTTTCATTTGTATTACCATGTAGCTTGTTCTTTGAGGATATGCTCCAAATGCTTTCATTTCCATAGCCATTGACAATTCTTTTGTTTTTATTATTACACTCGATACTATAGGCATAAATAAATATGAATATACTTTTATCTTCTTGCCTAGTGGAATTTTTTTTATTTCTATACCTCTTAATTGTATCGCCGTAACTACATCTTTTAGTTCTTGAGAAAATATTGGCATAAATCTTATTGCTACTGATACCATGAAAGCTATTTCATATGGTACTTTCCATTGAACTAATCCTTGTACTATTTCCCTATAGTTTGATGTAACAACTATAGAAGCTGATACAACTATTATTGCTACTCTTAATATAAATTCTACTGTTTTTACTAATCCTTCATAAGTTAAAATGGGAAAACCATTTATTATAAAAATTGCTTGACCTTCTTTTGTAAAGATACTCTGCACTAAAGCAATTATTATCATTATTTTAAATAGTTTCTTGGTTTTGTACATTACCCCTTTTAAATCACATTTTAGAAATATAGATATACATATTGAAACCAGTAAAACTAATAAAAGTATTTGAATATTCCTAAAAAATATCGCCCAAGTAGAAAGTACAAGTACAATAATTATCTTAGTTCTTGCATCAAGTTCTTGTATCATTTACTATTTCTCCTTTTGATAACTGTATTATCCTATCAGCGTGTCTCTCTATGAATTGATTATCATGGCTAACAATTAGTGTACCTATTTTTTCTTTTCTAAGCTTATCTATAATATTTGACAAAATTTCTTTTCTTTCTATATCTAGAGAAGTAGTAGGCTCATCTAATACCAAATATTTAGGCTTATTAACAAGTATTGATGCAAGTGCAAGTCTCTGCTTTTCTCCTCCACTTAAAAAAAATGGTACATCATTTTTAAGATGATAAAGATTAAGCAGTTTTAATGTTTGACTTACTTCTTTGTCTATATATTTTTTATCATAGCCTTTGATTTCCATAACAAACGAAAGTTCTTCATAAACACTTGTTGCAAAAAGCTGTCTTTCAGGATTTTGAAAAAGATATCCTACTTTTTTTCCTATTTGTCCTAATGACATTTCTTTTATATTTCTTCCAAATACATAAATATTACCTTGCAAGGGCTTAATAATACCCATCATTAATTTTGTAACAGTTGTCTTTCCACTTCCATTTTCACCTATCAAAGCTGTAATTTCATCAGAAAATATATCAAATGAAATATCTTCAAATATTCTACTAATCCTTTTACTATCTTTATAATGAAATTTTACATTTTTCAAAGCAAAAACTTTCTCCATTGTATTTTCCTCTAATTTCAATTTCGTATTTTTAATTTTGAATATTAAATTTTGAATCTTATCTTTATTTATCGTTTGTTTTACGTTAGTAAAACTTCAATGTTACTAGTTTCTAGTTACTCATTTCTAGTTTTTATCTCTTCAATCTTACCATCTTTTAAAAGTAACACTCTATCGGCAATATTTAAATTACTATTATTATGCTCAACCATAATTATTGTTTTACCTTGATTTTTAATTTCTATAAGTGCTTTTTTTATAAGTTCTACTCCCTTTTGATCAATTTGCGACATTATCTCATCACAAATAAGTATTTGAGGCTGCATGGTTAATACTGATGCAATTGCTATAAGTTGTTTCTGTCCTCCTGATAATTCATTAGGATTATGGTATCTATATTTCTCCATTCCCACTAACTCTAATGCTTTCTTTATTCTATGGCCTATTTCATCTCTTTCTATGCATAGATTCTCAGGTCCAAAAGCTAATTCATCTTCTACATTAGGTGAAAATAATTGTGTGTCTGGATTTTGAAATATAACTCCTATTTTAGAAGCAATTTCAGCTATTTTCATATTTTCAATATCTATTCCAAATATTTTTATTGTTCCTTGCAAATTTCCTTCATATATTTTAGGTATTATACCACAAATACAGTGGCAAAAAGTACTTTTGCCACTTCCGCTTAAACCAACTAATCCAATTATCTCACCTTTTCTTATTGTAACATTTATCCCATCTAAAATTTTCTCTTTTTTATCTAAATAATTGAAAAATAAATTTTCTACTTCTACAGCTTTCATTTCTGAACCTCTATAGTTGTTAGCCATTTACATCTCCTATTACTAAATTGGTCAGAAGCAACTATAGTTTGATAAGGTCCCCTTCCTCCTTCTTCTTTTGTTAATAAATCCTCTCCATCTCTTTTATAAGCTACATAAACATTACCTTCTTGGAGTACCTCATCAGCACTGTATGCTACTGTATATCCATCAACAGCCATGAGTATAACAGCTTTGCTTTTGTTTAAATCAATATCATATTTTTCTAAAATATTTTTTAACTGCACACCTGTATATGTAAAAGTTTGCGGTTCTGTATTAGAAGTATCTAATACTGCCTCAAATTCTTCTTCACCAACAGATTTAATATCTTCAAATGTTGCCACGCTAACTTCTTCACCATCTAGTTTAATGCTTATTTTTGCATCTTGTAGCATATCTTTTCTTTGGTCCAATCCATCTTTGTTCAATACTGCTGTAATAATAAGTACTACTGCTAAAATTATTATTACTGCTAAAGCAATTTTTTTATTTTTATCCATAAATTAAACACTCCTTTATTAAATTTTTTACACGGTTATCAAATATATGACCATTTTTATTCAAATCACCTAACATGTTTCTCGTTACTTATTACTCATCTCTCATTCTCTCCTGCTTTACATTAGTAAAGCTACCATGTTTCTCGTTTCTAATTACTCATCTCTCTTTTATTTATAATCCCTAATTTACTAAATTTATTTACAATACTGTATGCTATTAGTCCTCCAAGACATCCTGACAACGCAGCACTGCTTAATGAAAGAAGAAGTGGTATTAAGGGAAGTCTAAAAAACACAAGATTAGACATATATGTGCCTGTAAGATTTGCTGCTGCTCCACCAAAAATGTAGTGTAATATGTTATAATTTCTTTTTCTTGAAAACATAAATACTATATCGACAAATAAACCCGGTAAAGTATATGTTATAAAACTTACAATACCATGAGTTCCAAACAAACCCAATGCTATTATTAATATGGCTTGTACTATACCAATAATTAGTCCTGTACCCGGTTTTCTAACGATACCTATACCTAACACTATCCACAACATATAAAAGCCACCTGCTATTGAACCTCCGGGTATAAACAAAGGACCTGTTATTATATGTACTAAAGAAACTATTATAGGTTTTGTTGCTATACCTACAGCAGCCATCATAGCCATTATTAATAAGTCAAATATAGAAAATTTATTAAGTAAACGTTTTTTGTTCATAAACACACCCCATAACAGTAAAAAAGTCTCTTCCACTCGAAAGAAACTAAATGTTATTAATCTCCTTTTCACAGTGGAAGGCATTGTCGTTTCCAAAAATACCCTATCGGCATCAGATCCATACTTATTAAGACTTAGGAAATAAAGCTCGGAGTTTTATTTAACTTTTGTTAATATAATAATACAGAATTTATCAGATAGTGTCAAATACAAAACAATTAATTTGTACAAAAGTTATTTGATATTTTATAAGAAGAAAAAATCCTGCTTAACGCAAGATTTTTAACTTATCTATTAATTTTTCATTTTTTAATAATCTGCTAAAAACTATTGTTCCTCCAACTGTAACAACTGCAATTTCTCCAATCATTATATATACAGCTGTAATTAAATATGGAAGTTGAAGTAAATAATTTAATTCCCATCCAATTATTAGCCCATTAAAAATAACAGGACCTAAACTAGCTATTATTAATGATTTAGTATTTCTAATAAAATGTTTTCCAATAAATGCAATGTATAATAATGATAATAGTGTTGCTATTGTTCCTACTACTACATCCAATATTCCCAATGGACTTCCTAAATTTGCAAGTGCACATCCTATTGTTAATCCTGGTATATATAGTGGATCAATAAAAGCAAATAATGTTAATATTTCTGATATCCTAAATTGAATTTGTCCATAGCTTATCCCTGCAAATATTAATGTTACTACAACATATATTGCTGCTATTACTGCTGTTTTTGTTATAAATTGTACATTATTTTTTTTCATAAAAAAAACTCCTTTGCATTTAGTATGCTTCTCAGAGTTCACTTTAAACCTTTAAACCTTGATTTTTAAAGTGGGTGCCAAGAAAACACTTCAAGCTGGCAAAAGCCAGCTTGTAATATATAAAAGATTTATCTTTTTGAAAATTGTGGTGCTCTACGAGCTTTTTTAAGACCATATTTCTTTCTTTCTTTCATTCTAGGATCTCTTGTCAAGAATCCTGCTTTTTTAAGTATTGGTCTTAATTCAACATCTGCTTGAAGTAATGCTCTTGATATACCATGTCTTATAGCTCCTGCTTGACCTGTATATCCTCCACCATTTACTGTGCAAATAACATCATATTTATCAATTGTATCAGTTATCATTAATGGCTCTTTAACAACAACTCTTAAAGTTTCATAATTGAAGAAATCCTCTATATCTCTTTTATTTATAGTTATTTTACCATTTCCAGGTACTAATCTTACTCTTGCTATTGCTTTTTTTCTTCTACCAGTTCCAATGTGCTGAACTTTCATCTATTTATTATCCTCCTTCCTGAAACTAAAATTCATATACTTCAGGTTTTTGAGCTTCTTGTTTATGATCGCTTCCTGCGTATAATTTTAATTTTTTTATAGATTTTCTTCCAAGTTTATTTTTTGGAAGCATTCCTTTAACTGCAAGATATACTGCCTTTTCAGAATTATCTTTCATAAAAGATCTATAAGGAACTTCTTTTAATCCTCCTGGATATCCTGAATGCCTTCTATACAATTTTTGATCTAATTTTTTACCTGTCAAAACTACTTTTGAACAATTTATTACTATAACATGATCACCAGTATCTACATGTGGAGTAAATATAGGTTTATGTTTGCCTCTTAAAAGTTTAGCTACTTCAGAAGCAAGTCTACCTAATGTTTTACCTTCAGCATCTACTACATACCATTTTCTTTCTATCTCATTAGGCTTAGCCATGTAGCTTTTCATTTCTTTACCTCCTCGTTACTTCTACTACTGTATAATTATCTATTTAAAAAATCCTCCGGGGCAGGTGGAATTTTAATTAGCAATACACTAAATTATTTTATAACATGCTGCCGTGTGTGTCAAGCACTTTGTAATATACTTTTTTTAAAAATAATCCATGTGGTCTTACAGTATGACCTAAAAGTTGTCGATTGCCTGTCTTAAGTGCTTCTTCTATACAATTCACTTCTTTTTTATTAGAACCAATTTTTATCATTGTTCCTACTATTATTCTAACCATATTGTATAGGAAGCCATCTCCTGTAATTTCAAATAAAATTAAATTACCATCTTTATTTATATTTATATTATGAACTGTTCTTATTGTGTTTTTTGCAACTAAATTTTCTGATCTGAACGCATTAAAATCATGTGTTCCTATAAGTAATTTACTTGCTCCTCTTATTTTTTCTATATCAAGATTGAATGGTACAAATAAAGCATACTTACTTAAAAACGGATTGCTAACCCTATTATTATAAATTTTATATATATATGTTTTACCCACTGCATCATATCTTGAATGAAATTCTTTATTTACTTCTACAGAATCATTTATCCTAATCTGTTGTGGAAGTTGACTATTCAATGCAAATTTTACTTTATCACATTTTATTTCACTATCTATAAGGAAATTAGCTGTTTGTTCAATAGCGTGAACTCCAGCATCAGTTCTTCCAGATCCTATTAAATCTACTCTTTGCCCAAATATCTTATTAATTGCTTTTTCTATTTCTCCCTGTATCGTTTGTCTATCAGGTTGTCTTTGCCATCCATAATAATTAGTACCTTCGTATGATATAGAAAGTTTAATATTTCTTGCTACCATAAGATTCTTGATACTATTATTGCAATTGTATATACTACAAAAAATGAAACTGCAATATAGTCTCCTTTTGCGATTGTTAACTGTCTCATCCTTGTACGGTGTTCTCCACCTCTATAACATCTAGCTTCCATAGCCATTGCAAGATCATCTGCTCGCCGAAATGCACTTATAAATAAGGGAACTAATAATGGTACAAGACTTTTTGCTCTATTTATTAAGTTTCCACTTTCAAAATCAGCACCTCTTGCTTTCTGAGCTTTCATAATTTTCTCTGTTTCTTCCATTAGCGTCGGTATAAATCTTAGTGCTATAGTCATCATCATTGCAAGCTCGTGTGCTGGCAGTCCAATCTTTTTAAATGGATTCAATAAACTTTCAATACCATCTGTCAATAATATTGGTGATGTTGTAAGTGTTAGTAATGATGTACCCATAATTAGTAATATTAGACGTATTCCCATGAATCCTGCTTGTCGTATACCTTCCTTCGTAACATCTAAAGGTCCTATCTCCAATATTACTTCTCCTGGTGTCATTAATAAATTAATAAAAAAAGTTATTACTATTATTATTAATATAGGCTTTAATCCCTTTAATACAAATTTTATCGGCACCTTTGATTTTATAATAGCAACACCTAAAAATAATACTACAAAAACATAAGTTAAAAAGTTATTTATTACAAACAGAGATATTATAAATATAAATGTTATTATTATCTTGACTCTTGGGTCTAATTCATGTACTGGTGAATCTACCGGATAATGCTGACCTATTGTTAGATTTTTAAACATTTTAATTTCTCCTTAAAGCTTTTAATATTTCTTGTTTTGCTTCTTCTACAGTTAATATGTTTTTATTTATCTCAAATCCATTTTTCTGTAGTTCACCCATTATTTCAACTACTTGTGGAACTCCTAAACCTATTCTTTTTAGTTCTTCTGCTTGTGAATATATTTCTTTAGTCGTGCCATGCATATGTATTTTACCCTTGTACAACACTATTATTCTTTGTACAAGTCTTGCGATATCTTCCATACTGTGAGATACTAATATTACTGTCATACTGCTGTTTTTATGTAACTTCTTTATTTGATCCAATATCTCATTTCTACCCATAGGATCAAGACCTGCCGTAGGTTCATCTAATATAAGATATTTTGGTCTCATAGCAAGAACCCCTGCTATAGCAACTCTTCTTTTTTGCCCGCCACTTAAATCAAATGGCGATTTATCTTTTATATCTTGATATCTGAATCCTACTAGTTCAAGTGCTTCTTTTACTCTTTCATCTATTTCTTGTGATGATAATTCTAGGTTTAATGGTCCAAAGGCTACATCTTTATATACTGTTTCTTCAAAAAGTTGATATTCAGGATATTGAAACACTAGTCCTACAGTTTTTCTAATATCCTTTAAGTTTTTTTTATTTTCTCCAACTAATTCATCATTAATAAATATTTTACCTTGTGTAGGCTTTTCTAATCCATTAAAAAGTTGAATTAATGTTGATTTACCTGAACCTGTATGTCCAATTATCCCTAAAAATTCACCTTCATTGATTTTTAAATTTATATTATCTAATGCAATTGTTCTAAAAGGAGTTCCTTCACTATATACATATTCTATATTTTCAGCTTTAATTGACATAACTCATTTACCAATTCCTTTATCCTAATTATATCACCAGAAACATTTATTCCTTCTAAAGCTAATGCCTGTGATAATTCAGTTACTTGAGGTACGTCTAGTCCGTACCTTTTTATCTCAGTAACATTTCTAAATACTTCTTTAGGTGTACCTTGCATCTTAATTTGTCCATTATCCATAATAACTACTCTATCTGCTTCAACAGCTTCATCCATATAATGAGTAATTAATAGTATTGTCTTGCCTTGTTTATTTAACAACTTTATTGTATCCATTACTTCTTTTCTACCAGAAGGATCAAGCATTGCAGTAGGTTCATCAAGTATTATGCATTCAGAGTTTAAAGCTAAAATACCAGCAATTGCTATTCTCTGTTTTTGACCTCCTGATAATAAATGCGGCGGTCTTTTTCTATATTCATACATACCAACTGCTTTAAGTGATTCATCTACTCTTTGTCTTATTTCTTTTGGATCTACTCCTTGATTTTCAGGTCCAAATGCAACATCTTCTTCTACTATTGTTGCTACTAACTGATTATCAGGGTTTTGAAAAACCATTCCTGCTGATTGTCTTATTTCCCAAAGCTTTTCATCATCACTAGTATCCATTTCCTTTACATATATTTTACCTTCCGTAGGTAGTAATAGCGAATTTACTAATTTAGCAAGTGTAGATTTTCCTGAGCCATTATGCCCAAGTATTGCTACAAACTCACCTTCTTTTATATTTAAACTTACCTCTTTCAAAGCAAGATTATTGTCATCTTCAGAATATTTAAAACTAACATTTTCTATTTTTATTATATCATTTGCCATATTATCAACAACTCTCAATTATTATTTTATAAATCTATGAGTTCAATTTTTTTTAATCTTTTATCTTAATAAATTGCTTTACGTTAGTAAAGCTTCCTTAACTTTACACTTTTATCTTTTAACTTTTATCTTAGTAAATGGCTAAAGGGATTAAGCTAAGGCTTAATCCCCTGCATTTATACTAATTCTATTATAACCATTTCTGCTCCATCGCCTCTGCGTGGTCCCAATTTAAGTATTCTTGTGTAACCACCGTTTCTATCTTCATACTTAGGAGCTATTTCTTCAAACAGTTTATGCACTACTTGCTTATCATATATATACGCAAGAGCCTGTCGTCTCGCATGTAGGTCTCCTCTTTTACCAAGAGTAATCATTTTATCAGCTATTTTTCTTAATTCTTTTGCTCTTGTATCTGTCGTTTCTATTTTACCATTGTTAATTAAACTCGTAACAAGGTTTCTTAACATAGCTACTCTCTGGTCAGTCGGGCGACCAAGCTTTCTGTGCTTACTCATACTTAGCCCTCCTTTACGTGACTAATTTTCGTTTTTCTTAAGAGATAATCCTAATTCAGCAAGTTTCTTTTGAACTTCTTCTAGAGATTTTTTACCAAGATTTCTTACTTTCATCATATCTTCTTCTGATTTGTAAGTAAGTTCTTCAACTGTATTAATTCCAGCTCTCTTCAAGCAGTTATATGATCTTACTGATAAATCTAACTCTTCTATTGTCATCTCAAGTACTTTTTCTTTCTCGTCTTCTTCTTTTTCTATCATTATTTCAACATCATTTATATGTTCAGTTAATGATATAAATAAATTTAAGTGTTCATTTAATATTTTTGCACCTAAAGAAACAGCTTCTTCTGGTTCAATAGTTCCATTTGTCCAAATCTCTATTGTTAATTTATCGAAGTCTGTTCTATTGCCAACTCTAGTGTCTTCAACATGAAAGTTAACTTTCTTAACAGGTGTATAAATAGAATCTATAGGAATTACTCCTATTGCTTGATTTTCTTTTTTATTACGATCTGATCCTACATATCCTCTACCTTTTTCCATTTCTAGCTCAATTATAAGTTCTGAGCCTTCTTCAAGAGTAGCTATATGTAGGTCTTCGTTTATAATCTCTACATCTCCACCAGTTATTATATCACCTGCTGTAACTTCTTTAGGCCCTTTAGCATCAATTAGAAGCTGTACAGGCTCATTGACATGCATAATTGCTGCAATATCTTTAATATTCAAGATTATTTCTGTAACGTCTTCTCTAACTCCTGGAATTGTTGAGAATTCATGCAGAACTCCTTGTATATTTATTGAAGTAACAGCTGCTCCTGGAAGTGATGATAATAATACTCTTCTTAGAGAGTTTCCAACTGTTGTTCCATATCCTCTTTCTAGAGGTTCTACGACTATCTTGCCGTAAGTATTTTCATCGTTTTTTTCAACTAAGGTAATATTAGGTTTTTCAATTTCTATCATCCCAAAACCCTCCTCCATTCTATTATTTTTTGGTTATGTTGAGGGTGGTTTTTCTTAGATGCAATTATTTTGAGTACCACTCAACAATAAGATGTTCTTCTATTGGTAATTCAATGTCTTCTCTTGCTGGTTCAGCAATTATCTTTCCTGAAAAGTTTTCTGGGTCAACTTGAAGCCATTGAGGTGCAGTATTTTTATGATTTTCAATTAAATCTTTAAATTTAATTGAATTCCTACTCTTTTCAATTACCTGAATTACATCTCCGGTTTTTAGAATCATTGATGGAATATCGGTTTTTTTACCATTAACTGAGTAATGACCATGTACTACTAGCTGTCTAGCTTCTGCTCTTGATGAAGCTAATCCAAGTCTATATACTACATTGTCTAACCTTAGTTCTAATATTTTGAGTAAATTTTCACCTGTTATTCCACTCATTTTATCAGCCATTTCGAAATATTTAACAAATTGACCTTCTAGTACACCGTAATATCTTCTTACTTTTTGTTTTTCTCTAAGCTGTACACCATGGTTAGTTAATTTCTTTTTCCCCTGACCATGCTGTCCTGGTGAATAATTTCTCCTATTTATTGCACATTTATCTGTATAACATCTATCACTTTTTAGATATAATTTAGTACCTTCTCTTCTGCACAATCTGCAAACAGGGCCGTTATATCTTGCCATTTTTACACCTCCTGCCTTTCCTATACTCTTCTACGTTTTGGTGGTCTACAACCATTATGTGGAATAGGAGTCACATCTTTTATAAGACTAACTTCTAATCCTGCTGCTTGTAATGATCTTATAGCTGCTTCTCTTCCAGCTCCTGGTCCTTTTACATATACTTCAACTGTCTTTAGTCCATGCTCCATAGCTCGCTTTGCTGCTTCTTCTGCAACCATTGATGCTGCAAAAGGAGTAGATTTTCTTGAGCCTTTAAATCCAACTTGACCTGCACTAGCCCATGATATTGCATTTCCATGAACATCAGATAATGTTACTATAGTATTGTTAAAAGTAGACTTAATATGAGCTTGACCTCTTTCAATATTTTTACGTTCTCTTCTTCTAACTCTTGTTTTTCTTTGCTTTTTAGCTGCCACTTAAGTCCCTCCTATCTATTTCTTTTTAGGTTTTTTACCTGAAACTCTTTTTGGTCCTTTTCTTGTTCTTGCATTATTCTTAGTATTTTGACCTCTAACAGGAAGTCCTTTCTTATGTCGCAATCCTCTATAGCAATTTATCTCTTTAAGTCTTTTAATGTTCATTGCTACTTCTCTTCTAAGATCGCCTTCTACTTGGAAATTATCCAACGCTGATCTTATTTTAGATACTTCTTCTTCTGTTAAATCTTTAATTCTTGTATTTGGATCTATTCCTGTAGTCTCTAGTATTTTATTAGCAGTTGATCTACCTATACCAAAGATATAGGTCAAGCCAATTTCTACTCTCTTATCTCTTGGTAAGTCAACACCAGCTATTCTGGCCATTAAACCTTACACCTCCTACTTTATAATAGTTTATCTTATGCGTCATTAACCCTGTTTCTGCTTGTGTTTTGGGTTCTCGCAAATTACCATTACTTTACCTTTTCTTTTTATTATTTTGCACTTTTCGCAAATAGGTTTTACTGATGGTCTTACTTTCATTGTAATCCCTCCTTACTACTTTTTCCGCCAAGTTATTCTTCCTCTTGTTAAATCATAAGGTGATAATTCTACAGTCACTTTATCTCCTGGCAAAATTCTAATATAGTTCATCCTAAGTTTTCCAGATATATGCGCTAGAATCTGATGTCCATTCTCAAGTTCTACTTTAAACATCGCATTTGGTAAAGCTTCAGCCACTTTACCTTCAACTTCGATTACATCTTTCTTGGACATTGATTACTCAACCCCCGTTCCTTTACATTTCATTATTGAAGGGTTCTAATATCCTTCTAACAAATGCATTATTTATTTTTTCTTTCTTTGATACTTTTTCTGCAAATTCTTCAAATACAGTATTATAAGCTATTAAATGTTTTGATTTTTTCCTTTTAGGTTTACTTATTTTTCTTAGTTTCCCATCACATATCATTACATATTTATCATCTGTAATTTCCTGAACAATAAATATTTTTCCTTTATCTCTTCCTGCTTTTGACTTTACTACCTGCCCTACTCTTAAATCGTCCGTCGTCTCCACCAAATCACCTCTTTTTATAATACTGTTAATAAATAAGGTTCTCCATCTGTTATTGCAAAGCTATGTTCATAATGTGAGGATGGTTTTCCATCGCAAGTAACTACTGTCCAATCATTTTGTAAGATTCTTACATGATATGTTCCTGCATTTACCATTGGTTCTACAGCTAAGACCATACCTTTTTGCAGCCGCGGTCCCTTGTTGGGTTTTCCAAAGTTCGGTACTTGTGGGTCTTCATGCATATTTGTTCCTATTCCATGACCAACAAAATCTCTTACTACCGAAAAACCTTCGCTTTCTACATAATCTTGAACTGCATGTGAAATATCAGATAGTCTATAACCTTCTTTAGCAAATTTTATTCCTTCATAAAAACTTTTTTTTGTTACTTCAATAAGTTTCTTTTTCTCTTTATCAACTTTACCAACACAAAATGTTTTTGCTCCGTCTCCATAATATCCATCTATTACAGCTCCAATGTCTATACTTATAATGTCTCCTTCTTGAACTGTTCTCTGACTAGGTATTCCGTGAACAACTTCATCATTTATTGAAGCACATATTGATGCTGGAAATCCTTGATATCCTTTAAAAGCTGGTATAGCATTTTTTGATTTAATGAATTCTTCAACTGCTCTGTCAAGCTCTTTTGTACTTATGCCTGGCTTTATAAGCTTACTTACTAATTCATGTGATTGTGCTACTATTCTGCCGGCTTCTCTCATTAGCTTTATTTCTCTATCTGTTTTAAGAATTATCATTATTACTCGCCTCTCAAACTTAATATAATTTCATTACCTACTTTTTCTATTAACTGTTCTCCATTAATATCAACAAGTATTCCTTTATCATTATAATAATCTATAAGTGGCTTCGTTTGTTCAAGATATACTTCAATTCTTCTATTAACAGTCTCTTCAGTATCATCTTTTCTCTGATATAATTCTCCATTACATTTATCACAAATACCTTCTTTTCTTGGAGGATTGAATGTTGTATGATATGTATCTCCACAATCTTTACATATTCTCCTTCCAACTGCTCTTTGTATTAGTGACTCTTTATCTACATTTATATTAACAACTTTATCAAGTCCTATCCCCATTTTACTTAGTTCTACATCTAATGAATCAGCTTGAACTGTTGTTCTTGGAAATCCGTCAAGTAAAAAACCATTTTTGCAATCATCTTCTGTCAATCTATCTTTTACTATTTCAACTACAAGCTCATCTGGTACTAAAACACCTTTATTTATATATTCTTGAGCTTTAATTCCAAGTTCTGTTCCTTCTTTTATATTTTTTCTAAATATATCACCAGTTGATATATGTGGAATTCCAAATTCTTGAGATATTCCTGCTGCTTGTGTTCCTTTACCAGCACCAGGAGGCCCCAATAATACTACACGCATTTTAACATCTCCTAAATAATTATTTCAAGAATCCCTTATAATGTCTCATTAACATTTGAGCTTCTACCTGTTTCATTGTCTCAAGTGCAACACCTACAACAATTAACAATGCTGTACCTCCAAAACTAACATTTAAATTAGTAAATGAAAATATAATTGTTGGTATAGATGCGATAAAAGCTAACGCAAGTGCACCTGCTATAGTAATTCTTGATAATACTCTATTAAGATAATCTGCTGTAGGTCTTCCAGGTCTTATCCCCGGAATAAATCCACCATACTGTTTCAAATTATTAGCATATTCAAACGGGTTAAACTGTACTGCTGTATAAAAATACGTAAAGAATATAATCAGTAATATATTAAGTAATGAATATATCCATATTCCTGGATTCCCATATATTGATAAATATTTTTGAACCCAAGCATCTACATTACCCTTGAAGAAGAATCCTAAAGTTTGAGGAAATGCTAATATTGATGAAGCAAATATTACAGGTATAACACCAGCCATCAATACCTTTAGAGGTATATGTGTGCTTTGTCCACCATACATTTTTCTTCCTACAACTCTTTTTGCATATTGAACAGGAATTTTTCTTTCTCCCTGTTGAATTGCTATTACACCAACAACTATTACTAAAGCAAATACTAAGAATATTAATATTTCTAGTATATTTATTTCACCTGCTTTTAACAATGTTAATGATTGGCTTATGTCTGCTGGATATCTAGAAACAATACCCGCAAATATTATAATTGATATACCATTTCCTATTCCTTTATCAGTGATTTCCTCACCTAACCACATTAAGAACGCTGTACCTGCTGTAAGTGTGATTATAACTGTTGCTATTGATAAAGGACTTTTGCTTATAAGCGCATTGTTAAAAAATCCTACACTATATCCTGTTGCTGTTATTAATGCTAATACAACAGTAAGATATCTAGTATACTGCGCAATTTTCTTTTTACCATCTTCTCTTTTAGCAATTTCTTCTAGCTTCGGTATTGCTATTGTTAAAAGTTGAAGTATTATTGATGCGGTAATGTATGGATATATATTTAGAGCAAATATAGTAAATCTCTTAAATGCACCACCTGACATAAGATCCATAAAGTCTAAAACACCCGCACTACTTCCCTGAAACATCTGGTCAATTACAGTTCTGTTTATTCCCGGTACAGGGATTGCTCCACCAAGTCTATATACTACAATCATAAATAGAGTAAATAATATTCTTTTTCGCAAATCTGGTATTTTCCAGGCGTTTCTGAGAGTCTCAAGCATACTAGATCACCTCAACTTTTCCACCAGCAGCTTCTATTTTTTCTACTGCTGTTTTACTAAACTTATGTGCTTTTACTGTAAGTTTTTTTGAAATTTCTCCATTGCCTAAAACTTTAACACCGTCTAATTCTTTTCTTATTATTCCTGTACTTTTTAACAATTCAGGAGTAATTTCTGTATCATCTTCAAATTTATTTAATGTTTCTACATTTACTTCTGCATATTCTGTTTTAAAAATATTTTTGAATCCTCTCTTTGGAATTCTTCTGTAAAGAGGCATCTGTCCACCTTCGAAACCAGGTCTAACACTTCCGCCTGAACGAGATTTTTGACCGTCCTGACCTCTACCAGCTGTCTTTCCTTGTCCTGTCGCTGTACCTCTTCCTAATCTTTTCCTGTTTTTATTACTTCCAGGATTAGGTTTTAATTCATGAAGTTTCATATGTGCACCTCCTTATGGTTCTTGTTATTCTATCACTTCAACCATGTGGCTAATCTTTTTAACCATACCTCTAATTTGAGGTGTATCTTCTTTTTCTACTATTTGACCGATTTTTCTAAGTCCTAATGCTTCTACTGTTCTTTTTTGTCTTTCGGTCTTTCCAATTTTACTTCTTGTTAATTTTATCTTTATTTTTGCCATTAGTGTTCACCCCTTAACTTAGTATTTCGTCTACAGATTTACCTCTAATTTTTGCAACATTTTCAGGTTTTTTAAGGGCTTTTAGCGCTTCCACTGTAGCATTTACCACATTTATTGGATTATTTGATCCTAGAGATTTTGTTCTAATATCTTTTATACCTGCTAATTCAAGTACTGCACGAACAGGTCCGCCAGCTATTACTCCAGTACCTTCTGCTGCTGGCTTTATAAGAACTCTTCCAGCACCGTATTCTCCAACCATTTCATGAGGTATTGTTGTTTCTGATAATGGCACTTCTATCATTCTTTTTTTAGCATCTTGTATAGCTTTTTTAATTGCATTAGGTATTTCTATTGCTTTTGCCATTCCAATACCTACATGGCCGTTTTCATCGCCAACTACAACTAATGCACTAAATCTAAAGTTTCTACCACCCTTAACAACTTTAGTAACACGATTTATGTTGACAACTTTTTCTTTTAAGTCTAATTGACTTGCATCAATACGTCCACGATCCATTAATTAACCTCCTTGTTAAAACTTAAGTCCGCTTTCTCTTGCTCCATCTGCAAGTGATTTTACTCTACCGTGATAGAGGTATCCTCCTCTATCGAATACAACTGTTTCTATTCCTTTTTCTACTGCTCTTTTTCCAACTGTCATTCCTACTACTTTTGCAGCATCTACTTTTTTCATCCCAGTAATTTGGTCTACTATTTCTTTATCTATTGTAGATGCTGATGCTAAAGTAACTCCGTTTATATCATCTATTACTTGAGCGTATATGTGCTTAGAACTTCTAAAAACATTTAATCTTGGACTTTTAGGAGTTCCATTGATTTTATTTCTTTGCTTTGTATGTCTTTCTTCTCTTTTCTTATTTCTATTAACTTTTTTAAGCACCAATACTCACTCCTTTCTTATTAGCTTGCAGTTTTACCAGCCTTACGTCTAATTTTCTCACCAGCGTATTTAATTCCTTTACCTTTATATGGTTCAGGTCTTCTCCAGTCTCTTATAACTGCTGCATAATTTCCAACTTGTTGTTTATTTATACCTTTTACTATTATCTTGTTATTTCCTTCTACTGTTGTTTCGATTCCTTCCGGGTCTTCCATCTCTACCGGATGTGAGAATCCAAGATTTAGTACAAGTTTTTTACCTTGTTTCTGTGCTCTATATCCAACACCAACGATCTCAAGAACTTTTTGATATCCTTCTGTTACACCAATTATCATATTGTTTAATAGTGTCCTCGTTAAACCATGTAGTGATTTATGCTTTTTATTATCTGTAGGTCTAGAAATAGTAACTATATTATCATTTATCTCTATTTTCATATCCTTACAAAGTTGTTGCTCTAATGTACCTTTAGGACCTTTTACTACTGCATAATTCTTATTATCTACTTTTACTTCAACACCATTAGGTATGTCTATCGGTTTTAATCCTATCCTTGACATCCTCTCACCTCCTGTTCTCTTTATTTACCATACGTAGCAGATTACTTCTCCGCCAACTCCTTGTTTTCTTGCATTTTTATCTGTTAGTATCCCTTTTGATGTTGATACTACTGCGATACCTAATCCTCCAAGTACTCTTGGTATTTCTTCTTTATTTACATAAACCCTTAGTCCAGGCTTAGAGATTCTTTTTATTCCTGTTATTACTCTTTCGTTTTCTTCAGTGTATTTTAATTCTACTCTAATAATACCTTGTTTCCCGTCGTCTATTACATCAAATCCTTTTACATAGCCTTCTTCTAAAAGGATATTTGCTAATTCCTTTTTTATGTTTGAAGCTGGAATATCTACGGATTCATGCTTAGCATGATTACCATTTCTTATTCTTGTTAGCATATCTGCGATAGGATCAGTCATTACCATATGAGTAACCTCCTTCCAATTTACATATTTTTACCAGCTTGCTTTCTTAACGCCAGGTATTTGTCCTTTGTAAGCTAGTTCTCTAAAACATATACGACATATACCATATTTTCTTAAGTAAGCATGAGGTCTTCCGCAAATTCTACATCTAGAGTATTCTCTAGTACTAAATTTTTGTTTTCTATTTTGTTTTATTTTTAAAGATTTCTTAGCCAATTTCAACCCTCCTTTTACTTACTAAAAGGCATTCCCATTAATTTTAATAATTCTTTAGCTTCTTCATCAGTATTAGCTGTTGTTGTTATAATAATATCCATACCTCTTATTTTATCAACTTTATCATAATCTATTTCTGGGAATATCAATTGTTCTTTTATTCCTAAAGCATAATTTCCTCTTCCATCAAAAGATTTATTTGAAACTCCTCTGAAGTCTCTAACTCTTGGTAAAGCAACATTCATAAACTTATCAAGGAAATAGTACATTCTTTCTCCTCTTAATGTAACCTTACATCCTACAGGCATCCCTTCACGAATTTTAAAATTTGATACCGATTTTTTTGCTTTTGTAACAACTGGTCTTTGACCTGCTATAATCATCATCTCTTCTGATGCATTTTCTAAAGCTTTTTTATCTTCTCTAGCATCGCCAATTCCCATATTTAATACTACTTTTTCTATTTTAGGTACCTGCATAATGCTTTTATACTTAAACTTTTCCATTAATGCTGGCACTACGTCACTTTTATACGATTCTCTTAATCGTGAAGCCATTTACTTCGTACCTCCTTTCAAGCACTATTCAAACATTTCGCCGCATTTTTTGCATGCTCTAACTTTTTTTCCGTCTTCTAGCACTTTTTTTTCTGTTCTTACGCCTTTTTTACATTTATCACAGTATATCATTATATTTGATACATCTACAGGACCTTCTTGATGTATTATTCCAGCTTGTTGAACGCCTTGACTTGCTTTTTTGTGTTTTGTAAGCATGTTAACACCTTCAACAATTACTTTTTTACTTTTTGGTAAACTAGTCAACACTTTGCCTGTTTTACCTTTATCTTTTCCTGAAATTACTACTACTTTATCGCCTTTTTTAACGTGCATATTCTACACCTCCCATTAAAGTACTTCAGGTGCCAATGAAATTATTTTCATAAATTTGCCATCTCTTAACTCTCTTGTTATTGGTCCAAATATACGCGTACCAACAGGTGTTTTGTCTTCTTTTATTATTACTGCTGCATTTTCATCAAATTTTATATATGTTCCATCATTTCTGTGTACACCTTTTTTAGTTCTAACTACAACAGCTCTTATAACTTCACCTTTCTTTACAACACCGCCTGGTGTTGCATTTTTAACAGTAGCAACTACTACATCGCCTACGTTTGCGTATTTTCTATTTGAGCCACCTAATACTCTTATTACTAGTATTTCTTTTGCTCCAGAATTATCTGCAACTCTTAACCTCGATTCATTCTGTACCATTCAAAAAACCTCCCTTCACTAGTCGTAAGGTTTATTTAGCTTTTTCAACTATATCAACTAGTCTCCATCTTTTATCTTTTGACAACGGTCTAGTTTCCATTATTTTTACTGTATCGCCAATATTACATTGATTGTTTTCATCATGTGCTTTATATCTTTTAGTTTTCTTTACTTGTTTCTTATAAAGAGGATGAGCAATAAAAGTTTCTGATGCTACAACAATTGTTTTATCCATTTTATCGCTTACTACCTTGCCTATTCTTACTTTTCTATTACCTCTTTCCAAACTAATAGTCCTCCTTTCCTAGACTACTGCACGTTTATTTTAAGTTCTCGTTCTCTTAAAACAGTTTTTATACGAGCTATGTCTTTTTTTACAGCCTTAATTCTCATTGGATTATCAAGCTCTCCTGTAGCAAGTTGAAATCTTAAATTAAACAATTCTGTTTTCAAATCTATTAGTGATTGATTTAATTCATTTATAGTTTTTTCTCTTAATTCATTAGCTTTCATCTGCTTCACCTTCCTTTTCTACTGCCAGGTCAGCCTTAGTAACAAACTTGCATTTTATTGGTAACTTATGAATAGCAAGTCGCATTGCCTCTCTTGCTAAATCTTCTGAAATACCTGACATTTCAAAAAGTATTCTACCAGGTTTTACTACTGCTACCCAATATTCTGGTGAACCTTTACCTTTTCCCATACGTGTTTCAGCTGGTTTCTTAGTTACTGGTTTATCAGGGAATATTTTAATGAAAATTTTACCGCCTCTTTTTACGTGTCTGGTCATAGCTCTCCTGGCTGCTTCTATTTGGTTAGATGTAATCCAAGCTGGCTCTAATGCTTGAATTCCGTATTCACCATATGTTAAAGTATTGCCTCTTGAAGCTTTTCCTCTCATTCTTCCTCTTTGAACTTTACGGCGTTTAACTCTTTTAGGCATTAACATAATTGCTTCCTCCTTCCTTCAGGACTTACTACTATTTGTCTCTTCTGTTATTGTTATTGTTATTGTTATTTCTATTATTGTTATTTCTGTTGTTATTATTTTTGTTATAGTTATTTCTATTATCTTTTTTATTTCTGTTATCTTTCTTATTTCTGTTGTCTTTTTTATAATTTTTTCTTTTTCTATTATCGTATTGGTCAGGTTTAACTTTGCCTTTTAAGACTTCATCTCTACATATCCAAACTTTAACTCCAATTTTTCCATATGTAGTATCTGCTTCAGCAAAACCATAGCTTATATCAGCTCTAAGAGTTTGTAAAGGTATTTTACCCTCACTATATCTTTCTGTTCTTGCCATATCAGCTCCATTAAGCCTTCCTGCTACTGCAGTCTTAATACCTCTTGCTCCTGCTCTCATAGTTCTTTGCATTGATTGTTTCATTGCTCTTCTAAATGAAACTCTTCTTTCAATTTGACTTGCAATGTTTTCTGCAACTAATTGAGCATCTAATTCTGGAACTTTTACTTCTTCAACATTTACTATAACTGTCTTTTGAGTAAGTTTTTCAACATTCTTTCTAAGTTCCTCTACACCAGTTCCACCTTTTCCAATAACCATTCCAGGTTTAGCTGTGTATACACTTAATTTTATTCTGTTTGCAAATCTTTCTATTTCTATTTTAGCTATACCAGCAATGTATAATTTCTTCTTAACATATTCACGAACTTTATAATCTTCTACAAGATTATCTGAAAAGTTCTTTTTATCAGCATACCATCTTGAGTCCCAATCTTTGATTACACCGACTCTTAGCCCATGAGGATTTACTTTCTGACCCATAATTAACCTCCTTTACTCTTCTTTTTCTTTTACTACTACACTAATGTGACTTGTTCTCTTAAGAATTTTATATGCTCTTCCCTGTGCTCTCGGTCTCCATCTTTTAAGAGTAGGTCCTTGATTAGCATAAACTTCTGCAACATATAAACTGTCTCTATCCATATCAAAGTTGTTCTCAGCATTAGCTACAGCAGATTTTACAACTTTTTCAAGTATATCGGCGCCTTTTCTAGGAGTAAATCTTAAAATAGAAAGTGCCTCATCAACATTTTTTCCTCTTACCATATCACATACGAATTTCATTTTTCTCGGTGAAACTCTCATATATTTAGCAGTTGCCTTAGCTTGCATTTGGCTACCTCCCTTCATCTACTTAACTTTTGTAGATTTTTCAGTTTTGTCGTGTCCTCTGTAAGTTCTTGTTGGAGCAAATTCGCCCAATTTATGTCCTACCATATCTTCAGTTATATATACAGGAACGTGTTTTCTTCCATCATGTATAGCTAATGTATGTCCTACCATCTGTGGGAATATTGTTGACCTTCTTGACCAAGTTTTTATAACTTTTTTACCATTGCTTTTATTCATATCATCTATTTTTTTCATAAGACTCGGTTCACAATATGGTCCTTTTTTCAATGATCTACCCATTCACTTGTTCCTCCTTTCACTAAAAACCTACTATTTATTTATTTCTTCTTCTTATTATCATTTTATCAGATTTCTTATTTTTCTTACGAGTTTTATATCCTAGTGTTGGTTTACCCCAAGGAGTAACTGGTGATGGTCTTCCTATAGGAGCTCTACCTTCACCTCCACCATGTGGATGGTCATTAGGATTCATAACACTACCTCTAACAGTAGGTTTGATACCCATATGTCTTTTTCTTCCTGCTTTACCTATTGTTATATTTTCATGATCAATGTTACCTACTTGACCTATTGTCGCTCTACAATTTACATTTACCATTCTTACTTCGCCAGAAGGTAATCTTACTTGTGCATATTTTCCTTCTTTAGCCATTAATTGTGCAGAATTTCCTGCTGATCTAACTAATTGACCACCTTTACCAGGTTTTAATTCAATATTATGAATTGTAGAACCTACAGGTATATTTTGAAGTGGTAATGCATTACCAATTTTAATATCTGCTTTTTCTCCTGATTCGATCATATCTCCAACTTTTAACTTATATGGAGCAACTATATATCTTTTTTCTCCATCATTATAGTTTATAAGTGCTATATTAGCGCTTCTGTTTGGATCATATTCTATTGATGCAACTTTTCCAGGAATGCCATCTTTATTTCTCTTGAAATCTATTATTCTATATTTCCTTTTGGCTCCTCCGCCTTTATGACGCACTGTTATTTTTCCATGTACATTTCTTCCGGCTTTCCTTTTCAATGGAGCTAAAAGAGATTTCTCAGGTTCTGTTTTAGTCACTTCTTCAAATGTTGAAACTGTCATCTGTCTTAATGCTGGAGAAGTAGGTTTAAACTTTTTTATACCCATGAGTTTTCCCTCCTTATGTTTTTCTCAATTTGGCAGCGTAGCTAGAACTACATACCTTCAAAAAATTCTATAGTTTTACTTTCTTCTGTTAATGAAACTATCGCTTTTTTCCAATTAGGCCTTTTTCCAACATGAACGCCCATTCTTCTTTTCTTTCCTATCATGTTCATTGTATTTACTTTTTGAACTTTAACACCAAAAATTTGTTCAATTGCATTTTTGATTTCTGTTTTATTGGCTTTTTTATCTACTACAAAAGTATATTTTTTGTCAGCCATATTATCCATACTTGCTTCAGTTACTAATGGCTTAATAATGATATCGTGTGGACTGCGCATTATGCATACACCTCCTCCACTTTATTAACTGCTTCTTTTGTTATAATAAATGAATCATAATTTAATATATCATAAACATTTAATGTATTTACGGATGCAGTTTTTACTCCCGGAATATTTCTAGCAGATAATACTGTGTTATCATCTTTTTCCGGTAATACTATTAACGCTTTTTTACCAGCTTTAATATTTTCTAAAACTTTAACCATTTCTTTTGTTTTTGGTTGTTCCATTTTCAATTGGTCTAAAACTATTATTTCTTCACTATTAACTTTAGAAGATAATGCTGATTTTAAAGCCAATCTTTTTATTTTTTTAGGAAGTTTATAGCTGTAATCTCTTGGTTTTGGTGCGAAAACTATTCCGCCGCCTTTCCATTGTGGAGATCTTATACTTCCCTGACGGGCTCTACCTGTTCCTTTTTGTCTCCAAGGCTTTCTTCCTCCACCTCGAACTTCTGCTCTTGTTTTAGCAGATTGCGTACCTTGTCTTTGATTAGCAAGATAATTTTTTACAGCTTCATACATAACATGTGTATTAACTTCTATTCCGAAAATATTTTCATTTAAATCAATATCTCCTACTTGTTTACCTGATATATCATAAAGAGCTACCTTTGGCATCTTTTTATCCTCCTTTCTTACTATTTGTCACCTATTTTTTTACTGCTTCTCTTATAGTAATTAATCCTTTTTTAGGTCCAGGTACAGCACCTTTTATCAAAACTATATTTCTTTCAAGATCAACTTTTACTATTTCAAGATTTTGAACAGTTACTCTTTCGTGTCCCATGTGTCCAGCAGCTTTCATGCCTTTGAACACTTTTGCAGGATAAGCTGAAGCTCCTAATGAACCTGCTGCTCTATGATATTTAGAACCGTGAGTTTCTGGTCCTCTAGAATGTCCATGCCTTTTTATTGTACCTGCAGTACCTTTACCTTTAGATACTCCAAATACATCAACTTTATCACCTTCAGCAAAGATGTCTACTTTTATTTCCTGTCCTATTTCATATTCATCAATATTATCTACTTTAAATTCTTTTATGAATTTTTTGTATTCAATATTCGCTTTTTCAAAATGACCTTTTTTCGGTTTATTAACATTTTTGTCTTTAATAGAACCAAATCCAACTTGTATTGCATTGTAACCATCTTTCTCTACAGTTTTCTTTTGAACAACAACCATACCTTGAGATTCAATAACTGTTACTGGAACTAATTCTCCATCTTCTTTAAACACTTGAGTCATTCCAACTTTTTTACCAAGAATTGCTTTCATTCTTACACCTCCTATTTTCTTACAGCGGATTACCTTTGGTAATCATCCTAAGCAGAGTTGTATTTTAATCTCTACTTTTACAATTTGATTTCGATATCTACTCCAGCAGGCAAATTCAATTTCATTAATGCATCTACTGTTTTAGGAGTAGGATCTGTGATATCAATTAATCTTTTATGAGTTCTTTGTTCAAATTGTTCTCTTGAGTCTTTGTACTTATGTACAGCTCTTAAAATAGTTATTATTTGCTTTTCAGTTGGTAATGGAATTGGTCCTGCAACTGATGCACCTGTGTTTTTAGCAGTTTCAACTATCTTTTGTGCAGACTGGTCGATTAACTGATGATCATAAGCTTTTAATCTTATTCTTATTTTTTGTGTGCTTGCCATATTTTGTTACCTCCTTCTTTCCGTATGTTTTTCACATACGACTCGGAATTACTGATACACGTTACCTGGTGTTCACTAGCTTTTTTTATATTCAGCAATACCGGTCGCCCTATTTTTAACAGGACATACTCTGCAAAAATTCCCTGTATTTCAGCAACCTTTTGCTTCATCGCATGCGGCACGCTTAAATATGATATAATAATACCATAGAGAAATCAAGTGTTTTTTTATTTGTTACAAAAACTTAATAAATATTACATTCAGTTAACGAATATTATTTCTACTCTTTATTTCTTTTTCAATTTTTATATGCAATTTATTAAGTTTATAATGTAGTGTTTGTCTTGGTATACCTAACAGCATTGCAGTTTTTGATATATTGAAATTGTTATTTGTTAATGTTTCAGTAATTATTTTTTTTTCATATTCTTTTAATAGTTCTTTTAATGGTATTTCTGTGTATTCTTCATCCGTTTTATTATTTAAGTCTTCCGTATGTTTACAAATATAACTTGGTAAATCTTCTAGTTTTATAGTATCATTCTCTGTCATGTTAGCAGCATGTTCTATCATATGCTGCAATTCTCTTACATTGCCAGGCCAATCGTATTTATAAAAAAATTCTTCTGTATTATTTGAAACATAATTTATTTTTTTGTTTAATTTTCTATTATATATATTTATAAAATATTTTGTTAATACGTTTATATCATCTTTTCGTTTTCTTAGAGGTGGGATATTTATATTTAATACATTTAATCTAAAATATAAATCTTCTCTGATTTTACCTTCTGTAATAGCTTTATTAGGATCGACATTTAAAGCTGCTATTACTCTAACATCTACTTTTCTTATACTTTTCCCACCAATTCTCCTAATTATTCCATCTTGTAGAACTCTTAGCAATTTCGCCTGTAAAGTAACATCCATAGAGTTTATTTCATCTAGAAATAACGTCCCTCCATCTGCTATTTCAAATAAACCGGGATTATCTTTTGCTCCTGTAAAACTACCCAATGTTGTTCCAAATAATATACTTTCCAGTAGTGTACCCGGTATAGCAGCACAATTCTGAGCTATAAAAGGCTTATCTTTTCTGTCACTTGCATTATGTATACTCTGTACTACAAGCTCTTTCCCAGTACCTGTTTCTCCATATATTAATACTGGTGATGGACTGTTTGCTATTTTTAATATTCTAGATTTCAACTCTATCATTTTTTTATTTTTTCCTATTATATCTTTTATGCTATAATATGCTAATTCACTTGTCGTGAGCCTTCCTTGTTTATTTTCTATGACTTTTATGTTTTCATTAATACCTTTAATTTTATCTATATCAGTAAATATCTCTATTGCTCCTACTATCTCATTATTTTCACATATTGGCAATGTAGTAGTCAAAATAGTCACCTGTTTTAACTGATAATTATAATACTTTTGTATATAGTCCCTTATTGGTTTACCTGTTTTTAAAACTCTCATCAATGTACTTGTTTGAGATGTTAATTTAGGAAAAATTTCTAGAATATTATTTCCTATTGCATTTTTCACTGTCACTCCTGCTAAATTATTTACAGGTTCATTATAAAAAACTACATTTCCTTCTTTATTAACTATGAAAACACCGTTATCTATATTTGATGTAACTAACTCTAGAATATTTTTATAATCCATATTTTTACCTCTTTTAATATTTAAAAATCAGAAGTTCTTTAATTTATCTAAAGGAGAAAATTACTTGACCTACTAAGTATATCACATATTTTAAATGATTACATACTAAAATACTCTTCCTTGTATTATGCTATAAGCGTTTGCACAATTAATTGCCACAATTAAGAAAGAGTATTATATATCTTTAATTAAAATTTTGTTCTGTTCTTTCAATTATTTCATCTTGAAGTGCTTTCTCCAGATTATTAAAATGATCACTATAGCCCGCAACTCTAACTATAAGGTCTTTGTAATCATCAGGATTCTTTTGAGCTTCAACTAATGTCTCTTTATCAATTACGTTAAATTGCATGTGGTGTCCACCCATCTTAAAATATGCTCTTAGTAATGAAACTAGATTATCTATTCCCTTTTCTCCTTTTAATGCTGAAGGAGAAAATTTTTGATTTAATAGCGTTCCACCAGTACGAATATGATCCATTTTAGATGCTGATTTAATTACTGCTGTAGGTCCATTTGTGTCTGCCCCTTTTGATGGTGATATACCATCAGTTAATGGCTTAGATGATAATCTTCCATCTGGTGTTGCCCCCATAACTGAACCAAAGTATACATGACATGTTGTTGGAAGCATATCTATACGATATGTTCCTTCACTTACTGTAGGTCTCCCAGTTATCATATTGTTTATTGTATTAAATGTATCTACCATTATGTTATCAGCATATTCATCATCATTACCGTATTTCGGTGTTCTGCTAAGGACTATATTTCTAATCAAAGGATATCCTTCAAAGTTTGAGTTAAGAGCTTCCATTAATTCATTCATAGTAAACCTTTTATTGTCAAATACATTGAACTTCACAGATGCTAAACAATCTGTAATTGTTCCTATACCAACGATCTGTATATATCGCGTATTGTATCTAGCTCCTCCATCGTTGTAATCCTTACCTTTTTTTATACAATCTTCAGTTATTACTGACATAAATGTTGCTGGCATATGCTTAGCAAATAACTTTTCTATGACATTATTTCCATGTATTTTAATATCTATAAAATGTTTAAGCTGTTTTTTAAAAGCGTCATATAACTCTTTATATGTTTGAAAATTCTCAGCTTTTCCAGTTTTTAATCCAATTTGTTTTTTTGTAAATTTATCAAAACCATCGTTTAAAGTTAATTCAAAAATTTTAGGAATATTAATGTATCCTGTAAGTATATATGCTTCTCTACCATGTGCTCCAGTTTCAACGCATCCACTAGACCCACCATATCTAGCATCTTTTATATCTTTTCCTGCTTGAAGTAATTCTTCAATAAGTTCTTCTGTATTGTAAAATGCTGGCTGTCCCCACCCTTTTCTAGCTATTACACATGCTTTTTTTACAAATTGTTTAGGAGTTTTTACACTTATTTGTACGTTTGAGCTGGGCTGTAAAAGTTTCATCTCGTCCATAACATCAAGTATCATATAAGAAACTTCATTCACACCATCACAACCTGTTTCTGGATTTATACCTCCAGTATTAAGGTTGGCAAAATCAGTATAAGTAGCACTTTCTTTCATGGTTATACCTACTTTAGGAGGTGCAGGTTGGTTATTAAATTTAATCCATAGACATTCTAGTATCTCTTTTGCTCTATCATATGTAATTGTACCCTCTTTTAGCTCTTTTTCGTAAAAAGGATACAAATATTGATCAAACCTTCCCGGAGAAAAAGAATCCCATGTATTTAATTCTGTAGTAACTCCTAAATGTACAAACCAATACATTTGTACAGCTTGTGCAAATGTTTCTGGTTTATAAGCTGGTACTCTATCACAATTCTTTGCTATCCATAAAAGTTCATCTCTTCTCTCTTTATTTGTTTCTTTTTCTGCTAATGTCCTTGCATAATCAGCATATCTTTTTCCAAGAATTATAATTGCATCACAAGATATAATCATAGCTTCTAATTGAGCCTTTTTTTCATATGCTTTTAAATCGTTTAAAAAATCTAATTGTTTAATTTTATCTTCTATTTCTTTCTTAAAATCTAAAAATCCTTTTTTATAGAACTTATCATCTGCCACAGTATGTCCTGGCGCTCTTTGCTCCATAAATTCAGTAAATATTCCAGCCTTATAACAATTTTTCCATTCATCTGTCATATTATCAAGAATTTTTTTTCTCATAGATCTATTTTCCCAAAAAGGCATAATCTTTTCTCTATGAGTTTTTTTATCTTTTTTTGAAACTTTAAAACTTATATATTTTCTACTATTAAGAATATCTAAATCCTCCATAGTATGACAGCACAGTTCTGGAAATGTCGGAGCTGTTTGCGGACTATCTCCTTTTTCTCCTACTATTAGTTCTCCATCTCCTATATATAATTTCTTATTTTCTATAATATATCTAAAGTTTAATGCCCTCAACACAGGTGTTTCAACTGTACCATAATACTTTTTATATGCTTCAGTTTCTAGAACTGCTCTTTCTATACTTAGTTTAGGCTGTATATTAACACTTTCATGTCTTAGTTTTCTAATTCTTTCAGTACTACCTCTCATTTATAAAACCTCCCTTTTATATATTTGATAGTTGATAATTGACAGTTTATAGTTAATGGTTTAAATTTTCTTAAGAAAATTTATTTTTATTATATTTAAGTTTTTATTTTATAAAAACTATCCATGTTTCTAGTTTATAGTTACTCATTTCTCGTTTTTTTTTTATGTTTTACGGAAGTAAAACTACCATTAATTCTCCATTCTCATTTCTCCATTCTCATTTCATAAAGCTTTACACTAGTAAATCTACCAAAACTTTTCACTTTTAACTTTTCACTTTTATCTTAAAAGTCATCCTCCAATTTTTACATTATATCCTTCTTTTTCAAACATATTTTTTATGATCTGCATTTTTTTATCTGTTGGTACTTTCATAATGTCTTCTCTGTAATTTCTTCCTAATTTTTTATATTTATGTTTTGCTATATCATGATATGGTAATATATTTATATCCTTTATTTTTACCTGCTTTATAAATTCTATTGCTTTAGTTATATCTTCTAAATCCGCATTAATACCTTCTATAATTGGCATACGAAGATTTATATTGGCATCTAAGTTTGACAATTTCTTTAAATTATCTAAAATTAGTGCATTTGAAACTCCTATATATTTTTTATGTTTATCATCACCTATAATTTTTAAATCATATAAAAAAACATCTGTATAATCTATAATTTTTAACATGTTTTCAAATGGAATATATCCACTTGTATCTATTGCTGTATGAATTCCAATGTTTTTTAGCTTCTTTAGTATCTTTAAAACTGCTTCTATCTGTAAAAGAGGTTCTCCTCCTGAAAGAGTTACTCCTCCACCAGATTCTTCATAAAAAGACATATCCTTTTTAACCTCTTGTATTAATTCATCAATGGTATATTCTTTACCTACCAATTCTCTTGCATTGTTTATGCAGTAAAAAGCACATTCTCCACAAAACATACATTTAGATAAATCTGTTATCACTGCTTCATCTATTATTTTTAAAGCACCTCTTTTACATTTCTTTATACATTCTCCACATAATGTACATTTTTCTTTATCATAAAGTATATCTATATTTTTATTAATACTTTCTGGATTATGACACCACATACAATTTAATGGACAACCTTTTAAAAATACAGTTGTTCTTATACCCGGACCATCATGTATTGAAAATTTTTGTATATTGAATATCTGCACTTTTATCATTAAATGTCATTCCTTTCGCTTTTAAAAAAATAATTATAAGTCTATTTAACATTTTTAGTATGCAATTATTCTGCCACTTTTTATATATTTATTTTTCAGCAGTATGACTTTAATATTTATATAAATGTAAAAAAAATCGTCAGTTTGTATGACGATTTTTTTTACATGTGTATAATTTTATTTATGTTCAAAAAAAAGAGAGCTTTTATTAAAAGCCCTCTTAATTTATTATTATTATTCTATTATTTGAGCAACAACACCTGCTCCAACTGTTCTTCCACCTTCTCTAATTGCAAATCTTAACCCTTCTTCCATTGCAATCGGAGTTATTAGTTCTACTAAAAATGTTGCATTATCTCCAGGCATACACATTTCTACGCCTTCTTCTAAATTGATTGATCCTGTTACGTCTGTTGTTCTAAAGAAAAATTGTGGTCTGTATCCA
>JAHDQO010000036.1 GCA_018433765.1 Tissierellales bacterium
ACTTAATACTTATAATTGAAAGAGAGGTGAAATTATGCGAACTTGCATGTATTTGAGAAAATCTCGTGCTGATTTGGAGAAGGAGCAGTGCGGTATTGATACTCTTTCTGCTCATAAAAAGATACTTTTAGAGCATGCAAAGAAGGAAAATCTTAATGTTATTGATATTAAAGAAGAGATAGTATCAGGTGGACAGCTTTTTAATAGAATTGAAATGCTGAAGCTTTTGGCAGAAGCTGAGGATAATAAATTTGATGCTGTTCTGTGTATGGATATAGATAGACTTGGAAGGTCTGGCATGAAGGATCAAGGGATAATGGCATTCTTGGGGACGGTACTTTTTTTTGTATATTTTTTTTACGATAATGTTCAATATTTTGTGATTTAATGTTGTTTCTTGTAACATTTTAGATTATTTGTTATAATTGTCCTGTAATGATATGTATCATAATTTAGATTTTCCCTATAGACTTATTAATAAGGAAGAATGTGGAAAAACCAAATAGAAAGTATTATTGCATGGGAAAGGGACAGCTTAGAGAAGTACAAGTTGATATTTAATTACATTTCACAATTAAACTCAGGAGGAAACCATGGACATACAACTTCTTTTAAACAATTTAATAACAAATCATTTAGAATTTATCTTAGGTGTAATTATTACAATAATAATTTCATTTATAGTTTATAAAAAGAGTAAACCAAGAACAAGATTGTCATATTATTACTCTAATAAGTTAATATTAAATATTGACGAACAAAACGTAAGTGAACATGTATCTTTATTAATAAATAATTTTGAGTTGAAGAAGTTAGTAAAAACTGAATTTAGAATATGGAATGATGGTTCTACAATAATTAGAAGTGAAGATAAGATTAATGAAAATCCATTAAGAATTGTTTTAGATGAAAAAAGCAAAATAATTGCAGCTAATATAATAAAAAACACTGATACGGATAACAATTTTTCAGTACGAAATATAAATAATGTTATTTACATTGATTTTAATTACTTGGAACCAAAATCTGGTATATTAATTGAGATTCTTCATAATAATGAAAATACTCAAGTTAATGTATTAGGTAAAATTATTGGATTAAAAGGAACACCGGAAAACTCTAGATATAAGTTAAACTCTAGATTAGCAAGATTAGGCAATTATTTTGAATGGTTTACTTTTTTTATGTTAATATGGTTATTATCAATAGTATCTTTGATAGTAACTGTATATATAGCAAATTGTTGTAATAAATTTCATTTTTTACCTTTTATTGGGCTGATAATATATGCTTTCTTGCCAACTATTTTAATACAGAAATTTAAAAAATATATAGGATTATCTTTGGAATATCCATATAATTTAAGATGATTTAAAATGACATATAAATGTAGGTATATAAATGTTTTTCTCTTTATATCAATATTTTATAATTTTATTTTGCTTCTTATAACATTTTAGATTATTTGCTATAATTGTCCTGTAATGATATATATTATGTTTTTCTTCTTCAATATTTAGTTGATTGATAAAGAAGAATTTAAAAAAATAAATATAAAGTATTATAGTATAGGAAAAAGACAACTTAGGGAAGGACTAACTTAATAAATAGTAAATTAATTCCATGATGTTTTTGTGGAATTTTTTTATTAGTGCTAAATTTTAGAAGTATTAAAAATACAACAATAGGTTAATATTCCAATATAGTTGGCAATACTGCTTAATTAGTTGTATTTCCACCATTCGTGAATACCATAGTATGTGAAATAAATTATTAGGAAAATTGCAATGAAGCTTATTAAATTGAACTGGAATAAAATATTGTTTACAAGTGTTATTGTAACATTAACTGGATTATTTTTGTACTGTTATTATGAACTTAGTATGCATAATAGTAATGATACAGAAATTCTAGTAAACAATAATGGACAAGACTTTGAAATATACATTAATGATTTTCATAACGAGTTTATTACGTTAGATGTTGTCTATGTTGGAGAAATGGAATTTGAAGAAATGCAGATATCATTAATAAGTGATGTGAATATTAAGTATGAAAGTAATGATGGTGTTACTTTATATTCTGGAATTTTTGAAATTAGAGAAATAAGGGAAAGAAATATAAGTGATAGTATGAAAATTAAAGGTAGGATTAGATTTGATGATATTAAATTAAAATTACCTAGTCAGTTACATTCGTTTCCTTTTAGTAATTACGTTGTAAATTTAAGTATTGATATTTATGATAGAGATAGCATAATCGAAACCAATGGATTTAGGGTTATTAATAATATTAATTATATGAAAATAGTTGCCTCTGATAATTATATTGATTTTAATTCTGATGTACAAAAGAACAAGTTGAATGAAAAAATCAAAATAGAATACATAGAAAAATTGTTTAATGGATTTTCTTTAAAAATAGGCTACTTTAACTCATACAAATTACTTGTATTATCTGTGTATATAGCGATTATAATATTATTGATTTATGTTTCTTACCTTGGACTCAAAAGTAAAGAAAGTAACTTAACACTTTTAGGAACTATTATTGCAGTATTTTTAGGGCTGCCAACAATAACATCACAAATTAAATTTGATTTTGTTTCTGATTTCACAGTACTTGATATATTTAATACATTTTTTCATATATGGATTTTATTACTATTTGTGCTACTGATATTTAGGAGTAAGAAAGCATCATAGAATTCCCATAATTAACTTTACATAACAATATATTACTACTTTGAACATCCTTTCATTGCGTGCAAGCATTGTTAGATACAGTTTATGTCACATTTGGGAACAGTACTTTTTGCATAAATTTTACACGATTTAAAGAATAGTTGTATTGTTCTTTATACTAAAGATATTTGATAAGATTTCAATAACTTTAGATTATAAACAAATTATACTAATAAAAAATAAACTTGTTCATAATGATGGAACATATAGAACTTTAATTACCAAAAAAAATCATACTATTTTAAAGGGCAAATATTGAGTGATAAATTTCTGGTCATTCGATGTAGAGATTAATATATTAAATAAGATTTATCCACCCATTACATTCGAACATTAATTCGATATAATGCATACTATACTTTGAAATTTTGGAGGTATGGTATGTATTATACGATGCTTGAGAAAGCAGTTTATCTTATCACAGAATATCAAATCTTTGAGTATCCAATACCTGTACATATTATTGAACAAGTAATATCTGATTATGATATTAAGATTGTTATATTAAAAAATTTAAATAGAGCCTGTCTTGTTGATGGTGATATTTTGACTTGTAAATGTTCTTTGTGTTCTGAATATAGATGTGCTGTTGTTCATGAAGCTGGTCATGCACTATATCAGAAATCTAATTATTATAAGAATGATTATTTAATAAATGCTAAGAATGAAGCTCAAGCTGATGCTTTTGCTGCATATTTTTTTATGCCTGTTTATGTATTACAGTTGAATTTGTGGAGTATAGGAAGGAATTAACGGAAGCGTTATTGTTGGATGGGTACTTTAATGAGTTAGTGTAATATATAA
>JAHDQO010000024.1 GCA_018433765.1 Tissierellales bacterium
ATTAAAGACGAAGCTTAGATCTGGTAGTAATAGCGAAGGGGAAATACCTGTTCCCATCTCGAACACAGAAGTTAAGTCCTTCAGCGCTGATGATACTCGGTGGGTAACTGCCCGGGAAAGTAAGTCACTGCCAGGTAATTATAAAGTTTCTAGTAATTTAACTAGAAACTTTTTTTATTACCTTATTTACTTTATTTAATTTTGAATTCTTCATATCTATTTGAAATTAAACGTAAAACTTGTGGTATAATTAATATTAAAAATATAGAAGGGATAAATTTTATGGATATTCAAACTATATTATTTTATATTATTGCAGCTATATTATTTGTTATTGCGGTTATTGAAGGGGTAAGCATTACAACTTCGAGTAATAAACTTAAAATTTCTATTGGTACAATAGTTGAAATCAGACTTCTTAATCCAAGCACAGTGTACAAAACTAAATGGGCTTCTGTGTGTTATAAAGTTGATGGAGAAGAGTATATATCAGAAAATCGCATTACAGTACCTATGTATGCTGAGGTTGGTGATAAAATACAGGTAAAATATCTTATTGATAAGCCTCAAAAACTTTACAGTAGATCTATTAAAAGATTTATAATTGTAATGATTGTATCCTTTGTATGTTTTGTATTTGGATACTTTTTAAATATAAAGTAATTAATAATGATAAATTGCATATTTACAAAGATAAATGATGTTTAAACACCAGGTTACGTGTGCATTAAACACTCAAAAATATTTAAATTTCAACAAAAAAAGATAAAAAAGATATTGACAAAGGTAAAGTAGTATGATAATCTATATAAGCTGCTGAAAACGGCAGTGCAAAAGAACCTAGACAATAGAACAGCGTAAAGCGTGAAGATTCCTTAGAGTTTGGAAATAACAAGCAAGAAACTTAGCGAAGCTAAGTAAATATAGAAACAAGTTTAAAACGAGAGTTTGATCCTGGCTCAGGACGAACGCTGGCGGCGTGCCTAACACATGCAAGTCGAACGAGAA
>JAHDQO010000009.1 GCA_018433765.1 Tissierellales bacterium
AGGAATGAATGCAAAAGATAGAAAAGAGTTATGTGCTGAAGCATTGCAGATGGTAGAGCTTGGAGACAGAATGAATCATCTTCCAACACAGCTGTCAGGAGGGCAGCAGCAGAGAGTAGCTATTGCACGCTCAATAGTTGGGCATCCTGCTTTGATATTAGCAGATGAGCCAACAGGAGCATTGGATACGAAAACAGGTGATAAGATAATGGAATTGTTTGTTAAATTAAATGAAGAAAAAAATATTACCATAGTTCAAGTTACCCACGAAGAAGAAATAGCAGAATTTGGTCACAGAATCATACGACTAGTAGATGGAGAAATTGTATCAGACAATTAAATAGGAGGATTAATAAATATGTTTAAAAAAATAATTTCGATAGCTTTAATTTTAGCATTAGTTTTTGCAGGAGGATTTTGGACAGCCAAGCAGTTAGTTACTGAAAGTGAAGATGTGGATACAGGTCCTGTATATTCTACAAAACCGGTTATAAAAGAAGATATTAGTGTAGGAGTTAATACTTCTGGTCAGTTAAATGCATCTGATAATGGAAGGATAAGAGTGCCTGATTATGATGATTGGGAACATGACATTTATGACATACAATTAAAAGTTGAAGAATACTTAGCAGAAGAAGGCGATAGTGTAGTAAAAGGACAAAAACTAATTAGATTGTCTTCAACCAACTTACTTGAAAAAATAGAAAAATTTGAGGATGAACTTTCTAATGAACAAGAAAGATTATCTAGCATGTTTGGTATTAAAAAATCAGAAATAGATTCAATAAATCCTTATGACGGTATAATAATAAAAGCACCTATAGCTGGAAAGATAACAAACTTATCAGCTGAAGAAGGGCTTGAACTCAAGAGCAGCCTTATAGCAAAAATAGTAGATACTAATAAACTAATAATTGAGTTTAAAGTTACAAAGCCTGAGTTTGAAAAAATAAAAGAAGGTCAAAAAGTAAAACTAAATTATACAGGTTTTGAAGGGTATTATGATGGAGAAATTACTTCATTAAATGAAAATCCAGTTCCTGATGAAGGTGAAGGCTATGGAACAACATATGTTTACTGGGGAGAGATTGAAGCAGATAACCCCGGACTTATTCAACCTGGGATGGAAATGTTAATAAGTACTTTAAATGGTGATAATTTTGATACAACATTTTATAATAAAGGAAAAGTTGAATCATACGGAGATGAAAAAAATGTTAACAACGTTATGGCAACAGAAGATAATAAGGCAATAGTAACGGAAGTATATGTTAAAGACAATGCTGTTGTAGAAGAAGGCGATCCATTAATAAAACTAGCAAGTGCATCAGTTCTTAATACTATTGAACGTAGTATTGAACGGATTGACATGTACAAAACATCTATTGAGAAGGCTTACGAAATTAAAGATAACTTATTTGTAACAGCTCCTATGGATGGAATAATTTCTAAATGGGACAACGTATCAGGTGATGACTTATGGGGTAGCCAATCCATAGGAAGTGTATTTAATCCTAACGATATGATAGTCTATGCACAAGTAGATGATTTAGATGTTATAAATATAAAACAAGATTCTAAAGTAGTTGTTACAATTGATGCTTTACCTAATGAAAAATTTGAAGGTGTAGTAAAAAGAATATCACAAAACAGGACCGAAAATGGTATTATCAAGTATTCAGTTGAAATAAGAGTTTCAGGAAGCGGTAAATTAAGAGAAGGAATGCAGGCTAACTGTTTTATAGATGCAGGACATTCTGAAGATACTTTACTTATTCCTATAGAAGCAGTATATGAAGACGAAGGTAAACCAACTGTAGATGTATTAAAAGAAGATGGAACTGTTGAAAAAGTAAAAATAAAAGATGGATTAATGAACGATATGTATGTAGAAGTGGTTGAAGGTTTGGAAGAAGGACAGTTAGTGGTTACAGGAAGTTCTTCGGATATACTTCCAAGTGAACATATAAAAGGTGATGATACACTAATGCCTACTGAAAATAAAGGTGACGATGAAAACAAAGGTATCGATAAAAATGGTGACAGTAATAAAAGTGAATAATGGAGGAAGATAAAATGAAAAAAAGAGGAAAAATATCATCCTTCTTTGTAAGATTAAAATTTTCTTCTCAAATGGCTGCCAGCGGCTTAAGATCAAATCTCCTTAGATCTTTTTTAACTCTATTAGGTATTGCAATAGGTGTTGCAGCCGTTGTAAGTTTAATGGGAATAGGAGAAGGAGCAAGGCAGGCAGTAGTTGATCAGTTTGAAAGTTTAGGAGAAAATGTAATAGTAATAAAATCTAATAACCGTGCTGTTATATCATTTGAACTAGATGAAGCAGAAGAACTTACGACACGTA
>JAHDQO010000006.1 GCA_018433765.1 Tissierellales bacterium
AGTCAACAAGATGGCAGGCTTTTGAGAAACTCGAAGTTCGAGGCGTGCCGAAAGCGAGTAAGCGGAGCGTATATAGAAATACGTGAGCATTCTCGATTGAGGCAACAACGATGAAATTCGGGTTTGTCAATAGCCTGAGCTATCTTAGTCAGATAGCTTTGCCTTTATATATTCTTTTTTCTGTTTAATAAAGCTTTAAAATCTACTTCAGTCATTAACATTCCACTTAAAATCAACACTGCTCCAATGGTTCCTTTTGTGTTTAATAATTCTCCTAAAATGATATATCCAAATATAGCTGCAAATACTGGCTCTGCGGTATAGATTAAAGCCGTATGAGTTGGACTTGTAAATTTCTGTGCTACGCTTTGCACAATATAAGCTCCAGAAGTACATGCTACACTTAATATTATAATATTTATCCATGCATTATAATCTGTAGGTATTGTAGGTGTTTCTACAGCAAAAGATGTTATTAAGCTTAACAGACTGACAACACCTAATTGTATAATTGCTAATGATATAGACTCAACATTTACTGTATACTTTCCTACTAAAATTATATAAAAAGCAAATAGTACTGCACAAATAAACGTATATATATCTCCAATATTAACTCCTAATGCATTTTTATTTAATGTGAGCATAGCTAAACCAATAAAAGCAATAATTGTACTTATAACAGTTTTTTTATTGGGGCTTTTTTTCATTAATAATGTTGAAAACACAGGAACTAATATAACATTTATTCCAGTAACAAATGCAGATTTAGAAACTGTAGTATAGTTTAATCCAACGGTTTGAAATGCATAATGAGCAAACAATAGTACTCCAAGAATAATTCCATACTTTAAAGTATTTTTATCTATCTTTATCATCTTCTTTATAAAAATCATAGAAGATAGAAAAAAAGCTAGAAAAAATCTAATGGCTAAAAAATTATATGTAGGCAAATAGTCCAAAGTATTTTTAGTTAATAAGAATGATGCACCCCATCCAATAGTAACGAGAAATAAAGCTACATCAGCCTTTAGCTGTTTTGTCAAATTAATTCCCTCCTTGAGCTTATATTGCTCCACAATTAAGTTGAGAGTTAGAATATTTTATTTATTTCTATTAAAATTGCTTTACATTAGTAAAGCTACCATAACTTTTCACTTTACACTTTTATCTTATATCTTAAAAAACTAGCTCGTGAAATTCACTATTACACTATTTTTTTAATTACATAAGGTGATGTAGTTGCAGATAGTATTCCACCATATGTTAATTTAAAATCAATTATATCTCCAAGTTTCAAATCTTTTTTAACTTTTGTAATATCTAAAATTAAATGGTCACTACTTGCTCCAATTACTTTAATATTTGAATCTATAGGAATTAGTCCATCAATATCAATATCCTGCCTACCTATGGCACATATACATCTTTTCATATTTCCTTTATCTTCAAATACAGGTTTATTACCAAAAGCGTCCATACCTATTTCACCGATTGGAACTGATGGTTTAGTTTTTATTTCTATGATTTCTGTTTTTAAAATAAAAGCATCATCATAAGTGTTTTCTATTGGTTTTCCATACGCTGTTTCTCTGCCTAAAACTAATGCTTCTCCTAATCTCAGCTGATTAATTCCTTTTGGTAGTTCTCCTTTATCTAAAAGATACAAACTGCTTGAATTTCCACCTGAAATAGTTTCTACTTTATAATCAATTATTTTTTCAATTCCTTGTTTTATTTTTACTAGTTCTGATAAGTTATCTTTCTTTGGTATAATACCTCCATAACAGGTCAAGTTTGTACCTATTCCTTTGATTTTTATACCTTTAAAATTCTTTATTTTATTTACTATATCAAATAATTCTTCTCTGTCAAATATGCCTTCTCTTAAGTCACCTAAATCTACCATTATTATTATTTGATGAATTTTGTTTTTTTCTATTGCTTTGTTTGATAAAAGTTCAATAACTTCAATTTCTGAATTTAATGAAACGTCTGAATATTCAATTATTTCATCTATTTTACTTTTAGCTGGTAATCTTAACAGCCATTTTTCTATATTTATATCTTTCAATTTTTTTAGGTTTTGGATTCTAGAATCAGCAATAGCAGAAACTCCTCCATTTACATAAGCCTTTGCAACGACTGGATCGGCACAAAAAACTTTTGTAACACCTGCTATTTTTATGTTTGAATTTGAGCATTTCTTCACTAATGTTTCTGTATTATGCCTTATCTTTTTTATATCTATTTCAATTCTAGGATACACTCAGCACCATCCTCTCTTATACAGTTGATAGTTGATATTTGATAATTAATAGTTAAATGAAGCTTTACTAACGTAAAGCCTCCTTACTTTTAACTTTTATTTTCTTATATCTGTATGCTTTGTTTAAGTAGTTTTAATGCAAACTCTGGATATTCTTTTGACATCACTCCTAAAGAAGCCATAATATAATAATTGTCAACTAACATATGAACAGTTTTTTTAGGTAGTAATTCATTGCCTTTATTGCATAAAGGAATTTGCTCCATTATTTTGATTCTATTTGGCAGTCTTGTTAAAGCTCCACCTGTTCCTATAATATATTTTACATTAGTCAAATCTTTACCTTCAGCCAACGTTTTTTTGCCACTTGAGCCGTATATATCTCTTAGTTTTCCAGCATGTCTTTTAACTCCTGTAACAACGGCTTCTAATGTCAATTCTTCAACTAATTTTTTTTCTAAATTTGTTTTCGGTATAGGTTTATATTCATATAACATTTTTTCAACTACTGACTGCTTTAAGTTTAATCTTTTTACTAATTCGTCTATACCTATTCTATTAACTATATTTCTCATATTAACATAAACACCTAAGTCACCCTCAACAGTCCTCTTTGCTTTAGGTTCAGGACTTATTAATATTCTATTTATTTCGTCACTGCCCTCAGTAACAGAATGAACGTCTGTTGTAGCTCCTCCAACATCTAATGTAACTAAGTCACCTATTTCCTCATATGCTAATTTTGAAGCTAGCATTACTGCTCCCGGTGTAGGAATTATAGAGCCATTTACCATTTCTTTTACTTTATTCATTCCAGGTGCATGTATAATATGTTCTTCAAAAACTTGTTGAATAACTTTTCTTGTAGGCTCAATGTTTAAAGTATCTATCTTAGGATAAACATTTTCTACAACATAAAGTTTAGTTTTTGTATCTTTAAAAATCTCTGTAATTTCTTCTTGATTTTCTATATTACCAGCATATATAACAGGTACATCAAGATTCATATCAGCTATAAGTTCAGCATTGTATATTGCAGTATCTCTTTCACCATAATCTACTCCACCTGCTATTAGGATTATATTTGGATTGGTTTCCCTTAATTTTTTTATATCTGTTCTTCTAAGTCTGCCTGCAGTAACCATATGCAAATTAGCTCCAGCACCAAGTGCTGCTTCTTTTGCAGCTCTTACAGTCATATCGTATACTAGTCCATGAACAGTCATCTTTAGTCCGCCTGCTGCACTGCTAGTAGCGAGGAGTTTATCATATTCTATAGTATCAACGCCTATATTATGCCTCAAGTCATCAATAGCTTCCTTAAGACCAATGTTGACATCTCCTTCTTGTACTGATGTTGGGGCTTGACCTTGCCCGATAAATTTCGGGCAAGTGTCAAATACTCCATCAAATGCATTAATTACTGTAGTAGTACTTCCTATTTCAGCAACTAAAACATTAATTCTCATTCTGCATTTCCTTTCTCTTTTTAACTAAAAATGTTGCGACATGTATTCCCTTAGAACCTCTTCCAAAACCTGCATCTATACCATTTTGTACAGCTATTTCAGGTGTAACTTGAGTTCCTCCACATGCTATAATAATTCTGTCTCTTATACCTTTTTCGATGCATAGTTCATGTATCTTTCTCATGTTTTTATAATGAATGTCATCATGGCTTATAATAGTAGATGCTAGTATTGCATCTGCATTTACTTCTATAGCAGCATCTACAAGTTTTTCAACTGGGCATGATGTACCAAGATACTCAACTTCTATACCAAATTTCTCTATTCCTCCATGTTTTATATCTATTATTTCTCGAAGTCCAACTGAATGCTCATCTTCTCCTACAGTTGCAGCCACTACTTTCATAGGATGTTGCTCTATTTCTTCCCAAAGTTCTTCGAAACTCCATACTTCTGGTTCTTGAGGTATTTCTAACTTTGATATGTCAACATCAAAATCTACTTTACCCTTAACTTGAACTCTAATTCCTTCAGCAGGATGAAGCACTTCTACATGTATAACTTCAGGATCTTTTAAATTCATTTTTTTTGCAAACTCTATTGCTGCAAATTCTGCAACTCTTTTACTAGTTGGGAGACACAATTCTACTACTACAGTTCCGTCTGCCAACCATTCTACTTCTGGTTTTACTAAATTTGAATTTCTATATTTTTCAGACTCGTCTAGACGTGTATTAACATTATCATTTTCATCTAGCTCATCTATGTAAATTATTTTTTCAGGTTTTTCAAATGTACATCCGTCAATTAAGATTGATGGATTATCTACTGCATTTTTATCATATTGAGCTACGTTGTTATTTCCAAAATGAGCTGTAACAGGTGCCATATAGTCATTATCTCTTTTGTATACTGTTCCTACACCTACACCGCCATTAATTTTTCTTCCTATTCCATCACCGTTTCTTTCAGGATACATGCCTGAATCTACGAAAAAGCCTTTTTCAACTGCTTCAAAGTAACCGCCAACTTCAATAAGTTCTTCTAAATATAAAACTGCTCTTTCTTTCAATTCTCTAACTTTTTCAGGTAAATATCCTTCTTGTTTTAATTCAACCATTTCTAACAATCCATCTAAACCTACTAAAGTCTGCTTAGCTGTATCACATGCTTCTATGTTATTCATATGCCAAGGAACATTTCTACCTTCATCAGGAGTTATTGTTGACTGAATATCTGCTCTTGTAAGTTTTGATATCATCATATTCAAAACATGAGTAACTGTAGCTTCTCTTGATGATGAAGTTATATATTTAGTATTCTGCTGTGCTCTCATTTTATATTCGTCGAATAAGTCTCTAAGTGCAACAGCATATGGTAAATCATATTTTGTACAAGGCACTGGAGCAGCTGAAGGTGGAACAGTTGATAAACAGATGTTTTCCTTTTTCATACCAACTTTATATGAGAATATTGAATTAATTGCATGCTGAACCATTAATTCAGGCATTACTTTCCATGCATCTCTTGCAGTAGCATTAGCATTGTGTGCGCCATCTATCTGAGCTATATCAGCCCATGCCATTACTTTTTTAGACTCAGCAGCATCTACAAAAGAACGTACCATGTTAATATTTCTGTATAATACATTGTACTGAGGGTCTTGATGTGCTCCATTTACACCTTCTTCTGCAAACATAACTGCTATGTCTGGGCCTGCAACCCCTGAAACATATGAGTGATAATTTATTGGTCTTCCTACTTCTTCTTCAATAAAATCTAGCGCTTTTCTTTGTGCTCTAACTTGTTTTCTAGTTACTGGTATACCACCTATACCTTGCGGAGAACCCTCTATTAGTCCATCATAATGGGATTGACCTGCTGTTCTTATAACCATTAGGTGATCCGCACCGTGCCAAGCAGCCATTCTCATTCTTCTAATATCATCTTCAAATCTACCTGAAGCTATTTCAGTAGTAATGGTCTCTTGCGGTTGAGGGTCTAAATTATCAAAGTACTGCACTGCTGCTGGTATACCTATAGAATTATTTAAAGGTTCCGAACAATCAGAATAAATATGATCACTCATTTCGAATTGATCTTTCTTTTCTCTCCAAACCCAACCTCTTCTCTTAGGTCGATAATTTTCAAGATCATTTAGAATTTCTCTTACATCCATTTTTTCATTAATATCATATTTTTTCACTATTCGTTACCTCCCTTAAAGATTGCAACTGCATCGTCCCAGTGCTTACCTTCAATCATTTCTAATCCTGCTTGTCTAAGAGGTATTTTCTTTTCTTTTGATATTCTATATACAACATGACCTACACCTTTACCTATGAGCCCTCTATCTATTGCATTTTCTACTAACGGCTTAGCTTCTAAGCTTGAGAATCCCATTCTAAGGAGTACAGAACGTTCAATAGATGGTGATGTATTAGTTCTAGCTAATTCAAGTAAAGGCTCCACAGCCTGCTCAGCTAATTTCCAAAATCTCTGTTTTAATTCTTCATCACTTAAGTTGGCTAAATGTTGTCTTCTAACTTGAAAATCATCTTGTCGCTTTAAATATCCTTTCATATATCATAATTCCTTTCTAATTTAGATTAAATATACAAATGACTTTAACTTAACAAATTATTATCTATTTCATTAATAACATTTTTTACAAAGTCTTCTGTTGTATTAGTATCTTCTATTAAGAACTCTAAATCTTCTTTTGATATTGTTTCAACTTCTGTATTTTTAATACAATTTTTTATATATGATTTTTTTAGTTTAATTAAATCTAGTTCTCTAGCTTTAATTAAATCAGGAGTTTTAGGCAAAATAATATTTTTACCAACTATTTCTTCTTCAGGATTGCCAACTTTTATTTCTACTCCGTTCTCTTTTGCAAATGTTAATTGAGGCTGTATATGCTTACCTGCTCCAGTATATTCAGTCTCCTGTACTACTATTATTTTATCTTGGTCAAGTTCTTGTGCTAATGAGAAAGCAGCTGTTAAAGAAGTATTTCCTGCAGGACCTCTTTCTAATCCTTCGATTTGTGCTAATGCTTCTGTCATGTAGAAAACTTCTCCTTGATTAACTGTTACATATCTATCCATGTATCTTAAAGGTCTTCCAGCTGATCTAGGTACATCTGATCTGTCAGGCCATGTAGCAAAAGGTATTCCAAAGCCTGTATGGCCTGTTGTGAAAGATTTTTTATTAAACTGCTCATCACTAGCCATGTGAAGTCCTTTTAGATTAACACTTGCTCCAACAACTTGAACATCTGAAGCACTTGCTTTTATTAATCCCCTTGCAGTACCTGTTAAGTTTCCTCCACCTGCATTAGTAGCTACCACAACATCTGGATCTCTTCCTTCTTTTTGTCTCATTTGCTGAGCTATTTCGTATCCTAATGTTTCAACTCCAGCTATTCCAAAAGGAGTATATAAAGAAGCATTAAAATATCCTGTTTTTTCTAAAAGTTTTAAGAATGTATAAAATAACTCAGGTCCAACAGTAAGCTGAACAACTTCTGCTCCATATGCCTCACATTTTCTAGCTTTTTCAATGATTTCCGGCTGTCCTTTTCCTTTTGAATCATAACACTCTTGAACTATAATACAATTTAGCCCTCTCATACATGCCTGGCTAGCTACTGCTGCACCATAGTTTCCACTTGTTGCAGCTATTACACCTTTATAACCATATTTTTTTGCATGATATACACTTATTGCTGCTCTTCTAGCTTTAAAGCTTCCAGAAGGATTAGATGCCTCATCTTTTATGAATATACGAGCACCTTTACCCTTGGGTGCATACTTTCTTGCAAGTTTTGTTATATTTTTAAGTTCTAATAGTGGTGTGTTACCTATACCTGTTTCTTTTTGGATTTCTATCATTTGCTCTAATGAATATCCAGCTTCTTTCATCATTTTTTCATAATCAAATGCTATGCCTTTACCTTCAAAACTAGAATAGTCAATTCTAACTGCATCTTTCATTATTTGATTTTTTCTAGACATTACACTTTCATAACTCATATCTTTACTCATTACATTCACCACCTTTTAGTATATTCCTTAATTGTCTACCTATATAAAGTGTTTCAGTAACACATTTTCCATAGTCATGATCATAGTATGGATTAATTTCTATTAACTTTCCTTTTATTTTTCTTCCTATATATGTTTCTACTTCAACAATATCTCCTATTTCTGCCTCATCATCTATTAAAAATCCTTTGTTCCACATTTCTAATGGAACATTTTTTGTATCTTCTGGTACTTGTGGTGCACGTTCTTCTGGGGTTAAAACTACGCCATATATTCTAACCCAATCATTTTTATATGCTTTCACTTAATGTCCACTCCTTCCTTATTATTTATATAGACAGTTGTCAAATTTATAATATTGATATTACTTGTGTTCATTATGTATATTAAATTTTATCACTACAGTTATTTATCAAAATGTACTCTTGCTACTATATACATACAAGATTCTTCTATTCCGCTCTGCTCTACTCAGAAAGACCGATAGAGAGTCATGCTGAGCAAACATAGTAAGTCGAAGAATCTTAAATCGCCTATTTCTAATTATAAAGCTAGTAAAGAGAAATGAGTAATAATATTTACTCATTTCCTTAATTATTGTTTAAACTAATTATTAGTAATTAACAACGAATAATATAAATCAAGTTTTTATATTTATAAAAAATATCCATGTCTCTATTTTCTCATTACTAGTTTCTCGTTTATACTATTCAACAAGATCTCTCATATCTCCCATGATTGCTCTTGGAACTGGTAAATCTAACATTGTTTTCAACCCTGGTTTAGCATTTATAACATGCGGAATCATGTTTACACACATAGCTATTGTACCAAGTCCACCATCTACTTCAGGTTTTATTGACATATTAACTTCAGGTGTTCCTTTTATTGTTATATAATCGCCTGTGTGAGTTCCTTCCATTTCAGGCTCTATTTGCTGTGGATGAATCATATCTATTTTTAATTTTCCATCTACATATCCTTGACCAGTCATGTTTACTCCTGCAACATCTCCTGCTTTAGCAAATCCATATGGTGATTTTCTATCTACAGTAGTTAATATTGGCTTCATTTGCTGTTCAAATTTTTCTACTTCCCATCCTATTGCTTCTGATATCATACCAACAGATTCAGCAAATCCAACATGTCCAGAAAGTTTTCCTTCTTCCATTCCTTTTAAGAATTCTTTTTCTGTTATGCCTACACCTTGTTCTTCCATTACTTTTGGACCAAAAGGTGATAAGCTGTTTACTCTTTTACATTCTATGTAGTCTACATCAGTCATGCATCCAGTTAAGCATACTGCTAATAAATCCATAATTAATCCAGGATTTATTCCTGTACCTAAAACAGATACTCCGTTTTCTCTAGCAATTTTATCTATTTCTTCTGCTAACTCAGGTTCTTGAGCTTTTGGATATGCCATTTCTTCTGCACTTGAAATTACATTTATTTTTTTCTCTAAGCAAAATTTAATTTTTTCAAAAGCATCTTTTGTAAAAGAGTCTGTACATAATAGTACTATATCTGCTGCTTTTTCTGTTATTACTTCATCAAGTGGTTTTAATATAATATCTTGTCTATTACCTTTTTCAATATTTAAATAATCGTACATATTTGTACCTATTTTTTTTCCTCTTGCTACAACGCCTACTATATCTACTCCTTTTTTGTTTAACAGCATTTCTGCCATTCCTGAGCCCATTGCTCCTAGTCCCCAAATTATAACTTTTACGTTTTCTTTCATATAATAATTACCTCCAAATTTACTTATTTCTTATAATATATAGCAATTCCTATGCCAATTTTAGAAACTGCGTTTCAATTTGCTACTTTCATTAGTTTTTCAATATAATACAATTTTCGACAGATATAGATTACTTATTACTTCTTTACTAAATAGCAAGATTTATTGCTTTTAGCAGCAAAAAAATTTGCTTATAATTGATAATTTTAAATACATTTTGTTTTAATTATAATTTACTTTTTAATTTTATACTGTAAACCTTGTCTTGTTATTCCTAATATGTTTGCTGCTTTTGTTATATTTCCTTTAGTAATTTCCAAAGCTTCTTTTATTATTTCATCTTCAATTTGCCTTAAATACTGTGCTAAATTTACTTTTTCATTATACATTTTGCTTATTAACCTTCTATCAATAAAATCCAATTCACTGTGTTCTTTCTCATCTGTATTACCTCTAATATAATAAGGTAAATTCATCATTTTAATTTGTTTTCCTTCTCCAACTATATTAGCACACCCTTCTAATAAATGCTGAAGTTCTCTAACATTACCCGGCCAATCATAAGAATAAAAGAATCTTCTTACTTCGTCGGAAATTCCACCTATTTTTTTTAACATTTTCTGTTCTATTTGTGATGTAAAGTATTCTGTTAAAATACCTATGTCTTCTTTTCTTTCTCTTAGAGGAGGAACAAATAGATTTATTACACTTAATCTATAGAATAAATCTTCTCTCATCTTTTCTTCTTTAATTAGTCTCAAGGGATCTTTATTAGTTATTGCAATTATTCTTACATCAACTTCTATTTCTCGTTGTCCACCTAAAGATCTAAAACTACCATTTTGCAGTACTCTCAATAATTTTGTTTGCAAATTCATAGGCATAGAACTAATTTCATCAAGTACTAAAGTACCTTTATCAGCTTGTTTAAATAATCCTTCTCTGTCAACTGCACCTGTAAAACTTCCTTTTTTAGTACCAAATAATAATCCTTCTAATAGATTTTCAGGAATAGCTGCACAATTCTCAATGATATATGGTTTGTTCTTTCTAGAACTATGTTGGTGTATACTTTGAGCAAACAGTTCTTTACCTGTACCTGATTCACCTATAATTAAAACGTTCGAAGATGTTTTGCTTGCCATCTTTGCTATATCTTTAGCTGAATTTATTTTAGGTGATTGACCTATTATATCTCTAAATGAACACATCTTACGATTATTTTTTTTCTTTTCATTAAGTTCACCTTGAAGGTCAAAAATTTTATCTCTTAACTCTCTAATTTTGGTTATGTTTTTTGCTATTTCTATAGTACCTTCAATTTTATTATCAATTATTATTGGTAAAGTAGAATTAATTGTTGATATTTTCTTACCATTCTCATTAAAATATGATTGAAACTTATTTAGTATAGGCTTATTTTCAAGTAAAACCCTTAAATGTGTACTTTCATTTTTTAAGGAGGGCATTACTTCCATAAGATTTTTATTCATTACGTCAGCTTTGCTTAATTCTTCTAACTCAGCCATAGCGTTATTATATACTATAGTATTTCCCTTTTTATCTACTACATGTACACCTTCTTCTAAGTTTTCAAGTATTTTATTCAAAAGAATCTCTTTATCCATTAATTCCACTCCTTTTTTGTTTCTCTTATTTCAATTGTACCATTTTTAAAATTAAACGCAAGAGATTTTGCACTGAGTGTTAAAAAATAAGACCGCTATTTTTAGCGATCTCATTTAATATGTTATTATTAAAATAATCCTTTTATTCTTCCATCTGCATCAACATCTATTCCTTCAGCGGCAGGTACTTTTGGTAATCCAGGCATTTTCATTATATCACCTGTTAAAGCAACTAAGAATCCTGCACCTGCTGAAACTGTTATATCTCTTACTGTGATATTAAAACCTGTAGGTCTTCCAAGTTTTTTAGCATCATCTGTGAGTGAATATTGGTTTTTAGCCATACAAATAGGAAGTTTTCCAAATCCAAGTTTTTCAAGGTTAGCTATTTCTTTGCTAGCTTTTCTAGTAAAGTCAACATCATCAGCTCCATACACTTTCTGAGCTATTGCTTTTATTTTTTCTTTAATTGGCATTTCAAGGTCATATGCAAATTCTAATTTACTTTCTATTTCTGTTAGCTTAAGTATTTCTTTTGCTAAAGCTTCTCCGCCTTCTCCACCTTTTGCCCATACTTCTGATAATGCAACATTTACACCTAATTCTTTACACTTATTTTCAACTAATTTTAATTCGTCTTCAGTATCTGTAGGGAATTGGTTAATTGCTACTACTGCCGGAAGTTTAAATACTTGTGTAATATTTTCTACATGTTTTAATAAATTTGGAATACCTTTCTCTAATGCTTCTAAATTTTCTTGGTTAAGTTCATTTTTAGGCACTCCACCATTGTATTTAAGTGCTTTAATTGTTGCTACTATAATAACTGCATCTGGCTTTAATCCCGACATCCTGCATTTTATATCTATAAATTTTTCAGCTCCTAAGTCTGCTCCAAATCCTGCTTCTGTTATTGCATAATCAGCTATTTTGCTTGCCATTTTTGTTGCCATAACACTGTTACATCCATGAGCTATATTAGCAAATGGTCCACCGTGTATAAATGCAGGTGTTCCTTCTAATGTCTGAACTAAGTTAGGTTTTAATGCATCTTTTAGCAATGCTGCCATTGCTCCCTGTGCATTTAAATCTCCAGCTGTTACAGGTTCTCCATCTCTTGTATATGCTACTACTATTCTTGCTAATCTTTCTTTTAAATCTAATATATCATTTGATAGACAGAAAGCTGCCATTACTTCTGATGCCACAGTAATATCAAATCCATCTTCTCGTGGAACTCCGTGTGCCTTTCCACCCAAACCATTTACTATATTTCTTAACTGCCTATCGTTCATATCTACTGCTCTTCGCCAAACAACTCTTCTTGTATCAATATTTAATTTATTACCTTGATGTATATGATTATCTATCATAGCAGCTAATAGATTATTAGCTGCACCTATAGCATGAAGGTCCCCAGTAAAGTGCAAATTTATATCTTCCATTGGTACTACTTGTGCGTAGCCACCGCCAGCTGCACCACCTTTTATACCAAATACTGGACCTAAAGATGGTTCTCTTAAAGCAACTAAAACATTTTTATTCAACCTTTTTAACGCATCCGCTACACCTATTGTCGTAGTTGTTTTACCTTCGCCAGCAGGTGTTGGATTTATTGCTGTTACTAATATTAATTTAGCTTCTTTATTGTTTTTTATTTCATTCATGTACCTATAGTCAACTTTAGCTTTATATTTTCCATAATTTTCAACATACTTTTCTGGTATTCCAATTTCTTCAGCAATTTGATTTATTACTTTCATTTCCGCTTGCTGTGCTATCTCAATATCAGATAAAAATTTTTTTGACAATTTAGTACCTCCTGAGTTTTTTCTTTATAGTATTAGTTTTACGTCTATAAAACGTCTATAAAAATACTAAACAGAAATTAATTTAATATTTATATTTTAACTATTTATAATAATTTATCACAAAAGTATAATCAAAACAATATAAACTATTCACTATAATATTTAAATATTAAATATTTTAAGTATTAGATTATGCTAAATGGTATTGACATAAGTGTGTTATTAATGCTAACTTTATATTATACAAAGTATTTATTTATTATAGGGTGGTATTATGGATGAAATATTTATAAATATGTTAGGTATACCAACGGTAAAATACAATAATCAAGAAATTCATTTCCCATACAAAAAAGCTGCTGGCCTTTTTTATTATATGTGTATATGTAAAAAATCTACAAGAGAAGAACTTATCAATATTTTTTGGGCAGACTCTTCTGAAAAATCTGCACGTAAAAATTTAAGAGATGCTCTTTATAAAATAAGAAAGACCTTTAATTATGATGTTCTTATTTCTCCAATAAAGTCTGTAATTGAACTAAACAATAACTGTCTTTTTATCATAGATACAGATAATATTACTGCATCTAATACTTTAGATATTTATAAAGGTGACTTTTTAGAAGGTTTTAATATTAAAAATTGCTATGAGTTTGAAAGCTGGATGCTTGAAAAAAGAGATAATTTTAAATCAATTTATATTAAATCCATACATAATAAACTTCATGAAATGGTTAATATCGGAGACATGAAAAAAATTGAATCTCTTAGTAATATATTAATAAATTATGATCCTTATAATGAAAAATTTTATAGAGACATTATGAAAATACATGCTCTTAAAGGTAATTATAATAAAGCTATAAAATTATACCATAATCTTACTTCATTACTTAATGAAGAGTTACACGTCGAAGCTGAAAAGAGTACAAAATTATTATATAAAGAAATATTGGAACTTAAAGATACTAGCAGCATGATAAGCGAAAAGTCTTCATATTTTTATGGAAGATACAATGAATTATATAAAATTAATGAAAATATAAACAACTTTATTAATAACTCTGGAACATCTATGATTATTACAGGTGAAGCAGGTATAGGTAAAACATGCTTAGTTAATAAATTAGTTCAAACATTACCAAATGACAATTTATATGTTTTCAAATCAAATTGTTATAAAGCTGAAGAAAACTTTTTCCTTAAGTCATGGTACAGTATATTTTCTTCAATTAATGAATTAATAAAAAAGGAAAAAATCAATATACCTAATTCATGGAAAAGCATAATAAGTCTCATTTTTCCTAATTTCTCAAATGATAATATTGATTTAAGTTATGATTTTGTAGAATATATAGACACAACAAAATTTCAAATTGCAACTGAAGCTATTGTAAACCTTTTCAAAAAATTAATAGTTAAAAAGAAAATAATAATTATTTTTGATGATATTCAATGGATGGATGAAATGAGCAAGGTTTTATTATCTAATATTTTACTTCAATTAGCTCCACAGAATATCATGCTGATATGTACAAATAGAGATGATTTTGAAGAAAAATTGTCTATTTTTACTATACCTTTAATGCGTAACGAATTATTAAATGAGATAAAATTAAATAGATTTTCTTATAATGAGACAAAAGATATTACAAAAGAATTTTTAGTAGGCAAAGATGTAAATAATAAATTGATTAATAACATATATAAAGACACAGAGGGCAACCCTTTGTTTTTAATGGAAATGCTAAAAGTTATAAATGAAAAAGGATATACTAAAGAATTATCCTCAAAGGCTGCAAATATTATTAAAAGCAGAATAATATATCTTGATGACAATGAAAAAAAATTACTTAATGCGATATCTATGTTTTTCGATAGAGTAAATATAGAAAAGCTTAAACTGTTAATAAAAACTGAAGAACTAGAAATTTTTGATATTATTGAAAGCCTTCAAGCAAAACATTTAATTAAAGAAGTAATATCAGAAAATGATATTTATTATAGTTTCACTCATCAAAAAATTAGAGAATATGTTTACAATTCTCAATCTTATGGTAAAAAGAAAATTTTACATAAAAAAATTTGTGAGTTTCTTGAAAAGAAACTAATTAATAATGGTGAAGATAAGTTTATATACCCTAATTTAATCTATCATTTTGAAAGATGTGGTAATATAAAAAAAGCTGTTAAATATAAAATAAAGAATTTATCTGAATATTATAGTATTTCGCATGAAACTTTTCCTATATTTTTGAATAATAATTTTAAAATACAATCAAAAGAGATTATATTTAATGTTGAAGAAAAACTTATGCATATTGATGAACAATTAAATACTGTTCAAGATGACAGCTGTGAATACAAAAAATTAAAGATGGAATTAGAATATTTATTCGGAAGGTATTATATACGTATTGGTGAATACTCTTCAGGTTTAAAAAATATAGATGCTAGTATGAACTTAGCTTGCCTTTTTAAAGATGAAAAATATCTATTATATAATTATAAACAAATGATTTACTATGGTATACAAGTTCATGATATGACTACAATGCATAAATATATTAATAGTAGTCTAGAAGTAATTGAAAAAACTGATAATATAGAAGAAAAAGGTACACTTCTAAGATTAAAAGGATTGTATTTTATAAAAATAAAAGACTATGATAATGCTAAAAAATTGTTGAATGAATCGATTAATATATTTGAAAATCTAAATAAAATGCAAAATAAATATTTCTTAGCTATAGCAGCTGGTTACAATTATATTGGACAGATTTATAAATATAACAGTCAATTTAATGAAGCTTATGATTACTATAGTAAAGCAATTAAAATTTGTGAAAAAAATCATATTAATAAAGGTTTATATATTTTTTATACTAATGCTGGACAAGTGCTTTATGAAATAGGAGAATACGAAAAGTCTGAATATTATATAAATAAATCTTTAAAACTTTTTAGCAATTATAACGACTATTGGGGTCTTGGAATGGCAGAAGGATATGCAGCTTTATTGTCTATTAATAAAAAAGATTTGTCAAAAGCTAATTTACACCTAAAAAAAGCTGAGAAAATAGCTAAAAAATTTAATAATCCTAGGGCCTTAAATTTGGTAGAAAGAGTAAAAAAGGAATTAAAGAAATATTAAATATTATTCCAATTTACTTTCATAATATTTAATAATTCTTTTACCTAAATAATTAATTACTACTACTAAACCAATAAAAGCAGCTGATCTTAAAGGATTTTGTATAAATGATCTTATGTTTAGTCCAATAAATGCTAGTGAAAACATCATCAATAATTTTGATGGAATCAAAGCAGCAAGAAAATGCTTGCTTTCAACATCTGCTAATGCTGAAGACCCACTTATTAAAAATGAAGGTGTAAAAGGAAAACAATATAAAATAAATAATATAGTAAAATCATTATTATTAATCTTATTTAAAAGATTCTTAATTTTACTATTTTCTATTTTGCTTTGTATTTTACTTTTATCTATTTTTTTTATTAAAAGAAATAATAAAAATGATCCAAGACAATTTCCTATCCATGAATAAATATAACCTTTAACAAATCCAAAAGCAGTTATATTAATTGTAACAAATAGGACTAATGGTAATATCGGAAAAAATGCTTCAATTATAGGCATTAAAACTCCTCCGAGTATACCTGTACTTCTAACAAAATCAATTATTAAGTCTATATTTTCTTGAGTGAAAAAATTATCTATTAGTTCCATATCTCTAGCTTGTTATATCCTCTTTTTCTGTTATTTAATATTGTTTTTTATTTACTTACTTCTTCTCATCTTCAAAAAATCTTTCAATTTATCTTTTGATGTTGTTATTATTAGTTCTTCAGGAAAATCTACAATCTCCATAATTTTATATATTTTATCAAAATCACAAAGTCTATAATGTATATGTGAGTCACTTCCTGTAGTTATGAAGGCTCCATACTTTTTAGCCTTTCTAGCAATTTCTATACAATTTTGCCAACTTTTAGACCTGCTTCCTTCAAATGAACCGCTGTTAAGTTCTATTAAAACATTGTTTTCAACAGCTGCCCTAACAAACCTATCTATATCTATCGGATATAAAGTGTTACCGGAATGACCTATAACATCGACAACTCCACTTCTCATAGTATTGATTAATGTTTGTGTATTTACTTCAATTGTTGAAGACTCTATACACGGTGTATGCAGGCTTGCCAAAACTATATCTAATCGTTTAAGTATAAATTCAGGTATATCTATTTCACCTTTATAATTAATAATATTAGCTTCTGCTCCCTTAAGTATTTCAACATTTTCTATAATACTTGGGATTTCTTTTTGATTTCCTAAATGAAATATGTGAGGTCCTCCGGGCATTTCAGGGCCATGATCTGTTAATGCAAACATCTCAACATTTTTTTGTTTTGCTATCCTTATATAATCACTTAAAACGCTATAAGCATGCCCACTTGCAATAGTATGCACATGTGTATCTATTTTTATGTTTAAGATTTCAAACACCTCTTTCATTTATATATTTTGTTATACTATAATTAGTATATTACAACAGTTTTATTATTTATTCTATTAAATTTAAATTAAATTTAAAAAAGTTTTGCTTTCGCAAAACTTTTCTCTATTAATCTACTTTTAACTTCTTTACTGCAGTTTCAAGACTTAAAAGTGCTTTTTCTAATTGTTTTATCGAGCATCCAATATTAATACGTACAAAATTTTCTGCATCAACTCCAAAAGTAAATCCAGGATTTACTCCTATTTTTGCTTCATTAACAAAAAAATCCATTAACTCTGTTCCTTTTAAACCTAGCTTACTACAATCTAACCATACAAGATATGTTCCTTCAGGTTTTATAGGTTTAATATCAGGAATATTGTTATTAAAAAAGTTTATTAAGTAATTTAAATTTTGTTCTAAATATTGAAGTAAATTATCTACCCATTTTTCTCCATAGGTATATGCTATTTCTGCTGTAAGAGTTCCAAAGACATTTCCTCCATCTAATTCAAGGGTATCTAATGTTCTATTAAATTTTTCTCTTAACTTTTCATTGGGTATTATTATTGAGGATGTAGCAAGCCCTGTCAAGTTGAACGTTTTCCCTGGTGAAATACATGTTACAGTAATATTTTCAATTTCTTTAGATAAAGAGGCTATAGGAATATATTTATAATCTTTGTATACAATATCAGAATGTATATCATCTGAAACAATGATAATATTATTTTCTAAGCATATTTCTCCTATCTTTAATAATTCTTCTCGTGTCCACACACGCCCTGTAGGATTATGTGGATTACATAAAAAGAGCATTTTTATACTTGAGTCAAATTTACATTCTAAATCATTAAGTTTTGAAGTAAAATAAGTATTTTTTATTCTCATTTTTTTATTTAAATCTTCAAAATCTATTACATACCTGTTATTAATAATTTTTAGTTTATTTTTTATTAGTTTTCGTCCATTATGTTCTACTACACTATAAAATGGTGGATATACAGGTGTTTGAGTAATAATCTTATCTCCTGGATGAGAAAAACTTGTTACACACATGCTTAATGCTGGTACTATCCCCGGACTAAAAGTAATCCATTCATTTTTCACATCCCATTTATATCTATTTTTAATCCATTTAATTATAGAATCGTAATAAGATTTTGATCTAAATGTATACCCAAACACTCCATGTTCTGCCCTTGTTTTGATAGCATCGATTATTCTTTGATCAGTTCTAAATTCAGTATCAGCAATCCACATGGGAATAATATCATCTCTTCCAAATCTATCCTTTGCTTTATCCCATTTGAATGAATCTGTTCCTTTTCTATTAACGATTTCGTCAAAATTGCAAAACATATATAATCCTCCATTTTTTAAATAATTATTTATTTGTTATTTTACTTTTATCTTCATAAAATAATTTAATTTTAGATGGTTCCCCTTGAGATTTTCCTAATTTAGTCTTGTTGTAATCACGTAATAATTCGAAGAATTTACCGCTAAGCAGTAGTATAGCTATCAAGTTAACAAATGTAGGCAATGCTGTTACCATATCTGCAAATAACCAAATTATAGATGATGGTATGCCTTTTTTTACAGCATATATTGTTAAGCATAAGCCAGGAAGTGCAACACCATATCTCATTAATTTTATTATTGTTTTTCTTATTTTATAATTTTTACCTGTAGCATGTCTCAAAATAATCTCATAATTAGTATATTTAGCAGTTACAGATGTCCAACCTAATAAGAATATACCTAATGTTAATATAATAGATCCCCATGTGCCTAATCCTGACTCAAAAGCTTTTAAAGCCAATGCTGAGCTAGATAAACCTGAATTCCATACTCCAGTATTAATTATTACAAGACCTGTAATACTACAGACAATTATAGTATCAACAAACACCTCAACAATTCCCAATAATCCCTGCTTTATAGGATGATCAACCTTAGCTGTTGAGTGGATCATAGCTGCAGTTCCCCAACCAGCTTCATTGCTATAAATACCTCTTGCAATACCTGTTCTAGCAACAAGCATTATACTCGCTCCAGCAAAACCTCCAACAGGTGCAATAGGTTTAAATGCAGATTTAAATATTAATTCAAATGTTCCGGGCAACGATGACGCATCTTTTAATAAAATAAACACCCCTGCTAATACATAAAATATTGCCATAATTGGTACAACTACTGCTGAAACTTCACCTAATCTTTTAATTCCTCCTAAAATAACAGCATAAACTAATATTGCGAATCCAACCCCAACAGCAATCTGATTAATATTAAATGTTACACTTACGGCCTCAGAAATTGTATATGCAGACATACCTAGAAAATAATCGCTCATAATTCCGAAGCCAAAAATAACTGCAAGAGGTCTCCAGCCAAAAAATCCTTTTTCTTTAAATCCTTTTTGTAAATAATATGTAGGTCCACCATACGCTTCACCATCAGGATCTTTAGTACGATAATACAATGCTAAAGTTATTTCTGCCATCTTGGTTGCCATACCTATTAGTGCACATACCCACATCCAAAACAAGGCTCCTGGTCCACCGATAGCGATTGCACTTGCTACCCCGGCAATATTACCTATTCCTATTGCAGATCCTAAGGCTGTTGCTACTGCTTGATATGAACTTAATATCCCACCTTTTTCTTCATTGTTTCTATCTTTTTTCAATAGAGAAAAAGCATATTTCCATGCGTGCTTAAAATATCTAAACTGCCAAAACCCACTTTTAATTGTAAAAAATATCCCTACGCCAAGAACACTGACTAACAAAGGTAAGCCCCATAATAAACCAACTATCTTATCCATAATTTCTGCTATACCCATATTTTCCTCCTATTATTATAAGTTTTTTATTACTTAATCTAAACTACCTATCTTACTCTCTACTTCATATAACAGTTGTCCATTTTGAACTAATTTTATAGCGGGTCCAGATTGCGCCGGCATATAACTATCGTCTTTTGTAAATGGTATTTCTTTTTTTAATATATCGTACACAATTTTTGTACCTTCGCCAAGTTCAAATTCTCCTAACTCACCTCCTGTAATAAAAATAGCTCTTGCAGAAAGAAGATATTCAATACCTAATATTTTATTTAAGTTATTAATAATCTGTTTTGCCTTTCTACAAGCCCATGGTGCCATACTTACATGATCTTCTTGATTGCTTTTTGTAGGTATTGTATCTACACTTGCTGGAAAACATAATGTTTTATTTTCTGAAGCAATAGCTGCCGCAGAACAAGATATTACCGGATAGCCGCAATTAAGACCAATAGGTTCTCCTACAAGCATTGGCGGTAATCCATAACTTAATGTAGGATCACATAAACTAAAAATTCTCCTCTCAGAAATATTACCTATTTCAGCTAAAGACATTGATAATATATCCATAGCAAATGCTATAGGCTCACCATGAAAATTACCCCCACTTAAAAAATCTAGTCGATTATCTTCTTCATTCCAGAAGACTAATGGATTATCAGTAGCTGCATTTATCTCTTTTTCAATAATTTCTTTTACGTATTTTAAGTTATCTCTACATGCTCCTTGTACTTGAGCTAAACATCTTATTGAATATAAATCCTGTACTCTAGGTTTATAAGTTGAATGCAGTATATCATCTTTCAAATGCACTTTTCTTGCTTCTTCTGTAGTTCTCTGACTATTTTTAATTATTTTTCTTATGTTCTTAGCACATTTTATTTGACCTTCTTGTCTTCTAACAATATGAATTCTCTCATCGAATGCAGCCATTTCTCCTCTCATAGCTTCAATACTTAATGATGCTGATATTTCTGCTTCTTTTATTAGTCTTTTAGCATCAAAATAGTTTAAAGCTGCCATTCCTGCAAACATTGTTGTCCCATTAATCAATGCTAAACTATCTTTAGCTTTTAATTTAAATTTTATTGGAGATATACATGCTTTTTCTAAAGCTTCACATGCAGACATTCTTTTACCATTATAGAAAGCTTCTGCTTCTTCAACACCTATTAATACAGATGTCATATGAGCTAAAGGTGCTAAGTCTCCACAAGCTCCTACCGAGCCTTGAACAGGAATAACTGGATGAACTCCTTTGTTCAGCATTTCAATTAATCTATCTATTACTTCTATTCTTAATCCTGATACGCCCTGACAAAATGCATTTAATCTTACAACCATTGTAGCTCTAACTACTTCTTCTTGAGCTGGTTCTCCTACACCACCACAATGAGATAATATTATATTTTTTTGAAATTTATCATTTTCCTCCATATCAATATTGTAATCTTTTAACTTTCCTACTCCAGTGTTAAATCCATAAACAGGTGGAGCTTCATCTGTTATCCAATTCTTTTCAATGTACTTTCTTATCTCTATTATTTTTTTTCTGCATGATTCATCAATCTCAACTTTATATCCTTTTCTTGCAACATTTACAACATCATTTATAGTTAAACTATTTCCATCAAGTACTACTTTATTCATTTTACCCTCCTGTTATTTTTTCTAATTTTACAATTTATTTATCAAAAAATTATAAAAAAATTTCACCTCTATAAATAGAAGTGAAACTTATTTTTTTATATTATTTATATTTTATCTATATACTGTCTATCAACAGGAGAATACACACTTTGATGTATCTCTTTTACTTTTTCTTTGTAATGGATTACATTTTTGTCTATTAAATTTAAGAATACACATTTTATATTATTATTTGTAGAAAATAAATTTCTTATTTGAGCAAATATTCTAAAAACTACGCCTTGTTCATAAGGACTTTTGAGTTTAACAGCATATTCTTTAGCTTTTTCTAGATATTTTAAGGATTCTTCATATTCTTTTTTTATCAGCAGAATCAAAGAATAATAACTATAAGCCAAAGCCCTTCCCCATAAAGAATCTGCTTGCTTATAATATTCAATAGATTTCTTTAAATATTCTTCAGCTAAAATGTAATTTTCCATTTCATATGCTGCTTGACCTGCATTAGCATAAAATACAGGCAATCCACCTAACAATCCTTTTTCTTCACATATTTTTATTGCTATGTTTAAATATTTTATCGCTTTATCATATTCCATATTTAATCTTTTTGCTTCACCAATCCAACCGTAGGAAGCAGCTAGGTTAACTAAATATTTTCTTTTCTCTAAAGAATTTTCAAATATCTCAATTGCTTTATTAAGCTCTTTTTCTCCTTCACGCGTTCTTCCAGACATTATTTCTTTTAATCCATCTAATCTATACCAAATAGCAATATCTTCAGTTTTGCCAATTCTGTTTACAATTAATAATGATTCTTCTATAACTTTATTCATTTTATTAGTATTATAAGTATTTATATGAATACACATAAGCTGCCTATTAGCTTTTATTATATTATATAAATTGTTTTCCTTTGAAAAAGGTTTATTTATCTTTTTCAATTCATTTATATATTTTAAACCTGTTTTATATTCACCTTTTCTAATATAAAATCTACCTAACATATGTAAATATTCAGATATTAATTCAACATCATGCTCGCTGTAATTTCTTTTTAAATTTTCATCAATCCAAACTGATATTTTCTTAAAATTATGCTCTATATTCTCAATACTAAAAGACATAGATTTATAATAGTTTTGATAATTAGGATTTTCTATCACTGGGAAAAATTCATGTGCCACACATAGATACCCATACAAATATTTTATTGTATATCTTAAAGACTTATTAATATCACCACATTTTTCATAATGATATATAAGTTTCGAATATAATAAAGTATCTTTATTATTATTTTGAAGTTGATTTTCAAAAATTTGTGCAACTCTTTTGTGCAGAATTCTTTTTTTAGCTAATGTCATTTCAGAATAGACATATTCTCTAATCTTTTGATGTGAAAAAACATAATAAGTATCATTAATATTTCCTTTTTCATTAATTATATTTTTATTTATTAAGGTTTCAATATTTTCGACTAATTCATATCCATTTATATTTGATACTTTTGATAAAAAATCAAAAGTAATTTTGTCAAAGAATATAGCCAATATATCTAAAACTTTTCTTGCTTCAATATGAATTGACATTATTCTATTTTCTAATACATTTCTTATGTTAGGAGTTATTTCTTTAAGTGATCCATTATCTTTAATATTATTTAAAATTTCAATTATAAAAAATGGATTTCCTTCTGTTTCTGAGAATAATATTTTTTTAGTTTTGTCACTAAATTTAAATTCAGGCATTAATTTTTCAGCCATATCAGCTGTTTCTTGAATACTAAATCTTTTAATCATAACTTTATATAAAAATCCATTCTTATTCATATCAAATATAAATGTTTCAATATACTTGTTTTTTTCCAACCTACATGTGAAAATAAAGAAAATAGATTTATTTTTATCAGTTGTTAGAATATTTCTAATAAGAGAAATACTAACTTCATCTGCCCACTGAATATCATCAAAGAAAATTATTAATTTCTTCTTTTTAGAAATAGTTAATAATAAATTTACTATTGATTTCTCAACAGTTTCATATTTAGGGCAAATTAAACTGTCAAAGTCATAACTTTCACTAATAGTATCAGGTTTAAGAAAAGGGAAAATAGAAACTATTGAATTTAGTAGTTTATTAGGTATGTCCATTTTATTTGCTTCAACTTTATTCATTATCTGACTAAAAATACTCTGCCAAGGCTTGAGCATATATCTTTCTTCTGCTCTATAACATTGAGTTTTAAAAATGTCTAAAATATTATCTTTAGTAACGATATTTAAAATTTCCTCAGCTAATCTTGTTTTACCAATGCCTTCCTCTCCTAATAATATAGGTGAATTTGAAAATTCGTTATTACTAAAACTATTAATACTTTGAATTAATTTATGTTTTTCTTCTTTTCTTCCGTAAAAAGTTGTTTTTTTCTTTTTATTATGTTCATAATTATCTATTTTGATGTTAGTAATATCTTTAATTTCTTTATTTCTTTCATTTTTTGCTTCTTGAACTATTTTTTTTATATCATCGTTTGGAGAAATGAGTAATTCTTCCATAAGAAGTCTTTCAAGCTTGTTATATACTTTCATTACTTTGCTGTACATTTTTTTTCTTTTATATAAATCAATTAAGAGTCTATATCCTCTTTCGTCAAATTCATCAATGTTTATTAGCTTTAAGCATAATCTTTCTCCATCAATAAAATTATCTTCACAAATATATTTTTGGGCTTTATTAATTAATTTGTCTATAACATAAATTCTTATCCTCTGTCTGCTTTGTTCTATCCAATCGTCATAAATATCACAGTTTTTTAGATAAAAATTTTCTAGAAATTCTCCTTTATATATTTCACATACATCACTAACTCCATTGAATAAATCATATACATCATTTGAAATTGAATAGTTTAAATTTATCTTTACAGTATTTTGAGTAGATACAGCAAAAAAATCTTTTCCAAAAGTCTTTCTGATTACATAAATAGCATTTCTCAAACTTTTCATGCATTTTTCTTCGTTATATTTATCTCCCCAAAAAATATCAGCAAGTTTAAGTTTTGATGCCTCTTTTTCAACAATAATATAATAAAAAATTGCTTCAACTTTTTTGTACGGTAAAAATATCTCTTTTTTATTCATAATAATTTTAGGCTTGCCAAGTAAATATACTTTTACTTCATTATTTTTTATATTACTCATTACAACACCTCAAATCATAATAAATATTAAATTAATTTTACCATATATACCTTATAAAAAAAACGTCAAAAATATATCAAATGATTATATATTATTCTTTATTGGTAATAGCTTCTATTATTCTTTCTGGTGTTGCTGGATACACAGTAATATTAGTATCCAAAGCATTATTTATTGCATTAAGTATCGCAGGAGCAGGAGCAACAGCTACAAGTTCTCCTACGCTTTTTGCTCCAAATGGACCTGTAGGCTCGCATTTCTCCACTAGTTCCATTTTTATTTCTGGCATATCAGGAGCATTTATAATATGGTATTTTGAAAAATTTTCTGATTTAACTCTTCCATTTTTATTAATTTCAATTTCTTCGCAAAGAGCCATACCAATGCTCATTTGAGCACCGCCTTGTATCTGACCTTCAACTAAAACTGGATTTATTGACTGACCAATGTCGTGTACTTCTAAGATATCTTTCACTTCTACTTGTCCAGTATATTTGTCTACTTTAACCTCAACAAAGGACACTGCATATACAGCAGGGTTAGCAGGAGATTTATATGTCATATTAACATTTAAGCTTTCTTCAAGATTTGTCTCTGTTTCTAGAGCTATTTGTCCATATGTATATTTTTCACTACTATTTTCTTTGTAAATATAACCATCTTTTAAAATTACCTTTTCTTTACTACAGCCATTAAGTTTGCAGAAATTATTTATTAACTTTTCTCTGATTTGTTCAGCAGCTCTTTTTACAGCTCCACCACATACAAAAGTAACTCTACTCGCTTGAGAACCAGCTGAATCATATGGAGATATAAAAGTATCTGCTTGCGGAATATTTATACTTACAGGATCAATATCTAGTACTTCTGCTGCAATCTGCTTCATTGTTTGAACAGTACCACATCCTTGGTCATGAATTCCTACTTTAATCCAAACTACGTTGCTAGGTAATATTGATATATCCACATTTGTGAAATCAGGAAATGCTCCATGATAACCATTACCATGCGTTGCACAAGCCATTCCTATTCCATAAGCATATCTATCTGTATTTTTATTATTTATTAATTGCTTTCTCTCATACCAATTAAATCTTTTCATACCTTTTGTAATGCACTCTCTTATTCTTGCATTTCCTAGATTCGGAGCTCCAATAGGATCTTCAGCATTTGGACTAACAACATTATTCAACCTAAATTCACATGTATCCATCCCAATTTTTCTAGCAGCATTATCTATGTTTAATTCTGTAACTGCATGTATTTGTGGTGAACCGTAACCCCTACACGCTCCACCCGGTATCGTATTTGTATAATACGTATTGCCTGTGAAGATTTGACTATCTATATCATATAATCTAAAAGATTTTTTGCCCATTGCTAAAGCGATAGCTGCTGCATTAGTATAATATGCTCCACCATCAATATTTGCAGTTATTTCTCTACCTACGATCTTTCCATCTTTAGTAATTCCCGTTTTAACTATAATCCTCGAAGCATTCCTACTTCTTGTACCTTGTATAACATCCTTCCTATCCATTATTAATTTAACAGGCCTATTTAATTCTTTTGCTGCAAAAGCACATATTGGTCCTAATATAGGTTGACCCTTTCCTCCAAATGATCCACCCATAATTGATTTTATGACTCTTACTTTGCTGTATGGCATTTCTAAAACCTTTGCTATAATATATTGTTCCTGAAAAACTACTTGGCATGGCATCCAAACAATAATATTCCCTATCTCATCTTTTTCTGCTAAACATGAATGCGTTTCCATAGCTGCATGATGAATTTTTTGTGTGGTACCAATATCTTCAATAATAAAATCAGCTTTTTTAAATGATTCATCTATATTTCCACAGGATAATTTTTTACTAAAAGCAAGATTTGTATTGCCTTTTATAATCATTTCATCTTTTTCTGCTGATTCTATCCCAATAACATTTGAAAGTTCGTTATATTCTACTTTAATTTCTTTAAGAGCTCTATTGACTGATTCTTTAGTTTCTCCAACGACAATTGCTATTCTATCTCCAACAAATCTTGCTTTATCATTTAAAATATATTCATCTTCTAAAGCTGATACACCTGGATACCATTGGTGAGAATTATATGCAATTTTAGGGATATCATCATATGTATATATTGCTACTATTCCAGGAATTTTTAAAGCTTGTTTTTTGTCAATCTTAATTTCTGCATGAGCTTTTTCACTTAATAATAATCTTGCATGCAGCATATTATGTTTTTCCATATCACAGACATATTTTGCTTTTCCAGAAGCTTTATCATAAGAATCTTCTCTTATTAAACCCTTCCCAACATACTTTAATTTTTTATTCATATAAATCACCTTCCAAGCTTTGTTCTTGTTCTATTAAATCATTTAGTATACTATCTACTAAACCTTTTACTGCAATTCTTTTGTAATATCTAGAAGCTCTAGTAGGTATAGCTTCATTTACTTGTAGAGATGATTTATCCAAAAGAACTGATAAGACTTCTTTTGAAAATTTTTTACCTACTAATACATTTTCAACTATTTCTGATTTTATTGGTTTTGGTCCGATAGCTCCAAAGTAAACTTCTGCTTTCTCAATTAAATTAGATTTATTAATTTTAATCTTAATACAACAGTTAATTTTGGAAATAGTAACAGCTTTTCTAGCTCCTACTTTTGAAAAGGAAGATAACTCATTATCTTCTACTTTAAATTTTATTTTTGTAATTACTTCATCTTGATTAAGTAAATTTTTTTCAAGTCCTTTAACTATATCATTAACTTTATTTGTTACTATTTTACCTTGTGAATTAATAATCTCTACTTCAGCATTATACGTCATTAAAACAGTAAGTGTATCAGCACTTTGTGAAGCATTTGCTATATTGCCTCCTATTGTTGCTCTATTTCTAATTTGAGTTGAACCAACTTTAGATGCTGCCTTAACAAGTGCAGGTGCATAGACTTTAAGAATTTCACTATTTTCAATAGACTGCATAGTTGTACAAGCACCTATTATTATTGAATTATTTATCATTTCTATTTTTTCTAATTCTTGTATTTTTGTTATATCTATAATTGAATAATCAAATATTCTATTTTTATTTATTTTTACAGCTAGATCTGTACCTCCCGCTGCTATAAAGCAATTTTCTTTCTTAGTTTTTAATGCTTTTGATAGTTCCTTTAAAGTTTGTGGTGCTGAAAATTTATTCTTATGCATTATTTATTTCACCTCACTATCTACTATTTCTTCTACAGCTTCAACTATTTTATTGTAACCTGTACATCTGCATAGATTACCTTCAATTGCACGTTTAATTTCTTCCTTAGTTGGATTAGAATTTTTATCAAGTAAAGCTTTACTTGATAAAATCATTCCAGGAGTACAGAATCCACATTGGATTGCTCCATGCTTAATAAATGAATCTCTTATTTTATCTAATTCCCCACTTTTATCTAAACCCTCTAAAGTAACTACCTCACAACCTTGTATCTGCCCTGTAAAAATAGTACATGAAGTAACTGCTTTTCCATCAAGTATTACTGTACATGCTCCGCACTCACCTTCACCGCATCCCTCTTTAACACTTATAAGTCTCATATCTTCTCTTAAAAAATCCAATAGTCTTTTATTTGGATCTACATCTTTATTTATTTTTTCTCCATTAATCAAAGCTCTTATAATCAATGTTAACACCTCATTTTCTTAATTGATTATTATTTTAATTAATAAAAGTCAAATAAACGTCAAAAATGCTAGGTATATATACCTAGCATTTAATATAACATTATCTAAAAGACTATAACTTTATAATAACTTTTCTATATTTATATCTTCCTTAAATATTTGAGGTTTTCCTAACTGTCTTTCTTTAATAAATAATCCATGGCAGTCAGACCCACCTGATATCATAAGGCTATTTTTCTTGCAGTAATTAATGTAATACTCAACTTGTTTATTATCTGTAGAATATGGAGTAAAGCATTCTATCCCATCTATTCCATTTTCCAGCCAAAAGTTTAGTTCATCTTTTGACAACACACCTATTTTCTTGTAGTATGCAGGGTGAGCCAAGAAAACTTTGCCACCATCTTTTTTTAATATTTTAAGAACTTCTTGCGGAGTTTTAAATGTAAGTTTTAAATTTGATTTCTCAATATCTTTAAAATGTTCATACATATTATTGTGTATTTTTCTATCAATCATGTAATTAAGAGTTTTCCAACCACCTCTTTTAACATCATTAACATAATTAAGATAATCTTTTACTGTCACTTTTTCATTTATTTTTTCCATGTATTTAATAAACTCTAAATTATATGCAAGTCTTGTTTGTAGATTCCAATTTACTAATTTATTGAAATCAACATTATTTATATCATAATTATACACAGTCAAATGATATTCTCTTCCTTTATAACTTGTAGATAATTCAACTCCCGGTATAAATATAATATTATCTTTTTTTGTTATAATAGATTGCATATTTTCTATATTTTTTATAGTATCATGATCAGTTATAGAGAAAATTTTAATTTTATTCTTGATAATTTCTTTTTTTAACTCAAATACATCCCATGTGCCATCTGACGCACAGGTATGTATATGTAAATCAACTTTATCCATTTATGTCTCCTTTATCTAATCTGTAGAATTGAGTAATTAGTAACGATTAACGAGTAACATTGTACAAATTTTCTTAACGAAAATTTATTACTACTAAAAAGTTTACTAGTTACTAGTTTCTAATCTCTCGTTTTATTGTTTTTACAATTACTAATTTCTAGTTATTATGTATTACAGAATTATATTTTCAAATAATATATCATTATGTATTTTAGTATAAAACATTTCTTTTATTTTATTTAAATCTTTTGTTTGACCCATACTCCACATTAGTTTAGTTATTGCTGATTCTACTGTCATATCATAAGATTGTAGTATAGGATTTTTCATTGCTCTAATCCCAACTTCATAAATCTCCATGTCACTTCCTTCTAGCATTACCTGAGTAGATATTACAACTACTTTTCCCTTTTTTGTTACTTCTTCAAGTTTTTTTAAGAAATTTCTTCTGTTTTCAAAAGGTATGCCTCCAGTACCATAGCTTTCAATTACAATCCCCTCATATTTCTCACCTATATAGTCTAAAACATCTGGCTGCATTCCCGGAGCTAATTTTAATAGAAAAACATTAGGAAAAATATCTTTATAAAACTTTACTTCTTCAGTTTGATTATCATCTTTTATAAAATGAGTTATTCTATTTCCATTTATATATGCAGCAAAAGGAAAATTAATACTTTCAAAGGCGTCGTAACTTTTAGATTTAGTTTTTCTGCCTCTAGTACCTACTATAGCTTTACCATTGAATACTATATATACTCCTTGTATATTTTCACAAGCATATTTTACAGCATCTCTTAAATTCATTCGAGCATCCGTTATTTCTGAATTAATGGGTTTTTGAGCGCCTGTAATGACAATGGGCTTGTACGAATTTTGAATTAAATATGATAAAGATGCAGCAGTATAAGCCATAGTATCGGTTCCATGGCTTATTACAAAACCATCATAATCATTATAGTTTTCCTCAACAGCTTCAACCATCAACTTCCAATGCTCTGGCTGAATATTGGTACTGTCAATATTAAGAATTTGACTAGTATCTATATCACAAAAAGTCCTAATCTCTGGTACATAGCTAATTAATTCATCAGACGTGACACCCGGAACCAATCCAGCTTCTGTTTTTTTACATGCTATAGTTCCACCTGTTGCGATAAGTAAAATTCTCTTCTTCATACAAATCAAACCCTTCCTTTTATAATTAATATTAAAATAAGATAAAAACTAATAATTAAAAGTTAAAAGTTAGGGTTAATTTACTCATATATATTCGTAAATTTATTATTTACATTTTTACAATAATATAAGTACCATTTTTTTTATTTTTAATTTTGCTGCTTTACGTTAGTAAAGCTACCATAACTTTTATCTTTTAACTATTCACTTAATAAATTTTTCAATTCAATAAAGATTGCATATCTTCCGGCATTGGTGCTTCAATTTCTATTCTTTCTCCTGTCCTTGGATGTATAAATACTAACTTATAGCAGTGTAATGCCTGTCTATCTATCTTTTCATTAGGAGAACCATATAAAGTATCTGCTACAACAGGATGCCCTATATACTTCATATGTACCCTTATCTGATGTGTTCTTCCTGTATCAAGTTTTATCTTTAATAAAGTACAATTTTCTAATCTTCTAATTACTTCGTAATGTGTAATACATTCTTTCCCTGATGAATGTACTTCTCTTATTATATCATCTGACAATCTAGCTATTGGTTGGTTTATTGTATCCTTATCTTTTTCTACTCTACCTTCTACTATTGCATAATAATATTTTTCTACTTGATTTTCTTTCATTTGATCGGATATTCTATTATGGACATAGGCATTTTTAGCTATTACAACTATACCCGATGTATTCATATCTAATCTGTTTACTAATCTTACTTTTTTCTTTATTCCTTGTTGATTAAAATAATATGATACTCCATTTGCTATTGTATTATTGTAGTGTGATTTTGTAGGGTGTACAACAATTTTGGGAGGTTTATTTACTATTAGCAAATCTAAATCTTCATATATAATGTTAATAGGTATATTTACTGCTTCATATTCATCTTCTTCATCACCAAATATTATGCATAGTTTATCTCCCATGTGAGTTTTTTTGCGTAATTTAGTCGTTTTATTGTTTAATAATATATTCCTATTAATTTCAAGTTTCCTAGACAATTTTTTAGAAAATTTGAGTTTATCATACATTATTTCCTTTACAGTTTTTTGATTTTGCTGTATTGTATAAACAAAACAACTTTTATTATCAATGTTATTAATCATATATATTAGTCTCCTATAATGTTAAGCATAAATATTTTGTAAATGTTTCACAATAATAATAATAATATAAAATAAAAATAAAAACAATTAATAAAATATAAAATAACCAAAGAACAAAATTGAAAGGAATATGAAATGGACAATAGAGTAATTAATATTCTGACTAATAAAAGCAAATATTCAAATGAAATACAAGAAAAATTAGTAGATTGTTTAGAAGCAAATGGCTTTACACCTTCTCTTGAATTTAATAAAGATGCTGAACTTATTATAACAATAGGAGGAGATGGTTCTTTTCTTCATGCAGTAAGAAATAATGGATTCCCAAATATACCTTTTATCGGTATAAATACAGGCAGTCTTGGATTTTATCCTGAGCTTTCCCCTAATGATATAGCCAATTTTATTAAAAATTACAAATTAAAGAATTACACTATATATGATATTAACGTAGTAGAAGGAATTATTTTAAATAAAGAAAAGTCTATGCATTTATATGCCATTAATGAAATTGCAATCAAAGGTGCTTCCTCAAAAACTATACATCTAGATATCTTTGTTGACAACAATCATCTTCAAACTATAAGCGGTGATGGCGTAATCATATCAACACCATTAGGAAGTTCTGCTTATAATTATTCTTCTGGTGGAAGTTTAGTTTATCCTTCTTTAAAAACTCTGCAGATAACTCCAATAGTACCTCTAATATCTAACGCATATAGGTGCTTAAATTCAAGTGTTATTGTACCACCTGAATTCGAAGTAGTTATCACACCTGAACAAAAATATACTAATTCTGTAGTTTTCTATGCAGATGGTGAAGAATATGAATTCTCAAATGTAGATAAAGCAAAATTTTTCATGTCAAAAAAAACAATAAAAAAATTAACTATAGGCAATTATAATTATTGGAAAGTAATAAAGGAAAAATTCCTATAATTTTAGGATTTATTTCCCTCTATTCCTATTAATATACCTCCATAAAATGCTGTAATGAGTATCATTTGATAAGTAAATATTATCGAATCAGCTATTCCGTGAATTGATGTCATTATAACAATCATAGCGGTTATTACAGCAATCTTATCATGTTTATTGTTTTGCAAACGTCTTTTTATGAACATATATATGCGTTTAATTGTATATATTGCTAAAATTAAACCTATTATTCCCATATCTACAGCTACTTGAATGTATATATTGTGATTATGCTCAACATATGCACTTATAGTATCTGAATAGCTGCTAATATAATCAAAAAGTGTACCAAATCCTATGCCCGTAATCGGATAATCCTTAAATATTTTAAGACTTGCCTTCCATATTTCAATTCTATATAAAAACCCACTATCATGAGCTGCTTTTATAGGGTTAGCCCTACCTGTAGACAAAATATTGTCAAATAATAAAATAGATATTGATACTATTGCAGCATATTTTAGAAATTTATAATCTAATAAAAAGCCTGCCACTACAAACGTTACACACAATGCCAACCAACTGGTTCTTGAAAAAGTCAATATAAGGTTCATTAAGCCTAAAATTATCGTAATTTTTGATAATGTTTTATTTTTTGTTTTGTTCTCTATTTCTACACTTGAAATTATCATTATAGCACTAATATAAAATCCATAAATGTTTGGGTTGAAAAAAGTTGAATAAATTCTTTTTGTAATATTATAATTATTACTATCTATCCATTTTAATGGTATATTAAATGATGGACTAATATATTGTATTAAACCAATACTAAAAACAGCTATAGATACAATATATATAACTTTCAATACACTCTCTAGATTTCTTTCTTTTATATATAATGATATATATGCAGAAAAATATAAACTCAATAGTATTGGTATAGAAAACAATAAGCTAACATACCAAAGTTCTGAAAAAAATGTTACTATTACTATAACAATAAACATTGATAATAATAGTTTATTACTTCTTATTTTACTAAACACACTTAAATCATTTTTAAAAATATTAGTTATTAGGACTGCTGCAATTGCCAAATACGCAGCAGGTATAAAAACTATAGATAATATTAAAACTGTATTTATTATTTTGCTATTCTTCATAATTTACCTTTTATAGTTATTAATTAAACGTTACATTAAAGATACTTCCTTTTCCTAATGTACTTTGTATTTCAATTGTTCCTTTATGAGCATCTACAATCCATTTAGCAATACTAAGACCTAAACCGGTGCCTCCTGCTTGCCTATTTCTTGCTTCATCTACTCTATAAAATCTATCAAATATTTTTTTTATATCTTCTTGTTTTATTCCAATACCTGTGTCTTCAATAGTTAATACTTTTTTATTTTTCTCTGTTTTTAAACATATTTTTATACTACCTTTTTCTGTATATTTTATTGAATTATCAAGTAGTATAACTACTAACTGTCTTACTTTATCATAGTCACCCTTAATATAAATATCATCTTGTATTTCTGTTTGTACTTCTATATTTTTAACATCAGACATTATTTTCAAATTATCAACTGTAATTAAAACAATATCTGAAAGGTTTATATCCTGAATTTCTAATTTAATTTTATTTGCATCTATTTTAGCTAATGTAAGTAACTGCTGTATTAATTTGCCCATTACTTTAGTTTCAGAGTAAGCATTATTCAACCAAATACTATTTTCCTTAATAGTTCCTTGATCATCACTTAAAGCAGCATCTAAATTTGTTTGTATTACAGTTAAAGGAGTTCTAAGCTCGTGAGAAGCATCAGCAACAAACTTCTTCTGCCTTATCCAAGAATGCTTTACTGGCTGAATAACTTTTCCTGTAAAAAAGTAACTTATAACAACCATTATTATCATACCTATTGTTCCAATAATCAACAATACACTTCTTAAAAAATTTAGAAATATTTTTTCATACGTAGTATCTGCAAAGATTTGGATGACTCCTACAACATCGTTATCATTTACATATTTTGTATATATCCTATAATTTACGCCTTCTATTTCCTTCTTATCATATATTTCAGTTTTTTTGTCAAATGCTTCTACTGCATACTCAACTATAGCTTTTGCTATCTCTGCATCTTCACTTTTCACATAAGCTAAATTGAAAAATTTATCATAATAAATATAATTAATTTTCATCTTTGTATTGTTATTGAAAAAAAATCTATTATTATCTCTAAAATCAAAAAAAGGGTTTTGCATATTATTTAAAATATCAGGACGAGCTGCTGCAATCTTCATGGATTGTTTAGCAGACAGCTCAAATACACTACTTGTGAAATGATATATACCAACAGCTAATATGCTCAAAAAAGCCATAAGTATTAATGCCATATATAATGTTAACTTTACATGAAGCCTTCTAAACATACTAACACCCTTTCTCTAAATTCATTTAAATTTTGAACTTTGCATTCTAAATTTTGAATTTTTAAGTCTTTTCCTTTAACATATAACCTATGCCCCTAATTGTTTCTATTTTTGCATTGGTTTTTTCTAATCTCTTTCTTAAATGATGTACATATATTTCAATATTACTTTCCAAAATATCAGCTTCAAGTCCCCATATTCTATCAATTATCTGCTCTCTTGTAAATACTTGTTTTGGTCTTTTTATAAAAGTCTCCATAAGCATAGCCTCTTTTAATGGAAGTTTATACTGTTTATTGTTTACATACATCAGATAATTTTTTGTATCATATTTTACATCTTCAAATTCATACATTTCTCCTATATAATCGGTATTCTTTCTTCTTGATAGTGCTTTAACTCTTGCTATTAGTTCTTTAGTAGCAAAAGGCTTTATTAAATAATCATCTGCTCCCGATTCTAATCCATATACTCTATCATCAATAGAATCTTTAGCTGTTAACATTATTACAGGTGTATTATTACCTATTCTTCTCATATGCTTAAGTATATCTATACCATTAGTACCGGGAAGCATTATATCTAAAACTATAACATCGTATATTTCTTTTTCTGCAAGTAAACGTCCTTCATCTCCATCGTTAGCAATATCAACTTCAATACTCTGTTTTTTAAATAAAAATTTTAAAGCTTGCGTTATTTTAATTTCATCTTCTACTATTAATACTCTCATAAATGTACTCCCATTTTAATTAATCATAAGATTTACCATTATTAATTTTACCCTTAATTGTAGTTATCTGCAAGATTTATTTATTCATATCTTAAAGCATCTACAGGTTTTAATTTTGATGCTTTATTAGCAGGATACATTCCAAAGAATATACCTACTCCTAATGAAAATCCAAAAGCTAGTAATATAACCTGTATGTTCATAACTGCTTTAATATCCATAAGGCTGCTAATAAGATTATTAACGACAATTCCAAATATAATACCTATTATGCCTCCAAAACAGCTTATAACTGATGATTCAATCAAAAATTGTATAAGTATATCCCTTCTTTGAGCTCCAATAGCTTTTCTTATACCTATTTCACGTGTTCTTTCAGAAACTGTTACAAGCATTATATTCATAATACCTATACCACCAACTACTAATGATATAGCTGCTATACCGCCAAGCATAAGAGTAAGCATACCTGTAACTTCGTCTATTGTAGATAATAAATCAGCTTGATTGAATACAAAATATGAATCTTCATCTTCAAAAATATCAAACAAATAATCCTTTAAGTTTTCCACTGCAACATCTGACATTTCCGATGATTCTGCCTGAACAGTTATACTGCTTATAGTATTAGTCTTCATTTGTCTCATTGCTGTTATTACTGGAATAACAATCTTTTCATTATTACTTCCATAAACCGAATCTTCTTTAGATTCCAACACTCCTATAACTGTATATTTTTCACCATTTAATGAAATTTGTTCTCCAATCGGATCTATTTTTCCAAACAAATCTTCTGCTGTATCAGTTCCTAGAACAGCTACTTTATTTCTATAATCTACATCTATAGGTGATATGAATCTACCATATCCTAACTCAAAATTGTTTATTTCTAAATAATTTTCATTAACACCTTCAGCATTTACATTAATATTTTCCAACCCATATTTAGCAGTTACATTACTAGTTACTGTAGGTGTTACCTGCATTACCCCTTCTAAATTTTCTATTTCCATAGCATCATCATAATCAAAAGTTTTACTTTTATCTGTTATGGTTACATTTATAATATTTGAACCCATACTTTCTATACTTTCTGTAACACTTGCTGTAGTTCCCTGTCCTAAAGAAACTAATACTATTACTGAAAAAACACCAATAATAATACCTAACATAGTTAAAAATGTTCTCATTTTATTGGCAAATATAGATTTAAAGGCCATTTTAACAGTATTCTTTATATTCATTGTTTCACCACCTCATTAGTTAACAAACCATCTTTAATACTTATTATTCTACCGGCTTGTTTAGCAATTTCATTATCATGTGTTATCAATATAATAGTTTTACCTTGTCTATTAAGTTTTTGTATTATATTCATAACTTCTTCTCCTGATTTACTATCCAAGTTTCCGGTTGGTTCATCAGCTAACAATATTGGGGGAGCACCAACCAGAGCTCTCGCTATAGCAACTCTTTGCTGCTGTCCTCCAGAAAGCTCTGTTGGTTTGTGGTGAAATCTATTTGAAAGCCCTACACTATCGAGGGCTGAGATTGTTCTTTCTTTTCTTTCTTTTGTTTTAACTCCTCTATAAATAAGAGGCAGTTCAACATTTTCATATGCTGTAAGTTTTGGTAATAAGTTAAATTTCTGAAATATAAACCCTATTTTTTCATTTCTTATTTTAGCTAATTGGCTTTCATTATAGGTACTAATTTCCTTTCCATCTAAATAGTATTCTCCTGTCGAAGGAATATCTAAACATCCTAAAATATTCATTAAAGTAGATTTTCCTGAGCCAGAAGGACCTATTATAGATACAAAATTTCCTTCTTCAATGTCTAAAGATATACCTTTTAGTACTTGAAGTTCTATAGAACCCATAATGTACGTTTTAGTTACATCTTTAACATTTATCATCTTTTTCCTCCCTCATTCACTTGTTTTGCTGGTTTTGAACCTCCACCCATTCCGGGCATCATAAAGTTTTGGAAATTCATATCAATATCAGCTTTCTTCATATATACGACTGTATCCCCTTCATTTAATCCACTTGTTACTTCAACATAATCATCACTAGCTAATCCTATTTCTATAGGAGTCGGTATTTGCTCTCCATCTTCATTTTTTGTCATTACTATATATTTTGTTTGAACTTTTTGAATTGCCTCAATAGGTAATAATAATGCATCACTTTTTTGAGCTGCTAAAATTTCTACGTCTACATTCATGCCAGACATAAGCTGCTTTCTATCATCAACTTTTACAGTTACATCATAGTTTGTAACTCCATTCGTATTATATCCTTCAAGAGCTATTTTAGAAACTGTTCCTGTAAATTTTTCATCTTCAAATACGTCACATGTTATATCTACTTTTTGACCAATTTTAACATTTTTAATATCTAACTCATCTACCCCTATTTTTATTTCCATATCTTCAAGGTTAGCTAAAGTTAAAAGTGTTGTTGATCTATCTACAACATCGTCATCTGAAACATTTACTGACAAAATTGTACCTGATACAGGTGCATAAATAGTATCTCCTTCTTGTAGATCATCAAGAGATATTTTTTTCTGGTCAACTGTTAATTTTTGCTGTTCTATCTTATATGTTAAATCATCATTTTTTAATTCTATAAGTAAATCACCTTCATTTACATATTGACCATTCTCTACATGTATTTTATCAATTTCTCCTGATACATTTGAAGTAATTACAGTAGATTCTTCTTCTATAATTTTTCCATAGTCAGAAGCACTAAAAGTTCCGTTAGCATTTTCTACGGAAACTTGAACATTAATATCTTTTTCTATTGCACCCATATTTTCTAATTCTATTTCAACTGCATAACCAACCGCACCTGATCCTAACGGTACAGGAGTGCTGTCTTTTGCTGATACTTTTCCGCTTTGTGAAACTAAGAAATCTGGGAAGAACAGACTTGCTTCATCTCCAATGTTAATATTATCAAATTGATTTTTAGCAAAATAAACCTCAGCTTTAACAGTATCAACATTTTTAATTGATAAAATCTTATTGTTAGTATTATTTGTTATTTCATCTCCAATGTTAAGATTAAAATCTGATACTGTACCAGATGTTGAAGCATATATCTTTAAATCTTCCTGCTGTTCATATAAATTATTTAAATCATTTTTAGCAATTTCTAAACTAAGGTTAGCATCATCAATATTTATTTGATCACTTTTACTATCAGAATCAACCTTTAATGAAGCTAGCAATTGATCTTCTTCTATTAATTGACCTTCTTTAATTAATATTTCATCTACTGTTCCATTAATTTCAGATTTTATAACTCTTTTATCAGCAGGTTCTACACTACCACTTCCTGTAACTAAAACTTTTATCTCTCCTCTTTCAGCAGTTATTTCAACTTCTTGGGAGGACATTTGATTTAACATGATTTTAGCTTGGTCGGTTGCCTGCTTAATTTTTACACCTACTATTACTACTAAGACTATAATCACTATTGCAATTATTAATATAATTTTTTTCTTTTTTCCTCTCTTATTTATATTGCTCAATGATATTCTCCTTCCATATCAATTTTATGTTATTATATATTTTAAATTAATTTTCTTAAATTTTCCTTAAAGTTATAATTTATTGATTTCTCAATTTTCAAACATATGCAATAAATGATTAAATAGATTTTAATAAATAAGAATAAAACACGCTATATTTTATTGATAGTTAATAAAGATAGTGCTATACTATAATAGCATCGGGGTGTGGCTCAGTTTGGTAGAGCGCTTGGTTCGGGACCAAGATGCCGAAGGTTCAAATCCTTTCACTCCGACCAAAAAATATATTAAAAAGAATTTGCTTATTACAAATTCTTTTTAATATATTTTTATTTAATTTAACTTATATGTTTTTTTCATTATTCAACAATCTCATAAATAAACACACATGGGCTCTTACCATCACTGTTTAGAATTGATGAAACTACTTCTTTTAACCTTAATTTTTCACGTAATGCTTTTTGATAATGAAACCTGAAATGACCCGCACAACATTTACAATAAGACAATGGCATAGGTGAATTAAAAGGTTTAGCACCTTTAAAATGCCAACAAGGACAAATCATATTATTTCTATCATAACTTCCTACCGCAACACTTTCTATATCTCCATTTTTATTTAAAAATGGTTTGCCCATATATTTTACATTTCCTAATAAGCTTAGCTTTTCTTCCAATGTTTTGTTATTATGTTCTTTTGCAAAGCTCCTTGAATTTTTTAACCTAAGTCCACTTTTACAGCAGGCTCTGTCAAACATAACTTCACTAATAGTATCATAATCCAATAATTCCTCACATTTTTGCATAGCAGCAGCCATAAAATTAGCTAAATCTTGTTTTGAATCGTCCTTATCTTTAGGATAACTAACATTCATAATTTCACTAATAGTTTCTTCATCAATATTTGATTTTCTTAAATGCTTTTCAAATTCCATTTTTCAACCTCACATTGTTTATTAACTAAAAAATTATATCTATTTCTTTTCAATTATAGCACATGTTGTTAATTGTAGAAATATTTATTTATGTGACTATTTAATTCTTTTTTTGCTAACATTATACTAGAGACTCTTATAATGAATGTAATTTTATCAAAAAAGCAAAAAGCTGTTCAAAAATTCATAGAATTATGAACAGCTTTTAAATGTCATCAAAATGTGGTTACATTTTTGAAATTTATTACATCATTCCTGGCATTCCGCCTGGCATTCCGCCGCCACCCATTGGAGGCATAGTTGGTTCTTCTTTTGGCTCATCAGCTACTGCTGCTTCTGTAGTTAATACCATAGCAGATACTGATGCAGCGTTTTGAAGAGCTGATCTTGTAACCTTAGTTGGATCAACTATACCAGCTTTTATCATATTTACATATTCTTCATTAAGTGCATCAAATCCTACACCCTTGTCACTTGCTTTAACTTTTTCAACTATAACTGATCCTTCTAAACCTGCATTTATAGCTATTTGTCTTACTGGCTCTTCTAAAGCTCTTTTAACTATTAATGCACCTGTTTTTGCATCACCTGTTAAATCTTTAGCTATTTTATCTACAGCATCAATAGTATTAACTAATGCAACTCCACCACCAGCTACTATTCCTTCTTCAACAGCTGCTCTAGTTGCATTAAGAGCATCTTCAATTCTTAATTTCTTTTCTTTCATTTCAGTTTCTGTAGCTGCTCCAACATTAATAACTGCTACTCCGCCTGATAATTTAGCTAATCTTTCTTGAAGTTTTTCTTTGTCAAATTCTGAAGTTGATTCTTCACATTGAACTTTTATTTGTTTAACTCTCTCATCAATGTCAGTTTGATTTCCAGCACCGCCAACTACTGTAGTATTTTCTTTGTCTATTTTAACAGTAGAAGCTTTACCTAGCATTTCAATTGTAGTTTCTTTTAAGTCATATCCTAATTCTTCAGATATTACTTGACCATTAGTTAATATTGCAATATCTCTTAACATTTCTTTTCTTCTATCACCAAATCCAGGAGCTTTAACTGCAACACAGTTGAATGTTCCTCTTAACTTGTTAACAACTAATGTAGCTAAAGCTTCTCCTTCTACATCTTCAGCAATTATTAATAATGGTTTTCCTTGTTGAACAATTTGTTCAAGAATAGGTAATACATCTTGAATATTAGTAATTTTTTTATCAGTAATTAATATGTAAGGGTCGCTTAAAACAGCTTCCATTTTCTCTGCATCTGTTACCATATAAGGTGATAAATATCCTCTGTCAAATTGCATTCCTTCAACAACGTCAAGATTAGTTCCCATTGTTTTAGATTCTTCAACAGTTATAACACCGTCTTTACCAACTTTATCCATAGCTTCAGCTATAAGTTTTCCTATGCTTTCATCAGATGCTGATATAGATGCTACTTGAGCTATATCTTCTGAACTTTCAATTTGTTTAGAAAATCCTTTTAATTCATTAACTGCTTCTTCAACAGCTTTTTGGATTCCTCTTTTAATTATCATAGGATTTGCACCAGCTGCAACATTTCTTAATCCTTCTCTTATAATTGCTTGAGCTAATAAAGTAGCTGTAGTAGTTCCATCTCCTGCTACATCATTAGTTTTTGTTGCTACTTCTTTAACTAATTGAGCTCCCATATTTTCATAAGGATCGCTTAATTCAATTTCTCTTGCTATTGTAACTCCGTCATTTGTAATCATTGGTGAACCAAATGATTTTTGTAAAACTACATTTCTTCCTTTAGGTCCTAAAGTAACTTTAACTGTATCTGCTAATTTATTAACACCTGTTTCCATTGCTCTACGAGCTTCTTCGTCAAATTTTATTATTTTAGCCATTTATTATTACACCTCTCTTTATGTATTTTTAAATTACTCTACTACTGCCAAAACATCAGTAAGTTTAAGGATAGTTAATTCTTTTCCATCAATTTTAACTTCTGTACCTGCAAATTTAGAGAATATAACTTTATCCCCAATTTTAATTTCTTCTTTTTTCTTTTCATCATTTGTTATTCCTGATCCAACAGCAACAACTTCAGCCATTTGTGGTTTTTCTTTAGCGGTTCCTGGTAAAACTATACCACTTTTAGTTTTTTCTTCAGCCTCAACCATTTTTATTACTACTCTGTCTCCTAATGGTTTAATGTTCATTATTCTACCTCCTTATTTTGTATATAGTATAGTCGTAATTATAATATTTAATCGACTACTTATATATTGTAAATAATTTTTTCTATTGTTAGCACTCACCTAAGGAGAGTGCTAATACTTATAGTTTATATAATAATTGATTGTAATAATGATATCAAATTCTATTATAAGTGATTTTTAGAAAATATTGGTGGTTATTGGTTTGTATCTTATATTTTTGTCACTAGCACATTTATTTAGTATTATTTCCTTGTATTTTCTCTATAATTCTTTAAAATCTATTTTTATTTTTTACCTATACCGTTTTCTCTAGCATAATAGAATAAATATTGCTGTGCAAATCCAGATAAATCTCCAAATTTATTCTCAGCAAATTCTCTAATTTCTTTATCTTTACTATTTCCTAAATAAAGTTCATTCATTACTCTCCTGACCCAAACATCTACAGGAAAAGCAGAAAATTGTCTCATGGAAAAAAGCAGAACACAATGAGCTACTTTATCTCCTACCCCATTATAAGTTTTTAAATATTCAAAAGCATCATTATAGTTTCCTTTACTTAATAAATATAGTTTCTCTTTTTCTTGAACAATCCTTTCAGCAGCTTCTTTTATTCTTTTTGCTCTAAAACCTGCCTTACACTCTCTTAATTCTTCTACACTAGCCTTTGCTAATTGCTCAGGTCGTGGGAAAGAATAATATTTTTTTCCATTATATTCACATATAAGTTCTCCAAAATTCCTACTTATATTTTCTATTACTTTCTTAATCATAGGTATTCTATTATTAGCAGATATTATAAATGATATAAGTGTCTCCCATTCATCTTGGTTTAAAATTCTTATGCCTGTACCAAATTCTATGGCTTTCTCCATAACATCATCTTTGTTAAGTTTTTCTTTTATAAGAGCATAATCATTATCTAAATCAAAATATTTGCACCAAATACTATTATAATCATTGATATTAGTATTATTTATAGTAAAAATATCATTATCTTTTTTCACATTTATTACTTTACCGTAAGCAACACCAGTAAAACTTTCATCCTCTTCTCTAATCCATCTAAAGCACTGACCGCACTCAAATACATGTACTAAATTAAAATCTTTTATGCCGTTTAGTATTATTTTATTTCTTTCTTGTATAACTTTCATACATATCCCACCTTCTGATGTATTATATAATACATTTTTTTGATTTCCAAGATGAAATTATTTCAAATTACCTCTATTTTTCTCTATATTTTGTCAATTGTACATAAAGTTAAGAAATGCTATAATATTTTTGAGGTGATATTTATGAAATACAATTTATCAGCTATACAAGATACATTGTTTGATATTACTAATGCAATTACTAGTGTTATTAATGTTGACGCTACAATCGTTGACAGTAAGCTAAATAGAATAACAGCAACAGGAATTTATATGTCTAAATTAGGTAAGAAATTATCTAATAAATGTGTATTTTCTAAATCATTAAATTCACAGGAGAGTTTCATTATAGAAAATCCTAGAGAGAATATAAGGTGCATTGATTGTGACAATATTGCTCAATGTAAAGAATATGCTCAAGTTTGCTGTCCTATAATTGTAGATAATATAGCTGTAGGAGTCATTGGATTAGTAGCTTTTAATGAATTACAAAAAAAGAGAATTGTTGGAAATGAAATAAACTTACTCGATTTTCTAGAAAAAATGTCTAATCTTATAGCCTCAAAACTCCTTGAACATGAAAGCACTAACAAAATTAAAAAATTAGCTAATGAATTAGATACAACCATGAATTTAATAAATGTGGGAATAATCTCAACTGATGAGAAAGGTTTTATTGTACGCTGCAATAAAACAGTACAAAATTTTTTTCACAGCAGTTCCATATCAAATGGTAAGAATATAAAAAATATTCTTTCAGATTTTAAACAATACAGCAAAGATAATGTTAAAAATAAAAGTTTTAATTATTATAAGAACAAAAAAAAATTCCAAGGATTTTACAGTATTCATCCAATAAAAGTTAATAATGAAATAAATGGCTATGTTATAACAATAAGTGAACTAGAAGAAATGATTGATGTATTTGGTACTATTGCTGGCACATCAAGAGAAATAACCTTTGACTGCATAATAGGAAAAAGCAATAAAATAAATGAAATCATAAATTATGCAAAGCAATTTTCAAAAAGTACATCTTCAGTTTTAATTCAAGGTGAAAGCGGAACAGGTAAAGAATTATTTGCTAGAGCCATACACAATCATAGTTCTCGTAAAGATTATCCTTTTATCGCTATAAACTGCTCTGCTCTACCAGAAAACTTAATTGAAAGCGAGTTGTTTGGATATGAAGAAGGAGCTTTTACTGGTGCAAAGAAAGGCGGCAATCCAGGCAAATTTGAGCTTGCTGGTAAAGGTACTATTTTTTTAGACGAAATTGGTGACATGCCTCTTCATTTGCAGTCAAAACTATTACGTGTAATACAGGAAAGATCATATATGAGAGTTGGGGGTAATAAAACTATCTATATGGAAGCTAGAATAATTTCGGCTACTAACAGAAATTTAGAAAAAATGGTCAATGATGGTGAATTTCGTGAAGACTTATTTTTTAGATTAAATGTTATACCTCTTAATATACCTCCATTAAGAAATAGAAAAGAAGATATTATGATTATTTCTAAGATTTTTCTAAGAAAGTTTAGCAAGCAATTTAATAAACAGGTTCACGACTTTGACGATAATTTAATTAGTTTTTTGACCAACTATAACTGGCCCGGTAATATTAGAGAACTTGAAAATACTATTGAATATATTACTAATGTTGCTTCTAGCAGTATAGTTACTATAGAGAATTTGCCTAATAGGCTAAAGAAAACCGTTATCAAATCTATTGATAAAAACACAATTAATGAGGAAATTAGTAATTCCGTTAAACCTCTAAAGGAATTAGAAAAAAAAGAAATAATAAAAGCGCTACAGTTTTATGGTAGAAATAATACGGGTATAGAAAGATCTGCGTCAGCTTTAGGAATTAGTAGAGCTACTTTATATAGAAAAATAAAAACATATAATATATAGAAGTCTCAAAATGATACTACATCTCATTTTGAGACTTGTTTTACCTTGATTAATCTCAGAATGAGATTCTTTTTATTTTAAATATTAATGAACACCTTCATTTTTCTTAAATTAAACATATTTTTATATTGGCATATAATTTGCTACATATGTATTTATAACAAGAAAATATAGAAGGGACTGACTGTAATTGAATTTAAAAAAGAATATATTATATGTTCTTAATAATGATGTTAAACCAGCTGTAGGATGTACCGAACCTGTAGCTATTGCATTAGCTTGTGCAGCTGCAAAATCTGTAATTAAAGGTAAAGTTGATAGAGTTGTTATTAGCATAAGCCCAAATATCTATAAAAACGGAATGAATGTAGGTATACCTGGTATAGATGAGATAGGACTTGATGTAGCCGCAGCTTTAGGAACTGCTAAAGGGAACCATGAAAACGGTTTACAAATACTTGGAGATGTATCAAATGAAACACAGTATATAGCAAAAACTTTATTAAAAGAAAATAAAATAACAGTTAAATTAGAAAATACAAGTAAAAGCGTATACATTAAAGCAATAATTTATAGTGACACTAATATTGCAAAAGCAGTAATTGAAGATAAACACGATAATATTACATTAATCTCTTTAAATGAAGAACCCATTTTTACTGCTGAAGACAATATTAATATTAATACAAAATTAACTCTAGATTCTGATTTTTTTAATACTTCTATTAAAGATATTATTAATGAAATAGAAAAATTAGATTTTTCTGAAATTTCACATATGCTAGATGGACTAGAAATGAACAAAAAAGCAGCTGAATTGGGAATGTCAAGAAAACTAGGTATAGGTGTTGGTTATGCTATGAAAGAAAGTATAGATAACGGCATATTAACTAAAGACCTACCAAATCTCGCAATGATGATGACTTCAGCTGCTTCTGATGCTAGAATGTCAGGATTAGTAGTTCCAGTAATGAGTTCAAATGGTAGTGGAAATCATGGACTTACAGCTATTTTACCTATAGCAGCTTATGAAAAATTATATAATACGGAAAAAGAAAAGTTAGCAAAAGCTTTAGCTATAAGTCATACTATAACAGGTTATATTAAACATTTTGTTGGTCGCCTTTCTCCACTCTGCGGATGTTCAATAGCAGCAGCAACCGGTTCAAGTTGTGCAATTGTTTGGCTAATGGGAGGTTCTTATATACATATGCAGGGAGCTATAAAAAACATGTTAGCTAATCAAGCAGGAGTAATTTGTGACGGAGCAAAACCAGGTTGTGCACTTAAGCTTGGAACAGCTGCTGCTTCAGGAGTACAAGCTGCAATCTTAGCAATCAATGGATTTTCAGCTTGTAAGAATAATGGAATTGTAACCGGATCAGCTGAAGAAGCTATTAAAAATTTAGGTATACTTAGTAAAAAAGGTATGTCAAATGTTGATAAAACAATAATTGAAATTATGGAAGCCGCAAACTAGAACGGTACAAAAAACCCACGTACGTTGGTGTACGTGGGTTTTATTTGATTTTGCATTTTGAATTTTTAATTTTAAATTCTAAACAATTCCTTGTGCCATCATTGCTTCTGCAACCTTTTTAAATCCTGCTATATTTGCACCTGCTACAAGATTATAACCTAATCCATACTCTTCTGCTGCCTTCATTGCATTATTATGTATATTTACCATTATTGTATGAAGTTTCTCATCAACCTCTTCGGCAGTCCAAGAATATCTCTGGCTGTTTTGAGACATTTCTAACGCAGATACAGAAACTCCACCTGCATTAACAGCTTTTGATGGACCAATAATTAATTTGTTTTCTTGTAAGTACTCAAGTGCTTCATTTGTAGTAGGCATATTTGAAGTTTCACATACATATTTTATTCCATTTGCTACTATTTTCTTAGCATCTTCAATATGTATTTCATTTTGAGTTGCACAAGGCATAACTACATCTACTTTTCTACCCCAAGGTTTTTCCCCTGGGAAAAATTCTACGCCGAACTTATCAGCATAATCTTTAACTTTATCTCTACCAGAAGCTCTCATTTCTAGCATATAATCAATCTTATCACCCTTAATACCCTCTGGGTCGTAAATATATCCATCTGGTCCTGATAATGTAACTACTTTTCCACCTAACTCGTTAATCTTTCTTGTAGCTCCCCAAGAAACATTACCAAAACCTGAAATAGCAAATACCATACCATCTATAGATTTACCTTCATGCTTTAACATTTCATTACAAAAATAAACAGCCCCAAAACCTGTTGCTTCAGGTCTTATTAAGCTACCTCCGTATGCTAGACCTTTACCAGTTAAAACTCCGTTTTCAAAAGCTCCACGTATTCTCTTATATTGTCCATATAGATAGCCTATTTCTCTTTTTCCTACACCAATATCTCCTGCTGGCACATCTATATCTGGTCCAATATGTCTATATAATTCAGTCATAAAGCTTTGACAGAACCTCATCATTTCTCCATCTGATTTTCCTCTAGGATCAAAGTCACTTCCACCTTTTCCACCACCTATAGGAAGTCCTGTAAGTGAATTTTTAAATATTTGTTCAAATCCTAAAAACTTAATTATTCCAGAATAAACTGTGTGATGAAATCTTAATCCACCCTTATAAGGTCCTATTGCACTATTAAATTGTATTCTAAAACCTCTGTTGACTTGAACATTACCTTCATCATCTACCCAAGGAACTCTAAATAAAATTTGTCTTTCAGGCTCAACTATTCTTCCTACTAGATTCTTTTTAACATACTCAGGATGCTTATCAATTACAGGTTCAATAGATTTAAATACCTCTTCAACTGCTTGAATAAATTCTTTTTCTGAAGCATTTCTGTTTTTAACTGTTTCTAATACTTGTTCTAAATATTTATTCATATTTGCCTCCCTTTTTTTATAACAGATTTTACAATCCATCATTGTAAATTACTTAAATAAGATATAACAATATTATATATATGTTCAACCATGCTAGATTAGAATTGTATTAAATATTTGTTATTATTAACTATTTATACATATATTTAGTATCTTATTATATTTTTTTAAGTATTTTTATTACATTTTTTATATATACTTAAAAAAGTATTACTTTTTTGTAATAAAATGTAAAGAAAGGCCGCAAAAAATACAAAATAACCCTAATACACTTATTTTTAATTTAATAGCATACTGGATTATAATATATATTATTTTAATTTAAATTACTTAGTCATTTATAATTTTATTTTTATAATAATATGTTAAAGCAAACAAACTTTCATTTAAATGAACATTTTCTAAAACTATATCTTTAGGTAATTTAATATCTGTTGGTGCAAAATTCCATATTGCTTTTATGCCACCTTTTATAAGCTTATCAGCTATTTTTTGACTGACACTTTTTGGAGTACATAATACAGCTATATTTACTTCATTAAGTTCTAAAAAATCATCTAAATCGTCAATATCCTGTATAGTTTTATCTCTTATAGACAGACCTATTAGCTTTGGATTTTTGTCAAACAATGCAACTACATCATATCCCTCTTCATAAAAACCAGTATAATTTGCAATTGCCTGCCCTATATTACCTGCACCTACAATTATAATTTTATATTTCCTATCAAGCCCTAATATTTTACCTATTTCATTTCTTAAATTTGAAACATCATATCCAAATCCTTGCTGACCAAATCCTCCAAAATTATTTAAATCTTGTCTTATTTGTGAAGCTGTAAAACCAGTCATATCACTTAATTCCTTTGATGATGTTCTGCTGATTCCAATTTTTGAAAGTTCTCCAAGATATCTATAATATTTAGGTAATCTTCTTATTACAGCAGTTGATATTTTTTTGCTCTTATCCATAAAATACCTCCTTTAATACTATATTTTATCAATATTTATACAATTATGCAACACCATTTATTAATTTTTACTATATCCAAAATATTGATATTAATTATTATCACTACACTATAGTTTTTTCTATAGCGAAATAATCAATTATATGCGTTACTTTATTTACAAATTTATGTATAAATGTACAAATGATCTTATTTTTAAAAGAAGTCACTACGTAACTTCCGCTATAGGAACATTTCCCCCTTTGTCATAGAAATACTACAAAAACTTCCCGTCCTTGATATCCTAGTATTTAAAAAAGGAATTTACACAAGTAAATTCCTCAGATTGTTGACAAAGTCAACAAGATGAAAGGCTTTTGAGAAACTCGAAGTTTGAGGCGTGCCGAAAGCGAGTAAGCGGAGCGTGTATAGTAATACGTGAGCATTCTCGATTGAGGCAACAACGATGAAATTCGTGTTTGTCAATAGCCTGGCGAATTTACACAAGTAAATTCCTCTATAGTTATTTAAATAGGTTTTCCATCAATAGGACTTGACATTATTATATATGTTTCTGTATTACCATAAGATTGAACTTTCCCTACTAATTCTTCTAAATGAGGCATCGCCCTTAAATGTGCTTTCATTATCATGCTATACGGACCAGTTACGTGATGACATTCTACTATTTCCTCTGAATTTCTTGCAAACTCCAAAAATTTATCCTGCTTTTCAGGCTTTATTGATGCATTTATTAATACACATATAGGTTTACCAATTTTTTCAGTATTTACTATTGCTTTGTATTTTTCTATTATTCCTGACTCTTCTAATCTTCTTACTCTTTCTGCAACTGCAGGAGGACTCAAAGAAACTAATTTGCCTAGATCTTTCATGGAAATTCTTCCGTCGTCTTGTAAAATATCAACTATTTTCAAATCTGTATAATCCATTTTTATATCACCTTCTTTTAAAATGTTATTTATAATATTATGAAATAAAAATAAGCATATTACTTTGTATTCGTAATTTTATTTATGTACAAATAATAATTTACATGCTAATATTAAGCTATAATTAGTATATAAATTATAACATAATTATATTAAGTATTTCAATAAAAAACTTTAATTTAATAACATTTTTATAAGCATTTTATATAATAATAGAATGTGGTAACGTATTCAAATTAACATTTTTGATATACAGTAAAGAAAGGAGATTGTTATGGGAAAGTTAAAAATTACTGAAACTGCTTTACGTGATGGTCACCAATCACTAATTGCAACTAGAATGACGACAGATGAAATTCTTCCAATATTAAATAAAATGGATAATGTTGGATATTATTCCATGGAAGTTTGGGGAGGAGCAACTTTCGATTCCTGCCTAAGGTTTTTAAATGAAGATCCGTGGGAAAGATTAAAAAAAATAAGAAATGTAGTTAAAAACACAAAACTTCAAATGCTGTTAAGAGGTCAAAATATACTTGGTTACAGACATTACCCAGATGACATAGTTGAGTTGTTTTTAAAAAAAGCTATATCAAATGGTATTGACATTGTAAGAGTATTTGATGCTCTAAACGACGTTAGAAATTTGCAGAAATCTATTGATGTAATTAAAGAAGAAGGAGCTCATTGCCAATGTGCAATCTCATATACTACAAGTAATATTCATACTCTTGAATACTATGTTGATTTAATTAAAAAATTTGAAGAGGCAGGAGCTGATTCAATTTGTATAAAAGATATGTCGGGTATATTGCTGCCATATCAAGCTTATGACTTAATAAAAGCAATTAAAGAAACTACTGACCTTCCTATAGAATTGCACAATCACTGTACTAGTGGAATTGCTTCTATGACACTTATAAAAGCTGTCGAAGCAGGTATTGATATCGTTGATACTGCTATATCTCCATTTGCTTCTGGAACATCTCAGCCTCCAACTGAATCAATTGCATATACTTTTAAAGATACTGAAAAAGATCCTAAACTAGACATGAATGCACTTGTTGATATTGCATCATATTTTAAAGATATTAGAAGTAAGTATTTAGAAAATGGTACTTTAAATCCTAAAGTATTAATGACAGAGCCTAAAACTTTATTATATCAAGTACCAGGCGGTATGCTTTCAAATTTATTATCTCAGCTTGAAACACTTAATGCAGTAGATAAATATGAAGAAGTTTTAGCTGAAGTTCCAAAAGTCCGTAAAGACTTAGGATATCCGCCACTTGTTACTCCTATGAGCCAGATGGTAGGAATACAATCTGTCTTCAATGTTGTTACAGGTGAAAGATATAAAATGGTTCCTACTGAAATCAAAAAATATGTTCAAGGTTACTATGGTAAATCTCCAGATAAAATTTCTAACGAAATAAAGAAAAAAATCATAGGTAATGCAGAAATTATAACTGTAAGGCCAGCAGATTTATTAGAAGATGAATTCGAAAAATGCAAAAAAGAAATAAATGAATTATATGAATCAACTGAAGATGTTTTATCATATGCACTTTTCCCACAAGTTGCTAAAAACTTCTTAGAAGGAAGAAAGATTGACAATTATGATAAAGCAGAAGGATATGTTGGTTAAATTCAAAATGCAAACATTAAATTTAAAATAATATTTAGTTAAATTATAAAAATGCAAAATTAATAATTAGTAATTAAAAGGAGTTTTTGTTTATGAGCAAAAACTTCTTTTTTTACTATTAAATGCATATTAAACTTTATTTTTTAGTAATTTAGCTTTACTGTATTTATTATAAATGATAAACTTTATTATATATAATTATCTTTTATATTAAATTTAGAATTATGCATGATAAATTTGAGTAATATAAATTAAGGATGGATAATTTTTTATAATTTTTGGAGGATTTATATGAACAGAATAACTTTAAATGAGCTTCATAAAGAAATATTGCAAAATTTAACTAATAAAGATTTTTTAAAAAAAGTCAGTTTATCAGAAGAAAAAATTCAAACATTAATACTTAATAGAAATTTTGTAACCAGTCTTTCTTATCTTGTAAACAAGGGAAATATCACTTGTAAAGATGTGTTGGAATTATCTAGCGATATAATAACTACTCTTTCACCTAAACGAAATATAGATTGGCTTAGTTATATTTTTAAATATATTCTAAATAAATCTTTTCCAAATGCTGTTAATGTTAAATTTGATCCAAACAATGAAGATGCAGTTTTAGTGTATTTAGAAATATTGAAAACAGTATTTGAACATGATCAAAAAACTAAACCTTTTGATAAATATAATTCTTTTGAATTTTTAACTGATGATGAAATAGAAAATTTACCTAATCCTGAAGAATATATTAAATTTATTAAAGTTTTTAAAGATAATTATATATATGAACTAATGAGATTAAGTCAAGAAATCACGCAGCATAATACACTTGAGCATATTGCAGGTGTACATTATGTAGCTATGCAAATTGGACGTCAACTTTACAAAACTGGTTTACCTATAAACTTAGGTTTGATTTCAGGAGCAGCAGCAGGACATGATATTGGTAAATATGGATGTAAAAATTGCGAAATAACAAGAGTTCCGTATTTGCATTATTACTATACTGATATGTGGTTTAAAAAATTTGATATACCTAATATTGGTCATATAGCTGTAAATCATTCAACATGGGATTTAGAACTAGAGAATTTACCATTAGAATCATTAGTACTCATATATGCTGATTTTAGAGTTAAAAATCGAAAATTTAAAAATACTTACAAAATGTATATATATTCTTTAGAAGATTCTTTTGAAATAATATTAAATAAGCTTGATAATGTTGATGAAGCTAAAGAAAAAAGGTATAGAAAAGTTTATGCAAAATTAAAAGACTTCGAGAATTATATGTTAAATTTAGGTATTAATATAGATTTTTCTAGCTTAACTCCCAAAAAAATAATATATAAAGATTATTCATTGCTAAATGGCAATAAAGTTATAGAGAATTTTAAATATATGGCAATAAAATATAATATAACACTTATGAATAAACTTAGCAGCGCTTCCTCTTTTGCCGGAATACTTGAAGCTGCAAGAAGTAAAAGTAATTGGGAAAATATTAGATCATATTTAAATATTTTCGAAGAATATTCGACTTACATGACACAAAAGCAAAAAGTATTAACACTTAATTTTCTCTATGAACTATTAGTTCATAGAGAAGGAGATATAAGACGTCAAGCTGGAGAACTTATTGGATTAATAATAGTTGATTTTGATGAAGAATATAGAAAAGAAGTACCCGAAAATGTTAGTAAACAGAAAAATGAAATTAACAGTTTAACTCTTTTTGAAAAATATTTAAAAATAATAATCTATCCTGATCACAAAACAACTGACCAGCATAAAGAATGGATTGGATATGACTTAAAAATACTTATTAAAACTATATTTGAAAACTGTGATGAGACTCTAAAGAAAGAATATATAGATGAGTTTTTAACATATTTTGAAAAATATAAAGATAATGATTTGACTAATTTTATATTATTAGATTCTTTATGGTATATTCCTGTTAATCTTTGTTCTGAAAAGCAGCTTAAAAATTTGATAAAATATTCACTTACAGCCGCAGAAAGTTCCTCTATAGAACTTAAACTTACAGCTATTAATTTTATGCTTCATTTATCTCAACAGTTAAGTTCTTCAAGTGAATTTTTAGATAATATTAAAAAATATATAACGAAAATTGACTATTCTGATAACATAAGTGTTAATTATCTTAAATATAAATCTGCAAAAAGTCTTAAAATCTCTAAGGAAATTATACAAAATTATAAAATAATATTTGATAAAAATAGAAATAAAATACCAGATATGTTTTTAAACAATCTTAAAGCAGCTACTCCTTGGATAAACAAAACTGTTAATATAGACTTTGTTTTAGAACATATAAAAAATAATCCGGGAACAATGAATCTTCAAACAGCTGCACATTTATGTAATCTTATTAAAGTAAGTGCTAAAGAAGCTGTACGTAATAAAGCCGGTAAAGCACTGCTTGAAATAGCATCTTTATTAACTTTTGATCAAAGAAATGAAATAGTAATAGAACTTTATAAAGGACTTGATATAGAAGGTTATGAATTTTCTAAATATATACCTGAATATTTAGGACAAATTGCTTTATTTCTACATCCTAAAGAACTTGATGAAATTATTATTGATTTAAATAAAATTTTAAAAGAATCTAACCCTAAAATAAGTTCTTTAACACTAAATACATTAGGCGTAATGGTTCAGCATTATCCAAAATACAAAGAAAAATTTAATGAAGCAGATGATATATTTGAAAAAAGGCTAGTTACATTATTAGGCATGATATTAAGTGGTCTTGCAAATTATAATGAACAAGTTAAACAAGAGGCATTTCTTGTTATAGGTAAAGATATATTCGGCTCTAAAATACTAAATATAAGAGAAAAAAATCAAATATTTAGTATAATTGCTAAAAAATTATTAACTCTGCTCTCCGAAAAAGAGCTAAATGATTTGTTTTTCTTTAACAATTCAGCTTCACTTAATCATATATATAGATTTATAAGTGATTACAATTTTTATTATGATAAAATTAATTTATTAGAAAGTAATAAAGTAGCATTTTTCCCCGGCACATTTGATCCTTTTTCATTAAGTCATAAAGGCATTGTAAATGAAATAAGGAATCTAGGTTTTGAAGTTTATTTAGCAGTTGATGAATTTTCATGGTCAAAACGTACTCAACCAAGAATGCTTAGAAGACAAATAATAAATATGTCTATAGCAAATGAATTTAACATATATTTATTTCCAGATAATATTCCTATCAACTTATCAAATAATCATGATTTGACTAATCTAAAATCGTTATTTGGAAATCAGGATGTTTATATTGTAGTAGGTAGTGATGTTATCGTAAATGCTTCAGCTTACAAATCTAGAGCAACTAAAAATTCTATACACAGCTTTAGCCATATTATTTTCCAAAGAATCGATTCTAACTGTGTAGACGATACTATTAAGAAAGCAAATGAAGCTAAAAAGAAAATTAAGGGTAATATAATAGAATTAAAACTTCCATTACACTTAGAAGATATAAGTTCATCTCAAATTAGAGAACTTATAGATGATAATAGAGATATTTCTAATCTCGTTGACCCTTTAGCCCAGCAGTTTATATATGAATATAGTTTATACTTAAGAGAACCTCAATATAAAACAATAATTAAAACTAAATCTTATAAAATACAATTAATAGAAGACTTAAGTAAGAATATAGTTGATGAAATTGGTCATTATATTTTTATGTATACTAACCTATATGAAAATATAGGTGAAGAATTGACTTCAATGAATATGAATCTGTTAGTAATAAGAGATGGTTCACATTCCGATAAATTATTAGGTTTTTCAGCATTCCATCAAATTAGTACTTCTGACTTATATTCAGAATTTAAAAGCACTAAAGTTGCTAATTACGTACGTCAAAATACATCGGGAAAAATTATAGTTATTGATGGCATATATACTAATCCAAGCACTCCGCTAGAAAACATTGAACAAATAATTATAACTGAAACATTAGCACACTGCTTAAAAAAGGATTTTACATATGCTTTATATCATAACATTTTAACTAATTTGAATAAGAAAAAAATATTTGAAGTTCTAGAATTACAGGGTTTTACTAAAATACCCGGCTATAATGAGGAAAACGCTGTATATGCAGTTGATATGAAGATGCCAATTACCTTAATGTTAGATCTTGAAAGTTTTATAAAAGAACCTCTAAATAAAAACAATGAAGTTCTTCAATCAATAAGAGAAGCTCGTAAAAAACTTCAAAATGCTTTAACAAACTTATATCCCGGCAACTTAGTATTATCATTTGATAATGAAATACTGCATTATAATTTAATAGATAAAATATGTAAAACTAATAAAGTGCCTAGAGAAGTTCTTACTAAGAGAACACTTGGCAAATATATGTGTGTTCCTTTTGGTAATATATTAAAAGGAATAGTAGTTCCTAATACAGTAACAAAATCACTGCATACAGATAAAACATTTAATCCTGATATTAAAGGATTTAGAATATGTGAATATCCATTTTATTCACCTTTAGTAAATCAAATTAGAACAATTCAATCCTTTGATAGACCTGTTATACTTGTTGATGATTTACTCAATAAGGGATACAGAATTAAAGCTGTAGACCCTATTTTTAAAAGAGAAAAAATAACTGTAGAAAAAATTATTGTTGGTATACTTTCAGGGCGAGGAAAAGACCTAATGGAAATTCAAGAAAGAGAAGTAGATGCAGCTTATTTTATACCAAATCTTAGATTATGGTTTAATGAAAATCTTATGTATCCATTCATAGGTGGAGACACTGTTTTTAGAAATAAAGAGCATGACGGAAGCTTGATTCAATCAATAAACTTAATACTTCCATATGTAGCACCACATTTTATTAAAGATGCATCAAATAAAATAATATATGATCTTTCTTTAACATGTTTAGAAAATTCTCAAAATATACTGAAATCTTTAGAAAGTGAATATCAAATTAAATATGAAAAAAATTTAACCCTTAAAAGACTTGGAGAAGTAATACAATCACCTCGATACCCTGATGTAGGTGAAAATATGAAATATGATTTAAATATGAAACCATCTAGTTATATAACCAATGATATTGAAAGATTAATAAGGCTCGAAAATTCTATTAAGTAAATTTAAATTTAAAAATACAAAATTTGAAAGGACAATATTTTAATGTTTAATTATTACAAATTTAAAGATGAATATTTATTTTCTTACAAGAAAGATTACAATTATAAGCAAATAGATGCTTCTGCTGCTTTATCTAATTGTAAAGTTCTATATTATCTAAATGAATTAGATCCTATAATATCTAAAAAAACTTTTTCTGTATCAGACCCTTCTATCCTTTTTTTAGAAAAAGAAGGATTAGAATTGCTAGATAAGAATTCACTAGATTACAATATTCCTAATGAAATTGAGCAAATGATTGATGCTGGTAAAGTAAAATGTATTAATACTCTTTATCCTAATTATGTAGAATCTATTCAATTAGATGAAAAAGTAAAAAAGAAAGTTAATATTCTAGCACTTGGTGATGTAGGAAGTACACTTCTGTTAGGACTTCATTTATTAGGCAGCAAATGTATAGACACAATTGGTATATATGATAGAAGCTCAGATAAAATTAAGCGTTTTGAATACGAAATGAATCAGACTATGATTCCATTTAAGAATAACGCATTTCCTAATGTAAAAGGAATTACCAAAGACGAACTTTTTAATTGCGATATGTTTGTATTTTGTGCTTCAAAAGGTGTTCCACCTATAAATTCAAAGATTAAAGATGTTAGAATGATACAATTTAACGAAAATGCAAAAATAATTAAAGAATATGCATTAATGGCAAGAAAATTAAATTTTAAGGGAATTTTTTCTGTTGTATCTGACCCTGTTGACCCCTTATGCAAAACTGTTTTACTTGAAAGCAACAAAAACGATAATGGTGAATATGATTTCAAAGGACTCGCACCTGAACAGATAAAAGGCTACGGATTGGGAGTAATGAATGCAAGAGCATCATATTATGCAAAATGTGAAAATAAATACAGTCACTACTTAAATGAAGGAAGAGCTTTTGGCCCTCATGGTGAAGATCTTATAATAGCTGATAGTATTAATAATTATAATGATAAATTATCTAAAGAACTAACTAAGCTTGCAGTCAACGCAAATATGGATGTGCGTGCAACAGGTTTTAAGCCTTTTATAGCTCCTGCTCTCTCTTCTGGTGCTATTTCTATAATTTTTACACTTAGAGGTGAATGGCACTATAGTTCTAATTTTTTAGGAGGTGTGTATATGGGAGCTAAAAATAGAAATACTACTACAGGACTTGAATTTGAAAGGATAAATATTCCAAAACCTCTTTACGCTAGACTGGAAAAAACTTATAACATGTTAAAAACAATCAATTAATAACAATCAAGATTGTTCGAATACCTCTCAGGATGACCTTATATCGTCATTCTACGCTAAGCGAGTAAGTTACTAACACCAAATCATAGATTTGTGTTATCTACTTAAACTAGCAAAAAAATTATTAATTAAAAACTGGAATGATAAGTTTCAAAACATAATATTAATATAATCAATATCAATTGTTCACATTTGATAACTGTCATTTATCTAAGGAAGGTTTTATATGTTAAATAAAGATTTTTTAATTATTATGCCTGGGACTCCATCTAAAATTTTACAAGAAATGGTACATCATTCAACTGCTAATAAGAATTATTCTATAGTTACAAAATTAGATAATCTTACAGATCTAAAAAATAAATGTATACTTTTTGCAATTGAACTAGGAGATTCAGGAATTAATATAGAATTATACAAAATACTTGAGAAAATAAAATTATCAGGAACAGATTTTCTAGAAAACTCTGTTGGTGCAGTCTTTACTCACAGCAATAATGAATTGTTTACTCGATCAGCTGCAAGACAAATAATCTTATATGCGAACATGGCTGGTTGTTCTTTTCCCGGCAGACCTTTAGTTGAAGCTACCGGTTCATTAAAAAATTTTACTACATTAAAAAAAATATCAAACAAATCATATTATAATTTATGCTTAAATTCTTGCACAGATTTAGTCAATAGACTATTGTCTTTTAACATAACCCCTATTAAAAATCCTAAAATACTCGTTTTACATGCTAGTAACTGGAAAACTTCAAATACATTAATGTTATGGAAATTAATTAAGAAAAATATTAGTTCCAAGAACATAAAAGAAATTCATATAGAAAATGGAACTGTAGTTGACTGTAAAGGATGCCCTTATAAAACATGTAAACATTATGGTGAACAAACTAACTGTTTTTATGGCGGCATAATGGTTGAAGAAGTTTATCCTTCAGTATTGGAAAGCAATATATTAGTTCTGCTATGTCCTAATTATAATGATTCGATAAGTTCTAACATATCTGCTGTAATTAATAGACTTACAGCACTATTTAGAAAAACTAAATTTTATGATAAATATATGTATTCAGTTATAGTATCAGGACATTCTGGAAGTGATATAATTGCAGAACAGCTTATTAGTGCATTAAATATTAATAAGACTTTTATATTACCACCTTATTTTGCAATGATGGAAACTGCTAATGATGCAGGAGCTGTAATGAAAAATGAAAACATAGAAAAAAGAGCAAAATCATTTGCTGAAAAAATATTGAAGTAACGAGTAATTAATAATGAATAACTAGTAACGAATAACTAGTAACAATGATGATTTACTCATTCTTCGTAAATCTTATTTTAAAAGATAAAAACTAAAAGTTAATAGTTAAAACTAATGGTTAATTTACTCATATTAATTCGTAAATCTATTAATAATATTTATTTTAATAAAACTTCATTAACTTTTAACTCTTATCTTTTTTAGCTTTACGTTAGTAAAGCTTCCATATTACTAGTTACTAATTTCTAGTTCCTCATTTTTCACGCTTTACGTTAGTAAAGCTTCCATGTTACTAGTTCCTCGTTTCTCGTTCTTCATTTTTTACGTTATTGACTAATTATAGTTTTTACAATATAATTAGCTTAATTGAATAATCTTAAGTTCTTCATCTGAAGAAAGGGAAAGAGGTTAGATTCCTCTACAGCCCCCGCTACTGTATTAAGGGATGAAAATCTATAAGAACCACTTGCATTTACTGTTGGGAAGGAATAGATTAGTAATGAGATCTTTAAGTCAGGATACCTTATCTTAAGATAAAATTATTATAGCTTCGGTGGGAAGTATTTTAGTATTACTATTATAATACACGCCCTGCGTGTTTTTTATTTTTGGAGGAAATTATGGCAAAGAATATTATGTTTCAAGGAACAGGCTCAACTGTTGGCAAAAGTCTTTTAAATGCTGCTTTATGCAGAGTCCTTAATGATGAAGGATTTGTAGTTAAACCTTTTAAATCCCAAAACATGGCACTTAACTCATTTATAACAAAGAACGGAAAAGAAATGGGTAGAGCTCAAGTAGTACAAGCTGAAGCTGCTCGAATAGAACCTACAGTTGAAATGAATCCAATATTACTTAAACCTACAAGTGACAAAGGCAGTCAAGTTGTAGTAATGGGTGAAGTTTTTTCAAACAAATCTGCTGTAGAATATTATGAGCTTAAGGACAAACTTAAAGAAATAGTACTTAAATCATATAATAAGTTATCTACAGGAGCAGATATTATAGTATTAGAAGGTGCAGGCAGTCCTGCTGAAATTAATTTAAAAGATAAAGACATTGTAAATATGGGTATGGCAAACATGGTAGATGCTCCTGTAATACTAATAGGAGATATTGATAAAGGAGGAGTTTTTGCTTCTTTATACGGAACATTGGAATTACTTGATGAAGAGGAACGTGCAAGGATTAAAGCATTTATAATCAACAAATTTAGAGGTGATGTTGAACTTCTAAAACCCGGCATTAAAATGATTGAAGAAAAAATGGGAATTCCATGTCTAGGTGTTATGCCTTATTTTAGACACAGCATAGATGATGAAGATAGTATATCATCAAGGTTAAATATCAATAAAGATGGTAATATTGTCGTTGGTGTTGTTTTACTTCCTTATATGTCTAATTTCTCTGATTTTACAGTTTTTGAAGTTTCCAATAATGTTAAACTAAAATATATTAAGAGACCTAACGAACTTAATGATGTTGATTTGATTATACTTCCAGGCAGCAAAAATACTATAAAAGATTTAGATTATTTAAAAGCAAATGGTTTTAGTACAGCAATCAAAAAAGCTCACTTTGAGGGAACTCCAGTAGTTGGTGTTTGTGGAGGTTATCAAATGCTTGGAAGAGAGATAATAGATCCACATCTTGTTGAATCTGTAAAAAAACGAACTTCAGGATTAGGATTGCTAGATGTAATAACTACTATGGCAGAAAAAAAGACTACTAAACAAATAACAGGTAAAATATCTACTAAAACTACTTTTATTAATAATATTTATGATTCATCAGTAACTGGATACGAAATACATATGGGTATAACTGAACTTAATAACATTGATTCATTCATTACGTTACAAGATGGAAGAAAAGATGGTGCTGTAAGCAAAGATGGACTAGTCATTGGAACTTATCTACACGGGATTTTTGACAATGACAGCTTTAGAAATAATTTATTAAATTATTTAGGTTCTAAGAAGAATATTGACATAAAAGAAACTTCTTTTAGCTATGCAGAACTTAAAGAAAAAGAATACGACAAACTTGCTAAAACATTTAGAGAAAATGTTGATATAGAAGCAATAAAAAAAATTGTAGGAGTATAAAATGTACAAATTGTTAGCTGCAGCAGCAATTGATTTTGTGATTGGTGACCCTCATAATTTTCCGCATCCTGTTCGCTTTATAGGTAAAATTATATATTTTTATGAAAAGAAAATAAGAGAAATTTTTACAAATAATTTGAAACTTGGAGGACTTTTTTTATGGTTGCTTTCCATCTTAACAACTGTCTTTATTACTAGTACTGTAATAGATATTTTACATATATTTCACCCTTTAGTAGCTTATATTTTTGAAATATATATCATTTATACTTGTATTGCAGCTAGGTGTCTGCACAAAGAAGCTTATAGAATTAAAAAATATTTACAGGAAAATGACATCATAACAGCTCGAAAACAGCTGTCCTATATAGTTGGAAGAGATACAGAAAACTTAAGCAGCAGCAGTATATCAAAAGCTGTAATAGAAACTGTCGCTGAGAATACTATCGACGGAGTTATAGCACCATTATTTTTCATTATAATAGGTATATATTTTAAAATACCCGCGCAGATGGGGATTCTATATAAAACTGTAAATACACTTGATTCAATTGTAGGTTATAATCAAGAACCATATAAAGATATAGGATATTTTTCAGCTAAAATTGATGATATATTTAACTTCATTCCAGCACGTCTTGGAAGCATTATTATGTTAATTTCAGGTATTATATTGGATAAAGATATAAAAAACGGTTTTAGAATATTTAAAAGAGATAGATATAATCATAAAAGCCCTAATAGCGGACACTCAGAATCTGTAATAGCAGGATTATTAAATATACAGCTAGGCGGTACAAACTATTATTTTGGAAAGAAAGTTGAAAAGCCTTATATCGGAGATAATTCAAGAGATGTAACATTTAAGGATATTAATAATACAGTACATATAATGTATATCTCAGAAATAATTATATTGATAATAAGTTATTTAGTATTGATATAGTATTTTTAATTTTTGTGCAAATATAATAAAGTAAAGAAAGGATAATGACATTATGAATAAACACGGTGGATATTACGGTAAGAAAGAAGGAATGATTGACTTCAGTGTTAATATAAATCCTTTAGGAACAAGTCCTTTTATCAAGGATAAGATAATAAACAGTATTGATAGATTAGATAAATATCCTGAAATTGACGGTATTTCAGCAAAAACTAGTATAGCTAAACATCTGGGTATATCTAAAGATAATATTATATTAGGTAATGGAGCTATTGAATTAATTTATTTATTTGCATCAACTCATAGTAATAAAAAAGTATTAATTATACAGCCTACTTTTAATGAGTACGAAAGAGCCTTTAAAATGTCATCATCTAAAATATATTATTTTATAAATACTATAGAAAATAATTTTAAGATATCAATTGAATCATTAGAGAAATATATATCAAAAATTTCACCTGATATTATTGTTTTATGCAATCCTAATAATCCTACAGGTGTATATACCAATTACAGTACCATTGAGTACCTTTGCAGAAAGTTCAGCAATATAACATGGTTTATTGATGAATCTTTTATTGATTTTTCAAGAAAGCCTGATGGTTTACATTTAATTAATAGATATAATATTTTCCTTCTAAGGTCAGTAACAAAGTTCCATGCACTTCCGGGACTTAGAGCAGGTTATGCAATTTCTAGCAAAAAAATTATTGACTCAATGGCATCTTTCAAACAGCCTTGGTCAATAAACTTGCTAGCACTTAATGCTTTAAAAAATATTTTTTATGATAATGATTATAAACAAAATACTTTTAACTGGTTAGAGAAAGAAAAAAGCTTTATATTTAATAATATTAGTAAAATGGATAATATTAAAATTCTTAATAGTGATACTAATTTCTTTTTATGCATGCACAATAATATTACATCAGAGTATCTAAATAAAATATTAATAGATGATAATATTTATATTAGAACATGCAATGATTTTGTAGGACTAAATGAAAACTATTTTAGAATAGCTGTAAAGCTTCACAACAGCAATGAGAAACTTATTGAAAAACTAGCTGACATCACATCAGATGCTTATCATAGTCTAAATAAATAATTTTTTTATTTTGTCCATTTACTTCTATTTTTGATATAGAACCATTTTTTGTTACTTTCTTTTCCATCACTATTTTTTTAATATCTGTATTCATTAAATAGTGTATATATAGCTCTATTACTGTTCCATGAGTTACTATTACTGTATTAGAATTATTATTTTTTATTATTTCATTTACTGTTTTAACTATCCTATTCATTCCTTCTGTTAAACATTCACCATTAGGTATGTTGGACTTAAAACTTCTGTTAGTCCAATTTTCCCATTGTAAAGGAAATTTAGTCCTTATATCTTCATACTTCATCCCTTCCCAATCGCCAAAACTAAATTCTTTTAGTTTACTGCATCTATCAATATTTAAGTTTAACATATTACCAACTATTTTAGCTGTATTATAAGCCCTATCAAGAGGACTAGAATATATTTTAGATATATTTTCATTGGCCAATTTTTTACCTAGGAGAAAAGCTTGCCTTTTACCTTCATCAGTTAATTTTGTGTTTATTGACCCCTGCATTCTATTTTCTAAATTCCAAAATGTTTGTCCATGTCTAGCAAAATATATATACATATTATAATCCTCATTTATTGTTCTTCCAGATAGTATTTCTGCATTAACTGCTCTAATTTTCTGTTCATATTTCTTAATTCCTCAACACTGCCCTTTTCCCTTATGTCTTGAAACTCTTTTTGTATTTTATCTATATTATCAAAATTACCACTAAAATATAACAATTGTACCTTTTTTAATATTTTCGCTATTAAAGAAGATTTAATGATAAACAATTCTTGTGCATCTACAATTTCATCCCTAATTTTTGACATCTCTTTATCAAGCATAAATGCAGCCTCAGCAGCGTTTTTAAGTCTCATTTTTATATCATCAGGAATATTTTTATCAAATTTATAATTCAATGAATGTTCTATAGTAGCCCAAAAATTCATTGCTAATGTTCTTATTTGAATTTCTGCAAATATTTCTTTTTCACCGAAAGCTGTATGTACAAAGTATTTTATTATTATATGATAACTTCTATAGCCACTTTCTTTTATATTATTAATATAGTCTCTTTCTTCTACTATTTTTAAATCCTTTCCATTTCTGTTTCTTATTAATTTAACAACTTTGTCTATATCCTCAACCATCTGACAGATTATTCTTATGCCAGCTATGTCTTCAAGTTCTTCTAGATTATCAAATGGTATTTCTCTTATTCTTGCTTTTTCAATAATACTAGATATTTTCTTTACCCTTCCTGTTACAAATTCTATAGGCGAATATTCGTCAGTATCTCTAAATTCTTTCCTTATGCTTCTAAATTTTATTTTTAATTCTTGAACAGCTTGCTCGTAAGGTAATAAAAATTTATCCCAGTTCTTAATCATAAAAATTCACCTCTATTATTATTTCCCTCGCTTATATTATATTCAAAAGCTTGTAAAAATTAAAGTATTATTGTAATATATTTTATATATAATCAAAATAATTTACTTAACACTAATTTAATAAAATAAAAAGGAGAAATTTATGTACCTATTAACATACACTTATAGAAACAATCAAAATGTAGGTTTTTTATCTAAAAATAAAAATCATATTATCCCTGTAGAAAATATTTTTAAGAAGTTAAATATATCAATACCTACAGATATGAACAGCATAATTGAGTTTTCAAATGATAAGTTAATTAAGGACATAAAAAATATTTTGCAAACTTATAACGAAGAGCTTTTTGATATGTCAGATGTTAAGATTAATGCTCCAATTCCTTATCCTAAAAGAAATTTGTTTTGTCTAGGAAAAAACTATTTAGATCATATAAATGAAGTAAAACATATGACTAATGTAGGAGTAGACATACCAAAACAGCCTATTTATTTTAGCAAAACTGCATTTCCAGCAGTAGGAATTAATGATAATATTTTAAGTCATAAAAATATTACAGAAAGTATTGATTATGAAGTAGAACTAGCTATTATAATAGGAAAAGCTGGTAAGAATATAGACGTAAATAAAGCTGAAGAATACATTTTTGGTTATACTATTGCCAATGATGTTTCAGCAAGAGATTTACAAATGAGTCATATACAATGGCATAAAGGAAAATGTTTAGATACATTTTGTCCTATGGGACCTTTTATAGTTCATAAATCTGAACTACCACTTCCACTTGATTTAGAAATTAAATGTTCTATCAATGGTGAAATAAGACAATCTTCTAAAACTTCTAATATGATATTTGACATTCCTTATATCATAAGCAATCTCTCAAAAGGTATTACACTTTACCCCGGAGACATAATTTTAACAGGTACACCTTCAGGAGTAGGAATGGGATTTAAACCTCCTAAATTTTTGAAAGCAGGCGATATAATAGATTGTTATATTGAAAAAATCGGAACTCTAACTAATATAGTAAAATAATAATTAACATTATTAGAAGATGTTTTCTAATGTCAAGCATTCACCTTCTTTTACTATTTTAAATCTGTACTTCAATTCCTCTATTTGTGCAAGAGATAGAGGAGTCTCTTTTTCTTTTATATATTTGTTTAATCTGTTTATTGTAATATCAATCTCATTTACATGATGTTGATTTAAAAAATATATCCATAATTTTCTAGTGCTTTCCCATTTATCCATATATGAACTCATTTTTAAATTAGCCTCATCCCAATTTTGCTCATTAACTATTTGTGTTAATCCCTCTAACTCATTCCAATAATATAAATAAGTATCTTCTATAGAATAATAATAGAATCCAAACCATATTAATATTATTACTATTACGCTTACTAAACAAATTATAACAGATCTCATTTTTGTTCCTCTCTTTTATAAAATGTGAATGCATCATCTTCATCAATAAATCCATATATAACATCTCTTACAGACAAACTTTTTTTCATTAATTCAGAATATATTAAATCTTTTGATATTTTATATTTATTAACATTTTCATCTAGCAGTTTTCCATCTAGAATAACAGAGATTGGGATTCTTTTACATGTTTGAGCAGGTACCTCTTGAGGAGCAATAACACTCATTTGCCCATTTGTTTCTATTAGCACATAATCTACATCATCTACGCTTTTATACCCTTTTACTCTTAACTGTTCTAATATGTCATTTATATTAATTCGCAACCTCTTCATCTCTTTAACATTGAATCTTCCGTGGTCTATGAGTATTATTGGTTTTCCACATATTACACCTCTTAATTTGTTACTTTTTTGAGTAATTGAAGAAATAATAACTTGAAGAGTCATTAATGTGATTATAGCTATAGGACCATGGATTAAAGGAGCATCTAAATCTTCCATAGGCAGTACTGCTAGTTCAGCCATCATTAATGTTACAACCACATCAAATGGCTGCAACTCTCCTAATTCTCCTTTACCCATTATTCTCATTGATATTAGTACAACTAAATATAAAATAATTGCTCTTATTAAAACTATAATCATAAATAAACCCCTCACAACATAATTGATAATGTTTTACGTAAGTAAAACTTCCATGTTTCTCGTTACTATTTACTCGTTTTTCGTTCATAAAGCTTTATACCTAGTTACTTAGTATGCCCAAAAAACAAAAAAGAAATTTGGAATAACCAAATTTCTTTTTATTTTTTATTTTTTAATTTATAATTTTAAATTCTACATTTTGCATTTTGCATTTGTATTAAATTTTGCATTTTAAATTTTAAATTCTTAATTTATTAAGAGTTCAGCTATTTGAACTGCATTTGTTGCAGCTCCTTTTCTTATCTGGTCACCACAGCACCAGAGAACTAACGAATTATCTGCACTTATATCTTTTCTTACTCTTCCAACATATATTAAATCTTGATTTGAAGAATCTAATGGCATTGGATATTCTTTATTGTTAGGATTATCTATTAATTTAACACCTTCAGCTTTTGCTAATAATTCTCTTGCTTTTTCTGGTGTTATTTCTTTATCAGTTTCAATAGTAATAGACTCTGAATGGCTTCTATACACAGGAACTCGTATACAAGTACAATTAACCTTTAGATCCTTATTTCCAAGGATTTTTCTTCCCTCATTTTGCATTTTCATTTCTTCTTGAGAATATCCCACTTCATCAAAATCGCCTATATGAGGTATTAAATTAAATGCTATTTGATGTTGAAAAGTTTTAATATCAATTTCTTTATTATTGCTTATAGCTTCAACTTGATTTTTTAACTCATTTAAGCCACTTATTCCAGCTCCTGATACAGCTTGATAAGTTGAAACTATCATTCTATTAATTTTTGAATATTTATTTAGTTCATTTATAGCAGTCACTGCTATTATTGTCGAACAATTAGGATTTGATATGATTCCATTGTGTTTATTGATATCTTGTGGATTAACTTCTGGAACTATTAAAGGTACATCATCACATAATCTAAAAGCACTGCTATTGTCTATTACGACAGCTCCACTTTTTACAGCTGCTGGTGAAAGTTTTTTACTAATGCCATTACCCACAGCAGATAATACAATATCTATATCTTTAAAAGAGTCTTCTTTTGCTTCTTCAACTATTACATCATTACCCTTAAAATTTATTGTACCTCCTACACTCCTTTTACTAGCAAGAAGTTTAATATTCTTTACAGGAAAATTTCTCTCCTCAAGTATTTTTAACATTTCTCTTCCAACTACACCTGTTGCACCAAGTATAGCTACATTGAATTTAGTCATTTCTTTCCCTCCATAAATTAATTGTTTTGTAGGCGGTTATAGAATGTGTAACCTTTTTTACACTTTCATTTAATAATCACCTATTAATTATTTTAAGCTAAGTTTCTTAAAGCTTTGGTTTTACTTATAATGATAAACTCATGCAAATTATTTATTATTTTATCTGCTTCCTTGCTGTCTACAATAAAACTGATGCATTGCTCTTTAAATTTATAATTTATATATTCAAATTTTTTCCCTTTTAGATATTTTACAATATCTTGATTGTTTTCATAAGACATATTTTGGCCTATTATACTTACAACAGATTTGTCTGCAATATCAGAATTATTTTTAGTTATTGATTGAATGCCTTTTTCATCTTTAACATTAGTAATAAAAGTGCCTATACAATTACTAAAAGTAGATTTTACATAAAGTTTCGTTCTTTTCACCTTCTGTGCAATTTTAACAGCCCTAGGATGAACAACTTTTGCTCCTTTTTCAGCTAGTTTACAGCAGCTTTCATAGCTTATTTGTTCTATTAACTTTGCATCCTTGACTTTACAAGGATCAGCTGTCATTACTCCATCAACATCTGTATAAATAAGAGTTTTTTCTGCTTCTAGTTCTGCACCAAGTACTACAGCCGATATATCACTTCCTCCTCTACCAAGAGTTGTCACATCACCGCTTTTTGATACTCCTTGTGAACCTGCAATAATAGGAATTTTTCCCTCATTTAGATACTTTTTTATTCTATTAGTATCTATATATTCTATTTTAGCGTCAAAATAATTACAATTTGTTACTATGCCAGCTTGCTGACCTGTTAAGCTAACAGCTTTATAACCTCTGCTTGTTAAGGTTGACGCTATAATAGATGCTGATATTATCTCTCCACAAGAATAAATCATATCCATTTCTCTTTTATTCTCTTTATTAACTAAATTTAATAATGTATCTGTAGCATATGGTTCACCACATCTTCCCATAGCTGACACAATGACTACTACTTGATATCCCTCTTCTTTTGCTTTAATTATCTTTTCATAAACAAATTCTCTAGCTTCTTTTGTTGCTACTGATGTGCCCCCAAATTTCTGTACGACAATCTCCATTTATTATGCCTCCGTTATTCATTAAATTATAACAGGTTTTTAATATTTTTCAAGGATTTTTTGTTTTAATTTTTTCAACAACTGTATTTGCTATAAATACAGTTTATTTATTTTTTTCAAAATAAATAATACGATATGCATTATTCTCCTTTTATAATATAAAAAACCTTCTCAAAGAGAAGGCATTTTTCTTGCCTTCTCATCTTCCAAAGCTCTGCTTTGCTGGAATTGGCACCTTTCATAACATATTGTCTGTAGGTTGCCGAGATATCAACGGGCCAGTCCCTCCATCTCTCTTGATAAGAAGTGTTTCTTATTTTATTTATGATAATTTTAAACCGTTTATTATTCGCTGTCAAGAACTTTTCTTATTTTCCAAACATTATTTTCTAATATTGCTTCCCATTTAGCATGATCTTTTTCAATAATTTCGTTCCCATTTTCATTTACAACTTCATATTTATAATATAAATCTATCAACGCAGTACTTGAATTATTATCATTATATTCCCAACCATAAATTTGGTAACTAGAAAGTTTATAATTATTTTCTTTTACCATTGTTACAAACTCGTCAAAGTCTTCTGGTCTGTCATTTATAGGAGTTAATAAATACATTATCTTATATTTAAACTTTTTGGTTGGATCATAGTTTTTCTCAGCATATAAATATTTTTCTAATGCTTCTACAGGTGTTCTATCCATATAGTCTTTATCTTCCCTGTCTAAAGGATATGTAGTATTTTTTTCTTCTTCAGTTTGTATAAAATTCTTTGGATTATAATCATTACTTGGATTCCAAACTAAATATCCATTAACATCAAGTTCTTTACATGCTACTATTTGATCTCTAACTTGTTTTGGTCCATAAACTATATAACCGTCAACCCACTTAGCAGTGAAATCTTGAATCCACGGTCTTATTTCAGGAGAATCTTCTAAAGATGCATTTCTTTCAACTGATTCTTGAACTGCTGCACTCATTACTCCATATGGATGTGCATCTGGATATTTAAAGTTATACCAACCAGTCCCATAATGACTAGGATATATCATAGGACACATGACATCAGAGTGTTTTCCTATTAGTCTCCATGTTTGACCTATATCTTCAGGAGAGTCATCCCAGTTGTGAGTTACTAAACCAAATACATCTGCTGCTATTCTAACATTATATGGTTTTAATTCTTGTTTAGCATATTCTACAAAATCTGCAATTCCTTCATCTTTATCTCTTCCATCTCTACCTGGAAAATTAGTTATAGGATTATATGCTTTTGCATTGTCAGGGAATCTAACGTAATCAAATTGTATCTCATCAAAACCGTTTAAGGCAGCCTCTTTTGCAATCGCAACATTATAATCCCATACATACTTATCAAATGGATTTACCCATGGTGTTCCACTATAATCATGCCATACTCCACCAGATTTTAGCTGAATAGAATGTTCAGATTTTTTGTAAGCTAGGTTTCTATCTTTAAATGTAACTATTCTAGCAATAGTATAAATATCATATTCATCTAATAACTCTATTAAAGCTTTAACATCTTTAATGCTTACTCTAGCATTAGCTTCTGCATTTTTTACTGCTTCTACATTACTTGCGTATGTCATTATTCCATCATCGTTTTTAACATTAATTACTACTGCATTTATTTCTGTACTTAAAGCTATACCTATAATACGTTCAAATTTATTAAATGAATTCGCTTTTGACTTCAACTCATTTATTTTAGCTGTGTCATTTGATTGTAGAGCTTTTACATATTCACTGTAAATTTCAACATTTTCTTTATTTACAGATAAAGATGCAGTATACCCTGTTAAATATAAACCTTTAGCTTCAAGAGTCTTTTTATCTTCTTCACTTCCTAATGAAATTAATGGAACATAAAAATCTCCTTGTTCTTGCTTTCTTTGTTCTTCTAGTTGTTGTCTTTCAGCTAATTTTTTTTCAAGCTCAATTTGTGCTTTTTCCTCTTCTGTTAATTCATTTTCTGGAGAAATATCTCCCTCTTTTCCTGTAGTAATATCTGATTCATTAGTTATTGCTCCTTGTGAAGTTGTTGAATCATTGTTTCCACCTAAATCATTGTTAGCTGCTGAGTTACAAGATGTCAACATAAGTATTACTATCAATACTAAAATTAAAAGTTTAAACTTTTTTGTCATTATTTTTTATCTCTCCTCGTCAGATTCAATATTAATATTAATATTCTCAATACCCATAAATACTATAACATAATTCCTAATAATTGTATAAGGAATTTTTTGCTTCTTATATAAGACGTTTTACTCGAGAAAAAGTTTTATATTTTTTATAATTTTTTTTATTAATATAAAAAAATGTCCCCAAGCTGAATATGGAAGACATTTTTTATTTTTTTAATATGCTCTTGCTATATAAACCATATGTTTAGCTTCTTTTCCACAAAAATGACATTTATCAGATAACTGTTCTTGTTCAAATGGTATACACCTAATAGTAGCTCCTGTTTCTTCTTTCAATTTTTCTTCACACTCTTTGCATCCGCACCACATAGCTTTAGCAAAACCGGGTTTTGAAGGAAGATCCTTTTTATATTGTTCATAAGAATCCATAATATAGGTATTTTCCTCACGGTGTTGTTTAGCCTTTTCAAACATGTCATTTTGCATAGTTTCAAGCATTTCACCAATTGTTGTATCTATATTGTCAAGAGATATTATTTCTTTTTCTAACTTATCTCTTCTTACAGCTACCGCTTGATTATTCTCTATGTCTCTTGGTCCAATTTCTATTCTTATAGGATAGCCTTTCATTTCATATTGATTAAATTTCCAACCAGGTGAATAACTTGGATTATCATCAATTTCTACACGTATACCTTTTGCTTTTATTTTTTCATACAATTCTTTTGCTTTTTCCAATACTCCTTCTTTCTTCTGAGCAATTGGAATAATAACAACTTGAGTTGGAGCAGCTTTTGGAGGAAGTACCAATCCTCTATTGTCGCTGTGAACCATTATTAATCCACCAATAAGTCTTGTAGAAATACCCCATGAAGTATGATATGGAAATTCTTCTTTACCTTCTCTTCCTAAATATTTTATTTCAAAAGCTTTAGTAAAATGCTGCCCTAAGTTATGTGAAGTTCCTGCTTGAAGTGCTTGCCCATCATGCATTAAAGCTTCCATAGTATAAGTTGCGTAAGCTCCTGCAAATTTTTCTTTGTCACTTTTTCTACCAACAACTACAGGAATTGCTAATAAATCTTCTGCAACTTGCCTGTATATATCAAGCATTTGTAATGTTTCTTCTTGTGCTTCTTCAAAAGTTTCATGTAAAGTATGACCTTCCTGCCATAAAAATTCAGAAGTTCTTAAAAATGGTCTTGTAGCTTTTTCCCATCTAACAACACTACACCATTGATTGTATAAAAATGGTAAATCTCTATAAGAATTAAGCCATTTTTTATACATATGACATATTATTGTTTCTGAAGTAGGTCTAACACAAAGTCTTTCACCTAGTTCTTCCTTTCCTCCATGAGTTACCCATGCTACTTCAGGAGCAAACCCTTCAACATGCTCTTTTTCTTTATTTAGAAGGCTTTCAGGTATTAATAAAGGAAAGTAACAGTTTTTATGACCAGTTTCTTTAAACTCTGCATCAGCGAATTCTTGAATTCTCTCCCATATAGCATATCCATATGGCCTGATAACCATAAATCCTTTAACAGGTGAATAATCAACTAATTCATTTTTCATAATAACATCTGTATACCATCTACTAAAGTCTTCTTCCATAGGAGTAATTTCTTTTACAAAATCTTTATTTTTTTTACCCATTTCATTCTCCTTTCAACTCTATCAATATTAAATATTTTATATTTTTATTTAACAAAAAAATAACCGTCTCATTAAGAGACGGGTTTCCGCGGTACCACTCTATTTACTGTACTATAATACAGTCACTCTTCTTTATAACGATATTATCTACCGTTCAGGTTTCTACCCCTGAATGCTCAAAGACGGGTTCAGTAACGCAGGGGGCTAAAAACCTTTCACCATATGGTTTTCTCTCTATAAGTCTTGCATACTTACTTTTTCTTTTCACAGCATTTAATTCTAATTTATTAATAGTTTATATTAGCATTAAAGTTTTGTCAATATTTTAAATTTAAATAAAATATCTTTTTAACTAAATATTATTTTACTGTTTATAAGTATTTATCTTTGTTCTAATAAGTTATTTTCTTCTTTGATAATTTTTCTTTTTTGTTGATATAATCCTCTTATAATTATAGCACTAATAACAATTGTACCTCCACACAACCCATAAGCTCCTATAGATTCTCCAGTAATTAAAAATACCCAAACTGGATTAAGAAGAGGTTCTAAAATAGGTATTAAAATAGCTTCAATTGGCGATACGTATTTAACAGCTATTGTATATAGAATATAAGATATTCCTAGCTGAAATACACCTAATATTAATAGTGCTAAAACACTCTTTAAGTCTGGAACTGATAAGAAGAAAAATGGAAACCCAATAATAAACGTAATTACATTACCAATTAAAGTCATTTCAACTGGTGAACCTTTATCTTGTAGTTTTAAGAATATAACAACACCTGCCATAGAAATTCCACTTAGAACTGCTATAAAGTTACCTAAAATATTACCACTTCCTAGATCTCCAATAAAAAATAATGTCATTCCAAACATAACTGCAATAATTGAAAGCCAATCAGATTTCTTAGTCTCCTTATTCAAAAACCACTTTGAAAATAATGCTACCCATACTGGAGCAGTAAACTGTAACAATATTGCATTCGCTGAAGTCGTAAGTTTATTAGCAATAACAAAAAATATTAGTAATGATGCATAGGTACATGCACCTAATAATTTAATTTTTCCTAAAGATATGCTCCTTAATGGTTTCTTTATATAAAATATCATAACAATTACTGCAATACCACTACGTGCACCAGCAATAGCCATCGGATTCCAGTCAACTAGTTTAATAAATAAACCTCCAATACTCCATAAAATTGATGCTATTATAAGATATATAATTGATTTTTTTCTATTCATGTTAACCCTCTCCTATCGTATAATTCAGTTCATCTTAAATTAATTTATTTTGTTAAAGTTTTGTTTCTTTATTAATTTAATTATATATATTTGGAAGATAAGGTACAATATAAAAAAAGCGATTTGTATCGGTACAATTATATTGTACTCAGATTGTTGACAAAGTCAACAATATGACAGGCTTTTGAGAAACTTGAAATTCGAGGCGTGCCGAAAACGAGTAAGCAAAGCGTATATAGTAATACGTGAGCATTCTCGATTGAGGCAACAACGATGAAATTCGGGTTTGTCAATAGCCTAGGTACAATTATATTGTACTTAAGTATTAACACTTTTCTCTACTTAAATTTCCGTATTCTGCATATAAAACTATGCTTATGCAAAAACTCTAATTCTGTTATAGTTTGACATTTAATTTTAAATTGTGATAATATTAGAATTAATCAAGCTATAAATAGAAAGGATTATGGACATGACAGAATTGAAAAAAATGGGAAAAGTTTTAGTAAATAATACTAAAGTAGATATGCAAAATAAAAATATTCAACTAAAAAAGGGAACACTTTCTGATGGCTTAAATGATGTTGCTATATATTTAGGCTTGGAACCATCTAATACTTTATTCATGAATTCAACTGTAGTTAATGATAATGTTCTTCAGCGACGAATACCTAGAAAACCGCTTTTTTCTCATTCACTACTATTAGCTTATTTATCTAGAAGTATTGGAAACAGTGCGAAAGGCATATGTTTGCATGTATATGATGAACTGCTTGAGTACTTAGATACTACTGGAATAGCACCAAAAGAAAATTTAATACATATTTCACAAATTCCCCAAGAACTAGATTATCCTTATATATCTGTAGCTCCTCAATTTAAAAAATTATTAATTAATAATATAGATTTAAGAAATGAACTTAAAAATTATACAATTATTTCATCATATTTAAGTGAAGATGAAGTTGAAATTGCAAATTTAATTGATGGAAATCTCATTATGAGCCCTGAAAATCAGATTAAATTTAATTCAAAATATTACTTTAGAAAAAATTCATTAGATAGCAATTATTCAATACCTTTAGGAATATGCTTTATGGGATTAAAAGAAATTGACGAATCTTTATCAGAATTTAAAAAAAGTTTATTTTCCAATAAAATTGATTATACTAAAGCAAAATTTTGGTGTAAATTTGATTCTCAAAGTAACGGAGAAGGCAGTTTTGTTTTAGAAGGACTTACTGATACTAATATACAAAAACTAAAAGAACATATAACATGTTTTTCTAGAAAACTTGAGTATTCACAAGATAAAATACAAAACGGTATACCTTTAATTGTTGAAATAGACGTAAACAGTTTACCATATGAAAGTGAAATTGCTAATATAGGGGTAGAAGCAGTTATCGCAGAAAATGAAATAACACTAGTTGGCAGTGTGATACAGCATACTAGAAATGGTAGATATATAGGCTGCACTATAAATAACCAATTATCATATTTTTCAGATTATGCAGAGCAAACAGCTATTCCAGCTTTTATAAATATGCAAAAGAATGGATATAGAGGATTTATGACAATGGATGTATTATTAACTTGTCATTCAATCACACATGAAATAAAGGGATATAATATTGATCCAAATGCACGTTTTACAGATGGTACAACTTTATTATCTCTGCTACAATATTCAGAATATCAAACAAATAGAAAGATGGTTGGAGTTTCATTTTCTAATTCTATAAAAGATGAGGTAGATTTATTTGATAATATAAGGAACTATGCAGGAGAATATTTGTATCAAGGTAAAGATTCTGATTATGAAGGAATTATTCCTATTATAGTAAATGATCTAACAACACTAGATGATGGTAAGAGATTTATTAAAACTGTAGTCATAGGCGATAATATGGATAAAGTAGAAAACATGTACTCATCCTTCAAGAAGAATATCATTAATCATCTCAAATATTCTTATCAACCTATGAATAAATGTCATGTTTAAATATTAATTATACTAAAAACTCTCATATCATATTGAGAGTTTTTTTATATTTTATTATTTTAAAAATTTTTAGTGCCTAAATATGAATTTTGATAATTTATATTTAACCAAAAATAGTATTTATCTCAAATAAAAACGTTTAGTCTATAATAGAGTTAAGCTTAACTCTATAAAACTTATCACCAGTATTTTCTAAAACGCAATCAATTTCTTTTCTAATTTGAACATACAGATAATTATCATCCATATACCAAATAAAGCTTGAAGGTACCTCAATTTTATTTTTTATTTCGGAGATATTTACAAGATAATTAACCTGTTTCTCTTTATCTATAATCCCTATTTTATCACTGAGTGTTTGATAAAGTACATATCTGTCTTTATATGTTTTTATAATTTTAGTATTTTCAAAATTCTGATTTATTTTATATACTTCTTCCTTTTTACCAGGTTGCCAAAAGCCTAAAGTAGCATTATCATTATATAAAAAAACAATAATTTTTCCTAAATTGTAGACATTATTTGATCCAATATAATCAATCTCTTCATGCTCACGAGTCTTTATATCATAACAACACAATAAATACATATCTTCATCTTTTTTTATAATATAGTAAATATAATTACCAATTTTATTAATTAGTTTAAATGCATCTTCTATCAGTATCTGCTGTTCACCTAATTTATCTAATTTTATAAGATTTTGCAAATTATCTAACTTATTTGAAAATATATAAGTTACTTCATCATCAATAAAAAATTTATAACTGTTATTACTAAACTCATATAAAATTTCTTCTGTATCAGTACTTAAATCTCTCCTACATAATTTGTCATAATCTAATATATAATATAACTCGTTATTATTAACATAAAAACACTTTGGAGTACATCCCGAAACAGAAAATAAATGTTCATCACACATATTATTATAGTCTAGTTTCATAAACATTGAATTATCAGAAGTTTCTTGTATATAATAACAGTTGTTATTTACAAATTGATAAGTATTAAAATTGTCGTCTATATAATATTCTTCTTCAATTTTTTCACTAATATTACCGTCAAAATCAAACTTATATATAGACTTAAATTTAATACCATCCCCAGAAGGTTTATGTGCTAGCCCATATAAAATTCCATCCTCAACCTTAATAATATTAAGCCAATCTTCTTTAAGTATTTTACTATCATATATGCCAAGTTCATCAATGTCTTCAGCTTTTACTTTATATTCGTTATATGAAACAATGTTAAATTCATCATTGTTTCCATCATGTTTTTCACTTAATTTATCCGAATATTTATTTGTTTTATAAGCTACTTCACATCCCGCTAATAATAAAATTATTACTACTAAAAAAAATATACTTTTTTTTATTGATTTCATAATACCAACCATCCTAAATTTTTATATATAAGGTGTATTATAAAAAAATACACCTTATATATTATTATACTTATTCACTTTGTATGTACATTATATAAAAGAATTTATCTAGTCCATTCGCCTGAATAAGAATCCCACTCAGGAATATAAAATTTTACATTACTCATATTCTTAAAAGATTGAGATAATCTATCATTTGTATGAGCACAATAAGTCATAGTTACTGTATCATTCTGATCAACAAGTCCAACATGTGAGAAAGTGGTCCAAGATATAATGCTGCCTGCAAATGCATTATATTTATTAGTATCTTCAAAGAAGAAGCCTTGATCTACCATATAATCAGTGATACCATATTTATCGGAATAATAACCTGTTCTTATCCAAACCATACTATCTTTATACCAATCATTTTCAGAATCATTGTTATTATATTGTTGAATACCTCCAGCATGTATGCACTGAGAAACAAAATTCGCACAATCACTTGAATATTTTGAGTAACTACTGTTATAATTTTTAGCATATTTTCTTGCATATTTTCTTGCTTCAATCCTATCATAATCATCTGCACTACTTGGGTTAGTACTTCTTGCTTTGCTATATAGTGCTTTTTGTTTAGACATTTTAGCTAATTGAATTATATCTTTTTCGCCATTACTAGTAAGTTGACTTCTAGAAGAAGGAGAAAACTCTTTCATATCTAAAGTTTCAAATTCACCCATAAATTGCATTTTAGAATCTGAAAAGTTACATGATTTATCAATTAATGGAATACAAATTATAAAATTAGCATTTTCATTTTGTTTAACTCCGATGTAGTTTTCATTTATATCTTTTTTCCTAGATTTAATATATTTTTCTGCATATTCTTTTTCTACATTATTTGTAATTTCACCGGCTTGTTTTTCAAGACCTTGTATATAAGGAAGCTCTGAAGCAGATTTTGCAAGAAGTACTTTAGTAAAACTAATATTTATTTCTGCTCTAATCATATTATCTTTAAATGTTAAATTGTTAATCTTACCTGAAATTTGGGGAATATTATAGTATTCTGAATAACTCTCTTTTACTTGCTCAGATATATAATTAATAATTGTATCGTTTAGTCTATATATTTCTAAATCATCTACTATAATATTAGTATCTTCCATTCCACACACTGAATACAACCCAACTAATGACAATATTATGGTAAATACAACTATATTTTTTAATCTTTTCACTAACGTTTACCTCCTAATTTCAAAACTTATCTTTTCGTTTTATATATATAACTATTTATTTAAAACACGTGTTTTATTATTTAAATTATATCACATTAATGTAATTTTGTGTAATATACACCTTATCTTGTCATATATAGACCTTGAATTGTTGTTTTTACCATTTCAAGGTCAGTTTCAGAATTTAGTAGTAAAGTATTTTTTAATTTTTAATAATCTTATATTAATATATAACCAATAGATTTTATAAAATTTTATTTGATAATATAAAGAACTATTCAGGAGATATTTGTATCAATGTATGAAGCAATTATTCTTATTATAGTAAATGATCTAACAACACTAGATAATGTTCTTTCTGTCACATTATAACTTGCTATTGATTCTTGAAGCCAACCTTTCATTTCTTTTTCAACAAATTTTATATTTTTATCCATCATCAAGCTCTATTTTTTTTAATATATATTCGTCTTGTCATATGCTAACCTTGATTTGTAATTTTTGTACATTTTTGTCATCTTGAGGTCAATTTTTACTTTTTGGTGGTTGAGAAGTAATACTATTTTTTAATTCACTTAATTCTTTAATTTTTTGTCTAGATAATGGGCATCTACCTCCATCAATCATTATTATTTCTTCTTCGCTTCTTTTTTTATTAATTTCTCTTATAAAATTTACATTTACAATACATGACTTATGAACTCTTATAAAATTTGCATTCAGTTTTTTTTTTATATTTCTAAGAGTTTCTTTTATTACTATTTTATTTTGTTTAGTTTGAATACTTATCTTTTTTGTTCCTTTTATTTTACTAATATACATAATATCATTTAAAGTAATAAAATATTCTTTATTATTTTCTTTAATATTAATTTTTTTAGGTATATTAACTGAATTTAATAAAAGATTAATAGCTTCTTTTATGGCTTTTTCTAGTCTTACATTACAATATTTACTATTTGTTAAAATATAATCAACAGGTTTTATTTTATAATCATATGTTTGTAAAACACTATTAGCTGAATTTGTATAAAAAATTATTTCTTTATTTTTATTACATTTTTCGCGAACATATTTAGCTATTTCAATACCATATTCTCCATACTTTAAATTAACATCTAAAATATATACAACTTTCTCCTTGTTTTTTTCTATTATAAATTTTTCAAGTTGCTCGTCAAATAAATCATAATCTAAAATCTCATAAGTTTCATTGTAAAAACTCATAGTTTTTATTACTGTATCACTAATCTTCTTTATAATATTCTCATATTGATTACATATAACAAAAAAAATCATAGTTCTCCTTTCTAATAAAAAAAACAAATAATTAAAGACTCTATATATATAAACAAAAAGAATGTTATTTTATCAACCATATTTGCAAAATTTTTTTATTATTTTATTTTGTTAAATAAATCTCACTACTATAAAAATATTTATAGGAATAATATATATAAACTAAAAAACATGTTAAAAAAAGTTCTGTATTTTAATGTACAGAACTTTTTATTTTTCTTTATTGTAAAAAATTGTTTAACTAGCTTTCTATCTATTTATCTTTTTTCTTTTTTCGAAATAAAGAAATTCCTCCAAATCCGCTAATAATAGCAATATAAAAACCAAAATCATACAACCAGCCACTGTTAAACACTTCATATATTCTAATATTTTTCTTAAATAATCCTATTATAAGCGAAAATGGTGCTATCCATCCATGCCAAACACCCCAAAAGAATCCTGCTGGTTTTGATGCTGTGTTCGCTCCATCTCCTGGTATACAGCTTGTCAGTGTAAATAAAATTATTGTAGTTAAAATAATCAACAGTAATATTTTCTTTTTCATTATCAAATTCTCCTATTTTTAATATTTTGTTTAAATAAATCCATATTATATATTATAACATTTAATTCATATATTTATATAACTGACAAGAAAAAAAACTGCCTATCATATTTTATATTTTTTAACGGGTTCTTTACCTTTAAAAAACTTATAAATAGGCAATTTTATACTTAAATAAATTTATTATTATGTTTTAATTTAAACACATTCAATAACAGCTGCTGCACCCATTCCTCCACCAATACACATACTTACAAGTCCATACTTACCATTTCTGCGTTTTAATTCAGATATAAGTTTTATTGTAAGATAAGTTCCTGTACATCCTAATGGGTGACCTAATGCTATTGCTCCTCCGTTAACATTTACTATTTCTTTATTTAAGTCTAATTCTTTTATACATTCTATAGATTGAGAAGCAAAAGCTTCATTCAATTCTATCAAATCTATATCTTCCTTTGTCTTGCCTGCAAGTTTTAATGCTTTAGGTACTGCCTGAATAGGTCCAAGTCCCATAACATCTGCTGGAACACCAGCTACAGCAAATGATCTAAAAATAGCTAAAGGTTTTACTCCTAGACTGTCAGCTTTTTGTTTTGACATAACTAATACCATTGCCGCTCCATCACTTGTTTGAGATGAATTTGCTGCTGTTACAGTACCGTCTTTTTTAAAAGCAGGTCTCAATTTAGATATTTTCTCTATATTACTATTTGGTCTAATTCCTTCATCTTGGTCAAATATAAAAGTTTCTGTAGTAACCATACCATTTTCGTCTGTAATTTTTCTTTCAGCATGAACTGGTATTATTTCTTCTTTAAATTTTCCTTCTTCCTGTGCTTTAGCAGCTTTTAACTGACTTTCAAGACCGAAAGCATCTTGTTCTTCTCTTGTTATACCATATCTATCAGCTACATTTTCTGCTGTAATTCCCATAGATGTACTTGATTCTGGTTTAGTATCCATCAAATATGGAGTAGGGCTTAATCGTCCTCCACCCATAGGAACTAAACTCATAGATTCAATTCCTCCTGCTATTATAACCTCTGCATGACCAACCATTATACAATTTGCAGCATGAGCTATTGTTTGAAGTCCTGATGCACAAAATCTATTCACTGTTTGACCTGGAACACAATCAGGTAGCCCAGCTCTTTGTGCAACTACTCTACCTATATTTAATCCCTGCTCTCCTTCTGGCATTGAACATCCTATTATTACATCATCTATTTCTTTATGATCTAATTGTGGTACTTTTGCCAGCACTGCATTAAGAACTTCAGCGCCGTAATCTTCTGGTCTAGTATATCTTAATTTTCCCTTAGGTGCTTTTCCTATTGCTGTACGTCCCATTGCTACTATAACCGCTTCTCTCATAATTACACCTCCATTAATTTCTAAGTGGTTTTCCTGTTCTAAGCATATATCCTATTCTATCCAAAGTTTTATCTTCTCCACAAAGGCTGAGGAATGCTTCTTTTTCTAATTCTAGGATTTGTTCTTCAGTAACGTAAGTGTTTCTTGGAACATTTCCACCAGTAATAATAGTTGCAATCTTATTACCTATGTGCGCATCATATTCAGATATATAATTTCCATAAACCATTTGCTGCAGCGCAAATGACAAGAATGCTTTTCCTGTGGTACCAATAACTTTAATATTTTCTTTCACTAATGGTCTAAATCCAGCTTTATCCATTGATAATACTAAATCTTTAGCTTCATCAATTAAAGCATCTTTATTCATAACAATTCTATCAGATTTTTTCAAATAGCTCTTGCTTACACCTTCAAATCCACTTGTTGATACTTCTGCCATTGCGATTTTTTTAAACATATCAGCTACAAATGGAGCTAAATCTACATCATTAACTTTAGCAGCTTCTGCAGTACCTCTTATTAGAAATTCTTTTACTCCACCACCTGATGGAACTAGGCCTACACCAACTTCAACTAAGCCCATATAAGTTTCAGCACTAGCAGCTACTTTATGAGCATGCATTGTTATTTCTGCTCCCCCTCCTAAAGTCATACCAAAAGGAGCAGCAACTATAGGTTTAGGAAAATATTTTAATTTCATATTTGTATTTTGTAGGTTTGAAATTTGCTTATCTAGGTTTTTCCAGTCTCTGCTCATTGCTAAACCAACAATAAGAGATAAGTTTGCTCCTGCACAGAAATTCTTACCTTGGTTTCCTATAACTAGGCCTTTATAATTTTTATCAACTTCTTCTAGTGCCTCTCCAATCATATCACCTATAAAATTAGTTAAGGTATTTCCTTTTGATTTAAATTGAAGACAGGCTACTCCATCACCAATGTCTACTAATGCAGCATCAGGATTATGCATAATTATGTTATTTTTAGCTGATGATAATAAGATATAAGGTGACGCTGTTCTTTCATCAATATCATCATAGAAATTTTCTTTTCCTGAAGCAAGCATTTTCTCAACCCACTTAGGTATTACTTCTCCTTCTGATTTCATTTTTTTAACAGATTTTTTAACACCTATAGTATCCCATAATGCAAATGGACCTAAATCCCAGTTAAATCCCCACATTACAGCTTTATCCATTTCTTTGAAATCATCAGATATTTCAGGAATTTTTGATGCACTATATAAAAGTGCTTTTTTCAATAATTCCCAAGCAAATTTTCCTTCTTCTTCTTCTGAATAAATAAGAGTATTTATTCTGTTTTCTAATCCTTTTTGAGCAAATGCCTTATCTAGAATATCTATTTTAACTGATTCTTTTTCAACATATTCTTCTTTTTTATGATCCCACATGAATATTTGTTTTTTATTATCTGTCTTTACCTTTTTATAGAACCCTTGTTTAGTTTTATCTCCTAAATAACCTTTATTTATGAGTTTTTTCACATATTCAGGCATTTCAAACATTTTCTTTTCTTCTTCGTCATCAATATTATTGATAACATTATTTACAACATGGTAAAAAACATCAATTCCAACCATATCTATAGTTCTAAAGCTACCACTCTTAGGTCTCCCCATTGCTCTACCTGTAATTTTATCTACCTTTGCAACACTATATCCATACTCATCCATTAATTTTAATGTGCATACAGAAGCAAATGTTCCAATTCTATTTCCTATAAAGTTTGGTGTATCTTTTGCCATAACTACACCTTTGCCTAATCTTTCAGTTGCAAATACTTTCATAAAATCTAAAACTTCTGGCAGAGTTTCTTTACATGGAATTATTTCAAATAATTTCATATAACGAGGTGGATTGAAAAAATGAGTTCCTAAAAAATGCTGTTTAAAATCTAAAGGAAGTCCTTCAGCACATTTATTAATTGATATACCTGATGTATTAGAACTTACAATACATTCTGGTTTTCGATATTCACTTATTTTTTTGAACAAATCTTTTTTTATATTTAATTTTTCTATTATTACTTCAATAATCCAATCTGCTTCTTTTAATACATCTAGATCATCAACTAAATTTCCTACTTCTATCATTTGTCCAAAGCTTTTGTCATAGATTGGACTTGGTTTTGTTTTTGGACTTAATACTCTCTTTTTACCGTTTTCTGCAAATTTGTTTCTCACTTCTTTGCTATTTAGAGTAAGTCCTTTTTTCTTTTCATCATCAGTTAAGCTATTAGGAACAATATCTAATAAACAAACTTGTATTCCTGCACCTGCTATATGAGCTGCGATACTTGCTCCCATAACACCTGCGCCAATAACTACTGCTTTTTTTACATTATAGCTCATAAATTTATACCTCCTTATTCAACTCTATATCAATTTCGCCTCTTTTGCTTGTTGTAATAATTCTTCTCTGAAATCAGGATGTGCAATATCTATTAATGCTCTTACACGTGTTTCTATACTCTTATTATTTAAATCTGCAATACCATACTCTGTAACAATGTACTGAACATTTGCTCTAGGTATTGTAACAGCTGTTCCCGGAAGAAGTGAAACATTGATTCTTGACTTAATTTCTCCTTTTGACTTAACAGTTGAAGATAGGCAAATAAATGATTTACCATTATTAGCCATGCTTGCACCTTCAACAAAGTCCAACGCACCACCTGTACAGCTAAACTGTTTATATCCTAATGCTTCTGCACCCACTTGACCAGTTAAATCAACCATTAAGGCAGTATTTATTGATATAAAGTTATCATTCTTAGCTACTTCTAATGGATTATTAACTTTAAATATTGGTGCAACATGAATTAAAGGATTTTTATTCATAAAATCATATAATTCTTTACTTCCTATACCAAACCCGCATACAAGTTTGTTTGTGTTATGATTCTTTTTAGAACAGTTAATAACACCTTTTTTAGCTAGATAAACCATTGAATCTGTAAGCATCTCAGTATGTATACCTAAATCTTTCTTTTCTTCTAATCCATAACCTACAGCATTTGCTATTCCTCCAAGACCTATCTGTATAGTTGCTCCATCAGGAATATGAGGAAGAATAAGTTCTGCAATCTTCTTATCCACATCTGTAACTTTTGGCTGAGGTAATTCAGGTAGCGGATGATCTTTTTCACATATAAAGCTGACATCTTTTACATTTACTGAATTACTTTCACCTAGACAAACTGGCAGACATTTATTAACTTGAACAATAACTAATTTAGCATGTTTTAGAACTATTTCATTAAGAGCAGCACCTGTAGGTCCAAAATTCATATTACCTTTCTCGTCTGGTGGTGTAGCTTCTATCAATGCTACATTTGGTTTAACAACATTATCTACCATCCAGTTTGCTTTTGAAAAATGCACTGAAGAGATATCTACATTACCAAAACCTATCATTCTTCTTTCTATAGGTCCCAGAAAGAAGGTATGATAATTTATATGTCCTTTAAATCCTAAATTTAAAAACTCATGTGGATACATTAAAAGTGCTGAATATATATCTACATTTTCAAGTTCATTAACTCTTTCACATAATGCTGATATTAAATGTATAGGTGCACAGTTGTTAGGACCCATATAAACTTGATCCCCTGAATTTATCTTTTTAGCTGCTTCCTTAAATGTAATAATTTTTTCAGAATATATTTTTTTATAATCCATCATAGTCCTCCTTATTTTTTCTTATCTTCCTTGGAATTCTGGTTTTCTTTTTTGAACAAAAGCAGTTATTCCTTCTTTAAAATCTAAAGTCATTGCAGATTGGATTTGATATTGTGATACAGCTGTAAGATGTTCTTCAAGCTCTTTAAAAGTAATTTTATTAATTAAGTCTTTCATTTTTACATATGATGCAGTAGGTCCTGTCGCAAGTTTCTTAGCAAATTGAATAGTTTCTTCTTCTAAATCTTTATCAGGTACTACTTTGTTTACTAATCCAAGTTTAAATGCCTCTTCAGCTAATACTTCTCTACCAGTCATACATAATTCCGTAGCTCTTGCATATCCAATTAATTTAGATAGAAAATAAATTCCTCCCATATCAGGAACCAAACCTACTTGTACAAAAGATTGAATAAACTTAGAGTTAGCTGCAGCTATACGGAAATCACAGGCTAAAGCTAAATTAAATCCTGCACCTGCTGCTGCACCATGAACTGAAGCTATAACAGGTTTATCTATGCTTCTAATTTTTGATGTTACTTCTCCTGATTCGTCCATAGATGTTCTGAATTTTACCAATTCACCTTTTTCTAGACCTTTAACCATTTCAACTATATCTCCGCCTGAACAGAAAGCCTTTCCTTCACCGGAAATAACAATTACTCTAATATTCCAATTAGAAGCACATGCATCAAGAACAGAATTTAGTTCAGATATCATAGTGGTGTTCATAGCATTATAGTTTTTAGGTCCATTTAAAACAATGTTTGCAATGCCTTCACAGATTGATAGTTTAATTTTTGAGTATTCCATAACAACAACTCCTTAAATATTATTTATTTTGTACTTATGTATATAGCATTTTTTATGCCAATTTTCCAAAATTTGTTTAAGCCGTAAAATAAGCAATTGAGAGAATATATACATTTGAATAAGGTATTAATTTGTGCAAATTAACTGCATGTGAATAAACTTGCACATGTGCAAAAACCGTAAATTTAAAAAACTGCAATTAAATTTTCAAATTTAATGCAGCCTTTTTTAATTAAGTACAACTCATAATTCTTATTGTTATAGAATATATCTGACAATCATATGTTAAAATTAGAAAGAGCTTTTCTTACAGATTTAACCATTTCACCTTCTGGCAATTCCAAAATGCTTCTACCTTCAATGTCAAAGTCTCTAAGCTCATCATTGTCAATTATATAACCCATTAATCGAATGTCATCTGGTAAATTAATTTTGTTTATCTCTTCTTTTGCTCTCAATCTATTCAGTATAAGACCTACCTCATCATATTCCATCATCTTTTGTGCTACCTTATTTATTGTATTAATTACATTGATTCCTTTAGCTGAAGCATCAGATACTAAAACTAAATGCGAAACTTTTTCCATAACTCTTCTATTTACTTGTTCTATACCTGCTTCTCCATCTATAATAACATAGTCAAAATTAGAAGCTAATGAACCAATAATATCTTTTAATAAACTATTTACTTTACAAAAGCATCCATCATCTTCTGGACGTCCAATTGCTAAAAATGCTAAATTATCTTTTTCAACTAATGCATCAAATATCTCATATTCTAAATTTGAAATTATTGTTTGTTTATCTTGTTTTTCTTTTGTTTTAGATTTTTCTATTATTTCCTTTCTTACATCATCAACGGTCTTTTTCACTTCAATACCCAATGCTGTAGAAAGTCCAATAGCTGGATCAGCATCTATTGCTAATATTGTGGCTTCCTTATGTTCTATTAAAATTTTAGTTATTACTGCTGATACTGAAGTTTTACCAACTCCACCTTTACCACAAACTGCAAAAATAATAGTTTTTTCATTTACCATTTCATTTCCTCCATTTATTTATGCAATTTTTTTCTTAACTTTCTTAATTCATTCATTTCATTACATACATCTTGGTAATCACAGACTTCACAATCATACTCTAAATTTTCAAACATCTTATTCATAGCTTGTATTGATTTTGTTACTTTTTCTCCAATAGGTTTTAAATTTTTCAACTCTTCTTCTCCAGAAGTAATAAAAATAACTTCTACCCCATCTACATATTCTAGCTCTTTATATTTTTTAATTATTTCATTACCTAGTATTTCAAAGGAAAAACCCTTGTTTACTGCTTCTTTACTAATTCGACTCCATTCTCTCATTCTTTGAGGTACAGCTCTAATCATATAGCCTTTTAGATTGAGCTTACGCTTTAATATATCCATTTCCAAATATCTATCAAAGAAATTTTCTTCATTAAATTCGTGACCGCATATCAATATAATTTCTCCAAAAGAGCACTTTCCTTTTTTTATCTTTTTTATGTCTTTACCTATTAGTGTGATTTTTCCATCGCTTATTCTTTCTTTATCATCTGTCCAAGCTAAAAAATATAATGACTCTTTTGACGGATGTCCTAGTTCTATAGCTGTATCGCTTCCCATTATTATATTGGTTTTTTTATCTTTTTCCCAATTATAACTATCATTATAATTAAAGAAATTAACTTTATTAGATTTAGTAGGTATAAAATCTCTTAATTGGTCTAAGATATTTTCAAACAATTCCATAATTTAAAACCCTCTCTATTAGTTGTCAAAATAGTTTTATTTATTTCTTAATTTTGACTTTTCTACTTTTCTTCTATATTTGGGTTCAAACCAGCGTATAAATTTTTGATCTAGTCTCAAATTACAAACAATATATCCAATTACATCAAGAATAACTAATATTATAATTATTATTTTTAAGGCTTTCATTATTAAATCCCATTGCTTAAAAACAATGGATTCACCTCCCTTTCTATTTTTGTGAACATTTAACTAAGTTTTTCCGATATGCAAAAACTGCTGCTCCTAATGCTCCCATCAATTGTGGGTCTACATCAAGTCTTACAATTTTAACTTTTAAACATTTCTCTAATGCAAGTATTAAACCTTCATTTCTAGCACATCCACCTGTTACAGTTACTTCTTCTTCTAACCCTACTCTTTTTATCATAACAAAACATCGTTTAGCTACAGACATTTGTATACCAGCAGCTATATCAGCAGCAGGTTTTTTTTGTGCTAAGAGACTAATAACTTCGGTTTCTGCAAAAACGCTGCATTGGGATGTTATAGGTACAACTTTCTTTGCTTGAAGAGACAAATCTGAAAACTCCTGTAAGGTCATCTCAAAACAACTTGCCATTATCTCAAAGAAACGGCCTGTTCCTGCTGCACATTTGTCATTCATTCCAAAATCTATAACTGAACCATCTTCACCAACATTAATACCTTTTACATCCTGTCCTCCAATGTCTATTATAGTTCTTATGTTTGGGTTAACTGTATGAACACCCATGGCGTGACAGCTAATTTCCGAAATATTTTCATTCGCTAGCTCTACTTGCGTTCTACCATATCCTGTCCCTACTATGTATGCAAAATCTTTAGGGTCATCTATTCCATCAGCATTTTTTACAGCTTCTAAAAGAACCAATCTAGCTGATTCGCATGGATCCATTTTGCTTCTTATAGTTGCATTTGAAACAATCTTTTCTTCATCATCTAATATTACACATTTAGTATAAGTTGATCCTACATCACATCCACAAAAAAACTTTTTCATTTTAACCTTCTCCTTATTAAATTATATTTACCAATGACCTTCACCTGTATCATCAATTGTAAGCAAGCTTGAATCCAACGGTTCTGCTTTCATTACATCTATCATAAATTTATTAATTTGTTCTCTCATTTGCTGTCTAGTTGTTACTCTACTATCAACTAAATCGTATCTAAATACACAGAATGGTACTTTTCGTTTCTTACATTCTTCTTTCATCAATGCTTCTAGTGACATACTATTTTTGCACCCCATATGAGCTGGGTATATAACAAAATCTGGCTTATATTCTTCTACTGCTCTTAAAAGATCTCCAATCATATTCTCAGCTGGTCCTCTAGTATGTTTTGACATTGTTGCCCACATATATGCTCTTCCTAGTCCTTTCAACATTGTATCCGGTGTTGATGTATCTACATATTCCATAACTCCATAAGTTTCTAAGTCCATTACTGATCCTACTCCCCAACATCTTTCAAGCCAATTCCAAATATGACCATAAACTGATGGTGGTGGATTCCACATAACTGTACGATATCTCATTCCTTCAAAACAAATCTTACCTTTTTTATAAGCTTTTTTATCCATTTTTAATAATTTACTGTGATGCTTCACTAATCTTTTATTGGCTACTGCAACATTAAAAGCAAAGTAGTGTGGAAACCATAATGCATCATTAGATACTGGAGGTACTTCAGCCTTAGCCAATTCCCACCTCTCTAATTCAATTTCTACCATCTTATTATAATTGCGACATACTTCACGCAGCTTATCCCAATTCATCTTTCCATCTGTATTTTTTTCTAAAAATTCTATCATTCCTTTTAAATCTTCTACGTATGTATCTATACTCTCATCATTTCTAAAATCATATGGAACATTTAATCTATAAATTGGTATATTACCTATACTTTCTTGTATGACCTCATATGATGCTAACCCACCATCGCAAGGTAAGTTAGATGATATTATACAACTTCCTATTGGTACTTCTTTTTTTAATGCTATTCCAGCTGTAAGCCTTGGTAATCCACAAGTATCGCCTGGTAAACCTTTACTCTCAGCAGCATCAAGATATCTAACTCCAGCAAATTGATCAATTTTAGGTAAAACTACTGCGGCTACTTCTGGTACTACACTTGTTAAGCCCATAGCATGAAGTATCTGAGGCGGCACCATATTTTGAATAATTACAACCTTATCAGGATTTTTAAGGGCATTTTTATACATATCACTAAAACTTTTAATGGTAAATGATAAATGCATATGAACTTTATCATAGTTAGGACCACTACGCTTGTTAGTATACAAATCTACCATTATATTACTCTTAAGCAAATCATATAACCAAGTATACTTAAACATTCCCTTGAATATTGTTTTAGGAGCTGTTAAAGCCATCATATTCATACAAAACCAATTTTTACGCCAATACCTATAATTAACATAATTGTTTCTAATAATCCTAAACACACTAGTCTTTTTATTTATATTTAATTCTTTTGAAACCTCCATAATATCCACCTTTATATTTTATTTAATACACTTAATTCTTTTTTATTCTTTATACTTTCAACAAACGCCTGTATACGTGTTCTAAACTGTCCTTCTCCTGTCAGTGAATACTCTCTCTCAATTCGTACAATAGGTATGTTATGTGCTTTTATACCATCTACATAAGTTAACCCTTCATATCCCCATAAATCGCAGAACTTCATTGTTTCAAATACAATTCCTTCTGCATTGTATTCTTTTGCAATATTGCTGCAGTATTCTATTCTTTCTTTTCCCTTCTCCATCATTCTTGAACACTGACATGTTTCTAAATAATGTTTCACAATGTTATAATATGGATCTCCTTCTTCATCAATGAGTTCCATACCGGGAAGTGAACCAAAACAAAATCTATCTGCTACAACTATTGCATTTTGATTTTCTATCAATTGTATAAATTCTGGGTTATCAATATTAGGTCCTACTACCATGAGTCTAGTTTCATCTGTTATATCTGATTCTCTAGCTTCTAATTCAGCTCTTAATCTTTTAAGTGGTTCTATCAGCATATCTTTTGGTGCTACTTTACTAGCTCCATACACTTTATGAAATTCAGTTCCAGTTATCTTAGGTCTATCCCCTTTTCTCATATCTCCTATAGACTTCATCAACCTATTAAATTTATTTAACTCTTTAATAGATTCTCTAAGAGTATCTTCATTAATATTTGCATTATAATTTTCATTCAATTTATCAACTGCTTTTTTCATATCATTTATGAGCCAATGTATACCTGCTTCGTTGACTTTATGCGGAGTATCCAAAACATATGTGAAAAATTTATCATCGTCATCATTTAAGTTCAATAAATGAAAATGCTGTCCACTTCTACGAATGTGGTCACAGCTTGCAGCAAAAATCAATGCTCCTATGAAGTCATACTCTCCGTCTAGTCCATATTCTAATATAGATTTAGCATATGAACATATTACACTTGATAAATAGTAATCTGCTTGAGGTGTACTAGTAATACCTGGTGCTCTCATCCATACAGGAAATACTTTCCCCGCAGATATAAGCGGTTCAGGTACTACATAGCAGTTATATCCTATAGCTATTCTACCTTGTTCAATTGCCTTTTCTACCAAATGGTTTTTGGGATCCTCTAATAGGCTTTCAAAAAAACTTAATTCTTTTAATTTTTTCATCACCATATCCGCCTCTTTTCAAATTTTTAGAATAGTTTGATTTATCTCAACACTACTATTTATAATTGAAAGCATTTTTCATGCCAATTATTGTTAAATTATTTTTTAACTGCTCAAATACTGTTATAAAGAACAAAAAATAAACTAGTTGTATTTTTTTAAATAATTTTGATTATTTTCTATACACTTATAAGCAAACCTTTTTACTATTTGCTTAAAATAATCAAAAGAAAATAAAATATAACTAGTTTAATTTTTATATGTGTTACAATATTTTTAAGTTTCATTTATAATTGTGCAAATAAACTGCATGTGAACAAATTTGCACATGTGCAAAAATGGTTTTAGTTTAGAGTCCATATTTTTTTAGTTTATATTGTAAAGTTCTTCTTGATATGCAAAGATCGTCGGCAGATTTTTTCCGATGTCCATTATTTTTTTCCAATACATTTTTTATTGTTATAATTTCCTGCATTTCTAAAGGAGTAAATCTTTCACTTGTTGTAACTGCTTCTTCTCTTTTATCTAACAATTTACTGCTTTGTTTTTTTATTTTAGATGGTAAATCACTAATGTTTAAAACACTGCTTTCTGATAGTGCAATAGCACTTTCTATAGTGTTTTCTAGCTCTCTTACATTACCAGGCCATTCATATGATGAAAGTAATTCCATTACATCTTCTGATATGCTTGTTACACTTTTATTAAATTCTTTGTTATATTTTTTAACAAAAAAGTCTGTTAAATTACTTAAATCTTTTTTTCTATATTTTAAAGGAGGACATTCTATATTAATTACATTTAACCTATAATACAAATCTTCTCTGAATTCTTTATTTTTTACAGCATATTCAAGATTCTTATTCGTAGCAGCAATGACTCTTGCTTCTATAGGTATATTTTTGCTGCTACCCACTCTTTGTATTTCTCTATCTTGCAGTACTGTTAATAGTTTAGCTTGAAGATTTAAAGGTAAAGTACCTATCTCATCCAAAAATATAGTACCATCTTTCGCTAACTCAAATTTACCTTTTTGAGTTTCATATGCTCCAGTAAATGAACCTTTTTTATGACCAAAAAGTTCGCTTTCAATTAAATTTTCAGGTAAAACCGCACAGTTAACATTAATAAATGGAAGTTTTCTACGATTACTGCTGTAGTGAATTAATCTAGCTAGAACACCTTTTCCAGTACCACTCTCTCCAGTTATAAGAACAGTTGTATTTAAATTTCTTATTTTTCTAACTTTGTTTCTTATATGTTGCATATCTTTGCTGCTTCCTATAAATGTAGAATTATTATTTGAAATTTCCTTATTTATAAGCTTTCTACTATCTTTAATTTTAAATACTTCTTCTATTTTATTTGTCAATTCACTGTTTTCAAAAGGTTTAGTTAAATAATCGTAAGCTCCTATTCTCATAGCTTCAACAGCATTATTAATACTTCCATAAGCAGTCATCATAATTACAAATGTATCAGGAGTTATTTCCTTTATCTTCTTTAACACTGTAATACCATTCATTTTAGGAAGATTAACATCCAAAACTACCAAATCATATTTTTCATTTGAGATTTTTGTAAAAGCATCTTCTCCATCGCTAGACAAATCAACTGTACATCCCATTTCTTCTAATTCAGCAGCAATAATTTTTAAAATTACTTTTTCATCATCTACTACTAAGACTTTTTTACAATTCATTAATTAAATCATCTCCTTATATTGAAAAATTATCTTAAATTTGGTTCCCCAATTTTTATTTGAACTAACAAATATCTCGCCTCCATTTTTTTTAACTATTTTTTTTGTTATTGAAAGTCCTAAGCCTGTACCATCTTTTTTAGTAGTAAAATATGGATCAAATATCTCTTTAATATTATCTTTAGGTATACCACTTCCATTATCCGATATTTCTACAATAACTTCCTCTTTATCTTCTATATAATTTGTACTTATTGTTATAGATCCCTCATTCTCTATTGCTTGTACAGAATTAATGAAAATATTGATAAATGCTTGCTGCAACCTAACTACATTACCTTTTATGCGTGGTAAATTTTTTGATAACTTTTTCTCAACATTAATGTATTTATTGCCTTTATAAAAGAAAATTAGGTCGGAGGATTTTTCTAATACCTCATTTAAATCTATTAAAGTTAATGTATCTTCTTTATTCATACGTGAATAAGAAAGATATCTCTCAATAGTTTCATTTGCACGGTCTACTTCTGTTACTATAGATTCAATAAACTTATATTGTTTTGAATTTTTATCAATCCCTTTTTGGAGAATTCTTGCACATCCTCTTATTCCCATAAGAGGATTTCTTATCTCATGTGCAATATCTGCTGAAACATTTCCTAAAAGAGCTGTCTTTTTTACCTGTTCTAGTTCTTTTTCAAGTATTCTTGTTTTTGTTAAATCTGTAAAAACAATTACAACTCCATATACATAGTTTTGTCCATCTATTAAAGGAGATATAGTTACATCTAAAATGAGTTTTTCATGTGTTTTATTTTCATAAGTAATATCTTTATAAGTTTTTCTTTTGTTGTTAAATATTACATAGTTTATATCTTTAATTAATACTCTTCTTTGACTTTCGTTCACATAATCATAAAAACTTTTACCTATAATTTCTTCTCGTACTCCTAACTCATTATATATTCTTTTATTTACTTTTATAATTTCGCCTTGTAAATTTATACTTATAAAGGCTAAATCAGTACTATCAAATATATTTTGCAAGCAATTTCTTTCCTTTACAATTTCATTGTTTAATATAACATTTTCATAACTTACTTTTTTAAGTAAATTAAATGCAATCAAATCATTTTCATTATATTTTTCATTTAAGCTACAGCTTATTAAAACTGTTTTACTTGAATCATATTCACAAACTACACCTAAAATCAAATTGTAATTTACACCATTTTCTTCAACGCTCAAAATGGTACCTTTTTCAAAACTAATTATGTCTATTTCTTTAGATGATAATAAATTGAGAATTTTCAAATCATCAATGTTTTTATAGTCATTTACATTATTTGCTAGTATTCTTCCTTCTTCAGTTACTGTTATTAAACCTAACCAATCTGAATGTAAAATTTTATCTAGCCCAATTTTCTGCAATTTATTTAGAGTATTTTTTACATCATAAGTAAGATTAAAATGATACATAAATATCACTCCCACTAAAATTTTATATTAAATATGCAATTACTTAATCTATATTAAAATATAATATTTTGATTATATAGTATTAGTCTAAATAATAACTCTATGAAATTTTTAGGAATTTTGATTAGTTTTTATATTTATGAAAGGTATGTACATTTTTTCGTGATGCTAATATTTCATTTTAAATATATTTTAAGATGATTAAATATATATCTAATTTCAAAAGTAGTATTACACTTATAATTTATGTAAACAATGTTAGAATTAATTAAATATCTTTCTATTAATATTATATTTTTGACTATTATTAATATCCCATAAATTATTTTTATATTTTAATTTTTCCCTATAATACCCACTATTTTTATTGAAATATTGCTTAAGAAAACAATAGTTTTTAAGGAAAATTTTACTATGTACCATTATATGATATCACATATTTTACATTTAAAAAATAATTTTCCACAAAAAAATAATAAATTAGACAAAATTTTTTTGTCAATCAACTTTCCATAACATCCATGCAATTTTTGCTTTTATTATTTCTTCTACTTTTCCATGACAGCTTATGTTATCTATATAAGCTTTAATTTCTTCTTTTAATGAAGAATTATCTTTGTCTGCATTTTGAAGAATTATTGTAAACATCTCTACTGCTGTTTTATTACTCATTTTATTAGTCCACATCACATCATTGTATGTTATTTCTGGATAAATACCCATATTCCATAAAATATTAAATGTATCGTAGCAGATGTTTTTTTTATCTTTTTTATTGTACTTATCACCAATTAAATTTCTAAAAAGTTCATCTCTTATCTTATCTTCTCTATAAACAGCATTACTCATAAAACAATATTTTCTTGATACTTCATTCATTTTTAGTACATCTTCTTCATTTTTAATTGCTGGACTCATATTAGAAAAAACAAGATCAAATTTTTTATTCCAATTCATCTTTTTAACATCTAGTTCCTGCCAAGGCACAATTTTAAAGTTCACATTGTTTAATTTTTTATTCTCAGCATTTTTCTTAGCATAACTAATCATATTAGGTGATATATCAATTCCTGTTACATATTTTGAATTTTTAGCAAACTCTATTAGATGTTTACCTGTTCCACATCCAACATCTAAAACATTGTATTCATTATCTAAAACACTTTTTGAAATCAGATAATTTATTAATTTAAACTTTTCTTTCGAACTGCTTTTATTATAATCTTCTGCCCTTACATCCCAAAATTTCTTTATCTCTAATAAATCTAGTTGATTACATTTAAAACTATTTTCTTTAGTATTATTCATTATAGTATCATTCTCCTTATGTAAATTCATATACAATAATATACACCACAATTTTTATACTAATTTAAAAGAAGTATTATTTACCATATATTGTAACACAATTTAGGTGCTTTCTATACATAAAAATAACTTCAAAGAAACTATACTATCTCTTTGAAGTAACTTATCATTTTTTATAGAAATCAATAATCAATCATTAAAACTGAGTAAACATCAACTTAAATTTATCTATATAGTTTACATCTTTATTAATAGAATAGTATTTAATATCATAAAGCTTATCATCATCAAAAATATACTTTATTTTAAATGCTGAGCTTTCAACATCTACAATTCCTTCTATGAAATATCCATAATCATAGAAATTTGTGCTGATGCTTTTATCAGTTTCATTAATATATTTAATTTTATCAACAACTTGGTTTCTTGTTATATCCATAGATTTGTTTGAGCCTGTAGCTAAAATTATAAATAATAATACTAAGGTCAATATGCTCATTACTTTAATTTTCTTGTTGCTTTTCTTATTAACTAATAATGCATTTATTCTTGTATAGAGTAATTTCTTATTTTGAAGCAATGCAAGCGATGGTTCAAAACTACTGGTTTTACTCAATCTTGCTGCATTAACTAATAATTTTCCGTATTCTTTTTTTTCATCATTATCTAATTTTCTTACCACTTCACTGTCACACATAATTTCTGCATCATCTTTCATTTTATAGAACATTACCCATACAGCTGGATTAAACCAAAATATAACAGCACTTATCAGCACAATACTTTGTATAAAATTATGTTTGAATTTTAAGTGTGTCAATTCATGAGCAAACATAAGAACTATTTCTTTTTGACTAAATCTCTCAAATATCTCTGTAGGACAAAGTATTGTAGGTTTAATTATGCCAAAAACAACTGGAGATTTAATATTGTCATTAGTATACAGCTTTATAGTTTTGTAATATTTAGTAATATGCATAGACTGATTAAGAAATTTTTCAGTTTTAATTCTTTTAACCTCATTCAAATCTTTTTTATTAATAGTTCTTTTAGTTATAATAAACCATAAACTTATAGATAAAATTCCTATTAGCCAAATATTAAATAGTAAAAATTTGATATTATCTTTTTCTTTGCTTAGAATATTTTTACTTTCTTTTTCATTATGTATATCATCATTATAATACTCATCACTATCATAACATACTATTTCATATTTATCTTGAGTATTTTGTACAAGATTATATATATTTATATTCGTATCAAATGATATGTTTAAAGGTACTAGTATTTGCAATAAAATTATTAGCCATATATAATAATTCCACTTAGGTGACATATGTTTACCTATTATTTTTTTAATAAAAATAACAGAAATAACACCTATTATAGTAATAATAGTTATATTCTTAAAATAAGAATACCATAACTCTAACAATCTATTCACCACTTTCAAAACTAGTTAATTTACTTATATAATTTAAAGTTATGCAACTAGTTAACTAATTCAAGTAATTCCTTATATGCTTTTCCATCTTTTTTGTATTTAATTTCAATATAATACTTATCATCTACTAAAACCGTATCAATAGATGTAGCATCATAATAAAAATCGCTTTCGATCACTTTAATGAACCCAAAACTAAGCCAACTGTAAAGTGATACTGTATATCTTCCTTCTTCGTCTTTTTCTAATACCGCAGTTTCATATCCATTTTTATCTAGCAAATCAATAAAAGTAACATCTATTAATTCTTTATCACTAAAAAATGAACCTGTCCATTTTTTATATAACTTTTCCCCATCCCATGAATAATAAAAAGGTCTGTTTCTAACTTTCTCGTAAAAAATTGTCCTTTTATTTACTCCAACAAAAACTTCCGTATGATTATCGCCATCAATATTTGCTGCATCAATCATCCATGGTTTAATGTCAGAAAAATCTTGTCTATAAATTTCTGTTGCAGTTATTTTATCTTCTATTACCTTTAACTTATATATAATTACATCATCGCCAAGTTTATTTTCATCTATATTAACACCATTCTCATTCAGCCCAATAACTAAAAGCTCATCATTCTGAGTATTATCAATATTGTATATTTTCATGTCTAGTATTTTTTCTTCAACAAGTTTGTATATATTCTTATCAATATCAATAAACATCTCGTTATCTTTCAAAATAATATTGTACGATATATTATCTATTTTAGCAATTTCAACTTTTGAATTACTATATATATCACTCAAATTTTTATCGCTGCAACCAGAAAATAGAATTAATATGATAGATAATATTAAAAAACTCTTTTTCTTATTCATGGTAAATTCCCCTTGTGATAAATTTAATAATATTACTTCCTCTTATATTTTAACATTATTTTCTATCTGTTTTTTTATTATCTAACAATTCATATAACTTATCTAGTTCTTCTTCACTAATATCTTCATCTTCAATGAAATTTGTCATAAGCATGCTTAAAGAACCATTATATATCTTCTTTAGGAAAGATTTAGATTCTTTTTTTTGATACTCTGCTTTACTTATATTAGGTGTATATATATAAATATTTCCCTGTTTTTTTGTATTAACAGCACCTTTTTCAACTAATCTTTTCAAAAGAGTATGTATTGTTTTTCTATTCCATGTTTCTTTTTTTTGTACTTCATCAGCTATTCTTTTTGAATTTGCAGATTTCTCTTTCCAAATAACATCCAGTACTTTAAGCTCTGCATCTGATATTTTTATATCTTTTGTCATTTTGATTCCTCACTAACAAATTTTTTATTATATACAGTTTAGTGTTTCCAATCAATTTCAACATCTCTATTTATTTTAACATTGTTTTCTTCATCTGAAATAAAACTTTTCGTCCACTCTGGCATATCGGGTAAAGTATCTAAAGGTTCTTCTAAAGTAACATTATAAAAATCATAATCTTCAAAATCTTCATTTCTTTCTCTTTTTAATCCTAACATTTCATGCCACTTCTCATCTGTTAATCTTTCTCCAAACATAAATTCATAATAGCTGTAAACTGCACCTTTTGCAATGTAAGGTACACCATTAAAATTACATAAAACATATATTTCACATGGAAATCCTGTTCCTAATTCAAGATATCCTCCACCAAAAACAGTTGCTACATCTGATACCAAAGCTGTTGTATATGATTTTTCACAATCAATACCTGCATCTTGCATCATATATTCTAAACTTACAGTTATACTATCAATCAATCCACCATAATATCCCAATTTATCATATTCTTCTTCAGTAAGTAACTCATTATTTAATTCTTTTATTGAGCACGTAATTAAAATTTCTTCCATTTCTATCATATCATCTAATATTTCTGCTATTTTTCCATTTAACAGCCCTTTTACTCTTAAGTTTTCTTTTGTGCTTTTTGCCTGCCACAAAAGTTTTGAATATACATCAACATTTGGTTCAACATAATGATATGGAGCTAGTGGTGGTTCATATCCCCCCATTTCTGCACAAGGCTGTTTTGAATAAAGCACTGTATCATGTTTCAATTCTGCATAACTTCCTAACATTGAATTTATGTTTTTATCTGTCCACATTTGAGACCTCATGAATTGAGGCATTCCTTCTGTATTTTCAAATGAAACACCAGTTGATTTTAATGTACACAGCCACCCGCTGTATAGATTTGATTTCCATGCATCTTCACTGGTATTAATAATTTGATCTTTTAACTTATTTAGTTCTGTTTCATATTCACACCATAATTCTTTAGGTTTATAATATTGATCAAGAATTTTTTCTGCTCTTTCATTTCCAAAAGCAGCAGCAACATCAAGTCCAGATGGTACAGGTCTTTTAAATGGCTTCATCAAATTCTGCATAATATCACCATCCATAGTATACCTCTGCCCCATCATTCTGAACTGCCTATTTGAAGGCATATTATAAGATACTGCTTTATTAACTATTTGCGGTTCAGATAATTTTTTAGCTTCTTCAAGAAGTTTACTATAGTAAGTTTCATCCTTATATATTAGTATATCAGGATTTTTTCCATACACATTTGTTATCATTTCTCTATAATCTAAAACATTTAAATCGTCAGAATTTCCTGCATAAAGTGCTGTAATATAATAAACATCTTCCCAGCTCTTTAAATCACTTTGTTCTTCTATATCTTCAAGTATTAAGCTAGACATTATTAGTGCCTTAACAGTGCTGTCAACCTTCAAAACTTCTTCATCTTTTTTAACCTCCGTCAAAGGAAATGCGGTATTGCCATACCACATCATTGCTCTAAAATAACTCTCCAGCTTTTCATTACCTGTATAATGACCTCGAACAGTATATTGAGTATAATCTAAATCATATTGTAGTAATGGTGATTTAATTAATTGTTTCGCTTCGTTAATTAAAGCCAACTCTTTGTCCGCTAAACTTTGTACTTCATTAGGCACGATAGTTTCTTGACCTAATAGAGTATTTGATACTGCAAAATAAACTGTTATAGTTTCTAATTCTTCTTTTAATCCATTATATTTTTCATCATTATAATATCTTAAGCTTTTGCTGAGCATATTTTTTGTGAACTTGCAAAGTTCATCATATAAACTATTAGCTTCTATATACTTTAAACTGTCATTAAAGAAAAGATGATACATATTTAATGCCGAATCAACGGTAATAAACATAGGTATATAATCATACTCTGAACTTTCATATAAATGATGCATCTTAATATCTGGATATTTGCCCGGTTTTAATACAACAAAACCATTTTCATATAGACTTTTCTTTTGATTCTCTGTAAAACCTTCAAACTGTGCTAAATTATAAACATTTGATAAATCAGGCTCAACTGTATACTCTGACACATTCGGTGTATATTCAGGTACTTCATATTTAACTACTGCTCTTAAGTCTTCACTGTTAATATCCCATGAATTAATGTAATTTATATTTTCTAGATCTTCTTCATCTAGATTAGTTTCTTGCTCAGCCTCTAGTAATTCATGCTGGTTTTCAATATTTGGTTCATTTTGATCTTCAATCTCTTTATCTTCTTTAAATTCATTATTATTTTCATTCTTGGTATTTGACTGTTCCAATTCATTTTGTGGTTGTACTACTTCTTTTACTCTATAGGTATCTTGATTTTGACATGAAGTATAAATAAATATCTGAACAACCAGTAAAACTAATATTAATTTTTTACATTTGCTTTTTCTATTATTCATACTTTAATCTCCTTAAATTATTGTAGTTCTATATATTATACTTATAAAATTTTCTCACTCATTAAATCTTTGTATATTGAAATTTTTATTTTTAGTATTTCCAATCAATTTCAACATCTCTATTTATTTTAACATTGTTTTCTTCATCTGAAATAAAACTTTTCGTCCACTCTGGCATATCGGGTAAAGTATCAAGTGGTTCTTCTAAAGTAACATTATAAAAATCATAATCTTCAAAATCTTCATTTCTTTCTCTTTTCAATCCTAACATTTCATGCCATTTTTCATCTGTTAATCTTTCCTCAGACTCAAATTCATAGTAACTGTAAACTGCACCTTGTGCTATGTAAGGCACACCCTTACAATTACATATTACATATATTTCACATGGAAATCCTGTTCCTAATTCAAGACAACCACCCGGCATTAAGGCTGGGAAAAAAGTTGCTACATCAGATATTAAAGCTGTTGTATAAGATGCATTGCTATAAACCCCTATATCTTGCAGTCTATATATCATATTAGTATTAATCCTATCAATTAACCCTCCAAAACACGCTAGTTTATCATATTCATCTTCAGTAAGCATTTCATTGTTTAATTCTTTTACCGAACAAGTTATTAAGAGCTCTTCCATTTCTATCATATCATCTAATATTTGTTTTATTTCTTCATTTAACAATCCTTTTATTTTTAAATTTTCTTTTGTGTTTTTTGCCTGCCATAACAGTTTTGAATACACCTCAACATTTGGTTCAACATAATGATATGGTTGTGGTGGTGTTTCTCCTCCACCCTTTTCTGCACAAGGCTGTTTAGAATAAAGTACTGTATCATGTTTTAATTCTGCATAACTTCCTAACATTGAATTAATGTTTTTATCAGTCCACTTTTGTGATTTCATAAACTGGGGCATTCCTTCTGAGTCTTCAAAAGATACAGCAGTCGATTTCAATGTCCAAAGCCATCCGCTGTATAGATTTGATTTCCAAGTATCATCGTTAGTATTATTGATTTGATCTTTAAGCTTATGTAGTTCTGTTTCATATCCATCCCAAAACAACTTGGGTTTATAATATTGGTCAAGAATTTCCTCTGCTCTTTCACTTCCAAATACAGCAGCAACATCTAATCCTGAAGGTACCGCTCTTTTTAATGGTTCTACCAAGTTCTGCATAATATCTCCATCTATAGTATATCTCTGCCCCATCAGTCTAAACTGCTTACCCGTTGGTATATTATAAAATATTGTTTTTGTTTGTATTTGAGGATTAGTTAATTTTTTAGCCTCCTCAAGAAGTTTACTATAGTAAGTTTCATCCTTATATATTAGTATATCAGGATTCTTACCATATACATTTTTAATCATTTCTCTATAATCTAATACATTTAAATCGTCAGAATTTCCTGCATAAAGTGCTGTAATATAATAAACATCTTCCCATCTTTCTAAATCACTTTTATTTCCTTCATCTTCAAGTATTAAGCTAGACATAATTAATGCTTTAACAGTACTGTCAACTGACAAAACTTCTTCTTTATTTTCTATTTTAGTTAATGGAAATGCTGTATTACCATACCACATCATAGTTTTAAAATAGTTTTCCAACTTTTCATTACATGTATAATGTCCTCTTACTATGTATTGAGAATAATCTAAATCATATTTAAATAAAGGTGATTTAGTTAACCCCTGAGCTTCATTAATTAATAATAATTCCTCGTCTGCTAAACTTTGTACTTCATCAGGTACATTAGTTTTTTCTCCTAACAAAGTGTTTGCTACTGTAAAATATGAAGTTATAGTTTTTAATTCTTCTTTTAATTCACTATATTTATCATCATTGTAATATTTTAAACTTTTACTGAGCATATTTTTTGTAAAGTTATTAAGTTCATCACAAAGACTATCAGCTTCCACATATTTTAAGCTATCATCAAAAAAAAGATGATACATATGTAATGCCGTATCCACTGTAATAAACATAGGTATATGATTATATTCTAAGCTTTCATATAAATGGTGCATTTTTACATATTTATCTTCGCCGGGTTTTAATACAACAAAACCATTTTCATATAAACTTTTCTTTTGATTATCTGTAAACCCTTCAAACTGTGCTAAATTATAAACATTAGATAAATCAGGCTCTACTGTATAATCTAACACATTCGGTGTATATTCGGGTACTTTATATTTAACTTTTGCTCTTAAATCTTCACTTTTTATATTCCACGAATTATTGTAGTTTATATCGTCTTGATTTTCATCATTTGATTTATTCTGCTCACTTTTATTATCTTTATTTTCTTGTAATTCACTGTTCTCTTTTTGCTGTTTTCCTACTTCTTTTACTTGATTGTTATCTTGTTTCTGGCATGAAGTAAAAGCAAATATTTGAACTAACAGCAAAACTATTATTAATATTTTGCATGTTCCTTTTCTATTATACATACTTAAATCCTCCTAAAATTATATATCAAATATATATTACATTTGTAGTACGAAAAAGTCAATACATATTTTACAAATTAAAAAATCAGACAATTTTGAAATCTGTCTGATTTTTACATTAGCAAAATTTTCATTAAATATGTGAAATTTAAAATTTTAATTATTTCTTTGAGCCAGTTTAAGACCTGCAAGCAAGTATATTATTCCCATGAATATTAGTACTCCTGTTGCCGTTAATACTTGCTTAACATCAAGCCCAAAGGCAGCAGTCCTTTTGATAGTCTGTAGTGCCCATTTATGAGGTGTAAGATTTGCTAAAAATAATAAGGGTTTAGAAGTTATTATTTCTAATGGCCACATACATCCTCCAAGCATTGCCGAACTTACTAGTATTATAGGAACTATAGAACTAAGCTGTTCATGTGTTTTTACAATTCCAGCTATAGTAAAACCCATACATGTTACTGCAAAAACAAAAGCTGCAAATAATATTAGTACAACCATTATGTCCGGTCCCCAATCTACTCCAAACATATAGTTTCCTATTAGTACTATAATAAGAGTCTGAGCAAACCCTGCAATAAATGTTGCGATAATGAAACTCATCATTATGGAAACTTTTGAAACTGGTGAAATAAGCTTTCGCTGCCAAGTATTCTGTTTTTTTTCTTGCAAGATATCTCCACCTACAAACACTATTGTAAATGTAGAAAAAAACAATGTGAATCCAATTAAATTATGGATTATCTCGTCATATGACCCTTCATTTGTTACATCTATAACTTGAGAGCTAATCTTCATAGGATTCTTATATTTCCAATAATCAGCTGACAATTCATAAACATCTTTAATTTCTTGTTCTCTGTTTATACTTATACCTCTATCTTCAATAAAATCAGCAGTCATTTTAGCTGTATTATAGCTAGTAGAAAATTTATATAATATTCCTTTTAAAATATTTTCAAGTTGGTATATCTCCATAGAGTCTTTAACTTTGAATATACTAATATTCATATCTTCTTTATTTTCAATACTTTCTGAAAAACCTTTCTTTATTAAAACTCCACCTATAACCTTTCCTTCTTCTATAAGGGATTTTGCATCATCGTAAGATTCAACACTGCTAGAAAATAGATTGTTATTTTTCATTTCTTTTATTAAAACCTCAGATAATTCTGTATTGTCATTGTCTACGATTACGACAGAAGGTTTATACGTTCCACCCATTGAAGAGCTGAAAACAAAGGTTAAAACTAAAGCCATTACAGTCATAATAATTATCATTATTTTATCATCTTTTAATAATTTTAATTTTAATATTAACATGTTAAGCATCTTTTGCACCCCCTCGAAATACTAATGCAGAGATAACTGTAAAAACTAAAATATCTACTATAAGAATCATGTAATACGGAAGTATTTCACTGATTCCGTATCCTTCAATAATTTTTATATATGAGTTCAAGACTGCACCATTGGGAGTATATTTACCTATTGTTCCAATAATTTTAGGCATCTGCTCTACAGGTAAATAGCTTCCTCCAAATAATGCTAGAAGCGGTATTACTGCTGTTGAAACAGCATCTGCTGACTTATAATTATTTGTTTTTATTGTAAAAGCCGCTATAATCATTCCTAAAGATGCTACTGCAAGTGATGATAACACAATAGTTAAAATTATTAATTTAATACTAACCCAGTTAATGTCAAACAGTAATTTAGAAAATAATATCATTACTACAGATTGAATTATTACAATTACAAACATCATAATAAATTTACCTGCAAGTATTTGAGATTTTTTTCTGCCAGCAGATAAAATTCTACTATAGGTTTTATTATCTTTTTCTTCTAATAGAAACTTTCCTCCAAATCCTGATGAATAAAGTATAAACATTGCAAGCATTGCTGCTGTATAGTATGCAAAACTGCTTACATAATTTTTCCCTTTTAAGTTTTCACTAGTTATATTTATATCATTCCCATTAGTTTCAAATCCAGAAACAACTGTCTCAATCCCATTCATTACTTCATCTAAATTAATATATTTTGATGCCGATTCCATGAATACATTCTTAGAGATTACAATTGATGATATTATATTGTTATAACTTTTAATTAATTCTTGTGTTATTCTATAGCTGTATGACATATACATATCAGGATGTCCTAGTACTTGTATTTCTATATTATTTCTAAAGGGAGTAAACATATTAATATATGAATCATAAACAAAATTCTTAGGTAAAATTATTGCTGCATTAATCTCTTTATTTTCTAATAACTTATGAGCTTCTTCCAAATTACAAATATCATATTCAACTATTTGTTTTAATTTTTCATTCCCTAAAAAATCTTGTAAGAAAATCTTTTCTGGATTAAATTTTCCTATATTTTCTGTAATTGCTGACATATCTGTCTTTACAGTAAACTCTTTTGAGTAACTTTTTATAGTTTTTACAAATTCATCTATATCATCTTCAGCTTCATATTGTTTTACTACTGCAATTTTCATTTTCCACGTACTTCCAGCGTCTTGGAATGAACCAGAAAGAGCAAAGCTTAAAATAGTTGTTAGTATAATAGGCATAAGTATTATTAATGCTAATGCTTTTTTATCGGACAGCATCAGTTTTATATCTTTTAAAATGATATTTTTCATTATAGCACCTCCTAATCTCTTAATGCTCTGCCAGTAAGACTTAAGAACACATATTCAAGATCAGGCTTTTTAACATCCATGGATAATAACTTGTTTTTTTCTTGAGCTAATACGTTCATCAGTTTACTATAATTTCCGTTTTTACCTTCCCACTCAATCACAATATTATTATCTTTTGTTTTAACATTAGATACAAAATCTAATTTTTCTATTTCTTGTATTAAGCTATTATTTATTTTTTCAACTTTTAATTCAATTCTATCATTTGCATTTATTAAATCTAATAATTCATCTTTCGTTCCTGAAGCTATCATTTTACCTCTATCCATTATACATATTCTATTGCATAACGTTTCTGCTTCTTCCATATAGTGAGTTGTATATATAACAGTGCTTCCTTTTTTATTAATCTCTTTTACAGAATTCAATATATGATTTCTTGATTGGGGGTCTATTCCTACTGTAGGTTCATCAAGAATTATTATCTTAGGTTCATGAAGCAGTGCTGCACCAATATTGAGTCTTCGTTTCATTCCACCAGAGTATTTTTCTACTTTATGCTTTAGTCTATCTGTTATTCCTATAATTTCAGATATTTCTTCTATTTTTTGATTTAATTTATTTCCTTTTAATCCATATATCTTACCCCAAAATTTTAGATTTTCTAATCCTGATAGTGTAGGATATAAAGCAACTTCTTGTGGTACAAAGCCAAGGTCTTGTTGAATTGCTTTTGGTTTTTTAATTATATCTTCACCATTATAGTATATAGATCCGCTATTAGGCTTAATTAAGGTTGATATCATAGATATTGTTGTAGATTTGCCGGCACCATTTGGTCCAAGAAGACCAATTATCTCTCCCTCTTTTACATTGAAATCTATACCGTCTACTGCTTTCACATCTTTAAAATATTTCTTTAACCCTTTAATCTCTAAAAACATTTTTTACTCCTCCTCCAAAAAGAACATAAAACTGCCTTTTGAATCTTCGACATCAATTACATCTTTTGATTTTATTGTTGGGAAAACTATAAGTTGCTCCATTTCATTATTCCAGTTTTTAGTTTCTAATACTATTTTTCTATATCTTGCCTCACCCTGTTCTGGATTATTAATGTAAAGTTCAAAATTTACTGTATCTTTTGTTATATATCCATCGATATCAATATATACAACCTGCTCTAGAGTTATTGTTTCTATTTTCTTTAATTCTTCACCTAGCTTACTAATAAATGTCTCTATATCAGTCTCATTATCTGAACCTATTAGTGTTAATTCATCTTTCAATACTTCTTTATTCTCTGCAACAGTTTTGAAACAAAAAGTTATTAGTTCTTTCATTTGCTCTTCTGAAGGTGTTATTGTATATTTTATAACTTTTACATCTCCATCTTCTGTACTTAATATAGATTTTTTCCCTTTTACAACATTTTCTCTTAAAAGAATTTCAGTCCACTTGTCTTTTATAGGCTTTAGTATCTTTTCATTAATATTATTGTATAATTCATTATCTTTATTTTGTTCTTGTTCATTTTCAATCTTGATGTATTTATTTATTATTGGTATTCTAACAGTAGTTTCATTTCCCTTTACAAAGACTTCGCTGTCATATCCAAGACCTCCAAAATTAAAATACATCATTAAATACATTTCTTCTTTAGTGTCGTCAAAAGTAATATTGCTATCAATTTCTATCTTGTTGAAATAATTACTTAGTTTTTCAGCCTCTTTCTTATCTAGCCCTTCATAATTATAACTACTATTAATAGTAAGATTAATAGATGTTTTTCCTTTTGAGATGTTATCAGTTTTCTTAATAGAATCTTTATACTGAATCAAGGAATTTGAGCTACATCCAAATAAAGTTATAACTAATAATACTATAACAATTAATCCAGCTTTTATTTTCATTATCTTCACCTCTTACAATTATAAATCTTTTCTTTTATATTACTATACTTCATTTTTCCATAAAATACATGTATCATGAGTCATAATTAGCCTATGACTTTTTGCATAAAAAAAGTTGCTAACGCAACTTTCCGCTAGGAGGACCTATGTCCCCATTCGTCGTAAAAATTAGTTAACCGATTTGATTGTTCAATGTGTATATAGCTAATTGAGTTCTATCTCTTAATTCTAACTTATTTAGTATAACAGTTATATGATTTTTTACAGTACCTTCACTTAAATATAGTTGTTCAGATATTTCTTTATTATTCTTTCCTTGAGCAACTGATTTACATATATCCTTTTCTCTTTTAGTCAATTGGTTGATTTTTTTATCGGTATCTTTTTTTAAACTTTTATTTGAAACTTGGTTCAATTTATTTATAAGTTTAACAGCCGTATCAGGTTTTATAAGTGCTCCACCGTTATAAACTGTCTTTATTCCTTCTGCTATTTCATCAGGTGTAGCATCTTTTAATAAATATCCCGAAGCTCCATATCTTAATGAATCAAAAAGGTATTCATCTTCATTAAAAGTAGTAAGTATGATTATTTTTATATTTTGTAACTCTGATTTAATAATTTTAACAGCTTCTACACCATTCATTTTTGGCATTTTTATATCCATTAGTACAACATCTGGTTTATATATTCTGCACTTTTTTACACCTTCTTCTCCATTAGCTGCAGTAAAAACTACTTTTAAACCTTCTTTATTGCTTAATAAAAGTTCCATTCCCTGCCTAAGTACCTCATGGTCATCTACTATACCTACTTTTATCATTCTATCCCTCCACTCTTAATTGCACTTTTATTTCAAAGCCATCATTTCCTTTAAAAGATACTTCTCCTCCAATAGTTTCTACTCTATCCTTTATTCCTTTTAAACCATTGCCCGTAACAATTTTTTTACATCCACTACCGTTGTCTTTAATAATAATTTGCATATTGTTTTTGTTATATTTTATATTTATATCAATAATATCTGAATTACTATGTTTAGCCGAATTAGTCAATCCTTCTTGTATTATTCTATATAGTGCAATTTTAATATCTTGTGATAATTTGACTTCTTTACCCTTACTAATAATATTTACTTTAATATTTGTCATCTGCATATAGTCTTTTGAAAGTTTTTTTACTGCAGATATAAAACTACCCTGTAAAATAGGTTCTTTTAAAGCGTCTACTACTTCTCTAAGCTGTTTCAAACTTTCTCTAGAAGTATGCTTTGACTGTACAATAAGTTTTTTAGATTCATCTATATTATTACTTAAATAATATTCTGCCATTTCAAGCTGCATTATTAAACCTGTAAGCTTATGTCCAATAGAATCATGTAGTTCTGAAGCTATTCTATTTCTTTCTTTTATTACTGCTAATTCTTCTACCTTTTCAGAAGTTTTAACTAGCTTGTTATATAATTGATCTGTTTTTTCTTTTTCTTCTTTATAAGACTTAAAGATAGTTATTATAACAATTGTAAAGATATTTAAGAAAGCAAAAAACATAGCTTCAGTAATTTTAGAATAGTTACTAACTAAAAGAAGTAAATTAATATATTTTATTAAAGACACAGCTAATGTTGTAATACCAACAATAATTGTCATTTTCTTATTTAATAAAAGAGAAGTCTCAAACAATACTATTATATAAAAAACATGAAAAGCATAATTTATTACGTATTTTGTTTGTAATTCAAGCAAAAAAATCACTACAATGTCAAATATAAAAGTAATTACTTTTATATTTTTATTCTTCAGAAAATAATTTCTTACTATTCCCAATGCAATATACATTATAATCAATACTACAATCCTAATAAACCTAAAACCAACTGCAGTCTCATGCTGTATCGCTATATAAGAAATCAATAAAACTAATATTATTTTTAATATATTTAAATAATTTCTTTTTTTCATTTATTTCACCATTTTCATTATATAATACTTTTATATATAAATACAATAATCTTTGATTGGTACAATTTTTTATCAAAAACTGTTGACAAAGTTAGGTTGATAATGTATTCTTATTAAAAACATATGTATTTCTTATCAAGAGAGGCGGAGGGACTGGCCCTTTGAAACCTCGGCAACCTGCAGTATTATGCAAGGTGCTAATTCCAGCAAAGTAAACTTTGAGAGATAAGAGGAGAACAATAAGAAAATATAATCTTCTCTTAAATAGAGAAGATTTTTTATTTAAAATAAAATTAAATAAAAAAGAAATTTTATAGAAAATTTCCACAAAAACTCTTATCTTTACACTTTTATCTTTTATCTTAGTCAGCATAGACTAGACAGTATAACAAAAAAGGAGAGGACAGTTATGTTTATAAAAGATTTATTAATTAAAAAAGAAAGACTAGTATCATTTGAAATATTTCCACCAAATAAAAATTTCTCAATAGAAAAACTATATAATGTGATTAATAAATTATCTGACTACAACCCTGATTTTATAAGTGTTACATACGGAGCAGCAGGCAACAGAAATTATAATTATACTTTGGAAATTGCTTCTTATATAAAAGAAAACTTAGGAATAGAATCTATGCCTCACTTAACTTGTATTACTTCAACAAAAGATAAAATAAATGACACTGTAAAAGAAGCTGTAGATAAAAACTTAAAAAATATACTCGCACTAAGAGGAGATTTACCAGACGATCCTGATTTTGATTTTCCTAATCCTCTACAATTTGAATATGCGTCCGATCTAGTTGGACATATTAAGAAGGATAATAATATATGTGTAGCAGGAGCTTGTTATCCTGAAGGACATATAAACTCATCTAGTTTTAAAGAAGATATGAATAATTTAAAATATAAAGTTGATATGGGTACAGATTTTCTAATTACTCAATTATTCTTTGATAACAATTATTTTTATAATATGCTTGAAGAATTTGACAAGTTAAATATTAACGTACCTGTTATGGCAGGTATAATGCCAGTTACTAACTCAAAGCAAATTAATCGTATAGCTAATTTATGTGGAGCAAAAATACCTAATAAATTAATTAAATTAATTAATAAATATGAAAATGATAAAAAGTCAATGTTTTTAGCAGGTACAAACTATGCATGTGAGCAGATTAATGATATCATTGATAATAGTTCATCTAGTATACATTTATACATCATGAATAATCCACAAATAGCTAAAGGAATATTGAATAACATTAGTATATAAAACGAGCAACGAGGAACTAGTAACGAGTAACAAGGTGGCTTTACTACCGTAAAGCATAAAAACCGAAAGACGAAAAACAAAAATAGATAAAAGTTAAGAGTGAAAAGTGTATAGTTAAGGTAGCTTTACTAACGTAAAATAAAATAAGATAAAAGTTAAAAGTGTAAAGATAAAAGTTATGGTAGTTTTACTAACGTAAAACAAAATGTATTTAAAATGAGAATTGAGAATTATTTAAATAAATTTTCGGTTAGAAAATTTACACCATTAACTATCAAATATCAACTATTAATTATCAACTATATATGAGGGAGTGGTTTTATGAGTTTTGATGATTTATTAGGAAAAAGAATAATATATTTTGATGGAGCTATGGGGACTCAAATACAGAATTTATCAGTTGCTGCCCCTACTATACCTGAAACATTAAATATTACACATCCAGAACTTATAACTGAAATACATAAAGATTATATATCAGCAGGCTCAGATATTATTTCTGCTAATACATTTGGTGCAAACAGATATAAACTTTCTAACAGTAGTTATACTGTGAAAGAAATAATATCTGCTGGAATAAGTTGTGCAAAAAAAGCAGGTAGTAAATTTACAGCTCTAGACATAGGACCAATAGGAACATTAATTGGCCCTTTAGGTGACTTAACCTTTGAAGAAGCTTATAACATTTTCGCAGAACAAGTTTCTGCTGGTTCCAATGCAGGTTGTGACCTGATATTAATAGAAACAATGACAGACATCTATGAAGCAAAAGCAGCTATTCTAGCAGCAAAAGAATTATGTAATCTTCCCATTATTTGTTCTATGACATTTGAAGAAAACGGAAGAACACTGACTGGAACAGATCCTCAAACAATGGTTACTATACTAGAAGGACTAGATGTAGACATAATAGGTATAAACTGCTCATTCGGTCCTGATAAAATGCTGCCTTTAGTTAAGCAAATATGCAAATATTCTTCTACTCCTGTTTTAGTTCAGCCAAATGCTGGTCTACCTATAGTAAAAAATAATAAAACTATTTATAATACATCACCAAAACAATTTTCAAAATATATGAAAGAAATAGCTGATAGCGGAGCTTGGTTATTAGGAGGATGCTGTGGAACATCTCCTGAATATGTAAAAGATTTAGTTAAAGAGACTCAAAATACTATTTTAAAAAGTATAGAAGGAAAAAATTTTACCGCAGTTTGTTCATCTACTAAAACTGTTATTATAGGTAGCGAAGTTAAGATAATTGGTGAAAGAATAAATCCTACAGGAAAAAAGAAATTGAAAGAAGCTTTGCGAAATAATAATATTCAATATATTACTGACCTTGCAATTTCTCAAAGCAATGAAGGAGCACATATTTTAGATGTTAATGTAGGTCTTCCAGAAATAAACGAAATAGAGATGATGTCAAAATGTATAGAAAAGATACAGCAAGTAGTTGATCTTCCTATTCAAATTGACAGCACTAAACCAGATGTAATAGAATCAGCTTTAAGAATATATAATGGTAAAGCACTTATAAATTCAGTTAATGGTGATGAAGAATCAATGAATAAAATTTTTCCTTTAGCTAAAAAATATGGTGCATGTGTTCTTGGATTAACAATGGATCATAATGGAATACCTTCAAAAGCAGAAGATAGAGTTAAAATAGCTGAAAAGATTATAAATAAAGCTTCCGAATACGGTATACAAAAAAAATATATATTGATAGACTGCTTAACACTAACAGCTTCTGCACAACAAAATGAAGTTTATGAAACAGTTAAGGCTGTTAAAATGGTAAAGGAAAAATTAAAAGTAAAAACAGTCCTAGGAGTAAGCAATGTTTCTTTTGGACTTCCAAACAGAGACTTGCTAAATAGAACTTTTTTAGCTTTTACACTATATGCAGGTTTAGATGCACCTATAATGAATCCATCAAGTAATTATATGATGGATACTATAAGAGCATTTAAAGTTTTATCATCACAAGACAAAGATAGTTTTAATTATATTAATAAATATAAAAAAAATAAAACTAATGATATTAATGATTTTAAGATTTTATCAAACTTTGATTTAAAACAAATTATCATTGATGGACAAAAAGAAAAAGCTGCTGAAGCAGCACTTGAACTTTTAGAAAAAATTAATGGTTTGCAAATAGTTAATGAATATATCATACCAGCTCTTGATGAAGTTGGGGAAAATTATGAAAAGGGAATAATTTTTCTTCCTCAGTTAATTTACTCTGCTAAAACAGTTCAAAATGCATTTGAAGCAATTAAAAAGAAAATGCAGCTTGCAGGACAGAAAAGTATAAGCAGAGGAAAAATTATTTTGGCTACTGTTAAAGGCGATGTTCATGATATAGGTAAAAATATTGTGAAAGTGATTTTAGAAAATTACGGATTTGAAGTAATTGATTTAGGTAAAGATACGCCTGCTGAGTTGATACTTGATACAGCTGTAAAAGAAGAAGTACAGTTAATTGGATTAAGTGCGCTCATGACTACAACAGTTGCTAATATGGAGAAGACTATACAACTTTTAAAAACCAATTTGCCAAACTGCAAAATTATGGTTGGTGGAGCTGTACTAACTCCTAGTTATGCAAAAATGATAAATGCTGATTTTTATGGTAAAGATGCTAAAGAAGCAGCTGATATAGCTAAAAATTTTTTTTCATAATAATGATAAAAGACTTATGAGAATTTAATATAATTTTCTCATAAGTCTAGTTTAGAAGATTAAGCTTTTTTCTTATTTAACGGAATCAATAATTTTCCTTAACTTTTCTTTTTGTTCTCTATTTAAAAATGGCTCTATTTTCTTTAGATCTTTGAGTTTATTTTGGAATTCTTTTTCTCCAAACTGATCTTTTAACTGCTTGCCAATTTTAGTAGCTTCCCTTAATATTTCATCATCAGATTTACCTTTAAATCTTTCTTTATACTGATTCAAATCTTTATTATTTTTTGCTTCTTCTTCAAATCTTCTAAATATATTATCCATAAATTATAACCTCCCACTTGTTAAACATTTTATGAATGAATAACTTTTTTATTACCTTTACCAGTAACATTTTATTCATCTTATTCATAGAATAACTATAATGTGTAGGTTATTTTTTTAATAATACAAAAGGATGTGATCTTTATCTCTGTACAAATTTTATTATACATAGCAATGGCTAAATTTCTTTTTGGTAATAACAGCACAAGCAAAATTACTAGTTTAGTGTCAAATCCAAGCAACATTGAAAACATGGTAAGTGTAATACGTTCATCAGCTCCATATACATCTAAGCAAATGGTAAATCACGTAAATTTATTATTACCTATATTAGAACAATTTAGCAGCTTTCTAAGTCTATATTCATTTATAGGCAAAGCTCAAAATTATACTCCTGTTAGATATTCAAATATTGATAATCCATCAGAAAAACTGTCAAAAATAATGACTAATAATTCGGCTGACATAGCTAAACTCTTATCACCATTACTTGGAGGCAATTTAAACAATATTATCGGAAATCTAGCACAAAACGCATTATTAAGCGGCAATAATGCACCTAGTAATACCATACATAATAACGCTAACGATAATAGTAATAATATGGGTGATATTTTAGGTTCACTTGCTAAAAGTTTTTTAGGAAACAATAACGGAAATATGAACTTAGAAAATATGGCGAAAAAATTGGTTAAGGACAATAATATAGATATAGGACAATTAGCAAAAACCATAATGCCCTTATTAACTGATGGTTCATCAAATGATAATTTTAATAATAATTAGCATTAGCTAGTCCATCTAACAAATGAAAATCATAATATTTTTTTACTTATTAAACTATTTTAAATTATATACAACTGTTCATGGGACAAGATTAGAAGCACTCTCATTATATAGAAAGTGCTTTTGATATATCAAATAAATACAAATAGCTTTCTTTAACTTTGTTACCTGTTATTTTTTCTAAAGCCTCTTTATAAGATAAGATTTGAGGTGTATATTGATTTATAATCATATCTATATTATTATCATTTACTGTATCTGTTTTATAATCTATAAGTACTATTTCATTCTCTTCATAAAAATAACAGTCTACAATTCCCTGTAAAAGAACAATATCATTACCATCAAAATTTTCTATTATTTTATTAGCTTCTTTTCTTATTACAAATGGTGTCTCCCTTTTGACATCATGTGATTTTAGCATTCTTTTACCTATTTCTGTTTTGAAAAATTCTGCTATTTTGTTAATATTTACAACTTCTTTTTCTTTCTCAGTTAATAACTTTTTATCACTCATTTTATTAACTTGTTGTTTTATATTATTTTCAGTTAAGCATTGCTTTAGATCTATATGCTGCATTACAAAGTGAGTTATTGTTCCTATTTCCTGCTTAGTAAACTTAATCTTTTCTTCCTTAAAATAAGGTATATCTTTTAATGAAGGTATTTTATATTTTACATAATCAATATTCTTATACTTTAATTTTTTCAAATCAGTAACAGTTAGTTTTGAAGGTATATCTACTGACTTATTATATTTATATTTCCAATTCAGTCTTTTTTCTATCTCATCATGGTATAAACTATTTGCTTGGTTTTTGTAACTTCTTAACTCATCAAGTATTTTAACTTTTTCAATGTCATACTTATTTTTTGATAATTCTATATCTTTTACATTCGTAATTTTTATATTCCATTTAGAATCATTATAATCAATATTACAATTATCATCTTCAGATATGTTTCTCAAAATTAGTGCATCTTTATGATTATATATAGCTCCACATGCCCAATCTAAATAAGAAGAAGCATTATAAATGCTGTAATAACTTATACCTCTTTTCCATTTCTTTGCTTTGGTTTCTATGTTAGCTACTGTTCCTATAAGTATCAATTTATCAACCGCTCTTGTTAAAGCTACATATAAAACACGCATCTCTTCCGATAAATTTTCAATTTTTATTGCATTTTTTAGTGCGATACGTGGAAGAGTTTCCTTATATAATCTATTGTCTAAATCTATATACTTTGGAGCTAGTCCATATTTCTTATGTTTTAATATGCTTTTAGAAGTATCTTTCATATTAAATTTCTTGTTTAGACCGCATAAAATTACAACAGGGAACTCTAATCCTTTGCTTTTATGGATAGTCATTAATCTTGTTACATTATCATTTTCACTTAATATTTTTGCTGTACTAACTTCACCTGATGATAAGTTTAATTTCTCAATATATTTTAAAAAGTTGAACAAACCTCTCATAGATGTTTTTTCATATTCGAAGGCTTTATCAGTTAATATTCTTAAATTAGCCTGACGCATTTTTCCGTTAGGAAGTACACCCGCAAAGTAATAATATCCTGTATCAATTATTATCTGCCATATTAATTCGTTTAACTTTGTATATCTACTTCTTCTTTTCCATTTATCAATATTAGTAAAGAAAGTATGTAGTTTTTTTGAAAGATTATCTTTATATTCTATTTTATAAGCATAACATGCATCTATATAAGACATATTAGGAAATGAAGCTCGTATCTGTATCATATCTTCTGTTTTAAACCCACCTATTGGTGATCTTAAAATACTCATTAATGGTATATCTTGCCTTATATTGTCTATTAGCTTTAATAAATTAATTACAATTTGTATCTCTATAGTCTCAAAATATCCTGCTCCTGCATCAGAATAAAATGGAATATTTTCTTCAAAAAATACTTCTTCGAATATCTGAGACCAGCTCGATACTGCTCTCATCAAGATAACTATATCTTTATACTCTATCTGCCTGTACTTTTTATCAGCAGGTAAATAAGTATTTTTACCTATCAGCTCTTTTATCTTTTTTGCTGCAAATCTTGCTTCAATTTCAGCTGTTTTCATTGATTTTATTTCTTCGTCTATCTCTTCTTCATTTGTATTTTTATCTATAATATTAAGTTCAATATAATTATCTTCTGTACTCTCAAATTTCATGCCATTGTACAAAAAAGCTTCCTCGTTATAGTCAATCTCACCAATCTTTTCTGACATTATTTTATTGAATACATAGTTTATACCATTGAGTATCTCTATTCTGCTTCTAAAGTTCTTCATCAAATCTACTCTTACATTTGAACTTGTTCCATCTTTACTGTAGGTTTTATATTTTTCAATGAATAAGCCGGGATCAGCAAGCCTAAATCTATATATACTTTGTTTTACATCTCCAACCATAAATAAATTATTATGTCCTTTTATTTTGTTCATTATGGTTTCCTGTACTTGATTACTATCTTGATACTCATCTATAAATATAAATTTGAATTTATTTTTATAAAAATTACTCACTTCTTCATCCGCCAGAAGTTTAAGAGTATAGTGTTCAACATCACTAAAATCTAATATAGAATTTTCTAATTTCTTCGAACTAAAAACCTGAAATAAATCATATATAAGAATATATAGTGCATTCATAACAGGATACATAGCAGTAAGTTCGTTAGCATAGTCATCCATCTTTTTATTAGGCAGTATTTTTTTAATATTATCTATAATCCCTTTATATTCTTTTCTTAAATCTTTTACTTCAGTTATTATATTTTCATCATATCTTTCTTTTTCTCTTCCTCTTATTGTCTTAAGTCTAGCATGATTTAAGTTATATAACCTTTCAGTAAAAGTATCAAAACTAATTTCTAGTCCAGCAACTAGAAAATTTATATTCTGTATATCATCTTTAATTGTATCTAAATATGGTATATTGCTAAACTTACATATATTTTTAGCTTCTAATAATATAGCTAAAGCTCCTTCTAATAAAATGCATATGTTTTCCATTACAGCTTTCATCCAATCTGATGAAATTATTTCTTCTTGTGAAACATTAAGCATATTAACTGCATTTTCAAGCCATTTTAGAGGCTCTGGAAAACTCAAAACAAATTTATACGTATCTTTTATTATTTCTTGTAATTCTATATCATTCCTGCTTCCAGTAAAACTTTCTACTAACTTTATAAAGTATTGATCACTATTTGAGTAAGCATTTTCCAGCACTTCATCTACTGCTTCATTAAGCATAATACCTATTTCATTAGGATCACCTATCCTAAAATTCGGGTCAATATCCAAGTTGTGAAAGTTCTTTCTAACTACATCTATACAGAAGGAATGAATTGTAGATATTTGTGCCTTACTGAGTAAATGCAGCTGTTTTCTAAGATGTCTTACATCTCCTTTTCCGCACTCTATTTCTTTAGTAAGAGCTTTTTGGATTTTCTGCTTCATTCCATTAGCCGCAGCATTAGTGAAAGTTACAATAAGTAATTTATCTATATCAATTTTATCATCTTTTACAATATTAATTATTCGTTCAACTAAAACAGCTGTTTTACCTGAACCAGCTGCTGCTGAAACTAATAAGTTTGAATTTCTTAAATCAATAGCTTTCTTTTGATCTTCTGTCCATGTAATCATTTATTCTCACCTTCCTTTAAAATAGTGAGTTGATTTACTATTTCATCTTTTGAAAATTTATTAATTTTTCTATACTTATTACCGTCAACCGATATATCATACTGGCATATTGATTTATACTCACAATACACGCATGGAGTAAAGTCATTCTTTTTATACGGTCTAATATCAATAATACCATTTAGTATATCTTCTGATATTTTAAATACTATATTCTCAACTTTTTCTAACATTTTTTCATATATTTCTTTTTCTAAAGTTTTTGATGTTTTGCTTATACTGTCATTCCTGTTAAGTTTAACAGGTATTATGTCCGATGCTCTATTATCTAAAATTTCTTCATCTATCGCTTTTAAAATTTCTATATTTTCTACCGAATATCCTTTTAACGATAATTTTCTGAATATTTCTTCTTCAACATTATCTGGACTTGTACAATCACCATCAAGCATAGGATCATCTATATTGAAATAAAATACCCCTCCTATTTCAGGCTTGTTTTTAAATAATTTTTCTCCATTTTTTAGAACTGCGTCAAGATAAATAAATAGTTGAAGCTGTAATCCATTAATTACATCTGATATGTCAAGGTCTTTGCTTCCTGATTTATAGTCTATAATATTTACATATGTATTTTTCTCTTTTTTTAAAACATCTACCCTATCAACTCTTCCTATAAGATAAATAATACTACCATTCTTTAGTTTTATTTCAATTGGATTTAATAAATTTTCCTCTTTTGCTTCTGAAAACTTTAGCTCATTATATTCTGGTCTAAAGCTTCCTTTTCTTACTTGTTTAACTATTGTCCATGCAGCTCTATTTCCAAGTCTTTTTATTTTATTTTTCATATACCTGTTTCTGGCATTTGCCTCTAAAGCATTGTTTTCTGATTTTTTCTCTTGTAAGATTTTATCCACTGATTGGCTCATGATTTCATAAACTTCATTTTTATCTAATTGAGAAAAATCAAGTTTTTCCTCTGTAATTTTATTAGTAAATTCTTCAACTGATTTATGAAAAATGTCACCAATATCATAGTATTCAACTTTATTTTCTTTTCTAGGCTTTGGCTTAAGTCCTGCTTGAACAAAAAACTTAAAAGGACATTCTACATAACTTTCAAGTTTAGATGCTGATAAAGTTAAAGGAATTTTGTAAATTTTAAAAACATTATCTTCTGAAATTTTTTCGTTCTTATTATTATATTGTATACCATTCTCTACAATTTGCTTTATTTGAGGAGTATTTCTATCAAACCATCCATATACATCTTTCCAAATGTTATTTATTTGCTGTCCTTCTGCATTTTCTCTTATTCTTTCGACTGCATAGTTTAAAGTTCCATTAACAGTTGAAACATAATTAATATCATTTACATCTGATATTTCACTTTCTACTTTGATATTTGGAAATATAGTTTTTAGTCTATCAATATATATTGAAGGCTGTAATGCTCTCCCTTCTACTGTGCTTAAAGAGTAGCTAAAATATATCTTATCATCAGGTTTAGAAAAAGCTTTGTATATAGTGTGTTTCTCTTTATATGTACTATAAGAACTACCACTTAAAAAATTTACTCCTAGCTTTGAAAGCACATCCTTTTCTTCATCTAGTAAAATGCCTTTATCACTTCCTAACGCTGGAAGCATTCCTTCATTAGTTCCCATAACAAATAAAATTTTTGATTTTTTTGTACTAGCTCTGTCTATTCCTCCTATACCTACTTTATCTATTGTTGGAGGTATAATACCTATTTCTATTTCTTTAAATCCTGCTTCTAATATTTTTTTGTATTGATCAGGTGTTATTTCGACTTCTGAAGCAGAAGCAATTATTTGATCAAACAGTTCCATAACTATGTTCCATATTTGAGTATTTATATAAGCTGTTTCATAAAGACCTTTACTTTTTAAATCGTCTACCCAATTCTCCATTTTATCCTGAACATTATGAGTTTTTAGTATATTAAATAAAAAAGCAGTTATATCTTCTACATTTCTTAATGTACTAAACTCTTTTCTTAAATTTTTAAATTTTCCAGAAAACTTTTCTCTTAAATTTTCATAGTATTCTATGTCATCTGCTCTAAATTCAAATTTGTCAAACCACTGTGTTCTTTCTATGCCATATTGTATAGCAAAGTTCTCAAGCTTATCTATATCGTTTTTATCAAAATCAACAAATCCTGATTTTAGGTATTCAAATACATTTTCATATTTAAAATTCCATATAAACATATCTAATATAGATAAAACAAACTTTGGAAGAACATTATCTATAATATTCCTTTTTATATCCAGATAGTAAGGAATTCCATATTGTGAAAACACTTTTTTAATATTAATAGAGTATTTATCCATATCACTTACTGCAATAGTTATATCTTTCCACCTATAATTATTCTCTCTTACTAGATGAATTATTTTTCTTGCAGTTATCTCAGATTCAGTATAAGGATTCATAGCTGAATAAATAAATATATTTTCATTTTTTTCACTAAACTGCTCTAAGTTAATTGTAAACATATTTCTTTCTAAAAAATTTAATTCTTTATTTGAGTTATGTCTGTTGTTTAAAGGAGTTATTATTAATTCCGCTCCTGTATTTTCTGATATTTCCTTAAGCTTTTTATATGTATCATGTGTAGTTTTAAAGCTTTCCCAATCATCTATTAATTCAAGATTTTTCAATGAATTACAATCAAGGTTAAGTACTATTGTAACTTTGCTTGAAATTTTAATTAGTTTTTCTATTATTTTATATCTCTGGCCTGTGAAGCTGTCAAAATTATCTATCCAAAAACTTGAATTTTTTAAATAATATGAATTATCCATCAACTCTATAAATAATCCAGCTTTATCTTCAGTATCAAAATATTTACCATTTATTTTGTTTTCTATATTTTCATAAATACATGTTATATCAAATATTTTTCTTTTTAAAACTTCATCGTTTATGCTGTATTCTGTTATTTTTTTTAAAAATTCAGGATTTACATTGTTCTCTTTTAATTCTTTTATTAAATTATTAAACTCTTTTAAAAATCCCTCTTTTTTTGATGCCTTTTTATATACCTGTAACTCATTTATATGTTTATCAAATATCTGCTTCAAAAGCATTATTTTACCATAATCATTTATTTCTTGAATCTTTAAACTTCCTACTTCTTCAAATATTTTATAAGCTAATCTTTTAAAGCTTAATATTTCCACTTCCATTATTCCTGAATAATTTAATCTTTCTATAACGTCATATTCAGATGAATATGTAGTTTGTTCAGGCACAACAAGAACAAGGTTTTCTGAATTATCATTTTCTAACCTTGCTCTTATTTGATCATAAATATATGTTGATTTACCAGTCTTAGATCGACCAATAATTAACTCCAATTTCATATAAACCCTCTATAATATATTCTTATCCTTAAAACGAATAATTAGTAATGAGAAACGAGTAACAATGTTGATTTACTCATTACTTCGTAAATCTTTTCTTTATTAACACGGAAAAACACGGAATTTATTTTTCCAACTTTCCAACTTCTTACTTTCCATTTTGAATTTTGTATTTTTCATTTTGCATTTTCAATTTTCCATTTTATAAACGTTTCTGTTATCAAGTATCCAAATCCTATCAGAAAATTCACCTGGATTTACACTTTTCAAAGCATTTTCAAAATCAAACATTCTTGCGTCAATTATATCCAAATAATGAAGAAGTTCAGCTTCAGGTGTCATAGGTTTTTTTGGACTTCCATATTCTGGTTGATAGTGATGTGATAGTATCATATGCTGTAGTATAAGGCTTTTTTCTTTATCAAGACCAATTAACTCTGCCTGTACTTCTATTTCTTTTATTCCTTGTATAATATGACCTAACAATTTCCCCTCAGTTGTATAATCTGAAACTATTCCAAGTTCATTTGAATCCATCTCACTTGTTTTGCATATATCATGCAATATAACACCTGCATATACATAATCCATTTTAAGATAATCATATACTTGTCCAATTTTTTCTCCTGTTTGAAGCATTCTTAGTATATGATATAATAAACCACCTTTATATGAATGATGGTTTTTCTTAGCAGCAGGATAGTATTTTAGCTTATTTTCATATTTTTTTATTATATTTGATACTAAAGTTTTTATTTCAACATCTTGAATTTTTTCTATATATTTATTTATTTCGGCATACATTTTGTCTGAACTTATTGGAGCAGCAGGTACAAAATCATCTATATTGATATTGTCATTTTCTATTATTCCTCTTATTTTACTTATTTTAAACTGCTTTTTACCCTGCCATTCTATTACTTCTCCTCTTGCTTTGACGATATTGTTTTCTTGAAATATTTGCAAATATTTTTCGTTGTATTCCCATAGTTTAGCATTAATTTCCCCTGTTTTGTCTGCAAAAGTTATATCTATATATTTTTTTTTGTTATTTGATGTTTTTATATCGTATGATTTCACTAGAAAATATCCATCTGATTTATCTGAAACTTTTAAATTTTCTATTGTTTTATTTTCAATTAATTTATCTATAGCTATTTGTTCCATCTCACTACCTCCTATTATACTTTTATCTTTTAATTATTTATATTTAGCTGTTAATGAATTATAACATAATGAAGCAAGTTCGAACAAGTACAGCATTTTTTTTTACTTTTTTATCACGCTATTTTCTATAATACATATAATAAATCAAGAAAAAGTATTTTTAAGGAGGTCTAGATATGGGTAACTTATTTGGCTGTGGAGATAATGGTTGTAGCTTATTACTTTTCTTCTTGCTGTTAGTAGTTCTTTTCTGTAATTGCGACGGCTGCGGTTGCTAGTACAACTTAGATTGGAGGAATAATTATGTCACGTAGAGGTAGTTGCACAAGTTTACTATTCTTTTTCCTTATACTAGTATGCTTGTATTGTGGATACTGTGACTAAGAAACATTTAATATATTATAGAAAGTCAGGTTTCACCTGACTTTCTAGCTTTATATACATTTATAATTATATCTATTAAATATAAACTCTTTGAATACTTTATCAATTTTAGAAAAATATCTGTTTTTATGATACACATAAAATAACTTTCTTTTTAAATCTATATCTTTAATTTTAATTGAAACTAAACTACCTTCTTCTATTTCTTTTTTTACTGCAAGATTAGATATTATAGATACACCCATTCCTTTTTTAACCATGTACTTTATTATCTCTGCATCTTCAACTACTGCTTTTATTTTAAAATCATTCAATGTACAATTTAGTTCATTTAAGGCTTGATTAAATGTTTGTAATGTAGCTGAACCTTTTTCTCTAATTATAATATTCTGCTCTAATAAAAATTTAATATCTATATCTTTATTATTATATTTTTCATATTCGTTAGGAGGAGCTATTACAACTAGTTCATCATTAAAAATACATAAACTTTCAATACCTTTTTTATTATATGAAGTACCAGTAAATCCAAAACTAGTTAAACCATTTACTATAGATTCATATACTTCTTTTGAATCTATTTTTTTTATATTATATAAAATGTGTGAATACTCTTTTGAAAATTCTGATATTATATCTGGCAATAGATATGTTGCAGGAAGAGAACTTGAATATATTGTTAAATCTCCTGATAATATATCATTCTTACCGCAAAGTTTATTATATATTGCATCTTCTGCATTAAGAACATTAATAGCATATACATATAATTCTTTACCTTCATTAGTAGGTATAATTTTTCTCCCCTGTCTTTTTAATAACACCGTTCCAAAATCTTTTTCAAGTGATTGTATCTGCTTAGTTACAGCAGGTTGAGTGATAAAAAGTTTATCAGCTGCTTTTGAAAAACTCTCTAAATTAACAACCTCTATAAATGTTTTTAAATATAATGTATTCATTATGTGACAACCTTTCCATTTATTAATTAAATATATTGCCCAGGTAATAAGCTATTTTTAATTAAACTTATACATTTTAACACTATCTCTACTTCTATTTTTAGCTTCATACAACGCTTTGTCAACGTAGTCAAGAATTTCACATATTTCTAAATTATCTTTTGGTTTTAATTTAACTACTCCGACTGAAGCTGTTAAACTAATAACCCTATTTTCATACTTAGTTAGATGATTCATTTCTTTTATAGAACTTCTTATCCTTTCAGCTAAAATTTTACCATTTTTGCCCTGCTTAGGTATATAAGTAAACAGAAACTCGTCTCCCCCATATCTGTATACTTCGGCTCCATATTCAATTGAAATTTCTTTGAAAGCTCTTCCTATTTGTTCTAAGCATTTATCTCCTGCTATGTGACCATTAACATCATTATATTCTTTAAAATGATCTAAATCTACCATTATTACATATAAACATCTGTTCAAATTAGTACAGCTTTGCATAATGTTATTTAATTCATTATATAAATAATGTCTATTCTTTAATGAAGTAAGTGCATCCGTTACAGAAAGATTGTACAATTTTTGATTTGCTATCTCAAGTTCTTTTTGTATTTTTCTTCTTGTTTCATTCTCTTCTTGAAGTTTCTCTCTATTTTTAGTATTATTTAAAGCTATGGCTATAAACGATTTCAATATCTTTAATATTTCAAGTTGGTTTTTATCATAGGCATTTTTTTCTTTACTTTTAACAGCCATTGTACCAATTATATTATCTTTATATTCAAGTAAAAGAATAACCATAGAATTTATAGCTTCCTCATTATCTAAATATGAAACCAATTTACTATCCACATATCTTTCTTTTTGATATTCACTTGAATTATCTAGTAAAATTAAATCTTTCTTATTCCTAACAACCCATGAAGAGAAGCTGTTGTCATTATTAACTTTTATATCTTGTTTTTTTATAATTTTACCATTTTCCATGAAACTGTTATAAGATATGGTATTGGCTTTTTTATCATATAGTCCTATACTAAATATATTAACATCCATTATACTATTGAGAGATTTATAAACATGTTCAATAATTTCAATTATTGTTTGTGATGCAGTTACTTCTTTTACTACATCATTTATTTTAATTAAATTTTCATAGGCAAGTTCTAATTCTTCATTTTTCTTTTTAAAAAATTCCTTTTCATGCTGGGTTATAATTAAATCAAATTGACTGGTTATTCCTTTTAATCTGTTTTTCTTTTCTTCTTTTATGCAAATTTCATTATAATCTACATATAGATTAAAATATTTATTGCTTTCTTTAATATCTCCATTTTTTTCATAAAGTCTAGCTATTAAGCAGCTTAGTTTTTGCATCTGTTTGATATTGCTTGATGACTTAGCATTATCAAATAATTTTTTGAGAATTTGTAAAGATTCTTGTTCTCTACCTTGCTCTAACAGCATTATGCTGTAATCATACGCAGTCTCATAAATATATGTGCCTTCTTTAATTTTGTAAAAAATATTTAAGCTTTTTTTAAACCATTTATCTGCTTCTTTAAACATACCGATTTCATTATAATATCTACCAAATATTTTGTATATATACCCTTGTCCAACAACGTCATTAATTTTCTCTGCTAATCTTAAACCTTCTTTAAGCATTTCTAATACATTATCAAATTGCTTTTCACTTATTGATATTTCACAAATGTTGGATAAAGCGATTTCATAAATATACTCATCTTCTTGAACTTCATTTTGGTATATAAGTTGATTAAAATACTTCATAGCAAAATTAAAATCACCGAGTCTTCTATACATCTCTCCAATATTTAAATAAAATTTTAATTTTAAAATATTGTTTGTATCTCCTAAGATGTTAATTCCTGTTAAAAAAAACTCAAGAGCTATTTCATAATTATCAATTTCCATATTTGCAGTACCTAAAGAATTAATAATACTAGTTAAAAGTTTAATATCATCAAATTGTTTAGCTGCTTCATAAGCCTCTTTAAATGCATTAATGCTTTTATTAGCATCACCTTTATCAAGTAATATTTTCCCTTGTACAAATTTACTTTTCGCAATTCCCTCTAAATAGTTGTTATTAACTGACAATTTATATGCTTTCTCTGCTAATTTATAAGTTACATCTAAATCATTATTATATGAATTATCAATTATTTCTATAATTTCATTTACTTCATATTTATAATCCATTACACTCACCATATTAATTATATTTTAATTGTATGGGTTTTCTCATGTTTTTTCAAGTTAAAACATGTCGTAGAACTTTAATAAAAAATTCGAGAAATTTGTCATATTTTGTTTATAATAAAGAAAAAGCCTTTAAATAGACTTTTTTATGCTTTAATATTCAAAATCTTTTTTATAATTTTCGCTGTCTTCTATCATATTATATACTATGTTTTCGTTAAAATATGCAGAACCTTTTGTAACATCTATCACCACCCATTCATTTGATTCTTTAATATAAACTTCATTCCAAGAATGATAAGCATCAGTAAACTCGCTATTACCTTTAATTAGCTTAGTCGGTATTCCTTGACTTCTCAGCATTGCAGCAAACATTGAAGAAAAATCATAACAAATCCCTTTTTTATCTTCTAATATTTGATCTATATTAGGTATATACTTAGATGATAAATTAACTTTTTCTTTATCATATGTTAGATTTTCAGTCAAATGTTTGTATACAGCTTGTACTTTTTCTAGTTCTGTTTCGCAATCTTTTACTAATTCTTCAGCAAGTTTTATTGATTCCATCTCTTTATTCCAATTTACTAGTTTTATAGAATTTAGGAATATATCATTTTCGTTTTCAATTTTAACGTTTATATTTTCCTTATATAAATATTTATATTTGGTATCTTCAACATTTTCTAAAACACCAATCTTATACTCTCCATTTCCTAGTTGTAAAGGAAAGTACTGAAATTCTTCTCCATTTTCTATGTTATAATAGATTTTTTCATCATCAAGTTGAATTAAAACCTTAATTTTTTCGTTATCTATATTATTTACTTTAATACCTATTGCTCCTTTTTTTATCAACAGCTTGTCTACTTCAATGCTAGGTTTCTCTTTTGCGTAGGCAGAAGTAAATAAAGAAATTGCAAGTAGTAAAACTAAAACCAATGAAATAAATCTTTTCAACAAAAAAACCTCCCATTTCGATAGTTAGGCTACCATACGCATAAAGCGCTTAGGTCCTCGACTTTGCGTCCCTGTTTTTCAACAGGTTTGCCATTATCGTTGGAAGCTTCCAGCAACATAAAAACTCCCCGCTTCGGTGGTTAGGCTGCCATATACTTAGCACTTAGGCCCTTAACTTTGCGTCCCTGCCTTTCGACAGGTTTGCCATTATCGTTGGAAAGCTCTCAACTAATATTCACTTATTTATATAATATAATTTTATCTAATTTTTGTCAACTTTTTATTGTCTATTTCTTAAAAAGACATTATATAAGACGAACAGACAAGGTTTATATTTTTTATATTTGCAAGATTTTAGCAAATTCCTCATAATATATATACCACAAAATTTTCTTTTTAAACATTTTTTTATTATTTAGTAATTTATTAAAAATTATTATTCCTTCCATGTCTATGTCTGCCACGAAAACACGGCTTGCATTCGCATATATTATCATCGCAAAGTATATAATTTCCGCCTTCTATTTTTATTATTTTACCGTTTACTAAGCTGTCTGCTACTTTTTTCTTTGCATCATTGTACATCCTCTGAATTGTTGAACGAGCCACTTTCATTATTTCTGCACATTTTTCCTGCTCTAATCCTTCTAAATCCATGAGTCTTATAACTTCATATTCTTCTATTGTTAAATAAATTATATCATTTTCTTCTATAACTGAATTAATAGGTCCAAATTCATTAAATCTAGGAAGGTTACACACTCTTCTCATCTTCTTCGGTCTAGGCATTCTAACACCCCCATATATTAATTGATAGTTGATAGTTGATAGTTAATAATTGATAGTTAATGGTTGAAATTTTCATTTGAAAATTTCTTTTAAACCATATTACTAGTTTTTTGTTATTTTTATCTTTTCTGCTTTACACTAGTAAAGCTACCATGTTACTCGTTGCTCATCTTTTGTTTCTCTTTTTACTTATTTATATTATATACTAAACAAAAAGGTGAGACAAGCTCACCTCAGGCTATTGACTCGAATTTCATCGTTGTTGCCTCAATCGAGAATGCTCACGTATTTCTATATACGCTCCGCTTACTCGCTTTCGGCACGCCTCGAACATCGAGTTTCTCAAAAGGCTGTCATCTTGTTGACTTTGTCAACAATCTGAGGTGAGACAAGCTCACCTTTTTATTTTTCTTCATTAAGTCCATCTAGTCTTTGCTTTATTTCTTTAAGCTGAGATTCTAATATAGTTTTTTCATTTTCTAATATTGACTTTTCATTTTCTGGTGTCACATTGTAATTTGCTGGCATCATATCATAGTCATCATAGTATGCATATCTTCTTGCACCTCTTGCAAAACCACGTCCTAACCCTAAACCTAAGCCTAATCCGAAACGTCTTCCATATCTTGAAGTATTATAACCTCTTCCAGTTCTGCAATATCCCATTTGTCTTCCTGTTAATGGACCTCTTCCCATTGGTCCTGTTCCATCTAATCTTGGCATTTTTTTACCTCCTAATTTTAATTTTGAGCATATGTTTAATTTATAAAATTACGAATTCGTTTTGGGCATATGTTCATTACAATTATATTATATATCATTTTGGGCATATGTCAATAACTTTTTTTAAAAAATTATTAAAAAAGTTCCTAATTATGAATATTTTTTTTTAGATTACAAAACTTATTACTGGAGGTGAATTTTATGCATTTAACTCAAAAAGAACAATACTTATTACAAGATCAAAAAACTCATGAGGAACTATGTATAAAAAAATATAACAGCTATGCTAATCAAGCTCAAGATGAAGAATTAAAACAATTGTTTACATCACATGCTCAGCAAGAGCAGCAGCATCTTAATACCATTAATCAAATTATATCAGGTCAAGTTCCTCAAATGAACCAAAATCAGCAAAATCAACAGCAAAATACACAGCACCAATTTACTAAAAATCAATCCGGTAAATATAATCAGAATGATGCTGACCTTTGCACCGATTTACTTTCAACAGAAAAGTATGTTTCATCAACATATAATACAGCTATTTTTGAATTTAGAGATCATAATATTAGACAGACATTAAATCATATTCAAAAGGAAGAACAAGAACATGGAGAACATATTTTTAATTATATGCAAGCGAAAGGTATGTACAATCCACAATAATATATTACAATAGAAGCTTCATGCTATTCGCATGAAGCTTAGGCTATTGACAAACCCGAATTTCATCGTTGTTACCTCAATCGAGAATGCTCACGTATTTCTATATACGCTCCGCTTACTCGCTTTCGGCACGCCTTGATATTCAAGTTTCTCAAAAGCCTATCATCTTGTTGACTCTGTCAACAATCTGAGCTTCATGCTATTCGCATGAAGCTTTTAAATATGCTATCTTATAAGCTTTGAAACAGTAAAATTATTATTCTCAGATCTTACAAATTTATTGTTAATGTTTATGAACCTATTAACTAAAATAGATACAATAATCCCTATAAATGTATCTATAACTCTATTAATAGCATATATATGCGGTGGAATACCCCTTAAATTAGTCATTATAGCTATAAAAACTATACATGCTATTGCAACAGAATTTTTCTGATTAAACAAATTACATGAATATATAACAATAGTAATACCTAAACCACAGACTAAACCACTATTACCAAGAGTAACAGTTAAAACATACCCCATAACTCCGCCAATTACTGTACCAATCATTCTGTTTTTTCCTGTTTTGAAAGAATTTTTCACAGATTTTTGCATACAAATTACTGCTGCTATACAAGCATAAAACGGATACGGTCTGTTTAATAGTTGAAATATGCTTATACAGATAAATACAGAAATTGCCGTCTTTATATTACGACTTCCTATTTTCATCATGATGTCTTTTAACCTTCCTATTCTTATGTAAACAAATTTCAAAAACAGCAATTCATATTTTAACACAATTATCTAATATATTCAAAGTTCAATTTAAATTTGTTTATTTCATTTATATTGTAAAAAATTAGAACAAATGCTATAATTAGTACCAAAAGAGGTGAGACTCGTAATGAGAACAAAACGAATTAAATACTCGGTGCAGTTAATATAAACTGGTAGTAGATTGTATCGAGTTATTATTAATTTGCTATCAGTTAACTGCACTGCTTTTCTCGTAAACAAACAAAAATATGAAAAGGAGAACAGTTATGAACTATAATAAATTAAAAGAATTATGGAAAAAAGATGAAAAGATGAATTTTAAGGGATGGGATTTTTCTTATTTAAAAAATAGGTGGAAAGAGGAAAATCTACCTTGGGATTACAAAACTATACTTAAAAAGTATTTAAAAAATTACTTTAAACTTCTTGATATGGGTACAGGCGGTGGAGAATTCTTATTAAGCCTAAATCATCCATATGATAAAACATCTGCTACAGAATCTTGGGAACCTAATGTTAAATTGTGTAGAGAAAGATTATCACCTTTAGGTATATCTATTCATCAAGTTAATAATAATGATAACTTACCATTCAAAGATGATTTTTTTGATATGATTATTAATAAACATGCGGATTATAATCTAACAGAAATAAAAAGAATTTTAAAACCTAATGGAATATTTGTTACTCAACAAATAGGTGGAAAAAATAACGAAATTCTCTCTAATAGATTAATCAAAAACTTCAAATCTGAACATTCATACTATAATTTGAATTATGCATTAGAAGAATTTGAAAATAATTCATTTGACATTTTATATAAAAATGAATTTTTCCCATATTTACGTTTTTATGATGTTGGAGCAGTTGTATATTTTGCTAAAATAATTGTATGGGAATTTCCAGGATTTTCAGTAGATAACTGCTTTGATGAATTATGCAAATTATATGAAGAATTAAAAAGTAAACCATATATTGAAAGTTGTGAACATAGATTAATTATTGCATCTAGAAATATAAAAGAGTAATAAAAACCTGTCATTCCTATTTTAAATTTAGGCATGGCAGGTTTTATACTTAATCTTCAGTTATTGTAAACATTTCATCAACTGTAGTATTAAATACTTTTGCTATATCAAAAGCTAATTTTAATGATGGATTGTATTTACCATTCTCAAGATGGCCTATTGTTTCTCTTCTTACTCCAACTAAGGCTGCCAGTTCTTCCTGCTTCATACCTTTTTTAGCTCTGTATTCTTTAATTTTAGTTTTAATTGCCATATTTATCTGCTTCTACTTTCTTTTAATTCATAAAATGTTAAAAGAATAGTAAAAATTAATATTGATACAATGTAGTTTATTATAAAACTTATAAAAATTATTTTTTCATCCTGAAAAATTACTGTAAGCACAACTGCTATTGACATTACAACTATATTTATAAAAAAACCGGGTACTACAGCCTTCCTCACATTACTTTTAAACAATTCGTCAGGTATAACATTAAAATATCGAAAATATACTAAGAAAGCAAAAAAACTTAAGAATGATCTATATTCTGTAATTATACCAACTATGCCGATTAAACCTAAGAAACCTAAAAAACTTAATTTGTTTTTCATAACCATACCTCCATGTTATATATTTATAACTTTATGTTATAAATATATAACATGGAGGTGTTAAAGTCAAGTGAATTATATAAATTTTTAAAAAAGAATTGATTAATTTATAAAACAAATGTATAATTGTTAAAATTATAGGAGGAATAAAATATGCAAGCATATCAATCTCAAAAAGATTATTGGAACAACGCTGCTTCTGAAAAAAAATTTACTACCCCTTTTAAAATAGAATTATTCTCAGAATATGTTGGCAGACAAGATAAGATTCTTGATATAGGATGCGGATACGGAAGAACATTAAATGAATTATCTTTGCAAGGATTTAAAAATTTGTACGGTATTGATTTCTCACAAAACATGATTAAAAGAGGAAACTTAGAATATCCTAATTTGAATCTATCACAGCAAAATGATAAAAACATACCTTTTGAAGATAATACTTTTGATGCAGTAATGTTAATTGCAGTTTTAACATGTATAATTAATGATAAAGATCAAACATTTCTTTTTGACGAAATACAAAGAGTTTTAAAACCTAATGGAATATTTTATATGAATGACTTTTTAATAAATACTGATGAAAGAAATTTAACTAGATATAATAAATATAAAGATAAATACAATAAATATGGAGTATTTGAACTTCCTGAAGGTGCACTTCTAAGACATTATGAAGTAAATCGAATAGAATCTTTAACTTCTACATTCAACAAAATAAAGTTTGAAAAAGTTACATACACAACTATGAACGGAAATAAATCTAATGGTTTTTATTATCTAGGTTCTAATGTCAAATAATTATACACTAAAGGCTATGTATTTTAACATAGCCTCTGACCTTGAAATTCATTCATATTCTGTAATATTTTTACTATTTATTGATACATATATCATCATATCATATATTATTAACTCTTTCATTAGAAGATATGTTAAAATATATTGTACTACATATCCAAACTTTTTTACCATAGGAGGAAAATTTTGAACAAAAAATGGATTGCAGTAATTGGCAGTGCTAGAAAAGGTAAAAATACTGAATTACTTGTAGATTATCTAATAGCTGGATTGAAATTGAAAAACATTGATATAGAAAAATTCGTTTTAGGCAGTAAAAATATATCAACATGTAATGGATGTGAATATTGCATAAAGACAGGAAATTGTATTATTCAAGATGATATTACAGAAATAATAAAAAGAATGAAAGAAGTAGACGGATATATCTTTGCTTCTCCATCTTATAATTACAATATAACTGCACAAATGAAAGCATTGATAGATAGAACTTTTTGTCTTAACGACTATACCAACGGCTGGAGAAGTCGTTTGTCTCCAAATAAAAAGTCAATTTTAGTAGGTGTTTGCGGAGGAAAAGCTAAAGAATGTATGGGTTATACTATACAAGGCATGCATAAATCACTTTCCGAATTAGGTGTAGAAATAATTGATGCAATTGAATATTATGATACTAAACATAAACCTGTTAAAGAAAATAATTCTATTAAAAAAGAAATTTTTAATAGAATTATGAATTACGAAAATTTATAAAAGACACGTAATGAGATTTTTTATCTTAATTACATGTCTTATCAAGCAACTTTATTTTACTGGATAATATAATTAATATCGTATATGATTAAGATACTTTAAGAAAATATAATTATATTAATTTTGCCATATAAAATTCATCTACATATTCACCGTCAACAACCATAGAATTCTTTTTTATTCCTTCAATAACAAAACCATTTTTCTCATACAAATGTTTAGCCATTTTATTATTACACATTACTGTCAATTCAAGTCTTGTTATTTTGTTTTGCAGTACCCATAAATCCAATTTTCTAAAAAATTTACTACCTATTCCTTTACCCTGAAAATCCTTTCGTATTCCAACTACAATGTATGCTGTATGCTTAATTCTGTTAGGTACTCCTCTCTGTGCAGAAAGAAAGCCAATAATATCTTTATCATTCTCAGCTACTAACAATAAATTTTTACCTTCTACTGCATTCTGAATACTACTATTTATCAGTTTTAAATTCTTAGTTCTTTCATTAGGTTCGTATATCATATATTTTGTTTCTTTATCTAGCTCAAACTGCATTTGCCAAAAAGCATCTGCATCACTAATTTTAATTTCCCTTACAACCATAATTTATACCCTCCTATAATTTAAGTAATATTTATTTCACATATTTTACAATTACAAGATTAATATATTGAATTATACTATTATTTTAAAAAAACTACAACTGCATATCGAATTTTGATAATAATAAAAAAGCTTAATGCAAAAAATCACGTGATTACTGGCATTTAATCCAAAAATCACATGACTTTTATCACGGTTTATTTTGTTGAAATACTTACTCTATATTTTAATATAAATATAACTGAAATAATTAGTGTAAGTAATTCAGCAAGTGGTACAGCAATCCATACACCCAGAACATTTAACATTGTTGGCAATATTAATAGTCCAACTGCTATAAATACAAATGTTCTTAGAAATGAAATAATAGCAGAGATTTTTCCATTTGATAACGCAGTAAACATAGCAGAAGAAAAAATATTAAAACCACATAACAAAAACGAATATTTAAAGATTGAAAATCCATTATTTGTTATTTTATATACCTCTGTATCTTGTGGACTAAAAATACTAATCAATGAAGAACCACCAAATAATGATAATAACCAAACTAAAATAGACATTATAGATATAAATAAAATACAATTTTTAAATATCTTTTTTAACCTTTGATAATTCTCTGCTCCATAGTTATAGCTAATTATAGGCGCAACTCCCATAGAAAACCCTATATAGAGAGCTGTTAGCATAAACTGTGTATAGATAATAATAGTAATCGCAGCAACGCCATTCTCTCCCAGCAAATTCATCATAATCAAGTTAAACAAAAATGTTGTAATTGCTGTTGAACTCTGACTAACCATTTCTGAAAAACCATTGTAGCTACTTTCAACTAATACACCTATGTCTAAAATTGGTTTTACAAATTTCAACGTGCCTTTACCCCTAAGAAAAATTAGAATACCAACTACAGTTGGAACTAAATACCCAATACCAGTACCTAGAGCAGAACCGGCAATTCCCATTTTAAATGTGACCATGAAAATATAATCAAGTACAATATTGATGACACCTGCTCCAACAGATAACATTAATCCTAGTGTTGGCTTTCCTGCTGTTATAATCAAATTCTGAAAAAGAACTTGTAAAACACTGGCAGGGGTGAATATTAATATGACTAATAAATAGCTTTTACAATATGGATATAGTATTTCACTTGAACCCAATCCCCATATAATTTTATCAATAAATAGGACTCCCAAAATTGTAATACCTAAACCAAGTAAAGCTCCGAAAATAATCAATAATGTAAAGTCTTGATTTGCCCTTTTTCTTTCATTCGCTCCCATTTTTCTTGCAACAATAGCATTTCCACCAGTAGCAATCATAGACGCTAAACCAACAATAATATTTATTACAGGGCACACAATATTTATCGCTGATAGTGCATTCGTATTAACGAGTCTTGATACAAATATAGTATCAACTATAGTGTATAATCCCATAAATAGCATCATTACGATAGACGGTAAAGCAAATCTTAATAAAGAAAGTAAAGTAAACTCTTGTGCTAAAGGATTGTCTAACTTATTCATTGCCTTTTTCCTTTCTCAGTAGATAGCACAAACTTCTGCGTGGGGTATCCAAATTCTATTAATAATTCTGCTTCTGCAAAACCTAACTGTTTCAGCATTTCTCTTTGTCCTGTATCTGCTTTATCTCCCTCACGAAAAGTAGTGATTGAAACAGCGGTATTTATTAAAAAATCATTCATAACTTTTTCAAGGAATATTTGTGCTATTCTCGAATTACGATATTGTGGATGTATTCCAAAAAAATCAATACTTCCAGTTTCTTGATTAAATATCATATTTGCAATAGCAATATTATCAAATTTCAATATCAAAGCTCTTTTTTCGACAATACACTGTTTCAACTGGAGTATATATTCTTCCTCCTGTAAATTAGGGAAACCGTCTATGACTAATCTCACTAAATCCATCCATAATGGGATATCCGACAAGGTTGCTAACGTAATTTCTTTTTTCAATTTTGGAATGGTCTCTAAACCTATGTTCATTTTTTTCAAAACAAATCTTAGCTGCAAAGGATAAAATTCCTGTTCTCTCCGATATTGATTAGGCGATTTCTTATACATAGCTTTAAAAATAGAAGTAAATGCTTGTTGACTTTCATATCCAGCTATCAATGCAATTTCAATGATAGGCTTTTTTGAAAACACCAGCAATTTTGCAGCTTCTGTTAACTTTCTTCGTTGTATGTAATCATGTATTGTTAAACCAACGGAAGTTGTAAATGTTCTGTGCAAATAATATTTTGAATAATGAACAGCACTTGCTACTATATCTAAATCCAATTTTTCAGATAAATGCTCCTCTATATAATCAATAGCATTTATAACATTCATTACTTTACAAAACATTGCAGCTTTCCTCCTTTCATATAGGATTATAGCAAATAGCTATTAAGCATATTTAATAATTCTTGCTATTTTCTAACTTCTCAATCTATCCCTTTAAATACCTTTCATTTGCTAATCTACCCAAATCATGAACCTAATCATTTTGTTTTATTGTAACTGTAGAAAGTTTTAAAAGCTCTTTATTATTGCTGTATCGTTAACTTTTAAATCTCCACCCTATAACTCCATTAATGCAAAAAAGTCACGTGATTTCTGGCATTTTAAATCCAAAAATCACATGACTTTTATCACGACTTAAATATTCGCAAGATTTTATTATTTTTCTAACGAGTTTATTTAATAATTATTATTCTACAGTTACTGATTTTGCCAAATTCCTTGGTTTATCGATATCGCAGCCTTTGTGAAGTGCTGCATAATATGCTAAAAGCTGAGTTGGTATTACGGATGCTATTGGGGTTAACAATCCGTGGACATCATTCATAATTATTTCATCTGTTTCTGCACTCAGTTTTTTTGTTGATATAACTATAGATGCTGCACCTCTTGCTTTTACTTCTTTTATATTACTTCTAGTGTTTAAATTTATACACTCTTGAGTTATTATAGCTATAACAGGAGTACCCTTTTCAATAAGAGCAATAGTTCCATGTTTTAATTCTCCTGCTGCAAATCCTTCTGTTTGAATGTATGATATTTCTTTCAATTTTAATGCTGCTTCTAAGCATACATAATAGTCAATATGCCTTCCTATATAAAAACAGCTTCTGCTATCCTTTAAATATTGATATGCCAATTTATCATATATATCCTTGTTATCACATAAAGTTTCCATTACATTTGCCAATATTGCAAATTCTTTCATTAAATCAATGTTTATATTATTTGAAACTAATGTAGCAAGTATGGCTAATACTGCCATCTGAGCTGTATATGCTTTTGTTGAAGCTACAGCTATTTCAGGTCCTGCATGTAATAAAAGCGTATAATCAGCCTCTCTTGACAAAGTTGAACCTTTTACATTGGTTAAGGTTAAGGTAGTATAACCCATTTCTTTTACCTTTACAAGTACCGCTCTACTGTCTGCTGTTTCACCGCTTTGTGATATGAATAAAAACAGCGGTTTTCCACTTAGTAGTGGTGTATTGTAAACAAATTCGCTTGAAATTATTACCTCAGTATGTTTACCAGCTATGTTTTCAAGAAAGTGCTTACCTACTAACCCAGCATGATAACTAGTTCCGCATGCAATTATATATACCTTATCGCACTGCTTTACAGCTTGTAAAACTTCCTCATCAATATGAAGATTTCCATTTTCATCTTTATAATTTGCCATTATTCTTCTTATTACAAATGGCTGTTCTTCTATTTCTTTAAGCATATAATGAGGATAAGTACCCTTTTCAATATCAGTTGCATCAATCTCTGCTTTATATGGCTCTCTTTGTATTTTATTTCCGTATATAGTATATATCTCTACATTATCTTTTGTAATTTTCACAAATTCTTTGTCATGCAATTCGTAGAAATTGTCAGTGTGATTAATCATAGCCATAGCATCACTGCCGATCATATTAAAACCTTCTCCTATTCCTACAAGTAAAGGTGATTTATTTTTAGCAGCATAAATTGTATTATTGTCTTCTTTATCTAAAATAGCTAATGCATACGAACCATGTATTTCACTCATAGTATGTCTAATGGCTAAATCTACAGGTTCACCATCCTCTACAAATTTCTGAATTAACTGTACAATAACTTCTGTATCTGTATCACTTTCAAATTTTACTTTGCTTAAATATTCATATTTTAAAACATCATCATTTTCTATTACACCATTGTGTACCAAAGTAAATCTTTTTGAGCTGCTTTGATGAGGATGTGAATTAATTTTATTCGGAACACCATGAGTAGCCCATCTAGTATGACCAATACCTAATGTTGATTCAACATCATTATTAACGATTTTTCTTAAATTAAAGATTCTTCCTTTATCTTTGAATATATGCATTCCATCTTTATTTATCATTGCTAATCCAGCAGAATCATAACCTCTATATTCAAGTTTTTCTAGCCCGCTTAATATAATTTCTTTTACATCTTTATTTCCTATATATCCAACAATTCCACACATTGTGATTACTCCTTAATTAATTATTTTATTTTCAAAGATCAAAAATTAATTTGAAAAAGTTTTATACATTTTAACTTCGAATAATATATATCTAACTATCTTTTATTATCAAATTCTATATTTAAACTTCTTATTGTCCTGCAAGTCACCTTCCAGTTTTGAAAAAGTTCTAACGATGCTTATGCACCGCAGGGCATCCGCCGAATGTTCGATTAACCCTGACCTCGTCAACTCCATTGAGTTCTGGCGCTTTTATATTTTGTTTTAAGTTCTATCCCCTCCTTTAAACTAATAGTTAAAAATTAAAAGATAAAAACTAAAAGTTATTGGCTAATTTTCTTACAAAAATTTATATTATTTTAATTCTAATTTGCTTTACGTTAGTAAAGCTACCATAACTTATACAGAGAGCTTCACTTTTAACTATTAACTTTTATCTTAGTAAATTTCTCACCTCCTACAGTACTTTCTTCCTGCCATATCCAAAAAACTCCTAACAAAAGAAATATATCTCCAATACTAACAGTTTTAACAAATGGATATGGCTTTTTCAATGTTATTATATCACATAGCACCCTTAATTTGGTATTATTATTTACTATTGTATGTATTAAATCGCTATTTGATTCTAGAAAAACTCGGTTTACAGAAGAATAAGCAATTTCATCAGCTATTAAAACAGGCATCTTGAAATCATTTGCAAGTATTACAATAAAATTTAAAAGTGTCCCTATAAAGATTAATTTCATATAATTCTTGTCCAAGTCACATATAATACCTATAAGAAGAAACTGATAAGTAAAACAAGTAATGAAATCATAGTTATCTAGTAAAAATTTATTTAATCTTATATTATTAAATCTTTTAAAAATTAATACTGCAGCAAACTGTATAAGTGCTGCAGCAATAAAAAAATAAGTTCCTTTTATATCAATTTCTAATAAATTTGATAGTTTTTTCTTCTTAACTAAACACATCATTATTGATAAAATAGATACAATTATTAATTCAACATACATTATGCAACAACACCTTTATCTATTTTCAAACAATCTCTTAAAATACTTACTGATTTTTCTACTATCTCTGGATTGAATTGAGTGCCTGAATTTATTATTATTTCATGTATTGCTTCTTCTATAGACATAGCTTTTCTATAGGGTCTATCTGTCGTCATAGCATCAAAAGAATCAGCTAGCATTAATATTGAAGCTTCTATAGGTATCTCATCACCTTTAAGTCCATCAGGGTATCCTTTTCCATCATATCTTTCGTGATGATGTTTTACTATATCCATAGAATCTTTTAAAAATCCTACATCTTTAATAATTTCAGCACCTATTGTTGGATGATTTTTTATTGCTGCATACTCTTTATCTGTAAGTTTTCCACATTTCTTTAGTATATTATCATCTATACCTATTTTTCCAATATCATGTAACAATGCAGCTGTACGTATTCTTTCTATTTTTTTTTCCGAAAGTTGTAAAGATTTTGCAATATTAACAGCATAATTTCTAACTCTTGCCGCATGACCACTAGTATAAGGATCTTTTGCTTCTATCGCATTAATAAGTGCTTTAACTGTATCCATATAGTTATTTCGCATATCTATATATAACTTAAATGAATATCTTGCAAGTAATAAAGGAATAAAAAATAATATAACTCCACCTGCTCCATAAGAATTATATGATGCAGCTACTATGACACCTAGACAGCTTACTGCCATAGAATTAATTACTGTACCTTGAATATTTTTTTTCCATGTTAAAATAAATTTTTCATTTGATACAATAGACATTAGCTTTGCCATAAATGTTGTATTAAGTGTTAAATATGCAACAATTGCTAATATTACAGATACTGGATTTATTACAGATGATGACTGTATATATAAATTAGATATATAATATACGCTTCCAGATATACCTGCATTTATAATGTTTTGACTAATATTAAAAACAGTTTTATATATTGGAGACTTAAATATGTGAACTCTACCCCTACCTTCAATATACGGCATTCTAAATATTATACTCATCATATCTACAACAGCTGCACCTAAAGGTCCAACTAGTATTATTGCCGCTAAACTTATTGCAAAACTGACAGATACAGCTCCTATATTTGGCAGTAATATTAAAAATGTCTCTGCAACTGCACCTAAAACTCCAAATAATAATACTATAGATATATCTGATATTTTAAAAAAATATATTAAAAAAGCCAGTACAACAATTGCTAATATCGTTAGTGATATAATATAGTTTCTGAGTTTAGCAGGTATTTTTTTCACTATAATGTATACCTCCATAATATATATGACAGACCGGCACATATTTTTAAATTACTAATAAAACACTAATTATTTAATTATATCCAAGTGTATCCAGCACCACTAGCTAAAATTAAAGCTAATAATGATATTAAAACAGCAACTATTTTTTTCATGATATAGCCTCCCTATTTTTTCTCTGCTGTTTCGCTATTCAGCAGGCTATATCCGCTTCGCTTTTTTATTGCTGTGTGCCGGTCAAATCATTCGTTATAATATATAGCAACTCGTCTATTTATTGCATCTAAAGCTGCTTTCACTGCGGTTTCTATCCTATCAGTACCAACAAATGCACTTCCGCAAAACATTTGCTCTTGTCCATCTATAACAAAAGAAACAGCTACTAAAATTACATCTTTTTCAGCAAGTACGCTAGTTTTTAAGTCTTCGAGCACAAAACAGTTTCTTATGCCAACAGCATTCTCTACAGCTTTTAATGCTGCTCTTACAGCTACTCTAAATATATTAGAATCTGATTTTACACCTTCTGCTTGACCAGTAAACTCTTCATTTTGCCATTGAAGTTTAATTTCAATGCATATTTTACCATCAGAACTTTCAAAAGAAGTTGCTCTTTGTACTAGTCTAAATTCTGTGTTAAGAGATAAGTTTTTATCTATTTGAGCTATACTTATTTTTTTATAATCAATGTTAAGATTAAATTTTGATACTAACACCGACTGAATATCCCTTGAAATCTGCTTAGAATTTCTGCTGCTATCAGAAAGAATATGAATTTCTTTAATCTCATCTTTATTGTCAACAACTATTTTACATGACATAATAGATTTAAGATTAGTAAGAAAAGATTCTATCTCATTATAATTCATAATTTTCCCCTTAGAATAAGATTTTTGACTATAATTTCTGTTTCTGTTTTATGTTATAATATACCCTATTCACCATTTTACAACATTTTTAGACACTAATGCAAATGTTATTTATATTTTCTGCACATTTTTTTGCTGAAGAAAATGCAAATTGTAAATTGTATCCTCCTGTATCTCCATCAATATCAATAATTTCTCCTACAAACCACAATCTGTTGTTATTCTTAGCTGATAGTGTTTTTAAGTCTATATCATTTAAATCAATACCTCCACAAGTTGCCATTGCTTTGTTAAAACCTGCATTTCTTACTATTTCAAATTCATCTAATATGATTTTACTTAAAATTTTCTTTGTTTCAATATTATTTATTTGTGAACATTTTTTTTCATGATTAATGTCTATGTTCTTTAAAATCAAATCAGTATGCTTTTTCGATAAATTTGTAAATTCTTTTAATGCAGTATTTATCTGAATTTTTCCTTTATTTTTAAGAAAATTTGATAATTTAATTGTTTCTATTTTTTCATTCAGATAGTTTAATCTTATTATGTCTTTTTTCTTCAAGTATCTAGATAAATTTAAAATAAGTGGTCCTGATAAACAGTCATGAGTAAAAAGAATATCACCTTCTTCTTCTCTAATTTTTTTATTTTCCCTAAAAATCTGAACATTAATATCCTTGTAAGAAAGACCTGCCAACTCACTATAAGGATAGTCTTTTACATATATAGGAACTAAAGAAGGTTTTATTTTTGTTATCTTTATTCCTAGTTGTTTGCCAAGATTAAAGCCACTTCCATCTGATCCTGTTGTAGGATAAGAACATCCACCAGCAGCTAAAACAAAATGTCTTGATTCATACATTTTTTTATTGCCTATAACTTTAAATATAGACTTATCATTAATAAAGGTTACATTTTCAACGTTTGATTCATATTTTATATCTACTCCGTTATTTTTACATACTTTTAATAAAACATCTAATATATCTGCTGCTTTAAATGAAGCAGGGAATATTTTTTTATCCTCTCTTTCAACAAAATTAATTCCTCTATCTTTAAAAAATTTGATTAACTGTTGATTATTAAACTTATATAATATTTGTCTTATTTTTTGTCCATTATTACCATAGTGTTTAAGGAAATTTTTTATATTTCCTCCATGAGTGATGTTACACTGCCCTCCTCCAGACATAAGAAATTTAATTCCTAATGTTTTATTCTTTTCTAATACCAAAACTTTTAATTTTTTATCAATGTTACATGCTGTAAAAAGTCCAGCTGGTCCACCACCAACAATAATTACATCATAAGTCATATTCTTCCTTTCCTTCACTTGTTAATTATTTTTATTTATTTTATCACAACTACTACATTTTATTTGAGTAATATTTAGCAGTCAAGATTTAAGATTAATTGCTTTAATGTTTAAATTAAGAAAAGTAATTCACAGGTAAACTTACTATTGAATATTATATTAAAGAACTTTTAAAAAAGGGTGATACTGTGAATTGTAAATATAAAATAAATAATCTAGTATTTTCAGGTGGTGGAGTATTGGGAATAGCATTTTTAGGAGTACTAGACTTTTTACATGAGCATATGATACTGCAAAATATAAAAAGAGCAGCTGGCACATCAGCTGGAGCAATCACTGCATGTATAACAAGTTTTAATTTGCCTTTTCCTGAAATTAAAAAAATAGCTGATACACTAGACTATAGAAAAATACCTCAAAAAACTGATCGTCCAAAAATCAGCAACATACCAGATGTATACGTAAAAAGCTTTGAAGACATATTTGGAGACATAGATTGTTTATATAGATTAATAAACAATTATGGTTGGTATTCTAGTGAATACTTCTATGAATGGATGAAAGAGCATATAGCAGCTCAGTTTGACTCAACAAAAAAGCTTCCGCCTTATACTTTTGAAGATTTTAAAAATAACAATATACACAAAAATCAAAGACCTTTTTTAGATTTATATGTTATTGGTGTTGATGTATCAAATAAATGCTCTAAAGTTTTCTCCTATGAAACAACACCAAATATGGAAGTTGCTGAAGCAGTAAGAATTTCAATGTCTATACCTTTGTATTTTGAACAAATTGAAATCACAGATAACAAACAAACATCCAGTATTTACAGTGATGGTGGAGTCATGCGAATTTACCCAATAAATATTTTTGATTATGATTTTTATGATGATGTAACAATAAAAAATATTAATATGCAAACTTTGGGAGCAAGATTTGAAAGTAAGATTGAATATAATGAGATTGATAATTTCTTAGATTATATAGAAAATTTATTAAAATCAATTTTAAGAGTACAGCAAGATATATTTGATAATAGTCCCGAAGATAAAGCCAGATCAATAAATATATATACAGATAATATATCTTCAACAGATTTTGATATAAGTTTAAATGATAAAAAATATACTTTTTTATATCAACAAGGCTACAATGCAGCTAAAAATTATTTCAAAAAATCCCTACATTAATTTAACTTAATGTAGGGATATATCCTAAATGAATAAATTAACATCACTTGTTTCAGCAGCTGCTAAATACGAAGCTACGCCTGCATATTCTATTCCATCGATTAATTCTTCTTTTTTTATTCCCATAACATCCATAGACATAGTGCATGCAACAATATTTACTCCATTTTTCTGTGCTTGATTAATTAATTCTTCAAGACTTGTTACATTTTTGTCCTTCATTACTTTCTTCATCATTACAGAACCCATACCTGCCATATTCATTTTAGAAAGTTTTAGTTTTTTACTGCCTCTCGGCATCATCATTCCAAACATTTTTTCAATTATGCTCTTCTTAACATTTATTTTTTCATGCTTTCTTAATATATTTAATCCCCAGAAAGTAAAGAACATTGTAACTTTTCTACCCATTGTTGCACCACCGTTAGCAATTATAAAAGCAGCTAAAGCTTTATCTAAATCACCGCTGAAAACTACCATGGATTTATCACCATTATTAATTAAATCCTGTACTCTATTATCTTGTACTTCTTTAGTTCCTTTCATAATCTGTACAAAAAATTCTTTTCCTTTACTTTCAGATTTAACGAATGTATTACCTGTTCTTTGACACCAAGCTGCAATATCAGATGCAAATCCCATGTCAGTTGCAGTTATCTCAAGTATATCTCCTTCATTCATGGCTTTCATTGATTCGTAAACCTGCATTATTGGACCGGGGCACTGCAAGCCACAAGCATTTACTTTATATATCTTTGCATTCTTGTTTTGTATCTTTGTTTGTACTTCCCCTCTATCATCTATATCACAATTTGCTTGACAGCAAGTATTATTATTATCTTTAGTCAGACAGCTGTTTATTTTATAAAAAGCTAAATTGTAAGTAGTCCACCCACCACTTAAATTTTTAACGTTTTTAAATCCATTCTGCATCAATATACGTGCTGCAATATATGCTCTTAAACCTACTGCACAATATACTATTATTGTTTTATTTTTATCAAGCTCATTTAATCTATCTCTTAAGTCATCTACAGGTATATTTACTGAATTTGGAATGAATCCTAAATCTATTTCAATTTCTTCTCTAACATCAAGTATTGTATATTTACTCATATCAAGAGTTTCTAACTCATGCCACTGTATTATATTCATCTTCCCTTTTAAGATGTTTTCAGCTGCAAATCCAACCATGTTTACAGGATCTTTTGCTGATCCGTAAGGTGGTGCATATGCAAGTTCAAGTTCTACAAGATCATATATAGTACCTCCAAATCTAATTGCAGAAGCAATAACATCTACCCTTTTTTCAACTCCATCAAGCCCTACAACTTGTGTACCAATGATTCTTCCATCTTTAGAATCAAATACTAATTTCATATTTAACTGGCATGCCCCCGGATAATATCCTGCATGGTTTTTGGGATGTGCAAATACTGTTAAATAATCTTTTCCGTATTCTTTACCAAGCTTTTTCAAAACTTTTTCATTACTACCAGTAGAAGAAACAGTAAGATCAAACACTTTAGCAACAGATGTTCCTTGAGTTCCTTTATATTTTATGTTGTCTCCACAAATATTATCTGCTGCTATTCTTCCCTGTTTATTTGCAGGTCCTGCAAGAGGAATCATTGTTTTACCGTCATTTATATAATCTACAACTTCAATAGCATCTCCTACAGCATATATATGTTCGTCAGAAGTTCTTAAGTAATCATCAACAACTATTCCGCCCCTTTCATTTACTTTAAGACCTGCTTTTTTAGCGATTTCACCATTTGGTCTTACACCTATTGCAAGTATTACAATATCTGCATCGACTTCTGACCCACTGTTAAGCTCAATTGTAGTTACACCATCATTATATCTGAAAGATTTTACACCATCTTTTAAATGTAATTTTAATCCTTTTGAATTAATATGTCTGTGTACTATTTGAGCCATTTCATAATCTAGAGGTGCCATAACTTGATCTGCGAGTTCTATTATAGAAACGTCAAATCCAAGGTCGTAAAGATTTTCAGCCATTTCAATTCCTATAAATCCTCCACCAATTACTGCTGCCTTTTTCACTTTTCCACTATCAACATATGTCTTTATTGCATCTGTATCGGGGATATTCCATATTGTAAAAATATTTGGTGCATCTATTCCCGGTATAGGAGGTCTTAGCGGAGATGAACCCGGAGATAATATTAGTTTGTCGTAAGATTCTTTATAAATAATATTATTTGTATAATCTTTCACTTCAACTTCTTTATTTTGCCTGTCTATATTTATAATTTCGTTCATTACTCTTACATCAATATTAAATCTTTTTTTCATATCTTCTGGTGTTTGAACTAGAAGATTAGACCTTTCTGTAATTGTATTACCAATATAATAAGGTAACCCACAATTTGCAAATGAAATATACTGTCCTCTTTCAAACATGATTATTTCAGTATTTTCATCATTTCTTCTTAATCTTGCTGCAGCACTTGCTCCACCTGCTACGCCACCAACAATTAATATCTTTTTTCTCATGCTTTATCCTCCAATCTTTAATTTTGAAGATTTTTTATTTTTATATATTTCAATATTAAAATTTACTTATTTTAAATAATTTTGCTGTTAATTGATTAGTTTGTTAAAAATTTAATAAACTAATGTGAAAAGCATTTGATTATTTATATATTATTATATTACAATATTTGAATATATGTGTCAATAAAAAAATCCGTAATATAACGGATTTTAAAACTTCATCATATAAAAATTAACTAATTAAGACCTTTAATAATTTCTCAATTTCTTTATTATGTATTCTATAATTTATTTCAGTTCCATTTCTTTTACCTTCTATTATTCCTGCTGATTTTAGTTTTGCTATATGCTGTGAAACTGTCGATTGAGGTTCACTAAGACAATGCTGCATATTAGTAACATTTGATTCTCCAACTTTCAAGAGTTTAAACAATATACATAATCTTGACGGATGAGCCAAAACTTTCAACATTTCAGCTTTTTCTTCCAAATCTTCTTTTTTTATATCATCAATATTAATAATAATTACCTCCCTCTGATCAATTGATATTATGTAAATGAGTAATGAATAACTAGAAACGAGAAACAATGATAATTTACTCATTTATTCGTAAATTTTATAAATATTTATTGTTTTACATTGTAAAACAACCTTGTTACTAGTTTTAAAAGTTTTATCTTTTAACTTATTAAAGCTGTTTTCCACATATATATTATGTAGGCAAAATATATACAAATCATTACTATTCCCTGCGGTCTTGTAACTTTTTTCTTTATCCATGCAGGAATAACAAGTATAAGAGTTAATAATGATGCTACAGGTAAATCTAAAGATATATTCTGTGGTATTATAGTTAACTCAGCAACTGTTCCTGAAGCCCCTATTACAAGTACAGAATTAAGTATATTTGCTCCTATTATATTACCTAATCCTATATCTTCATTTCCTTTAATTAATGACGATATTCCTGTCACTAGTTCAGGCAGTGATGTTCCAAGCGCTATCAATGTAAGGCTTATAACTGCTTTTGGTACTCCTAAATGCTCTGCTATAACAACACCGTTGTTTATCATAAGGTTTGAACCTGCTATAATTGCAGCTATACCTAAAACAAAATAGAACATTGTTCTTCCAAGAGACTTTCTTTCTACCATTATGTTTTTGCTTAAAGACTTCATTTCAGAATTTTTTTTTAACATTTTAATATTTGAATACATATATAAGCCTAATAAAACAAGCAAAAAAACCCCTTCAACTTTTCTAATAATTCCATCATATGAAAAGGCAATCAGTACAGCTGTACATGCAACTAGAATTGCTGATTTTGCTCTAAAATCTTTTGTATTAGCCTTAACTATACCAAATATTGCAGTTATAGAAAGTATTAATCCAATATTGCATATCATAGAACCTACAGCGTTTCCTACTGCCATCGTTGTATGTCCTTGATTTGCCGCTGTTAAAGATACAATAACTTCAGGAAGTGTCGTAGCTACACTAACTATCGTTGCTCCAATAAATATTTTAGGTAAACCTGAAATTTTAGCTATTTCAACTGCTGAGTCTACAAACCAATCTCCACCTTTTATAACTAAAATAAAACCTAAAATAAAAAGTACATATATTGTAAGCATTTCACCATTCCTTTCAATTATGCATCTTTCAACTAGTCTAATTTATAATTTTTTTTTTAATTTTACAATTTTAAATTAAAATTCAAATATAATTATAATTAAAAATACCAATAATTACAATAACTATATTTTTATTTTTTTTTGTTTATACTATTATTATATATTTTATTTATTTTTCAAGCAAAACATAATTTTTTTTAATTATAATAATTATTAAAATTTTATATTAAAGAAAATATATGTAATTAATAGTTTTATTTACATGATTATTTTTCTTAAGACTGTAGAAAATAATATTACACTAAAAATCATGAGAGGAGTGAATTTTGTGAATAGTGGAACTAATACCAACAAAACAGGTTTAAACAACATAGTTGTTCCAGAAGCAAAGCAAGCTTTAAATCAAATGAAAGCAGAAATAGCTTCTGAATTAGGTTTAGCTAACTATGAATCTATGGATAAAGGTAACCTAACAGCAAGACAAAACGGTTATGTTGGAGGTTATATGACAAAGAGATTAGTTGAGATGGCTCAAAGACAAATGAGTGGCGGATCTTACTAATTACGAAATAAAAAATTGGTGCTGTAATTGACGGCACCATTTTTTATTTTATTCGAAAAGTACAATGTTTAATTTTTTATACATATATGGTGTAATCCAATCTGTTATTTTAATATCATTATTTTTTTGAAATCTTAAAAGAGCAGATTTCATATTATCTCCATATACACCATCTATAGAACCATTATAATAACCTAATTCTTTTAAATGCCTTTGCACTTCCATAACATCTTCACCTCTATCACCAGGTTTAAGAACACGAAATCCAAATGCAAATGGTCCAAAAGTTCCTTTAAATAAAGTAACTTTTGTTCCATATTTAACCATATTGTACAATTCATCTATGTCTGTATTTTTCATACGGACACATCCATGTGAAGCAGCATATCCTATACTTCTCGGCTCATTAGTTCCATGGATGCCGTATTGACCCCATGGTACATTTATCCTCATCCATTTACTTCCAAATCCTCCACCCCAAGCAGCTTTTTCTATAATTTTATATGTCCCAGTTGGAGTTGGAGTACTCCATTTTCCTGTAGCAACGGTATATTCTTTAATTATTTCCTTATTAGCTATATCATACAAATATAACTTATTAGAATCAATATCTACAATAATATGCAGTATTTGTTTTTTTTCAATTGTATTATCTATAATTCCTTTATTATTGTATTTATATAATAAAAGAATTAAAGCTCCAATAAATATAAATAATGTTATAATCTTCTTATTCATATTTAATTATATAGAAAAAAAAAATAAAAATGATAAATTATAATACATTTGCTAAAGTTATTATACTGTCAATAACTTTTGTCTCTACTCCATACCTTTTGCCTAAATTTGATATTGGTACAAGACCATAGGGAATATCTTCAGCGATATACCTGCATTTTAAACTTTTGGGTGCAAATGCATTAGCATGTACAATACTTTGAGATAAAGCTTTGTAAATATTTGGTTGATCAATATCATATATTTTTTTCATACTATCTAAGAGGCTGTCAACTTTTACGCCAACTTTATTTGCTACTTCTATCCTTTCTTTGTCTACTTGCTCAATCACTTTTGCTACAGACGGACTAATACCATCTCCATAAAAATCAAAATTGCCATTCGTTGTCTCTATCCATCCACAGTTCATAATTGTTGATGCTGTATGCACAACACAGTTAAGATTTGTCAAACAAATTTCATAAATATTATCTCTCTTTTTAAATAAAGGATATATTTCATTTAACTCGTTATAAGCATCTTCAGTAAAACCGTTAATTGAATTTAGTAAAACTTCATTTTTCATCCCTTTAATTATTACTGTATTAAAATTAATTTTTCTACATGCATACATACATGTATTTAGTCCAACTATCTTAACTTTATCTAGCATATTTATTGATTTCAATTTTTTAGACAAATCAAAACTGCTGTAATAATCAGGCATTAATATAACAAATTGTCCTTCTTTAAGATAATTAATCATTTCATTAATAAGTTTGTTTCTATACTGTGCTGGAACTGTAATTACAATTATTTCACCTTCATCAATTATTTCTTTTATATTTGTAGATGCTTTTTTAATTTTACCTGTGCCATTTATAAGACCAGTTAAATTAATTGTTAAATCTTTTTTTAATTCTAGAATATTGTCTTTTAATAAACTGTTCTCATATAAATATACATCATGACCTAATAAGGCCAAATGTCCGCTTAAAGTTAAGCCTGCGTTTCCTGCACCAATAATTGATACTCTCATTTATAAGACCTCCACAAATAACCTATATTTATTTTTTTAATTCATCAATTTTTTCTGCTAATTCATTTAGATATGTCCACCTTTCATATTTCTCCTCTAGCAAAACTTCTACACCTTCCTTTTCTGTTAAAAGTTCTTGTATCTTAACAAAATCCGAAGGATATTGTTCCATTGTTTTCTCTATAGTTTTTATCTTAGTTTCTAGTTCGTCTATAATTCTATCTATTTCACTAAATTCTTTCTGCTCTTTAAAAGTAAACTTTAAAGGTCTGTCTTTGTTTTTTCGTTTATGCTCTATTTTTTTAGGAGAGTTTTCATCTTTGTTTTTATCTATTAATATTTTTTTCTGTTGACATGAAGATAAATAATCACTATAGTTTCCATTATATCTTACAATCTTACCACTACCTTCATAAGAAAATATTTTTTCACATATTCTGTCTAAAAAATATCTGTCGTGAGATATAACTATAACAGGACCATTAAAATCATCTAAAAAATCTTCTAATATTCTTAATGTAGTTATATCTAAATCATTGGTAGGTTCATCAAATAATAATACATTTGGTGCTGTCATCAAAATACTTAATAAATACAGTCTTCTCCTTTCGCCACCTGACAATTTACCAATCAAATTATATTGGAGGTCTGGTGAAAACAAAAATCTTTCTAACATTTTTGATGCTGAAATACTATCTCCATTAGGAAGCGGCAAATACTCTCCTATTTCTTTTATATAATCTATAACTCTAATATTCTCGTCCATATAGTGATTTTCTTGAGAAAAAAATCCAATTTTAACAGTTTCACCTATATCAATTTCACCCTCGTCAGCTTTTATATCTCCATTTATAATTTTCATTAAAGTAGATTTACCTGAGCCATTTGGACCTACAATTCCTATTCTATCATCTCTCAAAAGAGTATAGTTGAAATCTTTTATACATTGTATACTATCAAATGATTTGCTTAAATTTTTTATTTCTATAATCTTTTTTCCTAATCTTGAACTTATCGGAGTTAATTCAAGGTTTTGATCTTTTGATACTATAATTTGATCTTTAAGTTTTTCGAATCTTTGAATTCTAGCTTTTTGCTTAGTCGTTCTAGCTTTTGCACCTCTTTTAATCCATGCCAATTCTTTCTTAAATAGATTATATTTTTTACTTTGAACTGCTGCTTCTAAATTTTCTCTTTCAATCTTTTTTTCTATATAAACACTATAATTGCCCTCATAAGAATATATTTTACCGTTATAAAGTTCGATAATCTTATTAGTTACTCTATCTAAGAAATACCTGTCATGTGTAATCATTAAAAGAGCACCTTTTCTACTATTCAAATATTCTTCAAGCCATACTATACTTTCACTATCCATATGATTTGTCGGTTCATCCAAAACCAAAAGATCACACGGTGTTATTAATGCCGAAGCTAATGCTATTCTTTTTCTCTGACCACCTGACAAAATTCCTAATTTTGCATTGAAGTTTGTTATTTTTAATTTGGTTAAAATCGTTTTAGCTTCACTTTCTATATTCCATAAATTCAAATTATCTATTTTCACTTGAAGTTCTAACAGCTTGTCATTATAAGAAGTATCTCCATCAGTCATTTTTTGAAGAGTTTCTTCATACTTTCTTATAAGCTTGATTTCAGGTGTGTTACCTTTAAAAACATGTTCTAGAACAGTTGATTCAAGATTAAATTCAGGATTTTGAGATAAATACTCTATTCTAAAATTACTTGCTTTAGAAACATTACCGCTGTCTGCATATTCTAGGCCTACAATAATCTTAAGCAACGTTGACTTTCCGGTGCCATTTACACCTATTAATCCTATTTTATCTCCTTCATTTATATTTAATGATATATTATCTATTAAATTCTTTTCGCTGTAACCTTTAGTTAAGTCTTCTATGGTAATTAAATTCATCTACTACCTCTCAAATTTTAATTTATTGATTTCATTATATCATTCATTACATGTCGTTTATACTAATATCACTTTACCCTTTTCAGTTAATTTCAATGTTAAAGCACGTTTTTCATTAGTTTTTGGAAAAATAATTTCTAAGTTTTCAATTTTCTTATTTGATAATAATTCTTTAATCATTTTTTTATCTAAACTTATATTATATATATCAAGTGTGTTTTTCCATACAGTAAATTTGCATCCACTTCTCCATTGACTACAATAATATGCTTTGCTGTTTTCTAAAACATATCCTTCACCGCATAATGGACACTTACCAAGTGAAGCTTTTTTTATTTTATCCATATCTTGTCCCTTATTTTTAAATGTTTCTTTTTGAGGAAAAATTACTTTACCTTTTGTCATTTGTGATGATTTAACTAAATATACAGTAAAACGTTTAATACTATTCATAAATTTATCAGTATCCATGTCACCTTTGCTAATTTTATTTAAACATCTTTCCCATTTACCTGTTGTTATAGGAGATTTTAATTCAGGTGGAATTATTTTAATTAAGTTATTACCTTTTTCAGTAGGATATATGGACTTTCCCTTTCTCTTTATATATTCTACTTGAATTAATCTCTCAATTATTCCTGCTCTTGTTGCTGGTGTACCGAATCCTGATTCTTTAAGCTGTTCTTTTAATTCTTCTTCTTGAACAAATCTACCTGCATTTTCCATAGCACTTAGAAGTGAAGCTTCTGTATATGGCTTAGGTGGAGTAGTCTTCTTCTTCAAAGTTTCAGCATCATTAACATTAACTTTATTACCTTTTCTCAACTGTGGCAAAAGTTGTACTTTATCCTTACCTGTTGATTTGTATAAAGATTTCCAACCTTCTTGTTTAATTACTTTTCCTTTTGAAACAAAACTCTCATTTTCCACAATAGTAATTATTTCTGTAGTTTCAAATATATGAGGTTCACAAAAAACTGCAATAAATCTTTTTACTACTAGATTGAATATATTCAATTCATCTTTAGATAAATTATTAATTTTAGGAATAACATTTGTAGGAATTATTGCATGGTGATCAGTTATTTTCTTATTATCTATTATTCTTTTATTAAATTTTAAATCCCCTTTTGATAAAAGAGGCTCAATTGCCTTATTATACGGAGAAATATTTATCTTTCTCATAGTTTCTTTAACTAATGGTTTCATATCATCACTTAAATATCTGCTATCCGTTCTAGGATACGTAATTAACTTTTTCTTTTCATATAACTCTTGTGCTATAGACAATACATCTTTTGCAGTATAACCATAGTTTTTATTTCCATCTCTTTGCAGTTCTGTTAAATCATAAAGTAAAGGAGGCTGCTCTTTCTTCTTCTTTTTAGTTATCTTATCTATAATGCCTTCTTTTCCTTTAACTTTATCCATTATCATTTCAGCTTTTTTCTTATTAAATATCTTTGTTTGCGAAGGCTTTTCATCAAACCAAGTTCCTTTAAATTCTCCATAGTCAACAACTATTTCATAATAGTCTTTAGGAACAAAATTATTTATTTCATTTTGTCTGTCTACTATTAATGCTAACGTTGGAGTTTGTACTCTTCCAATGCTTAACAACACATTATTAACCGTTGTATATGCTCTTGTTGCATTAATCCCAACAAGCCAATCTGCTTCTGAACGACATTTAGCACTTAAATATAAATCATCATATTTACTTCCATTTTTTAATTTTTCAAAGCCTTCTTTAATGGCTGTATCGGTCATACTTGAAATCCAGAGTCTTTCAAAAGGCTTGTCGCATTTAATATATGAATAAATATATCTAAATATAAGTTCTCCTTCTCTTCCACTATCTGTTGCACATATTATTGAATTTACATCTTTTCTTCTAGATAAGTTATTGATAATACCTAATTGTTTTTTCGTCTTTTCATAAGGTTTTAACTGCATATCGTTTGGTATAATAGGTAGTTGTGTATAATTCCATCGTTTAAATTTTTCATCATAGTCTTCTGGTTCTGCTAATGTGATTAAGTGGCCAACTGCCCAAGTAATGATATAATCTTTACCCTCAATATAACCGTCACCTTTTTGCTTACAATTTAGTACCTTTGCAATATCTCTTGAAACAGATGGTTTTTCTGCAATAATAAGTTTTTTACTCATTTTATTTCTCCTGTTGATAAAAATCATTAGTTTATGTCGTATATTCATTATTTAATTTAAATTATAACATTTATTCAAACAAAAAAGTAAAAAAACTGCTAAATTAATAGCAGTTTAAGCTAAAATATATAAATCAAGAGGGAGTCTATTAACTCGAATTAAATTTAACATATTAATGTTATGGAATTATTGTGAAAATATTAAGTTAAGGTAAAATCATTAAAAATATTATACTATTATTAATTACAATTGCTTTCTTCTACAACATTTATTTTTTTATGCTTTAACACAAATACTGCTGCTAATATAAATAATACTAAACTTGCAATAGCTGTCCAACCACCAAATAATATATATAATCCAGCTCCAACTATACCACAAATCTGACCTGTAATTTGAAAATTGTTTTGCTTTGACTTAACAAGAGATATAATATTTAAGATTAATGCAATTATAAATAATATTCTAAAAAAAACAATAAATCCTGCTGTTACGCTATAATCTTCTCCTAATGTTGAGAGAGTTTCACCTAATCCCATTAAAAACGTAAATCCTGGTCCTATTAATGAAATTACTGCCATTACTATGTTTACAATACCCGTTGCTGTGTTAATTTTTAATTTTTCCATGTTTTCCTCCTATTTATTTGACTTTTTTCTTATGCAATATTATGTATCTTTTGCATAGAAAACACCTAATGCACATAAAGTACTTTATCTGTATTAGGTTAATATTAGTAATTAATCTATATATTGTTAGGCTATATATTCCATTATAATATAGTTCACGACTAATTTCAACAATATTTGCCAATTCAGAGAAATATCTTTTGTTAAATTGGTCTTTCTAGCCGTTTAAAATTATACATCTAGAAAAAAATATTAACTAAGCATTTTAAAAACTAATTCCATAATAAATACGAGAAATTATTTAAAATAATACTAAATTCCAAATTCCTAAGATATAGTCAAAGCAATTAAGTATAATATTGCGGTAAAATATAATCCATAATTACCATTTGAATAAATAGGTAGGTTAAATATTTCTAATATTTTTTCTCCATATTTTATGTTGTTAGCAAATGTAATATTTAATAACAATAATGTAGTCATTATAATATATACTATTTTCAGATGAATATCTGCTTTAGCTATTTTATTTATCAATGTTTTCATATATAATAATCCTCTCATGTTTAGAAAATTTCTTTCAATTTTAGTTATATAATAAGCGACAAATAATATGTTTATTTATATTACTTATAAGTACTCTAATATAGTGATTTGTGTCACTCCACAATAAATAGAATAGTATTATTCATATATGTAACTATATTGCTGATAAAAAATAGCGTCCATAATATGGACACTATTTTAATTTATAGCAAAATTAGTTTATTAATTCTGCTTTCAAATTGGAACAGTTCCCACTTGGCAGTAGTAATTGGACATTAGCATCTGAACCTAGTGGTATTTTCCAAGATTTATTGCTAGTTATATAATTAGTACTATACCAAGTACCATCTGTATTAAATAATATTCTACCTCCTACAGGATGAGTGATTTTTAGTGTCTTACCTGAAGCACCTTCAAACGTTAAATCATATACAATACTAAAATTACCTAAAGCATGATCGTGTCCTCCACTTTTATAAGATTCTACGCCGTCATATTCACCAATATTGTTCTTTATCGGATGCTCAAATAAATTAAATGTATCTCCAACATTAGCATTCTGTATAGTTGCTTTTTTACCTATATAAGAAAGTATACCACAAAAGTCAGTTCCATATTCTAATTCTGTTAAAGAAAAGTAATATGACGGATTAGTGGAAATAGGTCCATGCACCACTCTAGCATAAACATTAGATTTACTTGACTTCATACTTATTCGACCATTTACTAAGTATCCGGGTTTTACATCTGAATACATGACAAACTTAGCAGATCTAGGTGGGATAGTTATTGTTCCTGAACCTTGTCCCTTCTTAAATGGTAAAATCACGTTATATACAATTGAAGATAATTTACTTTCTTCATTTCCAGATAAAAAGTTATATGTTGTAATAGCTTTGCCAGCAATATCAAGTGTTATACTTGAGTAGTTATTATTGTAAACTACAACACCAAACCTCAAAGTATTTACTAAAGTATCATTATGGTTGTAAATTTCAACATCAAGATATTTATCTGTATTAACCGAACATCCATATACATATTCAGGATTAGAAGATTTGACCCATTCAGGACTTGTTGCCCACATAAATCGTCCATCAATACTCTCATATCTAATACTTAAAGTTTGTGCTAAAACAGTACTACACATTAGAAATAAACAAATAATAAAAACTACAATAATTGTTACAAATCTTTTTGTTTTAAACATAAAATTCCTCCTTTTCATTGTATTATTTTCCACTTTAAGAATATTATACCATGCAATATTTGAATAGTAAAGTCGAAATTTGTACTTCAACTTCACAATCACCTATTATTAACTTGTTTAAATTTGTCATAGGTAATCTAAATTAGTAAACTTAACTATATTTTTGGACCTCATATTATATTATTTTTAAACAAAATAAAATAAAGACTTATTTTTACTTAGAAAAAAAGATTTATGACAATAGGCAAAAAGTATTGTTTGAAAATGACAAAAAAGATAGAATAATATCGATTTTTAATTGTAATATTTAGGCGATTGTTAAAACAAATGTAAAAATAGGATTATAACACTAAAAATTAATATCAATAGTTTTACATTTGACAACCGTCTATTTACAATACTTATCAAGAGGAAAATATTTTACTTATTATTGCTATTTAAATAACATTACTTTAAAAACAGAAAAATGGAGGAAATTATTAAATGAAAGTTAATTACAAAAAATTCTCCACGGGTGGATATGAATTTAAAGATTTTAAAGGAAACCCAATAAATAAAGTTATAGATATGGAAATTCCTCAAACTCTTACTATACCTCTTAAACAAGGTTTTGGAGGTGAAGTTTCTGTTATAGTAAAGCCTGGAGAATATGTTAAAGCTGGGCAAATCATAGGTATTGATAAAAATGCTATTTCAAGCCCAGTTCATTCAAGTATTAATGGAATTGTAGAGGAAATTAAAACAATTAAACACCTTAATAAAGAAGTAAATGCAGTAGTTATAAAGTCAGATGGAACAAAAGAATGGCAGCCATTAGAGGGACACTCAAGAGAATGGAATAAATTATCTACTGAACAAATTCAGAAACTATTATATATGTCAGGAGTTACGTCTTTAGATAAAAGTGGTATTCCTACAATATTTAAAAGTTCTGTTATTTCACCTGAACAAGTGGAAAATGTGATAGTATACGGAATTGGTACAGAACCATTTAATATTTCGTTGTCAGTTCTTCTACAAGATGAACGTAAATCTCAATTTGTTACAGGATTAAAAATTTTAAAAAAAGTGATGTCAAACGCAAAGTTTTACTTAGCTGTAAATAAGAAAAATTCTAAGTTGATTCAAGAATTAAATAATCTATTATTTGATGTAGATTGGATAGAGCTATATGCATTACCACCTAAATATCCATTAGAACTTGACGAGGTACTTATCCCAACGATTTTAGGAAAAAAATATCCTTATGGTTATCTTGCTGCAAATATTGGAGTTATTGCTTTAAGTATGCAAACTGTTACACAAGTGTATGATGCAGTAGTACAAGGAAAACCTTTGATAGAAAGAACAGTTGCATTAGGCGGTACTGGTTGGAAAGAAAATGTCCATATGAAAGTTCGTGTAGGTACTTCTATAGAGGATATAACGAGTCTATATCTTAAAGAACATGAGTCGTATAGATTAATTTTAAATAGTATGTTAACTAATAAGTCTTTAACTTCTAAATCACTACCTATGGATAGAACATCCTCTGTATTGATTGCTCTAAAAGAAAACAAAGAAAGAGAAGTATTCTCATGGTTAAGAGCTGGAAAAAATAAAGACTCTTATTCAAATGCATTTCTTTGTTCTTTAATGAAAGTATCAAATAAATCTTGTGATACAAATATTCACGGAGAATATAGATCTTGTATATCATGTGGTTTCTGTGAAGATGTATGTCCTGTAGATATCATTCCACACCTTATCCAGAAGTATGTTAAAAAAAATATGTTAGATGAAGAAGTAATAGATTATGGAATATTTAATTGTATAGGATGTAATTTATGTAGTTATGTATGTACTTCAAAAATTGATGTTGCAAAAGATATTAGAGAAGGACAAGAAAAACTTACTAAAGATGAATGTGGTCGTGATACTATTGTAGAACCTTATTTTGATTTAATAGGGTTAAAAGAGTTTAAAAACCTATAATATCTGAAATATCAAAATTAATGTGTATGGGAGTTAAAAATATGAAAAAAATTCATAATTTATTTGATAAATTATACAAAATTGAATCATTAAAGAAATTTAAACCTGTTATACAAGCTGCTGATTTTTTTCTTTTTGGTACTGAAGAAACTACTACTTCAGCGCCTCATATATCAGATAATATGGATATAAAGAGATATATGATAATGGTAGTTATAGCATTATTGCCTAGTACATTTGCTTCAATTTATTATTACGGTTGGAGAGCAGTAGCTATTATTTTAGTTTCATATATAGTTGGAGGAATAGTAGAAGTTACTTTTGCAGTAATTAGAGGTCATGATGTAGAAGAAGGTTTTCTTGTTACAGGCCTTATATTTCCGCTTGTATTGCCACCAACTATTCCACTTTGGATAGTAGGTGTTGGAATTTTTTTTGGTACTTTTTTTGGAAAAGAAGTATTTGGAGGTACAGGGAAAAATACATTTAATCCAGCTTTAGTTGGACGTATATTTATTACAATAGCTTTTCCTGTTTTTATGTCAGCTAACTGGTATGAGCCATTTACATCAGGTCTTGGTGGCTTTTTACATTATGCACCAGATGTAGTTACTTCAGCTACACCTTTAGCCTCTATTAAAGCAGGAGTTGAATTACCATATTCTTATATTGATCTATTTTTAGGAAAAGCACCCGGTTCTATGGGTGAGACATTTAGACTTGGAATAATAATTGGTGGATTATTTTTAATAGCTACAAAAATAGTAAATTGGAGAATCCCTGTTGCTTATTTAGGAAGTGTATTTGTATTATCAAGTTTAGGAAATATAGTAATGCCTGAAACAATTGCTTCTCCTGGATTACAACTTCTATCTGGAGGATTATTATTTGGGGCATTCTTTATGGCAACAGATCCTGTATCATCTCCTTTTACAAAAATAGGTAAATGGATATATGGTATTTGTTTAGGATTATTTACAATTTTAATAAGGAGTTTTTCAGGTTATACGGAAGGGGTTATGTTCAGCATAATTTTGATGAACGGATTTACACCTCTTATTGACTCAATTATTTTACAGATAAAATATAAACCAATAAAAAAGAGAAGTGAGGCAGTTCTCAATGAAAGGTAAATTGAATATGATATTATTTGTCATAGTTCTTGGGGCTATCTCTTCAGGAATTTTGACAACTATGGATTCTATAACTAATGAAAAAATAGAAAGCAATAAAGAATTAGCAGTAAAAGCAAGTGTTTTAACAGCGTTTGATATGGAATTTACTGATGAAACAATAGAAGAAATTTTTAAAAATAATATAGAAGCTTATGAAAAAGATGGAACTACCTTTTATAGTTCTACTAAAGGTGAAGTAGGATTTTCTTTTTCAGGTTCAGGACTTTGGGGTCCAATTGAAGGGACTATTGCATTAAATCCTGATCTAGAAACTATAAAAGGAATTAAAATATCAGCTCAAGAAGAAACTCCGGGTCTTGGAGGAGTAGTAGCAGAACAATGGTATTTGGAACAGTTTAAGGGAAAAAAAGTTACACCAAGTCTTGTTTTCTTAAAAACTAGCAAAGAAAATAAATTAGATAATGAAATTGACGGAATATCTGGTGCAACATTAACTTCTAATGCATTTGAACTTTTGTTAAATACCGATATTAAAAAACATAAGGAGATATTGATGAAGAAATGAAAAAATTAATAAGATTAACTTATACAAAATGGTTTACTATCATTAAGAACGGTTTAGTTAACAGTAATCCAGTTTTATCAGCTACTCTTGGTATTTGTTCAGCTCTAGCTGTATCAAATAGAGTTGATAATGCAATCGCTATGGGACTAGGTGTAATGTTTGTAACTTTAGCTAGCTCTGTAACAATTTCATTAATAAGAAATCTTATTCCATCAAGAGTTAGAATGGTAACATATATGGTTGTTATATCGACATTTGTTATTGCATTTCAGCAATTCCTAGAAGCATTTTATCCATCTATTAATGAAGCTCTAGGGCCTTATGTTGGTTTGATTATAACAAACTGCATAGTAATGGGCAGAGCAGAAGCTTTTGCAATAAAAAACTCTGTAGCCTACTCTGCACTTGATGCTATTTCAAATGGTTTAGGATATACATATATATTAGTTATAATAGCAATAATTAGAGAAGTATTGGCTTCTGGAACAATATTAGGATTTAATGTTGTAGGACAAGGCTGGACAAATTGGATAGTTATGTCTATGGCACCGGGAGGTTTCTTTGTATTAGCTATACTTTTATGGATTATGAAGTCATTTACAAATGTTGGACGAACATAATTGTAACAAATTGAAAATGAATAAATAAAACGCGAATATATAGGAGGAAAGATAACAATGGCTCATTTATTAGAAATATTTATAGCCTCTATTACTTCACACAATATAGCATTGACTTATATACTTGGTATGTGTCCTTTAATTGCTATTTCCAAAAAAGTTAAAACTGCGTTTGGTATGGGTATTTCAGTAGTTTTTGTTGTAACTTTGACTGTATTTATCAATTGGCCAATTTACAATAAAATACTTTTAACAACCGATAGTGATAATATAGCCCTTCTTGTTTTCATCATAATTATTGCAGCAACAGTACAATTTTTAGAAATGTTTTTAGAAAAATTTGCTCCATCTTTATATAATGCCTTTGGAATATATTTACCTTTAATTACAGTAAACTGTGTTGTACTTTCAGTATCATTATTTATGGTAACAAGACAATACACATATAGTGAAACGGTAGTGTTTGGTTTTGGTTCAGCACTTGGTTGGACATTAGCAATTGTTACTGTTGCAGCTATTCGTGAAAAATTAGCCCTTACAGCAGATATACCAAAAGGATTGCAAGGTGTAGGAATAGTTTTAATTATTACAGGTCTATTAGCTTTAGGCTTTACGGGTTTTGGAGGAATGGCAAATATACAATAATTTGTAAGTACAATTAAAATAATTCAGGGATGGTAGATAATATGAGTGTTATGCCAATTATACTAATTTCAATATTAGTTGTAGTAGCTATTATATTAGCTATAACAGATAGATTTCTTGGAAGTAAAGGAGAAAAAAAAATCATCATTAATAAAAACGAAACAGTAATACCAGTAAATGGTGATAATACCCTACTTAATTTTCTTTCTGAAAAAAAGATATATATACCTTCAGCTTGTGGAGGTAAAGGTACTTGTGGACATTGTAAAGTAAAAGTAATAAACGGTGGTGGAAACATACTTCCAACAGAAGAATTATTATTAAGTAAGGCTGAGAAACAAGATGGTATTAGACTAGCATGTCAAGTAAAAGTAAAAGAAGACATTGAAATAGAATTATCACAAGAACTTCTTTCAGTTCAGGAGTATAAAGGAAAAGTTGTAGAAATTAAAGATTTAACACAGAAAATTAAATTTGTAAAAGTAGAGTTACCAACTCCAATTGATTTTATACCAGGACAATATGCACAAATCAAAGTTCCTGGCGTAGAAGTGTTTCGTGCATACTCTATTGCTTCCAAACCAAGTGATAGAAATATATTAGAATTTTTAATTCGTTATATGCGCAAAGGTGTATGCACAACATACATTCATAAAGCTTTAGAAGTTGGAGATTATCTTACTATTACTGGACCGTATGGACATTTCTATCTTCACGAAGACTCAGATAAAGAAATTGTTTGTGTTGCACGTGGTTCTGGTATGGCTCCAATTAGATCTATAATATATCATCTTATAGATCAAGGCATGCCTAGAAAAATAACTTACTTTTATGGTGGAAGAACTAGAAAAGATTTATTTTTAACGGAAGAACTTTTTAAAATATCTAAGAAGTTTCCTAATTTTACATATGTTCCAGCTTTATCAAATCCTGATCCTGATTGGACTGGAGAAGTTGGTGTAATAACAGATGTAATTAATCGCTATTATAAAGCTTTAGAACATGCTGAAGCATATTTATGTGGTTCTCCTCGTTTAATTGACCCATGTGCAAAAGTATTAAGAAAAAATGGAATGAAAGACGAGAACATATATTACGATAAGTTTTAGTATATTAGCTAAAAAATAAAAGAAAGTGGGTATATTAAATGGAACTAGAAAAAATTTATACTCCAATAGATCAAAATATAAAAAAAATGGAAGCTGAACTTAATTTATTTATAAATTCTTGTATTCCTTCTATTAATGAATTGTTTAACTATTTTTTTAGAAAATCAGGTAAGCATCTTCGTCCTGCATTAACTTTCCTAACAGCAGGTGCTGTAAACAATATACAAACTAATAATAATAATTTAATACAACTAGCTTTGTCACTTGAACTTTTACATAGTGCAAGTTTAATTCATGATGACATAATAGATAAAGATTTTATGCGCCGAGAACAAAGAACATTAAATAACTCATTTGGAAATAAATTAGCAGTATTAGCTGGTGATACCTTATTTGCTAAGTCATATGCGATAGTTGCAAAATTTTTTACAATAGAATATTCACAGACTATTGCAGACCTTAGCATTAAAATGTGTGTTGCAGAAATAGAACAAGCTAAAGGTAATATTAATAGGGAAAAATATTTTAATATTATAGAAGGAAAAACTGCTCTATTTACTAGTACTTGCTGCAAGCTAGGAGCTATGGTGGCAGGAGCTACAGAAGATCAAATAAAAAATTACAGAAATTTTGGATTAAATTTTGGAATGGCATATCAAATAATGGATGATTATATGGATAAAGATCCAAATGCTCTTAATAATGTTTCTTTAGAAGAAGCAAATAAATTTGCAAAAAAAGCAAAAAAATCTATAGCTAATTTAAAAGATACAGTTTATAAGCAGAAATTATATGATCTTATGGAATATGTTATGGCAAATAAATAGGAGTTTATAATGAAAAAATTAATTATATTGTTTATTATATTAGCAATTGTAATATCTTCATTTGTAGGGTGTACAACAGAAAATGTAGACAATACACTTAAATTGGGTTCGATGCCTACTCTATCAGCAGCAATTTATGGTGTAGGTATTCAAAACGGTATATTTGAAAAGCATGGTGTTAATGTTGATTTAACTATTTTTAAATCTGCACCTGAACGTGATTCTGCAGCAGTAGCTGGTGAATTAGATGGATTTATGACAGATATTATGGGGCTTGTAAATCTAGTCGATAAAAATTTTAATTTTAAAGCTACATCATATGAATATGAAAACTTTGGAATCATGGTTAATAAACAATGTGGAATAAAAAATAAGAATGAATTAAATAATGAAAAAATTGGTATTTCAGAAAATACTGCAATAGAGTATTTTGTTGATCAATTATTAAATGAATCTAAAGTAGAAAAAACTCAAGTTGTTAAGATTCCTGACCGTTTAGCAGCTGTATTAAGTAATGAAATTCAATTAGGCGTATTTCCTGAACCATATATTTCTATAATTAAAGCAAATGAAGGTACAGAGATTGTTTCAAGTGCTAAAGAAAGATTACAAACAGTTATTTTAGTGTTCTCCCAAGAAACAATAGATAAAAAAGATGAAACTATTAAATCTTTCTATAAAGCCTATAATGAAACAGTAGATTACTTGAAAGAAACAGATTATAGTGAGTATAAAGATATATTAATTCAATATGGTTTAGTAAAAGAGGATTCTATAGATAAAATAAAGTTACCAGTTGATAATTTTACCCATGCTAAAATGCCAACTGAAAATGATTTTAATAAAGTAATAGAATGGATGACTAAAAAGAATTTAACTGAAAATACTTATAAATTAGAAGATTTATCAGTTGATAAGTATGTAAAATAAAAAGTATTTATGGTGGATATAAATGATTAAATGTAAAGACATTGTAGTAAAATATGATAACTTCATTGCTATTAATAAGATAAATTTATTTGTGTCTAAAAATACATCCTGTGCAATTATTGGGAAATCTGGGTGTGGCAAAACAACTTTGTTATATACTTTAGCAGGTCTTTTACAACCGGAAAATGGACAAGTTGAAATTGACAATAAACTAATAACCGGTATTCGAAAAGAAACAGGTGTAATTTTGCAAAATCATGGATTATTCCCTTGGAAAACTGTATGGCAAAATGTATCATTAGGGTTAAAAATACGAAGAAAAAAACCTAATTTTATTAAAAAAGAAGTTGCAACAATATTAAAAAAATTAGATATTTTTGAGCAAAAGGATAAATATCTAAATCAGTTAAGCGGTGGGCAAAAACAACGTGTAGCAATAGCTCGTTCTATTGCTATTAAACCCGATTTACTTTTAATGGATGAACCGACTTCATCATTAGATGCAATTACAAAAGAGGACTTTCAGAAGAAAATACTGAAATTATATAAAAATCAAGATTTGACAATGGTATTTGTAACACATGATATTGAAGAAGCTGTATTTTTAGGACAAAAAATTATTATAATGGAAGCAGGTAAAATAAAAAGAGAAATTAGCAATGATTTATTTGGAAATGAAAGTATAAAAAAAGAAATTGATTTTTACAAAATATGCTTAGAAGTTCGTGATATTTTGGGGGAATCTTAATATGAATAGAAGAAATAATACACAATGCGGCTTGTTAATAGTACTAGTACTATGGTATTTACTTTATTTAGTTATAGATTCTTCTATTATTCCATCACCTCATGAAACGTTTGTTAATATTATCCATTTAATATTACATGATGAATTACTAAAGCATGTTTTATATAGTTTATATCGTCTAACTGTAGCAGTAAGCATGGCTGTTATTATCGGATGTGGACTAGGTGTTTTTTTAGGTGTAAATAAGAAACTAGATAGAATTATTTCACCAGTAATCTATATTTTATTTCCAGTACCTAAAACAGCATTTTTGCCTATTTTTTTTGTATTATTTGGATTAGGTGATAAATCAAAAATTTTATTGATTTTTATTATTTTAGTTTTTCAAATAATAGTAACGATACGTGATGCTGTTAAAAATTTATCTAATGATATATTTCTATCAGCAAAATCTTTAGGGTTAAATCGTATGAATATATACAGACATGTTATTTTGCCTGGTATATTACCTAGTATCTTAACATCATTACGATTAAACATTGGTATAGGAATTGCAGTGTTATTTTTTGCAGAAACTTATGCAACAAAATATGGAATAGGATACTTCATAATGGATAGTTGGTCACTAATTGAGTATGTAGACATGTATAGCGGTATTGTTATTTTAAGTCTTATAGGGTATTTATTATTTAAGATTAGTGATTTTTTAGAAAATAATTACTGTAGCTGGTCTAAAAAATAGAGGTGATTAATGTTGAGTTTAAAAATAATACTAAAGTTAATGGATATAAAAACTCTTTCTGCAGGGATTATTCCGGTACTATTAGGTTCAATTTACTCTTGGTATGCATTTGGACAAATAAATGTACTTTACCTCTTATTATTAAGTGTAGCTATAATACTAATTCAAAGTGCAACTAATATGATAAATGATTATTTTGATTTTAAGCGTGGATTAGATAATAAAGAAAAAGCAGATGAAAAAGTTCTAGTAAGTGGTGAAATTACATCTAGACAAGTTATGTTTATAATGTTTATATATCAACTTGTTGCACTAATAATTGGAGTATATATAGCAAGTCAAACAAGCTATAAAATTTTACTAATCGCTTTTATTGGAGGTATTATATCAATTTTATATGCATGTGGACCATTACCTATTTCATATACACCAATAGGAGAAATTGTATCTGGAATAACCATGGGGATTGGTATTACAACTACAGTAATTTTTATACACTCTAATGTTTTTAGTTTAAATACTGTATTAGTAGCAATTCCTACATCACTTTTTATTGGTACTATATTACTATCTAACAACATAAGTGATATCAAAGTAGATAAAGAAGCTGGAAGAAAAACACTACCCATAATTATAGGAGTTAAAAATACTGAAAAATTATGGATTTTCAATGTAATATCCTTAATTGTTTTAACATTTATATTATATCTAATAGGTATTTATTCTATCGCTGCATTTTTAATAGTAATATTATTGTTCCCTTATAAATCAGTTTCGTATTTTTTATCATACGAAAAGAGTATTCAAACAAAAGCTATAACTATGGGGCTTATTAGTAAAATTGGATCAAAATATCATTTAACTGTAATCATAGGATTAATAATATCAATTTTTTTGAAGTAGGTGCTTAATTATATGATAGAAAATCAGAACATGAAAGAAAAAAAAGTTTATGAAGTATTTCAAAATATATCAAAAGATTATGATAAGTTAAATAATATTATTAGCTTTAATATGCATAAGAGATGGAAGAGAGATACTATACGTAAGTTAAATATAAAAGAAAATTCTAAGATACTAGATGTATGTTGTGGTACTGGTGATTTTAGCTTTATGTTATCTTTAAAAACAGATAAAAAAATTGAAGTTATTGGTATGGATTTTTCTGAAAATATGTTATCTGTTGCAAAAAAGAAAAATGAAGAACTAAAATTATCTAATGTTAATTTTGTTAATGGAAATGTAATGAATATGCAATATAAAGATAATACTTTTGATAATGCTATCATAGGTTTTGGATTAAGAAATGTTCCTAATTACGAACAAGTTATTCATGAAATGATGCGTGTTGTAAAACCCGGAGGAATGGTAGCTTGTTTAGAAACTTCACAACCTACACTCCCTATATATAAGCAAATTTATTGGATTTACTTTAAATATATAATGCCATTAGTGGGTCATTTATTTTCAAAACATAAAAAGGAGTATCAGTGGTTAAATGATTCTACCATGCTTTTTTTTAATAAAAAAGAATTAAAAAAATTATTTGAAAAATTAGGTTTGAAAGATGTAAAAGTAAAATCTTATGCACTAGGAGCAGCAGCCTTGCATGTAGGCGTAAAACATTAATAAGAAGGAGAAAAAATATGGTACTAAACTTTGGTTTAATAGAAATTTTAATAATTTTAATTATTGCATATTTATTTTTTGGTCCAAAGAAACTTCCTAAAATAGGAAAAAAAGCTGGCGAAGCAATTAAAAAAATATCTAAAGGAGCAGAAGAATTTAGCAAAGAAATAAATGAAGTAAAAGAATTAAATGAATTAAAGGAGATAAAAGAAACAGTAACTAATTTATCAGACAATATTAAAAATATTTAGTTTATTGCTCAATACATAAAAAGTAGGTGAATAATATGTCAGAAAAAGAAGAAACGTATATAGAACATTTAGCAGATTTGCGTAAAAGATTTATAAAAGTTCTTATTTTTTTTATTATAATATTAATAATTACTTTTATGTTCGTACCTCAAATAATTGATTTTATTACATTGACATCTAAATCAGTTGATCTAGATTTAAATGCATTTAATATAACTGATCCTCTTGCATTATATATTAAAGTTGCATCTATAATTGCTTTTATAGTTTCTTTTCCATACCTTCTTTTACAATTATGGTTATTTATTTCACCAGGTCTAAAAAAACATGAAAAGAGATTTGTTTATAAATATATACCTTTGATTTTTATACTTTTTATTTTGGGTATAGCATTTTCTTATTTTATAATAGTTCCCTATTACGTAATGTTTTCTCAACGGCTTGCAGGTAATACTGATTTAAATATACTTGTTGGAGCTAATAAGTATATTGAATTTATAAGCAGAATGGTATTATTATTTGGACTTATTTTTCAATTTCCTATTTTAGTTTATATACTTTCTTATATTAATATTATAAGTTCAAAGTTATTAATAAATATTAGAAAATATGCATATTTTGCTTTATTAATTGCATCAGCATTTATTACACCACCAGATCCAGTCTCAATGGGAATAGCTTTATTACCTTTAGCTCTTCTTTATGAAATTAGCATATTACTAAGCAAGTTAAATGAGAGGAAAAAGAAGAAGAAAAATGAAGAGTTTGAGTAAATAAAGATATGTTTTGTCAATAGTCAAATCGATTGTAATTCTAAATAATGAGCAGTAAAATTATAGATATAAAGACATATTTCTACACAACATAAATGTTAATTAGTTAACAATAATAAAGGAGGAGTATTCTTATATGAATCGTAGAGATTTTTTAAAAAAAAGCGCTCTTACAGCAGGTGTCGTAGCAGGAAGTGTTGCAGTTTCATCTGCTGTTAAACCTATTGAAGTTGAGGCAAAAGGTTTTGGAGTAAAAGAGCATAAAGGTAAAACAATTTATGACGTAGTTGAAATGAACGATGAATTTCAACCGTTTTATAGAAAAAATATCATTTTCGAAAGAGGAAGTACGCCTTATCGATCAGATTTTTTTGTTAACCAAAGTGCACCAAAAGAACACGAAGGAGTTAATCACACTTTACTTAACTATGCATTACTTCAAGGTTCATCAATGAGTTGGGGAGATACAACTTTATTTTATAAATTTAGAAAAGGTAAACCAAATAGTAAAGATGGTAAACCTCAACAATTTAAAGATAAAAAAGAAGCATCATACTATATTAAAAGAGCAGCAAAATTTTATAAAGCATCCGCCGTAGGAATAGCACCATATGACGAAAATTTTATGTATGTAGAAAATATAGAAGAATTTAAAGAATTAGGGTTTAAACCTAAAAGTGTTGTAGTTATGTGTATTTTAATGAATCATGAAATATTAAAACTATATCCAACATTAATAGGAGGCTGCGGTGCTGCACTAGGTTATAGTAACATGGCTGAAACAGCTGGAAAAGTTGGCGTTTTCATCAGTGAACTTGGTTACAGTTCCTACGCTGGAGGAAATAATTGGGGAATGTCAGTACCTATAGCCATATCCGCAGGACTAGGTGAAGGTTCTAGAATGGGTACCCTTATTCATCCAGAATTAGGTACAGGCTTTAGAATAGTAAAAGTATTTACTGAACTAGAATTAGAATGTGATTCACCTATTACTTTTGGCGTAGAGGATTTTTGTAATAACTGTAAGAAATGTGCAGATAATTGCCCAAGTGCTGCAATTTATAAAGTTGGTAAAGATTATGCAGATGGATCTAATATTTCAACCCGTAAAGGAATTAAAAAATGGGCTACTAATTCAGAAAAATGTTATGAATATTGGGGTGAAGCCGGTTGTGACTGTGGACGTTGTATAACATCGTGTCCATATTTTAAAAATGATACATGGGTTCATAAGCTTTCAAAAGTAGTAGCTAGTACACCAGGAGTAAACAATGTTGCCCGCTATATGGATGACATGTTTGGATATGGTAAGTTACCAACAGAAGAAACATATAGAAATTTTTGGGAGAATATAGAGGTTTAATAAGGAGGATATGAGATATGTATTTTATTTTAGGAGCATTATTTGTAGGTATTCAGTTAATAATTCATTCAAAATTAGCAAAAATGGATAAAGCTAAAATATGGCCAAATTGTATAATGGTTTTAGTATCTAATGCATTAATTATTTTTTCAATTGCATGGGGTTATGAAAGTATAATTGAATATGAATCACAAGCAGCTATTATGGGATTAGTTGCATTTGGTGGACTTGGAATAATATTCGCAATTATTGCTTATCGTATTATAAACAAGTCAGAGAAGCCAAATAAAGAATGTGTAGAAGTAAATGAATAAATAAAGAAGCAGTCCACTCTCCCCTATAATTAAGTTTATTGACTAAATTGTAAGTAAAGAGTGGACTAGATAATTTCAATTTACAAAAAAGAGGTTGCATTATGATAATTAAAAGTTTTAAGTTAGGTAAATATAAAGGACTAAATTTTAATAAGCCTAACATTTATGTAAATGAGAATGAGATAAATGATGCTTTAAAAAAGATTCAAACTTCTTATGAGGAACTAATTGATAAAGATAAATGTATTGAAAAAGGAGATCATATTTATTTCAAATATGAAGTAAAATATGAAGATGAAAATATACCAAATCAAATAATTAGTAATTATCATTTGAAAATTGGACAAGGCTTTCATATAGAGGAATTTGAAAAAAATTTCTATGGATTAAAAAAAAGTGATAAAAAAATTTTTGATATTATTTTTCCCAATGATTACTCGGTTGAACATTTAAGAGGTAAAAAAGGCGTATATAATGTTGAAATTTTAAATATAAAAGAAGTGACTTATCCCAAGTTAAATGAGCAGTTTGTAAAAAGTTTAGAAATAGATGACATAAATACAATTGAAAGCTTAAAAGAGTACATAAAAAAAGATATTTATAATAGAAAGATTTATAGTGAAAATATAGATTTGATAAATTCAATTATGCGAATAATACTGGATAATGTTGAAATAGAGTATTATGATGAAGCAGTTGAAGAAGCAGTTAATGAAATGATAAATGACATTAATAAACAAATCAAAGATGAAAATCTTTCAATGAATAAGTATTATGAATATCATAAAATTAAAGGAGAAGATGATTTAAGAGAGAAATTTAGTGAAGAAGTTAAAACAACTTATTTAGAACTAAGAACACTTGAAGAAATTGCTAAAGTAGAAAACATTAAATTGAGTGATTACGAATACAATAATGCTAAAAAAACATATTTAACAAAAAGAGGTATTGAAGAAGAAGATATCAGAGATGAAAATGATTTTAAAAAGAGTGTTTTATTGAAAGAAGTAATTAATCATATAGTTGAGTTTAACACAATTTAGAGGTGAATAACTTGGAAGTAGAATGCAAAACAAAAAAAAATGAAATAAATAAAGAACAAAAAAAAATAAAAAAAGTAATAGCATGGATAGCATTTGTTAGCTTGTTAGTGTTATATCTGCATTATATGTATCAATCTCATCAAATTGACGAGAATGTGATAGATTTTCTGGATACCTATGAAGAATTTGATTCTTATGAAAATGTAAGTAATGAACCAGTAACATTTAAAGTACAAAAAGATGGGAGTGAAGTAGGTTATTTAGTTTTCGGGAAAGAAGTAGGTTATCAATCTACTATAATTATAGCAACTTTAGTTGATTTAGACGGGATAATAATAAACTCTAAAACATATTCTCAAGATGAAACTCCTTCTTTTTATAATAAGTTGATAAATAAAAAATTCTTTGATCAATTTGAAGGTAAGTCAATTTCTGAAGGTGTGAAAATTAACACAAATATTGATGCTATTACACGTGCTACAATTTCATCTAATGCTGCAACAAAAGCAATACATGAAGGTATTAATTATGTAGGACAAACACATTTGGGAAAAGAAGGGCAAAATTTATATACGGGTGTAAACTTTGGAAGTATGGAAATTGCGATTATTATTTTACTGTTGTTAGTAATATTAGCTTATAAGACAAAGAACAAACAATTACGTACATTAGTTTTAATTTATTCAGTAATAATAATAGGATTTAAATTTTCATTGTTTATATCATATTCATTATTTTTCTCGTTCATAACAGGTAATTTTCCATCTTTTACTTCAGATTTAAAACGATATCTATTATTCTTTGGAGCATTAGCGTTTATACTAACGACTGGAAAAAACCTATATTGTACATATATGTGTCCATTTGGAGCAATTCAAGAACTAGAAAATAAATTTGCAAAACTTAATTTCTTTAAAGTGTCTCCAAAAACCAAAAAAATATTAAATGTTGTTCCAGGGTTTATTGCATACTTTGCTTTAGTGATAGCTTTCACAACAAATCAAACGGGAGCTTTAAGTTATGAGCCATTCTCTTTATTATATGGAAGGGTTGGATTAGATATTCAATGGTTATTGCTGCCGATTACGTTATTTATGGGATTAATAGTTATGCGTTTTTATTGTAACTTTGGATGTCCAGTTGGATTTACACTTAATATTTTTTTAAAAGCAAGACGAAAAGTGGTGAGCCTATGGAAAAGAAAATAACCGGTAAGGATTTGATCTTTATAATAGCTGTATTTGTTATGTCTATTGCCTCAATATTAACAATATTATTAAGTTCGGAAATAATTGAAATGTAGTGAGAAAGGAGATGATAAAATGTTTGGAAAATTAGGTATAGCAGAAATTATAATTATATTGATTGTAGGATTTCTAATATTTGGGCCTAATTCTTTACCTAAAATAGGTAAGAGCTTTGGCCAAACAATTAGTGAGTTTAAAAAAGCAGCAAAAAGAGATGATGATTCTGATTTGTTAGAAGAAGTGAAAAACGAATAAGAGTTGTTAGCAACTTATATAATTTAAAAAGCATTCTGCTATATTTTTTTAGTGGAATGCTTTTAATAAATAACTTTAAAGTTTATTAAATACTATACACAAAAAAATGCTTGAAAACGTTATTTGTCAATAGTCAAATAGATTGTAAATGTAAATAATAAACAGTAAAATCATAAGTATAAAAGTAAATTTGTACATATATAAATTGTTATTAGTTAACTATAATAAAGGAGGAAAATTCTTATATGAATCGTAGAGATTTTTTAAAGAAAAGTGCTCTTGCAGCAGGTGTTGTAGCAGGAAGTGTTGCCGTTTCATCTGCTGTTAAACCTATTGAAGTTGAGGCAAAAGGTTTTGGAGTAAAAGAGCATAAAGGTAAAACAATTTATGACGTAGTTGAAATGAACGATGAATTTGGACCATTTTATTGGAAAGATACCATCTTTAGTAGAAAAAGTGATCCTGTTAAGTCAAATTTTTTTGCTAAAATAAATGCTCCGAAAGAACACGAGGGTTTTGATCATAATTTATTCAATTATGCATTAGCACAAGGTTCAAACTTAAGTAATGGAGATACAACTTTATTCTATAAGTTTAGAAAAGGTCAACCCAATAGTGTAGATGGTAAACCCCATAAGTTCAAAGATAAAAAAGAGGCATCATACTATATTAAAAGAGCAGCAAAATTTTATAAAGCAACAGATGTAGGAATAGCACCATATGATGCAAATTTCATGTATGTAGAGAATATAGAAGAATTTAAAGAATTAGGGTTTAAACCTAAAAGTATTGTAGTTATGTGTGTTTTAATGAACCATGATATATTAAAACTGTACCCAACATTAGCAGGTATGAGCGGTGCTTGGCTAGGTTATAGTAATATGGCTGAAATAGCTGGAAAACTTGGTGTTTTCATAAGTGAACTTGGTTACAGTTCATACGCTGGAGGAAATGAGTGGGGAATGGCAGTGCCTCTAGCCATATCCGCCGGACTAGGTGAAGGCTCTAGAATGGGTACCCTTATTCATCCAGAATTAGGTACAGGCTTTAGGATAGTAAAAGTATTTACTGAATTAGAATTAGAATATGATTCACCAATTACTTTTGGGGTAGAAGATTTTTGTAATAACTGTAAGAAATGCGCAGATAATTGTCCAAGTGGTGCAATCTATAAAGTTGGTAAAGCTTATGCAGATGGGTCTAATATTTCAACCCGTAAAGGAATTAAAAAATGGGCTACTAATTCAGAAAAATGTTATGAATATTGGGGAGAAGTTGGAAATGATTGTGGACGTTGTATAACTGTTTGTCCGTATTTTAAAAATAATACATGGGTTCATAAGCTTTCAAAAGTAGTAGCTAGTACACCAGGAGTAAACAATGTTGCCCGCTATATGGATGATATGTTTGGATATGGTAAGTTGCCAACAGAAGATACGTATAAAAAATTCTGGGAAAATATAGAAATCTAATGAGGAGGTTATGAAATATGTATTTTATTTTAGGAGCATTATTTGTAGGTATTCAATTAATAATTCATTCAAAATTAGCAAAAATTGATAAAGCTAAAATATGGCCAAACTGCATAATGGTTTTAATATCTAATGCATTAATTATTTTTTCAATTGCGTGGGCTTATGAAAGTATAATAGAATTTGAATCACAAGCAGCTATTATGGGATTAGTTGCATTTGGCGGACTAGGAATAATATTTGCGATTATTGCTTATCGTATTATAAACAAGTCAGAGAAGACAAACAAGGAAAGTTTAGAAACAAATGAATAAAATATATTAAGTTTCTTAAATCTAATAAAGCATTCTACTATTCAGTAGAATGCTTTTATTTTTTAATTTGTAGTTTTTCAAATCTTTTTTTTATATATGTATTAAAAAAATCATCATCTGAATTTTTAATTAAATTATTAAGAGTTAATGCTTTGTACAACCATATTTCAAACTCTTTTTTATTATTTAACCGATAGTTTAATTCGCCTTTTAAAAAATATAATTCTCTTAAAAGAATATGTACATTATGGTTCATGCAATAATTAATAGCAATCTCAATATGTGAATCAACTTCATCTAAATTATCTGTTTCAAGACATGCACAAATTAGATAAATATAGTACTTGGAAACAATTGCGCGTGCATTAAAAAAATTAATTTTGTTTATATATTTTTCTATTTTTTTTAGATAATTATAAGCTTCTTGTTGTTGATTATTTAATAAGAGTAGATAACCAATAGTAAACATAATCCAAAATTCTATACTAGTAGGCGTACTTCCATTAGTATAAGTTAACTTCAATATTTTATTACACTCTTTTATACCCCATTCATAATTTTGGGTTATCATAGCATGACTTATATATTCTGCAATTCTAATACACTGCAAATCACAAAGTGAGACTATTTCAAAATTCTGTTTACTTATTTTGCTTGATAGTTTATTAATACATTCAAAAGCATCTCTTTCAATATAATAAGTGAGTTCTACTAGTATTTCTAGAATAGCTAAAGAAGTTGAAGATTCAATTGCTCTAAATAAATACTCTTGATTAACACCTAATTTGTTTGTTATTTGTCTTAATATAATAGAAGAAGGACAACGTTCTCCTCTTTCAATGCGAGAAATATGTGAAATAGAACAAATACCTTGAGCAAGCTGTGTTTTTGTCATATTTTGTTTTAAACGAAGTTCTTTAATAACTTTACCTATTTCTACGTAATATTTCATTTCATTCATTTTTACATTCATTCCTTTCGCTAAGCTCAAGTCACAAAACTTAATGAAAAAAATTAGCATTGAGCAAAAAAATTATTATTCTATAGTCATAGGAATCAACAGATCTCCAATTACTTATAAGTACTATAAAATCAAGGTCTATTGAATAGTGTTGTCTATTTAGATTAGTTTTAATTCCTTATAGGTTTACAGTTGGATAGCTTAAAAGATAAAAGTTGTGAAAGTCAATACCTAATTGGTATTCTTATATTTTGTTTATAATTATTTATTATATCTATCATAATACAAATATAATAAAAGAATTATAATGCTTATTATTTACATTCTTTCTATAAAAAAAGCATATTATTGTTTTGTTTTTGAATAGTACTACTCTTCGCAATATTAATCTGTATTATATACTACTATAAGTAGTATGTCAATAGTTCTCACTGCACAATCTTGTATAAATTGAATATTCACCACTTATTGAAGTATAATATTATAAGGTGATTAATAATGAATCGGTTAAAAGAATTACGATTAGAAAAGAAAATGTCTCAACTTGAATTAGCTAATTTTTTAAATCTTTCTCAACAAACTATTAGTGGATATGAAAAAGAAACCCGTGTAATTGATACGGAAAAAGCTAAATTAATAGCAGATTTTTTTAATGCTTCTATTGATTATCTTTTAGGTCGTTCTGATATAAAAAATCCTGAAGAATTATTGACTATTGATAAAAAATCCGCTTTAATTTTATCTGATCCAGATATGAAAGCCTTATTTCAAGATTATGACAACTGGAGTGATGAAGACAAGAAGGAACTCATAGCTTATTTAAAAATTAAAAAAATTTTGAGAAATAATAAAGTTAGATAAAAATAATAAAATATAAACTCTATTCTGTTAATTGTTTATACTGTACAATTAATGCTATTAAGTAACCAAATGAAACTATAAAAACTGGTACATCTTTTATTTGTAAGTTTTTTGCATATGTTTTTCTGTAATAGAAACAAGTTAACACTAAAAGAATTATAGGAAAAACAATAAAATAAAATATTTTTCCTGCTAAAATATAGTCACTAGTTCCCTTTGTGAAATTTTCACTAGCTTCATTTACAATAAATGTATAGAAAAAAGCCGCATTTATATTAAATAACATATTAAAGTCATTTTTATATATGTCTTTTATTACTGAATAGATAAAAATTGCTGGCATTATTATATAAGGTACAATCTCTAAATAATCTTGAAAATAGTCAAATATATAATTAGTAATTATAAAAAATATCATAAAAAATGCAATAATAAAATCAAATAAATTACATTTTATATCTTTTTTTAAAATGAAAACCACCTCATTTTCTTTGTTATTTATAAACTACAAACTCTTAATAAAATTATATACAAAATAATATATTTTTCAACCTTATTTTACTATATTTTCTAATTTAAACCTATATTACTCCTTCCAACTTTTAATTTGACTTTTTTCTACAATAAGATTATAATTACAATATAAGTTGACATATCAACATAACAATGTTAAGGAGGTTATATATATGAAAACTATTATGACCGGAAACGAAGCTGTTGCTCGCGGTGCTTATGAAGCCGGAGTTTTGGTCGCTTCTGCTTATCCGGGTACACCAAGTACAGAAATAATGGAAAATTTCTCAAAATACGATGGTATCTATGCAGAATGGGCACCCAATGAAAAGGTTGCAACTGAAGTTGCTGTTGGTGCTTCTATTAGAGGTGTTAGAAGTTTTGCTTCTATGAAACATGTTGGAGTTAATGTTGCAGCTGATGCATTCATGTCTTATGCATATCATAAAACAAATGGAGGTTTTGTATTAATAACTGCCGATGAGCCTAATATGTTTTCTTCTCAAAATGAACAAGATAACAGATATTTTGCTCTATTTGGTAAAACTGCATTAATTGAACCTTCTGATTCTCAAGAATGTATAGATTACATGAAAGAAGCTTTTGAAATAAGTGAAAAATATCACACTCCTGTTGTTTTCAGAGTAACTACTCGTATTTGTCATTCTAAAGCAATTGTAGAATTAAATGACAGAATAAATCTAACTGTTAAAGAATTTGAAAAAGACCCTAAAAAATATGTAATGGTTCCTGCTAATTCCAGAAGAAGACATCCAATTATAGAAAATGAAAGACTTGCAGGCTTAAAAGAATATTCAAATAACTGCAAATTAAATAGAATTGAAATGGGAAATACTAAAACAGGTGTAATTACCAATGGTATTTCTTATCAATACGCTAAAGAAGTTTTTGGTGACAATGCTTCTTATTTGAAGATAGGATTTTCTAACCCCCTACCTGATAAAATGATTAAAGAATTTGCTTCTAAAGTTGATACTCTTTATGTTATTGAAGAAAATGAACCATTTATGGAAACACAAATAAAAGCTATGGGAATTAACTGCATAGGTAAAGAATTATTCCCTATTTGTGGAGAATTTAGTCCTGAACTAATAAGAGAAAAAGTTTTTGGAGTTACTCCTAAAGTTTCTTTCACTACTGATAAAGAAGCTCCTCTTAGACCACCTGTATTGTGTGCAGGATGTCCACACAGAGGGTTATTCTTTGAACTTGGAAAATATAAAGATAAAGCTTTCTTTAGTGGAGATATTGGGTGTTATACTCTTGGATTTATGCCTCCATTACAAGCTTTAGATTCAACTGTATGTATGGGCGCATCCATAACAGCAGGTCTTGGATTCCAAAGAGGAAATATGATGGCTGATGAGACAAAACATAAAGCTTTTGCACTTATTGGAGATTCTACTTTCTTCCATTCAGGAATTACAGGACTTATAAATATGACTTATAATGATACTCCTATTACTACTATTATTCTAGACAACAGCATAACTGGTATGACAGGTCATCAAGATAATCCTGGCACAGGAAAAAATGCTATGGGTATGAAAGCTCCTGCAATAGATATTGAGCAATTATGCTATGCTTGTGGAGTTAAGAAAGAAAATCTAATAATAGTTGACCCTTATGATTTAGAAGCTACAAAAGCAGCTGTTAAGGCTGGTTATGAAGCTACTGAACCTTTTGTTATCATCACTAAAAGAGAATGTGCTCTATTAAAACCAATTGTAAAACAAAGAGCAAATATGAAATGTAAAGTAGATACTGAAAAATGCAAGGCATGCAAACTATGCTTAAAATCTGGTTGTCCTGCACTTCAGTTTAATGGAGATAAAGTTAGTATAGATACAGATCAATGTAATGGATGTACTGTATGTATGCAAATTTGTCCATTTGATGCTATTGAAAAGGTGGGTGAATAATATGGCAGATGTTAAAAATATTTTACTAATTGGTGTTGGTGGTCAAGGTACTATCCTTACTTCTAAAATATTAACTAAAGGCTTTGTTGAAAATGGCTATGATGTTAAAATGGCAGAAATTCATGGCATGAGTCAAAGAGGTGGAAGTGTAACTACTCAAATAAGATACGGTGAAAAAGTTTATTCTCCTGTTATAGAAAAAGGTACTGCTGATATTATTATATCTTTTGAAAAAAGTGAAGCTTTAAGATGGTTACAATACCTTAAAGAAGATGGTATATTAGTTGTAAATGATTATGAAATACATCCTGTTACAGTAGCAATAGGAATGGCTGAATATCCTGACGGAATAATTGAAGAATATAAATCAAAAGTCAAAAATGTACATATTGTTGAAGCACACAAAATTGCTGAAGAGCTAGGTAACACTAAATGTATGAATATTGTACTCCTAGGCTCATTAGTAAAGATGTTTAAACTAGAAAGTATTGATTGGAAAACATTAATTAAAGATTCACTACCTGCAAAAGTTGTAGATTTAAATATAAAAGCTTTTGAAAAAGGTTATAATATTGATTAGAATAAAAAAGTTATAATAATTTAATAATAAAAGGTGGCGGCTTATAACTTCCACCTTTTATTTTCCTACATATTTATTCGAAGGGAGAATTTCATGGAACATACACCACTATACGTAAAAATTAAGGATTATATAAAAGAAAATATTAAGTCTGGAAAGTTAAAACCTGGCGATAAAGTTCCTTCTGAAAAGGAATTAAGTGATATTTTTAATGTGAGCCGTATTACAGCAAGTACTGCAATAAGAGACTTAGTTAAAGATGGAATAGTATATAGAATACAGGGTAAAGGAACTTTTATTGCAGATAAAAAAGAAGAGAATATTACCAATCACTCTGCTTTTGGATTTGAAAATGACAATGACAGTTTATTAAAACAAGGCACTCATATTACAAAAGAAGCTTATGAAATAAAAGCAGACACAGACTTGGCAGAAAAACTAGACATTAATATAGATGACCCTATTTATAAAATTGTTAGAACTAAGGTTATTGATAGTCTAGTTTGTGCAGTTGAATATATTTATTTACCTGCTAAGCTATATCCATCTCTTAATTTAAAAGACATAAAAAATACTTTGTTACATGATATTGTAGATGAATTTTGTTTTTTAAAACAAAAAAAAGCTAAAGTTTATATTACACCTATTTGTATCAGCAGTAAAGATGCTAATTTATTAGATATCCCTGAGAATACGCCTGTACTAAACTGGAAAAAAACTACATTTTCTTCTGAAGATAGAATTGTTGAATATTCTGAAAACCTAATTAACACTACAATTCATAATTTTTATTTAGAATTTGAAACAGGCAGAAATTAATTTACAAATAAAACAAAGCCTATATCTTAATTTACATAGTAATTTAAGATATAGGTTAATTTTTTCTTGCTAAAAACAATCTACTGACAAAATTGTTTATAACTCTATACAAGAAAAATGTTTGTTAAAAATCTTTAAAAGTATAAATTATTTAGTCTTTTTTCTTACTACTGGATACCATAATTCAATATAACCATATTCACGAGTTCCACCATAAATTTCAAATTCGGCACCTTCAATCTTTTCGTAATTTGAAGTCGGTAACCATTCAGTATAAAATCTTTTTTGCAATGAAGTAAGAATTCTTGCTAAATCGTCATCCCACTCGAATCTTTTAGATGGAAAAATAGCATAGGTTTGTGCTGGAATATGAGTAATACTATAACCTTCTGTATTACTATTTTCACCTACAAAAGAACAAAGCATATAAGGAAATGTATTTTTTTCTGTTTTTTTATAGTTTACCACACCATGAATTTTGCATAAATCTTGTGAAATAAACGAAGGTAAATTACCTGAGTCCTTAAATAACTTTTCATATAGACCATTTTTGTGACACTCTTGCCAAAGTTGAGCTGGACTTTGATATCTTTTATCTCCAATTAAAGAGCCAATAGTTTCGATTCCAAAAATATCAAAAGCCTTTTTTGTTTCAATTCTGTATTCCATCTCTCTTTCTCCTTTAATAGAAATTTGAAAGGATATTCGTGGATAGGCTTTAAGTATAACTCCACCATCACGCACCAACGATGGCACTATACCATGCAATGCGCGAAATGCTCTGGTAAATGAAACGGGTGATTCATAACCATACTTTAACGCAACATCCATTATTTTTATATCACTGTTTTGAATTTCAAATGCTGCAAGAGTTAGTCTCCTACGTCTAATATATTCAACAAGTGATATTTCAGTTATAAACGAAAACATTTTTTGAAAATCATAAGATGAACATAATGCCATTTGAGACACCTTATTCATGTCAATTTCATTTGTTAGATTATCCTCAACATAGTCCAATGCACGATTTATCCTTTTTAGCCAATCCATAAAAAACCTCCCTTCAAGAAAAAGTATATCTAAAATACAGGTTATTGTCGCAACTATTTTCACACAAAAAATGTTTGGTTAATATAATAATATAACCCAGATTTATATTAGTCAACATTACATCTAGTACGTAATAACTTACAATTGATCCCCTAATATTTAAGAGCACAACATAGCCCCAAAGTTGGTAACAGTATGATTTTACTGTAATAGTATATACCTCTCTTTCACTCTTCATAGTTATCATTAATTAAATAATATATTAATCCTAAATCTGTTTGTATTTTTTATAAACAATTAACATTCAGCAGTTTTTTTTATTTATTATACTTAATTAATGTTTCATTCATCAAAAATAGCTATAAAAAATTTTAATTTATATATTATAAAAAGACAAATTTTACATTTTAATTTGGTAAAATAAATATAAACATCTTTAATGTATAATTCACAACCGTCTAGATTCTACAAAACAAGGAGGGTTGAAGTTTAATAGGATTTGAAATTATTAGGAAGGAGGTACTTTCTAAGCTATAATTAAGTAACAATAACATTATACGGCAGTGTTACTACCACAAACAACTATCAATCAATACTATCATTACATATAATAAACTTTATTAAGATTCAAACTTATATATATTATACGTAGTTAACTGCTAAATACCAATTAACAATAGCCGAACAATAAATGTTCGGCTATTTATATTTATATTATTCAATAACAAAAAACATATACCCTGTTAACTTTACTAATATTTTAATATATCTGTACATTGTTATTGTATTATATTTAGTAGCCCTACAAAATGATAACTCTTTGAAAAACTCTTCATAGGCTATCTCCCTTTCATTCTGTTCAAAAGGATCAGCAACATAGAATTTTAAATTTTGTTTATCTAATCCTATAATAACTGAATAATGTCCTACTAATTCAGGATTTTCAAACTTATTTTTTGCAAGATATATAAAAGGAATAGGAATGTTTTTTTTAAGTTGATTTTCAACCATCTTAATAAATTTAGTCTTATGCATGAATTTCAATTTTATTTTATAATTAGGTAGATGTTTTCTAAATAATTTCAAAAACTTAGTTGGAATAGCACCAAAACATCCTAGTGGCAATTCTTCCTCTAAGTCTTCTTCCTCCACTTTACATCCCAAATAATTGCTAACCATACTTAATGATGAATAGCCACATGTATACGACTTTTTCTGCTGTTGAATATCAAAATTATTTAATTTAAGCAACATTATTAACTCCTTTTTCTTTGTATATACTCTTTAAAAGAATTATAAATTTGTTGCATTAATTTGTCAAGATTACTATATTTATATATCACTATTATTTTTTATTTTATTTTTACTTGCACCATTTGTGAAATTTTGCTATAATTTTACTGGGGATAATATAAAATATTGGAAATAATATATTGATGGGGGGATTAAGTTGTCAGATCTTAATAAATTAAAGATGTTATTAAATAATGGTTACCTTATTAGCAATATCAAAGGAATTTATTATGCAGGATGTGAAATAGATTTACATTTATCTTCTTCTGGAACATTACTTGAAGATTATGGCGAAAAAACATCAATCTTTACTTATTCTGAAAAACTTTTTGACTATGCTTATCAAGCTTATAAAAATTAAAATCAAATTACTATTTTATCTTTTTCAATAAGTGATAATTTAGAATATGATTATAATTTATGAATAATATTTAAATAAGTATATTATTTGATTGGGAAGCATCTTAGTTATCTAAAAACTTAATAAGCAATAATATAACCCCATATCACTTATATGGGGTTACTTTTATTGTATAATTCTTTACGCAACCTGCTTTTAAACTAATATACTATTGCATAATAAATAAATTACTATTAAGATTGGAGGAATAGAATGTTAAAAAATCTTAATAATTTAAGCATGAAAAGAAACTGGAAAGAAGCAATTGTATTTTATATAGCATATTCATTATTAGCACTTTTAATTGGTTTTTTGACAGGTAGTATAGTAGGATTAATAAATCCTACATCTCTTACAGTAAGTATTACAGCAGGATCAATTGTTGGTACAATTTACTGTCTAATTTTATATTATCTAATTTGTATTAAGAAGAAGCAAACTTCATTTTTATTTATTATATTAGGTATAATTACTGGTATTATATCCTTTTACTTAGGCAATTTAATTTCTTTAATAATTGTAGCTTTTATTACTACAAGAGAAAACAAAGCTGAAATTGTTGTTAAAAAAGATTCTGAGATAGATGAATATATTGAAACTCAAACTGAAAAAATAGAAAATAAGTAGTATAACCATTTAAATCATTACAACAGGTTGCGTAAAAAAATTATTAATTAATTTTAATATAAATCAAAATATTAAAACTTAAAAATAAAGTTTACAATTATTTATAACTGCAAACTTTATTTTTTATATCATAATTATATTAATCTTCATATGTATTTACTGTATTGCATTTAGTGCATTTTAATTCTATGTGCCCTATTTTGTAATCCTTTTCAATTTTCCCTAATAATTTATTACATTTTTTACATCTCAATTCTCGTGCTTCATTTTTTATTAAATAATATTTATATATTGGTTTAGCTTTTTCGTATATAGAATATGTTCTACTATATATATTCATTTTCACGCCCCTTTACATTTTATCTACTTATAACATACTCCACTAAGTTTAAAGTTTCCTTAAGTTTTGTATAATTTAGTGTTATATCTTTCTAACTTTGCTATAATTTATTTAATATTAATTTAAAATTAAAAGAGGATTCATATGAACTTAGAAAACTTTTTATTATTAATTTGATTTATTTATATTTATCAAACCATTTGAAAATTTCATCATGTATCTCAGTTCTTTTATTATTTATATTATGATCCTCATTTGGATATATAATTAATTTGTAATCCTTACCATATCGCTTAAGTTTCTCGCCCATTTTCTCTGCTTGGCTTACTTGTGCTCGCCAATCCCTACTGCCGTGAAGAATAAGCATAGGTACATTTACTTCGTCTGCCCAATAATAGGCTGATCGCTTTATATATTCTTCTTCTTTTTTTTCTGGTGTACCACCAATAAGTGTTGAAAGTACATCTTTCATTTGCTGTTCTCTTTCATTGTATAATTGAATAAGATCACTTGGAGCACCAATAACTGCTGCAGCCTTTATATCGTCAGATTTTCTACACGCTATATAGGTCATCATTCCACCTCTTGATTCTCCAAACATAAAAATCTTTTCTTTATTTACATATGGTAAATCTTTTGCAATTTCTATTAAATTTAGTACATCATTTAAGTCGCTACCTCCAAATTCTTCTCTGCCTTCTCCCCCATCATTACCCCTATATTGTGATGCTAATACTACATATCCTTCTGAAGCTATTTTTACAAAATATTTTCCAGCTGATGAATCTGAAGTCACACCTAATTCTCTATTTCCACCACGGTTATATATAATAACAGGTAGCTTTCCATCAATATTTTTAGGCTTAACTAAAAAACCTACAACTTCTAAGTTATCACTTAAATAGATTATCTTTTTACAATCAATTGAACTATTATTATCATACGGTTGAATTGCTTTTTCACTTAATATTTGCGGTCTCCCTTTATTACTACAACTTGTCGTCATAAGTAATATTACAGATATTATGAATACAAAAATTGAATATATTTTACCTCTCATTTCTTTAATTCCCCCTATATAGAATAATTATAAATTAATTATTCAATTATTTCAATAAATGTAATTACCTATTTAGGGACGGTACTTTTTTGTGTCCAATATAAAGCTATATATCATTAAAAAAATTAAATTTTATGTTATTTCTTGTAATATTTTAGGATATTTGTTATAATTACTCAGCAATTATTTGTAATAAATTTTATATCTTCCCTATTAAACTACTAAATAAGGAAGAATGAATATATTACAAAAAATTAATTTGAAGGGAAGATACTTACTTTTGAGAAAAAGCATAAAAAAAACACTTAAAATTATTTTAATTATTTTAGTATTGATACTAGCTTGTATTACCATATATTTAGTTAGCTTTATGACGAAATTAAAGAAGTACAATCCAAGTGAAGGTGATAATTATTATTGGTCTTATTATGTGTACATATCTAATGAGGTCAAACAAAATTTAGAAAAAGGCGATAATGTTAACATATTAGTTTTACCTAATAATTCAATGGGAGTTTCTGATAATATGTCAAAGCATGAATTTTTTTCAATATTCCATGCATTAGTAGGTCATATTATGTTTGAAGATTTAAATACCATCATACTAGTTCCTATTTTCCCACGACCACAAGAGCAAAACTTAATTTATACTCATGCACTTGACCGAGATGTCATGATAACTGATATTAAGGAACTTCAAAGACTTGACTTACAACTTATTGCAATGATAGATGAAGTAAGAGGAAGAAATGAAAAATGGAAAATTAATAAAAAGGTATTAATGTGGGGATTTTCTGCAAGCGGAATGTATACAAACAGATTTACTTTATTACACCCAGATAGAGTGTCAGCATCGGTAGTTGGCTCTCCCGGTGGTTGGCCTATAGCACCTGTAAAGGAATGGCAAAATGAATTTTTAAGATATCCTATTGGAATAGGAGATTTTTATGAATTAACTGGGGAAAAATTTGATTTTAATACCTATAAAAATGTACCACAATTTTTGTTTCTAGGTGAAAAAGATACTAATGACTCGGTTCCTTATGATGATGGATTTGATAATGAGGATGAAAATTTAATAAATAAATTATTTGAAAATGAACCCATCAAACGTTGGAAATATGCTGAGAAAATTTATAATGAAGTTGGCATAAATGCAGAATTTAAAGTATATAATGGCATGGGTCATCGTCCATCACTAGAATCCTTTAAAGATGCTAAAGAATTCTTTAAAAAGAATATGAAATAAATAATATATTTTGACACGGTAGTTTTTTGCATCAAGTTTCCAATGATGTTTTTAATTCTTTATTGTTTCTAGTAATATTTTAAATTATAGGAGATGAACTATATTGAAACAAATTCACAATGAAGCAAAAAAACTCTATGAAAATATTAAAAAATATAGTACTTCAGATGTAGCACACAAAATTTCTTTTGAGATGGATTTACCATTATCTCCAACAAAAAGTAAAAAAAATAAATGGGTAAAATTTATATCCCGTGAACTTGAAAAGCAATTTGACGAAAATACTATAAAGAATATTAGAATGGGTTGTTATTGTACGGAAAATGGGAAACTAGACGAAAGTAAAAAATTTATTAAAGATATTTATGATATTTCAACTTCTATAGATGACTTTGTTGATAAAATGAATGTATATGATGTAGGATGGTATCTAAAAGATGAATGCTTATTCACAAAATATACTTCTTGTCCTTGCCCAATGCTTGAAGGTATTGATATTCTACCTACAAAAACTTGGTGCTACTGCACGGTTGGTTATAATAAAGAAATATTTGAATATGTTTTTAATTGTGAAGTTGAAATTGAATTAATAGAAAGCATTAAAATGGGTAATAATCAATGTCTTATGAAAGTTAAACCACTTCATTAAAATTTATTTGTTACTCATTTTCTATTTACACATATATTTTATTAATTATTATATAGGAGAAAATTATATTGAAAAATAATAAATATATTGAAAACTTTAATCTTATAAAAGAACAATTCGAAATTGAAGGATATAGTAGCAAAAAATGCGTACTCTCGTTTATAAAATTAAATATCTTAGCATTTATTTCTTCAATTCCTTTAGCAGCAATATGCATTGTATTGTTTTTCTTAATAAAACGTAGCGGTACAATGAAAATATCAATATCAGTAATAATTCTTTTATGGGCTGTTACTCTTGTAAGTATTTTTGTACATGAATTTTTACATGGTGTCGCATGGAGTTTTTACTGTAAAAAAGGATGGCAAAGTATTCACATTGGAGTTCTGTGGAAAAAACTAACTCCTTATTGTCACTGTATGGAGCCACTTAAATTTAAGCAATACATATTTGGAAGTCTTATGCCTCTAATAGTACTTGGTCTTGGAATGTTCTTGTTGTCACTTTTAACAAGTAACTTATTTTGGCTTTTATTAAGCATTATCAACATTGTTTTTGCAGGTGGAGATATAGCTTCGACTATTATACTTATAAGACACAAAAATGATTTGATAGTTGACGATCCCTCTGAATGTGGATTTTGGGCTTTCAGTAAAAATGTATAGATCTTTATAATAAAATAACATTAAACCACCATTCCTAAAGTCCAAACATTTCCGCAAGGTCACCTACAGCTAAAGTCCCCCATAGTATAACAATACCCAAGATAATTTTTGATTTATACGAAATTGAAAAATTGAATTTTCTCTTAAAAATGGTGTCTGTGTGAGGAAAATAAATTAAAGAAAGAATAATATATAAAACTCCCGGAACAAGGTCTACCAAAAACACATTTAATACACCAATTACAAAAAAAACTATACCGAATATAAAACAGATTACGTTTAGAACATTTGATTTTTTATCCATAAATATTTCTCCTTTTTGACATTTACTATTTCATGATGCCACTATACATGTAATATTTATGAAGTAATCATATTGATTATGTAATAATGATTGAAAATTTATTTCATTATCTTGTTACATAATCCTAATTTCATTAATCTTCTTTTTCTTTCTTCTTACTTTGAGACATATTGTCTAGTATAACTCCTGCTAATAGTCCAAAGCACATACCCATACTTAGATTGTCAATTATTATGCCAAACGTTACTCCAAAACATAATCCTAATGGAATATACATTCCACTAAATTCTTTATCTTTTTTACTCATCATCACACCTCTAATACTAATCTTTTTCTTTAGCAGCTAAAATCTTATCTAATTTTTCTATAATTACAAAAAGCATTGCTCCAATAATAGACACACTGTAAAGTATTGCCCCTGATATACCTGATTCAACACCTGTATAACCAATTAAGAGTGCATCAATAATAAATCCTATAATAAATATTAATATAAATACTCCAAAAACCAAAATTTCAATTCCTTTCTTCTAAACATAAAACAAGAATATATTAATTATCAAAATTTGTCAAGAAGAACCATTTTAGTTTTCTAGAATATTAGCAATTATAATATTACTAACTGACATTTTCCCTAATGATTGATATTTTATACACATTTATGGTCCATTCAACTCTTTTCAAAATAGAATATTGTTTTAAAATTACTATATTGTAATACTTGTAAAAATTTGTTATAATATGTTTAATTGTGCTTTAATCTTTTAAAGCATATTGTTTTTAGAAAACTAAAAATATTTAAACACATAATAAGAATAATAAAGGAGCATAAATTTATGTATGAATATAAATATGTTGAAACAAATCTAGGAGGTTTTTTCACAGAAGCTAACCATCGTGAAATTATTGATAAATATGCAAAAGAAGGCTGGCGATTAGTTCAAGTACTTCCTACGAATTATAACGGGCATGGTAAACCTACACAATATGAAATTATTTTTGAAAGAAAGATAAATATATAGTAGATTACTAGTGAATAAAAGAATGGGAATTCGAGACAACCTTGTGGAAAAGACAACTTAATAAAATAGTAGATATATCCCATATAATAGATTTGTATGGGATTTTTCTATATAACATAAAGTTAATCATTAATTTAAAACAGGAGGTATTATTTTATGGAGTTTAGGGTAATATCATTACCACCATTCAAAGCAGCATCATCAGGTGTAGATAAAGAATTTAACTTTTCAGCAAATGGTATTTTAGGCAAGTTTGATAAGTATTTTTCAGAAATAAAACCATCAGAAAGAGATAGTTTTATGCCTAGAGATTTTTTATTTTTTGATGAAGAAAAACAAGGTATGATATGGTGGTGGGCATTGAGTGAAGATATGAATGATGGAGGAAACAGAGTAATTGATTTCGAAGGTGGGTACTATATAACTTATGTTTGCAAAGATGAAGATGCCGAAGCAAAAGACAAGTTATATAATCAAGCTTTAGAATATATTAAGAACTCAAATATATTAGAACTTGATATTCGCCAAAATCATTATGCTATGGGACATATTATCACTCCACCCGAAATTATAAAGGCTCAAGGATGGGCACAAATGGAAACATTCATACCCGTTAAACTAAAGGCATCCTCAAATTAAAGGAATAATCTTTTCTTAATCTAATTTATGAAACATAATATATAAGTATCAGAAGAAATAAGATTTGGAGGTTTGCAATGAAAAATCAAAATTTTGTAATTGAGGCTAAGAAATTAAGAAACTTCATTTAGTATAAATAATAAACTAAATGGAGGATTTAGATGAAAATAAATAATAATTATTTGAAAGAACAATTAAAACATGTATACTGGTTAAATGGTGGTGCTTGTGCTGGAAAGACAACAATGGCAAAAAAATTTGTTAACAAGTTAGGTTTTCAAAAACTAGGATATGATATTCTAAAGTATAGACCCTATTCGTGTCCTATTGAGCATAATGCAATTCAAATGCCAAACCCAAATTTAGATTATAATAAATGGTTTAATCGCCCAATAGATATTTATGCACAATGGTTACTTGACTTTCCTAAAGAGCTCATGGAGTTTTTTATAATTGATTTATTAAAAATGTCTACTGAACATCCAATCATCATTGATTTGGGAATATTACCAAAGGTTATACTGCCTTTCATTCCAAAAGAAAGGATTATATGCCTATATACATCTCCTGAAGAGATAGAAAAACTTTATTTCTTTAGAAATGATCACAATATTATATTAGAATGTATTAATGCATATACTTTGAATCCACAGAAAACAATTATTCATGCTAATAAAGCTATAGTTAAGTTTTCTGATATTATAAAAAACGCATGTATAGATAATGGTATTAAAACGATTAAAAGAACACTTCATTTAACCGAAGATGAGCAATTTAGATTAATTTGTAATTATTTTGCTCTATAATACTAAATTAAAAATAATGAGTGATGGTTTAGTGAGTTAAAATATTCTCTACTCACTCCATCACTTAATAATATATCTGCTGATTATATAATCTAATCTTTATTCCCTATCTTTGCTCAAAAACATTTCAATATAATAAATTTTATTAACATGCAATTAACTCTTTTTCTATGTATGAAGTAATAATCGTATATAATGATTTATACTATACTTATTATGTTTTATTAAACTCTTTATCTTTTTGGTAAAAATATAATAATATTCTATTTTAATAAAATACTTTCTTGTAAAAATTGTGAAAATTTGTTATAATATTGTCTCGTTGCTTCAAAATTACAAAATAGAAAGGAGAATAAAATGAAAATACTTGAAACAGAAAGGCTATACCTTAGAGAACTAGTACTTGAAGATAAAAAAGAACTAAGTAAAGTTCTCTCAAATCCCGAATCTATGGAATTTTACCCTCATCCATTTTCTGATGAAGAGGTAGAAAAGTGGATTAGGTGGAATATTGAAAACTATAAAAAATACAAGCATGGACTTTGGGCGGTAATATTGAAAGAAGGTAATGTTTTTATTGGTGATTGTGGTATAACAATGCAAGACATAGGTAATGAAATTGTACCTGAAATAGGTTTTCATATTATAAAAAAATATTGTAAAAAAGGTTTTGCTACAGAGGCTGCACTCGCTTGTAAAGAATATGCATTTAATGTTTTAAATTACTCCAAAGTATTTTCATATACTACCATTCGTAATATTCCATCACAAAAAGTTGCATCGAAGATTGGTTTACAGTTTTATAAAAATTTTGAAAAGTTTAATGAAAAACAAATTGCGCAAATAGGTTTCAGAAACTAGTATCATTAAGGTATATTTTAGTATACGTAATAATATATAATGCACAACTGTTATAAACTACGTAGCATAAATTATTTATATAACATAAATTAAAATTTTTTAAAAGAATTGAAAGATATTCTAATGAAGTTTAAGATAATATCATTTCCACCATTTAAAGCACATAATGTTTTTGTAGTTTGTTTTATTAGTACTAATTTTTAAAATATCAAACATATAACATATAAATATAAGCAGTAATATAGCCTAATTAGTGGTATTTGCAAGATTAGTGAATACCCTAGTTAGGCACAGCAATCTACTAGTTTTTTACACAAGAAGGAGATAGAATGAAGAGGTTGTCTTTAGCATTCAACATATTATTTGTAATTGTTATAATAGTATTAGTATCTATTTTAATAAGAAAAAATAATATTATTAATGAAGAAAAAAATAAATATTTAGAACTTGAAGAAGAAAAAAAATCTGAATTTAATATGCAAAGAAAAATAAACAATGAATTGACCCAAGATTATAATTCGTTATTGAAAACAAACCAAGAATTGAAAATAAAAAATGAAGAATTAATTAAAAAAATTGAATGTTTAACAATTTTGGATGAAGCATCAATGTCAGGATTAAAAAATACGGGAATTAACGATTATAACGTTATTACAGAAGATTTATATATACATCAAGAAATAATACCTTTTGATGGCATACTAGGTGGCACAATGCAATTTTCACATGTATATCTACTGAATGATAATTGGGTATATGCTAGATTTGAAGATGGTCATATACAGGGATATAGTTTATATGAATTTGATATAGATGAAAATCTATCCATATCATGGAAAGTTATTAAAGCCATATTAGATTCACCATAGTAGTGATTTTCATAGTTCACGTCTTACCTATTAAACTGTTTAATAAGATAATAATGTCAAAAATAAACAGAAAGTGTGTATATTAACAATAACATTTATAATATTTTTTTCTAAAAAATATTATAAACTGTCTGCTATTTAGTAACTTTTCTGATTTTTTACTATACTATATAATAAGAATAGTAAAAGGTGATTATTTATGGCTTATTCTGATAGAGAACTTCTTGCAAGAATAATAAAATGTGAAGCTGGTGGCGAAGGCGACCAAGGAATGACAGTCCAATCATACCACCATCTTATTAATGTTCAAATTTCAATGCTTGTACTGATTGTACTTTTTAGAAGTTTTTGATTATTAATTCCTTAGCTTTCTTTTGATTTCCTTTACCGCTTACTGTATATAAAACCTCTGTTTCTATAATATTATATCCATTATACCATTTTCTTGTCTCAGGTAAATCATTAATTGTTAAAATAAATTTACCTTCAATATTACTTAAAGTATCTCTAAGTCTTATATGGTCCTCTACCGTAAATACTTTCTTATATCCAGCAGTTTTATAATATGGAGGATCACAGTAAAAAACTGTATGCTCTTTATCATATTTTTTTATCAATATTTCAAAATCTAAATTCTCTACGTAAGTATTTCTCAACCTGTCTTTTATTTCTTTAAGATTAATATTAAATATTTTATAATTTGGCGGTTTAGTAACAGCATAACCATAGTTACTTCCCTTAGCTCCAAAGCTCTGACTTATCAAATATAAAAATCTAACAGCTCTTTGTATCTCAGTTAAATGTATTGGATTTATTTCAATATACCTAGTAAAAAAATCTCTACTGCAAATCTCATACTGCAGTAACCTTTGTATTTCCTCTTCATGATTTTTTATCATGGTAAAAAGATTTGATACTTCTGAATCTATATCATTTATTACCTCTACTTTCGAAGCTTCTTTACCAAAATACACCCAGCCAGCTCCAAAGAATACTTCTACATAGCAAGTATGCTCAGGAATTAATTTAATTATTTGTTTTCTCAATCTTGATTTTCCACCCATACGACTAATTGGTGGTTTAAGCATTTACATCACCTCTAAATATAACAGTATCAATAAGTTCTATAAATATAAAGACAAAAAATATATTTACTTCGAACAATTGTTCTGATATAATGTTTAGGAGGTGATTATTAATGACAATGAAATATTTAACTCCAGTAGAATATGAAGTAATTAAGTGTATAGATAATTATATAAATAAGCATGGTATATCACCTACTTATAGAGAAATATGTTCTTTATTAGAAAGAAAATCTACAGCTACTATACATAATCATATTATTAATTTGAAAAGAAAAGGTTATATCAGCATGATAGATGCTAGTCCTAGAAGTATTAGGGTTGTTAGTGAGTTTAGTAAAAATCACATAAAATATCATTGAAAAAACTAAATACTTTTAGAAGTTAAATTTTCAATCATTATGTTTATTCAAATAAATAAACTTACTTTTATACATTAATATGCATATTATAGCAATATTTGCTTGATTGATAGATATTTGTTATAATACTGTGGTTAATGGGAATATAGATATTAGATTTCAATTGAGTATTTACTTAATATATAAATATTTCGCGTGGGATAACTAAAAATTGAAAGGAGCTCTTTAAATGGAAATACTAAATACTAAATGTCCTAATTGTGGTGCAAATTTGGAATTAAATGCTTCTGCCACTTATATGTTTTGTCAATATTGTGGAACTAAAATTATAATTAAAGAAATACTCGAAACTCTAAACGGTAAAGATAACAATGCTATAAAAATTCAAAATTTATTAGCTCGTGCTAACCAATGTATAGAAACTCATGAATATGAAGCTGCTAATGATTATTACGACCAAGTAATAAATTTAGATGCTAATAATTACGAAGCTTGGTGGGGCAAATTTGAAATTAGTGATTTAATAGATCAAATCATTATAATAGACGGTAAATCTGTTAATATAACAAAAATTTTAACTAAATATAATTTACTTTCTCCTGCTAAATTTAAAGTTTTTGGAAATAGTAATAAACTTTCTGCAATTAAAGAATTACTTAATACTTTATCTGGTAGTATAGATATTAAAGGAGCAAAAGAAATAATAGAAAAATATACTGGTGTAAAACCAATTAAGAACAAGTTATATGCTAAGCGTGCTATTGAATATGCTCCTGAAAGCATAGCTTCCGAATATAAAAAAAATCTATAAATAGAAAAAAACTATTAGAATAACACTAATAAAAATATTTGCAAGTTAGTATACTAATAACAGAAATAGACTAGGACAAAATAAACTACTGCCCTAGTCTATTTCTTTCTTTTTTCTTAATATTCATTTACTTCAAAACACATAATCTTATCATGTGCAATGTAATCTTTTCTGCTTGTAAATGGTCCTACATTGTAATCTTTATCAATTGTATAATAAGGCTCAGCATTATCGCTATTACACCATTCCATAAACTCTTCAACCTCTGTCATTGACATATCGTATTCTTTTTCAAGTCCGTTCTGCATTGTAATAACTAATAATGCTCTATCACCTGTAGGCTGTTCGTCTGCATGAGGTGTTGCTGAAGCTTCATTTGAATAGTCACTCTCTCCATTAGAATTGACTGCTGTAACTACATAATAATAGGTTGTACCATTATTAACATCTAAATCTATATAAGAACTAGTTGTAACATCAGATTCTATTAAATCATACGGTTCACCAGATGTTGTTGATCTGTATACTTTATAGCCGTCACAGTCTTCTACAGCATTCCAGTTTAAAGTTACTTTGCTGTCACCGCCTGTAGCTGTTAAGTTTAGGGGTGCAGGAGGAGACGTTTGTGGTATAGTGTAGGCTTCTACAATAGCTGTGTCTTCATTAGCATGTACCCCTCCAATAACATAAATTGAACCGTTTAATTCAGCTGCTGCTAATGCATATCTTCCAGTTATAATTTCTTTTTCTGTTGACCATGAATTTGTTGCTGGATTATATACTTCAACATTTTTAGATTTATCATTAACACGACCGCCACCAACAACATATATTTTCTCGTTATATGTAACTGCACCTGCAGCAAATCTAGCCATAGAAGTACTTTCCTTAATTGTCCAAGTGTCTGTTGCTAGATCATATTCTTCAACTAAAAAATATCCTCTATGACTACCACCAATTGCATATATTTTCCCATTTACTTCAGATACTGATATAAATTGTCCTGGAGTCATTGCACTAGCTTTTTCTGTCCAAGTATCAGTTGTTGGATCATATACTTCTAAAGTTTTTAAATTTCCTGTTTTATTATAACCACCAATTGCATATATTTTCCCATTTACTGCAACTACACTTAACGCTCTTCTAGGAACAGGCATACTTTCCCTTGTTGTCCAAGTGTCTGTCGCTGGATCATATTCTTCTACCACATTTGATGCGTAAACTTCGTTTGTTCCTCCACCTATTGCATATATTTTGCCATTTACTGCAACTACGCCCAAGTTATGTCTAGTAGTAGGCATACTTGACTTCGTTGTCCATGTATCAGTTGTTGGATTGTATTCTTCTACCAAGTTAAGAGATTGTGAACCATCATACCCACCAATTGCATATATTTTTCCGTTTACTGCTGCTACTCCTAAAGCACCTCTTGCAGTCGACATACTAGCCTTCGTTTCCCAACTTCCTGTTTCTTCTTCACCATATGCAACTGTTGAAACACCATGAATACTAGTAAAGAGCAATACAAAAGTAAATAATAAAACTAAATTTTTTCTAATCTTTGGCATTTTTAATGTCCTCCTTATATTTGATTTATTTTAATACCACAAGATAGATAATATCACATTTTAGAAATATATTCTATAATAATACATATTACCCACATTTTATAAAATATAATCATTTTATAAAATTATAGATAGCATAAAAATTTTGGTCAAAAACAGTTAATTTTTTCTCTAGTTATTTACTATATGTTATATAAGGGTAATTTGAGTAATTAAAAAAGAAAGAGGTGATATTAATGCCAAGTAAAAACAAAACGCCAAATATAGGATTAAATCAATGGAAAGGTAACGAATATGCCAAAAGGGAGGATTTTATAAATGATAATCTGATTATTGATAGAGAAATAAAAGATTTACAGAAAAAAGCTGATGAAGTTGAACAAAATGCTAAAAATTATACTGATACAACTGCATTTAAAAAAGTGGACAAGGTTGCTGGAAAAGAATTAAGTACAGAAGACTACACAACTACAGATAAAAATAAACTTGCAGGAATTCAAGTAGGAGCAAATAAATACGTTCATCCGAGTAAACATTCTGCTAGCATAATAACACAAAGTGCTACCCACAGATTTACAACAGACCAAGAAAAAGCTTACTGGAATGGACTAGAATCACTATTAAAAGCATATGCAGACGCTGCTACTGCTGGTATAGTAAATTCTGCACCAGAAACACTAAATAATTTAAACAAACTCGCCCAAGCTCTTAATGATGATCCTGACTTTGCTAATACAATATCTAATCAAATAAAGAATAAAGTAGATAAAGTATCAGGAAAAAAACTCAGCTCGAATGATTACACTACATCAGATAAAAATAAGCTTGCAGGCATAGCTACAGGTGCAAACAAATACATACATCCAACTACACATAGTTTGGATATAATTACAGAAACCTCTGACAAAAAAGTAATGACTAATGCAGAGAGAGATAAGTTGAGTACTATTGAGAATAATGCTAATAAATACATACATCCCTCTACTCATAATCTCAATCAAATTACTGAAACATCTACTAAAAAGGTTATGACAAGTAGTGAAAGAAATAAACTTAGCGGTATTCAATTAGGAGCTCAGGTAAATAGAGGAATTTCTGATAGCGTTACTTCTACTAGTACAACTACTAATGCCTCAAGTAAGGCAGCTAAGACAGCTTACGATAAAGCAATAACTGCATTAAATACAGCAAACGCTAAAGAACCGAAAATTACAAAGAAGTCGGGTTTTAATTTAAATAAAAGTGATAGCGTATCATCAACCTCTACTAGTACATTAGCTACGTCCAAGGCAGTGAAGACGTCTTATGATAAGGGAAATAATGCTTATAATAAAATCGTATCAGGTGAAATAGACATATTAAAAGGGAATATATACAATAAAAAAGGATATTGGAAGGAAGAAGGAACAGTTTATGATGTTTCTTCATTTGATGCTAGACTAAATGAATACGTACATGGTTTGGCATGGGATGGAAAGTATCTATGGTGTACACAGTACAATGATAGGGATAGCAAACATAAAATATACAAATTAAGCACATCAGGAACTGTTATTTCTTCATTTGATAGTCCAAGTGACATTCCAGAAGGTTTAACATTTGATGGAGAATATTTATGGTGTGCTGATAATAGAAATGACAAGATACATAAATTAAGCACATCGGCAACTATTATTTCTTCATTTAATAGTCCAAATAATGTACCTAAAGATTTAGCATGGGATGGAAGGTATATATGGTGTTTTGCAAGTGGTAATGGCGATGATAAAACATACAAATTAAGTACATCAGGAACTGTTATTTCTTCATTTGATAGCCCATCTCGTAACATATACGGTTTAACATGGGATGGGAGCTATTTATGGGGTTCGGGTACTTCAACTTATAAAATTCTATATAGATTTAACACAATAGGAACTATTATTTCTTCATATGAAAGATCGCTTAAGAGCACATTTTACGGTTTAGCTTGGGATGGAAGATATCTGTGGGGTATTACTAAAAGTGGCTGGATAACGAAATTAAACTTTTACAACTATATATTAGTAGCTAAATAAGAAAATAAGGAGGAATAGAAAATGTATTACAAATTAAATATAACAATGGAAAGGAACAATTTTATATATCCTGTACCAGACATAAATCAAATTACAGGAGCAAAATACAAAAAAGATATGGTTGAGTGTGTATGCCAATATCCAACAGAAATACAAGGAGAAGGCATAAAACAAATAACAGAGACACAGTATAACCAATATCCAAAATGCCGAATGAATATTGACAAGCAGCAAATAAATGCAGATGGTGAAGATACTGCTGTCATAACAGTGACAATACCTGAAGCTTCAGAAAATGAAACAGTAAAGCTGTATGTAGATAATAAATTAACTAAATTTAAGACAACAAATACAAATCAAGCTGTATTTAAGTACACCACTACACAGGTAGGTATTCTTGAAATTACAGCAGAAAGTGATAATTGGAAAATGAGCGATAAGAAATTGCTAGAAACCTTTCAAAATATTAACACAAAAGAGGTAAAAAACTCTTTTCTACATTCTTTTTCAAACATACAAAAGAAGAAATAAAGTAAATTTAAGATAATTGATTAAATAGAGAGAAAGGTGATATTTTAATAATGCCAAGTAAAAACAAAACGCCAAATATAGGATTAAATCAATGGCAAGGTAACGAATTTGCCAAAAGGGAAGATTTTATAAATGATAATCTGATTATTGACAGAAAAATAAAAGATTTACAGGCAAAAGCTGATGAAGTTGAACAAAATTCTAAAAATTATACTGATACAACTGCATCTAAAAAAGTGGACAAGGTTGCTGGAAAAGAATTAAGTACAGAAGACTACACAACTACAGATAAAAATAAACTTGCAGGAATTCAGGTAGGAGCAAATAAATACGTTCATCCGAATAAACATTCTGCTAGCATAATAACACAAAGTGCAACCCACAGATTTACAACAGACCAAGAAAAAGCTTACTGGAATGGACTAGAATCACTATTAAAAGCATATTCAGATGCTGCTACTGCTGGTATAGTAAGTTCTGCACCAGAAACACTAAATAATTTAAACAAACTCGCCCAAGCTCTTAATGATGATCCTGACTTTGCTAATACAATATATAATCATATAAATAATAAAGTAGATAAAGTATCAGGAAAAAAACTCAGCTCAAATGATTACACTACAGCAGAAAAAAACAAGCTTGCAGGCATCGATACAGGTGCAAACAAATACATACATCCAACTACACATAGTTTGGATATAATTACAGAAACCTCTGACAAAAAAGTAATGACTAATGCAGAGAGAGATAAGTTGAGCAATATTGAGAATAATGCTAATAAATACATACATCCCTCTACTCATAATCTCAATCAAATTACTGAAACATCTACTAAAAAGGTTATGACAAGTAGTGAAAGAAATAAACTTAGCGGTATTCAATCAGGAGCTCAGGTGAATAGAGGAATTTCTTCTTCTGTTAGTTCTACAAGTACAAGTACTGCTGCTAATTCTAAAGCAGTAAAGACTGCATATGATAAAGCAATATCTGCATTAACTACAGCAAACGGTAAAGAGCCAAAGATTACAAAGAAGTCAGGTTTTAATTTAAATAAAAGTGATAGTGTATCTTCTACTTCTACTAGTACATTAGCTACGTCCAAAGCAGTAAAGACTGCTTATGATAAAGCAAAAGAAGCTTTTCCATCTGGTGGAATTATTATGTGGAGTGGTTCTATTACATCTATACCTACAGGTTGGGCTTTATGCAATGGGAAAAATGGGACACCTAACTTAACAAACAGATTCATTGTTGGAGCTGGTAATGAGTACTCAATCGGAAATACTGGTGGAGAAAAAACACATACTTTATTAGTAAAAGAAATGCCTCAACATAAACATGGAGGCGATATTAGTTCATCTGGTAATCACAGTCATAGTCTTAAATGGGATTATTATAATTTATCAGGTGGAAATCCATCTCAAGGTCAATATTTAAGAGCTAAGTCATATACTTCTACAACAAATGATTCTAGTGCAAGTAAATCCGTTGTTTCAAACGGTTCTCATATACATGATATAACAATAAACAATACAGGTGGTGGAACACCACATGAAAATAGACCACCCTATTATGCTTTAGCTTATATAATGAAATTATAAACATCATTTACCGAATTATTGAAGATTACCAGAACTAACAGTTCTGGTAATATTTTCCTATCATCCTGTCAAGCAATGCAAACACCTCACCTCTAGTCATAGGATCATCAAACCTCTTCTCACTGACTTTAATACCTTTTTTATTTAAGCTATTCCAATGTTGCTCTGCCCAATGAATATTATCATCAAGCAACATTTTTTCAGGATTAACAGCAAGAATATACCTTCCTTCCTCGTCTTTTTTCCAAAAGTCCTTATAATCTCCAACCTTAATTTCTAAATGCAAGTGAGCTGCTGTTGAATTACCTGTACTCCCCATAAGACCGATAATGTCTCCTGCTTTAACGTTTTCTCCATTCTTCTTAAATATAGTTTTCAGATGACAGAATCTACTAAAACAAGCCTCATGTCCTAATGTGATATACTTACCGGCTGTTGGACTATCTTCTTTTGTAAGCAACACCACTCCATCATCAATAGCAAATATAGGATCCCCTTCCACTCCGGAATTGATAGCTCCTAAATCTATGCCGTTATGAAATGTTCTTCCGTATGCTTTTGTAAAACCAAAATGATATGTAACTCTGTTGTTTACAGTTGGATTATGTTTAAATCTAATCATTCTTTATTAACCCCCTTTCCAGTGATAAATCCTGCTAACGCCCCTACGGCTCCTGTTACTACTTCAGTCTGCTTTGTGTAAGTTCCTATTATTAATGCTGCACCTATAGCTACTATAGCTATTGTATTATTATCAAATTTATCAAACACTTTATTTACTCCTCTCTAATTTAAATAATTTAATATAAGAAAAAGAATACTTATGGCTGCAATAATATAACCAATGTATTCTTTTCTATTATTTGTACCAGTATCTATCTTTTTCTCTATACCTGTAATTTTTTTATTAGCTTTATTTATATTTTCTCTTAATCCGTTATAGTCCCTTATAAGTGTTTTAGTTTCAGTCATTTCATTTTTAAGTTCCGTAACTTCCTTTGTAAAATCTTGAATCATCTCAAATAAATCTTTGTTTGTGTACCATTGTTTATCCATACTGTCCCCTTTCTATGGCATTTCTGGCCAAACAACCTCGTTTGGATTTTCGTATTGCTGTGGTAAATCTCTAAGTGCTTGTCTGTAAATACGATATTGTTCTTTTTCTTCTTCTGATAGTTGACAGTCTGAAAGCTGTGTCCAATCTGTATCACACAATAATTCGTCTCTTCGTTGTCTTATTTCATCCCATGTTACAATCTTTGTAGGTTTTCCCACTTTTACGAATTGTCCGTCTATATATTTATCTCCAACATCAATACTATCATCGCTTATTTCTATTCCACCCATCTTGAGGGCAAAATCTTTTGTGCAAATTACACTTACTATTATATTATCTTCAACTATAGCGAATTTTTTCATTATTCTACCACCTCTATTCTTAAAAAGGTGCCTGAATAAACATTATGCGGTGATGTGCCTGAGTATTGCTGTAATTCAAAATATTCTCCACCCACCACATTTATAGGTGCAGTTGTGATAGTCTTACCGGATGAATTATTATAAATTGTTTTTGTTCCATTTTTCTTAACGATTTGCGTTCCAGAAGAACCAGAAGTCGAACACTTCGCTATTACAATTACTCTTTTTATCCCTAAACCATTTGGTATTGTTAATCTAGTAGGATAAGATGCATTGTAAAAACCACCGTTATTTTCATCCAATGTATCAAATACAACACTCCCCTCGCGTTCACCCACTGAGTATTTAGTAGATAAACTTATTTGTGCTTTGTATTGCCTTACATTATCTATTCGTACAAATTTATCATTTACTGTTTTTACAGCTTTAGATGTTGCTAATGTACTTGTAGAAGTAGAAGATACACTATCGCTTTTATTTAAATTAAAACCCGACTTCTTTGTAATCTTTGGTTCTTTACCTATAACAGCTTTATCAATTATTTCCATATTGTCATTAATGTCTTTAATATCTGGTTTATCTGAATAATCTGGTTTTTTTAATTTCAAATTTGATGTATGTTTCAAATAAATCACCTCCTATGATACTTGAACGAAAATACTAGCTTTTAATATTTCAGACCCAATATGATAAGTAAATTCACAATAATAATTACCCTTTTCTTTAGCAGAAATTAAAGCTATCAATTTATGATTATCAATAGTAGGAACTCCCTTATCTACTATTTCATCGTCTTTATTTTTTATCATGTAATCAGCAGCTTCAATCATAAAATCCTGCCCAGCTGTACTAATAACTTCAATTCCTAACCTTCTTACTTCTCCCTGCTTTATAATCATATAACCAGCTCCTTAAATACAAATTCAGACTGCAAACTTTTATAATTATAAAAAGTTTCAACTACTTCAGTTTTATAATCCTGTCTTCTTTTCAAATGTTTAAAACTGTCTTTATTTTCATTGGATATATAATTTTGTTTAAGAATGTTAAAAGTTAATTTATTAAAATCTACAGCAATTATCATATTGGTATAGTTGTTTTTATTGCCTGCATCATCTACAGCGTGCAGTTCTATAATATATATTCCATTCAACTTTTTAGGTATTTCAGCTTTAAATGTATCAGGAGGATAGAAGTCAAATAAAACCTCTACCCCATCTGCATATCCTATTAATTTCATGATTAATCACTCACTGTAACTTCAATAGTAAATGTTTGACCGCCATTTACTGGATTAGGTGTAACTGTTACATTCGATATTACAGGTGGTGATGTATCAAGTGTAACTGTTCTTGCTACTTCGCTGTATTTACCTGCTGAGTCAGTTGACCTTACAACTATTGTATTTGACCCTTCTCTTAAGTTAATAGATTTATTAAAAGAACCTTTGTTAACATTAACCTCACCCTGATCTATTTCATTAAGCTTAATAGTAACTGTAACAGGTGATGATACCTCATCATTAGTTATTCCTGATACAATACAGCTTTCTTTATTTGTTATAAACCCATTAGCTGGTGTTGAAATGTTTAAAGCAGGCGGAACTGTATCAACATTGAATGAAGTTGAAGCTTGATTAGCTGTATTTCCATCATTATCTTGTATACTAATAGTTATTGTATGTGCACCTTCTGACAAAGCAGATTGACAAACATAAGTACAGTCATACCCTCCACTTACAGCGTTATATGTCATGCCTGATGATGAATTTCTTATAGATGCACCTCCATCTATTTTTAAACTAAGAGATGATATCTTAATTCCTGAACCATTTGCTTCATCTCTTAACTGAAATTTAATAGTTGGTGATGCAGTTGTCAGTTTAGCTCCACCTGAAGGTGAAGTTATAGATATTATAGGTTTAACTGTTTCTTTTACCGCCAATCTTAAATGACCGCCCAATGTTTTGTCTCTGTCATCTTTTGATGTCTTATTTCCTGCATGGTCAGCAGCTTGAATTTGCACTGGATAATAATGTCCAGCATTTATGTTGTAAGATGTAACACTAGGAGCAGTAATTGCTTTTTCCCATTTACCAGAATGAGAGTTATAAGTTAAATCATAAGTCTGTCCATTTATAGTAACCTTTACCGTTGAAACTGCCATTTATCTACCTCCTTAAAAATATTTTAATTTCACATTTTCCCATGAAGATGCATGCTTAATATCACTCCATGTTTTAGTCCTTAAATCTCGCCACACAGCTGTTATCTCTTCAACTGTAATTCCCAAGATAAAGACTTCATTAACTAATACTGGATTCCTGCTGTATTCAATTGATTTAACTACTAGCATCTTTTAGCCGTCCCCAAGTAAATGGCCTTTTCAGCTTATCAACTACCGTCTCAATCCTTGCATCCTCATTCGCAGTCAAATTACTTATATCTATTTCATTACATGTATATGAAGCTAGCAAAAGCTCATAAATAGTTCCCCCTGCATTTATATCTTCCTGTACTAATTTAGATGAATTTGCAGATACCTGTGTATACAATTGAGCCGCTTCTTCAAGACCTTTTGATATGTCAATTCTCAGTATTAGCCTGCCGTTTTGTGTTCCTGAAGGAGATAATTTTGCATTTATTTCTTCATCCTCCAGTACTACCACTCTGCCGCAGATAACAATTCTTCCACTGCTTATTTTTATTTTGTTTCCAGTTCCTTTAGTTATATTGCAGCCTTTAAATATACCTGATTCATATGAAAATAAAAATCTATACAGTTCAGCATCATCTATTGGAGTAACTGCTGATTCATTGAATTGTAATATTCTAACTGCCATTATTACCTTCTTTCCAGCTTCAATATTTTAGTCAAATCAATTCTTAATTTACCAAATATAAGCTTTATTTTACTTTCTGATATTGTTTCATAACCTGTTAATATACTTTCTATGGTTTGGTTATCAGTAATAATGTTAAATATCTGCCCTATTTTTAGATTACTAACATCAATTATTCTGTTATTTGTTAAAGTAACTATTTCTATCAAGTTGTTATATTTAACTTTTTTCAATCTATCGACAGCACTTTGATGTGCCTGTTCACTAAAATCATCACTAGATTGAATATATTCATAAGTAAAATTAACATGTGTTATCCTGTTTACATGATTCTTATCTTCCGTTATAGAATTATCATCTAAAAGATAATATGTTACTTGCTGTTCTTCATTGTCTTTATTAACTAAAGTTATTTTGTTTATGCTGTCTTGATTGTCCTTAAGCATAAAATAGCTATCCAGTATGTTAGGCAAATTCATTTCAAGATTGAGTTTACTGCTGTTTATTTCATCAATTTCAAAAATTATTTTCTTATTAGCTATGTTTATATAAGATTCAATTATAATATTGTACTTATCAAAAGATTTAATGATAATCTCATACAAGTTATGTATATTATCCTTTAAATTTAAAGCTGAATTAAAAATACCTGCTGACTTTATATTTACATCAACAGGTATATTTTGCAGATCATCATCATTATTTTTATAAATATTCTCAATAATATCAGCTGTAAACCTTTCAAGTGTTTTAGTTTTAGAATCATCTCTATTAAAGCTAACATCTACATCTAGAAGTGACAGCAAGTGTTTAAACTCATATGTTATATAATGTTTCTGCTCTGTAACTGCTATTATGCAACCATCAATTATACTTTTGGAACTTCCAACTTTCATGAGTCTTATGAAATCACCTTTTCTAAAACTGCTTGAACCTTTTATTACCTTAACTTCAGATTTTTCTAAAGTAAGATAGTCAAAATTAACGCTGTATTCAATTACCTCTGAAAAACCCTTAAAATTCAAATCTCTGTCATATACTTCTATACTAAACTGACTCATAACTCACCTCAAATTCAATAAAAACTTCTACTCTATCTGCTATATTTTGAGTACTGAATTTAAATGTACTTTTTCCCGGTGGAATAAAAACAAATTTACTAGTATTTACATCTGCAATTTGATATAAATTCCTTATATACAGACCTTCTTTAGTGTATTCAGCTATTTCTAAATTTCCTATTTTAGCATTTATTACAGCTTTATTTTCCTTTTTTATGGTTATAGGAATTCTGCCATCATACAAAACTTTTTCATTTTGGCACAAACTCCACATAGGATTTATAGCTTTTCCCAATATGGTTATTTTAGCTGGTATTATATTAGTAGATTTATTTGATATTTCCAACTTTCCCTGTCTAGTATCATTATAGACATATGGATATTTATATGAATATTTCTTAGTATTATCAAGTTTTGTAATTACTCTTTTTGCAGTTACTGTTTCATACCACTGTCCAAATCCTATAAAATCTATGGGACATTCTAATACACCTGTTTTAAGCTCAGTTTTCTTTAAAAAACTAATTTCGCAGTCTAGATAATACCATTTATCATTTCCAAGCGGTGAATAGCAGAGCTTTAAAGGCTTAAATCTAATAAAGTCAATAAATTCTTTATACAATTGATAACTTATGACTACTAAAACTCCTGATACTTCTTTTTGGTTAACTGCGGACTCCAATTTAATATAATTATTTTCTATTTTAGCCTGCTCATAATCCATAGAAAAGCCTAATCCATCAGGACTAGTCAAAATGTATTTATGTTTATTAGTTAAATTTAATTCTTGGTTTTTATAATTCATTAATTTGAATTTTCTCATACCATCACCTATAAATTAAGCCAAGCTGTCTATTAATATCATTGGTTATATATCTGCCGTCCCTAGCTTTATAATTACCGTTAAAAGTTAAATTTTGATTTATAGTAGTATTTTTTGTACTGCCTGCTGTCTTTTCCATTTCTAGTGTTAATTTAGATAATCCCAACTTTGCCTGTTTATTTACATTATCCAATTCTTTTGTAAAACCTTCGCCAATTCCCAAAGCCATATTTTTACCTATAACGTCCGAAAATAATTTTGATGGACTGTGAATACCCAAGAAATCTTTAGCTCCTCCTAAAACATCGTCAAAGAACCCTGTAACTTTTCCTTTTATCCATCTTCCCATACTTTTAATTCCTTCCCAAATACCTTTTACAATATCACTTCCTATGTCTTTCCAGCCTTTAACCCATATAAGTGCTGATTCTTTTATTCCATTTAAGAACCCTTTAAAATCTCCTTTGAACAATTTTTCAAATGCTTCAAATCCTTTGCTGATAGATTCCCAAACAAAACCAAATTTATCAGTCATAAAGCCTGTAAAACCTTCAACAATAGGTGTTGCAAAATCTCGTACTGCCGTTACAGCTCCAACAACTGTTTCTTTTATATTGGTCCATATTTCAATAACTGCATTTCTAAAATCTTCATTTGTATTCCAAAGATAAATTATTCCTGCCGCTAAAGATGCTACTAATGTAATAATGATCCCTATAGGATTAGCATTCATAGCAACATTTAGAAGTTTTTGAGCTATAGTAGCTCCTTCCGTTGCTGCTGTCCACCCAATGACGGCTTTCTTCAATCCATTTATTATGCTTGCAACTTTCCATGTTAATAAAGCTGTACCAATACCCAAAATAACAGCTCGCAATACTTCTCCATCTTCAGCAAACCAAGTTATAAACTCTTTCAGCCACTCCAAAAATGGAATTAAACTTTCGCCCATAGGCATAATTAAGTCAGTTACTAACTGCCTGCCTACCCCTTGTATGCCTTCTGAAAAGCTGTCATATTTCACTTCATTTATTTCTTCAAGAGTATCCTTAATCTGATCAATGTTTCCATCGACTTCTGTAAGTGCATTAATAGCTTCAACTCCCAAGTCTTCCCACATTGTACCGAATAAAGCTACTCCAGCTTGGTTCTTAAGAACTTGATCATCTGTGTTTAATAGTGCATTAGTTACTTTTTCAAAAGCTAATCTTCCACTTTCCCCACCTTCAGCAAAGTTCTGCACCATCTGTCCAGCATCAAGTCCTAAAGATTCAAATGCTTCTGTAGTTTCATCTGACTCTTCTTTTACTCTTATGCCGAACTCTTTAACAGCATCACCAAGTTTATCTATGTCAAATACCCCTGTTTCTGCACCATTAGCAAGCATGTTGAACATATCATCTGCATCTAGTCCAAGCTGTTTAAAATGTACTGAATACTCATTTATGCTGTCTAGTAAGTTTTCATTTTTATCGAGTCCATCTTGAGCACCTTGTGCTATAAGTGTATATGCTTCATCAAAACCTATGCCGAACTGCTTAACTAGCATATTAGCTGATCTTATACTTCCGTTTACATCCATATCAAAAGTATCTCTAAGCATTAAGGCATTTGTAGCAGTACTTTCTAATTCTTTGCCTGCTAGGTTTGTCTGCTGTTTAATAACTGTCAATGCCTGTCCGATGTCCTCAAAATCTTCTCCGAAATTATTCGAATAAATATTTTGAAGTGTTTCCTTTAGGCTTTCCATCTCTTTATCAGTAGCTCCTGTACTTGCCTGAAGTCCATTTACAGCTTTGTCAAAATCATCAAAACTTTTAACTGCCGCTCCTGCTACTACAGCACCTACCCCTGCTGCTGCTTTAGATGCTGTATCCATAGCATTACTTACCTTTTGTCCAGCTTCTTCTGCGGCTTTCTCAAATTCTTTGAATTCTTCAGATGTTTTATCAATACCTTTTGCAAGTTCTTTCGATGTTTTTTCAGTTTGGCTAGCTTTTGTTTTGAACTTATTAAGTTCCTGCTCTGCATTTATTACTGTTCTTTGAAAATGCCTGTACTGTTCCTCTGATATTTTGCCTTTTTTAAACTGATTTTGAACATCTTTTTCTGCCTTTTCAAGTTTTTTTAATTTCTCTGTACTGTTATCTACTGCTTCAGATAATAACTTTTGTTTCTGTGCAAGCAGTTCTGTATTACTTGGATCTAACTTAAGAAGTCTATCTACTTTATACAGCTCACTGCTTAAATCTCTAGTTTTTGTATTTACGTCCTTTAGTGCCTGCTGTAAAGGTTTGGTATCACCACCAATCTCAATGGTAATACCCTTTATTTTTTTACTCATTTCCTCACCTTCTTCCTAAAAAGCATCAAATTCTGCTTGTGAAGCTTCGATAATAGTATCTTCTCTGCTGTTATCTTCGGAAATGTTAAAATTGTTGTATGTGATTATATAGTCAATAATCATACCTAATGTCATTCTGTCGAAATCAGCGGCGGTGAGTCCTCTTTCAATAGCTCTAAGCATAATTAATTCTGTTGTAATTTCTATATCTTGATTCTCACCACCGCTTTTTAGTTTTTTACTTTTACACTAGATTTTATTGTTGACATAAGCATGTCTTCAAGTTCAGGTATAATATCCCAAATTGGAAACTCATCAAATGTATCAAGCCAATCCATTGGAGGTAGAATTTTTGGTTCTGCTGTTTTAGCAAGTACCCATATAAGGTTAAAAAATATAGTTAAATCCAATGCATCAAAAACTTTAGCATCTATTTCTTTTCTTTTACCCTTTTTCTTTTCTGATTCTTTAATTTTTGATACTGCTTTTTCAAGTTTTAAAAGATCACCAATTGCATCTCTTCCAAACTGCATTTTATATCTTAATAGAAAACCTCCAGTAGATTTAAATTTAACTTGTCTGCTATCTATTGTTAGAATTTTCTCCATATTACCCTCCTATTAAGCAGTAGCTGTTTCAAGATATACTTGCGTATACCAATTTTTATAAGTTTCTGCATCTGTTTCAAATGTAGTTGATGCTTTTACATTTGTTTTTTCAGGTATATTTCTGCATGTCAAATTTAATACATCTGTTTTCACTTCTATACCAGTAGTTTTTGTTGAACTTTCAACATTCGGTCTTGCTGCTCTGCAGTAATACAATACATGCCTTCTTGCTTTTTTATCTCCTTGAAATTCAAACAGCAGAGCAAAAGGCTTTATCACAGCATCTGTTTTTTCAATGAGTACTTTTTTAGTATCTAAAGTTTCTCCTAAAGCTCCTATTTTAAAACTGTCTGGTATTATTGCAATTTCAAGTGTACCGTCATATCCGTTATTAGCTGTAGCTGTAAAAAATTCTTCATCATCTGCATGAAATTCAGATTTGTCCCCTACAGGTGATAAAGATACATTTACTGCACCATATATTCTTACTGGTGTACCAAAAGTTATACTTCCATCTTCTGTTTCAGTAATTAAGGCATAATTGACATTTTTTAAGCCGTATTTTACTTTATTTTTACCACTCATTTCACCAACTCCTATATTTGTATTTCATAAAGTACCTCGTATAATTTCTCTGTTTTAAGGTATATTTCTGATTTTTCATAAAATAAATCAGCAGAGTCCAGCACTTCCTCAAGTCTGCTCTCTGCTTTAACATCTTTCTTATCTGAATATAACTCTATTTGATAATTGTCAAATTTGCTGTAAGCTTTATCGTCTGCACCAAAATTATCAGAATCAGTATATAAATAAATTATATAAGGAGGTTTAGGCGTACTTTTCCAATGACGATATACTACAGGATATCCTGTCTGCTCTAATAAATCACCTAATTCACTGCTTGTCATCCTTCTATCACCCTTTCAACTTCATCTAAAAATTCTTTATTTGCTTTTTCTTCTGCTGGTTTTATATGAGGTTTACCTTCAACTCTTCCTCCATTAACTTTTGCATGGCCGTATTCAAGTAAATGTGTAAGCTGATATTTTTTATTGTAGACAACATGTTTATTCCCTATTTTCTTACTAGTCCAACTTTTAGCATATTTTTTTCTGCCATTTTTCTTACTCTTTGGACTTGTTTTTTTCAGCTCACTTACTAATTCTTTTGTCTTTTCTTCTGCTGCATTATCTATTTTTTTTTCAATTTCATTAGTATAATTAGTAAGTTCTTTAACTATTTCTGCTGTCAAATCAAGATTATTACCCACCAGCTCTCACCTCACAGTAAAGCTCTATTCCTCCGTCATCTGTTTCAAAAGTACGGTAAATTGTGTAAACCTTTCCATCTTCTCCTGCTGGATATCTCAATAAATTTTGGCCTTTATACTCAAAATAACGAATTTCAAAAGTGCAGTCAGACCTTAATCCTGCCGCCGCCGCTTTAAAAAATTCAGACTGCTTTGCTGATTTCTTAGAAGCAAATACTTTTTTATATGTTTTAATTGGAATCTGCTGTTTCAAATCATCTTTTATATAGCTTTCGCTAATCAGCTCAATGGGAATTATATACTTCAAATCAATACCCCCTGCATATTTGGTTAGCAAGCAGTTTAAAAGCAGGAGAAAACTTACTCTCTCCTGCTTTTTGATTCAATAAATCATTAACACCTATTGCTATACATGCAGTGCCAATCTCACTTTCTAAAGTCTTAACCGCCGCACCACCTGTTATTAAGTAGCTTTTCACTGCTGAAATCTTCAAATTAATACTGCTGTCTAGGTCTGAATCTTCTGCTGTAATCCCTAAATAAGATTTTACATCATTAAGCAAAACTACTCACCACCTACACAATTAAAAACATATCAATCTGACTGCCGTTTAAAGCACTGTTCAGCAGTACTGTATTGTTTTCAATATTTTCAGAACTAACCGCTACTGTTGGTACTTTATCTTCTAATATTTTATTTCTATAAACTGATAAAATCGTGTTTAATTCCAGTAAATACGGCAGTCCTAATTTATTAGCAGTGCCTACACTTACAGAGTCAGTTCCTTCATGTATTTCTGGCGGCAGGTTTATTTTAGATACAGTTTTAAATGCTTTATTTCCCTGTACTTCTTTAGTTCCGTTTAATGTTATTGTTTCTGTTATAACCTCATCAGCTATGTTTGTACCTGTAATAATCACATCTCCTGATATTTCTGCTGCATTTCCTTTTATTCTTATATTTCTTGCCAAATCAGGATTTGTTATATTTCCTGTTATCTCTTGTGACTCACTTGCTAATGCTGTAGATGGCAGAACAGCAGTTATATTTTGTTCAGATGGTGATTTCAGAGTTATATGTGCCGTAAATCCTCTATCTACAGCTATGCTGTCAACATCTGTTGTTATTTTCTGCCCAAACCCAATATTATATAGATTCATTAAATCGTCCTCCTAAAAAAAGAGTGCTACTTAGAAGCACCCTTTTTAATTATTACTACTCCATTTGGATCTATGAGTTTACCATCAGCTATTAAGATTGCTTTGTCTACCCATTCATTAGTATCATGGTCAAAATATCTAAACATGGTCATCTTCATATTACTGTTAAAGCCGTAATTTTTAAGATTGCAGTATACTGCTACTATTTCGCCTTCTTCGGCATCATCATAAGGTGTTATAACATCATCTTCAACCTGTATAACTTCTTTTCCTCCAAATCTTTCTTGTGTTCCTTTAGATATTCCATAGTTTATACGACCTATAGGCTGTCCATTTGCATCTTCCATGCCGTCAATATATCCTTCAAAAGTTCCTGAAGCCATTAAGAAAGCTGCACCTGCTTTATATTTTAAAGGCATCTTTGCAAATACTTTCTTTTTCCATGAACTCCATTTCGAAAACTCAACTGGTGATAATGTAACAACTTGTTTTGAAGGAACTCTATCATCAACCGTTACTCCTTTAGGCTGTCCTGTACCAGTTCCTCTCAAAACAGCTATATCTAATGCTTTTGTCATGGCTTCAACTATGATATCAGTAATAGTATTCTCAAATCCTGACAGCATTACAGTATCAGATAATAGCGATGTAGAAACCTTACATTCTAAACCATAGTAGCTAAATGAAATATTAGAGTTTGCCTGCACTTTTTGCTTATTTGATGTATTTTTTTCACCAATCCATGTAGCAGTTGGCTTTAATGACAATATTGGTATAGTTAAACCGCCTTTGATATTCAGCTTTCTAACTCTCTTGAACACTTGACCGTATTCTGTTACTTTTCTAATAACTTCTTTGAGTATTGTAGAAGGTATTACAGCAGAAACATCACCTGTTTCAGTCATTGAATCAGACCTAAATTCAGGTGCTATAACTCCAGTTTTACAGTAATTCATAAATGCAGTCCTGTATTCAAGTGTTGCATATTTATCCTCTGGTTCTGCTGCTCTATTTTCCTGCTGTCCTCCATTCAGCCCATACGCAGCAAGTATTTTAGTCAGCCCTACATCACTAGCTCCTCTCTGCTCTGCATCTGGATTTTGTCCTTCATGTTTAATATTATCATTGCTTCTTTCTTCTTCTTCGATATCGTCTATCATGCCTCTCAACTCTAAGATATCAGCATTTAAAGATTCCAAATCAGAGTTTATATTTCTTAGCTCTCCAATGTCTTCTGTTTTCTGCCCTCTTGCCTGTAATTCTTGCTTCCTTTCCTCTTTTGCCTTAAGCATTTTTAATAATCTTTCTTTGTTCATAACTTTCTCCTTCCTATTTTGATAGAATTTGTGTTTTTAATCTTAATAGTTCTAACTGCTCTTTAGAGCTGTCCAGCTCTTTTGACCTAGCATTATCCAGTGCTTGTTTAGCACTATCCAATGCTTGTTTGTCACGAGCATTTATATCAGTACCCTCATAAGCAGGGTAATTGACAGCACTTACTTCCCTTACTCTTTTTATTTTTGAAACATATCTAGTCGGCATATCGGTGTCCAAATCTACCCATCTTTCCCCTTCAACATGAAAAATAAAAGACATTCCATCAATGTCTCCTCTTTGTACTGAGCTGTATAAACTTCTAGCTACTGAATTGTTATCGATATCAAGGTCAGCTTTAACATACAGCCCCTTTTCATCAATGTTTAACTTCATAGTTGAATTTCCACTGTTACTTCTACTTCGTGCTAAAGGTATTTTGTCCCACTCATGATTTGCACTAAACAGTACATCATCAAAATCAGTTTCATCAAATGCACCTCGTTCTATAACTTCATAAAACCAGTTGCCAATGTTTGTTCTCTGGTTATATACTGCTGCATGCCCTTCTATAAAATGTCCATCTTCATCTGCTCGTATATCTGCCATTCCAAAAGACCTTATGACTTCCATATCTTTAGCTGGCAGTAGTTTTTTGTCCATTTGGTTTTCCCTCCCATCTCGCTCTGTTGAGCTGATATTGATCTGCTATTTCCTTGTTTACGTAATTAAGAGATATTGTTCTTCTGTCTCCTCCTTCAATAGGTGGATATCCTATTACTGCTAACTTTTGATTGTCAGTCAGCAAACCCTGCTCTCCTGCTGTTTTCAATAATTCAATCTTAGATTTAGTACTTAAGTACATCATGTTTTTTTGATAAAATACAATTTCATTACCAACATCAAGCTCTCTAGCTGTAAATAATGTTTTAGAAAATGCCTGCCCTAAGCTGATCATTAATGATTCAAGTGTTTTTTCATAAAATGCCTGATACTGTTCATCGTTAAAGTCACCTGTCAATATAGGAACTGATACCCCATACCAGTTAAGAACCTTACTCTGCAAAAACTCCATTGTAACCTTATCAATTATTTTAGGATTTACGCTTATTGGTATGTAGTCACCTTTAAAGTCAAGTGCAGCCAAACCAGATGTGCCATCTTCTAGTCTTTTTTCAAATCTAATACGCTCTTCTTCTTGTTTTTTATCATTTAATAAATTGTTAATTCGCAGAATTCCTCTAACTGTTAAACTTGTTTTAACCGCTTTACCTAGATTTTGCAGTACTATATCATTAGTCTCCAATACTTTAAGCAGTGCTTGATTATCAGGCTGTCCATTTCTTCCTCCACCCATAACATCAGAAACAGAAAACTTTTTTCTCAAGTGAATTAAATCTGAATATGCTAAAGTGAAATTTTCCCCACCTTCAAAATACATTTTTACAAACAATTTACCTGATTTATCCTGTAAAAACTCAACTCTCATAGGATTAAGAGGATAAAATCCTGTATAATTTGTTGTTACATTACCTCTAGAATCTACAACTTTTTCATAAGTTGGATAAATAAAAGCATTGTAATTCAAATATAAAAGCCAAATAATTTTCTCTATAAAATCACGAGTTGTCATTAAGTGGTTTGGTGCAAATTTAAACAGCCTGTTAATACTTCCTTTGACATTCGTCTGCATTCCTTTACTATCAGTTCGTATATGCCTCGGCTGCATTTTACTGCACTCAGTTGCAATAATATCTATACAAATCTGCACAATATCAGATGCATATATACTCTTACCAAACTGAGAAAATATAGGTATCTCACCATTAAGGAGCTTTGCATACTGCATTTCTTTATTGCCGCTGTTTTTTAATACGTTTTTCAAAAGCATTTACTACCACTCTCCTTTTTTAGCAAATAAAAAAGCATATGCGGTAAAGCAAATGCCGAGTATTATATATCCTGCTGGTATGTATACTTGATATACCCCATAAAATATAAATCCTGAACCTATAATGAGCAGTACATCATCTAAGTATTTAAATATTTTCTTTTTAAATTTCAATTCATCACCTCACCATATCTAGATATTCGGTTCTGTATCTCATGTAAATTGCATATGCTATTATTAAAGTAACAGAACCGTCAATACGTCTATTCTTCAAGCCATTGACTTTTACAGGCATAATTCTTCCTAGATTATCTATTTTCATGGCTGTATTTCCAAGACACCATCGGTCAATCTCATTATTGTTGTAATTTATCAGCTTGCTTTTCAAATCAGCTTCAACTAATTTCATAGGTCCGGACACTGTATTCATATCCATTCTGACTTTTTCACATTCAAATCCTACATCTTCCATTTCCTTGAGCCAGTACTTAGCATTCCAGTTATCATATCCAACTTTGATAATTCTTATATTGTACTGTTTATATAACCTTATAAACCATGCAGTAATTAAGCTGTAGTCATTTTCATTACCCGGTGTAATTTCAATTAATCCTTTTTTAGCCCATTCCAGGTAATTCTTTTTATCTTCTTGAGAGCCCTGCTTTACCTTAGATTCAGGAATGAAGTATTTTGTTAATATGTATTTCTTACTGCTTCCTTTCTTCATAATTAATGCTTTAGCACATGTAAGGTCTGTTGTTTCAGAAAGGTCAACCCCTCCTAATCCTACACATCCTCTAAAGTCTTCTATATTAAAAGTTGCTTCATTTACATACTCTGCTTCCATAAGCCAAGCTTCTGAATTATTCTGCTTAATATTAAAATCCTTAGCAAGCATAAACACTCTTTCAGCTTTATCTGCTTGAGCTTTTCTTATTTGATCTCTTATATATTTGTGCTTTTTGATTTTTCCAATACTAGGATTTGACTTCTGCCAAGTACTTTTATCCTGCCAAATTTCATTTTCACTGTCCTGAGTATATAACCATATAAGCAGTGTTTCATCCTCTCGATCTTTGTTCAAAACTTCTCTTGCATACTTCAATTCTTTATCTAAATAACCATCATTAACAAAGCCCTCTGTTGTAATGTTTACAAATATAGGTTCATCTTTTGTTGACTGGGACTGCTCAATAGACTTAGCTATTACATTATCTTTCATTTCATGACTCTCATCTAAGATTGCAAAGTCTATATTTCTACCCTCTTTGTTTCTTGTCCTATCTGAGAGTTTTTTAATAGTTGATTTATTTTTTAAATTGAATATTCCTTTGAGATTTTTATGACTTCTTTTTTTAAGAACTGGAGACCATTCACACATATTAGCAATTTCATTGAATATAATACTTGCTTGACTGTCATCATTTGATGAACATATAATATCAGCTCCGCCATTACCGCAGAAAAACTCAGATAATGAAAGTCCTGCACACATGGTTGATTTGCCGTTTTTTCTAGCAACCATTAGAATAGCTTTCTTAAATCTTCTAATGTTACATTCTGGCAGTTCTTCCTCATAATAATCTCTATATCCCTGTTTACTACACTTAAAAGAGTAAAATGCTTCAATAAAAGCTTTTTCCCAAAGTTCTAGTATAAAAGCCTTACCAAAAAACGGCGACTTTGTATGTCTGCAAAATCTTTCAATAAAATTAATTCTAAATTCAGCATCACTATTATCATAAAAAAAAGCGGGATTATCTAAATCATCAATTAGATTCTCCAGCTGTATAATAAGTTCATGACCTGCAGTTATTTCACCTGATTTTATTTTATTGTAGTATTCTAGAAGATACGAATGTTTATTGTTTATTGTATTATTACTTAAATCATACATTGCCTTTCATTTCTTTCACAAAATCGTCAAATTCATCATCATCCTCAACTGTGTTTTTTTGTAAAACACCGTTAAGAGTTTTTATTACTACAGCATAGCTGTTTACATTCTTCAAATACTGTTTAGCAGTTTCTATAGGCTTCTGAAGTCCTGAGTTTTTAGGGTGAATTTTAACCATTCCTGTTTCTTCAATAGCTTTTTTAAGTACATAATTCTCAGCTTTAAGAAATGCCGCATCTTCTATAAGTCCCTCAACTAATTTTGCTTTAGATTCTTCAACATCTTTGAATATCTCATTTAATTTGTCCAATTCTTTTTTATATACATCATGTTTTTCCATTTTTCAAAAAACCTCCAAAGAATTTCAAAATTTTTGGTTCGTGTGCAATCTATATATCCCTCCCTCGTTCCCTTGGGAACTCGCTATTCAGTACATGGGGGGGACTAAGTTGTGTATCTTGTAAACCATTTATCAATGTAACCCTTCCACTCTTCATAATGATACTGCCTGTAATCATTCGTATATTTAAGTCTGTACAAGCAGTCTTCTTTATCTACCTGGATAAAAATAAGTTCAGCTCCTAAGTCATGTGCCAGCTGCTCTCTCTTATACTTATCTGGGTAGCCTCCTATAATCCATGCACTGTTAAACCTTCCATACCTAGTTTTGATATTGTCAATTATTTGATTGCGTACTGCTGTAACATTCTGCTTTAAGTTATTAGGTTTATCGTATAAAGGAAGTAAAGTAACTGCTTGATATAACCTATCCATATCAACAACTATGTCGCCTCTTGTAATGTTATCCATTACATACTTTGTCTTACCTGCACACGGTGGACCATAAACTATAGATACACCTCTTTCTATCTTCTTAGGTGCTTTGTATCCATATCCAAACCGCTCATGTATTTTATTATGGCAGTCAAAGCAGACTATAATAACATTGTCAGGGTTAAGCGATATTGATGTATCATTAACATTTTCCTCTGTAAGCTCTATAATGTGATGAACTGTAATGTGTTTAGACTCAACTATTTTCTTTCCGCACTTTTGACATGTCGGACCTCTATCAAGAATAATCATCTTCCTGAATACTATCCATTCTTTAGACTTATAAAATTGTTTTAAACTACTCCACATACTACCAACCCTTTAAAAGTTATTCCTCTCGTCCATTTCCTTCTGATGTTCAAATTTCTCTCTTTCAAGCTGTAACTTCTTATTATTAACTTCTTTTCTATGCTTAAATTCTGGATTATCTATCTTCACTTTTAGGTTCTCAACTCTCAGCTTCTGTTCTTCTGTAACAGTATCCCAATCAGCATGAAGCATATCATCATATTTCTTAATCTTATTAGCAAGCCTGCTCATTGCCGCACTTTGTACATTTAATGCCTTAGCTTCTTTTTCCCATGCCTGCTGAATGTCTAGTTCTTCTTCATTGTAAGTTTCAACTACTTCTCCCTTTTTATATCTTATCCTTTCAACTTTTTTCTTTAATTCCACTGTCTTATCGTTTTTATCCTTAACAAACATAGTCTTTTGAGAGTATATAATTTTAGCCCACAAGGTTATTATTTCAGCCCATAATATCTCTAGTGGACTAGCACCAGCTTTTTCAGCTTCAACAATTATACTTCTGTACTGTGTAGGATAATATTTTGAATACCATCCTTCTTTTCTAGCATTCTGATTTTTCTCTGGAGCTCCTCCCCCTTTATTACCTACTGCATTTTTATTTCCTTTTGGTGCTCCACCTTTAGGATTATATTTTTCTTTCCAATTATCTTTATATTTCCAGTAGGTAATATTCCTTTCATTTTCACCTAAAATAGATGCTATTTCTTTACAAGTTATCTTTGCAAAATACTTTTTATATAACTTAAAAGCTTTGTCTCTATTGGGATTTCTTATCTTCGGCATATTTACCTCCTTAATTGAAACTGTAAATTCTGTGGTGTAAAAAAATTCAAAATAGTTTGCATGTTAATATATAATTAATCATGATTAGTTAAGTTTGTGTCGATTTGGCATTTTGTTTTTTTGATTGTAGATAACAAAGTCTCTTGCATTTTATATTTTTTTCACTACGGACTGCCCCTTTTCTATAAAATCAAGGTTAATGTTAAAATATCAAACATTAACCTTGATTTTATGCATAAATCTGAATGTGCTATTTGTATAGAGTATCGCACATTCGTTTTAAAAAGTTTCTTCTTATATATAAAGGTCATAAATCTTTGGTACTTGAATGTTTAATGTACTTAAAATAGAACATTCGCCAGTAAAAAAATACTAAGTTCGTATAATTTTATTAAGAATATCACTATATTTATCATATTCTTCTCTATCTAATCCTAAATACCTTTTTGTAATTTCTATAGAACTATGGCCTAACATTTCTTTAACCAAAAGTATATTATAGTCACTTTCTACATAAATACGGTAAGCATAAGTTTTTCTTAATGAGTGAGCTGTGATATTTGTTAGTCCAAACTCTTCTCCAGCTTCACTAAGAATTACACTGACACGACTAACTGTAATATGCTGATTATATCCTTTTCTTGATTTAAAAATATATTCATAATCTCTCTTACCTTGTATATATCTTTTTAATATCATTGATAAGTTATCAATAACTTTGACAATACGAGGCTTCAAGTTCTCTTTCCTTACATTTTTACTGTGAGCTTTCTTCTCTTCTAAAATTTCAAAGTATCCATTTTCTAATGCTTCTCTTACATCTCTAACTCTTAACTTTACTAAGTCACCAGCTCTATAACCTGTACTTACTCCTAATACAAACAAAAGATAATTTCTTTCATTTTTCTGCTTCAAATAGTCCTGTATATCAAGAATCAAATCGCTGTCTTTTATAGGTTTTGCAGGCTTCTTTTTAACTTTCTTTTTCAACTCTTCTCACCTACCTTTTAGGAATAGACATAAAAAAAGCAGCCCTTTCAAGACCGCTCATTAATCATCTTTTTCTTTTTTCTTGCTTTGTGATTTATTATCTAATATTACTCCTGCTAATAGCCCAAAGCACATACCCATTGCTAAATTATCAAATATTATGCCAAACGTTACTCCAAAACAAAATCCTAACGGAATATACATTCCATTAAATTCATTATCTTTTTTACTCATAATCACACCTGCCAAGTACTAATCTTTTTCTTTCATAGATAAGATTTTATCTAATCTGTCTATAATTACGTAAAGCATTGTCCCAATAATAGACACACCGTAAAGAACTGCCCCTAACACTGCACCTGTATTACTGTTAAAAAGTGCAGCAATAATAAATCCTGCAATAAATATGAATATAAATACTCCAAAAACCATAATTTTAATCCTTTCTTCTAAACATGGAGTAAGAATATATTAGTTTTCAAAATTTGTCAAGGAAAAGCAGTTTAATGCTACTTCATAATCCTTTATTATTTTTTTAAGTATAAAAATCCTCCCCTATTGTAATTACACAAAATGAGGAGGATTAAATCACTAATTTTTAATTCAATCTTACTTTTAATTCATAATTAGGTTCTTTAGGCATATCCCCAGAAAGATAAACTATTTTAAAATAATACTCTTTATTTGGCTGCATAAAATATCCAACAATCTCTTCATCTTCATTCGCTACATTAGTTGATGACGTAATAAGCTTTTCATTTTCGTCATACATATAAAGATCTATATCATAATTTCCACGCATTTTTAGAGTTATATTACAATCACCGTATTCATGATTTCGTGATCTTGTCGTTACTTTTATCCAGTCTACATTGTCTTCAGATGAAACTAGTCCATAAAAACCTAGCCATTTATCATCACCAAACAAATATCCTACACCATGCTTAGCATCATAATGAGTATCATTTGGTTCTTCTTCACAATAATTCCAAGCAAATGCAACTATTCCTAATGAAAATATCATACATACAACACACAATCCTATTATAAATTTTTTCATATATATTTTTCCTCCTATTTTTGTTTATCTATTAGGTATTAGAGAATTAACGTTAATACAATTTTATTCTTAATATAACAATTATTTTCTAACAGATAACCTTAAATCATATGGCTGTTTGTATTCTGTACCACTAACGTATTCTACTTTAATATAATAGATCTTACCCGATTGAATATAAACATAATCAATTTCTTCTGACTCGCCTATGCCATTATTTGATGAAGCTAAACATCTCCCACGGTTATCATATAAATACAAGTCATAATCCATATCACGATCATGTGTATATAAATTTATAAGACTTTGCCCACTCCAATCACATTCTAAGCTATACCAGTCTTCTTTATCAGACTGACTAACTATACCGTATATCCAAATATCGTCATAATTATTGTCGACTAAAAATGGGTCTGCATCTGCCATACAATCATTTGGTTCATTTTCACTTTCAACTAAAACTTCTGCAAATGCAATTACTCCTTGTGAAAATATCATACATATTACGCATAAACCTATTATAAATTTTTTCATGAATATCTTCTCCTTTTTGTTTATCTATTAGGTATTAGAAATTTAAAGATTATACATATACTATTTATAATTGTTTTACTTTTTTATCATTATAAATGCTTGTCTTGAACCCCAACTAACAGTTCATATGGTTTAACCCATTCTGTTCCGCTTTCATGTTCTACTTTAATATAATATTTTTTACCTTTACGAATATAGACGTAATCAATTTCATCTTCTAATCCTGCTTCATTCTTTGATGATGCGAGACATCTTCCATTCTGGTCATACAAATACAGATTACAATTTATATTCTCATACGGTATATACAATTCTAAATCAGATTGACCATTCCAATAGCTTGTAAACGAAAACCAGTCTTCTTTATCATTAGGATTAACTATACCATATATAGCAAGCCAATCATGTTCTTCATTAATTTGCCAATCATAAAAATCTATATCTTCCATACAATTATTTGGCTCACTTTCAATAAGAACCTGTGTTGAAGCTGCAAAAGCAACTACTCCTTGTGAAAACATCATGCATATTACGCATAAACCTGCTAAAACTCTTTTCATATTTTTTTTCATATGTATTTTATCCTCCTTTGATTTTTTATGTATTATCTTAAAATAAATCTATACCTTCAGACATATTATAACATATTTATATAAATATTTACATTATTTTATAAATTTTATATTAATTTATGTTATTATGTATATTTATTTATTTTTTTACATTTTAGATTTATTTTTACTTAACTGTAATCCTATTCCTACTCTATCCCAACAGCAAAAAAATACTGCACAAACCAATTTATTAATATAAAAAAAGGAGGCTAAATATAAAACAAGCAGCTCTATCAGAACTGCTTATTTTTCCACAATTACATATTAGCACAAAAAAAGTGCAATTTAGTGCACTCTTTTAATACTTAGTATTTTATTTTTCTTTTTATTGCCTGTATTTTAAATTTTAAAAAACTATACTTCAAATCTATTAGCATTCTTTCTAACCAGTTTTTAGGGAAACCGTACCCTATGTTAAAATTAATACTCTTATATTTCTTTTTTAGTCTAAACAAATCATATATAAAATCTATTTTTAAGTTATCACCCTGTAATAATATATAAATTACATACAAAGAACTGAAAATATCATATTTAAATTTATACTTACCTGTATTCTTTGGAGATGAAATCAATTTACTTTTATATAATCTATCATTATGAGCACATAAATTTCTTACTTCTGTTATTACTCTAAGCCAACTAGCTAAAACATCTTTCTGATTGATACTATAATACTTACTAGAAATTAGCTTTTTATCTGCTGTTAATAAATTATTATATAATTTTGAAATATTACCAAGTGTTAATATTTCAACTATTACCCAAATAGGAAACTTACCACCATAAAAATTATTATGATGCTCAACAAATAAAAAACTTTTTCTTTTACTAATCTGATTATTAACAATTTTAATAAATTCATTATGCTTGTCTTTGTTAAAAAAATATTTATTATTTAAATACATTAAAGGATCGTACTTACGAGCTAATTCATGTGCAATTCTTGTCTTAATATTAATTTCAATTTTGCTAATATAATATATAACTATATTTCTTAGCTCTTCATCTAAGCAATAAATATCATAAATTTTTTCAAAAGATATGCAATTATTAAAACTATCAAATCCATCACGAAACAAATAAGTATATCCTGAAAATCTATAATAATTAATTTCAGATAATATAGTTTGAGCTTTTTTTATATCATTTACAATCATATTTCTATTTATGTATATTTTTACTTGTTCTTCATAAGATGTAGCTGGTTTTATAGACTTTACTATACTACTCATTTTATCTCCTAAAAGACTAAAGCCCATCAATATAGATGGGCTCTTTCTTTTGTGCTAATCGGCTCACTCGTTGCGCATTGTTAAGAGGCGTAGTGAGATCTATCAATTGTACTTTACCATATTTTGTGTCTAATGTCAACATTTTTACCATAACTTTTACATAACTTTTTTCTAACAAATATTTTATTTACATTTTAACATTTTATTGAGAGCTATATCATGGATATTAAAGCACTGCCTTCTACTGTAATGCATTGTATGCTGTATCATCCACCATTTATATTTTTTAAAATACTTTAACTCAATAATCTTTCTTTCTCTAGGTTCTAATATATTAAGTAAGTCATCTATCCTATTTTTTTTATTAAATAACTTTTCAATATTTGTCTCAATCTTTGCAACCTGCTTTGAGTAGCAGTCTATAATCTTTTCAACCTTTTTGTATGTAGTATCTGATGTTTCACTACCTCTCGGCATATCTGATAATATAGGTATTTTTAATTCTCTTTCTGATGCGGCTACCTCAGACAGCTGTAGTATTTCTTGGTTGCAGTTCTCAATCTCTGCAACTATATAATTGTACTTGTTTAATAAATTTTGTAATTCTTTTTTATTCATAATCATTTACCCCACTTTACTTGTTTTATTCTTCTTCCAACTCTTTTATAACTATCATGTCTCATAAGTTCTGTAATATTATAATATCCCTGTTCCTCAGCTAACTTTCGTCTTAACTCTAATATCTTTTTTAATGTTTCTCTATCCAGTAAATAAATAATCTGCACCTTATGTCCCTCCTTCCAAAAAATAAAGCCCGAGACTATATAAAATAATCTCGGGCTTCTAGAGCCTCTCTAATCTTCATAAATATTAATTTCTTTACACCTTGTACATTTCAATTCTATATATCCTATTTTATATTCTTTATCAATCCTCCCTAACAGCTTACCGCATTTTTTGCACCTCAGCTCCCTCAGCTCATCGTCTTTAGTTTCATTCTCGCATAAATTCATAATCACGCCCCTCTGAGATTTTATTTACTTTTGACATGCTGTATTTTTTGTTACTCAACTATTTTGATTTCATTAAAACAATTAATAATCTTCTGAATCATCACCATAATCAAATATTGCTTTTTAACCATAAGTATTTATTCCATCACCTATTATTTTAGTACTGCAGGGTTTAGCATTTTCATCTATGTCTATTTTGTCTATAAATGATTTATATTGTTCTTCATAATCTTCTTTTTTTAACTCCTTTATTATGTCATTTAATTTATTTTCTTCTTTTACCTCAACAAGACACCTTATTAAATCTATACTGTTCATTAACTGCCCTCTCCCCACTCATAACCTTTTAAATTACACTTACCGCAAATATATTCACCTACTAAGTTCTCTTGATATTCTTCCGTCTCAGTGTCTATAATCTTTCCGCATATACTGCATCTAACATATACACCCATTTTGATTCCTCCTTAGTAACTACTTGTTAATTCTCTGATACATTTCTTACAAATCATTTTACCTTTGCAGTTGACTAATTTGCTGCTGTCTTTTTCTCCACAAAATATGCAGTCTCGTTCATATTTTTTTAGAATAATCTTTTCGTTATCAGTGTAAATTTCAAGTGCATCTTTGATTTCAATATCTAATACAGCCCTCAATTCTTTTGGAATTACTATCCTGCCTAAAGTATCAACTTTTCTTACTATTCCTGTAGCTTTCATCTTTTACCTCCTATAATCTATCTAATTATTACCGCTTTATGTTTACCTACTACCTTTCCACCTACTGCATATTCATTTACATTCTGCACAGTAACTCTAGCTATTGGTAATGGTCCTATAACGGCATGCATAATAGGCATATCTTTATCAAATGTATTAAGCTCTTTTATTAAATCACCAACAGTTTTGATATTATAATATTCTGGCATATCGCTACCCCTCCAATCCTAATTCCTCAGCTTTCTTTTCAAAGTTTCTTCTAGCTATTTCATCAAGCTGCTCAGCTGTATATTTGTCAGTTCTCTGCTCAAAGTTGTGAAATTTATTAGGTTTTATTACTTTTGATTTTTGGGTATTACTGCTGTTATTATCTTTGCTGTCATAATTACCCTCAAGTACTTTTATGAAATTATTAGGCTTAAACAGCCAGTCAAAAGTAGCTGTCCAGCCCTGTTTATTCTGCCCTGATAAAAAACAGCTTCGTCCAGCTTTTTTTATCATTTCAACTACAGCTTCTTGTCCATACACTCTAAGTCTTGCATTAATTGATTTTTTACGTTTATCGGTTAAATGCTTTACTGGTGGTAGAGCTTTACATGCACTGTTATACAGCTTAACTATATCTTCATATGATTTTGAATTATCATTATCTTTAAGATCAGTATTAGCTGATGTAGAACTTTGTTCTACAGTACCTTCTATATTTACTTTACTCTCCTCTACTCTACTCTCTTCTACTTTGTCACTTTCTGCATGCATTTTTTTAGTTTCTACCGACACGATGTTTACATTTTTCTTATTCGTGTTAACATCATGTTTGCATAATGTAAGCAGTGGTTTAAAGATAACAAAATCAGCCCTCACATCTACCGTTTTTCTTCTCTTTGCGACATTGTAATAATTTTCTTGAATACGGCGTGAAGTTAGTATGTTGTACTCTTGGTACATTTTATTGCTGAATATTTCCTTATTAATACTGAATTTTACTATCTGATTGAGTATTTCTACATCCTCTGAAAGCTCGTTTGCGAGCAACACAGCCGACTCCTCGTCCCAGACCATGTAATAACCTTCCTCCCTGTAGAGCGCCTGTAGTAATCTCACCCATATCCCCAGACCTGAGTTTTTAAATCTAGCTAGTAATATCCTTACGCTTGTATCAAAAGCGGTATCAATTGGGAAATATTCAAGACCTTTTTTAGCCAAAGTTTACAATCACCACCTTAGAAAGGGAGATAATATCTCCCTTATTTATGCTATTATTTGTATGTACTCAATATCTTTAAGTTCATTCTCTAAATACTGTTTAATGTTAAGTACGGCTTGGTTTTTCCATGCCCCTCCATCTGCTTCGATTAATGCTGCTGATGGTCCGCTCTTCATCCTAAACACAAATTTACTTTCAGGCTGTCCTACTTCTGTAAATGTTCTATATGGTATTAGGGATACTGGATTTGGTAGTTCTACTTCTTCTATACGTGCTACTCCTGATTTTGCTGTTACCTGCTGTGTTATGCCGTCATCTCCTACCTGCTTAACTACTTCTTCTTTTATATTGCCGACAACTTTTAGTACTTTTGATTTGTCTTCATTATCTATAAAGCATGACTGCATCATGATAATAAAATTTTCTGTATCTAAGAATCTAGAAAATTCTATTCTAGGTAATTGTGCTGTAGTTCGTATGAAGCAGTGTCTGTCATAATTTTCTTTCAGCTGTGATATTACTTCTACTGTTTTATAATTCTTAATATGAACTATAAGGTCTGTATTTTGGAAACCATCAATATCATTTTTTATGTAGTCTACTAATCCTGTTAATGTGTTTAACTCTAATCCTTCTGATAATGGTTCTTTGATGATTTCTAATTCTTTATCTGAATACTTATTTCCCCTATAATCTATTATCTTTGGTTCATTTAATCCTACTATGTATTTTAAAGCGTCTTTTATCATTTAAAAATCCTCCTAATTATTTATATTTACTACTTTTTTATTTTCTGGTTCACTTTCTGACTTACTTTTTGTGTAATCTTCTATTCCCATCTGTCTTATTTCTGCTGCATGTACATTTCCTGAACTGTCTTTGTCAAGTATAATTCTGCTTTCAACACTTCTCACAGGTACGAGTGCTGATTTTGTTTGAAAACTTACTGCTGAAAAGTCCCTTGTTTCACTTGGTTTAAAAGTGATGTTTATTGTTATTTTTCTTGCTTTCTTTGGATCTGTGTTTGGATCAGCTATGTTGTCTAGTACTTTTTCTAGTTCTATGTCAAACTGTTCAGCTAATGCTCCATTTGCTAAATTAGCAATATTGATATTTGCTGGCAACTTTTTTCCTCCTCTCTTTGCATATATTTGATTTTTCTTCATAGTAATTTGATAATCTTGCAACTGCTGCATTAAAAATAGTTAATGCTTCCATTTCACCTTCATCATCAGTTAAAGATGTTTCATACTCAAATAATTCATCAATTCTGCCTTTCATTTCTTTAATATCTTTCTGATTAAGCTCTGCCATATGCTACTGCCCTCCTTTTGTACTTTTGTATGTTTTTCTTACATTTTGCACTTTCACATAGTAAATAATCCATAATTGCCTCTTCTCTTTTTACAGCTTCTTCAGGTGATGCCCATGCAAAACATTCTTCATTCCAAAGGAGCTTTCGCATTACCTCACATCTTCTGTTTTCTATATTGTAAATACAATTACTGCAATCTTTAACTTCACAATTAAATATAGATTTTTTCTTACTTTTCTTATCCATTTTTACTCCTATATATTTCAATCTGGGAATGGAATAGGGGGAAGTTTTAAACCACTCCCAGTTGAAAGCTAAAATATTGTATGTTATAATTAGTTAAGTATTTTATTATTGTAAAAGTCGTTTGTTCTCCCAAAACAGCGGCTTTTTTTATTTTCTAGTTCTGCCATAAATGTTCTTTTGTCTCCATCTCTGATAAGAACTAGTCCAAATTCTTCATATAAATATAAAGCCTTTTCTACAGACATATTTACCTCCTAATAGTTTATTAGTGCTAATGATAATCCTGATGCACATGCTTCCTTGATTTCTTTTACTGCATTTTCCCATCTAGGTACTTCTTTAGGTTCTATTTTGTCATCTACTGCTATATCTATAAGGTCATTTCTAATATCATCAATATCCCTGTTTTCCCTCTGAAAACTTAGAACACCATTTGACGGTTTGTAAATACTCACTTCTGGAAGGATAAGCTGTCCAACTTCTGTATTTCTTAGATATTGATAGCCTATAAATTTATTTCTATATACTTTCATCATTTTTACAACAGTTTCTTCGCTTGGTCTATTTATATTTCTTTCATAATTGCTTACAGCTGTTACTGATACATCTAACAGCTCTGCTGCGTATTCTTGTGAAAGTTTCGCATTTTCTCTTGCTGTTTTAAAGCAAAGTCCCAAGTCCTGCTCCATGGTAATACCTCCATCTTTCATCTATAATATAAACATAATCACCCCTCACTCATGACACTTTCAAGCCCTCATTTCGACTCATACAGCTCTTCTCTACTTTTTTTACTGGTTTAGTTTCAACTACTGCACCGCACTGTCTGCATCTTACTTCTAACAATTTGTCAACTGCATAGGCACTAAACCCGCATTTCGGACATTCATATTCTCTGAATATAATCAACTCCTTTCAAAATAACGTCATACTATATTCTCTGAATTTTTCTTTGCCTTGTTTTCTGCTATAATCTTATTATTGATTTCAATTTTTTTTTCGTCAGGCAAATTGTCCCATGCTCTGCTGATTATATAATCTAATCTTTCTTTTCTATCTTTACTTAAAACCATGCCGTTGTGATAAATTTTAGTACCATCAGGCATAACATCCATATATTCATAACTATTTCCATATTTGTCGTAATACATATAATCAACTCCTTTTCTATAAATGTATGAAGTACTGATTGTACATAATGATTGATATTTTATCCGTATTCTGTTTCCTTCGATTCTTTATCCTCATTGTCAAAGATAGAATCATCTGATATCTGCAAAACTTTCTTGATTTCTAATCCAACTTTTAAAGATGGATTGGAAGTTCCAAGCTCAATCCTTGTATAGTGCGGTCTTTTCATTCCTACCGCTTCTGCTACCTGTGCTTGTGTCAAACCAAGCTCTTTCCTTCTTTTTCTCATTTGTTCCCGCATGTTCTCACCTCCTGTTAAGTTTTTTATAAAATCAGAGTAAATATTGAGTTTGTTATAACTGCTACTATAAAAGCTACAATTATTCTAAAAACATATGGATGCAAGTCTTCAAACATCATTACTTTATCAATTACATTAAACTCTGATGTTTGAATATATCTTTCTCTTTGTTCCTCTGTCCATTTTTTAGAATAGCATTTGTATTTTCTTAGATAATTTTGAATGTATTTTGGATTTTTATTATTCACTCTCAGCACCTCCTATTAAATAAACTTGTTGTTATTTCCAACATGTGGTAATATTTTGTTGAAAGGGGGTGAAATAAAAATGAAATTCATTCAATTTAAATGTGGTAATTGCGGTTCTAAATTTGAAATAAATATACAAAGTTACCTTCAACGTTCTAAAAACTTAGAAAATGAATCTGATATAACTTGCCCAAGCTGTCTTAATAAACTTCCAATAAATATTTTCTACTTTTTAAATGAGTTGTCGTTGTCTGATGACTTTAAAGGAGAAAGTAGTTGGGAAATTGGAACATATCTCAAAGATGAATGTACTTAGACATATTATTTAATATTAATCCTGTGTCTCGAAGAACTGCATATGCTTGACTATATGTAAGTTCTTCACTCTTGAATATTTCAATTATGCTATCCGCTATTTTCATTTGTTTTCTGTCAAGCTCTATACAATTATCTCTTAATAATTTTATAAAGCATTGCTGTACATCTAAACCGTATGCATTTGCTGGTTTTCTTTCTGTTTTTAATTCACTATTTTGATTATTATTTTCATTTGTTTTTTCCACCTCAATACCTCCCTTCTTATATGCAAAATAGTTAATAATAATTGAATTTTCTACTTAATAATTAATATTTCAAAACAGATTATCTTAAATCAGTTTATTAATCCTCTAACTTAATATTTTGAGTTTTTAAATCTGAAAATACTATCAATTGGTTATCTGTGTAACTGTTAACAGCTTTTTTCATATAATTAACTGATTTTTTCATTTGTTCTTCATAATTAGGATGTTTTCTAAAATCATTATGACAAGCAAGCATATAATTATTTACTGCTGTAAATAGTTCTTCGTTCAATGATTTTATTAAATTTAGTTCTTTCATCGTTTTTTCATCCTTTCTACATACAGAAAAATTTAAAGAAAACAATATGCTAATTTGAAACTATCCAATCGTCTGCCATTAAGTCCTCTGCTTGAGGATTCCATCGAGGAACTGATAATGAATTATTTCTATAAACTTCACATGCTCTACTTGTATTTGTTGGTTTAATCTTAATGTCTCTGAATATTTCTTTATTTTTTCTGGTAATAAACAATTTTTCTTCAACTGTTTTTTTTACTGCTTCTTGTATGTACACATACTTACCTCCCTTCCAATAATACAGACGACTTACTACATCAGTTAATAGAAATTAAAACTAAGAAACTTGACTTGTTAAAGCAAGATATTTAACAATATTATTTAAAATATCTACTTGAATTTATTAAATAAACTAAATAAATTTATAACTGTTAAAAGAAGTGTAATTGTCATCAATTTTATTGAAAAATTATGCCTTCGTACTTGACCTTCGAGTTCATTCACTCTTTTTTCTAAGCTATTTGAATTATGTTTATTTAGATTGTTTTCATTACTTTTTAACAAAAGACATTCTCCTCTAACATAATAATTCTTTAAATTTTTAGTATCTCATCAATCATGTTATCAGCAGTTAATTCAGTTTCTTTTTTAATGATTGCAGTTGCAATAACCATTATTCTATGTATCTTAGGTATAACTAGTTCCAACTTTTGTATTCTTTTTTCAAGTTCACTTCTCTTTTTAAATAACATGCTTACTTTCCTTCAAAAAAATCCCTATGTTACCTCTTGTAACACTTGTAAAAATTTGTTACAATATGTTTGATTGGTTTAAAAAAATATTAATTTTACCAGATGAATAACTTGTTTTTTGTCTGGATAAAATTTCAATAATTAATAATATGAATATTTTGTGGCAATACGGAACTTATTTAATTTGATTATAGTTCCATTTTGCCACTATGTCAAGAAGTTTTTTTTATCTTTTTTTGAAATATGTAATAAGGAGCAACTTATGTTTTCACTAAGATTAAAAGAATTAAGAAATAAATTAAATATTTCTCAACAAAAATTAGCAGATGCCTTAGGTTTAAAAAGAACTACTATTGCAGGTTATGAAACAAAAGGCAGAGAACCTTCAATTGAAATACTTAATAAGATTGCTAATTATTTTAATGTTTCAATTGATTATTTAACTGGTAGAGAAGAACTAACACCAGATCAAGAGCTAGCTGCTTTGTTATCTGATCCAGATATGCATGTAGCATTTCAAGACTATAGCAGTTGGACTGATGAGGATAAAAAAGAACTTATTACTTATTTAAAAGCTAAAAGAGTGATGAGGGAGAATAAGGATAAGTAGTTATAATTGAGTATTAATTATTTATATACATGGGGATTTGGGACAAACTTGTGGAAAAGACAACTTAATAGATAGTAAATTAATCCTATAAAATATTTTTGTGGGATTTTTTATGTTTTATAATAAATCTAATAAAACAAAGGAGAATTAATCATGGAAGAAAGTAAAAAAATAAAATTTTATCAGAAGACATGGTTTTTGTGGGTAATGCTTATATTTTTTACACCAGTTGGAATTGCATTATTATGGATTCAGAATAGGTATAAGAAAAATGCTAGAATTATTTTATCTATTGTATTTTCATTATATTTTGTTTTAGTATTATTAAGCAACGATTCAGAAGATATACAAGAACCAAGAATAAGTAACTATAATATTGAAAACAATCAAAATGTTTCTATAGACGAAAATAGTAAAACTGTGCAAGAAAAACTCTCTAGCAAAGAACTAGAAAATGAAGAAACAACAGAGAACATTGAGTTAACAATGAATGAAAAATTCGAAAGAGATTTAGTTGAACAAATAAGTAATAATGGAGAATTAATTAATATAGATTGGGAAGGCGATTATGGAACTGGTGAAAAATACATAATAATTGACTTAAAAACAATGAATGATGAAGCTGTAGTTAATGAACAAGTTAATCTTATTAAACAACTTTTAGAAAAATATGAAATTAATCAAAAAGTAGATATTGTTGTAAAGGATATCTCAAATGATATAAATAGTAATTTAGCTATAATTAATATTGATGAAACGAAAAATATCAAAATAGAATTTGAGAGTTCACTATATAATACACTTCATAATCAGTGGATTAATGATCAATTCAGTGTTTGGGACGGTTCACATAAGGTATTGAAAGAATTAATTATCAAGTCACTTAATGATGAAAAGTCATATAAGCACATAGAAACTAAATATAGAACTATTAAAACTCAAGAAGATAAGGTAGAAATTAATAAAATTCTAGAAGAAGCAGGGTATAGTACTAGAGTGGAAATTAAAGATTTATATATTACTCAGGAGTTTAGTGCTAAGAATGCATTTAATGCAACAATTAAAAATACAGGCATCGGGGTTGCTAGCTATGAAAATAATCAAGTAACTTTAATAGATATTCTTTATTAATTATCTAATTTATTATATTATTTTTTGAATTTGCTATTCAACATCAGCTAAAATATATCGTATGCTATAGAGCATCATTACACTGAGTCTTAAGCACCTTCAGGTGTTACAAGCCTATGTTATAATGCCTTATCGGACGGTACTTTTTTTATCAGTTTTTAAATAATGTATAATATTTTATAATTTTATGTTGTTTCTTGTAACATTTTAGATTATTTGTTATAATTGTCCTGTAATGATATGTATTATGATTTACCTCTCCCCTATTAAGGTTATTAATAAGGAAGAAAAAATAAAATAGAAAAGTATTATTGCATGGGTAAAGGACAGCTTAAGAGAAAGTACAACTTAATAGATAGTAAATTAATCCCATGAAAATATTTTTTGTGGGATTTTATTTTATATTTTGAAATATTTAATATGTGTATGGAGGATGATTTTTAATGGAATTTGAAGCTAACATAAAACAATTCGCTAATAGAGTGATTAATTTAAAAGAGCAAATTGAAACAGAAGAAGCTACAAAAACATCTTTAGTAATGCCTTTTTTTAACTTGTTAGGATATGATATTTTTAATCCAAGTGAATTTGTCCCTGAATTTACTGCTGATTTTGGAACAAAAAAAGGTGAAAAAGTAGACTACGCAATTTTTATTAATGGACAACCCTTAATTTTAATTGAAGCTAAATCTTGCAATGAAAAAATCTTAGATAAGCACGGTAGTCAACTATTTAGGTATTTTACTACTACTAAATCTAAATTTGGAATTTTAACTAATGGAATTAAGTATTTGTTCTTTACAGATTTGGATGAAGCTAATAAGCTTGATACAAAACCATTTTTTATTTTTGATTTTGAAAATATTAAAGAATCTAAAATTAAAGAACTTCAAAAATTCAAGAAGGAAAATTTTGATATTGATAATATATTAAATACTGCTGAAGAATTAAAATACTTAAACGAAATTAATAACGCACTATTTAATAATTTTCAAAACCCAAATGACAATTTTGTAGATTTTATTTTATCCGAAATATATTCTGGTAGAAAAACTCAATATGTAAAAGAAAAATTTACACCTCTTATAAATAAAGCTGTTAAACAATTCAAAAATGAGTTATTCAATAATATGTTAGCTGAAGCTATTGATAAAAGTAATAATGTGGAAGAAGATAAAAGTAATAATGATGTTAAAACAGAAACAGAGCAAAACGAAGTTGTTACTACATTAGAAGAAATTGAATCCTTTGGCATTGTGAAAACACTATTAAGTGATACTATTGACCCATCAAGAATTACTTATAAAGATACTTTATCTTATTTTGGAGTTTTAATTGATAATAATACACGAAAATGGATTTGCAGAATTTATCTAAAAGACAATGTCAAATATATAAAATTACCTGATGACAATAAAAATAAAATAAAATATGAAATAGACAATATTCAAGATATTATAAAATATAAAGATGAATTAGCTAAAGTAGTTTCTTATTATGAATAGAAAAATATCTCTATATAATCAACATAAAGTTCATGAGAAAAAAACAACTTAGGAAAGACACAAATTATAGACTTCTAGTTATTTAGTGTAACATATAATAAAGATACAAAAATTAATCAATAATAATTTTATAGAAAGGATTAAAAATGAAAAATACAATTGAACAAGATAATTTACGAAAAGAAGTAGTTCTTAAATTCAAAAAAGAAAGAGGTAATTTAGGAACAGATAAGTTTATTGAAGATGCATATAATAAGTACCCTGATGATGAAACGATAAGTGCTATAAATAATTACTTGAAGAGTAAATTTTGTTATAAAGTATATCTTATAAGAAAGGATAGTAGAGATGACGCAGCTACTCCAGATAGTTGGTTAGATAAAGCTAGAATTTTTGCACTTAAAATACCTAATACTTACAATAAAGAATTTAGTGATGAAATAAATGACTATCTAGAAGATTTTTTTAGTAAACAATCAAAAGAAGAAATTAAAAATCTAGTATTAAAAATGAAAGTTTACGAGAGTTTATCTCAAAGCGACAAAAAAAAGATTAAAGAGTTCATTGAAAGTAAATATGAACACTATGACAAAAAAGATAGTAAATACACTAGTGATAAATATACTAAGCTAATTTGGAAGGAAACTGCTCAAAAATATGGAATAAGCCAAGCACATGTTGATTACATTTGGAGTGAGCTGAATTAAAAGATCACTCTATGTCACACACTCAGGTACGGTACTTTTTTGTATCAAATTTCCAGTACTGGTTTAATATTTTATAATTTTATGTTGTTTCTTGTAACATTTTAGATTTTTTGTTATAATTGTCCTGTAATGATATGTATTATGATTTACTTCTTCCCTATTAAATTGATTGATACGGAAGAATGTGAAAAGTAAATAGAAAGTATTATTGCATGGGAAAGAGACAGCTTAGTAATTACAACTTGATAGATGGTAGATTAATCCCATGATGTTTTTTGTGGGATTTTTTTATTAGTGCTAAATTTTAGAAATACAATATATAACATAAATATAGTCGGAAATACTGCTTAATTAGTGGTATTTGCGAAATTCGGTAATACCATAGTTATGTGAAATCATTAATAGAAAGGAGAATTTAATTGGCTAAAAAGATAACAATAGAAGAACTTGATAAAGAATGGAAAGAGTTAATAAAAGAGTATATTCCAAATGATAATACTGTAATTTTAAGATATATGGATTTTCCTAAATTCATGAGTTTATTACAAAATAGGAAATTATACTTTACTAGAGCAGATAAATTTGAAGATCCATTAGAAGGGGATGTACCTAGTGTGTATATTGATAGGTTATTAGCTTTTTATAAATGTGATATTTATAAGATTTTGCACGATAAATATGATTTAGATACTATAAAAAAAGATATATTAGGAAAATTTAAAAAGTATAGAAGCGAAACATTTATTAGTTGTTGGACTGAAAATAGAAATGAGACAGAATCTTATGCACTTTGGAAAATATATGCTAAGGAATATGGTGTTGCTATTCAAACAACTGTTGGAAAATTGAAAGAGATTACTAAGTCAAAAGGTGCAGTAATATATAGGGTTAAATATATAGATGATAGTACAACTAATTTAAATGTACCTAGATTTAGTAAAAAATTAACGATGGAATCACAAAACTTTTTTGTATATAAAAGGGCAGAATATTGTTATGAAAACGAGATAAGAGCAATGTTTACAACTGATGATTGCTATAACCTTGAAGTCTTAATTGATAATGTAGAGAATTTTATAGACAAAATATATATTAGTCCTTTTGCTGAGAAATGGTTTTTTGATTTAATAAAAGATATTTTAGTAAAGTATGAACTTAATAAAATTGATGTAGTGACTTCGAAAGTAATGCTTAATAGTAAAAGCAAATGACTCCACATAACAACATGTTCACGCAGGGGTGCCTGAAAGCAACGTCAAGAGAGCAAGTCTGCACCACATTTTATCATCACCAGAGGGGTTAGTCGATGGTAGTCTGATGCTAAAACGTCGTGAACACAAGACCGATAGACGAAATAATAAGCATAAATTTTCAGGAGGTCAAAATGAATATTTTTGAAGAAAAAATAAACTTTAAAGAATTAAACAATAAAGAGTTTAAAGAAGATAGCGTTCGAGAAGTAATTATTTCACCTATTTTGAAAGCTTTAGGATATTCAGCATTTGAAGAAAATCGCATTGTTAGAAGCAAAAGCTTAGAACATCCATATATTCAGTTTGGTACTAGAAGAGAAAGTATTAAAATAATTCCAGATTACTTATGTGAGGTAAATGGCGAAGCTAAATTTATTTTAAATGCTAAAGCTCCTGCAGAGAATATTCAAACTGGAAAAAACGTTGAACAAGCCTTTAGCTATGCGATACATAGAGAAGTAAGAGTTAAATTGTATGCCTTATGTAATGGGTTAGAATTTATAATATTTCATGTAGATAGAATAGAGCCAGCCCTTCATTTGAACGTGTGTGAAATAGAAGAAAGATGGGAAGATATAATAAAAATTCTGAGTCCAATTGCTTTTTTGAAACCTCATATATTCAACTACAAACCAGATTTTGGTGTGCGGTTAATTAAAAGTGGGCCGACTCTTAATTTCGAATGTCATTTTATTGGTGCGTGGATTGGAACATTAGGAAGGGTTAATGATGATCTTTTTACTTTTACAAGTGTTATTCCTTTTGCAGAAGAGTGTCTTGGCTCTTTTGATTTTACACGTGCCCAATTTGATGATTTTATGAGACAAGTACCTGCTGATAAGTATGAATTAATTAAATCGAGGTTAACTTCATATCCATATTCTTATCATGCTGAAAGTAAATCTGAATCATTTGAAGTTACATTTTCGTGTAAACTTGGTGACAGAGTTTATTGTAACGACGAAGAATACTATTTTCCTTTAAAAGTAGTTAGCTTTAAGTAAGAACGACTTATAATTTTGATTGTGTGTCACACTCAGGGACGGTACTTTTTTGTATCAGATTTCCAGTACTGGTTTAATATTTTATAATTTTATGTTGTTTCTTGTAACATTTTAGATTATTTGTTATAATTGTCCTGTAATGATATGTATTAAATTTTACCTCTTCCTATTAAACTTGGAGAATGTGAAAAGTAAATAGAAAGTATTATTGCATGGGAAAGGGACAACTTAGATAAAGTACAACTTCATAGATAGTAAATATATCCCATGATGTTTTTTGTGGAATTTTTTTATTAGTGCTAAATTTTAGAAATCGCTGATAAATGAAATAAGTGAAAATATTGAAACTGCATATGATGTATATGAAACGAGAAGTAAACTTGAGTTTATTTTCTGAATATATTCTGTCTAGCTATAATAGCTGATTAAAACATCATGAACTGCGGAAACGTTAGATGAAAGACTAATGTAATTTCAAAGTATATTTTTAGAGATGAATTAAATATAGTATAAAGTGTTTCAAATTCTTATTAATTTAGTAAATATTGTTATACAGGAATTCTAGAGAATTATAAAATAAAAAGAAGGTTATATGTCATGTTTAATATGCCAAAATATGTCTTAAAACAAAAAAGACTAGGTAAAACAAACACAGTCGTTATATTTAGGAGAAACTATCTTAATATTAAGAATTTTAAAAAAGAGGATGGTAGATGGATATTTGAAGAAAAATTTAATCATTATGGGGTCAAATGCCATCTTAAAATTGTCATTCACAGTGAGGATATCTTTTCTATGTTTAAGGTGGACACAAAGGCTATAAAAATAAAAGGAAATCATAAATGTTTTGGTGTATTTATCAGATTGCCAAGGCAAGACCCCCCATTTATAGAAAAAAACAGGTTCGGTTGTGCAGAATTTGTTCTGAGTTGTTCTGGAAAAAAACTTGCATATGATAATGGTAAAGGCATAGTAAATGCGAGAACTAAAAAACCCTATGAATATTGTATTACTTATTCCAGTAGCAAAACTCCTTCTAAAGTACCAAGCACAGTATCGTGGAATGCTTCCCACCCATTTCAAGGAGGAAGTGTTTCTCCAAAGTAATGAAAAGAATTTTTTCTATAAATCTCAGTTTGCATAATATATAATGAGTATAATATTAAGTTGTTAAAATAAATTATGACAGATAGTCATGAAGTTTACATTAGTCCAACATCTAACAATATGTTACATCTACGGGTGCCATAGGCGAACGTCAACTGGATGAGCTAGACAAAATAGACAAGTCAGCTAGGGGAGAGTCATGCATCATATTCCTCAGCTAACCGAGTTGGTGTCCTACCACCTAAGATAAAAGCTATGTAAGGTTCTAGAACACCTGTAAAGCTAAGAAATGTCAGTAACAAAGGGGCTTTATAAGAAAGTATCATATCATTTCAGAGAAATGTTGAAATAATATTTGAAGTTTGATTCAACATAAAGTTTTTTAAAATTATATATAAGGAGTATAATTGATGAATATTTTAGAAACGATGAAAGAAGAGAATACGCCGGGTCTTTCAATAGCTTATTTTGAAAGTGGAGAATTAAAATGGACAAAGTGTTTTGGAGTTCTTGAAAATGGAACAATTAAAAAAGTTTCTTCAAACTCAATATTTCACGCTTGCTCAATGACAAAAATGCTTACAGCTATTTGTGTTTTGAAATTACATCAAGATAATTTGATAAATATATTTACTGATATAAATCAATATTTAAATTCGTGGAAATTTCCATATAATAAATTAATAATGAATAAAGAGGTTACAATAGCAGATTTATTAGCTCACCAAGGTGGAGTCATTGACCCTTATGGAAGTTTTAAGCCTGTTATAGATGGAAACACACCAAAAAATATTGAAATTTTACGTGGATTAACTGTTTATAATAATCAAGAAGTTCACGCAAACTATGTTCCTCAAACAAAGTTTGAATATTCTGATGCAGGGTATGCAGTTCTTGAAATGTTAGTTGAAGATGTAAGTGGAAAAAGTTATTCAGAGTTTATTGAGGAAACAATCTTTACACCACTTGAATTGAAAAATACATTTTTATGGATAAATGACAATAAACAAATTAATTTATGTGCTGTTGGTCATGACAGCGTAGGAAAGATTGTGCAGGGAAAAAGAGCGATATATCCAAATATAGGGGGAGCTAGTGTATGGACTACCCCTACTAACTTTTCTATGATTATTTTGGACTTATTAAAGTCGTTATCTAATAATTCAGGAATTATGTTAAAACAAGAAACTGTAAAATTGATGTTTATTCCATATGGTTGTGTTGACTTTGCAGGATTAGGTGTTTTTGTTGGAGTATACAATGAAAAACCTTACTTTTTCTCACAAGGTTGGGGTGTAGGAATGCAATGTAAAGCCTTTACTTTCATAAATGAACAGACAGGAGCAGTTGTTATGATGAATAGTGAACCCGGTAAAGAACAAAGTCAATCCATTGTTGGTATGGTTCTTAGAGATATTCTAGATATAAATTAAAATTATAGAAGTTTATATATTTATTTTAAAATTAGAAAGTCTTTGTTACATTTGGGACGGTACTTTTTTGTATCAACTTTCTAGTACTGTTTATTATTTTATAATTTTATGTTGTTTCTTGTAACATTTTAGAGTTTTTGTTATAATTGTCCTGTAATGTATATGTATTATGTTTTACCTCTTCCCTATTAAGCTGATTGATAAGGAAAAATGTAAAAAATAAATAGAAAGTATTATTGTGGGAATGGGACAACTTAGGAGAAAGTACATTTAATAGATGATAAATTAATCCCATGATGTCTATGTGGGTTTTCTTATAGTTTTACAAAATGATATATTTAGCAGCATCAATCAATTTAGTTATCTTTTAATATATAAGGAGCATTATTATGTTAAATATGATTACATCTTTATGGTATTTATGGTTATTAGTATTAATTTTCTTTTTGTTAAAGTTATTTAAGCCTAAGATTAAAGGATTTATTGGAGAAAAAACAGTATCTGTTATTTTAGCAAAGTTAAATAAAGATAAATATAAAGTTTTAAATGATATAATTATAAAAAATGGTTATAAAACATCTCAAATAGATCATTTAGTTGTTTCAAATTACGGAATTTTTGTCATTGAAACGAAAAATTATAAAGGATGGATTTATGGTGATGAGTATAAACAGTATTGGACTCAAGTAATATACAAAAGAAAGGAAAAACTATACAATCCTATTCATCAAAACTATGGACATGTAAAAGCTCTAAAAAAACTGTTAATTAACTTTGAAAATATTAAGTTTATACCAATTGTTGTATTTTCAATTAATGCAGATTTAAAAATCAATGTAAAGTCTGATGTCGTATATACTACTAAACTATTAAAAACAATAAAAAACTACAATAAAGAAATTATAAATAACAAGGATAAAGAAGAAATATACAATATTATTTTATCATCCGATATTAATACAAAGGAGATACGGAAAGAACATATAAATACAATCAAAAATAAAAAAAATTTCAAACAAGATATTAAATCAGATATATGTCCTAAATGTGGTGGAAATCTTGTTATTAGAAAAGGAAAATATGGTTTGTTTAAAGGATGCTCAAATTATCCAAGATGTAAGTATACTACTAAAGCATATGTAAGTGATAATGACATTGGCTGACATAATACTTGAATATAGTATCTAGGTAAACAATACTATAGTTAAGAATTGGAGATTTGCAATGAGAAATCAGAATTTTGTTATTAAAGCAAGGACATTAAGAATATAAATTAATAATTTATATTCTTAAAATATCAAAGAAATTATATGAGGTAGTTTTATGATTGTTAAGATAGATAATAGCAATATAGATATCTGCATATCATTAGTACATAAGTTATGGCCAGATCTTAATTTAAATGAATTATCAAAAGAAATTTTGGATTCTACTTTTGGGGAGTATTTTTTATATGAAAAATCAGATGGTAAATATATTGGATTTATTCAATTATCAATTAGAAAAGATTATGTTGAAGGGTGTAAAACTTCCCCTACAGCCTATATAGAGGGCATATATGTTGAACCAGAATATCGCAGGCAGGCAATAGCAATGAAATTAATTGAATTTGCTAAAGAATGGGGTAAGAAAAATGGATGTAAAGAGTTAGCATCTGATTGTGAGTTAGATAATACCCTTAGTATTAAATTTCATAATAATGCAGGTTTTAAAGAAGTTAATAGATTAGTATGTTTTATAAAAAGTCTTGGAGAACATTAAAAATATCATATTATTATGTTTTAACTCTTCCCTATTAAGCTGATTGATAAGGGAGAATGTGAAAAAAAGAAAGTATTATTGCATGGGAAAGGGACAGCTTAGGAAACTACAACTTAATAGATGGTAGTTTAATCCCATGGTGTTTTTGTGGGATTTTTCATTTGTAGTGCTAAATTTCAGAAATGTTAAATGTAATATATGAGGTAAATATACCATAGTCGGTAATACTGTAAACTTGATGGTATTTGCGACATTCGGAAATACCATAGTTAGTTAATACACCCCACCTAGTTTTACCTTAATGTGAAAAATTGAATTATAAAAGGAGAAATAAATGATTGCAAATAAGTTAAGTATAGGAGATGAAATAAGAGTTATTGCTCCGTCTCGAAGTTTAAGTGTTGTACGGCAAAAGGTTTTTGATAAAGCATTAAAGTTTCTAGGCGATAAGGGTTTTGTCATAACTTTTTCAGAAAATAGTAGAGAAATTGACAAGATGAATTCTTCGAGTATACAATCACGTGTTGAAGATTTACATAATGCATTTCTAGATAAGAATGTCAAAGCTATATTAACTTGTATTGGTGGATTTAATGTTAATCAGATTTTGGAATATATAGACTATTCAATTATTACTAATAATCCTAAAATTATCTGTGGTTTCTCTGATATTACTGCTTTGATAAATGCTATATTTGCTAAAACGGGATTAGTAACTTATCATGGAACTCATTTTTCTTCCTTTGGATTTGAAAAGGATATAGAATATACAAATCAATATTTCGAAGCATGTCTTATTGAAGAGAAGCCATATTTTATTAAGCCATCTAAGCTGACGAAACAGTATCATGTTATACAAAAGGGTTTATGTAAGGGCGAGATTGTAGGAGGAAATCTTTGCACTTTGAATCTTCTTCAAGGTACAGAATTTATGCCCAAGCTAAAAAACAAGGTTTTGTTTATAGAAGATGATAATATTATGGGTAATTATTTTACATTTGAATTTGAAAGAAATTTACAATCACTTATTCAAATAACAGGCTTTAAAGACGTAAAAGGCATAGTATTTGGCAGTTTTAATGATAGCTGTAAAATGGATGTTGAAACCATTAAGAGAATAGTGGTAACTAAAAAGCAACTTAAAAACATTCCCATTATTTTCAATGTCGATTTTGGTCATGTATTACCATTTGCAACATTCCCAATAGGCGGAACTGTAAGACTAAAAGCAAAAGATAACAATGTTTGCTTAGAAGTTTTGAAACATTAGTAAATATAAGTTTCAGTTTACAGTTGAGTACATCAACTAACAATATACTCCCGTTCGTTATGCACATCGTTTCACCGGATTCAAGCATCGTCAGGTAGGACAGCCTATCAACGCTATCGGAAGTATATAGAATTAATAGTTATGCTTTATTCGTGTAAAATAATAATAATATTTATCTTTCCCCCTTTACATTCGAACATTCATTCGATATAATACATACTATACTTGAAAATTTTACAAACCGGAGGTATAGTATGTATTATACGATGCTTGAAAAAGCTGTTTATCTTATCACAGAATATCAAATCTTTGAGTATCCAATACCTGTACATATTATTGAGCAAGTAATATCAGATCATGATATTAAGATTATTATGTTTAAAAATTTGAATAGAACCTGTCTTATGAATGGTGATATTTTGACTTGTAAATGTTCTTTGTGTTCTGAATATAGATGTGCTGTTGTTCATGAAGCTGGCCATGCACTATTCCAGAAATCTAATTATTATAGAAATGACTTTTTAATCAATGCTAAGAATGAAGCTCAGGCTAATGCTTTTGCTGCATATTTTCTTATGCCTGTATATGTTTTTGAGGAAGCTTTGAAGTATACTGAGAATGATTTTGAGCTTGCTGAAGAATTTGGAGTTACTGCTGATTTTGTTAAGTTTAGGAAAAAGTTAACTGAGGGACTGATGGCAGATGGGTACTTTAATGAGTTGGTGTAGTATATAATATAAATATAGTATAGATTTATTAGGTTGGAATAGATACACAATATCCTTCGACTGACGGTTAAGTAGATAAACCAAATCTTCGATTTGGTGTTAGTCACTTACTTACGAAGTGCAGGATGACACAGAGTTCAGGGTTATCTTGTGACTCAGGTATTCGAAGCTCAGGATAAAAGTATATATAATAGAAAGAGAGGTTAGTTTATGCGTACTTGTATGTATTTAAGGAAATCACGTGCGGACAGGGATAATCCTAATGTTTCTGAGGAAGAGGTTCTTAAAAGACATGAAGAAACTTTACTTGCTTATGCTAAGGTGAATAACTTAGATATTGTTGAAATAAAAAAGGAAGTTGTCTCAGGTGAAAAATTATCAAGACGTCCTGAGATGCTTAAGTTGTTAGAAGAGCTAGAAGATGATAAATATGATGCTGTTCTTGTCATGGATTTTGACCGTTTAGGCAGAGGCAATATGATGGAACAGGGTTTGATTATTAATGCTTTTAAGGAATCTAACACTAAGATAATTACACCTAATAAAATTTATGACCTTGACGATGACTTTGATGAGGAGTATCTGGATATTTCAGCTTTCTTTGCTAGGAAAGAGTTAAAGATGATAACTAAGAGACTGCTTAGAGGTAGAATGAAAAGTCTTGAGGAAGGTAATTATATAAGTCCTTATGCTCCTCTTGGATATGATAAGAAAGACAAAACTCTTGTTATTAACCATGAGCAGGCTGAAATTATAAAGATGATTTTTGATTTATATGTCAATAAAGGTATGGGTGATACTAAAATATCTAAATACCTAGAAGAAAATAATATTCTTAATAAGAACGGTAAAGTTAAATGGGATAAAACGACTATAAGAAAAATAATTCAAAATCCTGTTTATATAGGTAAGGTTACTTGGGGAAAGAGAGAATATAAATATAATGAAAATGGTAAAAGATCATCTTCGTTTTTAGATAAAAGTGAGTGGAAAATATTCGAAGGTAAACATGAAGCTATTGTTGATGAAGAGCTGTTTAAGAAAGCACAGTTATTAACTAAAGAAAGATATCAGCCTCATCTTAAAAAAGCTAGAGTTTTGAGAAATCCACTATCTTATTTTCTTAAATGCAGCAGCTGCGGAGCAACTATGTCTATCAGGACATGTAAAGGTAAAAAAGATTCTATACGGTGTTATAAAGGGTGTGGAACTAAGAGCAGTTATTTGTATTTAGTTGAAGATCGTTTGATAAAACTTTTATATAAAAGGCTAACAGAGTTAGAATACAATTTTACATATAATAAGTCTGAGTTTTCTAGTCATGAAATTAATGTTATTAATGATACTATAATTTGTAATGAAAAGGAACTGAAAAAAATCCTTAATCAAAAGGATAAATTATTTGATTTGCTTGAGCAGGGTATTTATGATAATTTGACTTTTCTTGAAAGGATGAATAAAATTTCTAACAGAATTGAAGCAGTAGAAAAAACTATATCGGAAGCTCGAAAGAAACAGGAACAGTTTTTTATTAATAAAGAGAATATTGAAAACAAAATACCTATGATTAAAAGTTTTAAAGATTATATTGATAATGTCTATTGGAACAATACTCCTGAAGAGAAAAATGTTTTTCTTAGAGAAATAATTAAGTATGCAAATTATACTAAGTATCCTGATGCTGACATGGATGATTTTGAACTCCAGCTATTCCTTAAGATTTAGCGGTTTTTGTTATGGTGGTATGATGTAGCTGTCATTGGAATGAGAGCTGTTGCTACAGTTGTTATGAATAGAGTAAGAGTACCTAACGGTGAATATCATCGAGTTGGCCAAGGAGATATAAGAAAGGTAATTTATCAGCCGGGTCAATTTGACTGTGTTATGAGTGTAATTGGCGGACAGCCAAATTATCAAACAATTTGGAGCAATCCTCCTGACCAAGTTCATTATGATATTGCTGATTGGGCTTTAGCAGGTAACAGGCTGTACAATATTGGAAACAGTTTATGGTATTTCAATCCCTTTAGACCTGATTGTCCGCCCGAATTTCCACCTAATGGTTCAGGTTATTTCCTTGTGCGACTTAGAGAACACTGTTTTTACAATCCTACAGCATTATATCCTCAAACATAAAAAAGAAATTTAGCTAAATGTTAAATGGAAGGTGATTTTATGAAAATATTTAAAATGTTAGATGATAATAATTTATACCCAATGTCTTATAACAATGCTCTTTCTGATATTCCTATTAGTCGTCCTCCTTGTAATCAGCCAATTGTTACTGATGATCCAAATTATTTACAAGGATATTTGAACAGTCTTATTGATAAATTTATAAAAGTAGAATTTCTTATAGGAACAAATTTATTTATTGATAAGGAAGGTATACTTAAACAAGTAGGTGTTGACTATATTGTTTTAGAAGAAACTCAAACTGGAAATAATATAATAGCTGATTTGTATTCAATAAAATTTGTAGATGTACCTGAATCACCAGATATGTTTACTTTTAATCCAAATAGTTATAGAAGTCTTTATGAGAGGTGATTTTATGAGAATTTTTGATATAAACCAAAATTATTATCCAGAATCAAATTACAATGCACTCTCAGATACTCCTAATAGTTATCCTCCTTGCAATCAACCAATAGTTACTGATGATCCAAATTATTTACAAGGATATTTAAATACTATAATTGGCAGTTATATAAAAGTTTCATATCTTCTTGGAACAAACTTATTTCTAGATAAGCAAGGAATACTTAAGGAAGTTGGTATTGATTATGTTATTTTAGAAGAACCTCAAACTGGAAATCAAATAGTTAGCGATATGTATTCAATAAAGTTTGTAGATGTATATTAAGAAAACAGGGTAACCTCTTTTAGGATTACCCTGCTTTTTTATAATTTTTTATTATTTTGAAATACCAGTTTCTTTAGCAGCTTTTTTTACTGCTTCAGCAACTCTTAAAGATACATCTTTATTTAGTGCTTTTGGTATAATACAATCTACTGAAAGTTCTTGTTCTGATACTGTATTTGCTATTGCGTATGCAGCTGCCATTTTCATTTCTTCGTTTATATCTGACGCTCTTACATCTAAAGCTCCTCTAAATATACCAGGAAATGCAAGAACATTATTTATTTGATTTGGAAAATCAGATCTTCCTGTACCTACTATATATGCTCCTCCTGCTTTTGCTTCTTCAGGCATTATTTCAGGTGTTGGATTTGCCATTGGAAAAACTATCGGTTTCTCACTCATTGAAGCTATCATTTCTTTTGATACTATATTAGGTGCTGACACACCAATAAATATATCTTTGTTTTTTAATGCGTCTGTTAGTGCTCCAGTCTCATTATATATATTTGTTATTTGTGCCATTTCTTTTTTGCTATTATTTAGCTCTCGATTTTTATTGATTATTCCTTTTCTATCACAAATCACAATGTTTTTTATTCCCATTTTTAATAATAGTTTAGCTATTGCCATTCCTGCTGCACCTGCACCATTAATTACTGCTTCTACTTCTTCTATTCTTTTACCTGCTACTTTTAGAGCATTTATTATTGCTGCTGCAGTTACTACTGCTGTCCCATGCTGATCATCATGAAATATTGGGATATTCATTTCTTTTTTTAATCTTTCTTCTATTTCAAAGCATCTTGGTGCAGCAATGTCTTCAAGATTAATACCTCCAAAAACAGGTTCTAATATTTTAACTGTTCTTACTATTTCATCTACATCTTTTGAATCTATACATATTGGAAAAGCGTCAACATCTCCAAATGTTTTAAACAGCACAGCTTTTCCTTCCATAACAGGAAGAGCTGCATGTGCACCTATATCTCCTAAGCCTAATACAGCTGTTCCATCTGTTACTACAGCTACCATATTTGATTTTGAAGTATATTCATATACCTTATTTATATCTTTATGAATTTCTCTACACGGCTGAGCAACACCTGGAGTGTAAGCTATTGATAAATCATCCTTAGTTTCTACTTTCACTTTACTTTTTACTTCTATTTTTCCTTTATATTTTTTGTGCATTTCTAAAGCAAGTTTGTTGTAATCCATAATAATTTCCTCCACTATTTAGTATTTTACTATTTTCTAAAAAATATATCATAATAACTGCAGCAAGCATATCTGCGCAACCACCAGGACTTATATTTTTTTCATTAAATTCTTTATTCATCTTTAAAATAAAATTCATACCTTGTTGAGTTGTAACATTTCCTAACATCAGAGCTTTGTTAGCCATTTTTTTTAAATATTCTGAACCTTCTAATCCTCTGCGCCATAATACATTTGTATCATCTACTTCAGCCATAAGTTCAATCAAAACTCCTATTAAAGCATTGTTAAACCCTATACCATTTGATAGATATTCTTTAAATTTAACATACCCCAAATTACATATTGATGGTATTCCTTCTTCTACTTCTCCTCTTATTCCTTTTTTACCGTATTTTTTATAAATAACCTCTCCATGAGAAAGTTTGTTACCCTTTATAGTTTTTAATTCTTTATTGACTATATCCTTAGTAAATATCTTTATTTGTTTTGAAATTTTTTCACTGCTTATTGTTTCTCTTTGGGAAACAAGTATCCCTGCGGATGCAACTATAAAACCTAATAAAAAAAGCTGTCCTTTATGTGTATTTATGCCCTTTGTTGCTTTAAACATTTTTTTTTCACCTTTTATACCAATATTTCTTAACTGGCTAAGTATTTCATGAGGCGGTTTTTCATTATTCAAATAACCAATTTCAAAGCATTTAACAAAAGTAGAATTTAGTGCTATAGAACTGTCTATAAATGTTTTTATGTTCATATCTTTGTGAGCTCCGCTATCGATTTTATCAACAAGACCAGGTTTTGGTGAAACATATACTTCAAGTATTTGAGAAATTAATGATATTTTTTTTATTTCTTCTTTATATAACTCTAGCATTTTTCACCTCAAAATATTCAGATATTATGCTGTATATTTTTTTTAGTATTTGTTCTTGTCTATGTGTTTTATTAACTGTGCAGTAATGAGCTGTGTTGTTGCACAAATAGCATTTTCTAGTTTTGAAACCAACTTCTTGTCTGCTAATATTTTTACAATCTATATTCATAACATCTATATCAGCTATTCTTCCTAAGTCATTGTTTTCTTCAAATTTTACAGCTATTTGTTTTACAGATATTGGTGATATGTCTACTACCATATATGCTTCTGGTCCATCCCAAGTAACCTGTTTCTCATTGTACAAAATCTTAACATGCTTTGTTAATAGTATTTCTTTGAAGAGCTCATATATTTCTTTAAAAGTTCTTTCCAGTATTTTATCGTTCTTTTCTTTGCCTGGAATATTTAAAGTAATTGTTACTACTGGTTTATGGTACCTTTTAACTAAATTTATTCTTTTATTCCATCTTTCTTCTCTAGCCCTCAATATTTTGCTTTGCATACTAATCATTCCTTATTGTTAGTAACTAACGTTTATTTACTGCTTTTATTGTATCAATTATATTTCCGTCTCTATAAATTACTTCACCTACTATTTTATGTGATAACCTTGCTCTTTTAGGTTTTCCTGTTATCTTTTGCGCTATGTTTTGCATTTCTTGTATATCTAATACTTTTAACCCTTCGTCTATAAGCTTGTTTTTTAATTCTTTTCTATTAGGATTTACTGCAATTCCTCTCTCTGTTACTAATACGTCTATTGTATTACCCGGTGTTGATATAGTAGTTACTTTATCAACTATTATTGGTAATCTTGCTCTTATTAGTGGCGTTACAATTATACATAATTTTGATCCTGCTGCTGTGTCACTATGTCCTCCAGAACCTCCAATTATCATACCATTAGAATCTGTATGAACATTAACATTAAAATTAGTATCAATTTCTGTAGCTCCTAAAATTACAATATCTAAATTATCTACTACACAACTTTTAGAGTTAGGATTTGCATAAAGTGAAGCTGATATTTCAATATGATTTGGATTTTCTTTTATAGATTTAACTGCATCAAGGTCAAAGCATTGTACATCCATTAATGTTTTAAAAAATCCTTCATTTAAAAAATCCACAAAGTATTTTGTTATGCCTCCCATTCCAAAGCTTCCTTGGATATTCTTTTCTAGCATAACTTTCTTCAAATAATAAGCTGCAGCTAATGAAGCTCCTCCTGCACCTGTTTGAAAAGAAAAGCCATTTTTTAATAAGCCTGACTTTTCTATTACACTTGCTGCATTCTTTGCTATTGTTAAACCTACAGGATCTCTAGTTATTTTTGTTGTACCTGATACTATTTTTGCTGAATCTCCAATTTTGCTAACTGGAACTACATAATCAACTTTAGTTTCATCTATTGAAATGTAAGGATTAGGATAATCAACTAGATAGTCTGTTACTGCTACTACACTCTTAGCATGTTCAACATCTGAAAATGCATATCCTAATGAGCCGCAGGCTGATGAACCTAAAACTCCATTTATATTTCCCATTTTATCAGATGAAGGTGCTGCCACAAATGCAACATCAACTTTTATTTCTCCATCTTCCATAGCTTTTGGTCTGCCTCCATGGCTTCTAAACTTAACAGGTTGTTCCATCTCTCCAAGACTTATAAATTCAGCAACAGAACCGCTCATATAATTTGTATCTATTGATGTAACTACACCTTTCTTGATGTATTCTATTAATGGTTCATGAATTGGAAATACTGCACTTGGAGCAATTTTAATGTCTCTAAATCCGCATTCATCTAATTGAGAAATAACATTGTTAAGTACATAATCACCATTTCTCATATGATGATGAAATGAAATAGTCATTCCATTTTTAAGTCCGCAAAGTTTAAATACTTCTTTAAACGTTTTTACTATCTTGCTCATTTACATTACTCCTCTGCTTTTATTCAAAACCAATAATACTTTTCTTGCTCTATTTACTATTGGTGCATCAATCATTTTACCCTCTAATGAAACAACACCTTTTCCCTCTTCTTCAGCCTTTTCTATTGCATCTATAACTTTATGAGCGTAGATTATTTCTTCTTTGCTAGGCATAAAAATTTTATTTATAATATCTACATGACGAGGTGAAATAGATGCTTTTCCATCAAAACCAATTTCTTTTGCAAATATTGTATCTTTTACTAATCCTTCATCATCATCCACGTCTGTAAATGGCGTATCTATAGCTAATATTTTAGCAGCTTTTGCTGCAGTAACTACTCTTGACCTAGAATACAATATTTCTTTACCTTCCTTTGTTCTTTTTGCGCCTAAATCAGCTGTTAAATCTTCAGCACCTAAGAATAATCCTTCTATTCTTTCACTTGATTTTGCAATCTGAAAAGCATTTTCTATTCCTAATGCAGTTTCTAATAAAGGCATTATTGTAATTTGCTTTTCAATATTGTACTTCTTTTCTAATTCTTCTATATATTTTTCAGCTTCTTTCACAGATTTAGGAGATTCAGTTTTTGGTAGTAATATCGAATTTATTTTACCTTTCATAACTTCTTCTAGATCGTTTTTCCAATATTTTGTAGAAATATCGTTAATTCTAACAAACACTTCTGTATTTTCAAAATCTAATGTTTTTAATCCATTTCTCACTAAAATTCTCGCTGCATCTTTTTGCTTTTCAGACACTGCATCTTCCAAATCAAAAATTACACAATCACTTCCAAATACAATACTATTCATTAACATACTGGGATTATTTCCTGGAATAAACAGCATTGTCCTCTTCAATGAAATCATAGTATTTCTCCTTTTCCTCTTATTATTGCAGCTTCCATTCTCGCTTTAATAGTACACTCTAGTGCACCTCTGTCATTAACTTTTATCTTTGCTTGTTTAACTTCTAATTCGTCACAAACATCTTGTACAGCTTTTTTTATTTCTTCATTAAATTGATCATACACTATACTTTCTATAATTATTTCTAATTTGTTTTCAAGTGGTTCTATAGTAATCATTACATCATTAGATTCAAGAGAACCTACTATTGCAATATTTTTTATTTTCAAAACTCATTCTCCTTTCAAAGAATTTATTTCACTCTTAACTTTTAATCTAGTTTCTAGTGTCTTGATTTATTTTTTCTAACTCTTTCAATTACATGATAAGCTTCTTCTGAAACTAGATACTCAAAAGTTTTTGATGGTACATATTTTTTCGTTTCTGCAATTTTATTATCTCTTATAAGCTGTCTAACTTTTGAAGCACTTACAGCTATTCCATCTATATTAAATCGTTCTACTTCTACTACATCTACTCCACCTTTAGGTAGTACTTTCTTCATAATCTTATTGTATATAGATGTTACTTGACAATATGGTTCTTTGCCTACATAACGTTTCTTTATACTTAAAGCATTTGCTATATGATTTAAAAATATGTTTAAATCTAGCCTAGCATATAACTCAATATGTTCGCATTCTTTTGTAAAATAAGATGGAAATACTAAAGATGATATTACATATTTTCCTCCTTTAATTACATCTACATTGCTTAGATGTTTGGTATTCTCTTTAACTAAGTTATATCTTATTTCAAAAGGAAATGAAGATAAGTCTTCTTCAAGTATTATTACGAATACATGTTCATTTTCTTTTGCTGCCTTTTCTATTAAGTTCAAATGTCCAAGAGTAAATGGATTGCAATTCATTACTATGCATACATTGCTTTTATTGTTTACATATTTTTCTAGTAAATTGATTTTAAATTCTTCTATTCCATATTCTGCTTTTTCAAGTAAAGAAACTCTGTATTTTACTTGTGCTATTTCTTTGAAGCCAAGATGTACAAAGTTTTTCTTTTCACTGTATTTTGTATAAACAAAAATATTCTTTTTATTATCTTCACTGCATTTTATTAATAGATTAGATATGATTTTTGCCATTATTCCTAAGCCTTGATAATCTTCTCTTACTCCTATTCCTTTGAGTATGTCACCAGATATAGAGCCAGTTCCTATCATATTATTGCCATCAAAAATACCTACAGTATAGTCAACTCCTTTTGGTATTTTCAAATCTAGTTCTTTTAATAATTTTTCTGATTCTTTTATATTAATTTGTTTTTCGTAATACATAATTTTTAACCACAAAATTACACTGAATAACACTGAACTGTCAGTGGTTGTTCCTCCATTCTTATTAATATTTAGCAGTAATTTTAAATATCAATTAAGTTTAATTTAAGCAGGAGATAGATAAACTATCTTCTGCTCAAATATTATTTAAAGGAATAAATTTAACAATGCTGTAGCCAATAGAATCATGAATGCTCCACCAAGTCTAGATGAAATTTGTGCGAAAGGCATAAGTTCCATTCTATTTGCTGCTGAAAGAACCGCTACGTCACCTGTTCCTCCCATATTAGCCATACATAATCCTCCGGTAATCGCTGACTCTATAGGATAAAAACCTAACAATTTACCTACAAATCCTGAACCAATTATTGAACCTATTACTGTTACAAATACAAGAATAATGTATTGAACAGTTAACGCATCAGCAAGCTGTCCAAGATTTATATATACAATTCCTATTCCAACTAACAATGCTGGTGTAAAATTAGCTGCTACAAATCTATACCATTGATGACATCCTTGCTCATATTTTTCAGGAATTAAATTCATACCTTTTGCTATTGCAACTGATATAATCATTAGAGCATATCTGTGTATTGGAATAAATTCAGATAAAATGTTACCAAATATATAAAAAGTACAAGAAAATACAATTCCTATTCCCATAGTTTTATAATCAATACCAGATTTATTTTCTTTTATTTCAAAACTATCATCTTTATTAATTAATAATTCTCCATTACCTGTTAAGCTAGGTCTTTTTTTACCCAATTTGTTAAGAAGTCCACCGCATACTATTGCAAATGCATTACCTAAAGCTAGTGCCGGCACTACTATTGTTAATATGTTCCCTGGGTCTTCACCTAACACTTGACCATATATGTCTGACAAAGGTAATGCGCCAGCTCCCATTCCGCCTCCCATGATTGGTATTCCTATATATAATATTGCTTCTTTAAAACCGTAACCAATGATTAATCCAACTACTCCTACTAATGCCAATGCCGTTATAACTCCACCTAGTATAATTGGAAGATATTTTACAAATGCTTTTATTAAAAGAGCTCTACTCATGCCTAATATACTACCGCATATTAAAGCTGCTATATAAAAGTTTAAGAATTGTCCACCTTTCATAAATTCTGTAATTCCCGATACTGTTCCTTCAGGAAGAATATTATAAAATGCTAATATTGCTGAACCAAATATTGCTACAATTGCTCCTCCACCAAAATAATCTTTAATAATTGGTGTTTTGTTTCCAACTAAATCTAAAATTGCTCCTATTACCATCATTGTTGCTAACTCTATTAATCCAGCTGGCAGGGCATCCATATACATTGCTGTAAATATTACCAATGAAATAAAAAGAAAATACGGCCACGTAATACCCATAATTTTAAAAGTATCTTTTTCTGTTTTAGTAGTCATGAAAATCCTCCTCTAATTTTAATTTCATGAATACGTTATCACATTTTTAGATAAAAAAAATGTTTAGAAATTAACCTAAACATTTTTTAAATATATTAAATAAAATAAATATTTCAAGAGTTTATTAAATAAAAAAATGAAATTCTTATGATTTTTTTATAACCTTATATATGAATTTTGGTCTGCCAACTGAACCATATTTTATTTCCGATTTAATTTTTGATATACTTTCTAAATATTCTAAGTATCTTCTTATAGTTACAGAACTGATACCTAATTCTTCACTCAAATCCTCTGCACCAAATCCCTTTTTAACATATTTATTGTTTATTAGCTTAAGTATTGTTGCCAATGTTTTTTCCTGCATACCTTTTGGCAGTGCATTTTTTGTTCTAATTGTTTTTATAATTCTATCTATTTCTTGTTGTTCTACAGCTTGTTTATTAATTAAAGTGTAATATCTTTCTTTATAGTTTTCTAATGTTTGAACAAGTCTATTATATTTAAATGGTTTTACAAGATAATCTACTGCACCATATTTTAAAGCAGTACTAATATCTTCAGTATCATTTGATGCAGTAACAAGTATTATATCTGTTTTTATTTGAAGTTTTCTTAATTCTTTTATTAAAGAAATTCCATCTAATTTAGGCATATATATATCTACTACAGCAAGAGCTATTGCATTTTTCTCAAGAAATTTTATAGCTTCTAACCCATCTCTACAAACTCCTACGACTATATAATCACTAACACTTTCAATGTACCCTTTGTTTATTTCAGCTACCATTGGATCATCTTCAACTATTAGAACTTTTATCATCGTCTTCCCCCTTATATAATACAATTTTAAAGGTTGTTCCTTTGCCATGTTTAGAATAAACTTCAATTTTACCATTCATATTTTCAACACTTCTTTTAGTAAGGTCTAGTCCAACTCCTCCACTATTAGGTTTAGTTGTACAACCTCTTATAAATATTTTATCTTTATCTTCATCTTTTATCCCTATTCCATTATCTTTAACTATTATATTAATATGTTCATCTTTATCTTCAATTTTTAATGACACAAATTTTTCATCTTTATTAGATTTCAAATCTGCTTCAAATGCATTTTCTAATAGATTTCCTATTATAGTTACTAAATCATTATTATATTTGCTTGTTTCTTCAGAAAGATATGTTTTTTTATCTATATCAAAGTTTATTCCTAACTCTTTTGCTCTACTCGTTTTACCTATTAATAATGCTGCTATTGTTGTATTTTTAATTTTTCTAGTTACTATATTACCAATTTGTTTTTGTAATTGAGCTGCATTCAATATATATTTTTCTGCTTTATCATACTTTTTTGTATGAATAAATCCTAAAATTACATGGAGTTTATTCATAAATTCATGATTATTAGCCCTTAAGGCTTCAACAATTTGCTTAACTCCTGTTATTTCTTCTGCCATCCTTATTATTTGTGTTCTATCTCTAAATGTAGCTATTGCTCCGATTATTTTTTCTTCATCTTTCACAACGACTCTATTTGCAACAACTACCGTACCATTAAAAACATCTTCATAATTATACTCATTATTACCGCTTTCTAATACCCTAATAAGTTTAGTTGAAGGAACAACATCTACTACATTCATTCCCATAATTGCTTCTGGATTTGAATTAATATTTAGTATATTTATCGCAGATTGATTTATCATAGTAATTTTTTTATTGACATCAACGGCTAATATTCCCTCGTGGATAGCATTTATCATTCCTTTTTTTTCGTTATACAATTGCACAATTTCATGAGGTTCGAGTCCTAATAGTGTATTTTTTATGTTTTTAGAAAGTAATACTGCTCCTATTATACCAACTATTAATCCTATTATTGCAGTAAATATTAAGGATTTTATGGAATTTATTCTAACTTCATTTATTATTTCCATTAAAGTTCCAACACACACAAAACCAATTTGATTATTCGTCGAATTAAAAATTGGGTAAAAAGCCCTAAGAGATTTGCCTAAAGTTCCTTCAGCTTCTGATATATAGCTCTCACCCGTCTCAATTACTCTTTTTTCATCTCCACCTTTGAACTTTTTACCAATATTATAAGGATACGGATGCGAATATCTAATACTGTTCATATCCGTAACTACAATAAATTGAATATTTTCTACAGACGTAAGGATAGTATTTACTTGTTTTTGAATAGTATCATCATCTTTATCTTCTAGAGCATCAATAATTACAGTATTCTTAGATATTGATACAGCAATATTCATTATATTCATTTCTACATACTCACGTATGTTTACTATTTCATTTCTAATATTTATTATAGTAGAAATAAGAATAGAAATCATTATAACAAGTGCAGCGAGTATTGTTATTTTAACTGAAAGGCTTAAATGTTTCTTATTCATTAAATCACCTTTTGTAATGATATATTATTGTTATTCTACTAATTATATTTCAACTTTTTAACTGTTTTTATTTTTTTCATAACTTCATTACATTTTATTAATAGTATAGCTGCTACAAAAACCATTATTACCTGAAGATTTATTCCAGGTAAAATAAAAGATTCTGGAATATTTACAGTTGGTGCAAGGCTTTGGATTAAAACAGAAAATGTATTGTTTAAAAAGTGAAGAAACATTGATGTATATATCGATCTTGTTTTATATACAGTATAAGAAAATACCACTCCTAATAAAAATGTTGGCACAAATTTTAATAAACTTAAGTGCAGTGCTGCAAACATTGCTGACGAAATTATTATAGCTTTAGCAGGAGACATATTTTCTATAAAAGACGAAAAAATAAATCCTCTAAACAAAAGTTCTTCTGTAATAGCTGGCATTAGTCCTATTAAAAGTAACTGCTCCAAAAGAACTGTATTGCTAAACAAATAATCAAAGGTTTTTACAAGTTCTTTTTCTTCCGGTAAAAACCTAACGGCAATCGCAGCATAAATTAAGCTAATTACAAGTGCACAAAACCATAAACCTATACCCTTAAATATGAAACTTGCATTTTTAGGTTTGTTTAGAAAGAAAACTCTTCTATAATCTTTTTTAAATACTCCTGTTAATATAATAACAGGTAAGAATATAATTAAAAAATGAGTTACCGGTATTCCTGGTATTCCAAAAACATTGTATATTGGCTGACTTAAAAACAAAAACCCAATTACTATTAAAACATAAGTTATTATAACATCTCTTACTTTAAACGTCATTTTATCATCCCTTTCAACATAATTTATTTTCAATAAGTTCTGCTAATTCTTTTGCGTATTTTTCTATTTCTTCTTCATTTTGTCCTTCTATCATTACTCTAACTAAAGGTTCTGTCCCTGATGGTCTTATAAGTACTCTTCCCTTTCCATGGAAGTATTCTTCAATTTCCTGTATCTTTATTTTTATAGTTTCATCTCTTAAATATTCCTTCTTCTTATTATTATCAACTTTTGCATTAATAAGTACTTGAGGCATTGTTTTCATAACGGAAGCAAGTTCTGATAATTTTTTACCTGTCTCTTTTACTACTGAAACCAACTGGACAGCAGTTAATAAACCATCTCCTGTTGTATTATGATCTAAAAATATGATGTGTCCTGATTGTTCCCCTCCAAGAGAATAACCGTTATCTTTCATTTTTCCCAAAACGTATCTGTCGCCTACTTTTGTTTTTAGTATTTCTATTTTTTCTTTTTTAAGACATAAATCAAGTCCCATGTTGCTCATTACAGTTCCTACTATTGTATTATTATTTAATTTATTATTCTTTTTAAGATTAATACCACAAACAGCCATTATATGGTCACCATCTACTATATTACCATTTTCATCAGATGCTATTAATCTATCTGCATCACCATCAAATGAAAGTCCTATATCTGCACCTGTTTCTATAACAAGTTTTTGTATTTCATCAGGCTTTGTAGAGCCACAGTTTACATTTATATTTATTCCATTTGGATCACTGTTTATCACATATACTTGTGCACCAAGTTCATGAAATAATTGCGGTGCTGCTTTATATACTGCTCCATTTCCACAGTCTAATGCTACTTTTATGCCTTCAAAGTTTATATTAATAGTGTCTTTAATATAATCCATATACTTTCTTGTAGGATTTTCAACTATGATTTTTCTTCCTACTTCTGCTTCTACAGGCATATAATCTATATCTTTGCCATTCAATATGTATTCTTCAATTTCATCTTCAATTTCATCAGTAAGCTTAAAACCTTTTGAATTAAAAAACTTAATACCATTATATTCAACAGGATTATGTGAAGCTGATATCATTACTCCTCCATCTGCTTCCAATATTTTAATCAAACAAGCTACTGCTGGTGTTGGTATTATACCTAAATATAGTACATCTATACCTGCTGAATTGATACCAGCCGATAAAGCTCCTTCAAGCATATCTCCCGATATTCTAGTGTCCATACCTACTATCATTTTAGGTCTTTTCTTTCCTTTAGTAAGAAGGTACCCTCCTATTCGTCCAAGTTTATATGCTAATTCTGATGTTAATTCTTTATTTGCAACGCCCCTTACTCCGTCTGTACCAAACAATTTCCCCATTTTAATAGACCTCCAAATTTTAATTGCTGTACTTATATTAACATATTTCTTATATTTCTTAAATATGCAAATTAAAAAGTCGTCAAATAGACGACTTTTCAATACTTAATTTCATTTATATCAAATGGTGTTTCTTGGTAAACAAGGTTTACCCAATTTTTAAAAAACATATTACCATGTGCTTTCCATTTAACGAACGGTTTCATTTTAGGATTATCATCAGGATAGTAATTATTTGGTACATTTATTTTTTTACCAAGTTTAATATCTCTGTCATATTCATTTTTTAATGTGTCTCTATCGTATTCAGAGTGTCCCATTACAAATATTTTTCTATAGTTTTTTGTAGATGCTATATGAATTCCTGCATCTTTGGAACATGCAAGTATATCAAGTTCGTCTACATTTTCTATATCCTGTCTTCTTACTGTAGTATGCCTTGAATGGGGAACATAAAATATATCATCAAAACCTCTAAGAAGCATGCAGTTTTCATCTTTTTTCTTATGTGCAAACACACCAAAAAGCTTTCTATCTAGTGAATATTTAGGTATACTATAAAAATAATAAAGTGCTGCTTGCGCTCCCCAACATATATATACCGTTGATGTAACATTTGTTTGTGAATACTGCATTATCTTTTTCATTTCTTCCCAATAATCTACTTGTTCATAATCTAGATGCTCAACTGGCGCTCCTGTAATTATCATACCATCAAATTTTCTATGTTTTATTTCTTCATAAGTTTTATAGAATTCTCTCATATGACTTTCTGATGTATGTTTAGACTTGTGTGATTCAGGATGAATAAACTCAACATTAATTTGTATTGGTGAATTCGACAGCATTCTTAAAAATTGTGTCTCTGTTTGTATTTTTGTCGGCATTAAATTTACTAATGCAATCTCTAGTGGTCTAATATCCTGCTTTTCTGCTATTTCTTTATCCATTATAAAAATATTTTCATTTCTCAATATTTTATTTGCAGGAAGTTTCTTAGGTATAATTACTGGCATTCAACCAACTCCTTTTTTCTCTAATACTGTCTAGCTCTTTTGTCTAAGATAAAAATTAAAAATGAAAAGATAAAAGATTAGGAAAATTTGCTCATAACTTCACAAATCAAATTATACTTATATGTTTCTAGTTACTCATTTCTATTGTTTTACCCAACAAAAGCTTCCAGATCTCTTATCTTAATATTTATCGTTTTACGTAGTAAAACTTCCTTAACTTTAAACTTTTAATTTTTAACTTTTAACTTTCTTAGAGCTTGATCTAGGTCTTTTATAATATCATTTGCATTTTCTATTCCAACATTTATTCTTATCGCTTCTGGTAGTACACCAGCTTTTATTTGATCTTCTTCACTTAACTGTCTGTGAGTTGTACTTGCAGGGTGTAAAAGACATGTTCTTGCGTCTCCAAGATGAACAGCAAGTTTTATAAATTCTAGATTCCTTGTAAACTCTTTTCCTGCCTCAGCTCCGCCTTTTATACCAAAAAGAATCATTCCGCTTCCACCCTTTGGCAGATACTTTTTAGCCTGCTCATATGTTTCACTGCTTTCAAGAGAAGGATAATTTACCCATGTAACATTTTCATGGTTTTCTAAAAATTTTGCAACCTTTAAAGCATTTTCGCTATGTCTCTGCATTCTTATATGAAGAGTTTCAAGACCTCTATTGTATATAAATGCATTAAATGCACTCATTGTAGAACCATAATCTCTAAGTACATGTGTTCTAGCTTTTGCAATAAAAGCTGCTTCTTTGAAAGTATCTAAATAACTTAATCCATGATAACTTGGATCAGGGTCTACTAAATCTGGAAATTTTCCATTGTCCCAATTAAAGTTTCCTCCATCTACTACTACTCCACCTACACAGGTTCCTTGTCCATCAATATACTTTGTAGTTGAATGTATAACTATATTTGCTCCGTATTCTATAGGTCTGCACAAGTATGGAGTTGCAATAGTATTATCTACTACTAAAGGAACTTCCATTTCCTTAGCTATTGCAGCTACTTTTTCTATATCAAGCACGTTCATGCCAGGATTTCCAATAGTTTCTGTAAAAAACATCTTTGTATTATCTTTAAAACAAGCTTTTATTTCTTCAATACTTGAATCTGGTTTAACAAAAGTTGTATTTATACCTATTTTTTTAAAACTTGATGATAATAAGGAAAATGTTCCACCATATAATGTAGACAGTGCTACAATGTGATCGCCTGAATTGCATAGATTAAGTGCTACCATTGATGTTGCTGCCTGACCTGAAGAAACAGCAACAGCACCTACTCCTCCTTCTAGTAACGCCATATTATTTTCAAAAACCGCTACAGTAGGATTACTTATTCTTGAATACATATGACCATCTTCTTCAAGATCAAATAACGCAGCTACATAATCAGGATCTTTATAATTATAAGTGGTACTTTGAACTATTGGATATACTCTTGATTCGCCTTCCTCAAAATTTTCTTGTGACTGTACGCATAAAGTTTCTAATTCATATTTTTTCATATTTTTACCTCCATAATAAAAAATCTTCTCAATCAAGAGAAGATCTAATGCTTATTATTCTTCTCCTCATCTCTCAAAGTATTCTTTGCTGGAATTAGCACCTTGCAGAATTTCTGTAGGTTGCCGAAGTTTCATAGGGCCAGTCCCTCCACCTCTCTGGATAAGAAGTACATTATTCATTTTACTTTATTTATAATTTTGTTTCTATATACAATACATTATAATATAATTTTTGTCAACTGTTTTTTGTATTTTTTTATTTTATTGTCTCTTAATTTCTATTAGTATATAATAGTATTAAAATTTAAGGATAATAATAAACATAAAAACTAAGAATAATGTAGTGTCAGGTAGGTGATTTCATGATTATATTATCCTGTACAAACATAACTAAATCATATATTGTAGATACAATAATTGAAAATATATCATTTTCTATAAATGAAGGCGAAAAAATTGGACTTGTAGGACTTAATGGAGCTGGTAAAACAACTTTATTTAATATTTTAACAAATACGCTTGAATATGATGAAGGAAATATTTATATAGCAAAAGGTAAAAAAGTAGGATATTTAAAGCAAAACACTAGAATAAAAAGCAATAATACCATAATTAATGAAATGATAAAAATTTTTAGTCCCTTAATAAAAATAGAACAAAATATAAGAGAACTAGAAAATAAAATTAGCAATTTTACAGAAGATACTGATTCAGATATATTAAACAAATATATGAATGACTATTCAGAACTTAATGAAAAATTTGAAGCTATGAATGGTTATGGTTACAAAAGTATTATTCGAGGAGTTTTAAAAGGATTAGGATTTAGTGAAAATGAATTTGACAAGCCTATAAACTTATTAAGTGGAGGGCAAAAAAGTAGGGTTATGCTAGCTAAACTGCTTCTAGAAAAACCAGATATTTTACTTTTGGATGAACCTACAAATCACCTTGATATAGAAGCAATCTCATGGCTTGAAAAATTCATTAATGATTTTAAAGGATCAGCAATCATAATTTCACATGATAGATATTTCCTAGATAATACGATTAGCAGAGTATTTCTATTACAAGATAAAATTCTTAAATCATATAACGGAAATTATTCAGAATTTATGAATAAACGTAAAGTAGAAATTGAATTATTAAAGAAAAAATATGAAGAACAAGAAAAAGAAATTACTAGGCAAGAAGAATTAATTAAAAGGCTTCAATCTTATGGAAGTAAAAGAAATATACGACAAGCCTTCAGCAGACAAAAGGCCTTAGATAAAATAAAGAAAGTTGAACCTCCTCCATACGCGTCCAAGAAAGTTAAATTAAAATTTTCGCCTAAAATTAGAAGTGGTAGAGAAGTTCTTAAAGTATCGGATTTATCTAAAAGTTTTGGTAAGCATAAACTATTTAATAATATCAATTTTGATATATATCGTGGTGACAAAATAGGTGTTATTGGCCCTAATGGAATAGGGAAGACAACATTATTAAAGATATTATCTGATAAAATCTTGGATTTTTCTGGACAAATTATCAAAGGACATTATGTTAAAACAGGATATTACGACCAAGAACAAATTAACTTAAACGATGAAAATACAGTTATTGATGAGATTTGGGATGAGAATCCTAAGCTTGATTATTACCAAATACGAACAATGCTAGCTAGATTTTTATTTATGGGAGATGAGCTATTTAAAATAATAGGTGATTTAAGTGGTGGTGAAAAAGGAAGATTATCTCTATTAAAGCTTATGCTTTCAAACTCAAACTTTTTATTGATGGACGAACCTACTAATCATCTTGATATAGACTCAAAAGAAGTTTTAGAAGAAGCCTTAATAAATTATGATGGAACTATATTAGTTGTTTCTCATGATAGGTATTTTTTAAATAAAGTAACTACAAAGATATTTGATATGTCTTCCACTGGACTTTATGAATATCTAGGTAATTATGACTATTATGTTGAAAAAAAAGCAGAATTAGAAGAAGAAGATGAAAAAATAACTGATGTTAAAACTAAAACACAATTAAAACATGAAAGAAAAAAAGAGCGTGAGAATTTACGTGAGATAAAGATTAAAAATAAACAAATAAAAGATATAGAAAAATTAATCAGTGAAAATGAAAGTTTACTTTCAGAATTAGAAAATGTAATGTGTCAGCAGGAAACATACAATGATAAGACACGTGTTATGGAAGTTCAAGAAAAAATTAGCAGCACTAAAAGTAATCTTGATAATTTATATGAAAAATGGGCTGAGTTAAATGATTAATAAAAAGTTATCAACAAACTGGTTATAAATTGTTGATAACTTCCTTAACTTTTCTAATGCCTCATTTTTTATCCACAATAAAAATATTTTTATCAACATCAATCTGTGGATTATTTTACAAGTTCTAAATTAGGAACAGCATTAAGCTCATAATTTGCATATTCGCATTTTATGTATTTATAATATGCTGCACATCCAATCATAGCAGCATTATCTGTGCATAAGATTTTAGACGGATAAGTATACTCAATTTGATTATTCAAACAATTTTCCGCCATGTACTCTCTTAATCTGCTGTTAGATGCTACTCCTCCTGCCAAAGCTATAGTTTTACATTTTTTATATTTTGCAGCACTAACAGCTTTATTGACCAATACTTCTACAACTGCTTCTTGAAAACTTGCTGCAACATCTTCTATTATTATATCTTGATTTTTCTGTTTTAAAGAATTTAAATAATTAAGTACAGATGATTTTAATCCGCTAAAACTAAAATCAAAACTTTCGTTTTCAAGATATATTCTAGGAAATTCTACTGCATTTCTGTCTCCTTTTTTAGCTTCCTGATCTATTAAAGGGCCTCCTGGATATCCAAGCCCAAGAGCTCTAGCAATTTTGTCATAAGCTTCTCCTGCTGCATCATCTCTAGTTCGTCCTAAAACTTCATATTCACCATAATTTTTTACATATACAAGATGACTGTGCCCTCCTGATACTACTAAGCAGATAAAAGGAGGTTCAAGATTTTGATTTTCTATAAAATTAGCATGTATATGTCCTTCTATATGATTAACAGCAATTAATGGTTTTTGCCACGCATAAGAAAGTGCTTTTGCTGAATTTATTCCAACTAACAGTGCACCTACTAAACCCGGTCCATATGTTACTGCTACAGCATCTATATCATCTGATGTAACTTTTGCTTGATCTAAAGCTTGCTGTATAACTAAATTAATTGACTCTATATGCTTCCTTGAAGCTACTTCAGGAACTACTCCCCCAAATTTTTTATGTATTTCTATTTGTGATGATATTACATTTGATAATACTTGTCTGCCATTCATTACAACTGCTGCTGATGTTTCATCACAAGACGACTCTACAGCTAGAATTGTAACATTCGATGTTTGTTTATTTTGCATTTCTTTCTCCTTATTTCTATTAGTCTCTATTCCTTAATAATTTCTGCTGCTAATATATTTTCTTTTTTAAATATACGCTGTCCTTTTCTCAGATAGCAGTATGCTTCTACTTTATCTTTTTTTATTTTATTAACTTTTATTATCCGTTCTGTCAACTTGCTTCCTTTTTGATATATTATTTTTATTTTTTTATTCTCTAGCAATGATATTTTCAAGTAATGTTCAATCATCATATCACCCCAATATAAACGAGTATTAAGTAACGAATAACAAGTAACTGATTTAAAATTTCTCTAGAAAAATTATTTTATGATTAATAAGTAAAACTTCATTAATTATTATTTCAAAAAAATATTATCTAATTCAACTTCTAACCCCTTAAATATAAAAGACTTAGCTTTTTCATTTAACTTAGATGTTGAATTATTTATAATGTCTTTTTCTTCAAATTGAAAAATTGACACTTCTTGATTTAAAGGATTTATTATCCAGTATTCTTCTATCCCGCAACACATATATATATCTAGTTTTTTTATATAATCTTTATTCCTCGTAGATTCAGATATTATTTCAACTACTAGAGAAGGTGCACCCATATAATATCCTCTTTTATCTATTTTTTCCTTTAAATCACTAATTATCATAACATCTGGCTGTACTATATTAATATTTTCTTCATCTCTTTTTAACGTAATATCACATGGTGATGTTAACGGTATATAATCTTTATCATCAAAAAACTTAAAGAAATTTTGTAACAATTTAGTTACTGCATATTGATGTACTATTTTCGGTGGTGATAACAAATATATCTCGCCATCTATATATTCATATCGTTCTTCTGAATTCTCAATTAGTTTTATGAATTCATCATACGATATTTTATTATCAACATTAGAACATTCTTTTATTTCAGCATTTTGTTTGTTTATATCTTTGTTTGCATTGTCTATAAGCTTAGCAATTATTTTTGCATTTTTAGTAATTACTATATCTTGCTTGCTGCATAATCTCAGGTATTTTCCAAAATTATTCTGTATTTCAGTAGAGCTTACCTTCATGTCACCACAACTCCCTTTTATGATTTATTAGTTAAAAGTTTTGTAAAGAAGTTAATTATCTTTGAAAATTTAAAGATTTCTGAACCTATATATCTTGCTAATCTAAAAACAATTATTCCAACTATAATAAATAATAAAAAACTTATTGTAATTTTCATATAATATTCACCCCATAATTATCTATAAAAATTATTTTTTTGTAGTTTATTTTTACTATTATCTCATCATTCTATATTTTAGCTATTTTAGCTATTTTAGTCAAGAAACTGGAATAAAAAAATTGAATAAATATGTGAAAATTATAAAATAACCAATGGTTAATGGAACATGTACTCGAATACCATCATATTATATACTAATATATCAAATATAATTTTAAGGAGGAAAAAAAATCAATGTCAAATATTATTATAAATCCTGGTACAGATGTTAATCAATGGACATTAACTGGCGCTCCTGTTGATTATGCAATACTTGGAGCTGTTGAAGTAAAAGAAGAAAAAAACTTTATCTCAACAACATCTGCTCCAATTAGTTTTTCTGCACCTCCAGGTGAAACAATAACAGCTATATTAAATTGTACAGCAACAATATGGCCTGGTTCTATTCAAATTGTAGATATTAGTGGAACTTTTTATGTTGAATTCAATACCACTATTTCTATCACTGTTCAATATGCTAGCGGTTTAGTTGCTTTACTGCAGCAAACTTTGGTTGCTCAAGGATTATTAGGTCCAGTTGGAACTGTAATTCCTTCAACTTCACCAATTACACCTCCTACTGTTACTTGTGTAGGAGCAGCAATTACTGGCGGAGGAACAGGAGTACAAGGATCAATTCAAATAGGAGCATTCTTTGTTGATGTATTAGAACTTAAGAGTGTTAAAGTAGCTCTTGACCCAACTAGTCCTATAGGCCCACCATTAATTTAGTGCAGATAAGGAAGTAAAATAATATAAAAGTTGTATAGGATTTATTCCTATACAACTTTAATTTGGAAAGATGTGATTTTTAATGATAAAATTATTTAAGACAATTATAAAAAAAATTTATTTAGCTGCTAAAATAATTTTCACTCAAAACATCATAGAAACTAAGAATATCCAAGGGAATAATATTATACTTATGATACCAAGAAAAGCTGATAAACCTAATTTTATAAAATTAATATTAGATGAAAGAAAATTATTGCATGCTTCTCAATATTATATTAGAAAACCTGAGAAAAAACCTGAACCGAAAAAGTTAATAATAAAGCCTCTCAATAATGCACATCAAAATAATCTGAGATAGAGCCTTTAGGCTCTATCTTTGTTTTTCCATTCTTTCTTTTAATTCTTCAAGATTTTTAAATCTTCCTTTTATCATATCCTTTTCAAGTTTTCTCTTTCCGAATGATTCAAACAATTGGTTTTTATCATATCCTTCTGGATATAAATCTTTTGCTTTCATTAACAATTTTAATCTTCTTCTATGAATTTTAAAATATTCATAATCTTTAGATACCGTAACATTTCCTAATTCATCTGCATCTTCATAAACAACTGCTTTCTCATTATTGTCTAAGCATAATACAAGGTCACCTTGATAAAGCTTTGAATATTTCTTCTGCTCTTTTTCAGATTTCTGCTTTTTCTTCTTATAATCAATATTTTCTACTTTATAATTCCCGTTTGTTTTTTCATATCCTAAAAGCTCTTCTGTTCTTTTTAAAACAGTTTTCTTTAAGCCCAGCTTTTCAGATATCCATAAAGCATTGCTCTCCCCAGCATCACCAATTTTAAGAATATAATATGGTTCCAATGTTTCAGAGTTAAAAAGCATTTTTGCGTTTTCAAAGCCATCAACATTTTCTGCAAATTCTTTAAGTTTACCGTAGTGAGTAGTTACAACAGTAATTGAACCTGATTTATATAAGTCTTCCAAGATAGATGCTCCTAAAGCAGCTCCTTCTTTAGGATCAGTACCTGTTCCTATTTCATCTAGTAATATAAGTGAACCCGGTTTTGCTTTGTTTGTTATATAAACTAAATTCTTCATATGTGCAGAAAAAGTACTTAAAGAATTTTTAAGATTTTGTTCATCACCTATGTCGACAAATAAATCATTAAATACAGAAAATTCAGTACCCTTAGAAGCAGGTATATGAAGTCCTGATTGAATCATGAGCATAAACAGCCCTATAGTTTTTAGTACAACAGTTTTTCCACCCGTATTAGGTCCTGTTATTAGTAAGGTTCTATATTTTTCTCCTATAGAAAACTCCAAAGGAACTGCTTTTTCACCTAACAAAGGATGTCTGCCTTTTTTTATAACAATCTTATCCTGCTGAATCAATTTAGGTTCTATCCCCCCAATTTCTAAGCTGTACTTACCTTTTGCAAATGCAAAATCGTATTCTGACATCACTTCTACATTTCTAATTAAGCCTTCTTCATACATTTGAACAAATCCAGTTAAGCTTGATAGAATTTGATAAATTTCCTCATCAATTTCATTATTTATCCTATCTAACTCTATAGTCAATTTTTCTATGCTTTTAGGTTCTATAAATACTGTTACTCCTGTAGAACTTTTCTCTATTACTTTACCTTCTATCTTATTTTTATATGCAGATTTTACAGGAACAACAAATCTATTATTTCTTTTACTTACAAAGCTTTCTTGTAGGTAATTTTTATAAGCTGGGCTCCTTACTAAATTATTCAGTCTTTTTTCAATATTTTCTTCTGCAATAATTTTTTGCTTATATAATTTATTAAGCTTACTTGTTGCATCCTTTCTTACTCCACTGCCAACAATCATATCGTTAATTTCATTTTCAAGATCTTTAAAATCTTCTATAACTAATGAATAAGAATATAACACTGGTGCTGAAAATTCAAACTTACTCATATGTGTTTTAACAGCTCTACATCCTCTTAAAAAATCTGCTATCTGCAGTAGTTCAGCAGGTTTCAAAACTATTCCTTTATTGCATTTCTCGATATATTCATCAATAGAGGCTAATCCATACATAGGTACTCCTGAACCTTGTTTTAATATATTAACAGCTTCAGTTGTTTTTTCTAGCCTTTGCTTGACCACTTTATATTGAGTTTCTGGATAGAGTTTTTCTATCATTTTTTTACCTAATTCACTTAATGCGTATGATTTTAATTCATTTTTTATTTCAAAATAATTTAATTTCTCCAAAGTCTTATTGTCCATTTTGCCCTCCCAATTTATATAGTTGATATTTGATATTTAATAATTGAAAATTAATTGAAGCTTTACAATAGTAAAACAACCATATTACTCATTTCTTGTTACTAGTTTCTCTTTTACAGAGGTAAGAAGACGTCCATAATGAACGTTTTTGGACAATATAAAAGCTGCAGAAGTCTGCAGCAAAATATAACTAAATTTATAAATATATAAATTACGTATTTATGAACGACTTCTTCAATTGCACACTAAAATAGTTTTTTATATCTTAAAAAAACTAAACATGCTAAATTTTAATTTTATTATTGAAGAGTAACTTCGCTCACAAACACACCTCGTTTTCTTATTAATTTATTAATATAATAATAAAATAAAACATTATATTTGTCAATAGCTTCCTGTTTTTATATAACAGAAAGCTATTTTTTTACCGTACATTATTTTTTATTTCGTCTATTAAGTCTAATTCGCATTTGTTATTTTTAGTGAAGTGAGTACACGTTGAACAGCTCCTGTTAGCTGATGTTATACTTGACTGAAAAGTTCCTCCGTCATATCTGTTTTCATAACTGCTACATCTATTAGCTATCTTTCTCAATTTCTTTTCTTTCAAAAAAACACCTCCCATAAAATATTGCGTTTGTATTAGTATTTCACGAGAAGATATTTTTATACAAAATTTCCAATTCTTTTCTATAATGCTAAATCTCTATCCACATAATCTCTGCATTTTCGGTAGGTTTTGTGTAATAACTTTTTCTTATTCCAGCAGTCTCAAACCCGATTTTCTTATATAATTCTTTGGCAGCAATATTTGATTCTCTAACTTCAAGAGTTATTTTATCAATATTGTTATTTTTACAATATTTAAGTAAGTTTTTTATAAGTTTTTCTCCAAATCCTTTTTTCCTATACTGCGGTATAACTGCAATATTAGTTATATGCCCTTCATCAAGTATTTTCCATAAACCAGCATAACCTATAACTTTTTTATTAATTTCTATACAGTTGTAATGAGTACTTTGATGTCTAATTTCTGCTTTAAATGATTCTTTTGACCAAGGAACAGAAAAACATGCCTCTTCTATTTCAATTATATCATTTAAATCATCAATAAGCAGTTCCCTAATAGTAATATCCATTATTCAAATAATCCCTTTCACTCTCAAGCTATAAATTTTTTATTTTTTATTTTTTTCAATTTTGCATTTTGAATTTCGCATCTTAAATTTATTTAAATTTATGTAAGGTTTCTTTCAGCTTGAGACTTTCTCAAATATTCTGGAGCAAAATCAAAGGCTGTTTGAGTTTTTCCTTCATTAGCTAAAATATATCCTAACTGTGCAGTTGAAGCAGCCCTTGGCATATTATTATATGGAAGTACAAATGAAACTCTATCACCTAAATGCTCTTCTAATATATTTTTATGAACCTCAGCACCATCACCACTTAGAATTATATTTTTATCTAATTTTTTTAGTCTTTCTATTAATTTATCTATATCAGATGCAAATTGATCCTCAACAGTTATAAATTTCCTACCTTGCCACTTATATATACCAGAATAAATCCTTCCACCTCTTGCATCAAGTATTGGTACAATATAATCATTTGTCATAGTTATATTAAAGGCAAGTGCATCAATAGTTGGAACTCCTACAACAGGAATTTTGCAAGCATGTGCAAGGCTTTTACCTATTGCTGCTCCAATTCTAAGACCTGTATATGACCCAGGACCTTTAGATATAGCTATAATGTCTACATCTTCAATTTTAATTTCCGTATCATTTAATAACCTTTCTATAAGAGGCATCAATTTTTCAGAGTGTGTTTTTTTATGACTTTGAGAATATTCTCCAATTAATTTTTTATCATCAACTAACGCACATGAAGCTGTTATAGTTGCTGATTCAATCCCTAATACTATCATATTTTTTAAGCTCCTTTATCACTTTTTCATATAATCTGCCTACTCCATCTATATATAATATACGTTTATTTTCTTCACCATTATCTCTCAACATTTTAATATCAATTCTGTTTTGTGGAAGAATATCTTTTATATTTGCGGACCATTCGATAACGCATACTCCATCAGAATAAATATATTCTTCATATCCCAAATCTATCATTTCTTCTATATCATTTATTCTATATACATCCATATGAAATAATTTCAGTTTTCCTTCATATTCCTTTATAATATTAAAAGTAGGACTTGTTACATAACCATTTATTTCAAGGCCTTTAGCTATTGATTGAGTTATAGTAGTTTTTCCTGCTCCCAAATCTCCATCTAAGCATATCACAGCACCCTTTTCTATATTCCTTCCTATTATACACCCAATATCATTTGTGTCTTTTAAATTACGTGCAGTTATTTTTAACATTTCAGCATACATTCCCTTCAATTAGCTTTACTTTATGTAAGTAAAGAATACATTACTATTATTTGTTTGAAATTAGCTATATTATAACTTTATTTAAATGAAAATATCAAGTATTTTGATAATAAAACTTGAAATACTGTATTTACTGTAATAATAGGATATGTTAAAATGTTGTAATAATTATAACGACTAAGGAATAAGTAGAAACATGGTAAATTTACGAATAAAATGAGTAAATCAACATTGTTACTCGTTATTCGTTACTAATTACTCACATAAAGAGTGGAGGTAAAAATACTAATAAATGAATACTGACAGAAAATCATATATAAATAATACTAAAAAAATTGTTGTAAAAATCGGAACTTCTTCAATAACTCATGCATCAGGTTTATTGGATTTAAATAGAATGGAAAATATAGTAAGGCAGCTTTCAAATCTTCATAACAAAGGCTATGACGTAGTTTTAGTTTCTTCTGGAGCAATCGGAGCAGGTATGGGGAAATTAGGACTTAATCAAAAACCAAATACAATACCTGAAAAACAAGCTGCTGCTGCTGTAGGTCAGGGTATTCTAGTTCATATGTACGAAAAACTTTTTTCAGAATACGGTAAAACAGTAGCTCAAATACTACTAACAAAAGAAGATACAGCAAATCGTTCAAGATTTTTGAATGCAAGAAACACTTTTTTCACTCTTTTTAATCAGAACGTAATACCTATAATAAATGAAAATGATGCAATAGTTATAGATGAAATTAAATTTGGTGATAATGATACATTATCAGCATTAGTAACAAATTTAATTGATGCAGACTTGTTAATTCTTCTTTCTGATATTGATGGATTATACAGCAGTAATCCAAGAACTAATATAGATGCTAAATTAATTAGTACTGTAGATAAAATAACTAATGATATTAAAAATATTGCAGGTGATGCAGGAACAAAATTTGGAACAGGCGGCATGTCAACAAAGATTGAAGCAGCAGAAATTGCAATGTCTTCCGGAGCTTCTATGATTATAGTAAATGGTTCTACACCAAATATTATAAATAGAATAATAGAAGGGGAAAACCTCGGTACATTTTTTAAAGCAAATAATAATCTTCAACACGCTAGAAAAAGATGGATAGCATATAATACCAGCCTAAAAGGTAATATAATAATTGACGATGGAGCAAAAGATGCAGTGACTAATCACCATAAAAGCCTGCTTCCAGCAGGTATAAAATCTATAAGCGGTTCTTTTAACAAAGGAGATGTTGTTAGTATTATAGATATAGATAACAACGAAATTGCTAGAGGAATAACAAACTATAACTGTAAAGATTTAGACTTGATTAAAGGTATAAACTCTTCAGAAATAGTTAACAAATTAGGATACAAAAACTACGATGTTGTAATACATATAAACAATTTAGTAATACTAAAATAACATTAGAACAATTGATAGTTGACATTTAATAGTTGATAGTTAATGGAAACTTTACTAACGTAAAGTATAAAAAACGAGAAACTAATAAGTAGAAACTATAAACATATTTTACCAATGTAATACAGAATATATTTATATGGAGAATGAAAAATGAATGAGAGTTTAATTTTGTAAAACAAAAGGAATAAATTTTAGTAATGAAATTTATAACATTAATTATTAACTATACACTATTAACTATTAACTGTATTTTAGTTACTCCTTACTCGTTATTCATTACTCGTTTATTAAGAAAGGAATGTTTTTTATGGATATAAAACAGTATGTAATTGATAAGGCTAGTTTAGCAAGAGCTGCTGCGCGTAAGATGTCTATTATAGATACAAATACAAAAAATAGAGCATTAAATGCTATGGCAGAAGCACTAATTAAAAATCAAGATATTATTATATCTGCTAACTCAAAAGATATGGAAAATGGAAAGAAAAACGGCACATCAGAAGCAATGCTTGATAGATTGCTGCTTAATGAAAAAAGAATAAAAGAAATTTCCAATTCATTAAAAGATGTAGCACTTTTAAAAGATCCTATTGGTAAAGTAGATAGAATGTGGAAAATTGAGAATGGTCTTCAAATTGGTCAAATCAAAGTACCTCTTGGTGTAATAGGTATGATTTACGAATCAAGACCAAATGTAACAGTTGATGCTGCTGCTCTTTGTATAAAATCAGGAAACTGTGTAATTCTTAGAGGAGGTTCTGATGCTATCAACTCCAATATAGCTTTATCTAATATTATAACAGAAGCAGCCATTAGTTCTGGTCTTCCTAAAGGTTGTATTCAATTACTAGAAGTTACTGATAGAGAAGCTGTAAATGTAATGATGAAACTTAATAGGTATATTGATGTACTAATACCAAGAGGTGGAGCAAGTCTCATAAACAATGTTGTTAAAAATGCATCTGTACCTGTTATACAAACAGGCGTAGGTAATTGTCATATATTCGTTGATGAAAGTGCTGATTTTAAAATAGCTAAAGATATAATAATAAACGCTAAAGTACAAAGGCCAGGAGTCTGCAATGCTCTTGAAACTTTACTCATACATGAATCTATATCTGAAAAATTTTTACCAGAACTAAAAAAAGTTCTTGATGATAACAAAGTTAAAATCAAAGGCTGTATTAAAACTAAAAATATCTTACCAAATATAGAATTAGCAAGTGAAGATGATTGGAAAAACGAATATCTTGACTTAATACTAGCAGTTAAAATAGTTAGTTCAATAGATGAAAGCATTGATCACATATATAAATACGGAACTAAACATTCAGAAGCTATAATAACTAACGATTACAATAACTCGCAAAAATTTCTAAATGAAGTTGATGCAGCAGCAGTATATGTAAATGCTTCTACAAGATTTACTGATGGAAGTCAATTTGGATTTGGTGCAGAAATAGGAATTAGCACTCAAAAACTGCATGCAAGAGGTCCTATGGCACTTGAAAACTTAACAACAATAAAGTCAATCATCTATGGTCAAGGACAAATTAGAAAATAATTCTATTGACAAATGTTTTTTATTGCTTTATAATATGTTTCATAAAATCATTGATGGAAAGTAGTAGGAATAAATTAATGTTATAGAGAGTTAGGTGTGATGGAAACCTGATACAATAATCGTTCCGAATGGATTCCTAAGATGCAAGGTGAAATGCAAAGAGTAGCTGGTGCCGTATTTCTCACGTTATAGAGATAGGATATCAAACTAAAAGTTTCGTATCTGAAAAAGATAAACATTAAGGTGGCATAACGATAACTTCGTCCTTATTTTAGGAAGAAGTTTTTTTATATACTAAAATGTTTGAAATTGGGTGGCACCACGAAAGTATAGCTTCTCGTCCCATATGGATGAGAAGTTTTTTTGATTTTTTGGAAAGGGAGTGTTTATTGAATTGAGAATAGTTAAATAATAATAGAGAAACTAAAAAGAAGATAAAAATATCAAAAAAGTTAGAAAGTTGGCTAGTTGGTAAAAAATAAAGATGAAAAAACAAAGGAGTTAGAGAAATGAAAAAACATGAATTTGGAAAATTTGGCGGACAATATGTACCACAAAAAGTTATAGATGCATTAAAAGAATTAGAATTAGCTTTTAAAGAAGCTGTTAATGACCCGGAATTTAGAAAAGAATATATATATTATCTTAAAGAATATGTTGGAAGACCAAGTCCTTTATATTTTGCAGAAAATATGACTAAAAATCTTGGTGGTGCTAAAATATATCTCAAACGAGAAGACCTAAATCATACAGGAGCTCATAAAATAAATAATGCAATTGGTCAAATACTATTAGCAAAAAAAATGGGTAAAAAGAAAATCATAGCTGAAACAGGAGCTGGTCAGCATGGTGTTGCTACAGCTACAGCTGCTGCAATGTTTGATATGGAATGTGATGTATACATGGGAAAAGAAGATACCGAGAGACAAAAGCTAAATGTATTTAGAATGGAATTATTAGGAACAAAAGTACATCCTGTTACAAGAGGAACTCAAACACTATCAGATGCAGTTGACGAAGCTATAGAAAAATGGATTGAAAATATTGATGATACTTTTTACTTACTTGGTTCAGTTGTAGGACCGCACCCTTATCCAACTATGGTAAGAGAATTTCAAAAAATAATAGGTGAAGAAGCATTAAAACAAATTGAAGAAAAAGAAGGAAAATTACCTGACTACTGCATAGCATGCGTTGGAGGTGGAAGTAATGCCATGGGTCTTTTCCACGCATTTATTCCTCATGAGGATGTAAGATTAATTGGTGTAGAAGCTGCTGGAAAAGGAATAGATACTAATTTACACGCTGCTACTTTAACTTTAGGCAGTGAAGGTGTTTTGCACGGTATGAATACTATTTATATTAAAAATGATGATGGTACTCCTAAACCTGTTTATTCTATATCTGCCGGTCTTGATTATCCGGGTGTTGGGCCAGAACATGCACACTTAAAAGAAACTGGACGTGCTGATTATTACGCTGTCACTGATGATGAAGCTGTTAGTGCTTTTAAATATCTAACTAAAGCAGAAGGAATTATACCTGCAATTGAAAGCTCTCATGCTGTAGCATATGCTTTAAAATTAGTTCCTAAATTATCTAAGGATAATATAGTTATTATAAATGTTTCTGGTCGTGGAGATAAAGATGTAGAAACAATTCAGAAATTAAATATGTAAGATTAAAATTCAAAATTTATAATTAAGGAAGCTTTACAATACAAAGCTTCCTTAATTTATTAAATCATTAATTGTACAATTTATTTATGAAGTATAGGTGATAGTTTTTTATATAATAATACGGTAATAGTTGATACTACAATTCCTTTAAATAAATTAAAAGGTACTACTGCAAATAATATAAGTGTTTTTAAGTCTACAACAGCTTTATTTAAAACATTACCTGCATCAATAAATACTTGTAATGGAGCACCGTAAACCTTTGCATATAATGGAATTAAAACATAGTAATTAGCTATTGCTCCTACTATTGCCATTAGTATAGTACCTACTATTAAACCTATTACAGCACTTTTAAACGTCTTATTCTTATGATATATAACTGCTGCTGGAAATACAAAAGAACATCCTATAATAAAGTTTGCTGCTTCACCTACTCCCCCTGTTATAGTTCCGTTTAATGCTAGATTTAATAATATTTTTACAAATTCTATAGCTATACTAGCCACAGGACCTATTGCAAAACCTCCTAATAGTACAGCAACTTCACTAAAGTCCAATTCATAAAAATGAGGTGCAAACCACAGCGGGAACTCTAGCAACATTAAAACTCCTGCTGCACCTGCTAAAACTCCAATTTTTGTTAATTGTTTTGTTGTTCCTCTACTTAATTTGTTTGTTTTTTGTGACAACTTGAAACCTCCCTTTAATGTGACAACACAAATTAATTAATTCAGTTGATTTTTTATAAAATAAAAAACCCCTGAATTCTCCAGAGGCTGTATTACGAATGGAATAATATATTTTATTATCATCCTCTCCCATCCAGACTTTACTGTCGGTACCGGAATTTCACCGGTTCAGCCATTAAGGCTCGCGGACTTTACCGCCGGTAGGGAATTTCACCCTGCCCTGAAGATATTTTATAACATTATAACATCTCTATTTAGTTTGTCAAGGTTAAAAATTTAACAAAACTATAAAGATTATACTACACATTCTACTGCTTTCTTCTTTATTAGTACATTTTCTGCTATTTCTCTTATTTGCCTAAAAATTTCTATATTCTCTTTTAAGCTAAGGCCATCAACAGTCATTACTCTCTGTTTCGTACACCCATCAACTGCTCCTGCCTCCACTATTTTTTGAAGAACTTCTGCTTCAGTTACCGAGTCATACATTACCATTTTATTATTCATTATTGATAATATAGCTCCTAACGCATGTCCACCCCAATTAGATACGCCAGCTATAATTAAATTGTCAGTATCTACCTCTGCACAAATTTGTTCTCCTTTAAATACATTTTCTTTAACGTAAGCAGATATTTTTCCCATTCCTACTTCATTTCCTCCATCTCCGATAGCTGATGTTTTTATACCTGCTTCTTTAGCTCTCTTAAAAAGCATATCAGTATTAGGACAAAAATCAGTTATGTCTTCTCCTCTCATAGAATAACTTTTTCCGTCTTTACTTCGCCCAGGTCTCTCTACTGCAATTATATGGCACGGCTTATATTTTCTAATTATAGCATTGCTTAATTCCAGTGAATTTTCATGTGTTATAATATGAACTTCTGATTGTAACTTTATTGCTTCAATACTTGTTTTTAAAAGTTTTTCTGTATATGAATCAGAAACTATAATTACTTTCTTACCAAGATTTTCAAGAACATATGCAAGCGATAATGTACCTATTGGACCATCCGTCTCCCCTATCTTACAATCCTTAACACAGAATCCTGTAACTATTACGACTGTATCACTTAGATTTAATTCTTCAGCTGTATTTAAAAGATCACAATCAAGTTTTATTTTATCCATTCCTCTTGTATCTAAATTCTTAGAAATAATCTTTTTTATTTCTTTGATGTAATTTTCCATATAAACCTATTCCTTTCGACTTAATAATCCTTTATAATATTAAAAGAACTTTGAGTAAATAGATTTAGCTAACTGTAATGCTTCCTCATTATCGCCATGAAGACAAACAGTATCTGCCTTTATGTTAATCTCATTGCCATCTATTGATATTACTTTATTTTCTTTTATCATCTTAGTTACTCTGTCAGTACAATGATTTACATCATGCAGTACTGCACCTTTTAGAGTTCTCGATACCAATGTACCATCATTATTATAAGCTCTATCTGCAAAAACCTCATTTAAAACTGCTAAACCAGTATCTCTAGCTGCTTCTACCATTAATGAATTTGATAATCCAACAAAGATGAGTTCAGGGTCCACATCATATACTGCTTCAGCCAAAATTTTAGAAAATTTATAATCTTTTGCTGCCATATTGTATAAAGCACCATGCGGCTTAACATGGTTTAACTTTCCACCTAATGCTTTAACAAATCCATATAAAGCACCAATTTGATAAATCATAAAACTTCTTGCTTCTTTATCTGATATTTTCATTATTTTTCTTCCAAAATTTTCCAAGTCAGGAAGTCCGGGATGTACACCTATTTTTACCCCTTTATCTAATGCTATCTTTACTGTTCTTTCCATAGTTACTGAATCTCCAGCATGGAAACCACATGCAATATTAGCTGAAGTTATGTAATTCAATATTTCTTCATCTCTACCACAGTTTTCACCTAAATCACAATTCAAGTCTACTTTCATTTTTCTTACCTCCTTATTTAAAACGAGTAACTAGTAATGAGTAACTTAGTAACAATGAAGATTTACTCATACTTCGTAAATCTATTTAATTATTTATTTATTGTTTTACGTAAGTAAAACTTCAATTAACTATCAATTTTCAATTATCAACTATCAATTATTTTAGTAAGTCTTCATTTTTAATATCAGCAATAAACATATGTCCGGGAGCATGAGTTATCATTATTTCTGGTTTTGCCTGTTCTGCAGCTGCTTGAGGTGTTACTCCACATGCCCAAAACACAGGTACTTCACCTTCTTTAATTTCTACTGCATCTCCATAGTGAGGATTAAATATATCATTAATTCCTATTTCCTTTGGATTTCCTATATGAATAGGAGCTCCATGAACCATAGGATATCGTCCAGTAATTTCAACAGCATGTTCTACTTGATGTTTTGGTATAGGTCTCATACTAACTACCATTGGTCCTTTAAAGGCTCCAGATTCCTTACACATAATATTAGTCTTATACATAGGAACATTCTTTCCCATAGTTATGTGTCTTATTTCTATACCTGCTTTTATTAATGCTGATTCAAATGTAAAACTGCATCCAAGTAAAAAACCTATGAAATTATCATTCCAGTATTTTTCAATATTCAAGCACTCTTCAATTAGCTGTCCTTTCTTATATATTCTATACTTAGGTATGTCTGAAGCTATATTTGCATTATTTGCAATTGTTTTTGTATATTTACTGCCTTTTTCTGTTATTTCTAATACAGGACACGGCTTAGGATTATTTATAGTAAAAGATTTAAATTCATCAGAATATTTCTTAGGTAATATAACAAGATTTGCTTGAGCATACCCACCGCACATTCCTGCTGTTGGCTTAGTTATTATTTCTCTTCTTATTAGCTGTCTTACCTCTTTTGGCATCATATTATAGTACTTATTCATATAAATCCTCCTTTTCATAAAAAAACCCGCACTACCTCTCATAAAGTAATACGGGTCTTATTTACAGTTATAAACGAAGGCCTACTTCGAATACTGAGTAAACAAAACTTATTCTTTTTTATTATTATATGCTCTTTTTTTATTTTCGTCAATAAAACATATTAATTTTTACCAATTTTATTATCTTTCAATATTTCTTCTACAGCTAATTTACTTGAAAGCAATACTATAGAAACACCAGTACCCGGATGAACTGAGCTTCCAACAAAAAATAAATTTTCTACAGTAGGTGACTTTACTTGAGGTCTAAAATAATTAGTTTGAGTTAAAGTATGGCTTAATCCATAAGCAGTACCACCATATGAATTAAATAATTTTTCAAAATCTTTTGGTGTAAGATATTTTTCTAATATAATATTCTTTTCTATATCTTCTAAACCTTTTATTTTTTTTATGGTTTGAATAATCTTATTTCTAAATAAATTTATAGTATTTACGTCCCATTTTATATTATTAAACAGAAGATTAGGTACACGAACAACAGCATTTAAACACTCTTTACTTCTATCAGCCATACTTTTATCTATTCTACTCGGGCAGTAGATATATAAAGACGGCTTTTCAGGTAAGAATCCTTTAAATATCGCTTCAATATTTTTCTTAAACTCATCTCCAAAGTAAAAGTTATGAACTAAAAGTTGATCATATTTTTTCTTTAGACCTAGATATAATATAAAATTTGAACATGTGTATTTCATGCTAGATATTTTTTCATCAGTATATATTCCTTTTGGTTTCTCATCTTTTATTAATTCTTTTACTGCATATGGAAAATCTGCATTGCATATAATTATATCTCCTAATTTTGTTTCAGATGAAGTTCTTATACCCATAGCTTTTTCTTGAGATATTAAAATTTCTTCTACATTTACATTTGTATTTATACTTCCACCTAATTCAATAATAATTTTTTCAAGAGCTTCAATATAGGAATACATACCACCTTTTAAATGCCACAATCCATATATATGTGAAACAGCAGGTATAAGAGTATATATATTAGGACTGTCATAAGGAGAACTGCCTACATACATTGATTGGAAGCATAAATACTGCCTTAATTTTTCACTCTTAACATATCTTGAAATAAAATCATATGTATTAGATAAAGTTTTGATTTTTAAAGCTTGCGATACAGTAACAGGATTTATAAATTCAGTAACATTATCAAATGTTTTTTGTAAAAAAAACTCATCTGCTATCAAATATTTCTCGTAAACATCAGATAACAATTTAAGATATCCTATAGAATCTTCCTTTGATATTGATTCAAGTGTTTTTGTTAATTTAACTAAATCACTTGAAAAATCATATTGACTACCGTCTGCATAATAAGCTCTATATATAGGGTCTAGTTTCTCGAGCTTTAAATAATTCTTATAATCTTTGCCTACATATTTAAAGACATCTTTATAAATATCGGGTGTCATAAAGATAGACGCAGTTAAATCAAACCTAAAACCATTTTCTTCAATGAAATTAACTTTACCACCCACACTTTTTTCTTTATCATATATTTCAACTTTATATCCTTTACCTAACAATCTTACAGCTGCTGCTAGTCCTCCTACTCCTGCTCCAATAATTAAAACTTTTTTATCCAACCAAACCACTACTTCCTTAAATTTTTTTAAAAATTAATTTATAACAACTGCTTTAATTTAGTAAAGCTACCAGGTTACTCATTCCTCATCTATCGTTTTTTTAGTTCCCGCTTTGCTCTCTCAGAACTACAATAATTTTGTCATCCTGAGCGAACATCGTGAGTCGAAGGATCTTAATTTAAAATATCAAAAATTATTTTGAAATAAAATGCTTTACATCAGTAAAGCTACCATGTTACTCGTTACTAGTTACTCATCTCTCGTTCACTAATTCCTCATCTCTCGTTCCATCAAGTACTACTAGTTTTTCGTTTTAAACTAACTATATACAAATTATTAAATAAATTTAGTAAATTTTATTACATAATTTAATTAAATTAAGAAAAAATAATGTTGTATAAATATAACTAACATAAGGAGGTATATCATATGAATATGAACACTAGAGATACAATTATGAAAAAACTTCTTGATGCTCAAGAAAATGTTCGTGATTATGAAAAATTTTCAAAAAAAGTAGAAGATGAAGAAGTTAGAAGTGCATTCAAACAATTCGCTGAAGAATCAGGTATGCAAGCTAGTAAATTACAAGAACTAATAGACAAATATGATAATAGTCATAGATAAATATTAAAATACATAAGAGAATCCTAAAAAAAGGATTCTCTTTTTATAATCATATCTCATTTATTAAATTAGCCATTTCAATAAATGATAGTGCAGCATCATATCCTTTATTTCCAGATTTTGTACCTGCTCTTTCAATAGCTTGCTCTAATGTATCTGATGTAATAACTCCAAAAATAACTGGTTTTAACTTTTCCATTGCTATTTGAGCAACTCCTTTTGAAACTTCACTGCAAACATAATCAAAATGTGGTGTTGATCCTCTAATAACTGCACCTAAACAAATTACTCCATCATATTTAACATTTGAAGCTAATTTCTTTGAAATTACAGGTATTTCAAATGCACCGGGTACCCAAACCACATCTATATTTTCATCTTCTACACCATGTCTTAATAGTCCATCTACTGCACCTGATAAAAGCTTTGAAGTAATAAATTCGTTAAATCTTGCAACAACAATAGCTACTTTTTGATTTTTACCTATTAGATTTCCTTGCTTAATATTCATTATAAAATTCTCCTCATTATATATTTGATATTTAACAGTTGATTAACCACGGAAGAACACGGAAAGACTCTGAAAAGTGCTCCGCATCTACTAAAACTATCATTATCGTTTTACGTAGTAAAACTTACATTAATTATCAATTATCAACTATCAACTGCTTTGTATTGCCATCATATGACTCATCTTATTGATTTTTGTTTCTATATAGTTCCTATTATCTTTATTAATTTTGGGCTCAATTGGAATTCGCTCAACAATTTCAATACCGTATTCAGTTAATCCATCAATTTTCAAAGGGTTATTTGTCAGTAATGTTATTTTATTAACTCCTAAGTCTTTTAGTATTTGGGCTGCAGCTGAATATTCTCTATAATCCTTGTCAAAACCAAGTTCAAGATTTGCTTCAACTGTGTCCCTTCCTTTGTCCTGAAGATTGTAAGCATTGATTTTATTAAAAATCCCAATTCCTCTGCCCTCTTGTCTTAGATAAATAATTATTCCGCTACCATTATTATTAATCATTTTCATTGATTCTCTTAATTGACTTCCACAATCACATTTTCTAGAACCAAAAACATCACCTGTAAGGCACTCAGAATGAATTCTGGTAAGTGCATTATCTTTCAATGTTCCCTTAATAAGAACAAGATGTTCTAGACCCGTTATTTCATCTTTATATGAAACTACTTTAAAATTACCAAAATCAGTAGGCAAGTTTGCGTAATTAGATTTAATTAAATAACTTATATTTCTTTTTTTATATTTTATTAATGCTTCAACAGTAATTATTTTTAAATTAAATTTTTCAGCTATTTTAAATAAATCATCTTTTCTTGCCATTTTACCATTATCTTTAACTACTTCACATATTACACCTGAAGGATGAAGTCCAGCAAGTTTAGACATATCTACAGCTGCTTCTGTATGACCTTGTCTTTCTAAAACTCCATATTTTCTTGATTTTAAAGGAAACACATGTCCAGGTCTTCTAAAGCTATCTGGAGTTACATCTTCATTTATAACTTTTTGTATTGTTAAGGCTCTTTCATATGCAGAAATACCTGTTCGCGTATTATAATAATCTATAGAAACAGTAAATGCTGTATTATGATTGTCCGTATTAGTAGTTACCATATCAGAAAGTTGTAGTTTTTTTGCCAACTTTTCTTCTATAGGCATACATAAAATACCTCTTGCCTCCTTTATCATAAAATTAATTTTTTCAGGTGTTGCATATTGAGCAGGTACAAAAAAATCTCCTTCATTTTCTCTTTTTTCATCATCAACTATAATTATGATTTTTCCTTTCTTTACATCTTTCAAAGCTTCTTCAATAGTACTGAACATAAATTTTACCTCCTTTAATCTATTTATCTTATTTATATAAAGTTATGCTTTGACAAAAAGTCTATATTAATATTACTTTCTTTATTAACTTCCTTGCTTTGATCTAAAAATCTTGAAATATATTTTCCTACAATATCAAACTCTAAATTTATTTTTTCACCTTCCTTAAACATTCTAATATTAGTATTGTTTTGACTATGAGGAATTACTGAAACTTCAAAAAAACCTTTTCTTAAATTACTTATTGTTAAGCTAATACCATTTAATGCTATACTTCCTTTGTGTATCAGATATTTTGAAAAACATTTATTATAAGAAATTTCTATTTTTTTTGAATATCCATCATTACCTATATTTTTTATTGTACCAATTGTATCTATGTGTCCAGTTACTAAATGTCCACCTAATGGTTTATTTAAAGTTAAAGCTCTTTCTAAATTAACTAATGCTCCAATTTTTATGTCTTTTAAAATTGTTGTAAACAAAGTTTCATTCATAACATTTACCGAAAAAGTATCTTTAACAATTTTTGTTACTGTTAAACAAACACCATCAACAGCAATACTGTCGCCAATTTTGGTTTTTTCTAAAACTTTATTACCTCTTATTTCAAAATCATATCCTCGGGTTAATCTATTAACTGCTTTAATTTGTCCAACTTCTTCAATAATTCCTGTAAAAATAAAAATCACCTCCACGCTTTTATTAGTATATCTTTTCCAACTGGAACACACTCCATATTTTTAAACTCAAAGCTGTCACTTAATGAATTAAATCCACTCCCTTCTATTACAGTAGGACTATTTCTACCACCTATTATTTTGGGTGCAATATATAAGTTTATTTCATTAATTAATTCTTTTTTAACCAATGACCATCCTAATTCTCCACCTGATTCAACCATTATTGAATCAAAACCAATTTGTCCTAATTCATTAATTACTTCATTTAAATCTAATCCATTACCAACTTCGTTAACTTTAATAATCTTAGTATTATTAGGATATTTATTTGATGATATGTTATTTCTATTTGAAACAAAAACAATAATTTTTTTATGTAGAGAAAATATTCTTAAGTCTTTTGAAAGTATCATCTTCTTGTCAAGTATAATAGGTATTGGATCACTAATCTTTTTAACATGTCGTACATTTAATGAAGGATTATCCTTTATTATTGTAGATGAAGTAGTAAGTATACCCATAACACTGTTTCTCATTTCATGTACTTTTATTCTTGATTCTAAAGATGAAATCCATCGTGACTCACCAGAATTAAGAGCTATCTTTCCATCAAGACTTGACGCACTTTTATATATCACATAAGGTTTTTTATGTTTTATGTAATGCATAAAAAACTTATTTTGCAATTTTGCTTCTTTTTCAAGTAATCCTACTTCAACATTAATACCATTACATATTAGTTTCTTTATACTCTTGCCCGCTACTAAAGCATTTGGATCTTCAATAGAGATAAAAACTTTTTTTATACCATGTTTTATTATTAAATCAACACAAGGTGGTGTTTTTCCGTAATGAAAACAAGGCTCTAAAGTAACATACATAGTTGATTTATTAAGTAAGCCTATATTACCTCTTTTGTAAACATCATTTACAGCTTCAACTTCTGCGTGATTTCCTCCATAATATTTATGGTATCCCTCACCTATAATCTGATTATTATATACAATTACACATCCAACTAATGGATTAGGATTTACTAACCCTATACCTTTCTCAGCTAATTCTAATGCTCTTTTCATAAAAATTTCTGGTTTCATAAATTAATACTCCCTTGCTATATACAAAATTAGTCGATACCTTTACTTTAGTAAAGTTTTTAGGCTATTGACAAACCCAAATTTCATCGTTGTTGCCTCAATCGAGAATGCTCACGTATTTCTATATACGCTCCGCTTACTCGCTTTCGGCACGCCTCGAACTTCAAGTTTCTCAAAAACCTATCATCTTGTTGACTTTGTCAACAATCTGATAACTTTACTTTAGTAAAGTTATCATGTTACTAGTTACTTATTACTAATCTCTCGTTTAATTATAATTAAAAAGAGACCACTTTTTCAGGGTCTCTATAAAAAAATCAAAATTTAAAATTTATAATAATGAATTGTTAATTAAAAAGCCTGAAGAATAATTCTTCAGGCAATATAACAAAATCACAAAAAAATCTTTGATTTTAAACTTCTTTCATCCAGACTCTACTGTCGGCTCTGGAATTACACCAGATCAACCTTTCGGCTAGCGGGCTTTACCGCCGGTCGGGAATTACACCCTGCCCTGAAGTTATACAATATTCATTTTTCATCACTTTATCATATTACAATAAACCTGTCAAGTATATTAGAATTTATTTTCTCATAAAAATAAAAGTAAAAACTAGAAATTAACTTTTTATCATCAAATATTTATTTCTAGCATCTTTTACTGCCGCAATTATTGCTTTTTGAGCCATTCCATGATATCTTTCTTTTACTTCCAATTCTAATTCTTCTATTTCAGATTCAATATTGTATCCAACTACTATAGTATTAATAAAATCTGATGTTTTTTCTTTTACCATATTTGAAGTTGAATCTACTATGATATTTGTTTGTTTGTCTATTATTAAGCCAATAAAAAATATCTCATGAGTTGAAAGTATTGGATCAGTTTTTCCTAATCTTGATGTTCCTAAAACATAAACTGTATTTTTAGAGTATTGCATTTTTATCACCTATTTGTATTTAATTCTACATATTATGATAGTTTATAGCTATTTTTAAGTCAATAGAATTAATTCAATTTCTACGAAATAAAAGCATACTAGAATAGAAAACAAATAATTTTTTATACATAATTTTCCAAAGAATCTACCTTAAGTATTATTACATCAGTATCTTTTCTTATAAATTTTATTATAGTTTCCTCATATTTTTCAATGATGTTATCTTTTTTCACATCATAAACATTATATTTATAATTATTTATATTTTGAGGTTTATTTGAATTATATAAAAAATTCATAGTATCATATTCAAATTTACACATTTCTTTTATAAAATTATTTTTATCACCAAAATAACTTTTATTAACAAAATTATAAAAACTCTTATATGCATTTATTAACTTATTGGCTCCTATGGTAGTATCTTGGTAAGATGATATTTTCAATGTTTTTTCTTCAACTTCTTTATAACTATAGAACAATTGAAGTATATTATCATCATAGAATTCCATTAAAAACTTGTACGTACATCTAAAAGGGTGAAGCGTTCTTAAATAAATGTAAGAAACAAATTTATCTAGAAAATTAACTTTATCAAGTAATTCAGATTTGTATTCAAAGAAATGTGTAAAAATTTCTTTATTGTTTTTAACCATGTCTATAATATCATGTGGTAAATTATTCGTATAAGTAGCAGTTTCATTATTATACTCAGAATATGATAGTTTATCATAATACACATTTGTTAATTCTGTTCCTGCATAGAAGCATAATTTATGTAAATAAACTCTACTAATTAATATACTATGTTTTTTTGCCAGTATGTTAATCATAGAAATGGTTTGAAGTATATCATTTTCTGTTTCTTGAGGAAACCCATAAATAAATGATAATCTTGGGTATACCTTATATTTGAATAATATATCAATTACATTATAAATATCTGCAATATCTAGATTCTTATTTATTATTTTCTGCATTCTTGGAGAACCTGTTTCAACACCTAAAAATATGCTTCTGCATCCTGTCTCTGACATTTTTTTTATTAATTTTTCATCTAGTGAATCTATTCTTGCACTGCATGTCCATTTGATGTTTAGGTTGTTTTTTTGCAAATTATTGCACATATCCATAATATATTGTCTGTTTGCTGTAAACATATCGTGTATAAAGTTAAAATTATTTACTCCATAATCATTTTTTAATCTCTTTATTTCTTCTACTGTTCTCTCTATAGATTTCATTCTGAAATTTCTTTTCCAAAAAGTCTTAGTTGAACAAAATGTACAGCTGTAGGGGCAGCCTCTACCTGTTTCTAATACAGCTTCTTTAACTTGTGACATATCTACTAAAGAATAGTCAATTTGAGGTAATTTATCTAAATCATTTATTAATTTTGGAAGACCATTATTAATAACTTGATTATCTTTTCTATAAGCTAATCCTTCTGTAGTATCAAAATTATTATTATTTATAATATTGTGTAAAATAGTTTTTACTGTATCTTCTCCCTCACCTAACCCAACATAATCTATCCATGGAAATGTTCTTAATGTATCCGTTGCTGTAAGGGTTGCATGAGGACCTCCAAAAACGATTTTCATGTTTGGACATTTTTCTTTTAATTTCTTAGCCAATATAACTGCAATATGATAGATATTACACATGGTATAAAAAATAGCCACATCAACGTGTTTTTTTAAAATGAATTTACTCATATTGTCAATGTTTATATTAAAATTATTATAATATTTAAAATTACCTTTTTTACATTCATATCCAAAATCTATTATCTTTGTATCATATTCTTTGTGTTTATTTAATAAACTTACTAAAGACAATATTCCAAGAGGAGTACGATCATAACTAATTTCATGATCTATTATATTTATAAAAAATATAGATTTCATATTAGTTTTTCTCCTTAATATCATTTGTAAAATTATAATACATACAATAATTTTATTTATTTTATATAGAAATAATATTTATATTAAGGGTAGTGCTTTTTTAATTATTTTAGTAAATACTGATTGCTTTACGTTATTTATTTTTATATTATGTAATAAATATTTATATTTATTACATACCACCTCTCATGCAAGGATCACATACCCAATATGAATTTACATCTTGCATAGTTTCTGTTTGATTTAAATGTTCAACTATGCCTTTAATATTTTCTAAAGAAACTTCTGAAGTTAATGTGTTATTTACTTTTTCTATACTCAAAATTAACACCTCCTTTATCTAATTCACTACCCTTAATTTACTAATTTATAAATTATATAGTGGTAGATATCTGAGTGTATTTTTATCATAAAGAGATTCTCCTATTATATTTCTAAGCTTATCCGGAGCATTTTTACATAAACTTCCATAAATAGCTACTGTAAGTTCTATACTTGATTTTCTCAATTTACATAAAGCATCATTTGATTTAACAATATTACCTGAATATATGTAATTTTCATGTATACATCCTCCTAGGCAAATTCTTTTAGCCCAGCATTCATTGCAGTAAGATAAATCTTTATTGTAATGTATAGGATTTAAAGATTTTATATCATTTATATTTCCTACTATAAAATTATCATCTCCACAAAACCTATGACATGCATACATATCACCGTTTGTATCAATTGTAAACTTATCATTTATAGGACAAAAATTATCTGAACGTATGTCAGGATACAAAGACGCGAAACTCCTCAAGAATGGCGGAAGTTGTATAGATTCATTTTGTTTAACTGAATTTATGTAATATGTACAAATGTCTTTATAAACATTTATTAATTCATCTACATCATTCTCATTATTAAAGCCTACTTCCTCATCTGCTACAATAGCTGTAGTAAGATCTAAGTCATTATTATTGCAGTATTTATAAAAATCAAAATAATCTTTTACAGTTTCTTTGGTAATAGTATTCTTAAATGTTGAAATTGATTTGAGATCACTGTACATTTTTACCTTGTCCATTATTAAATCAAAGGTAGGTTTATTATCCATAGTTACTCTGTTTTTATCATGAATTTCTTTATTACCATCTACACTTGTCATGATATATATATTGTTTTGCTTTATAATTTCCATTATCCTATCATTGTATAAAGAACCGTTAGTTGTAATTGAAAATACAGCCAAATTATTCCAGTTATTTTGTTTAATGTAATTTATTGCATATTCAATTAAATCTACTTTTAATAGAGGTTCTCCTCCAAAAAAACTTATTGTTTTTTTATCATTATCATTATCTAAAAATAATAAATCTATTGCCTTTTTTATAATTTCTTTACTCATGTCTTTTTTCTTTTTATTTTTTTCAAAACAATAATTACAGTTAAAATTACATCTATTTGTTAACATCAACGTTAGTGCTTCACAATTTTTATCTGTAACTACATTGAAATTTTCATTACTTTCTTTATTATGAGAACTAATTATCTTATTATCTATTAGTATATTTAATGCTTCAATTGCTTTGTCTATTGATGTCTTGTCATATTTATTAGTTAACAATACTTTTATTTCTTTAATGCTGTTTCCCTCATTATATTTATTCAAAACATCATATGTAAGAATATTTAAACTAAATACAAAAGAAGTTTTAAAATCATATGCAAAAACATCTCCGCAAAAATTAAAAAAAACCATAAATTTGTCCATTTATTATCCTCTTTTCCTATCCACTTTTTGTTATATATTATTATATTATATGTACATCATAGTTTTTATTATATTTTAATAAGCTTACTAAAGACAATTTTCCAAAGGGAGTGTGTTATATATTACATAATTTTGTTTATTTCACATTTAAATAGTTATATATTAAGGGTAGTGTTTTTTATTATTTTAAAAAATGTTTATTCCTTTAAATAAATTATTTATATTTGTAATAAAATACTTATATCTTTTAGTGTGGTGCTACACCACAAGGATCACATATATAATATGAATTTACATCTTGCATAGTTTCAGATTGATTTAAATGTTCAGCTAGTCCTTTAATTTCGTTTAAAGAAGCTTTAGAAGTTAATGTATTGTTAACTTTTTCTATACTCAAATTTAGCACCTCCTTTGTCTAATATCACTACCCCTAATTTCCTAATTTATAGATTATGTAGCGGTAGATATCTAAGCGTATTCTTATCAAATTTATATATATGTATCCTCCAAGACAAATTCTTTTAGATAAGTATTCATTTAAATAATATAAATCTTTAATACAACGTATTGTGTTTAAAAATTGTATATTATTTATACTATTTACTTTAAATTAAGATTGTTTAAGCTAATACAAAATAAGTTTTCAAAATCATATGCAAAAATATCTCCACAATTGTAATAAAATATAGTTTATACATTATTATACTATTTTATATGAATATTTTGTAATAATATGTTTTATTTTGTAATATTTTATTATTTATTACATTATAGTGTATTATTATATCAATGTCAAATTTTTGTTTATATTAATTTAAATGTAATTTTATTGAATTTTATTGTAAAACAAAAAAATAATGACATTCAAGGATAAATACTCTTAAATGTCATTATTGATATAACTTTAATTTAAGTAATTTTAAAGAATAATTTTTTTAATTTGAATTATTTATAATATCTATTATTTCATTCATATCATTAATTATATGTTTAGGTTTATAATCTTTCTTTAATTGTTCTAAATTATTATGCCATCCAACTAGTACAGATGCAGCACCTGCATTTTTAGCACATTCAATATCAAATCTTGAATCTCCTATAAATAATGTTTCCTCAGGTCTGCTATCTAATATTTTTAATGCTTTTAATAATGGTTCAGGATGTGGTTTATGATTTTCAACCTCATCTGCCGGTACAATAACTTTAAAATATTTATCTATATTAAATAATTTTAATGCATGATCTGTAGTATTTCTGAGTCTAGACGTTACTATACCCATTTTAATTCCTCTATTCATCAATTCTTCTAATGTTTCTTTAGAATTACTAAACAGTTTTACTTCTAAATCAAATCGTCCAAATTGATAATCTCTATAATCTTTAACTACTTCCTCAAATGGTTCATTAAACTCTCTTTCTATTGTTGTTCTCAATGGTTCACCAAAGCTTTGTGAAATATATTCAACAGTCTTTTCTTCACCATAATATTTTTTATATATGCAGTTGAAAGAGTTTACTATCAATTGACTTGTATCAGCTAACGTCCCATCAAAGTCAAAAATTACAGTTGTTATCATTGTCCCATCCTCCTAGTAAATTAAGATAAAAACTAAAAGTTAATAGTTAAAAATTATGGATAATTTACTCATAAAATTTCGTAAATATTCATTTTTATATTTCAATACTACTGCTACTACAAAACTACCATAACTTTATACTTTAAATCTTTGACTTTTATCTTATTTTGCATTACACTTTTATCTTTTTATCTTTTATAATTTTACTTTACATCAGTAAAGTTACCACAACTTTACACTTTTCACTTTTATCTTTTATCTTTTATTAGCATCCTTTCATACTTAAAGCTATTCTTTGTCTTTGTGAATCTACTTCCATTATTCTTACATTGACTATATCTCCAACTTGTACTACTTCCATAGGCTTTTTAATAAATTTGTCACTCATCTCAGAGATATGTACAAGTCCGTCTTGTTTTACGCCTATATCAATAAAAGCGCCAAAATCAACAACATTTCTTACTGTTCCAGTAAGAGTCATGCCTTCTTTCAAATCTTCCATTTTTAATACATCATTTCTAAATATAGGTTTAGGCATTTCGTCCCTTGGATCTCTGCCCGGCTTTTTAAGTTCTTCAATAATATCCATTAATGTAGGTACACCTACTTCTAATTCATCAGATAATACCTTAACTCTATCATTAAATTTTTCTTTATTAGTCTTTTTCTTTTCAACAACCTTTAATTGTGACAAAGCTTGTAAACTCTTTAATCTTTTGTTTTTTCCACCTAAATTAACTTTTGCTTTTTCTTCTTTTACTTTAACAGCCATAATTCTACTGTTTATATCTCTTAAATTATTATTACTAATATCAGCTAAAGTATATTCTAGTTTTGAAAGTAATTTTTCTGCTATTTCATATGATTCAGGGTGTACACCAGTTTTGTCAAGTGGATTATTTCCGTCTGTTATTCTCATAAAACCTGCACACTGTTCAAAAGCCTTATCTCCAAGTTTTTTTACTTTTTTAATTTGTTTTCTATCAGTAAACTTGCCATTCTCTTCTCTATATGTAACTATATTTTTTGCTACAGCTTTTGATATCCCAGAAACATATCCAAGTAATGATGGTGAAGCAGTATTTAAATCAACACCAACATTATTAACACAATCCTCAACTGTACCATCAAGCGCAAGTCCTAGCTTTGTTTGATTTACATCATGCTGATACTGTCCAACTCCAATACTCTTTGGATCTATTTTTACAAGTTCTGCAAGTGGATCTTGTAATCTTCTTCCAATAGAAATTGCTCCTCTAATTGAAACATTTATGTCTGGATATTCTTCGTTTGCTAGTTTAGATGCTGAATAAACAGAAGCACCAGCTTCACTAACTATTGTATATGATACTTGCTTATCAACGTCACTAAGCATTTCTGCAACGATTTTTTCTGTTTCCCTTGAAGCCGTCCCATTTCCTATTGAAATAACGTCTATATCATATTTCTTAATCCATTTAGTCATAAATTCTTTAGATTCTTTAACTTTATTTTGAGGTTCATTAGGATATATTGTATCATAATCAAGTAGTTTTCCTGTTCCATCAAGAACTGAAAGTTTGCATCCTGTTCTAAAACTTGGATCAATAGCAAGAACTTTTACATCTTTTACTGGAGGTACCATTAATAGATTCTTTGTATTTTGTCCGAAAACTTTTATAGCTTCTTCTTCAGCTCGTTCAGTTAATATGTTTCTTATTTCTCTTTCAATTGAAGGTGATATCAGTCTCTTATAACTGTCTTCAACTGCTTCTATTAAGTTTTTTGTAGTAATGGCAGCATCATTAGTAATCATTTGAGATTTTAAATAATCTACTATTTTAACATCAGGAGTTACAAACTTTACTTTTAGTTTCTTCTCTTTTTCACCTCTATTTATTGCTAAAATTCTATGATTAGCTATTTTCTTAGCTTCTTCTTCAAATTTATAATACATTTCATATACAGTTTTTTCTTCTGGATCAACTGCTTCTGTATTTATTATGCCTTCGTGCATAAACAAATCCCTAATTTTTTTTCTAAATTCTGCATTATCTGAAACAATTTCAGCAATAATATCTGATGCTCCTTTATATGCCTCTTTTACATTCTTAACTCCCTTTTCTTCGTTTACGAAAGGTGCTGCAATTTTATCAAGATTACCATCTGTTAGTTCTTGTGCAAGTATTATATTAGCAAGAGGTTCAAGACCTTTTTCTTTAGCTTTTGATGCTCTTGTTTTTCTTTTTTGCTTATAAGGTCTATATAGGTCTTCTACTCTTTGAAGTACTTCTGCTTTTATAATTTCAGCTTTTAGTTCTTCTGTTAATTTTCCCTGTTCGTCAATAAGCCTAATTACCTCTTCTTTTCTTTTTTCTAAGTTTCTAATATAGGTAAGTCTCTCGTTCATTTCTCTTAATACAACATCACTCAAAGAACCTGTCTGCTCTTTCCTATATCTTGCTATAAAAGGAATTGTATTTCCTTCATCAATTAATTTAATAGTGTTTTCCACCTGAAATGATTTTAATTTAAATTCGTTACATAATTTTTTTATAATATCCAATTAATAATCCTCCATTTTAAAGATAAAAATCCAAAGATAAAAGATAAGTCTTAATATTCTTAAATTTTAATAATAATTTGAATTTTGCATTCTTAATTTTTAATTTGCTTTAAGTATTCGTTTATAAACATGTCAATATTTCCATCCATTACTGATTGTGTATTTCCTATTTCAGCATTTGTTCTATGATCTTTTACAAGACTATATGGATGGAACACATATGATCGTATTTGGCTTCCCCAAGCTATTTGATTATATTTACCTTGAATGTCTTCAATTTTTTCTTTATGCTCAGCTTCTTTTATTTCAATTAGCTTAGATTTCAGCATTTTCATAGCTGTCGCTTTATTCTTATGCTGTGAACGTTCATTCTGACAAGAAACTACAACACCTGTAGGAACATGAGTTATCCTCACGGCAGAATCTGTTGTATTTACATGCTGCCCTCCTGCCCCGCTTGATCGATAAGTATCAATTTTAAGCTCTGCTTCGTTTATGTCAATGTCATCATCATCATTTAGCTCTGGCATAACATCAACTGAAGCAAATGATGTATGCCTTCTATTTGAAGCATCAAATGGAGATATTCTAACTAACCTGTGTACACCTTTTTCTGCTTTTAAATATCCATAGGCATTTTCCCCCTGTATTGACAGAGTTACACTTTTTATACCTGCTTCAGTATCTGGCAAGATATCTAATATATTATGCTTATACCCATGTCTCTCTACCCACCTAGAATACATTCTAAAAAGCATATCTGCCCAATCTTGAGCTTCTGTTCCTCCTGCTCCAGCATGTATAGAAAGTATAGCATTGTTACTATCATATTCTCCATCTAGCAAAGTTTTCAACTTTAATTCTTCAAGTTGTTTCTCTGTAATTTTTATGGTTTGCTTTATTTCTGCTATTTGACTTTCATCATTTTCTTCTTTTGTTAATTCAATAAGTATTTCAATATCTTCAATTTGTGATAATATACTATTGAATTCTTTAATCTTATCATTATTAACTTTAAGTTTTTGTGTTATTTTCTGAGCTTCTTCTTGATTATTCCAGAAATCTGGATTCTGCATTTTTTGTTCTAAATTTTCGTTTTCTCTTTTTAAACCTGAAAGGTCAAAGAGAAACACCTACCTCATCTAATGTAATTTTAAAATTTTTTAATTTTTCCGTATATTCATACAGATCAATCATTTTTAACCCTCCTTAATATTTTTGTGGTCTAGCACTCTTGCAAGTTAAAAGTTAAAAGTGTTTTATTTGTCTTTTCCACAGCATTTTTTGTATTTTTTTCCACTTCCGCATGGGCATGGATCATTTCTTCCTATTTTTTTACCTTTTACTACTGTTTTTTGTTTAGAAGTAATTCTTCCAGCATTAGTCCCTGTTATTTTTGCAACTCTTTTTCTCTGCATTTTTTCTTGAGATTGTACTCTGAATAAGTATTTAACTGTATCTTCTTGTATAGAATTTATAAGCTCTTCAAACATATCAAAACCTTCAATTTGATATGCTCTTACAGGATCTTCATTTCCTAATGCTCTTAATCCAATTCCTTGTCTCAATTGATCCATTGCATCTATATGATCCATCCATTTTGTATCTACTGTTCTTAATAATATAATTCTTTCTACTTCTCTAAATCTTTCTTCACCAAACTCTTTTTCTTTTAATTCATATAGCTTATTGCCTACTTCTAAAGCCATATCCTTTAATTTTTCTCTTGTTAAGCTTTCAATATCTTCTATATTAAATTTAACTGACACTCCATATATTTCACCAGCATAATCTTCAAAACCTTTTATGTTCCATTCTTCTGGATATTTTAAAGCAGTATGCATTTGAATACCAGCATCTAACAAATCAGATAGCATACTTTGGATATTTTCTTTTAGATTTTCTCCTAAAAGAACTTTTCTTCTTTCTGAATAAATTACTTCTCTCTGCTTATTCATTACATTATCATATTGAAGAACATGTTTCCTAATATTAAAGTTTCTTCCTTCTACCCTACCTTGAGCAGTTTCTATTGATTTTGACAAAATATTATGCTCTAAAGGTTCATTGTCAGGTAGTTTTAATGTATCTACTATCGTTTTAACTTTATCACCAGCAAATAATCGCATTAAGTCATCTCCAAGTGAAATATAAAACTTAGAAGATCCGGGATCACCTTGTCTTCCTGAACGACCACGAAGCTGGTTATCTATACGTCTAGATTCATGTCTTTCTGTTCCAATAATATGAAGTCCGCCAGCTTTAATAACTTTTTCTTGTTCATCTTTCAAATCTTCTTTTGCTTTTTCATGAAACTGCTTATAAGATTCTCTTGCTTTTAATACATCTGCATCTTTACTGTCATCAAATCCATCTGCAACAGAAATTAACTCATCTGAAAATCCTTTTGCTCTCATTTTATTTTTTGCAATATATTCAGGATTACCACCTAAAACTATGTCAGTACCTCTACCTGCCATATTTGTTGCTATAGTAACTGCACCAAATCTTCCAGCTTGTGCAACAATTTCTGCTTCCTTATCGTGATGTTTAGCATTTAAAATTTCATGTTTAATTCCTTTTCTCTTTAGCAATTTACTAATAATTTCTGATCTCTCAATAGATATAGTACCTACAAGTATTGGCTGACCTTTCGTATGTCTTTCACCAATTTCATCTGTAACTGCTAAAAACTTAGCTTCTTCTGTTTTGTATATTACATCTGGTCTGTCTTGTCTTACAACTGGTTTATTTGTTGGTATTTCAATAACATCTACTCCATAAATTTCTCTAAATTCTTCTTCTTCTGTTTTAGCAGTACCTGTCATACCAGATAATTTCTCATACATTCTAAAATAGTTTTGGAATGTTATAGTTGCAAGTGTTTTTGATTCTCTTCTTACATCTAATCCTTCTTTAGCTTCTATAGCTTGATGTAATCCATTAGAATATCGTCTTCCATACATAAGACGTCCAGTAAATTCATCAACAATTATAACTTCCCCATCTTTTACTATATAATCAATATCTCTTTTCATTATGTTGTAAGCTTTTAATGCCTGATTAATATGATGTGTCAATTCCATATTCTCTTGGTCTGCAAGGTTTTCAACACCAAAGTGACTTTCAGCTTTATTTACTCCTTTTTCTGTCAATGTAACATTTTTAGCTTTTTCATCTACAACGAAATCAACTGTTTCTTCTTTATACTCTCCCATAATGAAATCCATTTTGCTTTTCTTTTCATTTGGATCAATTTTTCTTCCCTTAATCGTTTGTACAAAAGTATTAGCTTGAAAATACAAAGAAGTAGTTTTATCTCCTTGTCCTGATATTATAAGAGGAGTTCTAGCTTCGTCAATAAGTATACTATCAACCTCATCAATTATGCAAAAATTCAAATCCCTTTGAACCATCTCAGACCTGTGAATAACCATATTATCTCTTAAATAATCAAAACCAAATTCATTGTTAGTTCCATAAGTAATATCAAAATTATATGCTTCTCTTCTTTTTTCATTGCTTATACCATGAACTATACAACCTACTGTTAAACCTAAGAAATGATAAAGCTTACCCATCCAATCTTTATCTCTATTAGCAAGATAATCATTAACAGTAATTACATGAACCCCTTTTCCTTCAAGTGCATTTAAATAAACAGGCAATGTTGCTACTAATGTTTTACCTTCTCCTGTTTTCATTTCAGCTATTCGTCCTTGATGTAATATAATACCACCTATAAGCTGAACTTTATAATGCTTCATTCCTAATACTCTTACCGATGCTTCCCTAACTACCGCAAATGCTTCAGGTAATATGTCATCTGTTGTCTCACCATTTTTTAGGCGTTCCTTAAATTCTTCAGTTTTTAACTTTAACTGTTCGTCAGTTAACTTCTGTATTTCAGGTTCTAAAGCTTCAATTTTTTCAACTATAGGTTCTATTCTCTTTATTTCTCTATCACTATATGAACCAAATACTTTTTCAAAAAATTTCTTCATTTTTTACTCCTTAAATATATTAATTTTATACATGATTTCAGCTACTATTTTGCGAATTTTCTAATTTATTAATAAAACAAACTTTACTCTAATTGTTTATTTTATCATTATTATCTTATTAAAACAAGTAAACTGTTAAAGCAAATTGCATATTTATTAATCTTATTTCTATCCATAATCATAAGTATGGAAAGTATTCAAAGTAGTTTTTAGTTTATGTAGATATCACCTATTTTGTAAAGATGCATAATATCCAGCAGTATATCCAGAACTCCATGCCCACTGAAGATTAAATCCTCCACAGTCTCCATCAATATCTAAAACTTCTCCTGCTGCATAAAGATTTTTAACTTTCTTAGATTCTAGTGTATTTCTGTCAAAATCTTTTGTCTCTATACCTCCAGCAGTTACCTGAGCTTGCTGCCAAGAATAATATCCTATTACCTCAAAAGTCCAATTTTTTAATACTTCAATAATCTTATATACTTGTTTTCTATTTAATTTTGTACATTTAATTTTTGTATCCATTATTTCAGCTTCTTTTAATATAACAGGTATCAGTCTCTTGTTTATAAGTCCATTGAAGCTTTCTTCAATATTTTTATATTTCATTTTATTAAATCTATTAGTGAGTAACTCGTATAATTGATTTCTTTCAAATTCAGGAAACATATCTATCTGAATAAATACTTTTTTATTTCTATTTAAATTTTCTAATGTCATACGGCTTATTTGAAGTACAGGTGGACCGGAAACACCATAATCTGTGAAAAGTATTTCACCTGAATCCTGCCTAATAAGTTTACTATTTTGTAAAGCTTTAATATTGCCTTGTATTTTTACACCTTTTATTCGCTTTAAATTATCTGCATTAAGTTTTAATTGAACTAAAGCTGGAAAAGGTTCTATCAATTTATGACCGAATTTTTCAAACAATTTATATCCGCTCCCATCCGAGCCCAATTGAGAGCTAGCCTTTCCACCACAGCAAACTATAACTGCATCTGTTATATGTTTTTTACCGTCTGCATCTATCATAACAAAAGTTTCTTTATTTTTTATTAAATCCATTATTTTAAAATTAGTAAATTCTTTAACACCTAATCTATTAGCTTCATATCTTAGCGCATCTAAAACACTTGAAGCCTGTAGTGAATATGGATATACCTTTCCTTCTTCATCTATATATGGATATATTCCTATATCGTCAAAAAAAGAAAGAGTTTTCTGAACTCCAAAAAACTCAAAAATCTTTTCAATATAATTAGATTCTTTCCCATGATAGTTAATAATTTGAGTATTTATATTTGAAAGATTACATCTTCCATTACCAGTTGCAAGTATTTTTTTTCCGACTCTATCCAGTCTTTCATATATAGTTACTTCTGCATTATTTTTAGCAGCAGCTATAGCAGCTGTCAAACCCGCCGCTCCGCCGCCAATAATAGCAATCTTCTTTTTCTTCATAATAATTTTCCTTTTCAAACTGCTTTAAGTTTAATAGTTAATAACAACTAGATATAGTTGATAGTTTATAATTTATAGTTGATGGTTGAAATTTTCATTTGAAAATTTCTTATATTCATTATTATTCTCAATGTTTTACATAAGTAAAACTTCCATGTTTCTCGTTTCTCATTCCTCATCCCTCGTTCTTATGTTTTACATAAGTAAAACTTCCATGTTTCTCGTTTCTCGTCCCTCATCCCTCGTTCTCAATGTTTTACATAAGTAAAACTACCACGTTTCTCGTTTCTCATTCCTCATCCCTCGTTCTTATGTTTTACATAAGTAAAACTACCATGTTTCTCGTTTCTCATTCCTCATCTCTCGTTCTATTTATACAAGTGGTTCATATTCTTTCATTATAGCTTCTGCTGCTTTTAGACCATCAATAGCAGATGACATTATACCTCCTGCATAGCCCGCACCTTCTCCACAAGGATATAATCCTTTAATACTACTCTCCATATCCTCATTTCTCACTATCCTTAACGGTGATGAACTTCTTGTTTCAACTCCTGTTAATACTGCATCCTTTCTATTAAAACCATTTATTTTATTACTAAAAGCATTAACACCTTCAATAATACCTTCAATTACATATTTAGGTAAGCATTTTCTTAAATCACCAAAAGTTGTTCCTGGTCTATATGTAGGATATATATCACCATAAGTTGTTGAAACTCTATTATTTACTAAATCCTCAAAAAGCTGTACAGGTGCTTTAAAATCTCCTCCACCGATATCAAAAGCTTTTCTTTCCCATTTTCTCTGATATTGGATTCCAGCTAAAGGATGTCTTGTAGGAAAATCTTCAGGTCTTACAGCCACTAAAATCGCACTATTAGCATTTTCTAAATCTCTTGCATAAAAACTCATCCCATTAGTCGTTATACCCCCCTGTTCAGAAGAAGATGCAGTAACCATTCCACCGGGACACATGCAAAATGTGTAAACTGGTCTGCCATTTTTAGCTTTATATGTAAGTTTATAGTCAGCAGCTTTTAATTTATAATTTCCTGCCATACTTCCATACTGTACTTCATCAATCATTTTTTGATGGTGTTCTATTCTAACACCTATTGCAAATGGCTTTTGCTGCATATATACATAATTACATAGCATTGCAAATGTATCTCTAGAACTATGACCTATTGCAAAAACAGCTACATCAGTATCCAAGAAATCCTTTTCAGTAATCAACCTAACAAGTTTACTGTCTTTCACTCCTAAATCAGTTACTTTTTCTTGAAATCTAAAAGTACCATTTAAACTTATAATCTTTTTTCTAATATTAATAATTACATTTCTTAAAACATCTGTTCCAACGTGAGGTTTATTCAAATACAAAATTTCATCTGGAGCACCTGCTTCCACAAACTCTTCTAAAATTTTTCTACCTCTTCTATTTTTATCTTTTATAAGCGTATTAAGTTTTCCGTCGGAGAAAGTTCCTGCCCCTCCTTCACCAAATTGAACATTTGATTCTTCATCTAAAACACCTTCTAACCAGAACTTATCAATATCTTTGATTCTATCTTCTACTCTTTTTCCTCGTTCAATTATGATAGGATTATAACCATTTTCAGCAAGTATCAACGCACAAAAAAGACCTGTAGGACCACTTCCTACTATAACTGGTCTATTTTTTAGTGTTTTTGTTCCTGTAGCTTTTACTTGATACTTATATGGTTTTACAAAGAAAATTTGATTATTTCTGCTAATACATTTTTGATTTCTAGATATCCATTTTTCCTTTTGAGTAAGTACATCTACTGTGTAAACATACATAATACTATCTTTTTTTCTAGCATCAATAGATCTTCTATGAATTATAATCTCATCTACCTGTTCCTCGTTTAATTTAAGTATAGATAACACTTTTTGTTTTAAATCTTTTTCTTTATGATCTATAGGTAGTTTTATTTGCTGTATTCTTATCATTTTAGCACCTCTTGTAATTAGTTATTTAACAAAAAAACTCTATTAATAATTATCTTATATATTAATCCATTATTATTATATAAATTAATGATAGTTTTAACAAGAAGAGTTTTAATTAATAAACTGTATTATTATAGTACCACAGCTATTTTTTAGTGTCAAAGTAATACATAACGCAAGAATATAAGCAAATTCATATATTTTTATATTTTAATAAAAATAACCTTTAAGTAATTACCTTTTTCATATTCATTTATAGTTTTAAAATCAGATGGAAGAGTATATTCTTCAATAATATTATATTTACTATTCATTTCACTGAAAGCATCTTTAATATAACCTTTAAATTTTTTCATATTAAATGAGCTACTATTTGTAGATGCAACAATAATACCATTCTCTTCAGTTATAGCAATAGCTTCTTTCAATAGATTTTTATAATCTTTCTCGACACTAAAGATATATTTTTTAGATTTAGCAAAACTTGGTGGGTCTAAAATAACCATGTCATATTTCAAGCCTTTCTTTTGTGCATACTTAAAATAACTAAAAACATCTTCAACAATAATGTCATGAGCTTCATAATCTATATTATTAATAGAGAACTGTTCTATAGTTTTACTCAAACTCCTATTAGCTAAATCTACGCTTGTTGTTTTTGCAGCTCCTCCTAAAGCTGAAAAAACTGAAAAAGCACCTGTATAAGAAAAAGTATTTAGTACAGTTCTACCCTTAGCATATTTATCTCTTATAGTTCTTCTAACTTCTCTTTGATCTAAAAAAACACCTACCATAGCACCTTCATCAAAATATACTGCAAAGTTAACATCATTTTCTTTCACTATAACAGGAAATTGTCCTCTAGTACCAAGAATAAAGCCATCTTCTTCTACATATTTTCCATCAATATTAAATCTTTTTTTCTGATAAATAGCTTTAAAGCCTACAAGTTTTTTTAAGGAATTAATAATTTCATCTCTAAACTTATATATACCTTTACTGTACCAATTAATTAAATAATATCCGTCAAAATTATCTATCGTTAATCCACCTATTCCATCACCTTCGCCATTGAAAATTCTGAATGCTGTTGTACTTGGATTGTTATAAAATGGAGTTCTTTTATTTAAAGCTTCAATTATTTTCTTTTCAAAAAATTTTATATCAATAATTTCATTTTCTTTTCTACTTAATACCCATCCGTATCCTTTATTTTGTCTTCCATAATATCCTTTAGCTACAAATCTATTCTTATCATCTACTAATTTTACTATAATACCTTCTCTTTCAAGGTCTTGAAGATTTACTATTGATTCTTTAGTTAATAAAGGATATCCTTCTTTATATTTATTAATATATTTCTGCTTAATTTTTATAGTAATTTCTTTTTTCATATTTCTTCCTTACATTTTTTTATTATGAATTTTTCTTCAAAAACTCATATGCTTTTTCATAATTTCCTATTTTTGAATAGCAGTCAGCTATATATTTATTTAAACTTATCAAAGGTTTCTCTGTATCTTTCCACTTCTCACTGCATTTTAAAAAGGAATTAATTGCATCATCAATTTTATCTAGTTCATAAAAAACACGACCTAATAAATAATAATAATCACCTGAATATTTTATATCACTATAACATGTATTGTCAGATAACTCTATTATTTGTTCATACATTTTTTTCTGAAATAGTATTTCACTTTTGACAAAAAAATCTTTTACTCCTATTTCCTTAAATAAATGAATAGTTTCTTCATATAATCCGTTATATTTTTCTGCTTGATTTAATTTTCCTAATTTCAAAGATACTTGTGTCAAATACATCAAAATTTTTGTTTCTAAGTATTTATTATTATATGGAATTTTTTTTTGGTACATTAATGATTTTCTTAATATTTCCTCTGTTTCTATAAATTTATTTTCACTAAACAATTCAAAACCTTTATTTGCTAAGCAATGATACATTAATAAACAGAACTCTCGATAGTTACTAAAATTATTTTCGTCATCAATTTTTTCTAAACCTTTAATACACTTATCCCAATCATTAACTAAATAGAGTTCTATTAACTTGTCTAGTTCATAAACTTTATTATCAGAAGTCAAATCTTCCTCTACCATTGCATCCATAAAATATGTAATAGGCTTATCTAGTTTCTTAGCTAAATATTCAATGGTTTTTATTGATGGATAAGCTAATCCATTCTCTATTTGACTGAGCATATTTCGTGTAATAAAATCACCTGATACTTCTTTTTGTGTTAGTTTCTTTTCTAACCTTGCTTCCTTAATTCTTTCACCTAAAGTATTATTTCTCATGATTTATTAATCATTCCTTATAATAATTAATTTAATTATTTCTCAATAATATATATTTTCCTATTTTATACAAGTAAATTTTTTTTACGTTTTCATATTGTATCATGTCCAGTTTTTTCAGTCAAATATTTTTTCTTGACACGATGAAAAATTTAGCGTATTATGTAGGTAAATATTATTTACCTTTTCAATTTTCTGTCATCTAGTGTATAATAATGTATGTATATTTATAACAGGAGGTAATTTTATGACTCAATGGTGGAATGAATTAAGCAACTTGCAGCAATTATTTTATTATTGTGCTATACCATCAACTATAGTACTATTTATTCAAACATTATTATCTATTATAGGACTTGGAAATGATACTGATATAGATGCTGACATAGACGTAGAAGTCGACTATGATTCAGGTTTTGATGGTGACACTGACGTTGCCGAATTAGACCAAATTGAAAGTACAGCATCATTGAAATTCTTCTCTATAAGAGGAATTGTAGCTTTTTTCACTTTATTCGGTTGGGTAGGAGTTGTTTTAAGCAAAACTAATTTACCTGTTTCTATTATCTTCTTAATTTCAATTTTTAGCGGACTTTTAGGAATGTTTGTAATTGCTCTTATGTTCTATGGTATTAGCAAACTACAATCCAATGGAAATATAAGTCTTAAAAATGCTATAGGAGCAACTGCGCAAGTTTATATACCTATTCCTCCAAATCTTTCAGGTAAAGGTAAAATACAAGTTACAATTCAAGAACGTCTATCGGAAGTAAATGCTATGACAGAAAATAGAAAAACATTATCAACAGGATGCAATGTTCGTGTTGTTGATGTTATAGATATTAATACATTACTTGTTGAAAAAACAAAGTAAAAGGAGGACTTAATTTTGGAAAATTTAATTTTAATCGTCGTAATTGTACTATTAGTTTTTGGTACACTTATTGCTTTACTATCTCGCTATAAAAAATGTCCATCTGACAAAATCTTAGTAATTTTCGGTAAAGTTGGTAAAAGTAACAAAGGTGGTGCAAGAAGTGCTAAATGTATTCATGGTGGAGCATCTTTCATATGGCCAGTTATACAATCGTATGAATTTCTTGACCTAACACCAATTTCAATCGAAGTTAACTTAACAAACGCTTTAAGCAGGCAGAATATTCGTATTGATGTTCCTTCAAGATTTACAGTAGGTATTTCAACCGAGCAAGGCATAATGCAAAACGCAGCTGAAAGACTATTAGGTCTTGGTCTAACTGAAATTCAAGAACTTGCAAAAGATATTATCTTCGGACAGCTTCGTTTAGTAGTAGCTACTATGGATATAGAAGAAATAAATACTGATAGAGACAAATTCCTTGATGCTGTATCTTCAAATGTTGAAACTGAACTTAAGAAAATTGGTTTAAGACTTATAAACGTTAATGTAACTGATATAAATGATGAATCAGGTTATATTGATGCTTTAGGTAAAGAAGCTGCTGCAAAAGCAATCAATGATGCAAGAAAAAGTGTTGCTGAAAAGAACAGAGATGGTGCTATTGGCGAAGCTAATGCACAAAAAGATGAGCGTGTCTCTGTTGCAGGAGCAAATGCTACTGCAGTAGAAGGTGAAAATGAGGCTAAAGTTACAGTAGCTAACTCAGAAGCTTTAAGAAGAGAAAAAGAAGCTGAAGCATTAAGAATAGCTACAGCAGCAGAAAAAGTACAAGCTGCTAATGCTTTGGCAGAAGCATATCAAGCAGAAGAAGAAGCTGAAAAAACTAGAGCAGCAAAAGAAAGAGCTACTAAAGAAGCAGATATCATTGTAGCAGCTGAAATATCAAAACAGAAAGCTGAAATTGAGGCTGAAGCTCAAGCTGAGCAAATTCGTAGAAAAGCAAAAGGTGAAGCTGATGCTATATTTGCTAAAATGGAAGCTCAAGCAAGAGGTATTGAAGAAATGCTTGGCAAACAAGCAAAAGGTTTTAAAGATATTATTGATGCTTCTGGCGGAGATGCAAAAGATGCTGTTCGTATGATGATTGCAGATAAAATGGAAGAATTGGTTAAAACTCAAGTTGATGCAGTTAAGAATCTTAAAATTGATAAAGTTACAGTTTGGGACAGTATGGGTAACGATGGAAAATCTCCTTCTACAGCTAAGTTCCTATCTGGAATGATGAAATCTATACCACCTATGCAGGATATGTTTGATATGGCAGGTATGGAATTACCAAAATATCTTGGAAAAGATAAAACTGAAATAAAAGAAACAGTTAAAGAAAATGCAGTTGAAGAAAATGTAGTTGAAAAAGATATAGTTGAAAAAGATAAAGATATAGTTGATAATGAATAAAATAAAAAAAGTTGTGCTGTAAAACTCAGCACAACTTTTTTATATTAAATTAATTTTGATTTGTAGGATTTTGGACTATACCCATGAATAAATTAGTTTCTGTCTTATTTTCTTTTATAACATACATAAATGGTTTGTTACAATTAAACTCAATTTTTTCCGCTGGTGCCTCTACTGAAGTGCCTCTGCATAAAACAACTGTAACTGCAGCAGCTTCTGTTCCCTTTTCATCTACTTCAATACTTGTATTTTGAAATATACTGCTTACAAATACATTCTCTGGACTTAAGTCAGCGATTTTTTTAAGTTCTGCATTTTCATTGTTAAAAATCTTAGTTACTCCAATGTTTTTTATTATTTCTTTTAAATCAATAGAATTTTTATATTTAAATTTAGGTAAATATATATTTATATTACTATTGTATTCTGCTTCTTTTATCATATCTTCAATCTTTGAATATTCTTCTGATGAAACAAATGTTTTTAGATCACCTTTAGGTAATATAACATACATTGTTACATCATAATAATCTAACCCTAAGATTTGACATGTATCATCTTCATAATATTTTTTTCTAAAAATACCAAACATCATATCTGCTTCTACTTCACTACCATCCGCCAAATAGAAAGGAGTTTTTTTAGTTAATTCCTCATTAAAATCGTCTCTCCAAGTTCCTTTAAAATAAAGTGTATTAATTAAGTAAGCTATATCAATAGGATATGTTTCTTCAATTGTATCTTTAATAATATTATTAGTTTTTTCCTCAATCCATTCATTTATTAAATCTTTTGTATTTTCATCACTAAAATCTACATTCATCGTATCAGCATCATAGTATTTTTTTAAAGTATCAACAAAATCTTTTTCTACATTAACATTTTTATTAAACCATGCTGAATTTGCAGTAATTATCTCCGTAGTTTTAACCTTTTCTTCACTTCCCAAATCTTTTTCTTTAGAATAGCTGTTTAATAAATTTATAAGTTGATTATAAGTTGTATTTAATGTTTCATCATTTACTCCCATGGCTTCAATAATTTGATTCTTTGTATCTCCTTCAGCACCATTTACAAGCATTGATAAAGCACAAGATAAACTCAAAGGTGAAAATAATATGTTTTCACTAGAGTCAGAATAAATATCTTGCGTAACACTATAACCAATATTGTTTAATCCTTTAATATTGTTATTATCAACATCTATAACTTGTTGAATATTCTCGTTAATTTTTGTCTTAAACATTTCATTTGATAAAGCTGCTGCAACATTATTTTTAGGTTGAATTATTTCATTACTGCATCCTGAAAAAGAAAAGCTAAATAGCAAAATTCCTACTAAAAAAATAGATATTCTTTTCTTCATTTTATACCTCCATTTATTTGTATTTATTGCTTTATTTTTATTTGCATCTTATTAGACGAACTTGTTAATCAAAAGTTTCATTATATGTTTAATTTTAACAATTAATATATAAATTTTTTCTGGTTATACTAATTTAAGATAAAAATTAAAAGTTAAGAGTTAAGAGTTGTGGTTACTTTCCTCATAACTTCGGAAACTTTTAAAAAAAATTTAAGATAAAAATTAAAAGTTAAAAGTTAAAAAGTTGTAGTTAAAAGTTTAAGTTAATTTGCTCATATCTCTGCAAAGTTATTAATAATAAACATAAAAAATTTTCAAATGAAAATTGTTCGTTTAAATAAAATGCGGAGCACTAATTCAATGTTTTTCAGTGTTTTTCTATGGTTAGTAAAAAAAGAACATTATAGAGGGAGGGCTTTTTTTATTGCAAAATTGTAAAGTAGGCCTCGATATAGGATCAACTACTGTTAAAATAGCAGTGCTTGATAATAAAAATAATATAATTCATAAGGAATATAAAAGACATTATTCTGATATAAAAAATACAGTTATAGAAATTATAAAGAATGCTTCATATATATTAAATGAC
>JAHDQO010000035.1 GCA_018433765.1 Tissierellales bacterium
AGGAATGAATGCAAAAGATAGAAAAGAGTTATGTGCTGAAGCATTGCAGATGGTAGAGCTTGGAGACAGAATGAATCATCTTCCAACACAGCTGTCAGGAGGGCAGCAGCAGAGAGTAGCTATTGCACGCTCAATAGTTGGACATCCTGCTTTGATTTTAGCAGATGAGCCAACAGGAGCATTGGATACAAAAACAGGTGATAAGATAATGGAATTGTTTGTTAAATTAAATGAAGAAAAAAATATTACCATAGTTCAAGTTACCCATGAAGAAGAAATAGCAGAATTTGGTCACAGAATCATACGACTAGTAGATGGAGAAATTGTATCAGACAATTAAATAGGAGGATTAATAAATATGTTTAAAAAAATAATCTCAATAGCTTTAATTTTAGCATTAGTTTGTGTAGGAGGATATTGGACAGCCAAGCAGTTAGTTCCTAACAGTGAAGATGTTGATACAGGTCCTATATATGCTACAAAACCGGTTATAAGAGGAGACATTAATGTAGGAGTTGATACTTCGGGTCAGTTAAATTCATCAGATAGTGGAGATATACGCATACCAGATATGAATGGCAGGGAGTATGGTATTTATAATTTAGAATATAAAATTGACGAGTATTTAGCAAAAGAAGGCGATAGTGTAGTACAAGGACAGAAAATAGCTTTACTTTCTTCAAGCAACTTACGTGAAAAAATAGAAGGATTTGAGAAAGACCTTAATAAAGAACAAGAGAAATTATCTAGCATGTTTGGTATTAAAAAATCAGAAATAGATTCAATAAATCCTTATGACGGTATAATAATAAAGGCACCTATAGGTGGAAAAATAACAAACTTATCAGCTGAAGAAGGTCTTGAACTTGAGAGCAGCCTTATAGCAAAAATAGTAGATACTAATAAACTAAAAATTGATTTTAAAGTTACAAAGCCTGAGTTTGAAAAAATAAAAGAAGGTCAAAAAGTAAAACTAAATTATACAGGTTTTGAAGGGTATTATGATGGAGAAATTACTTCAATAAATGAAAATCCAGTTCCTGATGAAGGTGAAGGCTATGGAACAACATATGTTTACTGGGGACAAATTGAAGCAGATAACCCCGGACTTATTCAACCTGGGATGGAAATGTTAATAAGTACTTTAAATGGTGATAATTTTGATACAACATTCTATAACAAAGGAAAAGTTGAATCATATGGAAATGAAAGAAATGTTAACAATGTTATGACAACAGAGGATAATACTGCAATAGTAACAGAAGTATATGTTAAGAACAATGCTGTTGTAGAAGAAGGCGATCCATTAATAAAACTAGCAAGTACATCAGTTGTTAATTCTATTGAAAATAGTATTAATAGAATTAACAATTGTAAAGCATCTATTGAGAAGGCTAATGAAATTAATAATAACTTATTTGTAACAGCTCCTATGGATGGAGTAATTTCGGAATGGAGAAACGTATCAGGCAGTAGAATATATGATGGCAAGTATATAGGAAGTGTATTTAATCCTAAAGATATGATAATCTATGCACAAGTAGGTGATTTAGATGTTACAAATATAAAACAAGATTCTAAAGTTGATGTTACAATTGATGCTTTACCAGGCGAAGAATTTGAAGGTGTTATTAAAAAAATATCACAAAATAGAAATGAAGAAAGTGGAATAATAAAATATTCAGTTGAAATAAAAGTTTCAGGAAATGGTGCTTTAAGAGAAGGAATGTTAGCTAACTGTTTTGTAGATGCGGGACATTCTGAAGATACTTTACTTATTCCTATAGAATCAGTATATTCAGATGAAGGTAAACCAACTGTAGATGTATTAAAAGAAGATGGAACTGTTGAAAAAGTAAAAATAAAAGATGGATTAATGAATGACATGTATGTAGAAGTACTTGAAGGATTAAAAGAAGGACAGTTAGTGGTTACGGGAAGTTCTTCGGATATACTTCCAAGTGAACATATAAAAGGTGATGATACACTAATGCCTACTACAAATAATGGTAATGATAAAAATAATGACAGTAATAAAAGTGAATAATGGAGGAAGATAAAATGAAAAAAAGAGGAAAAATATCATCCTTCTTTGTAAGACTAAAATTTTCTTCTCAAATGGCTGCCAGCGGCTTAAGATCAAATCTCCTTAGATCTTTTTTAACTCTATTAGGTATTGCAATAGGTGTTGCAGCTGTTGTAAGTCTAATGGGAATAGGAGAAGGAGCAAGGCAGGCAGTAGTTGATCAGTTTGAAAGTTTAGGAGAAAATGTAATAGTAATAAAATCTAATAACCGTGCTGTTATATCATTTGAACTAGATGAAGCAGAAGAACTTACGACACGTA
>JAHDQO010000001.1 GCA_018433765.1 Tissierellales bacterium
AATGAACGGAGAATCAAAGAGAAACTATGCTGGATGAGTCCTGTGGAATACAGGCTTAACTGCTTAGTAGCATAAAAAGAAAACGCGTAGTAGAAAAATCTACTACGCGACAAAGTCTAACTTTATGGGGTCACATCATTAATTCTTTGGCTTTTTTATAATAAATTATTAACTTTTTTTACCCAATAATCTTTAATGGTTATACCGCATATTGGACATTTCTTTACTCCTAAATTTTTATCCCTTTTAAATATTACTTTTGTAGAGCAATAAGGACACCAAAGTTGATTCTTTTCAAATTTGATATTAGGTGGTATTTGCTTATCTGGTTCTTTATTAAAATCAATTAAAGAAAATATTGATATTTGTTCTTTCACATTTTTTATTCCTTTCACAGTACTAAAAACATTTCATATATTTATTAATTCACATTTTCTAGTTAAACATTTTATTTTCTAAAAGTCAAGCAATGTATCAAAAAATTTATATACAATTATATAGATATTTATTTGTTTTTTATGATAAAATAAACATGTCAGGTTAAATAAAAACTAGTAATATGGTAGTTTTGTTTATGTAAAATTAAAAAGATAAAATATATAAATAAAGTTAAAAGGAAAGGAAGATTTTTTATGTCAGAATTTAATATATCAAATGAAGAATTAATAAAGCTTATATTAGATAGTATTGAACATCCAATCTTGTTTGTTGATACCAATCATATTATTAGGTATTTAAATAAACTTGCTGAAAAAGAATATTATCAAGTTAGAAAATTAAAAAGTCTTATAGGTAGAAAACTTTTCAGCTGTCATCCTCCTTACGCTGTTCCAACCATAGAAAAAGCATTTGATAAATTGGTTGAAGGGGAAGATGATGTATATTTATATCACAGCCATAAAATTGATAATGACTTATACCTACGAGCTGTACGAGATGAAGAAGGAAATCTATTAGGATATTATCAAAGATATGATAAACCTTATGACCCTAAGGTTAGAGAGAAATGAGGTAAATTTAAAATGCAAAATTCAAAATTTAAAATTCAGAATAATTAATAAATTTAAAAAGCTAAAAAGAATCCAATGAGATTCTTTTTTATTAAATATTTATAATTTAAAATATTATAAAAATAAGTTATAATGTAAGAACAATTTGAAAATTCAAAATTATAATTAATGGAGTATTAGTGATGAGTGATGCGTTATTGAGAGTGGAAAATTTAAGTAAGTATTATCAAATGGGAGAAGTTACAGTTAAAGCATTAAAAGATGTTTCTTTTGAAGTGAAAGAAGGAGACTTTGTAGTTATTCTTGGTCCCAGTGGTTCAGGGAAAAGTACACTTCTTAATATCGTTGGAGGAATGGATACTCCAACAAGAGGTAAAGTGATTTTTAAAGATAGAGAAATAACTTCATTTAATGATAAACAGTTAACTATGTTCAGAAGAAAAGAAATAGGTTTTATTTTTCAATTCTATAATCTAATGGCTAATCTAACTGCTAGAGAGAATGTAGAGTTAGCTGTAGAAGTATGTGATGATTCTTTGGATTTAGATGAAATGCTTGATGCGGTGGGTTTATTAGATAGAGCAGATCATTTCCCATCACAGCTTTCAGGTGGAGAACAGCAAAGAGTTGCAATAGCGAGAGCAGCAGCAAAAAAACCAGATATTATGTTATGTGACGAACCTACAGGAGCTCTTGACTTTGAAACAGGTATATCAATACTTAAAGTACTAAAGAAAGTAAATGTACAATATGGAAAAACTGTAATTATAATAACTCATAACTCACCAATTGCTCAAATGGCAGATAAAGTCATTAAGATGAGAAGCGGAAGAATAATAGATTATATAGAAAATCAAAATCCAATTGACCCTGAAAGGATTGAATGGTAATGAAAAAACTAGATAAACGTCTCTTGCGAATGATTAAAAATTCTAAAGGTCAGTATCTTGCAATATTATCTATTGTTATAACAGGTTTATTTACTTTCACAGCTATAAATAATGGAGCAATAAATCTAAAATCAACACTTGAATATTTTTATGAAGAGTCGAACTTTGCAGATATAAATGTTACACTTATATCTGCTCCAAAAGATATAGAAGAAGAATTCCCCGGGAAATATAACATTAAAGAAGCTGAAGGAAGAGTTGTTGTAGATGTACCATTTATAACAGACGAAGAAAATGAAAGAGTCGCTACAAGAATAATATCAGTTGATTCAAAAGAAAATAGAATTAATAAATTATATATAAAAGAAGGCTCAAGACAAATAAAAGGAAAAGAAGTAATAGTTATAGATCAGTTTGCTAGAGCAAGAAATATAAATATAGATGATAAGGTAAAACTTCAGATTAATGGAGTACAATATGATTTTACTGTAAAAGGAATTGCAGCTAGTTCAGAATTTGTCTACTTGATGGAGAATGAACAAAATTTGTTACCTAAACCAGATAAATTTGGTGTTATATATATTGAAGAGACTTTTGTCCAAAGAGCTGTAGGAATGAATGGCAGTTACAATGAATTATTGTTTTCTCTTAATCAAAATAAAGATATTAAAAAGACCATAGATAACATAAAAGAAGAGCTTGATAAATATGGGGTTAAGAGAACTACCAAAAGAGAAGATCAGTTAAGCAATAGTGTTGTACACGAAGAAATTAAAGGATTAGAGAAAACATCTAGGTCAGTACCAATTATATTTCTTGCAGTAGCGGCATTAATATTATCAGCAATGGTAAATCGTACTGTAAAAAAAGATAGAACATCTATTGGAATTTTAAAGGCTTTAGGATATACAAACAGAGAAATAATTTTTCATTATACTAAATATTCTTTAAGTATTGGAATTATAGGTGGAACAATAGGGACAATATTAGGTACTATATTATCAGGTGCAATGACTCAAATATATGTACAGTATTTTAATATACCTATGTTACAAATTAAACTTTATCCCCAATTTATTTTCACAGCTATATTTCTTTCCTCTGTGTTTTGTATTGCAGCTGGATTGTGGGGAGCAAAAGGTATTCTAAATATTTCTCCTGCAGAATCTATGAAGCCAGAACCTCCAAAGACTGGAAAGAGGATAGCATTAGAAAAGGTAAGATTTATATGGAACAAAGTATCTTTTACTTGGAAGATTGTAATAAGAAATATATTTAGAGAAAAAAAGAAATTTATTTTTATTAGTTTAGCAGCAGCACTTACATACAGCATGATGCTTATGACATTTTGGATGGGAGATATTTTTAATGGTTTGTTTGATATACATTATGGACAATTCATGAAGATGGATTACAGTATTAATTTTATGAAACCTACTAATATAAATGCAGTAAATGACTTAAGACATATTATAGATGCAGAAGCTATAGAACCGAAAGTTGAATTTCCTTTCGAACTTAAAAATGGTGTTAATACAAATGTTGTAAATATTGTAGGATTAGAGAGTAATACAGTTTTTTATGAGTTTAAAGACCTTAATGGCAAAGAAGTAGAACTTCCTAACGAAGGAATGATTATATCTTCAAATTTAGCATCATCTCTTGGAGTAGAAAAAGGAGATAATATATTAGTGCATAACTTTATACCTAATAGAGAAGATGCTTACATAAAGGTAATAGATATAATAGATCAGAATCTTGGAATAAATGGATACATGAATATTAACTACATGAATAGAGTATTAACAGAAAAAGGTATGGTCAGCGGAGTATATATTAATTCACAAGACAATATAATAGAAAAATTACAAGATGTTAAGAATATATCTTCTATTCAGTCACAAAAAGATATGAAAAACATGTTTTATGAATTTATAGATTTAATGATAATAGCAATAGCTGTAATGATAATTTTTTCAGCTTTGTTAGGATTTGTGATTATCTACAGCATGACAGTAATGAGTATTAATGAAAGAACATTGGAATTTTCGTCATTAAGAGTATTAGGATTTACAAAACAAGAAATCTTTAAAATAATATTAAAAGAAAATGCAATAATGACAGTTGTTGGTATAATTTATGGAATACCAATGGGTATAGCAGAAATTAAATATATAGGAGATATTTTCAGTTCAGATTTATATACTTTAAATGAACCTGTTACATTTAAAGCCATGTTATATGCATTAATATTTACTATTATATGCCTAATATTTGCACAAATTGTTACTTACAAAAAAATTAATAATTTAGATTTTATACAAGCACTAAAAAATAGAGTAACATAAAAAAGATAAAAGTTAAAAGTTTAAAGTGAATAGTTATGGAAGTTTTACTATTGTAAAACATTTAATTATAAAAAGATTTACGAAGAAGAGTAAATCAACTAAATAATTATTAATTATACATTATTACTATTAGTTAATTATAGTCATCCTGAGCGTTAGTCGAAGGATCTTGTGTTAAGAAAGAAAACTTATTATGTTGGAAGATTTTTTAAGATAAGAGTTAAGAGTGAAAAGTGAAAAATTATGGAGGTTTTACTAACGTAAAACAATTTAAAATAATAAAATTATGAAGCAATAAAAACTTAATTAAATTAAAATAAATTTTCGATTAGAAAATTTACACCATAACTTTTAGTTTTTAACTTAAAAGAGGTAAAAAGCACAGTTCCGTGTTTTTCTGTGTGTTTCCGTGGTTAATTAAATCAACTAATAGAAAGGATTGATACTATGAAGAAAAGGAAAAGAACAGTAATTATTGTAGTTTTAATAATAATATTTTTATCGGTAGGAGTATATTATTATGAGTCATCCAATTTAGGAAGTGACAATAAGACAACTTATACAGTAAAAAAGGGAACAATAATTAGAGGAATTGAAGAAACTGGAGAAGTAGTATCAAAAAAAGTTAATACTTTTTATTCTGATATGTCAAAAAAAGCATCTAAACTAAATGTATCAATAGGAGATAGTGTAAAAAAAGGTGATATTCTATTAGTATATGATAATAATATAGACCTTCAAATACAAAGAACTCAAAAACAGCTAGATGCATTGACAGCAACATATAATGAAGAAACAAAAGGTGTAGATTTTGAACAAGTTTCAAATGTTAAACTATCTTTAAATAATATAGAGACAAACTTAGATTTGGTAAAATCAAACTTTGAAAAAACAAAAGCATTATATGAACAAAATGCTATAAGTAAAGCAGAATACGATAAAGCAGAAAATGAATTGAAACAGTACGAAAATCAACTTGAAATGGCGTATAATGAATATGATTTACTTACTAAGGATGTTTCAGAGAATATAAAGAAAAAATATGAAGCTCAAATAGATGAATTATCATTAACAATCCAAATACTAGAAAAATCAAAAGAAGATATAGAAATAAAAGCTGGTTTTGATGGAATAGTAACAGAATTAAATGTTAAAGAAGGGAGCATGACTCAAATTGGTTATCCTGTTATAGAAATACAAGATGATAAAGATTTATGTGTATATGTGGATTTGTTAGTAGATGAAGCATTATTTATTACAGAAGGTATGGATGCACTAGTAGCAAACGAAGATACAAATTTAAAAATTGAAGGGCTTAAAGTAACTAAAATATATCCAAAAGCATTCTCAAAGATATCAGAGCTTGGAATTGAACAGAGAAGGATTAGGATAGAAGTTGAAATACCAGAAGACTTTAATCTAAAAATAGGAATGAATATAGATGTAAGAATTGATACAGATAAGAAAGATAATATATTGATTGTAGATAAAGATGCAGTATATGAAAAGAATGGTGAGAAATATGTGCTTTTACTAGATAACAATGAAGAAAAAGAAGTTAAAATTACTACAGGTATAGAAAACAGTAATTATGTTGAAATAATAAATGGATTAAAAGAAAATGATATAATTGTAATAAGATAACAGATATTTAAATATGAAGGTATTCTTGATTTATTACCATATAATGTTATAATAAATAATAACGATAGACAAAAAAGATAAAAGTTAAAAAATAAAAGATAAAAGTTATGGAAGTTTTACTATGTAAAACAATTATTAATAAATAGATTTATGAATTATATGAGTAAATCATCATTTAACTATCAACTATACACTATTAACTATTAATTGTATTTTTACTATTGAGGTTAGAAATGATTGATATAGAAGATAAAGATATTGAAATAATAAAAAATATATTATTAAAATATTTACCTTATAAAGAAATAAGAGTATTTGGATCAAGAGTAAAAGGAACAGCTAGAAGATATTCTGATATTGATTTAGCAGTAGTTGGCAGTGAGAGAATTGACCGTAAACTATTATTTAAAATTCAGGATGAGTTTGAATTTTCAGAGCTTTCAATTAGAGTTGATATTGTCGACTGGTGTTCAATATCAGAAGAATTTAAGAAGATAATAAATGAAAAGTACGAAACGTTACTATAAAAATTTTTTTGTATAAACCTCTAAATCTAGGTATAATAAGTTAGATATAGAGGTTTTTAATTATCAACAAGATTGATAATAGCTGTGGAGGGATTTTAATGTTTAAAATATTTATTGTGGAAGATGATAAAGTAATATCGGGGATAATAAAACAGAATCTTGAAAAATGGGGATATGAAGGTTTTATAGCAAAAGATTTTGATAATATATATAAGCAGTTCATAAATATAAAGCCTCATTTAGTTTTAATGGATATAGTACTACCTAAGTATGACGGTTATTATTGGTGCAGCAAAATAAGAAATGAATCTAAAGTACCTATAATATTTATATCTTCAAAAGACAGTAATATGGATATAATAATGGCTGTAAATATGGGTGGAGATGAGTATATTCAAAAACCATTCTCAATAGATGTATTATTAGCAAAAATGAGTGCAATATTAAGGCGTACATATTCTTATACAAATAATGAAGTTAATGTATTAAGTAGAGATGATGTATTTTTAAATTTGGATAACTGTACATTAAGTTATAATGACAACAAAATTTCATTGACTAAAAATGAATTTCAAATAACACAGATACTGCTGTCAAATGCAGGTAAAGTTGTTTCAAGAGACTATATTATGAGAAAACTTTGGGAACACGAAAGCTTTGTAGATGATAATACACTAACAGTGAATATCAATAGATTAAGAAAGAAACTAGAAGAGATAAACTTAAAAGATTATATCATAACAAAAAAAGGTTTAGGATACTTGATAAGATAAAAAAGAGTAACGAGTAACTAGAAACTAGTAACATGGTAGCTTTACTTGCGTAAAGCAGAATATTATGGAAGATAAGAGTTAAAAGTTAAAAGATAAAAGTTATGGTAGTTTTGCATGCAAAACAAAAGAAAAAGAGAATAAAAGAAACTTGATACAAGTTTCAACATTGTTACTCGTTACTAGTTACTAATTTTTTAATCAAAAGACTTACGAAGAATGAGTAAATCAACCAAAATTTTTAACTTTTAACTTTTAGTTTTTAACTTAATAAGTTTGGAAAGGTTATATATGAAAATATCGGAATTTATAAAAGATAAGAAGATTTTTTTTATAGCATATATTGTTAATATGGTGTTTGTTAATTTGATAGTTTATTTGGATATATTAGCAATCTCTAAGGACAGCTTATATTATATAGATATATTATCTGTGGTTATATTAGGTATATCAATGGCTTTAATTTATATAAAAGAAAGACAAATATTTAAAATACTTAAAAATAATACAACTGAAGAGATATTTAATCCTGAAAGTTTGGATTTTGAACATAGTGCTATAGGAGAAGTATATAAAGAGTATTATATAAGTTACTATAAATATATAAATAAACAATATAATAAACTAAGTAAAAAGCAGCAGCTGTTTACTGACTATATTACATCTTGGGTACATTCTGTAAAAACTCCTTTAACAGCTTCTAAACTAATGATAGAAAATGATGTAGAATCTAGCAGCAGCACACTGAATAATGTGGAAAAAGAACTTGAACAGATATTACATTATACGGAACAGGCTCTTTACTATGTCAGATTAGATAGTTTCACAAAAGATTATATTATTACAGAATGTAGCATTAAAAAGTTTATTATGAAGTCAATAAAAAAACACTCTAGAACATTCATTTCGAAAAAAATATCAATTGAAATAGATGTAGATGAAATGAAAGTTCTTACAGATGAAAAATGGATAACATTTATTATAAATCAAATCATTTATAATTCATTGAAATATACAGAAATTGGAGGAACAATTACTGTAAAAACTGAACAATCAAGAGATAAAATAATTCTAACTATAAAAGATAATGGATGCGGTATAAAAGAAGAAGATAAAAAAAGAGTTTTTGATAGAGGATTTACAGGTTATAATGGTAGAAAATATGAACATTCTACAGGTATGGGATTGTATCTTGTTAAAAAACTATGCATTATGTTAGGACATCAAATAGAAATTAGTTCTAAATTCGGAGAGTATACTAGTGTAACGATAAAATTTAATAAAGCAGGATATTATAGTAGTATTAAGAAACTTTAAAAATAACCTTACAAAACTGTAAGGTTATTTTTAGTTTTGTTATATTGGTAAATGGAATGAGTTATATAACAGATGTAAAATATCAATATAAATCAAATAGATAAATATTTGGAGGAAATTATGACGCTTATACAATCTGTTATATTAGGAATAGTTCAAGGTATTGCTGAATTTTTACCTGTAAGCAGTTCGGGACATTTGGCAATATTACAGCATTATTTTGGAATAAGTGAAGGAAATCTATTTTACAGCATTATGCTTCACTTGAGTACAGGTTTAGTTGTAATTATACTATTTAGAAAAGATATTAAAGAGCTCATTAAGGCCTTTTTCAATGTAATTATTAATATTTTTAGAAAAAGAAAACTTAGTTTTAATAGTAAATATGAAAAATTGATGCTGCTTATAATAATTAGTTCAATACCTACAGCACTCATTGGACTTCTGTTTGAAGATTATTTTGAACAAGCATATACAAACTTAAGCAGCATAGGTATAGCTTTAATAGCTACAGGTATGTTACTTTTTATATCTGATAAGTTTTTGAATCAGAATATTAAAATAGAGCAAGCAGGCTTGTTTAGAGGTGCGGTAGTAGGCTTATTTCAAGGTCTAGCAATTATGCCGGGTATTTCTCGATCTGGTTCAACAATAGTTGGATCATTGCTAGTAGGCTTGAACAGAAAAGATGCTGCAAGATTTTCTTTTTTATTATCAATTCCAGCAATTTTAGGAGCTGCACTACTAGAAATGTTTAAATTAAATACAAGCGATGTAGTTATTGATATTAATCTAATAATAGGTATGATTGCATCATTTATATTCGGTATAATGTCAATAAAAATATTATTAAGACTAATAGAAAAAGGAAAATTAATTTATTTTTCAATTTATGTATGGATTTTAGGGACTATAGTATTAATTTTAAATTAATTTAAAATTATATAGGTAATCTTAATAAGAACAGCAGAGTAAAAATATAAGTTATAATTTACCAATTGAGAAGAGGAGAATTTAATATGACTACAATACTAAAAACACAAAATTTAACAAAAGTATATGGATCTAAATTGCACAGCACAACTGCTTTAAATAATGTTGATATACAAATTGAAGAAGGAGAATTTATAGGAATAATGGGACCTTCAGGTGCAGGTAAAAGTACACTACTAAATATACTAGCTACTATTGATGAACCAACAAACGGCAGCGTTTATTACGATAATAAAGATATTTTTAAAATGAAGCAAAGAGATTTAGCTGACTTTAGAAGAGAATCTTTAGGTTTTATTTTTCAAGATTTTAATTTACTAGATACATTAACTGCAAAAGAAAATATTTTACTGCCATTAACAATATCAAATATGAATCATAAAGAAATAGAAAAAAGAATTAAAGAGGCAGCAGAAATATTAGGCATACAAGATATTCTAGATAAATTTCCGTATGAAATTTCAGGAGGACAAAAACAAAGAACAGCGGCAGCAAGAGCTATAGTCCATAACCCTAAGCTTATACTTGCAGATGAACCAACTGGAGCACTTGATTCTAAATCAGCAACAGAATTATTGAGCTGCTTTACAAGATTAAACGAAGAATTTAAAGCAACAATATTGGTAGTTACACATGATCCTTTTGCGGCAAGTTTCTGTAAAAGAGTGTTGTTTATAAAAGATGGAAAAATATTTACAGAGCTGCATAGCAGTGGAAAAAGAAAAGAATTATACAATAAAGTTATAGACGTGTTAGCTGCTATGGGAGGTGGTATAGGTGAACTTTTATAATATTGCATTTAAAAATATACGCAGAAACTTTAAAAATTATAAACTTTATATATTTTCAACTACTTTCATAATTACGATTTATTATGTATTTAATGCTATAGCTTACAATCCACAAGTTATTCTTGAAGCTAAAAATTCAGCAAAATATAATACGGGATTAGTCAGTACTGGAGTTGTTATTGCGGTAATATCGGCAGTTTTTATATGGTATTCAAGCAGTTTCTTTATAAGAAGCAGAAAAAAAGAGTTAGGTATGTATTCATTATTTGGCATACGTAAATCACAAATAAACTTAATGATATTTATTGAAAACATTATAATAGCTGTAATGTCTATAGCTATAGGAATATTAGCTGGTATCTTACTATCTAGGTTATTCACAATGTTAATATTCAAGTTAATGAGGAATATCGAAACAGTGAAGTTTTTAGTTCCATTTGAAGCTGTAAGAAGTACGGTTTTTATTTTTATAGGACTGTTTTTATTAGCATCAGTTTTATCTTCTATTCAAATTTCAAGGTTAAAATTGATTGATTTATTTTCAGCTCATAAAAAGAGAGAAAAAGAACCAAAAAGTAATATAATATTGACTGTATTATCAATAGCATTGATAGTGTTTGGTTATTGGTTATCACAGCATATGTTTATGAATTCCTTATTTGGAAATAATATTTTTGTAAGTGCCCTTGTTATTTTGACAACTGTTATATTAGGTACTTTTGGACTATTTTCTTTTGCTGTTATATTTATTACAAAGCTAGCTAAAAAAAATAAAAAATCATATTATAAAGATAAAAATCTTATATCAATATCAAATTTATCATATAGGATAAAAAGTCAAGCCAGAACATTAGCGATTATTACTGTTCTTAGTGGTTCTGCTATGACTGCAATGGGAGTAGTCTACTGCTCATACTATGACCAAATAGTACAATTTCAAGCTAAGCAGCCATTTAGTTATAATTTATTTGAAATTGATGACGATAATACAGAAAATGAAATATTAAGTATAATAAATAAATATGATAAACATAAAATAACAGGTAAAATAAAAAATAAAATAGTCACTGTAGAGGGTAGTATTGATTCTAAAGAAGAGAATAATATTATTTCTCAGTTCTTTAGTAACAAAATGGATGTGAATGTAATTTCAGAATCACAATATAACGACATAATGAAAGCAAGAAATAAAGACAATAAGCTTAATTTAAATAGTAATGAATGTTTTTTACAGAGCTATATAGCTATGAATTTTACTTTGACTGGAGATATAGAAGATCTTGTTATGAATATTGATTTAAAAGATGAAGTTAAACAGTTGAATATAGTTGGTACAGATACAAACGTAGCAATTGAACAGAACTTTGAATATATGATGATAGTTGTTGATGATGAACTATTTAGTAATTTAGAATTAAAGGACTTCAACAAAACAGAAGTTTTATCCATAAATATTAATAAAACTCTTGACAGTAAAGAATTATCTGAAGAATTAGAGCAGTATTCAATAAAGAAGGGTATAAATTGTTTTAGTTATTATAGTGATTATATCGGAAGCTCAAAACAACAAGGAGTAATATTATTTTCAACATTCTTTGCAGGAATTGTATTTCTTATAACTACTGGATGTGTAATATATTTTAAAATGATTACTGAAGCGAAAAATGATAAAGAAAAATATGATATATTAAGAAAGATAGGATTTAGAGATATAGTAATAAAGAAAGCAATTAGAAAGCAGGTATTTATAATGTTTATGCTACCATTATTATTAGGAACAGTACATGCGTTATTTGCACTATCAACTTTTTCACAATTGTTCAGTACTGATTTAAGAATACCAATAATTATAAATGTAGTGATATATTGTTCAATATACTTTATTTATTACTTATTAACAGTGAACTATTATAATAGAATTTGTTTAAAAAGCAAATATGCAAGAGTTATGCAATAACAATAGGTTTTTATTAACTAATATATTAAATTATTACTTTTAACAGAAAAAACTTGCAAAAAACCGTTTAAAGTATTAAACTATCTCATGTACGTTAAAATAGAAAGCAGGTTTTAAAAGTGAGTAATAAAATAATAAACATAGCAGTGATAGCACATGTTGATGCAGGTAAATCAACTCTGGTAGATGCATTTTTAACACAAAGCGGTGTATTTAGAGCAAATCAAGAAGTGGTTGATTGTGTAATGGACAGCAATGACCTAGAAAGAGAAAGAGGAATAACTATATATTCTAAAAACTGTTCAGTTATGTATAATGACATTAAGATTAATATAGTAGATACTCCGGGGCATGCTGACTTTTCATCAGAAGTTGAGAGAATAATAAAAACAGTAGATACAGTAATATTATTAGTAGATTCAAGCGAAGGCCCAATGCCTCAAACGAGGTTTGTACTTCAAAAATCATTGGAATTAGGACTTAAGCCTATATTATTAATTAACAAGATTGATAAGAAAAATCACAGAGCAGAAGAAGTAGTAGATATGGTATTTGATTTATTTGTTGAATTAAATGCTAACGATGAACAGCTTGATTTTCCAATATTGTACGGCGTAGCAAAAGAAGGAATAGTAAAAAGAGAATTAGATGATGATAATAAAGATATACTTCCGTTAATTGAAACAATAGTACAACATGCAAAACCATACCCAGATAAAAATGAAGAATCCTTACAGCTTCAAATATCAGCTCTTGCATATGATGACTATATTGGAAGACTTGGAATTGGTAGAATATACAAAGGTAAAATAAGAGAAGGTCAGATGGTTTCTATATCAAGACGAGATGGCAGCATATCCAAGCAAAAAATATCTCAAATATTTGTATATGAAGGCATGAAAAGAAAAGCAGTAAAAGAAGCTGGGAGTGGCGATATAGTAGTTGTAGCCGGTATTCCACAAATATCTATAGGAGAAACTATATGTAATGAAAACAAAGTTGAACCTATGGAAATGATAAGAATAGAAGAGCCCACTTTATCAATGAATTTTCTAATAAATACATCTCCTTTCGTAGGACAAAGCGGCAAATACGTAACTACAAGACATTTAAAAGCAAGATTAGAAAAAGAGCTAGAAGTAAATGTTGGACTTAAAGTTGAGCCATTAGCAGATAGTGTAGATGGATTCAAAGTATCAGGAAGAGGAGAACTTCATTTATCCATACTTCTTGAAAACATGAGAAGAGAAGGATATGAAGTTGCTGTTTCTAAACCAGAGGTAATATTACACAGAGAAGATGGAATTCTAAAAGAGCCTATAGAAAGAGTAATAATAAATGTTCCAGAAGAATATTCAGGCACAGTTATATCAAAACTTAATGTAAGAAAAGGACTTATGGAGTCAATGCTTCCCGATGGTGGAGGATATGTTAAGATAGAATTTTTAGTACCTACAAGAGGTCTTCTTGGTTATAGAACTGAATTTATTAATGATACAAGAGGTGAAGGAACTTTTGTAAGAAGATTCGAAAAATACGAAAAATACAAAGGTGAAATACCTCAAAGAATGAACGGAGTGCTAATATCTCAAGAACAGGGTGAAGCAATGGCATATTCATTAGTAAACCTAAGCGAAAGAGGACAGCTATTTATTGTACCTAGCACTAAAGTTTATGAAGGTATGATTATAGGTATGAATTCTAGAACAGATGATATGACTGTAAATCCTTGCAAAAACAAAAGACTGACAAATGTTAGAGCATCTGGAACTGATGAAGCATTAAAATTATCACCTGCTAGGATTATGACACTTGAAGAAGCTTTAGAATTTATAAATGATGATGAATTGGTTGAAATAACACCGGATGAAATTAGGTTAAGGAAAAAACATCTTAAAGAATTGGATAGAAGAAGAAACTCAAAAAGATAAAATATAAAATAAAGAAATTTGAGAGCGGATTCATCCGCTCTCAGATTGTTGACAAAGTCAACAAAATGACAGGCTTTTGAGAAACTTGAAGTTCGAGGCGTGCCGAAAGCGAGTAAGCGGAGCGTATATAAAAATACGTGAGCATTCTCGATTGAGGCAACAACGATGAAATTCGGGTTTGTCAATAGCCTGAGAGCGGACGAATCCGCTCTTTTTTTATTAACTTTTAACTAATAAATAGAATAAATATTTATTTTATGTTATAATTTACTAAAAATTATATTTATTTTAAGGACAAGGTATACAAAATGAAATTAAAAATTTTAGTAGATAACAATACTTACATAGACAGATACTTTTACGGCGAACCCGGAGTTTCGTATTTTATTAGAGATGACGATAAAAGTATTCTTTTTGATACAGGTTATTCAGACCTATTCATTAAAAATGCTCATAAAATGAATGTAAATCTTTTAAATATAGACTATTTAGTTATTTCACATGGACACAATGACCATACATGGGGACTGGTTCCATTAATTAAACTATATGCTGAAGCAGAAGCAGAAAAACTAAAATATAATAAACCAAAATTAATAGCACATCCATTAGCGTTTAACAGTAAGCAATTAAATAATTCAGATATAGGGTCTATTGTTGATAGTAAAATATTAAGTAATCAATTCAATATTGAATTAACTAAAAACCCTATATGGATAACAAAGAAACTAGTTTTCTTAGGTGAAATTAAAAGAAAACACAGCTTCGAAAATAAAATACCTATAGGTAAAACATATAACAATGGTGTAGGAAGACCGGACTATTTGTATGATGATTCTGCACTAGTCTATAAAACAAATGAAGGGTTAGTTATAATAACAGGATGTTCACATTCAGGTATTTGTAATATTATTGAATATGCAATGAAGGTGTGTGATGATAATAGAATAATAGACATTATTGGAGGTTTTCATTTACTAAATCCGAGTAAAGAACAGCTTTCAAATACTGTAGAATACTTTTCTAAATTAAATATAAAACAAGTTCATGCATGTCACTGCACAGATTTAAAATCAAGAATTGAATTATCTAAAGTAGTAGATCTAAAAGAAGTAGGAGTTGGTCTAGAATTGGGCGAGTATATATAAATAATTACTAAGAAAGGAGGATAAAAGATGAAAATAAATGCATTAACAGATGATAGTTTCAATGAAATTATAGAAACAATAAAAAACATAATTAAGGAAGTAAAAAATTTACCTGTAGAGTTGTTGCAAAACTATTCTGTAGATAGTACAGCTATTTTAATAGTAGATATGGTAAATGGATTTACTAAATTCGGTAGTTTATATTCAGATAGAAGTGAAAAAAATATTATTCAAGTAAAAGAAATATTAAAAAAAGCCTCAAACTATAAAAAAATATTTATAGCAGATAGCCATAATGCTGACAGTACAGAATTCTTATCATATCCAAAGCATTGTATTAAGGATACATCAGAAAGTGAAATTGTAGATGAATTGAAAGACTTTATAGATAAAAACAGTTTAATAATAAATAAAAATTCTACAAATGCAATGTTTAGCATTGATTTTAGTAATTGGATAAAATCTAATAAAGACGTTACTAATTTCATAGTTATGGGTGTATGTACTGATATTTGTGTTGAACAATTAGCTATGGGGTTAAAAGCTTATTTTAATGAAAACAATATAAAATCTAAAATCGTAGTACCTGTAAATGCTGTTGAAACCTATCATTTGGAACAAACCTTACATAATGCTGATTTAATGAATTTAGTGTCATTATATAACATGAAAAACAATGGAATCGAATTAGTTAAAAATATTAAATAATTAAATAAAATGAAGCAGTTTAATTTATTGCTTCATTTTTATTTAAAAAAATCTTTTATATTATCAATAACTTTATTAGTAAAAACTGCGCTTACCAAAGTAAAATATTCTGGAAGTTTATCAGAAGACCATAATATTGGAGTATTAAGCAAATAATTAGCTGTTTTACTTACATCAAATCCCAATGATTCTAGTGAATACCTCATTCTATCTGGATATCGACAGGGTTTATTCTGTGGTCGTGTACAGCTTTTGCAAATTAAGCAGCTTCCCGGGTATAGACTTATTGAATCTGTATGTTCCTTCTCAATATCAAGTAATCCTGCACCTATTTCTTTTCTAACGTCTGCTAATGTTTTATATGTAAAGTCTTTAATCATGTCAAGTGTAATGCTATTAATAGTTTCATTAGTAAAATTTATTTTTGTACCTATTAAGTAAACATTAGTATATTTATTAATTAAATCATCAATGCAGAAATCATAAGGAGGACAAGACCATAATTTACTGTAATTTTTACACTTCTTACAGTATTCTAAAAATACTTTAGGGTTATAATAATCCTTTTTAAAATCTATCATACTTATTCCATTAAAAATATAGTTTAATTTATACATTATTATCTCCTGTGCTGGCTGTAGTGTATAGTGATATATTTTATTATAATAAAAAAACTTAAAAAAATATACAGCTAAATAATAAACACTTAAGAATATTATTATTTTGAACCATAATTTATCCATTTATTACTTTTTATATTAAGGTTTAAGTTGTTTTTTCAATAGACTAATAATATAATATTCGTATAGCAAATATTGGAGAGAAGAAAAATGATTGAACTAGGAGTATATAATATAACAAAATTGTATGGTGCCGACAAAATATTTGAAAATATTACTTTTGATATAAAATCAAAAGAAAAAGTTGGACTCATAGGAAGTAATGGAACAGGTAAAACTACTTTGATGAAAATATTGATGGGTAGTGAAAATTATCAAGTAGGGGAAGTATATAAAAGAAAAGGAAATAAAATAGGATATCTAGAACAAATACCTGATTATCCTGAAGATTATAATGCAAAAGATGTCTTAAGCTTAGCTTTTACTGATATTTATAATATTAAAAAAGAGATGGACAACCTAGAAAAGGAATTTAATTTACTAGAGGGTAATGAACTAGATAAAGCTGTAAAAAAGTATGGGCAGCTTCAAGAAGAATTTCAAAGACTTGGTGGATATGACCAAGAAGAAAAAATGAGTAAAATAACTGTTGGGCTTAATATACCAATTGAAATGCAGAATAGAAAATTTAATAAACTAAGTGGTGGAGAAAAATCAAGAATTATTTTAGGAAAGATATTATTGGAAAATCCAGATGTATTATTGCTAGATGAACCTTCCAATCATTTAGATATGAGTTCGATAGAATGGCTTGAAGAATATTTAAAGGGTTATGATGGAGCTGTTCTTATAATATCACATGATAGATATTTTTTAGACAGAGTAGTAAATAGAATAATTGAACTAGAGAGTAATGGAGTTCAAATATACAATGGTAATTATTCATACTATGTTGTTGAAAAAGAAATACGTTTTATAAATGCTTTAAAAGAATATAATAATCAGCAGAAAAAAATTAAAAAAATGGAAGATCAAATAGAGCGGTACCGTATATGGGGAAAAATGCGGGATAGTGAAAAAATGTTTAAAAGGGCAAAAGAGCTTGAAAAAAGGCTAGTAAAAATTGAAAAGCTGGATAAACCTATACTAGAAAAGAGGAAAATAAGGCTTAATATTTCAGGTACATCTAGAACAGGTAAAGAAGTTTTAAACGTTGAAAACATTAGTAAATCTTTTGAAGATAAGAGAGTATTAAAAAATATTACTTTTAAAGTATTTTATATGGACAGCATTGGAATATTAGGTGAAAATGGAACTGGAAAATCAACATTACTAAAGATTATCATGGGTGATATTTCAGCAGATACTGGACAAACAAAATTTGGCTCAAGAACATCTATTGGGTATTTGCCCCAGGAGATTACTTTTGAAAATGAAAATATATCTATAGTGGATTCGTTTACATATAGATATAGTATAACTACAAGCGAAGCAAGAAAAGAACTAGCTAAAGCATTATTTACAGGTGATGATGTTTTTAAACTTATAAGCAGTTTGTCTGGAGGAGAAAAAAGCAGACTAAAGCTTGCTATGCTTATGTATGAAAAAGTTAATGTATTGATACTTGATGAGCCTACAAATCACCTTGATATTGATTCTAGAGAAGTTTTAGAAGAAAGTTTGATAAATTATGAAGGAACTATAATATTTGTATCTCATGATAGATATTTTGTAAATAAAATAGCTACCAAAATAGCTGAAATTGAAAAGGGAAATTTAAAAGTTTATAATCATAATTATGAAGGATATAAAGAAGAAAAAAACAGAATAGCAGAAAAAAAATTAGTTCAAATAAAAAGTTTAGATAAGAAGAAAGAATTAAAGAAAAAAAATAAAAATGAAGATTACAAAAAAAGAAATGACAAACAAAAGTTAATAAAAAAAGTTGAAAGAGAACTGCTTAGTATAGAGAGCGATATTTCTATATTAGAAGATAATATTAAAAGTTTAGAACAGCAAATGTCTGAAAACAGCTCAAATGCAGATAAGCTGAATGAAATTTATGTAGAGCATAAAAATAAGAAAGTAGAACTACAGAAATTATATAAAAACTGGGAAGAAATAAGCAGTAAACTTGATTCAATTAAAAATTAGAGGAGATGTTTATAATGAAAGTATTAGTAACAGGTTTTGAACCTTTTGGAAAAGAAAAAATCAATCCTGCATTAGAAGCAGTGAAAAGAATGAAAGATAAGATACAAGGTGCTGAAATAATAAAATTAGAAGTTCCAACTGTTTTTAATAAATCAATTAAAGTATTAGATAAATCAATAAAAGAACATACTCCTGATATAGTAATTTGTGTTGGACAGGCAGGAGGAAGAAGCAATTTAACAATAGAAAGAGTAGGGATAAATATTGATGACGCAAGAATTCCAGATAATGATGGGAATCAACCTATAGATAAAGAAGTTTTTAAAGATGGCGAAAATGCATATTTTAGTTCTTTACCTATAAAAGCTATAGTAAACGAATTAATTAAAGAAAAAATACCAGCAGAAATTTCAAATACAGCAGGTACATATGTTTGCAACCATTTGATGTACGGCTTATTATATTTAATAGATAAAAAGTATAAAAATATAAAAGGAGGATTTGTTCATGTACCATTCATACAGGAACAAGTGCTGGATAAGAAAAATACTCCTAGTATGTTTTTAGATGAAATAACAAGAGGTTTAAATGTTATAGTAAAAGCTTCAATAAAATATGATAAAGACATCAAAGTAACAGGTGGAACTACTTGTTAAAGAATAATTTTAAAGAAGCTTTCAGCATTACGCTGAAAGCTTTTTATCATTATCTTGAATATTCCATTTATTAAATTCCCTTTTAAATGTTACTATTAACCATGGAAGTATTACACTTATTGAAATAAGTTCAGAAATTATGAATGAATACCAAACACCATCTATTTGAATGAATTTTGATAGTATATAAGCACATGGCAGTAATATAACTAATTGTCTTATAATTGATGAGATAAGACTGTTCATTCCATATCCCATAGATTGGAAAGCAGTACTTGATATAATACCTAAAGCTGCTAGCGGGAAGCACCAGCTTATTTTTGATAATGCACTTACACCTATATCTGCCATTTCTGGTGAACTATTAAATAATATCATAAGATTACGTGGGAATAATTTGAAAATAATAGTTCCTGCAATCATAAAAAATAAAGCTATATATGTTGCTATCTTATACGATTCAAGCATTCTTTCTTTATTTTTAGCACCGTAATTGTAACCTATAATTGGCATAAATCCTTGACACAGTCCAAAAACAGGCATAAAAACAAAAGACTGTAATTTGAAATAAACTCCTAATACTGCTACAGCAGTAGAACTAAATCCTATAAGTATTAAGTTTAATCCACTTATCATAAAAGAACCTATCGCCTGCATTACTATAGCAGGTAATCCAACTTTATATATTTCTTTTGTAACTTTTTTATCAAATTTGAAATTTTTAAGGTTTATTTCAACTTGATGTTTTTTCCTAAATAAAATTAATGTTATAAAAATCATAGAAAAAATCTGTGCTATTACTGTAGCAATTGCAGCTCCTTTTACACCTAAAGCAGGAAGTCCAAAATATCCAAAGATTAGTATTGGGTCAAGAATAATATTAAGTACTGCTCCAGCTATCATAGCTTCCATAGGATGTATTGTATCACCTGTAGCTTGAAGAGTACTTTGTCCTGCTTGTGCAATAAACCTTCCAAAAGAAAAAATTAATATAATACTAATATATTGTAAAGTTAAATCTTGAAGTTCAGCATTATCTGTAAATATATTAACTACATACTTTATAAAAAATAATCCAGCTAAAAACATTATTATTGAGTATATAACAGTAATAATTAAGCCGTGATTAGCAGTTTTGCTAGCAAAATCATTTTCTTTTTCACCTAATTTTCTTGATATAGTTGAGCTTATTCCAGCTCCTGTTCCAACGCATAAAGCTATGATAACCATTTGGATAGGATAAGCTAAAGAAACAGCTGTTAAAGCATTCTCACTTATTCTTGAAACGAATATACTGTCTACTACATTGTATAAAGCTTGAATAAGCATAGAAACTATTGCAGGTATAGACATAGTAATCATAAGTTTAGGCATTGGTGTATTTTCCATTTTATTTACTTTTATTATAATCATCTCCTTCTGTCAAAATATTATTTAGCATCCTATTTAGAAATGAAAGTGAAAGTTCTTTTTCTTCATCAGTAAAATTTTTTATCAGTTTTTCTTCAAGCATTATAATAGCATCCCAAGAATCTTTTTTAAGTATTTTGCCCTTTTCTGTTAAAGATATTAATTTTACTCTTGAATCTTTACTGCTTATTTTTCTAGTTATAAATTGTTTCCTTTCAAGTTGATCAATTAATCTTGTTAATGAAGAAGGCTTAATATTCATTCTTTTTTGAATTTCTGTTTGAGAAAGACAATTTTCATGCCAAAGATAACGCATAACTTTCATTTGAGAATCTGTTAAATTGTATTTACTTAAACTTTCATTTTTTTTGAGTTTAAAATCATGTGATATTCGGTTAATAAAATATCCATGATGTTGTAAGTTTAGTTTCTTATAAAACAAAAAACCACCTCTTTTAGTTAGCTAACTAACATTATAGATATTATCAAACATTTTGTCAATATAAAAAGAATTTTAATATACCCAATTATAAAATAAAATATGGTATAATAGTTTAATAATATATTAAATAGAATAAATTATAAATATTATCCTAAAATTGCAACTATAAAATTTACATTTTAAATATTATAGATTGATTAAGAACTTAGTATGCAAATGAAAGGAGTGGTATTAAAGAAGGTTGATAAACAGACACAATAGTATTACATAAACTCATTATTGTTTTAAATGAGAAAAATATAATATAAGTTTTATTTCAGATATATTCTGAAATAAACATGATAAGAAAGGAGTAAATTATATGAAATTTAACACAAGAGCAATACACTCACATCATCAACATGAAAAAATATATGGAGCGCATACAACACCAATATATCAAACATCAACATTTATTTTTGAAAATGCAGATCAAGGAGGAAGAAGATTTTCAGGAGAAGAAGAAGGATTTATTTATACAAGATTAGGTAATCCTAATATGACCGAAGTTGGTATGAGAATAGCTAATTTGGAAGGTACAGAAAAAGGTTTAGTAACTAGTTCCGGTATGTCAGCAGTTTCAACTACCTTAATGAGACATTTATCACATGGTGATCATATCATAGCTTCAGATTGTCTTTATGGATGTAGTTTTGGATTTATAACTGAAGTTTTACCTCAATATGGTATAGAAGTAGATACTATAGACTTAACAAATGAAGAACTCTTATTAAATACAATTAAAGATAATACAAAAGTAATTTATTTTGAAACACCTGCAAATCCAACTTTGAAGATTATAGATATTAAAAAAATAACCACAATAGCAAAAAGCAAAGGAATAAAAGTTGTAGTTGACAATACATTTATGACACCTTATTTACAGAGTCCAATAGAATTAGGTGCAGATATAGTTATACATAGTGCTACAAAATATATTGGCGGTCATGGTGATGTCATAGCTGGTATAATTGTAGGAAAAAGTGAAGATATAAATAATATAGCTTTTCCTTATTTAAAAGATTTTGGAGGAAACAGCAGTCCATTTGATTCTTGGCTTCTCATGAGAGGAATAAAGACTCTTGGTTTAAGAATGGAACGCCATTGTTCCAATGCACAAAAAGTGGCTGAATATCTTGAAAAGCATCCTAAAATAGCTAAAGTTTATTATCCGGGGCTAGAGTCCTTTAAAGGAAAAGAAATTGCTGACAAGCAGATGAGAGGTTATGGTGGAATAATAGCTTTTGAAATGAAAGATGGATTTGATGCTGGTAAGAAACTTATGGATAGTGTAAATATGATATCACTAGCAGTAAGTCTTGGAACAGTAGATACATTGATACAGCACCCTGCCTCTATGACCCATTCACCTATACCAAAGGAAGAAAGAGAAAAAGGCGGTATAACAGACGGGTTGGTTAGATTATCTATTGGTATAGAAGATGTTGAAGACATATTAAATGATCTTGACAATGCATTAAAAAAATAAATTAGTGATTAGTAAAAAGTCTCCGTTTTATAATAAATAAAGGAGACTTTTTTATAAACTTTTTAATTTATGTTTTTACTTTAGTAATAAAAATAACTTTTATGATATTACTAATGATCAATTGAATGTCTGTGTTCATATTCCATGTATGTATATTCAGAAAGATACCCACAAACGCAAGATGTTATTCTAGTAACCTCTCTCTTATACACTGTAACAAAACAACCGGGATAGCTACATTCATAATAGCCACATTGTATCCATTGTCCATAAGTGTAATGAGTACTAGTGTAGCGACCGCATTCTGGACATCTTTGAAGTAATACCCCTACATCATTTTCAATATGTTCACATTCACAGCAAGTACAATCTTCGTTATGAGTTGTACTATTTTCAGCAAATACAATGTTCATTGCACATAAAGTCAATACTAGTATAAATATAAGACATATATTTTTTCTTTTCACATTTTACCTCCATTAAATATTATTAATTTATCAAATAAATCTTATTGTATATAAAATATGTTATGTACTATCTGAATCTCTAATAAAATACAACTATACACCTCTTTTCATTATTTGTACATTATAAATGGTTGACCCATTAACATATTAGATATATATGTTTATTAATCATTATTTATTCATTTATGGTTTAGTCTATATTCAATGATTTTATAAAGCAAAACTTGACATAAATATACAATAAACTTACAATAAGATGTAATAAATAAATAATGTGCATGAGTTAGTAAAAAGAGTATGTCGAGGAGGAATAATGACAAAAAAACAAATCACGAAGAGTATGGGATATATTTTAATTATTGTATTAATTATTATTAATGTTATAGGCTGCAAAAAAATAGATAAAAATTATAATAAAGTGATTAAAAGTGATGATAATTTAAGTAATAATATAGGACAGCTAATAAATGAAAAAAATATAGAGTTACAAATTTCTGAGGACAAATCAAACTATTATTTAGCAACTGAAGAATTTTCAAATAGAATTATAGAACTGCTAAGCAATTTTTATTTAGTAGAAGATCCTTTGAAGATTCATAATGCAAAGAGTGAAAGCTATATTATATTAAATTTTATGGGATATGATAAAATTTATTTATATTTAAATAGTGGAACATTTAAATTTGAAAGTGCAGAAGATATATATTCTATTAAGAGATTAAATGAAAAAGATTTGCAGGAATTGTGGTGTAGAGCAAGTTTGAAATTTATTGACAACCAGTTAGTCTATGTAGGTTTTGATAAAAGTATATTATTTGAAACTTACAAATATGATGTAGATAATGATAATAATAATGATGATGTGTATTTATATTACGATGGTGCTGTAAAACTAATGGTTAATGAACAAATAATTACAGTTAGTCCTTTTTGCTACGATGATGCATTCTATGCTACACACTCAGAACCGCATATAGAGTACGAGGTTAAGGTAATATTTGATGAAAAAACAAAATGCTACTATTTCCTTGTATGTTCAAAAGCGCCTACTTGTGGATATACAATGAGCTGTACAGTTGATTTATATCAATACAGTAATGATCAATTATCACCAGTCTATGATTTTTATGAAACTAATATTATTGTTAAGGATTATCAAGATGATATATTAACATTATTATTTGAAGAAACAAATAGTATCAAATCAGTAAAATTATCTACAGAAGAAAAGAAAAATATTGATGAATATATAGAATTTCTTAAAGAATGTGAAAACAAGGAATTTGTCGGCTTGGAAGAGTGGTTATTTTGTGCAAATATAGAATATTATAAGTTTGAAGATTTGGATAACGATAATGAAAATGAATTGCTTACGATTAGAAATATTAAAGGTGGAGCATCAGGTATTAGAGATAGTTTAATAAGTGTATATGATTTTAAAGATAAAAATAATATCTTTGTGGACATGTACTTTGAAAGAGAAGGGCTATACGATATTGAATATTTTAAATTAAATGATTGAAATTGACATTTTTTTTAAATATTTAATATTTTTATTGAAAAATATATAAATATAGCATAAGATATAATATAAATGTAAGTAAATTATTATAATATATGGATAGAAGTGATAATTAATGAATGGAAATGAACCTGTTAGTGTTGATGAAGTTTATGAAGATATGGTTAATAAAATTGTTAACTTAGAATATGAGCCTGGTGAAAAAATAAGTGAAAACACTATATGTAATAAATATGGTGTTTCAAGATCTGTCATTAGAGTGGTATTTACTCGTTTAGCTCAGCGGAAATTGATTAAAGTATATCCTCAAAGAGGTACTTATGTCAGCTTATTTGATTTAGACTATATTCAAGATTTATTACTTCTTAGAGGTGCACTAGAAAAAGAAATTTTATTTGAGATTTTTACTGAAAAATCTACTAAAGAAAGAATGAAATTAGTAAAAATATTAAGAAAAAACCTCAAAAAACAAGAAAAATTCTATACTACATTAAATTATGAAGAAGCTTTTAAGAAGCTAGATTCAGATTTTCATCGTGAAATAATTCAATTTATGGAAAGAGAAAGTTTAAATGATTTATTAAGTGAAAATTTTGTACATATTAATCGCTGGCGTCTTTTTGATGTTAATTTAGATAAGAGAGTACCTGAATTAATTGATGAACATAAAGAAATTGTTGATTATTTAGAAAAAGGTGATATAAAGAAAACAATGTTAGCAGTTAATAAACATTTAGATACTGTTAATGGTATTAGAGAAAAAGCACATATGATATATCCACAATATTTCAAAGATACAAAAAAACCATAGAATATTTATTTTTTTAATGTACAATAATATTTTAATAAATTCTTTTTGTTTAAATAATAACAATAAGAATTTATTTTTTATGTTCAGTTTTAAATAAATTTTGAGACAATTGTAAAGATATTTATATCATAAATATCATAAATAGATAATAGATAATTAAAAATTTAACAAAGTTTAAAAAAACTATTTACAAACATACATATTAGTGATATCATAAACTTGTAAAAAAGAAATAAAACAATAAAATATTCAACTAAGTATTATCAATATATTATAGTAATACCAAATGTTAAAGAAATACAAACATTTTATTTTTTTAGGATAAAATAGTATACAAGTATACGGCATAGGCATTATATAAAAATTAATAATTAAATAATTTTTTAACAAATCAAAAAATAAAGTATTTTCTATTAATTAATAATATTATTAAAGAATGTTAAAAAAATAACTAAATTGCTAAAAATAGCCGGTTCTACTTATATACACAGAATTAAAAAATATAAGAAATCTTAAGATATATTGGTATACAAGTATACTTATATATTTATAATAGTATACAAGTATACGAAGGAGGCAAAATGTATACACTAGGAATTGATATTGGTTCAACAACTTCTAAATGTGTCATTTTAAAAGATGGAGCTAAAGAAGTTGCAAAATCATTAATTGTTGCGGGTACAGGTACAGATGGACCTAATCGAGCACTTAATGAAGTATTAAAAAAAGCTAATTTAAAACTTGAAGATGTTAGTTATATTGTTTCAACTGGATACGGCCGCAAAGGATATCGTTTAGCTAATACAGAAATTAGTGAGCTTAGCTGTCATGCAAAAGGTGTGATGCATTTATTTCCAAAAGTAAGAACTATTATTGATATAGGTGGACAAGATGCTAAGGTTCTAAGTATAAATGAAAGAGGTAGATTAGCAGAATTTGTTATGAATGATAAATGTGCAGCAGGAACTGGTAGATTTTTAGATGTAATGGCAAATGTTTTAAAACTTGATATTTCTGATTTAGAGAAGGAAGCACGAAAGGCTACAAATCCAGTTCAAATTTCAAGTACTTGTACAGTTTTTGCCGAATCAGAAGTTATTTCTCAATTGTCAAATGGTTCTTCAAGAGAAAATGTTGTTGCAGGTATCTGTAAATCGGTTGCTAACAGGGTGGCTACTTTAGCAAAACGATTAGATATAAAAGATGAAGTTTTCATGAGTGGTGGTGTTGCTAAAAATGAAGGTGTTAGAAATGCAATGGAGGAAGTATTAAATACTAAAATTGTATATTCGAAAGATTCTCAATTAATGGGAGCACTTGGAGCAGCTTTATTTGCTTATGAAAAATCAATTAAGGAGGAGTAAAAATGTCAGAAGAAGTTAAGAAAAAAAAGAAATATGTTCCAAATCCTAATTCAGCTAAATATAAATTAGGAAAAATAGTTGAAAAACATTATAAGGAAGCAATAGAAGCTAAAGCAAATGGTGAAAAAATAGGTTGGTGTGCTAGTAACTTTCCAGAAGAAATTTGTCAAACTTTAGGTATTAAAGTTGTTTATCCTGAAAATCAGGCTGCAGCAATTGCAGCACGTGGTGCAGGTGAAAAACTTTGCAATATTGCTGAAGCTGATGGTTACTCAAATGACATTTGTGCTTATGCACGTATCAGTTTAGCTTATGCTAAGATTGAAAGTGCACCTGAACAAGATATGCCACAACCTGATTTTATGTTATGCTGTAATAATATTTGTAATGTAATGATTAAATGGTATGAAAACATTGCAAAAGAAAAAAATATACCTTTAATCATGATTGATATTCCATTTAATCCAGATAAAGAAGTTTCAAAAGAACAAATAGCTTATGTTAAAGGGCAATTTTTAGAAGCAATTAAACAATTAGAAGAAATTAGTGGTAAAAAATGGAATGAAAATAAATTTAAAGAGATAATGAAAATTTCTAATCGTACTTCAAAAGCTTGGTTAGAAGCTACTTCATATTGTGCTTACAAACCATCACCACTCAATGGTTTTGATTTATTAAATCATATGGCTGTTGCAGTATGTGCACGTGGTACTGTTGAAGCGGCTGAAGCATTTGAAGTACTATGTAAAGAATATAAAGAAAATGTTAAAGAACATAAGAGTACATTTAGAGTTGAAGAAAAATATCGTATCATGTTTGAGGGTATAGCAGTATGGCCACATTTAAGAGTTACATCAAGTGGTTTAAAAGATCGTGGTATGAATATGGTAGCAACAGTTTATGCTGATGCATTTGGTTTACTCTATGATGATTTAGATGGATTAATTAGATGTTATTGCGGCGTGCCAAATTCAGTTTGCTTAGAATCAGCACGTGATACAAGAATTGATGTAGCTAAAAGAACTCATGCAGAAGGCTTATTAGTACATACTAATCGTTCTTGTAAATTATGGAGTGGATTTATGCCTGAAATGTCAAGACAAGTTGCTAAAGCATGTGATATTCCATTAACTTCATTTGATGGAGATCAAGCTGATCCTCGCAATTTCTCAGAAGCTCAATATGAAACTAGAGTTGAAGGTTTGGCTGAAGTTATAGATTCTAGGAAAGGAGATTGTTAAGATGAGTAATGTAGATAAATTATTAGCAAAATTTCATGAAGCTGCTACAAATCCTAAGAAGCAACTAGATAGTTACTTAAAAAATGGTAAGAAAGTAATAGGATGTGTTCCTGTTTATACACCTGAAGAAGTCATTCATTCATTTGGTTATGTACCGTTTGGTGTATGGGGAGCAGATGTTCAGATAAAAGAAGCTAAAAGATATTTTCCAGCTTTCATATGTTCTATCATGCAATCAATTTTGGAATTAGGAATTAATGGTGAATATAAAGGTATGTCAGCAATTGTTATTCCTTCACTATGTGATTCTTTGAAAAGTGTTGGGCAAAACTGGAAATATGCTGTAAAAGATATTCCATTTATTCCAATGACATATCCTCAAAACCGTAAATGTGATTCAGCTAAAGATTTCTTAAACTTTACATATGGTAAAGTGATTAAGAATTTAAGTGATATAGATAATATTGAGTTTGATGATAAAAAACTTGCTAAATCAATTGAAGTTTATAATAAACATAATGCAGCAATGAGACGTTTCCAAAAACTATTATCAGAAAAACCTGTTTTAACCGCAGTTGAACGTAAAGATGTATATAAAAGTGCATATTTTATGCTAAAAGAAGAGCATACAGATTTAGTTGAAGAATTAAATGAATATCTAGCTAATGCAATATATGATGGAAGTAAAACTAGAGTTGTTACATCTGGTATTTTAGCTGATAATGAAAATCTATTAAAAATATTTGATGAAAACAATTTAACAATAGTTGCTGATGATATTGCACATGAATCTCGTCAATATCGTACAGATGCACCACAATCTAATTCAGCACTAGATTCACTAGTTGAAAAATTTAGAAATATGGACAATTGCTCAGTATTATTTAATAAAGATAAAGTAAGAGCTAATTATGTAGTTAATTTAGCTAAAGAAAATAATGCAGCTGGAGTATTAATGATTATGACTAAATTCTGTGATCCAGAGGAATTTGATTATGTAATTATTAAAAAGGAATTAGATAATGCAGATATTCCATCATTACAAGTTGAAATTGATCGTCAAATGGTTAATTTTGAACAAGCTAATACAATGATTCAAGCATTTGGAGAAGTTTTATAAATAGTTTAGCAGTTTAATTGTATTAATAGTGTAGTTGATTTGATTTTATTAGTTATCCCGTTTATCATTCACATGATTGTTCATGAAAGATTTAGAAATATTAATTATTATGGTATACAAGTATACATACAAGGAGAGAAAAATGAATTTAACAAATAAAACAATAATTGATTGTTTTAATGATTGTGTTAAGAATCATTATAACTTACTAGCGATATCAGAAAGTGATGATAAATATACTTGGAAACAAGTTGATGAAATTAGTAATGATTATGCTATCTATTATTATGATTCAGGTGTTTCTAAAGGTGATAATGTTGTAATTTATAGTTTAAATAGTAAATACTATATTTTTACAATAATAGCTTTATTAAAAATAGGAGCAATCCCTATATTTGTAAATAGCTGTTATAAGGTAAAAGAACTATCAACAATATTAAAACATATTGATGCAAAATATTTAATTTATGATAGAAAGTTAATTACTGAAGATAATCCAATTATTGAACAATTAAATCAAATTAAACAAACTAATAATATTAAAAAGATTGATATCAAAATAAATGCATTAGATTATCAAATAAATAAAGAAAAATTAAACTTAATTAATAGTATAGAAAAACAAATAGATTGTAATGATACTTGCTGCATGTTATTTACTTCAGGTACAATATGTACTCCTAAAGCAGTAATGTTAAGTCATTACAATCTAGTTAATAATTCTAAGGCAATTGCAAAAGCTATGCATTGGAGTAAGGATGATCATTTATGTTTATCTGTTCCATTATTTCATTGTTTTGGAATAAGTGCTGGCTTATTTGCAAGTTTCCAGACTGGTTGTTCAATTCAGATTTTAGAAAGTTATAAATCTTTTGATATTTTAGAAGCTGTATCTAAATATCATTGTACAATCCTTAATGGTGTTACAACTATGTTCATGGCGATTGCACGTAAGAAAAATTTACATGAATATGATTTATCATCATTAAATAGTGGAATTATTGCTGGTTCTTCAATTTCAAAAAAAGAATATTATGAAATTGTTGATAAACTAAAAATTGAGCATTTAATTCCATCATATGGTCAAACAGAAACTTCTCCTTGTGTGACAATATGTAAATATGATGATACTATTGAGCATTTGTATCATACTTCTGGTAAACCATTGGAGCATACAACTATAAAAATTCGAGATTTAAATACTAACGAATTAGTTGAAAAGAATAAACTTGGTGAAATCTTAGTTAAAGGTTATCAAGTAATGCAAGGATACAAAAATTCTGAAGATTTAACTGCTAAAACAATTGATAAAGATGGATATTTACATACTGGAGATATTGGATATTTAGATGATGAAAATTATATTCATATTGCTGGTAGATTAAAAGAAATAATTATTAGAGCAGGTGAAAATATTTCACCAAATGAAATAGAAGCTTGCATAGATGAAATAGAAGGTGTGAGTGAAGTTAAGGTAGTTGGCACACCAGTTGAAGTACTTCAAGAGGATATTGTTGCTTGTGTAATAAAAAGATCAGGTAGTGTGCTTTTTGAAGATGATGTTAAGCAGTATGTAATAAAAAAGATGGCTAAATATAAAGTTCCAAAATATGTTTTATTCTTTAAAAAATTTCCATTAACTCAAAGCGGTAAAATTAATATTGGTGAACTGAAACATATAGTAAACAACTCAATTTCAGCATAAGCAAAAGAAAGTAGGAACATTTTTTAACTGTTTTATTTGTAAATGTTGAGAAATACTCTAGTAAAAATATTTAGGAGGAAAGAATGTATTTAACTGAAAAACATGAAATGATTAGAAAGTTAGCTAGAGAATTTGGTAATAAAGAATTAACTAGCGATATTCTAGACAAAATCGAAGAAACTGAAGAATTTCCTAAAGAAATCTTTGACAAGATGGCTAAAGCTGGATTCTTTGGTGTAAAAGTTCCTAAGACATTAGGTGGACAAGGTGCTGACACTTTAGCTTATGTAATTACAGTAGAAGAAATTGCAAGAGTTAGTGGAGTGGCAAGTATATATGTTTCTTCACCTAACTCATTATGCGGAGGACCATTATTATTATCTGGTACTCCTGAACAAAAAGAAAAATATTTAAGACCAACATTAAATGGTGAAATGATAATGTGCTTTGCATTGACTGAACCGGGTGCTGGTAGTGATGCAGGTGGTATGCAGACAACTGCTGTAAAAGATGGTGATTATTACGTTTTAAATGGTCGTAAAACATTTATTACAGGTGCTCCATTATCAGACTATGCTGTTGTTTATGCTAAAACAGATCCAACTAAAGGCACAAGAGGTGTTAGTACCTTTATAGTTGATATGAAACAAGAAGGTGTCAGTTGTGGTGCTCACGAAAAGAAAATGGGTTTAGTAGGATGTGCAACAAGCGATATTATGTTAGAAAATGTTCGTATTCATAAAAGCAATTTGCTAGGTAAAGAAGGTAAAGGATTTATTAATGCGATGAAAACATTAAGTACAGGACGTTTGGGCGTTGCAGCACAATCTATTGGTGTTGCTCAGGCAGCACTAGATGAAGCTGTTAGCTATGCTAAGGAAAGAAAACAATTCGGTCGTGAAATATATAAATTTGAAGGTATTAGCTTTATGATTGCTGATATGGCTACAAAACTTGAAGCTGCACGTTTATTAACATATCAAGCTGCTGCTTTAATGGATGAAGGTAAAGATGCAACAAAAGCTAGTTCAATGGCAAAATACTATGCTTCTGAAGCATGTAATGAGATTGTTGCAAAATCTGTTCAGATCCATGGTGGATATGGATACATCAAAGACTATAAAGTAGAACGTCTATATCGTGATTGTCGCGTATTTACTATTTACGAAGGTACTTCTCAAGTTCAACAAATGGTAATTTCAAGACAAGTAATAAATGGAAAGTAGGAGGAAGACATGAGAATTTTAGTTTGTGTAAAACAAGTACCAGATACTAGTGAAGTAAAAATTGATCCAGTAAAACATACTTTAATTAGAGAAGGGGTACCAAGTATATTAAATCCTGATGATGCAAATGCTTTAGAAGCAGCATTGCAAATTAAAGATAAAAATCCTGATACAATCGTTGATGTAATTTCAATGGGACCTCCTCAAGCAAAGCTGATGTTAAGAGAATGTTTAGCAATGGGAGCAGACAATGCGTTTCTATTAAGTGATCGTGCATTTGGTGGAGCTGATACAATTTCAACATCAAGAACTATTGCTTATGGAATAAAAAAATTAGGTAATGTTGATATTGTATTTGCAGGACGTCAAGCGATTGATGGAGATACAGCTCAAGTAGGACCTCAAATTGCATTTAGGTTAGAGCTACCTGTTGTTACTTATGTTCAAAATATCCGAGAAGTAAAAGAAAATTCAATTATTGTTGAAAGACAATTAGAAGACGGTTTTGAAGTTGTAGAAGTACAAAAACCATGTTTATTAACAGCTGTAAAAGAATTAAATGAACCACGTTTTATGTCAATCGGACGTATTGTTGGCGCTTTTGATACTGAGATTACAGTTTATAATCATGAAGACATTGATTTAGATCAAGAGCTTTGCGGCTTAAAAGCATCTCCAACAAAAGTTTATCGTTCATTTACTCCTGAACCTAAAGGAAAAGGAGAAATGCTTACAGGTACTATAAATGATATGGCTCATACAGTTGTTGAAAAATTGAAAGAAGAACATTTGGTTTAAGGGAGGCACAAGATGAATAAAAAATTTCCGGATTATAACGGTGTTTGGGTATTTGCTGAACAAAGAGATAATAAATTAATGGGTGTTGTTTACGAATTACTTGGTGAAGGAAGAAAATTAGCTGATGAAATAGGATGTGAGTTAAGTGCTATTTTATTAGGTGAAAATTTAGGGACATTAGCTGATGAATTATTTGAATATGGTGCTGATAATGTTTATATAAAAGAATCACCATTGTTAAAAACATATACAACTGATGCATATAGCAAAGTAATTGGTCGTGCAATTGAAAAATATAAACCTGAAATAGTCTTAATAGGTGCAACACATATCGGTCGTGATTTAGGACCATGTTTATCAGTAGAAGCAGAAACAGGATTAACTGCTGATTGTACAAAATTAGAAATTGATCACGAAGATAAAAAAATCTTACAAACTAGACCAGCATTTGGTGGTAACTTAATGGCAACAATTATCTGTCCTGACACTAGACCACAAATGTCAACAGTTCGTCCAGGTGTTATGGATAAAGCTGTTTATAAAAAAGGTCGTAAAGGTAAGTTAGTAGTTTTAGATGATGTTGAATTAAAATCAGAAGAAATTCGTACAAAAGTAATTGATGTTTGTAAAAAAATAGGTGAGACAGTTTCCTTAACTGATGCAGAAGTAATTGTTTCTGGAGGTAAAGGACTTGGTAATAAAGAAGGATTTAAATTATTAAAACAATTAGCTGATAAGCTAAATGGTACTATAGCAGCAAGCCGTGCTGCTGTTGATAGTGGTTGGATTGATCATTCTTACCAAGTTGGACAAACAGGTACTACAGTTAAACCAAAATTATACATTGCTTGTGGTATTTTTGGTGCAATTCAACATATTGCTGGCTGTAAAGAATCAGACATGATAATTGCAATTAATACAAATGAAAATGCACCAATTTTCGAAATTGCTACATACGGCATTGTAGGTGATTTATATAAAGTAATCCCAGCAATGTTAGAAGAATTAAATTAGGAGGAAAATAAAATGAGTAGTAAATTATTAGAAGGTGTCAATGTTGTTGAATTAGCAAATTTCATAGCAGCTCCAGCTGCAGGAAGATTTATGGCTGACTTAGGTGCTAATGTAATTAAGATTGAATCGGCAAAAGGTGATGCATTAAGACACACTGCACCATCAGAAGGACGACCATTGGATATGTATGAAAATACAACTTGGGATTTAGAAAATGCTAATAAACGCTGTATTTCCTTAAATTTAAAAACAGAAGAAGGTAAAAAAGCATTACATAAAATAATTGCTAAAGCTGATGTATTAATTACTAACTGGCGTATTAAAGCTTTAGAAAGAGCTGGTTTTGATTATAAAACTTTAAAAGAAAAATATCCAAAATTAGTTTATGGTATAGTAACAGGTTATGGTGAATTTGGACCAGATAAAGATTTACCGGGTTTTGATTTTACATCATTCTTTGCTCGTGGTGGTTATTTAGAAGCATTAAGACAAAAAGGTCAAAAACCAATGAATGTAGTTCCAGGTTTAGGAGATCATAATGTTGGTATGAACTTGGCTGCCGGTATTGTAGCAGCATTATATCACGCAAAAATGACTGGTAAAGGCGAAAAAGTTGAAACAAGCTTATTTGAATCAGCAATTTATAATATGGGTATGATGGTTCAAGCTGCTAACTATGATTTAGGTGCTAGAGATTTTCCTATAGATGTTCGTCAGCGTCCACAACCATTATTAGCTTGCTGGCATACTAAAGATGATCGTTATATTCAAACTTGTATGCCTGATTACAATACATATTATAAAAAATTTATCACAACAATTGGTCGTGAAGATTTAGCAGAAGACGATAGATATTTTCCAATACAAAATTTACAAAAAAATAATTTGTCTACATTCATTTATGATGCAATTATGACTCAATTTGAAACAAAAACTTCTAGCGAATGGAAAGAAATTTTAACTGCTGCAGATATTCCATTTTCAGTAGCACAATCTTGGCTAGAAATCTTAGAAGACAAACAAGCTTGGGCAAATAACAGCTTATATAAAATGAAATATGATAATGGCAATGAAAGAACTTTAGTTTGTTTACCTGTAAAATTTGAAGAAATGGGACGTCCCGAATATAACAAAGGACCATTAATAGGTGAAAATGGCGTTGAAATTTTAAAAGATTTTGGTTATTCTGACGAACAAATCAATAAGATGTTAGAAGACAAGGTTCTATACGTTTGGAAAGATGAGAATAAATAATTTAATTGACAGCTAGTTTATTTTAACAAGCCAGTCATGTAAAAGTACTAAAACATTTAGGTAATGAAATTTATATAAAAAAGAGTATACCGGCATTGACTGAGCACTTCGCTTGCAAGAGTTTTTGATTAAATAAGATTAATATAAGTGCTCTTTGGCACACTCTTTTGTGCTTTGAACTTAAGAAAATATTATTAATTATTGTTTTACAGATAGTAGAAAATAACAATATTTTAAGGAGGACTTATAAAATGACTAAGAAAAAATCTAAGCTACCAATAACAGTTGGTATAGCGTGTGTTTGGTTTGGAGCTCATTGTGGACCGGGAACAGCTTCAGGTGTGCAGACAAAAGTATATTATAATGTTTTTGGACAAGCAGGATTGATTACACCTTTTATAGCGATGGCGTTGTTAGGTTTATGTATTTATCTTTCAATTGAATTTGCAAGACTTACAAAAGTGGATAATTTTAAGAGTTGGGCAAATAAGTTTTTTTTCCCATATAATAAACTTTTTGCAAATTTATTTGAATGTGCATATATATTTACAGTATTGATGGTAGTTGGATCATGTATTGCAACTGGTGCAACACTGCTTGAACAATACTTTGGACTTCCAATGATACTTGGAACATTAATTATAGCAGGTCTCACTTTATTTCTATCAATATTTGGAGCTAATTTAGTTAGATCATCTTCAACAGTTATGACTATTGTTATTGTTATAGCTATTGGTATCATAATATTTGCAGCGTTAGGTTCTTCAAAAGGAAACTTTACTAGTAATTATGCAGAAACAGAATTTGCTACACCTTCATTATGGGCAGCTATTTGGTCTAGTATTATTTATGCTGGATTTCAAGCTTCAGGAAATATTGCAAACAGTGTGTCAGTTGCAAAAGGTTTAAAAAGTCATAAAGAATCAGTAATAGCAGCATGTATAGGATTTTTATTAAATACAGTTTTAATTATAGGGGTAGCAGCAATGTTATTTGCATTTCCTCAAGCTCTTTTAGAAGAATTACCTAATTATTATGTAGCAGAACAATTGGGTAGTAAATTGCTACTACTGCTATATGTAGTAATACTTGTATTAGCGGTTTTGACTACAACAGTTGGATTTTCCTTCGCTGTAACAGCGAGATATTCTCCGCTAATTAAAAAAATGAAAAACGGTCCTAAAAAAGATGCTTTAATCTCTTGTATTATGTTAATACTTTGTATAGGCGTATCAACATTTGGCCTTACTAAAATTGTAAAAGTAGGATTTGGTTATCTAGGTTTAGTATCTGTGTTTGTAGTAATAATCCCAGTTATAATAATTGGATTTATTAAAAATAAAAAACTTAGAGCTGAACAATGAATGTGTGAAAACAAGTAAAAAATGTTTTAGTAAAAGATAAATAATTAACTAGATTAGCAGAGATATGAATTTCATTTTTCTGCTAATCTTCATTAGGAGGAAATAAATATGCAATTTATAGATTTCCCTAAAATTGATTTTGGTGTAATGGGAATAGATGAAATAAAACTGCCAAAGATGTATAAAATTAAACAGAAATATGCAGATGATAAAATTGATGATATAGATGCTTGGATATTTGAGCAGATGGAAAAAACTATACAGGATAAGCAATCCTATAAAGGAAAAAGAATTTGTATTACAGCAGGAAGTAGAGGTATTCCCAATTTAGATAAAATCATTTTATCAATTATAAAAAATTTAAAAAACTGGGGTGCAGAACCTTTTGTTATTCCTTCAATGGGAAGCCATGGAGGAGGTTCAGTAGAAGGACAATTAGAAATATTAAGAGGATATAACATAACAGAAGAAAGTATGGGAGTTCCGATTTTAGCAACTATGGAAGTTGTTCAAGTAGGAGAGCTACCCGATGGTACAGAAGTTTACTGCGATAAATATGCTTATGAAGCTGACGGTATTGTACTACTCAATAAAGTTAAACCTCATACTGATTTTAGAGGTAAAAATGAAAGTGGTATGGCTAAGATGATGGCAATAGGTATTGCAAATCACAAAGGTGCAGCAATGTTTCATCGCATGGGATTTCAAAGCTTTGCAGAACGTATACCACAAGTTTGTGATGTTTTCCTTAAAAACACAAAAGTTGCTTTTGGCGTAGGTATTGTACAAAATGCGTATGATGACATAAGTGAAATAGAAATAGTTAATAAAGAAAATTTTCTAGAAAGAGATGCTGCATTATTAGAAATTGCCAAAAGCAGAATAGCTACTTTCAAAGATCCAAATATTGATCTTTTAATCATAGATGAAATAGGAAAAAATATTAGTGGTAATGGTCATGATCCTAATATAACAGGTAGAAGTAATTCTCCAGGATTTGAAAGTATTTTAAACCTTAAGAAACTATTTATTAGAGGTCTTACAGAAGAAACCCATCATAATGGCTGTGGTATTAATCAAGCAGATATGACAACTAGAAGATGTTTGAAAGACATTGATTTCTCTACTATGTGGACGAATGTAGCTACAACAAATAATTTTAAAAGTGGAAGAATTCCTATGTATGCCGAAACAGATAAAGATGCTATAAAAATGTGTATAAGAACTTGTATAGGAATAAATTATAACAAACCCAGAGTTGTTCGTATATTAAATACATCTTCTATGAACGAAATTGAAGTTTCAGAAGGCTATTTAGAAATTATTAAGGATCGTGATGATATAGAAATAATATCAGGACCTTATGAATTGAATTTTGACAATAAAGGTTTTTTAGAATAAAAAATTTTATTAATAAAAGTTTAACAGTACCTAAGGACTGAATCCTGTATTTATAGGATTCAGTTTTTTGTTGTTTAAATTTTTATTTTTTTAATTTATTTCTATAAAATTAAAATTAATTTACACAAGTAACTTATAACAATGTATATTATTTCATTATTTTTTTGACTTAATAATTAGAATTGATAAAATTTTCAAGTAAAATAAGGGTAAAGTTACAAAATAATAATAATTTATACAAAACTTGACAAATAAATACTAAATTTGTATAATCATATTAAAAAAGTAAAAAAGGTAAATAATATGTATTGGTATGCAATTTTTGTTCAAACAGGTAAAGAAAACTATGTTAAAGATTGGATAGAATATTATTTTAAAAAAAGCGAACTGAAGGTATTTATACCCAAGAAAAAGATGAAAGAAAAAAGAAAAGGACATTATTACGAAATAGTGCGTACCGTTTTTCCAAGTTACATTTTTTTATACACAAATATGAATATTGAAAAGTGTAATAAATTAAAAAGACTTCCAAATGTATACAGAATACTAAAAGATGATAATTATTTTACCAATATAGATCAAAAAGAGATGAATATAATTCTGAAACTATTTGGAAGAGAAGAAATTGCAGATTATACAAAGATATTTTATGAAAATGATAAAGTTGAAATTATTGATGGACCGTTATGTGGATTTGAGGGATTAATTAAAAAAATAGATAAAAGAAAAAACAGAGCTACAATTACCTTTGATTTATTGGGTCAGGAAAGAAAAATAGATTTAGGTGTAGAAATTTTAAAGAAGATATAAATATAAATAAGAAGCTAATATATAAATCAATTGCTTGCTTCGGCCGATTGATGTATAAAAGTGGATATAGCTAGATATTTGTAGTGTATAGTAAGTACATGAAAGGGCGAAGCTATGTCTTTTTGTATTATTTTTATATTTCTTAATATTAGAAAGTGAGTTTATTATGAAAGCTTATATTACAAAAATTATAGATATTAGTGAAGAAAGAATAAATAAAATATCTTTATTAATTGATTCTGATAAGAAAACTAAAATTGAAAAATATCATAATAAAAAAGACAAGATCAGGTCTTTAATAGGAGATATCTTAATAAGAAATATAATTATCAAAGAATTAAATATACAAAATAATTATATAACCTTTGATAAAAATAAATATGGAAAACCATACTTATTAAAATATCCAAAATTTAATTTCAACATATCTCATTCAGAAGAATATGTAGCATGTGCAGTTGATGATGAACCTATAGGAATAGATATAGAAAAGATTAAAATTATTAAATATGAAGAAGTAGCTGGAAGATTTTTTACAGAAGATGAACTAAATTATATTTTAAGAGAAGATTTAGAAGATGACAAACAAAGTAAATTTTATGAAATATGGACATTAAAAGAAAGTTTCATAAAATGCTGTGGAAAAGGTCTGTCCATACCGTTAAAATCATTCTCTATAAATATAGATAAATATAAAAATATTAGCGTAAATGATAAACAAAATAAATATAAATTAAAAAGTTTTAATATAGATGAAGATTATAAAATGGCAGTATGTTCTAATAACCAAATCACAAAAGAAATAATAACAATTGATACAACTAGTTTAATAAATAATTGTTTGACATGGACATTATGAGGGAGGACTATAACATGATATTATTTTGCATACCATATGCAGGAGGTTCAGAAACAATATATTATAAATGGAAAAAGTGTTTAAACCCTTCTATACAATTAGAACCAATAAAGCTTAAAGCAAGAGGAAAAAGAATTGATGAGATATTTTATAGAACATTAGAAGAAGCAGTAGAAGATATATTTCAAAATATTAAAGATAAAATAATAGAAAATGATTATGCAATCTATGGACATAGTATGGGAAGTCTATTAGCATATGAACTATATTATAAAATAACTAGTCAGAAATTAAGAATACCTAAACATATATTCTTTTCAGGATATAAGTCACCAAACATCAAAAGAAAAGAAAAACAAATACATCAGCTGCCAGATGACGAGTTTATGAAAGAAGTAATTGAATTAGGTGGAACACCAGAGGAATTAGTTAAAAGTGAAGAAATGCTTAAGTTATTTTTGCCAGTTCTTCGAAATGATTTTAGAATCATAGAAAATTATATATATAAAGAAAAAAAAGACAAAATTCAATGTGATATTACTATTCTAAATGGAAAAAAAGATGACATAACATTAGAAGAAATATTAGCATGGAAAAATCACGGAGATAAAGGATTTAAAGTATATAATTTTGAAGGCAATCATTTTTTTATAAATAATAACATTAAAAATATAACTAATATAATAAATACCACTTTAGCCAATAGAAACATAAAAAAATTGGAGATTGTTTATGGATAACAATAAAAGAATATATTATAAATTAACTCACCCTCAAAAAAGAATATGGTATGTAGATAAATTAAATTCAAACAATTCACTTCATAATATTGGAGGCTCTTTAAATATAAATAATCGAGTTGAAGTCGATAAGCTAAAAGAGACACTTAATCATTTAATAGAGACAAATGAAGGTCTAAGAATAAGATTCACACAAAAAGATGGACAACCAGTTCAATATGTTTATGATTTTAAAAAAGAAAATATAGAATTCATAAATTTTAGCAATAAACAAAATCCTATTGAAGAATTCAAAAAATATTTAGAAAATACATTCAAAGAAAATTTTATCATAGAAGATAATCAATTATATCATTTCGTAATATGTAAAATAAGCGATAAAGAATATAGATTATTATCAAAATTCCACCATATTATAGCAGATGGATGGTCAATAAGTCTTATAGAAAAACAAATATGCGAAACATATAATAAATTAACAAAAGGTAAATATCAATGCTTTGAAGAAAATTATTCATATATAGAATATATAAAAGAAGAAAATCAATATTTAAATTCAGATAGATTCATAAGAAATAAAAATTTCTGGAACAAAAAGTTTAAAAACATACCCGAAGAATTTTTATACAAATCTTTTAATAACTTAGAAGGTAAAAGACTATCATTTAATATTGATAGTGATCTATCAAACAAAATCAGAACATTTACAGCAGATAAAAAATGTTCATTAAATACATTTTTTACAACAATCATGCTTATATATATAAATAAAATTACAAACAAAAATGATTTAGTAATAGGCACACCTGTATTTAATAGGACAGGCAGCAAACAAAAATTAATGATTGGAATGTTTACAAGCACAGTACCTTTTAGATACACCTTAGATACCGAAACCAATATAAGCAGTTTAATAAAATCAATTAATAGAGAATTAAAATATTGTTTATTAAATCAAAAATATCCATACGATCTACTAATAAAAGACTTAGAAATAAACAAAAAAGGATATGATAGTTTATTTAAAATATCCGTAAATTATTATAACGCTAAATACATTAATAATATAGAAGGCATAAAATTTAAAGCAGAAGAATATTATTGCGGAAGTCAAAGCTACTCATTACAGTTAACAATAAAAGAGTGGGAAAAAGATAACATAACTTTAAATTTTGATTACAAAACTAAAGAATACAAAGAACAAGAAATAAAAGAAATGCATAAATCCATAATTAATATCATTAAACAAACAATAACAAATCAAAACATTACCGTTAAAAATATAAAACTGCTTAATGAAGAAGAAATAAAACATAAAATATACACACTAAACCAAACAAGCAGTTACTATCCCAGAAAAACAATATACGAGTTATTTGAAGAACAAGTATTAAAAACACCAAATAAAACTGCACTAGAATTTAAACAAGAAAAAGTAACATATAAACAGCTAAATGAAAAATCAAATCAACTAGCAAACTATCTACGACAGAAGGGCATAAAAAGACAAAATGTTGTAGGAATAATGGAAAGCCACTCTATAGAATTAGTTATAAGTATCCTAGCAGTTTTAAAAGCTGGAGGTGCTTATATACCAATAGATCCTAGTTATCCAGCTGAAAGAATAAACTATATTCTTGAAGATGCTTCAAGCTTCATGCTGTTAACCAATTTTAATACTAATGATGATATTAAATTCCAAGGAAATACAGTTAATGTAAACAATGTAGATTTAAGCTTATATGACAAAGAAAACTTAACAAAAATAAATAATATAACCGATTTAGTTTATATTATATATACTTCCGGTTCAACAGGAAAACCAAAAGGAGTAATGATTGAACATAAGGGCTTAACAAATTATATATGGTGGGCCGATAAAAAGTACATAAAAGATAATGATGAATCAATGGCTTTGTATTCTTCAATATCCTTTGATCTGACAGTAACTTCTATATTCACTCCTTTGATATCAGGTAATAAGATTTTAATTTATGACAATGATGATGAAGAATTTGTTTTATATAAAATATTAAGAGAAAACAAGACAACCTTTTTAAAACTTACACCCTCTCATTTAACACTATTGAAAGATACAGACAATACAAAATCTAATATAAAAAGGTTAATTGTAGGAGGAGAAGACTTAAAAGTAAATCTAGCAAACAAAATATACAGTAGTTTTGGTAAGAATATAGAAATATATAATGAATATGGGCCAACAGAAACAGTAGTTGGATGCATGATATATAAATATAATGAAGAAAAAGACAATAACACCTCAGTACCAATAGGGTATCCTGCTGACAATGTACAAATATATATATTAGACAGTGAATTAAACCCAGTTCCAACAGGTTTAGTTGGAGAATTATATATCTCTGGTGATGGAGTTGCTAGAGGATATCTAAAAAATGAATATAAAACCAGCGAAAGATTCATACAAAATCCATATACCAATGGAAAAATAATGTACAAAACAGGTGATACAGCAAGATATCTAGAAAATGGCTGTATTGAGTATGTAGGCAGAATAGATAATCAAATAAAACTAAGAGGACACCGCATAGAAATTGGAGAAATAGAAAAATACTTATTAGAAAATCAATATGTTAAAGATGCTGTTGTAGCTTACAAAGAAGATATAACAGGTAATAAAGTTTTAACTGCTTATGTAGTAAGAAAAAAAGATGTTACAGATTCAGAATTAAAGAATTGGCTTCTAAAATTTTTACCTAAATATATGATCCCAATTAACTATATATTTCTAAAACAGCTACCTTTAACTGTTAATGGAAAAATAGATTATGATTTACTCCCAAAGCCAATACCCGTAGAAAAAGAATTTATAAAGTACAAAACAAATATCGAAAAAGAACTAGTAAAAGCAATGAAAGAAATTTTAAAAGTAGAAAAAATAAGCATGAACGATAATTACTATCAGCTTGGCGGAGATTCTATAAAAGCAATCCAGATATCTTCAAAACTTAAAAACATAGGATTAAATATTAAAGTAAAAGATATTTTAACTTATGACTCTATTAAAGAAATAGCAGACGCTGTGGTTATTAGTAAAAGTAATAGAGATATAAGTCAAAATAAGTGTGAAGGCAAAATTAAAAACACACCAATTATAAATTGGTTTTTAAAGCAAAGATTTTCAAATGAAAATACATATAATCAATATATATTCTTAGAACTTAAAAATTCATTAGATATTGAGAAAGTAAAAATTGCTGCAAGCAAACTATTAGAGCATCATGATTCATTAAGAATTAATTATAATAGGAAGGAAAATAATTTATATTATAACAATAACCATTTAAATGATAGCAATATTGTACAATACATTGACTTAACTGATTGTTCCAGCAGTTCTCAAGATGAAAAAATAAAGAAATTTATTAAAAAAGCAGAAGTTAAATTTAACATAGAAAAAAGCCTCTTATTTAATATTACTATCTTTCAATTAAGTCATGAAAGACAAGCTGTATTATTTACAGCGCATCACTTAGTAGTTGATGGAGTTTCATGGAGAATCATATTAAATGATTTTATAACTATATTAAAGCAAATTAATAATGATAAAAAAATAGAGCTGCCTATGAAAACACATTCATTAAAAGAATGGTCACAACAGTTACAAAATTATAGTAAAAATAATTTTGAAGAAGAAAAAGCTTATTGGAAAGATATTTCAAATAAGAATTTTGTTTATCCTATAGATTTTAATAAAGAAAAAGATACTGTGAAAACATCCTCTGTTTTAAGCGCTGATTTAAGTGAAGATATGACAAATATTCTAATAAAAAAGGTAAATGAAATTTATAATATTGAGATAAATGAAGTATTAATAATAGCATTAGCTATTACAGTTAGTAAAACTACTAATAATGAAGATATAGTGATTGAAGTTGAGAGACATGGAAGAGAAAGTATAAACGATTATATTGATATCTCAAGAACTGTAGGATGGTTTACGAGTATATATCCAGTTTATTTAAAAATAGAAGACACAGAAATAGACAGCAGAATAAAATCAATAAAAGAACAACTTAGAAACATACCAAATAAGGGGTTCAATTACAGTGTTATTAAATATCTAAATCATAATATAAAGAACTCTAATAATAAGCATATAAGATTAAATTATCTTGGAGATATGGATAGCATCATACGTACAAATGATTTAGATATAGCTAATATTAAATTTGGACTAGACAATTATGAAGAAAACTCATTAACCGCACTAATGGATATTGAAGCAGTAATAATAAATAAAAAGTTAAAGATAAACATTACTTATAGTAATAATAGATTTAAAAAAGAAACAATTAAAAAGTTTATTGAAAGCTATATAGAAACATTGAAATTAATTATTAATCATTGTAGCAATAAGTCTTCAAAACAATTCACACCATCAGATTTTGATGCTGTTGATATTTCTCAAGAAGATTTAGATAGTTTGTTTGCTTAAAAAAATTGATTCTTAAAGGTAGAAAAAATACTTAGATATGGGGCAAAGATATAATGAAAAAAACAAAAATATTATTAATTATGTTTATCTTTACTATTAATGTAATATTATCACCATTTAAAACCTATGCTGCAGACAATAATGAAATTAATAATTTATCAGATAGCGATAGTGACAAAATAGAAGAAATTATAGAAAAGCATATGGATAAAGGCAAAATTCCAGGAGTATCTGTAGTAATAGTTAAAGGAGAAAAAACCATTTATCAAAAAGGATTTGGATATTCAGATATAGAGTCAAATAAACCAGTAACTTCTAAATCATTATTCGAAATTGGTTCAAATAGTAAAGCATTTACTGCGTTAGGAATTTTAAAACTACAAAAAGATGGACTAATTAATATTGACGATAAAGTAACCAAATACATACCTTGGCTAAAAGTTAAATATAAAGGAAATGAAGTATCAATAACAATAGAAGAATTATTACATCATACAAGTGGAATACCATTTAAGACTATTGATAAGATACCAGTTTCAAATGATGATACTGCACTTGAGGAAGCTGTTAAAACATTAATAAATATAGAATTAGATAGTGAACCAGGAAAAGAGTTTCAATATGCAACAATAAATTATGATGTATTAGGACTGATAATTGAAAAAGTAACAGGTGAAACATATGAGGAATATATTCAATCAAATATTTTAAAACCAATGGGGTTAAATAACACTCATCTTTTTAAAGATGAAAATGTAAATGAATATATGGCTAAGGGATATAAAATAGGATACTTTAAACCTTGTGTATATGATGCTCCTACTTATAGAGGAAACAAGCCTGCAGGGTATATCATTTCTAATGCAGAAGATATGGCAGAATGGCTTAAAATACAGCTTGGGACTAGTACTAATAGTATATTTGATGAAACTATGATTAGTGATTCTCATAAACCTAATCGTAGAATTGAACCTTTATCAGATGGTTCTTCATATGCTTCTGGATGGTATGTTTATCAAAAAGGTGGAGGAGAAATTTCCCATGGAGGAAACAATCCTAATTATTCATCTTTCTTAATTTTCAGACCTGAAGAAAAAATAGGAGTAGCAGTACTTGGCAACAGTAATTCGTCATATATAGAAGCTATAGGTGAAGAAATTAATGAAGTGATGCAGGGAAATAGTTATTCTAAAGATATAAAAGATTTAAATAAAAATGCTGATAGTATTTCTATTTTTATTATTTGTATTACAAGTTTGATTATAATTAGCACTTTGTATTTAATAATTAAAATAATTATAGAAATATTAAGAAAACAAAGACATTTTAAAAGTAATGGAATAAAGGGGATTATAAAGATTTGTATTTCCTTTGTTTTCATGTTGGGATTAAGCTATTGTATTCATTTAATCCCATATATTTTATATATGGGGGTATCGTGGAAGTTCGTTTTTGTATGGCTTCCTAAAAGTATAAAGATTGCACTTTATATGGTATATATATCTATTTGGTTAGTATATATATATTCATTAATAATAAGTATCTATAAAAAAAAAGAAGATAAATCCATATTAATACTATCACTATTAAGTATCATTAGTGGATTTGGAAATGCACTAATAATCTTCACTATTAACATGTCTATAAATAGTAGTAATGATGTAAAACTTAAGTTATTGATATATTTTGTTCTAGGCATAATTTTGTATGTTTATGGTCAAAGGATAATGAGAGTAAAGCTGATAGAGCTTACAAATTGGATAGTATATTCAAAAAGAATGGAAATTGTTAGATGTTTATTAAAAGCTCCCTATAACAAATTTGAAGAAATTGAAAAAGGAAGAATCCAATCTACATTAAACAATGATACAGAAACAATAAGCAGATTTGTAAACATTCTAATTGGCGGAGTAACAAGTACTGTTACAATTATTTGCTGCTTTATATATTTAGGATTTATAAATAAATATGCATTACTACTTTCAATAACAATAATATTAATTATTGCAAGTATATACTATTTAGTTGGCAGATATGCGAATAGAATTGGAGAACAGGCAAGAGATCTTCAAAATATATTTTTTAAATTCATAAATGATCTAATAGGCGGTTTTAAAGAATTAAGTCTTAATGGAAAAAGGAAAAATGAATTTGAAGTTGACATGGATAAAAGCTGCAGTAAATATAGAAACAAGAGAGGTCAAGCAGCATTAGCTTTTGCAAATATGTTTGTAGTAGGAGAACTCTTATTTACTCTTGCAATTGGATTTATAGCATTTATTTTCCCTCTAATTTTAAAAAATCTTCAAAGTACTAGTATATCAAGCTATGTTTTTATACTGCTCTATATGACAGGTCCAGTTCATGGAATATTAAATACTATACCTAATGCTATAGAAGTAAGAATAAGCCTAAAAAGAATTAATAGTTTACTAAAACAAATATCATTTTCAAACCAAAGTGATACTTATGATAAACAATTGACTATCAAAAACAAATTCAGTTTGAAATTAAATGAAATAGAGTATGTATATGACAAAAAAGAAGGACAAGGTTTCAAAGTAGGACCTATTAGTTATGAGTTTGAATCTGGAGAGATAATATTTATTACCGGTGGAAATGGCAGTGGTAAATCAACACTAGCTAAGCTGTTAACTGGATTATATATACCTACTAAAGGATACATAACTTTAAATAATGAGAAGATTTCAGAAAAAATGCTAAATGAAAACTATTCCACAGTTTTTGGAGATTTTTATCTTTTCGATAAACTTTATGGAATAGATTATAAAGGTAAAGAAAAAGAAATACAGCAGTACTTAGAAATACTTCAACTTGATAAAAAAGTTGAGATAGAAAACGGGAAATTTAGTACAACCCAATTATCAACAGGACAAAAGAAGAGATTAGCTTTGTTGGTTACTTATCTAGAAGACAGGCCTATTTATTTGTTTGATGAATGGGCAGCTGATCAAGATCCTGAATTTAGAGCATTTTTTTACAATACTCTACTAATAGAACTTAAACAAAGAGGTAAATGCGTTATAGCCATAACTCATGATGATAGATATTTTAATATGGCGGATAAAGTTTTAAAAATGGAGTTTGGTAAAATTATTAACACATTAATTTGAAAGGGATGAAATTTGTTAATATGGTAAATAAGCTAGACAAAAAAAATGTAGAAAACTTAATGGAATTAACTAGTTTACAACATGGAATATTATTCCACTATATTAGTGATGAATTAAGTACAGAATATCATGAGCAGTTAAGTTTAACTATTAAAGGCAATATAAAAGTAGATTTAATTAAAAGAGCATGGAATTTAGTAATAGAAAATAACGAAATTCTAAGAACAGTTTTTAGATGGAAAGAGATAGATAAACCAATTCAAATTGTTCTTAAAGAACATCAAATTAAAATTGAAAATTTAGATTTTACAAATGAAAAAGATAAGAATAAAGCAGTAGAAAATGTTAAATTAATGGATTTAAATAATAGAATAGATATAACAAAAGAAACGGTAAGAGTATATTTATGCAAATTAGAGGATTATAAATATGAGATGATTATAAGCAATCACCATATTTTATATGATGGCTGGAGCAATGGGATAATTCTGAAAGAATTAATGCAAGCATATACTTGCTTATATAAGGGTAAAGAACTTAATAATTTCACTAAGACAAAATTTAGTGAATTTATAAAATATATTAATAATCTTAATAAAGATAACCAAAGAAATTACTGGACAAATTATTTACAAAATTTAGACAGCAGAGGAGATTGGTTTGACTCTGTAGAAGATAGCAGTACATTGAAACAAATTTCACATAAGATAAATGAAACTAAAGCAGATAAAATTAAAGAATTTGCAAAGAAAAATAAAATTTCTCTATCTTCAATACTATATGGAGTGTGGGGAGTTTTAATACAAAAGCTTAGCAATACAGAAGATGTTATATTTGGAACAACAGTATCTGGAAGACCAGAAAATATTAAATTAGTAGATAATATAGTAGGACTATTTATAAATACTATTCCTTTAAGAATAAAATCAGATAAAGATGTAACATTTATAGAATTAATAAAAAATACAGATTGTACGATGAATGAAAGAAAAGATTTTGAAAATACACCATTAGTTGATATAAAAGAATACTGCGGTATAAAAGCAAATGAAGAGTTTTTCAATTCTATAGTTACTATAGAAAATTATCCATTAGATTTAAATCTAAATAAAAATAATATATTGTCAATAGAAGACTTTTCTATTATAGAGAAAACTAATTATAATATGGATCTAGAAATATTAACTTTTGACGGAATTGAATTTAAATTTAATTATAGAGATAAATCAATTAATGAAAATACAGCACAAAAATTAGGAATATATTTAGAAAGGATAATTGATACATTATATGATTGTCCAAATATTAAATTATCAGAAATTGAAATATTAACAGAAAAAGAAAAACATCAAATATTATATGAATTCAATGATACAAAGGCAGAATACCCAAAAGATAAGACAATACAAGAGTTATTTGAAGAGCAGGTAGAAAAAACACCTGATAATATAGCAGTAGTATTTGAAGATAAAAAGTTAACTTACAAAGAGTTGAATGAAAAAGCAAATTCATTAGCAAGATTATTAAGAAGTAAAGGTGTACAACCAGATACCATAATAGGAATAATGGTAGAACGGTCACTAGAAATGATAATAGGGATAATGGGAATATTGAAAGCGGGAGGAGCATATCTACCAATAGATTCAAATTATCCAAAAAAAAGAATAGAATATGTATTAAATGATAGTGAAAGTAAAATTTTATTAAGTACAGAAGAATTAATGAACAATATAGAATACAATGGAGAATTTATAAACCTATACATGAAAGATATATTTGAAGGAAATTCAAGAAATCTAGAAATTATAAATAACTCAAATAATCTAGCATACGTTATATATACTTCAGGAACGACTGGTAAACCTAAAGGAGTAATGATTGAGCATAAACCATTAGTTAATAGATTAAATTGGATGCAGAAAAAATATCCTTTAAACGAAAATGATATGATCTTACAAAAAACAACATTTACATTTGATGTATCAGTATGGGAAATATTTTGGTGGTCATTAATAGGTGCCAAAGTATGTATGTTAACTCATAATAATGAAAAAGATCCTTTAAAGATAATAGAAGCAATAAACAAATATAATATAACAACGATGCATTTTGTACCTTCTATGTTAAATTCTTTTTTATATTACATAGAAGAAAATCAAAAGGACGTAGAATTACCTAGTTTAAGACAGGTTTTTTGCAGTGGAGAACCATTAAATTATAAGCAAGTAATAAAATTCTATAAAAAATTTAATTTGAGTAAAAAACTTATAAATTTATATGGACCAACTGAAGCCACTATAGATGTATCTTATTTTGAATGCAATAATAACGTTATAAAATCGGTACCAATAGGAAAGCCAATAGATAATATTAAATTATACATTTTAAACAAAAATAAACTTATGCCTATAGGAGTATCAGGAGAACTATGTATATCAGGAGACGGATTAGCAAGAGGATATTTAAACAGACCAGAATTAACTAAAGAAAAGTTTGTAGATAATCCATTTGAAATAGGTACAAAAATGTATAAAACAGGTGACTTAGCAAGATGGATTCCAGATGGAAACATAGAATTTTTGGGAAGAATAGATAATCAAGTTAAGCTCAGAGGATTTAGGATAGAGCTAGGAGAAATCGAAAGTATATTATTGGGACATGTCGATGTAAAAGAGACAGTAGTTTTGTCAAGAGAAAATAAATACAGCGATAAATATCTATGTGCTTATGTAGTAAGTGAAAAGAAAATTAGTGAATTAGATCTAAAGAGTCATTTAAAAAAAAGTTTGCCAAAATATATGATACCATCATACTTTGTCCAAGTAGATAAAATGCCGGTAACTACTAATGGAAAACTTAATAGAAAAGCTCTTCCAAAGCCAAATTTAGATGTAATTTTAAATGAATATGAAGCACCAAGAAATGAAATAGAAGAAAAGCTATCAAAAATATGGAGTGAAGTATTAGGAGTTAAAAGAGTAGGTATAAACGATGATTTTTTTGACTTAGGAGGACACTCATTAAAAGCAACAGTTCTAATATCTAAAATTCATAAAGAATTAAATAAAGAAATACCTTTAAAAGAGTTGTTTAAGAAACCAACAATAAAAGATTTAAGTAAGCTTATTAAAAATACAGAAGATAATCTATATTTAAGAATAGAAAAAGTAGAAGAAAGAAAATATTATGAAGCATCGTCATCCCAAAAGAGAATGTATATGATTCAGCAGTTTAACGAAGACAGTGTAGCTTATAACATGCCTGTAGTATTTGAATTAGAAGGAGAAATAGATAAACAGAGAATAGAAGAAACTTTTAAAAAGCTTGTTATAAGACATGAAGCATTAAGAACATATTTTCAAACAATAGATGGTGAAATAGTACAAAAAATAGATAATTCATATCAATTTAAACTTATAGATAAAAAAGATAATGAAGAAATAGATACAATAATAAATAACTTCATAAAACCATTTGATTTAAGTAAAGCACCATTATTTAGCGTAGAACTTGTAGAGAGTAAAGAAAAGAAATATTTATTAATAGATATGCATCACATAATATCTGATGGTGTATCTGCAAACATATTAACAAACGATTTTGTTACTCTATACAAAGGAGAAGAGTTAGAACCACTAAACCTTCAATATAAAGACTTTGCAGCATGGCAGAATAACTTCTTAAAATCAGAGGAAATGAAAAAGCAGGAAGAATACTGGATTAAAAGATTTAGTGATGAAATACCAGTATTAAATATGCCTACTGACTATGAAAGACCTGTCATTCAAAACTTTGAGGGAAACAGTCTAAGCTTTAAAGTAAATGAAGAAACTACAGAAAAATTAAGAAAACTAGCAAAAGAAATAGGAAGTACTATGTACATGGTATTGCTATCAGCCTTTAATATACTGTTATCAAAATATAGTGGACAAGAAGATATAATAATTGGAACACCAATAGCAGGAAGACCACATGCAGAACTAGAAAACATAATGGGAATGTTTGTAAACACACTAGCCTTAAGAAACAAACCAGAAAGAAGAAAAAAATACTTAGAATTCCTAAATGATGTAAAAGAAAATTCATTAAAGGCATATGAAAATCAAAGCTATCAGTTTGAAACCTTAGTAGAAAAATTAGACATAGTAAGAGATACAAGTAGGAATCCATTATTTGATGTAATGTTTAACCTGATAGACACAGAAGATAGTGACGATATTGACTTAGATGGACTTATATTAAAACAGTACAGTAAGGAAAATAAAATATCCAAATTTGATTTAACATTAAATGCATTAGAAAAAGATAAAATATTAGAATTTAGTTTAGAGTATTGTACAAAACTTTTTAATAAAGAAGATATAGAAAGAATAAGTAAACATTACATTAGAGTACTAGAAAATATAATAAATAATAAAGAAATTAAAATAAATGAAATAGAAATATTAACAGAAGAAGAGAAACATCAAATATTATATAAGTTCAATGATACAAAAGCAGATTATCCTAAAGACAAGACAATACAAGAGCTGTTTGAAGAACAGGTAGAGAAAACACCTGACAATACTGCAGTAGTATTTGAAGATAAAAAGTTAACATATAGAGAATTAAATGAAAAAGCAAATCAGCTTGCAAGAGTTTTAAGAAGCAAAGGTGTACAACCAGATACCATAATAGGAATAATGGTAGGAAGGTCACTGGAAATGATTATAGGGATAATGGGAATATTGAAAGCAGGAGGAGCATATCTACCTATAGATCCAAATTACCCAAAAAAAAGAATAGAATACATGTTAAAAGATAGTGAAAGCAAAGTGTTACTAAGTAAAAATAGTATAGCAGATACTATAGAATTTGAAGGTAGGATAATAGATATATATGATGAAGAGTACTTAAAAGAAGATACAAGAAATCTAGATATAATCAATAGTTCAAATGATTTAGCATATGTTATATATACTTCAGGAACAACTGGTGAGCCTAAAGGTGTGATGATTGAGCATAAAGGAATAATTAATTTAAAAGTTTATTATGAGAAAGAATATGAAATTACTAAACATGATAATATTGTTCAATTTGCAAGTTGCTCTTTTGATGCTGCTGTTTCGGAGGTTAATATGGCATTATTAATAGGAGGAAGTTTATATATAGTTTCAAAAGAAATTATCAGCGATTTAAATAAATTTGAAGAATTTATAAATACAAAAAATATAACAATAGTAACATTACCTCCTATATATGCTACTAATTTAAGAACAGTTAAAATAAATTCTCTAAGGATATTGCTAACTGCAGGTTCAAAGACAAATTTCTATTTAGTTAATAGGTGGAAAAACAAAGTAAAATATATTAATGCTTATGGTCCTACAGAAACTACTATATGTGCAACTGATTGGAAATATGATAAAGATAATTATACTGATAGATTAATACCAATAGGAAAGCCAATATATAATACACAAATATATATAGTAAATGATAATCAAATAATGCCAATAGGAATACCAGGAGAGATATGCATATCAGGAGATGGATTAGCAAGGGGATATATAAACAGACCAGAACTAACTAAAGAAAAGTTTGTAGAAAATCCATTTAATCCAGGTAAAAAAATGTACAAGACAGGAGACTTAGCAAGATGGCTTCCAGATGGAAACATAGAATTTTTAGGAAGAATAGATAATCAAGTTAAAATAAGAGGATTTAGAATAGAACTAGGAGAGATAGAAAATAGATTACTAAATCATGAGGATATTAATGAGGCTGCAGTTTTAGTAAAAGAAGGTAAGTATAATGATAAATATCTATGTGCTTATGTAGTAAGTGAAAAAGAAATTACTAAATTAAATCTAAAGGGTTACTTAGAAGAAAGCTTACCAGAATATATGGTACCATCATACTTTATACAGTTACAAAAAATGCCGTTAACTGCTAATGGAAAACTTAATAGAAAAGCTCTTCCAGAACCTAATTTAGAATGTAATTTAAATGAATATGAAGCACCAAGAAATAAAGTAGAAGAAAAGCTTACAGAAATATGGAGTGAAGTATTAGGAGTTAAAAGAGTAGGAATAAGTGATAATTTCTTTGACTTAGGAGGACACTCATTAAAAGCAACAGTTCTAATATCAAAAATTCATAAAGAATTAAATAAAGAAATATCTTTAAAAGAGTTGTTTAAGAAACCAACAATAAAAGATTTAAGTAAGCTTATTAAAAATACAGAAGATAATCCCTTTTCAAAAATAGAAAAAGTAGAAGAAAAAGAATATTATGAAGTATCATCAGCTCAAAAAAGAATGTATATGCTTCAGGAATTTGATAAAGACAGTGTAGCATATAATACGCCTGGAGCTTTTGGATTAGAAGGAAAAATAAATAAGCAGAGAATAGAAAAAACTTTCAAAAAGCTTGTTATGAGACATGAAACATTAAGGACATATTTTGAAATTATAGATGGTGAAATAGTACAAAAAATAGATAATTCATATGAATTTAAACTAATAGATAGAAAAGATAATGAAGAAATAGATACAATAATAAATAACTTTATAAAACCATTTGATTTAAGTAAAGCACCATTATTTAGGGTAGAACTTGTAGAGAGTAAAGAAAAAAAATATTTATTAATAGATATGCATCACATAATGTCTGACGGTGTATCTGCAAACATACTAAAAAACGAATTTATTACTTTATATAAAGGAGAAGAGTTAAAATCTTTAAGCCTTCAATATAAAGACTTCGCAGCATGGCAGAATAACTTCTTAAAATCAGAGGAAATAAAAAAGCAAGAAAACTATTGGTTAGGTATATATAATGAAAAAGTAAAAATCTTAAGTTTACCATATGATAATAATGTTAAAACTGAGAATTTTGATGGTGGTGATGTGAACTTTGTAATAAATAAAGGATTAACAAAAAAAATATTGGAAATTAATAAAAACGTCGGATGTACTTTAAACAATTTTTTATTTACAATTTTAAATATTTTATTATTAAAATATACTATGAAAAACGATATTGTAATAGGAATTCCTGTAATGGGCAGACAACATGCAGATACTATGAGTATAGTTGGTGTATTTATAAATACTTTAGCCATAAGGAGTAGAATAGATGCTAATAAGACATTTATTGATTTTTTAAGATATGAAAATAATAACTTAATTGAAGCATATGAAAATCAAAGTTATCCGCTAGAAAAATTAGTAAGTAAAATAAATATTGAAAGAAATAAAGGAATAAATTCAATTTTTAATATTATTTTTAATATGACTGAGGTCCAAGATAAAATTGATACGTATTATATTAATAATATAGGATTTAAAAAATATAATAGGAAAAACCATAAATCAAAATTTGATTTATCTTTCAATGCTACTCATTTACAGAATAGTAACAAAATAATATGCTCTTTTTCATATAAAATTAGTTTATTTAATAAAAATACAATTATTAAAATGAGCAGTAATTTCATAAATATAATAAAATTTGTATTAATAAATAGAAACGTAATTTTACACGAAATAAACATCTTTTCACCGGAAGAAAAAAAAGAGATATTATCAAAAATTGAAAGAAATATCAAACAAGAAAATATAAAAATTAATAATTTAGCAAAAATCACTTGCGCAAAAAGGAGTATTAATAACGGGTTAGAACAAAAGATTCTAAAAATTTGGAAAGATGTATTGAATGTAGAAGCTTTTGGAGTAAATGATAATTTTTTTGAATTTGGAGGTGATTCACTTAAAGTAATAAAAGTAATAAATCAAATGAAAAAAGTTATAGGAATTAAAGTATATATGCCACAGATATTTGAAAATAATACAGTAAGATTAATGTCTAAATGCTTATCTGATGACATTTGGTTAAAAAGTAATATTGGACCTAAATATTTGACTTTATTAAACGAAAAGAGAGAAACGAACTTATTTGGAATTGCACCAATTTCAAGTTTTGGACTAGCATATAAGGATATAGCACATTTAATTTACAAGTGTTCATTTTATGCGTTAGACTATATAGAAAATGATAATAGAATAGATCAATATATTAATATAATAAAATCAGTTCAACCTAGTGGGCCATATATATTATTGGGTTGGTCAGCTGGTGGATTAATAGCATATGATATAGCAAAAAAAATGGAATATAATGGAGACTATATTTCAAATATAATACTATTAGATTCTGTTCCATTAAGTAAAGACCAGAAAGACAAGTATGAAGAACTACTTAGTACTCCAGATGTATTTTTGTTAGCTGATTTAATTCATAAAAAAAATATTAGAACTAAAGAATTAGAAATTCAGATAGATGATTTAAAATTAGAAAAAGAAAATACAAAAGAATTTTTAGATAGATATCAAGATAAAGATGAAAAGAGTAGATATTTTAAAAGAATTTATGAATATAATAAATTTATAAATGAAATTAATAGTATAGGAAAGATAAATGCTAAGATACACTTATTACAAGTATTAAGAGTAAAGGATAATAAAATTAATATCTTTGCACAAAAAGGGTGGAGAAAGCTAACAAAAAATAGCGTTATAAAATACAATTGCTATGGAACTCATTTTGACATGCTTGATAAATATGCTTTACAAAATGCTAGAATAGTAAATAAAATTATTGATAATATACTTAATTAAAAATAATATTTTTTAAAGATTCAACACGAATAGTTATAAAATCATTTATTAATATTACATAAAAAAACGTCTATAAGTAGCAATTTTAAATGACAACAAATGTAACTTAATAATAATAAAAAATTATTTATCAATTTGTTAGAATAAATTACTACGTCATTAAATCACATCTATTGAGAAATTTATAACAAAACAACAACTTAAAGAAATTTTAAATAATTCTAAAATAAACTGTGATTTGTCCCCACAATCTATTACTAATAATTATAGTATCAAATATTCTGTTAGGGTAGGGAGGTGCGTAGTCTTATGTAAAGGGCTTACTGAATGTTTTGAAGAATCAATTTCACTTGTTTTGTGAGTTAATTAACTATATCTAAATATTACATGAAATGTTATTCAAATTAATATTTTTTTACTTAATGAAAATCCTAAAATTCAAAATAAAAGATTATATAAGGAGGACAATGATAATTTGAATGTTTGTGATATGAAATTAAGAGATTTAGTAATTTCAAATTCATCAAAAAAAGTTATAGATAAAGAAATTAATAATGAAACAAATTTAATTTTAGATCTTGATTATGATTCAATGCAAATTATTAATTTAATTGTAGATATTGAAAATACTTATAAATTTGAGTTTGAAATAGAAAACCTTGATTTAAATGTAATAACTAATTTCGGATCATTAAAGAATATGATTATAAAAAAAATGACAAATACATAGGTAAATAAAATAATTACATAATTTATTATTATGTTTAGTATAAGTTTCTAGAAAAAAATTCGTGTATGAAATCATTAAAAGATAAATATTTTATTGTAAAATTATTTAAATAATAAAGCGAAGGAGAAAAATGTAATGGGAAAAATAAAGGTAGTAATTGCAGGTATTGGATCATGTGCATCAAGTTTGGTTCAGTATATATGGAAATCAAAACATCTTGGAAAGAATGAAAAACTTCACGGAGTTTCAGCTCAAATTATAGGTGGATATAAAATAGAGGATATTGAAATAGTTGGTGGCTTTGATATTGATAAAAACAAAATTGGAAAAACAATAACTGAAGCTATTTATGCAGATGTAAATAAAGCCATAAAGCATGTAGATAATATTAAAAATGATTCGGTAGTAGAAGCAGGATTGTTGGATGATGGTATGGATGGGTATTTGTTGCCTGAAGTTAAGATTGATGATCAATGTAGAAAAATATTACCTGACACAATTGTTGAGATTTTAAAACGTTGGGATGCAGATGTACTAGTTTGTTTTTTGCCAACAGGTTCATATAAGGATGTATATAATTATTCTCAAATAGCACTTAAAGCAAAAGTTGCATTTATTAATGGAACACCAGAACTTATTGCAAATGATCCAACAATAGGTAATGCATTTAAAATTGCAGGGGTTCCTCTTTTAGGAGATGACATGCGTAGTCATTTAGGTGCAACAGCATTACATACTGATCTTATTGAATTAATGCATTCAAGGGGAATTGAAGTAAAAAATACCTATCAGTTAAATTTTGGAGGAAATGCTGATTTTATGAATTTGTCTAGTCCACTAAGGTCAAATAGTAAAAAGAAATCAAAACGTAAGGCATTATCTTTTGCAGGAATAGATGCAAGTAATGTTGCTGCAGGACCTAATGGTTATATAAAGTATTTGATGGATAATAAAATATGCTATTTGCGCCTTGAAGGTATTTCTGTTTTGGAATCTCCAGTAAATATTGAAGTAAAGCTTGAGGTAGAAGATAGTCCAAATGCAGCAGGTGTTATAGTAAGTGCAATACGTATAGCTAAAACGGCTCAAGACAAAAAAATGTCTGGAGTTATTAGTGAAGTATGTGCATTTTTGTTTAAGAGCCCTGTAGAAGGATGTAATGAATCTGAAGCACGAGTATTATTTAATAGGTTCATAAGAAATACAAATAGTAATTAGTGATGAATAATTAAAAGTAGTAAAACAAATGTTACAGTAAACTAAATATTAATTTAATGTTTGGTAAATAAAACATTAAAGCTTAGTTTAAAATTATTATTATAGATAAAGTGATAATTTATATTAAAATTGTATTAAAAATAAAAAATTCGCAGAGTTTTGATATAGATTTGTTTGAAACTGGGCGAAAAGAAAGTGAGTTAATATGAAAATTGATGTTAGTGAAAATATTAATAATGATGTTTCTAAAATGCCTTTTGAATTAGTTGAACGTAAAGGTGTTGGACATCCTGATACAATATGTGATGCAATATCCGAGGTAACTTCTCAAAAATATTCAAAATACTGCTATGAAAATTTTGGCAGAATTCCACATCATTGGTTTGACAAAGTCATGTTGATTGGAGGAGAAGCAGATATTGATTATGGAAAAGGAGAAATAATTAAACCTTACCAGATTGTTTTTGCAGGTAAAGTTACAAATTATGTTGGGAATATAGAAATACCTGTAAGCAAAATACTATACGAGGGTGTAAATGAAGTTTTATCAAATGTATTGACTGGATTTGTTCCTAGGAAGCATGCAGTTGTTATCAATATGTTAGTGGATAGCCAAGGATCTGGTAGAAAAACTTCGAGATATAGACCTAATTCTGTAGAAGAATTAAGTCAAATAAATAATGCACAACTAAAATCTAATGATAGTAACTTATTATCTGGGTATGCTCCACTTTCTTCACTGGAAATACTTGTTTTATCAGTAGAGAGTTTTGTAAATGGAAAAGATTTCAAGAAAAAGAATTACGATACTGGGTGGGATGTTAAATTATTTGGTAGTAGAAGGAAAGATATGGTATCACTTTTAGTAAATGTACCATTTTTAGCAAAACATATAACTAGTATGGAACAATATCGTAAAAGAGAGAAAGAAATATGTAATGATATTTTAAATTTTATTGATACAAATAATTTAGTACATCCGAAATTGTCTTTAAATGCTCAGGATGGAGGTGGATTGCCATATTTAACTGCATTAGGAACTGTTGCAGATACAGGCGATGTTGGTGTCACAGGACGAGGAAATCGTATTAATGGGCTTATTACACCTATGCGGAGTATGAGTATTGAGGCTCCAGCAGGGAAAAACCCTCTTGATCATACTGGAAAGTTATATGGTATTCTAGCTAATAGATTAGCTAATAAAATTTATGAATATATTGGTAAACCTGTTCAAACTCATATATTTACCTCAAAAGAATCATCATTAAAAGACCCAGATAATGTTATCGTTGAAATTAACGATTGGACGTATAATTTTGTAGAAGCAAAGTATATAAATAAAATTGTAATAAATGAATTTAATAATGTTGGCAAAATTACTAAGGAATTGTTACTTAATGGAATAACCTTATGGTAAAAATAATGTTGTTTATTATATAGTTTAACTTTGTTAAAAATAAATTAGTAAAAGATATAATTTAGGAAGTGACTATAATGAAGAGAATATTTAGTTGTCAAAGCGTAAATGTATTAGTAAATGCTCCAAAAAAATTAATTAAAAGGATTGAATTTCTTTCAAAGGAATACTTTACGGTTAGCATGGAAAAAAATATTGGCTCGTGGGAAATAAGTGTATTAGAAGCAAAAGATATCAAAGGATACGAGAAAGTATGTATTCATGCAGAGGGAGAGCCCGAATGTAATTTATTTATTAATGGTAATGATAGAAAAATTATATTTATTATGAATGATAATAATCAGGAATGGTTAATTCAAAATATACATCGAATGATAAGAGTTTTATTAAGGATGCAATGCATTGAAAAAGGTCACTTGTTTATGCATGGTGGTCTTGTTAATTATCGTGGATATGGTATTGCTTTTTTAGGTGGAAAGAAAGCAGGAAAAACTTCTTCTATTTTGTCAATGTTATCGTTAATGGATTCAGTCTTTGTTTCAAATGATGACATTTCATTTTTTGAAAATGATAATGTATGGATGGCACAGGGGTGGCCACGTTCAATTGTAGTTAGAGAAGATACTTTGGAAAAAGTATGTGGTAGAAAAAAAAATACTTTTGTACATGAACTACATCATCCGTTGAATTCTAGTAATAAATTGATATGTTTTTATCCAGATGAATTTGTAAATATTTTTAATAGAAAATTATCTTCTGAAAGTATATTATCAGGTATTATTTTTCCTAGTTTTTCGAATGATGTTAATATGTCATATTTTAGACAGTTAAATGAAGAAGAAGCAGAAAAATTTGTAATTGAAAATATTTTGATAAATCCAGCGAAATATAATGAGTTTTTATTTGAATTTTTTCAGTTAAAAAATATAGATTCATATTACAAGCAGATTAAAAGATTAATACATCAAATACCTTGCTATGAACTAGTACAATCTTTTGAAAATTTAAAGGAAAGTTCTATAATTATTAAGAATTTTATAGATAATTTAAAATTATGAAGTTAAAAAATCTTAGTCATACTCAAATGGCAATTGATATTTACAAAAGAATATATACTCCTTCTAATTGTGATGATATTATTATAAAGCCATTTAGAAATATTGGTGCTAATTTAAATTGGTATATAAATGATAATTTAAAGGAATTTGTTCTTAAACGTTATAGTAATAAAAATAAGGATTATTTTATTAATCAAGATGTTTTTTTATGTTCATTAAATCAAAATGGTATTCCAATTCCTAAAAATATAGAGAAGGACGGTAAAAAAGCTTTTTATTTGAATGGCTATTGGTGGCAGCTTATGGAGTTTGTTAAAGGTAGACAATTTAAAACAGGCAGTTTAAAAGATGTAATTAATGCGGCTACATTGTTAAAAAAAATACATAACATTCCATTCGATGGTGATATGACAATAAAAACTTTACATGATCCAATTTCTTGGCTTGATAATCCAGATATAGAATTGGATATGCTTAAGAAAGTTATGTTAAAATATAATAAATTTGATAGTAGTTTGTTCAATGAAATAAAAATGATTGTTAAAGAAATAATATTGAAATGTTCACTTAGTACTTACTTTGATTTACCATATGCTATTGTACATGGAGATTATCATGGAAACAATTTGCTATTTGATGAAGATGGAAATATTTGTTGTCTTTTAGATTTAGAGAGTGTGAATTACTCAACTCGTGTTACTGATGTAGCTCAAGGAGCATTTTTAATGGCGAGAGTTAATAAAAAAACGAATTTAATAAATAAGGAATTAGCGAGGTTATTCCTAGATTTCTATGGAGATTTAACCAAATTAGAGTTACAGATGCTTGTGCCAATACTACAATTAAGGTTTTTGCCAAGAGCACAATATATTGAAGAACTAGGGAAATCTGATATAAAAAAAATTGATAATGAAATAGCATGGTCTATTAATGCATTTTATGCTATTGAAAATCAAATGACTGAAATAATTGATCTAATTTATAATTTTTTATAAATATTAGGAGGTATGGATATTATTTTTAAATATCCATTAAAAGGTATGCTGGAAATAGAAAATAGATATATTTTAGATGCTATTAATCGGTTTTCGGGAATTGAAGAAAACCATATAGCAGTAATAGAATTTGAAAAAATGAATTGGGAAAATGTTTTTTCACAAGCAATAAAGCATAGAATATTGCCAATTGTTTATTGTGATATGTTAAAAAATAATTATTTAAAATATATAAATAATAATTGGTATAAAGCTTTGCTTACTATTTACAATAATTCCATTAACTTAAATAAGCTATTGCTTTGTCAGGCTATTGACTTAAGTAAACAAATATTGAAGAAAAATATTTCTGCTTGCATAATAAAAGGACCAGTGTTGTCAGTTTATCTGTATGAAGGTGAAGGAGTTAGACCATATAGTGATTTAGACATATTAGTTATGAAAAATTTTTTGAATGATATGAAAAGTATTATTAAAGAACAAAAATATGTACAGGGAAAATATGACAAAAAAGAAAATAAAATAATCGAAGCAACTCGTAGTGAAATTATTCAAAGAGAAATGTTTACTCATGAAAGTGTTGAATTTCATAAGATTCTTTATTTACCATTTCCGTATGATTCAGTTATTGATTTAAATCATGGAGTATCCTGGAAAGGAAATAAATTTAATCAAGTACCAGAAGGATTGACTGCAGAAATTCTATTACATGATAGAAAAGAATACAATTATGATAAAAATAACATTATTGGACTTTGTCCAGAAAATATGTTTATTCATTTATGTTTACATTTATATAGTGAATCTGTACTATTTTGTTGGCAATATAGTTGGTATAAGAATTTTAGTGATATTGAACTAATTAAATATATTGATATTGCATTGATTTTACAAAAGAATCTTGATTGGTCACGTATAAACGAAATGGTAGAAGAATATAAAATTCAGATACCTATTAACTATGCTGTTAGTTTAACTTGTATGATATTCCCACAATTAAAGCAAAATATTAATTTGGAAACATACTTAAAACCACTTAATGAATTAGATTTTTATTTTGACAGAGAAGGGTTAATGCATAAATGGAATTATTCTTTTCTCGAGAGAATTTTTAATCAAAATTTGAGATTAAAAGATGTAAGGGAGCATACTAATCCAGAAACAATGTTTGAAAACTTTAGAGGATATAATGGATAATAAGTTATTTGAAATAGTTTTTACAAATGATATGGCGGTATTTGATTTAGATGGGACAATTCTAGATAAAAAGGGATTATTAGATAATAATTTTGAAAATTTACTAAAGATTATTAATCTAAAGAAAATTATTGCTACGGGAAGAATTAAGGAGTCACTTATTGAAATCACTGACTACAATAAATTAAAAGAGCTATTTGATGAAAAAGTTATATGTTACAATGGTAATGGTATTTTTAATACACAAAATAATGTTCTTTATCCTCTGAATACAATAAATAATAATGTTTGGGAGGAAATAAAGTTTGTACAAAATAAGGATAGTTTATTAGTAATTGATTGTGGAGGAAACTTATATGCTAGTAATAGAAAGGCTGCAATATTATGCAGCCTATATTATGGGATTTCAAGTAAAAAAATCAAAATTGTAGATTTTAAAAATTTTATACCATATAATATTATGTTTATCTTAATTGGTACAAAGGAAGAAACTCAAATTTCACTAATAAAAAAAAATAATGAAGTAAACTGTTCTAAAAAAGGTGAAGATATATATATATTTATACCTAATAATACTAATAAAATAAATGGTTTATATTATTTGGTACAATATTATAATATTCTATTGAAAAAAACAATTGCATTTGGAAATGATAATAATGATATAGAAATATTATCAAAATGTAATATAGGTATTGCAATGAAAGATAGTTTCAAAGAAGTCTTAAAAGTTGCAGACTTTATTGCTTATAGTGATTCTTTAGAAGGGATAAAGATATATGATAGATGAAAGTAAAATAAAACAATTTCTTAGAACTAAATATATTAAATGTTTGAATGAAGATTCGGGAGGAAGTGTTTACAAATATTTTAGAAATGGCACTCCTTATTTATTTAAGATTTATAATGAATATTTTAATTATATGAGAGAGGTTACTACAAAACAGATTTTAATTAGGAAAGGTTTTCCAACTCCAGCTATTATAGATTTTGGAAAATATAATGACAATTACTTTATTATTCAGGATTGGTGGCATGGTACTATGCTATTAGAATTATATAATAGTTTAAGTAATTGTATTAAAAAATCGATTATGAATGAAGTTGGAGAAGTACTTGGAAGATTGAATACTTCTGTACAAGAATGCGAATTGGAAAAAACCAATTTATGGAAATACATTGATGGAAATATTATTAAATACCAAAATTACTCATGGAAAAACATATATTTGTTTCAAATACCTAAATGGATAAATAAAATCAATTTTAGAGCAACTGATCCAAAGGCAAAGATCTTAGATTCATTAAATATAGTAAAGACAAAACTTGAGAATTTAGATGATAATTTACCAATTGCAATTTTGCATAGAGATTATGGTTTTAGAAATATTATGATTAAAAACAATCATGTTCTAGGTGTAATTGATTTTGAGTATGCGACTATAGGTGATCCGGTATTTGATTTATCTAAATTGTTATTCAATGATTTGAATTATGAAAGAGATATAGAGCTAAGTAATATTTTTATTAATTCTTGGAAAAGTAAAGTTAAGAAATTTGACATAAATCGACTTAAACTCTATATGGCCATACAGGGTGGAGGGGCAATCCAATGGGTTGATAAGCAATCGCCTAAAATACAAAATCTTAATCAAAATTACAGAGAAAAGGGAATGAAAATTTTACTGAAAATGGCTAAAGAATTATAAGAAGGTGAAGTCATGGATAAAATTACTGTTGATACCCATGTCCATTCTATTACAAGTATTCATGCATATAGCACAATTCAGGAATGTGTAAATGCTGCTAAAAAGAAGGGACTTTCAGCTATAGCTATTACAGATCACTTTGGACCACAATTTTGTTGTAAACATTTATGGGAATCGTATAGTAGCATTTCAGGACAAAAAGAAATTCCAAACTATATTGATGGAATTAGAGTAATTAATGGTATAGAAATTGATATAGTTGATAAGGATGGACATTTGGCTTACTATAATGAGACATTTCCATATGCTTATAAAAAAGACAAGACTATTTTAGAAAGAATTTTGGAAAATAAAGAACTTGTCATTGCAAGTAGACATGAGTTTGATGAAGAATTTAGCATGGAAGAAAATACAAAAATGTATATCGAAATTCTTAAGAATCCACAAGTAGATATTTTAGGACATTGTGATAGAGTACGTAACTTATTTAACATTGATAATGTTCTAGAAACTGCATATAAATATAAAAAGATAATAGAGATTAATGAGATGTCTTTGAATAAAAGTAAAAAGCAGTATGAATATTGCAAGAAAATTGCTCGACTATGTGCTCAACTAGGATGTTTTATTTCATTGGGTAGTGATTCGCATAATGCATTTCAAATAGGAAATTTCATTAGAAGTTATAAATTGTTAAATGAAATAGATTTTCCCGTTAATTTAATTGCTAATTTAAATTTAGAAAGATTTTATAATATAGCTAATTTTAAAATATAATAATTTAATTAAATCATAATAGTCAATAAGTATTTTAGAATAAATAGTAGTAAAATATTTTATATCTTATCTAACTTTATTTAAAATAATATAATAAAGTACTAGAATATGTACTGTTAATATTAATTAGTTAATAAAAATGAAATAATTAACAATTTATTAGTTTTATGTAGTTAATTTGTAATTTTAATATAAAATTTATTGAAAGGAAATATTTTATGATATTATTATATATTAAGTTAGACAAGCCTTTATGTAAAGAGGTAGAAAGAAAAATAGGCTTTATATCACAATATATTATTAATTATACAATAAATAAAGAACAATTAATTTTAAACTTAGAAGAATGTTGTAATAAAGATAAGATTTATGATGAAATTTCAAAATTAGTTAAGAGTGATACTAATGACAATTCTGAGATAATTTATACTAAAATTTATGATGTGAAATACGTTACTGACAATAATATATTGCAGTCAGGAATTGTGAAAAAATATGACAAGGGAATGATTTATTTAAATGAAATTGGTTTATTACTTTATAATTTTTTTGATAATTGTTTTAAAGAACTAATATACGATTATAACCTTAAAATTAGAAAATACCCAACATTATTACCAATAACCACATATAAGGACACAAATTATCTGAGAAGTTCACCACAATATGCAATTCTATGTAAAAGCGTAATAGAAGATATGGAAAATTATAAAGATAATACTAATATCGAGCATTACAAATTGGCGCCTGCTTTATATGCGTTATCACCATCTGCATGCTTCCATTTATATGAAGAACTTAGAAATAAAGAACTTAAGAAAAATACTGTGTTTACATTTCGTCAAAATGTTTTTCGCAATGAAGGTCGATTTAATTGGAACGAAATAACACGAATGCGTGATTATAATGTACGTGAAATAGTATTTATAGGTGATTATGAATTTGTAAATTCTGTACGAGAAAATATTCTACATAGGACAAAAAATTTAGTAGAAAATCTTGGATTGAATTACCAAATTTGTGTAGCATCTGATCCATTTACAATTCCTAAGATGTTGAAATATAAAAAAATACAAATAGCTAATAAACTAAAGTATGAAATAAGATTAAATGTAAGTGAGAATGAAAGGGTTGCTTGTGGATCGTTTAATTTGCATGGTTATAATTTTTCTAAATCTTTCAATTTTTCAGTAGCAGGACAAGATACAGTATCTGGATGTATAGGTTTCGGAATAGAAAGGTGGATAATATGTTTTTTAAAGCAATATGGATGTAATAAAAACAAATGGCCTAAAAGAGTTAAAGAATATATTTATCCTAAAACTAAAAATATTAATAATTAACTGTATGTTTATTTCTACCTTAATGATGTATATTATTCTATATTTTATATTAGAGCTAGTAAGAAATAATTATCATGAAGTAGTTATTAATTTATTTAATAAGAGTACTAATGCTAAAAATTGTAATGTATAATTAACCTTGAGATTAATTAGTACATAATGTAAAATATACATAATTAAACTATTAATGAACAATTACTTTTACCTATAGATAATATAAAGGAGTTGAGCAGTATGGAAATTAATAACATTTCTTCATATTTAAAATGTATGAAGGAATACACTGAACTTAGAGTTCAAGAAAATAACAACATGAGGATAACACTAGTTAACGGTAATGTTGTTAGTAATCAAAAGTTTTCAAAAGGCGGAGTAAGTGCAAGAGTAAATATGGGAGGTTATTGGGGTTTTTCTTCAAATCCTGAGGTAAAAGATGAAACTATAAAATTAGTAATTGATGAAGCCAATCAAAATGCTAAATATCTATTTGACATTAATGAAGAAATACCTTTTAATTTAGATAAGGAGAAAATATCAGAGCATAAAGATTTTAAAACTAAAAAAGAAAGATGGTCTCAAAATCAAATAATGAATTTCTTAAAAGAGATTGATACATATATATTAAATAAATATCCTAATGTAAGTAGGAGAATTAATTTAAATAGTATAGATGTTGAGAAAACGTTATTAACATCTAATGGAACAGAAAGTTATCTGTATTGGCCTGGGACATGGCTGATCATTGAATTAACAGTAAAAAAGGAAAACGTTCCTTATGTACTCTATCAATCTAACGGAGGTCTAGGTAACTTTGAAGATAATTTTGATAAACCAGAAAATCTTTATTCTAAAATTGATGAATTATACAAAAAAGTTATAAATAAAAGCGAAGGAGTTTATGCTCAAGCAGGAGAAAAAGAATGTATTTTAGATGCAAACCTTGCAGGAATCTTGGCTCATGAAGCAATAGGTCATACTTTAGAAGGAGATTTAGTTATAAATGGATCAGTAGGAGGACCGAACTTAAACAAAAAAGTAGCAAGTGAACTGATCACTTTGATTGATTGTGCTAATACATATAGAGGAGAACCTTGTCCTGTTCCATTATATATTGATGATGAAGGAACTAAAGCAGAAGATGCAGTGCTTATTGAAAATGGTGTATTGAAGAGTTTTATGAATAACAAAGAAACTGCTAACGTATTAAAGATGGAGTCTACTGGAAATGCAAGAGCATTTGAATATAGTGATGAGCCACTTGTTCGTATGAGAAATACTATAATTGTACCTGGAAAAGATAAATTTGAGGATATGATTGCTTCTATAGATGATGGTTACTATTTTGTAAAATCTGGTAATGGACAAGCCGATTTAACTGGTGAATTTATGTTTGCTATTGTAGAAGGATACGAAATTAAAAATGGTAAAATAGGTAAAGCAATAAAAGATACAACAATTTCTGGAGTTGCTTTTGATGTACTTAAATCAGTAACTATGATTTCAGATGACATGAAATGGAATTCAAGTGGTATGTGCGGAAAGAAACAGAGCATTAATGTTAGTATGGGTGGACCTGCTATTAAATGTAAAATTAACGTAGGAGGTAGATAAAATGATTCAGAATGAAATCCTTGAATATACAAGAAAAGTCTTTGAAAAAGAAGGAGCAGATAAGTATCAATGCTCTATAGTAAGAACAAAAAAGCAAGAGTTAACAGTTGATATGGGTATGATGAGAATGCTCCGAACTACTCTTGATGACAGCTTAAGATTATTGATGATAAAAGAAAATAGGAAGGCACAAATTATTATAAATAAAACAGATAAAAAGTCGATTGATGATGCAGTGATGACTTTAAATGAACTGCTTCAAACTGCTGAAGTTGATAAAGCATATGATATTTCACCTAAACAAGAGGCTAAAACGTTTAAATTAGGTAAGGAAGAGGCAGATATAAAAGAATTATGTGATTTTGTTAAGGAATTTACAACTAATTTAAAAGAAAAATATCCTCTAATTAAGTATCAATTTAATTTTTCTTTTGATTATAAACAAGAGTTATTCGTTAACAGTAATGGAGTCGAATTTATTGAAAAGAATGGAGCATATAACTTTGACATATTATTTATGGCTAATGATGGTGTAAAAACCACATCTTTTAATGGTACCGAAGGATCAATGAGAGAACTAAAGGGAAAATTATTAGATTTTGCACTAGTTGAAGATGGATTAAAGCAGTCAATTAAAGAACTTAATGCAAAGGCATTTGAAGGAAAATTTGTAGGTGATGTGCTTATAATACCAGAATGCTTTGATGATTTGTTAACACAATTAGCACAAGTTAGCTTAGAAGATAATTCGTTAATATCAAATACTAGTGTTTTTAGAGATAAAATTGGTGAAGAAGTATTTTCACCATTGTTTACATGGTACACAAACCCTGTTTCAGAAGAAATATGTGATGGAAGTGCAATAACAATAGATGGCTTTGAAACTAAAAATATGTCAATAGTAGAAAATGGAATATTAAAGAATTACATGTTAACACAATATGGTGCTAATAAAACTGGACTTAAACGCTCAGAAAGTTATGGAGGCTCATTTGAAGTTGAGGCTGGAGACAAGACCTATGAAGAAATGATAAAAGGAATCGACAAAGGTATTTTATTATGTAGATTTTCAGGTGGTAGAATATCACCTAGTGGAGATTTTTCCGGTATAGCTAAAAATAGTTTTTATATTGAAAATGGAAAAATTAAGTATCCTATAACTGAAACAATGATTTCAGCAAATTTTATAGATATGCTAAAAAATATTAAAACTATATCAAAAGAGAGAGTAAATTTAGGCTATTCAATAATGCCTTGGGTATTAGCTACTGGAGCAACTATTTCTGGTAAATAAAGAAATAGTTAAAGTTGACGAATCTAGTATAATTAATAGAGTTTAAAATTAGATGATAGAATTTTGCTTGAGAGTGCTGTATAATATACAAATATACAGCACTCATTTTCTTATAGTGAATAGGAGAGTCATAATGAAAAAGATTAGCTTTAATAATTATCTTACTATTATAATAATAATGGTGATTATAGTTACTGTTGGTTATTTTTTAATAAAGGGTATACCTTTATTTGGTGTTCCCAAAATAGAAGATGTTTCTTATGTAGAAATTTCTGATAATAAATTAAATATTAATGCACGAAAATTTACAGAAATGAAGGACATAGAGAAAGCAGTAAATTTAACAAATTTATTATTATACAAGTTGGGAACGCCAGAGGAAAAAGAACCTATAATTGAATTAGTATTTCATTTAAAAGACGGAAATTCTTTTGTTATCAGTGCAAATGAAAAAACTGTATACAGCAATGGAAAAGCATACAGCCTTAAAGGTGACAATGGAAAAGCTTTTATAAAAATTATAGAGGGAGCATTCTTCTTTAGTGAATTGGTTGAAAAAGAGAAAGGTAAATAAATATTTAAAAAAGGTGATTAGTTAACTAATCACCTTAATTTTCCCTCATTTTATCGGCTTTTTCTTTTGCGGCTTGGTATATTTCATTAGGATAGCCGACAAGTTTTAATATTTCTATAGCATTTGAAGTGTTGCTAATTCCTTCATGTATTGTATAATCGAAAATAATATCATCTTCTAAAACTTGTTCTTTAAAGTAATACTTATCATAACCTGAAATTTCTTTTGTTATTTCTAAATCATGTGTAGCCACAAATGCTGTGATTTTTTTCTTTTTAAGGTAATCAAGTATTTCAATTGCAGCAGACGTACGTTCAATTCTATTAGTGCCGCTAAAAATCTCATCAATAAAAGATATAACTTTTATTTCATCATCATTAGTATCAATTATACGCTTTATAGCTTTTACTTCTGCTAAATAATAGCTGTCTCCTTCTTCTACATTGTCACTGATATCGATAGATGTGAAAGGTTTTAATATATCAGCCTGATAATATGAAGAAGGTACTGTAGCTATGGTTTGAGCTAAAACAATATTTGAAGATATAGTTCTTAAAAATGTTGATTTACCTGACATATTTGAACCTGTTATGAGTACTCCACGGTTAGTATCCAATGTTATAGAATTTTTAACAGGCTTATCTAGTAATATATAATATGCATCTTTAATATTTAAAGATTTAGAATCTGAAAAAATGGGTTCACAATATTCTGAGTTATTATTTCTAAATGCAGCAATAGATAATAATGCATCTATTTTCCCAATAGTTTCGTAAATATATTTCATATCTTCACGATATTTATCAATATATTTTACAGAATCAAAAAATAATATAGGCTCAATTAGAAATAAAATATTTAAGTAATCATAAATAAAATTTAAATCAGTTACTATACCAACATCATTATTACCAAATATGAGTTGGTCAAATTTTTTTCTAATAGGGAGTGTTTTTTTAAAAGCTGTAGATAGTCTTTTTTTATCTATATCTAATAAATCTATATCACTATTTAATAGAATATTACTGTTAGACATTATTCTACTCATGTATTTCATCGAATCGATATAACCACCAACAAATTCCTTAGTTTTATAATAGTTTCTTATATTAAAGAATATTGAGAAAACAAGCAGTAGTAAACCTAATTTTATATCTAAAAAACATATTAACAAAGATACTGGAGCTGCAAATCTTACTATTTTCATAAATTTTACGAATTTATCATTGAAACTTATGGTTTCAAATAAGAAGTTTGCAGTATTTTCTCCACCTTGCATACCAGTAGAAAAAAGACAATTTATGATATCTGATTTAAGTTTATTATTAGTCAATATAGCTTTTATAGAATCACTTCTTTTGTTTAATTCTTCTTTACTTATAGATATATTTCTAAGAATTTTATATAAAAACTGCTGTCCTGGTATAGTATATGTTGTATCTAATTTTTTAAATATTTCGTCCATATTTAAGTCATTCCAAGTTTGATTGTCAATTCGAAAAGTGTCTTTATCATTAGGTAACAATTCTTCTAAAGAGCTGTACACATTAAACTTATATTTTCTTTTTTTCTTTTTATCCCAATTTTGGATTTCTTCTTCAATAACATGTTTAAACTTTTCTTTTTTATATTTCTTATGACTTAAAATTGCTAATATAACAGCAGCAGCACTTAAAATATAATAAAATTTGTTTATATTGTAACCTAACACTATAAATATAAAACAAACTATTGCACTAATTGATGTAAATATTCTATATTTTGTCATGTGTATTCATCCTTTCTTTTGCAGGTAATAAATCTTTTCTAATTTTATATTTTACTTTTTTGTCTTAATAAATCAGCTTACAAATATTTATTTTATCATAATTTATTAATAATTAATAGAAAGTTTAAAAACTGTTTAAATTATTTTTGCAAAATATTAGTAAAACGTTATTTTAAAACAATTTATATATTATTTATTGGTATCATATAGAAAAATACTCAATTATTTCAAGGAGGAATTAATATGAATACCAAGCAGAACAAGAAACCGGGACTTATAGGTGTTTTAATAGTGTTCATTTACTTAATTGCAGCAATGTCAGTTCAGATTTTTGTATTACATCAAGATTATGTTACACACATTACACTAATTTCAGCAGCAGTTGTAGCCTCAATAGTTGCATTAATTAATGGATATACTTGGAGAGAAATTCAGGAAGGAATTTTATATGGATGCAACATTGCGATGCTTCCAATGCTCATTCTAATGATGGTAGGAGTACTTATTGCAACATGGATACCTGCTGGGACAATTCCGACACTTATTTATTATGGACTTAAAATTCTATCACCTTCGGTATTTCTTTTCTCTGTATGTCTTATTTGTGCAATTGCTTCAATCGCAACAGGAAGCTCATATACGACAGGTGCAACTTTTGGAGTTGCATTTATGGGTATTGGAATAGGGTTAGGAATTCCAGCACCTATGACAGCTGGTGCCGTAATTTCAGGGTCAATTTTTGGAGACAAAATGTCACCTTTATCAGATTCTACAAACTTAGCAGCAGGTGTTGCAGAGGCAGATTTGTTTGATCATATTAAAAGTATGATTTATTCTACTGGTCCTGCAATAATTATATCTTTAATTATTTACTTGATTTTAGGAATGAGATTCAAGAGTTCACAAATTGACCAAACACAAATCAATATTATTCTAGATGGATTAAAAAACAATTACAATATAAATATAGTAACATTTATACCACCAATAATTGTAGTAATACTTGCAGTAAAAAAAGTAGGTGGTTTAGCAGTTATGGTTACAGCATCAATAGTAGGAGCTTTATTTGCTATGCTATTCCAGGGATATGGATTAGGCGAAATGCTTTGCTTCATGAATGATGGTTTTACGTCATCAACAGGAGTTGCTGAAATAGATGCACTATTGAGTAGAGGTGGACTGCAAAGTATGATGTGGACAGTTTCACTAGGTTTTGTAGCACTTAGCTTTGGAGGATTACTTGAAAAAACAAGGATGCTAGAAGTAATATTAGATAAAATTAAAGCCTTAATAAAATCAACTGGTGGACTTGTAACTACTCATGTTATTTCAAGTATAATTGTAAACTTATTTTCAGCAAGTCAGTATATGGCGATTGTTCTGGCTGGAAGGTTATTTGTTCCTGCGTATAAAGAAAAGAAATTATTACCTCAAGTATGTTCAAGAGTTTGTGAAGATTCAGCTACGGTTACTTCACCTCTAGTGCCTTGGGGATTATGCGGTGTGTTTTTTACTGGAGTTTTAGGAGTTGCTACTATAGATTATTTACCTTATGTTTATTTATCTTTTACTGCTCCGATTATTTCTATAATCTATGGTTTTACAGGTAAGTTTATGTTTAAAGAAGGTGATATAAAATCAGTAAAAACGTATAGCACTGCTGAATAACAGGAGGAGTATTTATGACATGTAATATTGATAATATAATCAATAAAAAAAATGTAACAGAATTAGTTAAAGAATTAGTAAGTATATATAGTCCATATTTTGAAGAGAAAGAAATAATGCATTATGTTTATAACTGGATGGAAAATAGAAATATTCCGGTTAAATATCATTACTTTGAAGATAATAAAGTTACTAAATATAAAGGAACAAATGTAATAGGAGAATTAAAAGGCAATAAACCCGGATGCAGAATACTTATAAACGGACATTTAGATACTGTGAAGATATGCGAAGGTTGGAACAAAAATCCTCTAGAAGCATATGAAGAAGAGGATAAAATATTTGGGTTAGGATCATTAGATATGAAATCTGGTTCTACTGCTGCAATGATTGCTATTGACGCATTTAATAGAACTGTTTCAGATTTTAAAGGAAGTATTATATATTCCTTTGTTTCTGATGAAGAAGGCCCTTACGGACTTGGAACAAACTATCTTATACACGATGGAATATTAGAAGGAGCTGATGTTGCAGTTGTACCTGAACCTAGCGCAGGTTTTACAGACAGTAGTTTTCCATGTTTATGTCTTGGAGCAAGAGGAGGGTATTCGTATACAGTTGAATTTACAGGAAGATCAGCACATGCGGCTAATCCTAAGAAGGGTATATGTGCTATAGAAGACGCATCAAAAGTAATTATTGAATTAAAGAAAGCTAAATTAAAAGAAGACCCTTATTTAGGATCAGGTGATATTTGCATAATAAATATATCTGGAGGAGGTGCTGCCTGTTCAGTAGCTGACAAGTCAAGTTTTACTGTTTTTAGGCATATAGTTACAGGAGAAAATAAAGGCACTATTATAAAAGAAGTAGAAGAAGCTGTTAAATCGGCAAATATTAAATCAGAATACAAGGTTATTTTTAGAGAAGGGCCTACTCCTGAAAGTGATGGATTTCTTCCTTATACTGTAGATATAAATAATACATACACAAAGAAATTTATAGAATCAATAAATAATATAACTAATGAAGACCCAAGTATTGCATATTTTAGCAGTATAGGAGATTTTAATTACATAGGTTCGAGACTTAAAATACCGACTTTTGTATTTGGACCCGGTGGAAATAATTATCATGCTTCTAATGAATATGTATATATTGATGACATAGTGCAGACTAGTAAAATTATATATGATTTTCTTGTAAGAATACTTACATAGAGAGAGCTTTTTATAAGCTCTCTCCTATTAGTATTATTTGCAAAAATTAACTTATAGGAATACAATAATTAAGATAAAAATGTAGAGTGAAAAGTGTAAAGTTATGGAAGCTTTACTTAAGTAAAGCGATTTAAAATAAAAATGAATTTTTTATGGAGATATTAAGTCGAATGAAGAGCTAAAAACACTAACTTAAGAATTATTATTATTATTAGGCGATTGTGAAATGAAAGTTTTAAAATTATTTTACCTCAGAAAATAGTACAAGATTCTTCGACTCACTTTGTTAGCTCAGGATGACGTGTTGTCATCATATAGCTTTTAATTCTTAATTTTTATTAAAAATATATTATGTGAAGGAGTGAAAATATGCAGTGTATAGACTTATTAATTTATGGTGGTAACATAATATCTATGGATAAAAATAACAACATTTACAATTGGTTAGCTATTAGAGATGGATTAATAGTTGATATTGGTAAGGATAAAGAATATGAAAAATATATAAACTTATCAAGTGAAAGTTATTGCTTAAACGGTAAAACAATTGTACCCGGTTTTTATGATTGTCATGTACATTTAGTACAAACAGGACTTAATTATCAGGGAGTTGATTTAAAGAATGTAAAGAGTATAGAGGAACTTTTAGAAATAATATGTCAGACTTCCAAAATTACTCCAAAGGGTGAACTAATAAGAGCATTTCACTTTGATGTAACAAAGACAAAGGAAAGAAGATTTCCAACAAGACATGAATTAGATATAGCTTCTCCAAACAATCCCGTATGGATAAACAGTATAGAATTTCATACAAGTGCACTAAATTCTTTAGCATTAAACAAAATAAATATACCGTATAATATTGATGGAATTGCAAGAGATGAAAGAAATTTACCGCTTGGATATTTTACTGGGAAAGCAAGTGCATTTATAAGAAATAAAATGCTTAATTATATAAATGATGATATGAAAATGAAAGGAGTTCAAAAAGCTATACAAAATGCAGCTTCTAAAGGTATAACATCAATCAACACAATGGAAGGTGGATTTACTTTTCACGAAAAAGATGTAAATTTCATAATAGACAATAAAGAAACAATCCCAGTTGATTTGAAGCTTTATTTTCAAACTTTTGATTTAGAAAAAATTAAGAAATATAATCTTAATTGTATAGGTGGAGATATTTTTATAGATGGTTCGTTTGGGTCAAGAACTGCTGCAATTTCATCGCAATATAAGGATTTAGAAAATTCAAATGGTAAACTATATTTTAGTCAAAACGAATTAAATTATTTTGTATCTAAAGCTCATGAAGATGAATTACAAATTGCTTTACATGCAATAGGTGACAGGGCAATAGGACAAGTATTAAATGCATATGAAAAAGCACAAAATATTTATTACAGGTCAGATCATAGACATCGAATAGAACATTTTGAGCTAGCTAATAAGGAACAGATAAAGAAAGCTAAAGATTTAGAACTTATAATATCTGTTCAACCAGCGTTTGAATATTATTGGGGTAATGAGGGAGGTATGTATGAAAAAAGACTTGGTAAAGAAATAGCAGATAAAACCAATAATTTTAGGCATATGATAGATAGCGGGTTAATACTATGCGGTGGCTCTGATAGTGATGTTACAGATATGAATCCAATATTAGGGATACATTCTGCAGTAAATCATCCAAAAAAAGAGCATTCAATAGAGGTATTAGAAGCTTTGAAACTATTTACAATAAATGCTGCATATGCTAGTTTTGAAGATAATGTAAAGGGAAGCATAGAATTAAATAAATATGGTGATTTTATAGTTTTGGATAAAAACCCATTATCAATACCTAAGGAAGAAATTTACAGTATAAGAATATTAGCTACGTTTAAAGAAGGTAATATTATTTATAAAAATAAACAATTTAGATTGTGGGGTGAAGTTATTGGCTAAAAGTGAAATAGATATTATTATGCTTGGAAGCCCTAAAATATTGTTTAATAAAAAGCAAATTACTAATAGATTAAGTTCTAAATCAATAGGTTTATTGTGTTATTTAGCAGCTAATGAAAATGAAAGCAGAGAAAAACTTGCATATATGTTTTGGGAAGACAGTAATGCAGATGCTGCAAAATACAATCTTAGATATAATATTTGGACTATGAATAAATTATTGCGAAGTAGTTTATCAGAGAATCAACTATTAGTTTCTAATAATAGTAGAATTCATATTAATAAGGAATATGATATTTATTTAGATATAAAAGAAATTGATACTCTTTATTCAAATAAAGAAAGTCATTTATCTATTCACATACTCAAGAAATTAAAAAGTCTTTTTTTAGGTGAATTTCTAGATGGATTTTATCTAAAAAATTGTTTAAAATTTAATGACTGGGTTTTCTACGAAAGAGAAAAATATCAAAAGAAATATATTGATATTTTAAATAAACTATTGAGCATTTATAAAAAGAATAAAGAATATAATAAAGGACTCCAAATTCTTGAAGAGATGATAATGCTTAATTCTTTGGATGAGGATTTATATGTTGAATTAATTAAAATTTATTTAGAGTTAGGAGATAGGGTGTCAGCTTTAAAACAATATAACAGATGTATTCATATTTTAAGGGAAGAACTTAATATAGCGCCAAAAGAGTCTACGGAGAAACTTCTAAAAATAATAAAAAACACAAAATGTAAAAAAGCTCAATTCCCATACTGTAAACATGATAAATCTAACCTAATAAATATTCAATATGAAGAATTACAAAATATAAAAAAAGGTATAAAAAAGCTTGAAGGAAAAAATGTTTTTACAAAATGCATACCCTTAGAAAATCTTAATTATAATTATATTACTTCATTAACAGATCAAATTATATCTATCAGTAATAAAAAAGAGTTAGAAAAAGTAGATAAGAATATTTGGATAAACCTACAAAGGGTAAGTATTAAAGCAGAAAGATATGCAGAAGATTCTATACAATTGCTTACTGTTGAGACAGAAAGAAATATAATATATAATTCATTATTTAGCTTTTTAAAAAAAATATCTACTGAAAAAAGACTAAATATTATTATTGAAAAACTTCATTTTATGGATAAGTATTCTTTTGACTTTATAAAATATGTTTTATTTAAAAGAGATGAAATAAACTGTATAATATTTTATACTTGTGATATAAATGATAGCAAATATATTGAATTGAAACAGTATTTATAAACTACTGTAATTCATAAAGAACATATTTATTTTCATTATATTTTTTCTTAAAATTTTTATTAAGAAATTCAATATAACTTCCGTCATCATCATAAATAAAATTATCATAAACAAAAAAGTACTTAGCACCATTATTGATAAAATAAGCCATCTCATCGTTAGTAGTGTTAGGAATATAATCATAATATTTTATATTTGCTCTCCAGCCGTTTCTATTGCTAAGACTGAGTATAGCGGGATCGAATGTCCCTATTACTATTAAATCATCTTTTTTAGTATGTTGATTTAGTATTTTTGATGATTCTATAATCCAATCAACTTCATTAAAGCTATTTTTTACTAGAATATTTGCATCGAAATAAATAATAGCTGCTAAACAAAAACTGATAATAAGTCCTTTATTGTGTTTTATCCAAAAATAGCTTATGGTCTTTCCTGATAATATTGCAATGATTGGACTTAATATGATTAGATAGTATTTTAAAAGTATAACAGATACTATAAAAATTATTTCTAAAATTATAGCAATAGACCAAAATAGTATAGGACTCTCTTTTTTAATTAAAACACTAAAAAAGCCAATAAAAGCACATATTAAAGGAATTAACCCAAAAGACTCTATCAAGTAATTTTTATAAAAATCTAATGCTTCTTGAGTAAAAATAGCTTTATAAAATTCAGGAAATATATGATTTGATGCAAGCAAGCTTACAAATTTGGCTTCAGCAATAGTAGCGGCCCATAAGAAATATATTATATTTGGTACTATGGATATTATTAAAAATAACCACAAATCTTTTCTATAAAGAAACTTAAACTTGTATTTAGTAAAACACATAGCAATCATAGCTAATCCTATGAAAACTGCAGGAATTTTCTGAGATATAGCTAAAGCAGTAAATATACCTGATAACAATAATATCCAGAAATTTTCTTTTTCTAACCAACTAATAAAATAATAAAAAGCACCTGTAAAAAAGAAAAGTAAAGCTGATTCAGGCATGATTGCTCTAGAATAATAAAGATTGATTGGAAGTATTCCATAAATGACAATAGTAATCAATGCCTGCTTAAGAGAATATAGTTTTTTTACTATTAAGTATATATAGTAAACTGAACCCATAAAAAATAAGGTTGGGACTAATCTAGCTATAAAGTTACTATAGCCAAAGATTTTATACAATATAGCAATAATAAAAGTTGTTATTTGCAATTCAAGCTGCACATAATTTGGAGCAGCTCCATCGTAATTAAACTGAGGATAGAAAATATTAAATTTTTTCTCGATAAAATTTCTAGCAATAGATTCTGTGTCTGGCTGTCTCCAATATTCACCATATTCAGCAGGAGAATTAGTTATATTTGGTACTCTTAGCAGAAATATAATAAAAAAAATTATAATAGTAATCCAAATTCTTTTACGCTTTGAATGTCTATACATTATGCACACCCTTATAATTAGTTGATATTTATTAACCACGGAAGGACACGGAAAAACACGGAAAAACACGGAAAAATGCTTGCAAGTACTCATTAAACTAAAAACTAGTAACAATAATGATTTACTCATTCTTTGAAATTTCCAACTAACCAACTTTCCAACTCTTTAATTTAACACAAGATCCCTCGACTATGCTCAGGATGACTATATATAAATGATTGATAAGTAACTAGTAATGAGGATTTTCAACTTTATCGTTACTTTGTTTTAATTGTTTTACATAGTAAAACTACCATTAACTATCAATTATCAATTATTAACTATCAATTGTATTTTTTATTTGTTTATAAGAAAAACACCTACAATTATAGCTATTATTCCAATGATTTTATTAGATGTGAATGGTTCATTAAATAGAAATCTTGAAGCTAATACAATAATTATATAACTTAAGCTTACCATAGGATATACATAGCTTAAACTATTTTTAGTTAAAACTTTTATCCATAAAAGAAAGCTAGTTCCAAATAATATTAATCCACCTACAACGAAATAATTTGTTATTAGTGAAACAAATCCTTCTATATTAAATTTTAGGTCGCCAATAGTATTTGCTCCGAATTTCAATAAAATTTGACCAATTGCTCCCATAAAAATTGAAGTTAATATTAATAATAAATTACTCATATGTCTTCCCTTATAACAGATTTATTAATAGTGCAAGCTAATCTTAGATAACCAGCAATAGTTTTTAATGAATTCATTTTGCTTTTTCCTTCCTTCAAATTATATTCTAAAACTAGTGGATATTCACCAACTCTAACACCTAATTTACCTGATTTTGCTAATATCTCTACCATGCATTCAAATCCACTGGATGTTATCAAATTATCTTTATATGCATATAGTAATTTTTTTATGTATCCTATATTATAAGCTCTATAACCGCAAGAATAATCATTTGCATTTCTAATTGGAAATACAATTTTACAAAAAATCTTAGCTCCTCTGCTATAAAATTTTCTAATAAAATTCAGTCCAATTTCTTTTCCACCGTTGATAAATCTAGAAGCTATAACAATATCTAATTTTTCTTTGTTTAATTTATTTATCATAGGTAATATAATTTTAGGATTATGTGTATTATCTGCATCTAATATTACAAGAATATCATTGCTTTCAAATGAATTAACTGTGTATTCAAATAATGTTTTTACTGCACAGCCTAATCCCATATTAGATGTATGATTTTTATAAGTTATAAAATTATATTTTTGTGAGTAACTTTTTAGTATTGTTTCAGTATTATCTGTGCTTCCGTCATTAATTACAATTACGTATAGAAACTCTCCTAAGTCTTTTTTTAGTAAAATAATTTTGTCTAGCAGTTTATTTATATTATTTTCTTCATTAAAAGCTGGCAATCCAATTAAAATTTTAGATTTCATAAATAAATCCCTTCCTACTTTATTTATTTTAACCAATTATAGAAACATATATTAATTGTCTACCATTTCAATTAGTTTTAAGATAAAATATATAAAGTTTTAATTTTAGAAGTTAGTTATCTTCTTGTAATTAAATTAATTATATTGACAGTTGTAACAGTAATTTTATATCTTAAATAGAACAGTAACTTCTATGAGAGATGGCTATAATAACCATATGGATGAGTAAAAACAAAAACTTTATTCTAGTACTATTATCTAATATGCACATTTTATTTTTGAAAAGTACCTTTTCTAAAAGATATGCGGTTTTTACTTATACAATGCATATCAAAACTATTTGTAATAATGAATCTTTAGTGAGTACTTCTATCATTTTATAAAACAATTATTGACAAAATGCAGTTCAAGTGATAAAATTACAGTGTCAGTGAAAAAATACACATACATTGAAATCTAATGAAGGGGTGATAAAAATAGAACAAATAAGTAAAGAAATTAGAAGATATAGACGTGAAAAAGGTATTACATTGAAAGAATTAAGTGAAAGAACTGAATTGTCTGTTAGCTTTTTATCACAGGTAGAAAGAGGCATTTCATCTATGACAATTACTTCATTGAAGAAAATTGCAGATGCATTAGATGTATCTATGAAAGATTTAATAAGTGTTGATGAAAAGCCAAGTTTTGTAAAAAAGAAAGATAATCAAATGATGCTAAGAATAGAAAAATCATTTATTAGACATATAAGATTAAGTGGAAAATTTGATAATAGAAAACTTGAAAGTTTTTTATTGACTATGGAACCTAATTTCTTTGAAGATGAAGAAGTTGCTCATGAAGGTGAAGAATTCCATTATGTTTTAAATGGAACAGCATTGTTTTCTATCAATGGCGAAACTTATGAATTAAATGAAGGAGAAACTATTCACTATCCTTCAACATTACCACATAAATTATCTAATCCAGCAAATATAGAATTAAAAATATTAAGTGTAATTACTCCTACAATTTTTTAACATATCTTAATTTACATACAACATTACAAACTTAAAAATAAAAAATAAGGCCTTTGGAAATAACTTTTTAGCAGAATACTTATGAATTTATAGTTATTTCCTTTTTGCTATAACCATAATTAATTATTATTTTAAATTTAGAAACTATACTTTTATTCGAGCTCTGAAATTAATATAAGATCCTTCGACTTAAAAATAAAGTTGAAGAATCTTGTTTACAATTACAAGCAATTTATTGAAATAGTTTAATAAGTTAAAAATATTATGTTATCACAGGTAATATTAATAGTGTTACATTCAATAATTGTCTAAGCTTTTTTTATTAATGAAGGGAGGTGTAATTTTGGAACTGACAAAAAAATCAGAATTAGACATAAATAAATTTAATGGGTATCAAATGATGGATTCTATTATTAAGGAAAGAGGGGGTCATTTGATAAAAGTTGGGAAGGCTATTATAGAACCGGGTGCGAGAATTCCCGATGAAGGAAATACTGTACATGATGCTGATGAGTATTCTTATATAATAAAAGGTTCATTGAAATCTGGTACTAATTTTGATACAACAACCATAGAATCTGGAGACTTTAGCTTCATACCTGCTGGTGAAAGTCATTGGTGTAAAAATATCCAAGATGAAAATTGTGAATTAATATGGTTTCTGGTAAAAAAACAAAAATAATAGAGAGAGGGAGGTCTTGATTATGCGTGTTGCTACAGACATAGGTGGTACTTTTACTGACATAGTGTATATAAATTCTGATGGACAAATAGGAGTAGAAAAGGCTCATACTACGCCGCCTAATTTTGAAAAGGGAGTTATTGATGTAATTAAAAAGAGTAAAGTGCCAACTGAGTCAATAATAAGCTTAAATCATGGTACAACAGTAATAATTAATGCTTTAACAGAAAGAAAAGGTGCAAGAACAGGATTAATTACTACAAAAGGCTTTAGGGATATGCTTGAAATAGCTAGAGGTAACAGACCAGATTTATTTAATTTAAGGTATGAAAAACCAAAAGTTTTTGTACCAAGGTACTTACGACTAGAAGTTGAAGAAAGGATGAATTATAAAGGAGAAGTTGTTAAGCCTTTAAACGAAGAAGATGTTAAGAAATGTATAGAGTACTTTAAAAAAGAAAAAGTTGAAGCGATAGCAGTCGTATATTTACATTCGTATATAAATGCAAAACATGAAAGAGAAACTGTAGAATTAGTTAAAAAGTTATGGCCAGAAGTATTTGTAACAGGTTCTTATGAAGTAACTAAAGAATGGCGTGAATATGAAAGAACAAGCACAGCAGTATTAAATTCTTTTGTTAAACCTGTAGCTGCTAAATATATTAATAAGCTTTACAATAAATTGGAAGAAATCAATGTAAAATGTCCTAAATTTATAATGCAATCAAATGGTGGTACAACTACATTTGAAAAAGCAAAAGAAACTCCTATTAATATGGTAGAATCAGGTCCTGTAGCAGGAATATTTGGTTCAGCAATGCTAGGAAAAATCTTAGGAGAAGAGCAGGTTATAGGATTTGATATAGGAGGTACTACTGCTAAGTGTTCATTGATTGATGGTGGAGAGGTAAAAGTAACTACAGATTATAAAATAGAAAAAACAAATGTATCTGCTGGCTATCCTATAAAAGTACCTGTAGTAGATATTGTTGAAATAGGTAACGGTGGTGGTTCTATTGCTTGGATAGATGATGGTGGTTCTTTAAAAGTAGGTCCTCAATCCGCAGGAGCACTTCCAGGACCCGTAGCTTATGGATTAGGCGGACAAGAACCAACTACTACTGATGCAAATTTATTAGTGGGAAGACTTTCACCAGAAAACTTTGATATGGAAGTTGATATGAATAGTGTAAGGAGAGCTGTTGAAGAAAAAATAGCTAAGCCTTTTAATATAAGTGTTGAAGAAGCAGCTTTAGGAATAATCAGAATAGCAAATTCAAATATGTTAAATGCACTCAAATTAATATCAGTTAGAAAAGGCTATGACCCAAGAGACTTTGCCTTAGTTGCTTTTGGAGGCGGTGGACCAATGCATGCAGCTGCATTAGCAAAAGAACTTGGAATAAAAAAAGTAATAATACCTGTAGCAGCATCAGTATTTTCAGCTTGGGGAATGTTGATGACTGATTTAAGGCAAGATGATATTCAAACTTTTAATATTAGGGTAGATAAGATTGACTATGAAAAAATCAATAATGAGTGGCATAAAATGGAACAAGCAGCTTTAGAAGAATACAAAGAAAAAGGTATAGATGTTGAAAATGTTGTATTTGTTAGAAATATGGATATGAGATATTGGGGGCAAGAGCATACAGTTAAAGTTCAGATACCTAACGAGACGATATCTAAAAGTAACATTAGTAATGTTGTAGAAAAATTTCATGCTGAGCATGATAAAAATTATTCATTTAGAATGGATGACAGCTTAACTGAAATAGTAAATTTACATTTAACAGCCTTTGGAAAAGTTGAAAAAACTAGCTTAAAAGAAATTGAAAATAAATCTAGTACTATGGAAGAAGCACTTAAGGAAGTAAGAAAAGTAATATTCGAAAATAGCGGAGCTATAGATACAAAAATTTATTATAGAGAAAAACTTTCTCCAAATATAAAGATAGAAGGACCAGCTGTTATTGAAGAAGTAACAACATCTACAATTGTATATCCAAATATGACTGTAGAAGTAGATAAATACGGTAATCTAATAATAAGTACGGGGGTGTAAGATATGGTAGTGAAAGGTAATGTAGATCAGTTTACATTAGATATAATAAAAGATTCTCTTTATGCCATAGGTGAAGAAATGTTTATTTCTGTAGCTAGAACATCAAAAAGTCCTGTTATATACGAGGTGTTAGACTTTGCATCAGCGTTAACAGATGCAAAAGGAAATTTACTTACTCAAGGTAATGGAGTAACAGGATTTATAGGTCTGCTTAGTTCTATGGTTAAAGAAACAATAAATAAATTTGTAGAAAAAGAAAATTTATTTCCTGGTGATATAATCATAATTAATGATCCATATGGTGGCGGAGGTTCTCACCTTTCAGATGTAGGATTAGTAATGCCTATATTTTATGAGGGTGAATTAGTAGCATTTGCTGCCAATAAAGCTCACTGGACTGAAGTCGGCGGAAAAGATCCCGGTTCATGGACAGTAGATTCAACTGAAATATATCAAGAAGGTCTTCAATTTCCATGTGTTAAATTAGCTGATAAAGGTGTTATGAATGAATCATTATTAGGAGTTATAAGAGCGAACGTAAGATTTCCTGATTTGTCAATTGGAGATATGTGGGCTCAAGTAGCTGGATTAAAAACAGGTGAAAAAAGATTTTGTGAAATATGTGATAAATATAGTAAAGAGACAGTACTAATTGCAATAAAAAGATTACTAAAAATGAGTGAAGAAATTTCTAAAAATGAAGTAAAAAAACTTCCAAATGGTGTATACGAAGCAGTTGATTATATTGATGATGATGGAGTAGGCAATGGACCTTTTAAAGTGCAGGTTAAAGTAACTATAACAGATGACGAATTTATATGTGACTTTAGAGGGAGTCATATGCAAGTGCCTGGGCCTGTTAATGTTACTTATTCTGGGCTAGTATCAGCTGTTAGAACTATATTCTTGGCAGCTACGAATCCTTCACAAGATGTAAACGATGGTGTATTTAAGCCATTAAGAATTATAGTTGACAAGAAATCAATTTTTAGTGCAGAAAGACCAGCTGCCGTTTCAACGTACTGGGAAACCATGATTTATGGTGAAGACCTGATATGGAAAGCATTAGCACCTATATTACCAGATAGATTAACAGCAGGACATTTATTATCTGTATGTGGTTTTGTATTTGCAGGTACACACCCTCATACAAACGAGCCTTATATAGCTGTTGGACCTTCTCTTGGTGGATGGGGAGCTGGATATGGTAAAGACGGTGAAAATGCACAATTCTGTATAGGAGATGGAGAAACTTATAATATACCTGTAGAAGTAATTGAAACAAGATATGGTTTATTTGTTGATGAATACAGTTTAAGAGCGGATGGAGCAGGAGCTGGAGAATATAGAGGTGGCTCTGGAGTAGTTAGAACATACAGAGCTCTTAATGATGGTAATTCATTTACTGGAACTTTCGGAAGATTTAAATTTTTACCTTGGGGAATGGTAGAAGGAAAAGAAGGTTCAAGAAATATGTTTGAGATAATAAAATCTGATGGTTCTATAGATGGACCTTATGGAAAATATGCAAGATATCGACTTAATGCTGGAGATGCTGTTAAAATGTCTACTGCGTCAGGTGGAGGATATGGTAATCCACTAAAAAGACCTGTTGAAAAAGTTATCTTAGATGTAAAAAATGAATTTATTTCTATAGAACAAGCAAAAAATGACTATGGTGTAATTATAGACTCAGATACTTTTGAAGTGATAAGTATTAGTGAAGAAAGAAAAAATATATAATAATTTAGTTCATTTATATTATTTTTAGACGATTCTGAGATAGTTATTTAAAATTTAAACAACTATACTTTAGAATCGCCTATTAATATAAAAATAAATAGACAGCTGTAAATTTAACAATTATTTTTTACTATGTCTATGAATTAAGAGGAGGGAAAAAAATGAAAGAAAAATTAGCTAATACAGAAAAGACTAAAATTGTTGATGAACCATTGAAATCTGTACCATTAGAACAAAGGCAGCATTGGATTACGCCTGCAATGATCTTTGGAGGACTTGAGTTTTGTATACCTGTATTAATGGTTGGTTCAATGCTTGTTGGATCTTTTGGAGTTAATAAACTATTTCCAATACTATTTGTAGCATTTGTTTGTATACAATGGGCAGGTAATGCACTTAATGGATATATGGGTGCTAAGACAGGGCGTCCATCGTCAGTACTTGCAAGATCAAGCTTTGGAACTACACAATCAAGATTTATAATTGCTGTTGTAATATTTGTAGTAAGTTTAGGATGGTGGGCTGTTCAAACAGCTGTGGCAGGTAATGCACTTTGTGCAATGTTGGGTATTGACTATGCTAACAACTGGGGAACATGGGCTATTATAACTATTGTAGTTGGTTTAGTATTTGCTATACCTTCAATAATTGGTTATGCATCTATGAAGTGGACAGATTATGTAGCTGTTCCTGCCGGATTACTATTATGCATAGTTGGAATATATCTGGCATTCAAAAACTTCGGATGGGAAGCGATAAAGAATTTTCAGCCACAAGGGAGTACTATGACTTTTTTAGCAGCTGTAAGCTTAATTTTAAGTTTAAATGTATCACAGTGGGTGATTGCAGCTGATTATACTAGATATGCAAAACCAAAAATAAAAGACAATATTCTTATTCCATTAGGTATTATAGCTATAGGATTTCCACTTATATATGTAGGAGCTATAATGGCTATAGGGCAGGGAACTGCAGATATAGTTGCAGTAATGGTTGCTTTAGGATTTCCAGTATGGGGTTTTATAGTATTATGGCTTTCTACTTGGACAAGTCAATTAGTAAATAACTATACAATGGGATTATCATTTTCAAATTTATTAAATGTTTCATCAAGTAAAGGAAGATCAATACTTACATTAGTAGGTACTGGCATTGCAATAGTAGTTGCTTTATCCGGAATTTTAGATCATTTTATGGATTTCTTGTATCTTACTGCACTATGCTATCCAGCGATGGCAGGAATAATGTTTGTTGATTTCTTTATTAGGAAACAAGAATGGCAAGATAATGAAGGGTGGAATTGGATGGCAACAATTGCTTTGATTGCTGGAATAATAGTTGGATACATAACAACATATGTAAATCCAATGGGATTACCTGCTGTACAAAACTTAGCAGTTGCAGGATTAACCTATTATATAGCAATGAGAATAAAGGCAAGTGTTGCACCAGATAATTTTACACCTAAAAATTTTTTAAAGCAAGAGTAATTATAAAGTAAAAGCAAAGCCTGTTATTCTGTTGATTTTGTCAACAAGATGACAGGCTTTATTTATTATTTTATTAAAATATATATTATATGTTTTTAATATTGTTTTTTGGTAAAAATAAATATAATAGAAAACAATTTTTCATTAATTAGAGTATTTAGGTTGAAAAAGGAGAAATATAAATTGAAAAGAATATATATACAGCTTAAAGATGAATGCTTTGCTAAAACAGGTGATAAAATAGCTGTTAAGGACTTAGCTGTACTGATAGTGCAAGGAATAGATAAAGATAAAGTTATGAATTTAAAAGTATTAGATGTTCCAAAAGATAAACAGTATGAAGTAGTATCAATTTTGACAGTTATTGAAGAGATAAAAAAAATATATCCAGATGTTGATATTTTTCCTTTGTCAAATTCTGAAATACTAATAAAAATCTCAGAAGATAGACAAAAAAATAAATTATTTGAATTTTTAAAAATGTTACTAGTTTGTATTATTATATTTATAGGTGCTGCATTTGCCTTAATGAATTTTCATGAAGATGTTAATATGGCTGATGTTCAGGCAAGAATTTATAAAATTATAACAGGAATTGAAAATGAAAGGCCTTTGATTATGCAAATACCATATTCATTAGGTATTGGTTTAGGAGTTGCAGTGTTTTTTAACCATATCTCAGTAAATAAATACAAAAAAGAACCTAGTCCTATGGATATAGAAATAGATTCATATAAGAAAAACATATATGACTACATTCTTCAAAATGAAAAAAATACTGAAGAAAAATGAATTAATTGCAAAGCAATTAAAACGAGAAACGAGAAAGTAGGAATGAGTAACAAGGTGGCTTTACTAACGTAAAGCAATTAAAACGAGAAACGAGAAAGTAGGAATGAGTAACAAGGTGGCTTTAAGCTTATGAATGGAGAAATGTGAAATGAGAATGGAGAATTAAAGGATAGTTTTTTATGAATAAAAACTTTTGAATTTTACTTAAATTAATAAATTTTCTTTTAGAAAATTTACACCATGTTCCTCATTACTAGTTACTTATCACTTGTTTTACCAAAACGATTTACGAAGAATGAGTAAATTACATTGTTACTAGTTTTTAGTTTTGCAAGTAATTGCAAACATATTTCAGTGTTTTCTGTGTCCTTCCGTGGTTAATTAAATATCAACTGTATTTCTATATTATTTTGGGGGTGTGATTATGAAAATTATTGCTGCTTTTTTTGGATTATGTGAGGGTTTTGTAGTTGGAGGTGCTCTTGTAGCTTTTATAATTGTATTAGATATAGTATCAAGACTAGCACAAGTAACTAGTACCGAAGATAAAACAAAAATATATGAAGTAACAATTATTGCTTCAGTAGTTTTAATTTCTTTAGCATATTTTTTTGATTTTAGATTAGGTTTTTCAAATATAATCACTATAGTTATTGGTGTAATAATGGGATTGTTTATTGGAATGCTGAGTTCTGCTCTTGCAGAAGTAACAAATGTCATACCAATCATCGTAGATAGATTTTGTTTAAGAAAATATACAAAATATATATTATTTTCTCTGTTGACTGGGAAAGTAGCTGGTGCTCTATTTTATTGGATTTTTCTTAACTAGTTAAATTTTATTTGCTTTGGTACGATTTTTAAACTTTGCTATTAAATAGATAATAATAGGTATTAGTACTTGTATAACAGCATATATAGGGCTTTCGGGGACTAATATACTTTTGAATTCTATACTGTTTGACCAAAGAGTTTGAGCTAATATTAAGATCATAATAGAGATAGAAACAGTATATATTATTTTATTCTTAATTTGCTTAATGGATAAAGCTATTTGTGTAGCACAATATAAATAAACTGATAATTTTAAAAATATTGAACTAATCCATACAATTAGTATTATTGTATCCATTCTTTGAAGAATATTTTCTGTGCTCACATATTTTGCTAAAGATATAAAAGGAAAAGTTAATAATTCAGTTGTACAGCCAAATATAGATATGATCGTAGTTGTAATAACTAAAATAATGATGACAATAATAATTACAGAATTTATAATAGATTTTGTTATATTCTCTATATCATTAACTTTAGATGATAGTATTAATAAAATTAACAATTGACCACCCCAAATACTTAATCCATAAGTACCTTCAATAATAGAAGATGGTTTTTGAGATAATAATGGTAGTAATGTATTAAGTTCTATTGAGGGAATTGAAATAATAACTATTAGAGAGATTGTAATTATAAATACAATAAATATAAATTCTCCTACTCTTCCTAAAACTTCAATATCCTTATATACTACATAAATGCATGGTATTAAAATACCAACTGAAAAAAACAATGTTGGAGTTTCGTAATAGATAGTTTCATTCAAGAAAAACCCAAATTCACGCAAAACTGAAGAAGTAGTATGTAGGAAAAAAGTTAGATAAATAATTCCTAATAAAATTCCTATCTTATTACCTAATACACTTTTACATATATCAATAAAATTTTTACCTGGATACATTTTAACTAATTTAGTAAAAAATAATGAGTATAATATCATAGCTATACCTATAATTAGTATAGAAATCCAATAATCTTGTTTAGCTTTTTTATATATTGAGGCTGCAAGAAATAACATACTTGTAGAAGGTATTATAGTTATTAAAATTAAACATAATTGGTTTAAAGATATTTTACCATTATTAATCATTTTATCACCTTATTTATGATTTTAGTCCAGTTTTATAAATATTTGTATTTACATTTATATTTACTTTTAGTTCAGGAAAAATGCTTTTCCAATCTTCTTCTATTTGTTTCCATCTCTTTGGATCTTTTTTATAAATTATAGATGAAAATCCTATAAAATCAGTATCTATATTTTTAGATTTTTTTATTGTTGATTCAATTTCTTTTTTAATTACTTCTGATGAATACTTCTCTAGTGATTCTATATAGTCTAGTGATATATAACTGGTGAAATTTTCAATATCTCCTAAACTTGAATCAACATTTACTGTTATATTTATAATAGGAATATTATTTTCAAAATTAACATCAATTTTTGTCTTGCTTTGAATTATTTCAATTCCATGTTTTACACCATCCATTTCTACATTTACAATACCGCTTTTAACTTTGCCATTAATCCAAAGGTAACCTCTTGTTTGGATCTTATCTATCCAGTCAATAAGCTTAAAATCTTTAATGACTGCTGTACCATCTAACTTCAAACTTTTATTTATATTATCAATTGTGATTGCAGGAATTAGTGCAGTACCATTAAGGTCTATAACATGCTGACCAAGATGCAGTAAATCAACAGCATATACATAAGAAGTATTCTTGTAAGATTCTAATAAATCACTTATTCCAAAAGCAGTATTAGATTCAAATGGAACTTTAGATTTCAAGATTTCTTCAGCTGAAGTTTTTGAAACTAATACCCACATTCTAAACCTAATTTCATGATCTCTTGATAGGTAATCTAAAACTTGATCAATACCTTGTTTTGCACAGTCTGACCCTAAGATTATAACTTCACAGTGAGACCACATCCCTTTTCTTCCTGACACTAGAGAAAAATTTCTAGCAGCATCAAAAATATTTTTACCGGAAGTAAATATAGTATCTTTTATTTTTGTTTCAGATCCGCTTTTAATTCCTTCTTCTCCAGCGGTAATTTCTTCAGAAATTACTGTTTGCAGTGTTAAGTGTATCTCATCTTCATTTCTATCAATACCTACTCCACTTATGATTGATTTCTCACTTAAATCTGTTTTGTTCCAGCATCCGCATAAACATATAGGTATAATAAGCAAAATAGAAATACAAAGTTTTATTTTAATAGTATGCATATATTATTTCCTTTCCTTGTTTTTTTTGAAAAATCTTTTTTTCAATTTTGCTACGATAAAAAGCATAATAGGCAAGCCTATTTGTATAATAGTGTATACAATCGAATATTGAGTTAATATTTTTTCTTTTAAAATTATGCCGCTATCCCATATAGTTTCAGATAAAACTAAAGTAAATATTCCTATGGGTATAATGAAATTTTTCATCTTAACTTTATATAAACTTGCAGCAGATTGTACACTGCAGTAAAAGAAAATTGAAAATTTAAAAAATAATGCACTTACCCACATTATTAATATAAAAGTATCAATTCTAATGTTTCTTCCTATGCTTACATATTGAGTTAAAGAAAGAAATGGATAAGTTAAAAATTCTGTAGTAGAACCAAAAACTGCAACAAGACACATAGATATAGGTATGATTAATAAAGCCATGATAATTATTGAAAAGATAACAGATCTAGTTAATTTTTCTTTTTTTTCTATAAAACATGCAAACATTAGTATAATAATAAATTCTCCAACCCAAACAATTAACCTTAATGACCCTTCAAATATAGACATAGGACTGTTGGCTAATATAGGAGTAAGTTTGCTCATGTCTGTATCAAAAAAAGAAAAGAATAATATGAAAAGTAATGAAATACAAAAAACTCCTATAACAAATTGACCAATTCTTGCTATTGATTCTATGCCTGTGTATAAAATATAAATGCAGGGAATTAAGATAAATAGTGAAAAAAACCAAGTAGGTGTTTCATAATAAAGTGATCCATTTAAAAAGTCACTAAATTCTCTTATAAGAACTGCATTTATATGTATAAAAAAACCTAAAAATATAAAACCTATGAATTTACCTAGAATTAATCCTAATACTGATTCTGATATTTGTATTAAATTCTTTTTTTCGTACATTTTAGCTAGTTTAGTTAAAATAATAGAAAAAGATATGCAATATACAGCAACAAGAGATAAAGAAATCCACATGTCCTGCTTTGCATTCTCATATACATCTGATAAAACAAACAATAAGCTAGTTGAAGGGATAGCTACTATCAGTATAATATTAAACTGAGTCATAGAAATTTTACCATTATTTTTCATCTTTATCGCCCGCTTGTTTAGTGTCCTGATTATTACTTTGTACTTTTTTTGAAAAATTAATAGACTTTGGTTTGTAGTTCATTCTCCATAAAGGATATTTAATAAAAACATCCTTTAAGTCATTTGGTATAGTAGGTGCTATTGGTGCAAGATAAGGAACTCCAAAAGAGGTAGAAGAAGTCAGTTTAATTAAAATCATAATACTACCTATAAGTACACCAAATAATCCTGATAAGCTAGCTAAAATAGCTAAAGCAAATTTAGATACTAAAACTAATGTATCTTGCGGCATAACTATGAAACCGCATATACCAGATAAAGCTGTAACCATTACAGTAGGGTTACTAACAATACCTGCTTTAACAGCTGCTTCACCTAGAATTAAACCTCCTACAATACTTACAGCCATACCTATATGCTTAGGCATACGTATCCCTGCTTCTTTTAACACTTCAAAAAATACTAACATTAGCAGCATTTCACTTGTTGGCTTAAATGGTATTCCTTGTCTGCTTGCTGCAATAGTTATTATTAATTGTGTGGGAAGTATTTCTAAATGATATGTTAAAGCAGCTATATAAATTGCTGGAAGGAAAATGCTTAATAATAATGCTATTATTCTTATCCATCTAATAATGGTTCCTCTCCAAGGCTTGTTATAGTAATCTTCACTTGATTGTAAACTTTCTACAAATAGATGGGGAGCAGTTAAAACAAATGGTGTACCGTCAGTTAATATTGCTATTCTTCCTTCAAACATTTTTGCAGCAGCAACATCTGGTTTTTCTGTATTACCTATTAATGGAAGTATAGTAGTTTTACTACCTACTAGTAATTGTTCAATATATCCTGATTCTAATATATAATCTATATTAATGCTTTCAATTTTTTTTCTCATTTCTATTACTAGGTCATTGCTCACAACATCTTTTATATAAGCAATACAAACATCAGTTTTAGATATACTTCCTACTGTAAAATTTTCAAATATTAGATTTGGAGATTTTATTTTTCTTCTTAAAAGAGCCGTATTAAATCTTATACTTTCTACAAATCCTTCTCTTGGTCCTCTAACTACTGATTCACTAGGAGGTTCATCTACATTTCTACTTTTCCAGCCTCTAGTGTTGATTTGAAAAGCACAGTTAGAAGTGTTTATCAGTAATACAGATTCTCCTGATAATATAGCATCAATTATTTGGGATATAGTATTTATTTTCTTAATTTCTGATACTGTTAATAAATGATTAGAAACATAATCTGTAATATTTTCATTTTCATAATTTATGTCTGGATTAGTAGATTGCATTAATTGCAATAAAGCATTTTCATTTAGGATTCTAGGTTCTATAAGTCCATCTATATAAATAACTACAGCATTTTCATTAAAAGGCTGAAGAACAAATTTTCTAAAAACTACATCGCAGCTACTGTTTAATATATTTTTAATTTTTACAACATTTTGTTCAAGATTTTTAGTTATAAAATCATCTATTTTATTAGAATTGTTAATTTTTCTTTTATTATTATCTTTTTTAAATAAATTATAAAAAAATGGTTTCAAAACAAAACCTCCTAAAAAATATAGTTGATAGTTAATGATGGTTTACTCATTTTTCGCAAATCAACTATCAACTGCTTTTTAATTATAATTTCTTAATATTTAGTATTTATCTAGTATTGTAAATAAATTCATTTATAAAGATGTTATTAATAGTATTAAATAGTAAAATTAGTAAAAAATATTTTTAATGTATGGTATGTTATTATATAATAGAATTTATATATCTAAAAAAAATGAACATTTTATCTATCTAAATACTCTTACATATGTAAGGAGGTTTTGACTTGAATGATTTACTTGTAAAAAGAGCTAAAAAAGGTGATAAAGAAGCTTTATTGAATTTAATCATGTTTCAAAAAGATCAGTATTATAAATTAGCATATGTTTATCTAAATAATAAAGAAGATTCTTTAGATGCTCTAGAAGATATGATAGTAATATTATATGAAAAAATTAAGACTTTAAAAAAAATAGAATTTTTTTATAGTTGGAGTAAAAGTATATTAGTGAATATATGTAGAAAAAAACTAAAAGAAAGAAAAAAAATTATATTTACTGATGAGCAGTTGCTAGAAAATGAAACAATCTCTGAAGAATCAATTGAAGATAAGTTAGCTATAGAATTTTGCATAAACAATCTCAGTTTAGCTCAGCAGGAGACAATTAAACTCAAATATTATATTGATATGGATTATTCTACAATTGCTAGTATGCTTAATATACCTATAGGTACTGTTAAATCTAGACTTTCGATATCACTTAAGAAATTAAAAGAGTGTTTGGAGGGGAAAAGTAATGAATAATATAGAAGATATTTTATCTGAAAAAGGTAAAGATTTAAAAAAAACAAAAGCTCCTGATGAGATGGAGACAAGGTTAAGAAATGCACTAAGTGCAAAGAAAACAATAAAAAGAAATAATAATTATAAAAGGATAGCTTCTATTGCTGTAACACTTTTTCTAGTGTTTTCAATCCTTAATTTTGATACACTAGCTTATATAGGTAAAAGATTTCTTGGGTATGATGAAATATTAAGAAATGATATAGAAAAATTAAATGAATTAGGAGAAGGACAGACAATAGCAAAAACTCAAGAAATTACTAATAACTTATCAATACATTTAGATGGGGTTATGCTTGATGATACTCAATTATTAGTTTTTTATAGAGTAGAAAAAAAAGATGGAAAAATAGATGAGATTTATATTAATCCACCATCTATAAATAGTTTATTTGACAGATGCTATCACCAACATTCAACAGGGAAAGTAAATGAAGATAAAACAGAAATATCATATGTAGCTTCATATGAAACACCAGGTTTATTTAGTAAAAATTTCAATTTTAAAGGTACAGTCCAGTATCAAAATAAAAACTATGAATTTGACATAGAATTTAAGCTTGATAGAAATAAGGCTGTTGGTAAAACTGTAAAAATAGATATAAATAAAAAAATAAATATAGACAGTACAAATGTAGTAATTAAAAAATTGATTATATCTCCAACTCAAACTATTATTGAAGGTAATTTAGAAACTAAATCTGATAGAAACAGCATGCACAGTGAAAGAGTACAGCCAGATATAGATATTAAATTAATTACTGATGGTAATAAAGTTATTAATTATAGTGGTAAAAATATTTCTTCATCAATAAGAGGTACTAAATTTAGTTGTGAATATGAATCTTTGCCTAAAAATATAGAGTCCCTTGAAATGATAATAGAAAAAGTTAAAGTTTATAATAAAATAAATGAAGAAGTATCGGTACATGATAACTATAATACTATAATAGATGGACAATATTTTGAGATTTTAGATGTTTCAACAAAAGAAAATAAAACATTTATTACAGTAAAATCAGAAGAAAGTACTCAGTTTATAAACGTATCACTTTTTGCAGAAAATACTGAACTGGAATTTGATAAAACTATAGTTGAAGATTATGAAAAAGTAGTTGAAGGAAAAGAAGTCAAAATATATTATATTAGGACATTTGTATTTAATGGAAATGGAAATAATTTAAAAATGAATATTGAAAGTATATATCATAATAAAAATGTTAATGAAAAAATTAAATTATTAGAAAAATAAAAAATAAAATCGTTTCTCAAATATAGAGAAACGATTTTTTTAATCATCTTCATCAACTAATTTTCCAAACTTCGGTCCATTCCCCCATGCAGACACTATAGGTAAAACCTCCATAAAAGCTAATGGATCTTCGCTGGCAACATGTCTTTTTAGAAGCATGGAGTCTCTTGGAGTACATATGCAGATAATTTTTTTCTTGACTTCTTTTGTATATGCTCCAGTAATATTATAAATACTAGCTCCTCTTTTTAATTCATTAATTATAAAATCTGTTATATTATCAGTTTTACTGCTGATGATTTCTACTCTAACTAATTTTGATCCGAAACCAAATATGACTGTATCTATTACTTTTATAGTTATTACATGATTTATTAGTGAGTATAAAGCTATAGTTCTATCGAATACAAAAACAGAAGAAGCTATTATTACAAGGTCTATAACTAATAAAATCTGACTTAAACTTATAAAAGGAAATAATTTTCTTTTTATTATTTTAGCTACAGTATCAGTACCGCCAGAAGAAAATCCTCTTTTTAAGAGTAATCCAACACCAAAACCATTCATTACAGCGGTATATATTGAAGCTAGAAGTATATCATTTTGTATAAAATAAAAATTTAAGCTATCAAAAAATATTAATATTGAAGGAAGTAATATTGATATAAGAACAATTTTTAAAGCTTCCCTTTTACCTAATAATATCCTAGTACTAATAAGAATTAAAATGGCTAATGAATAGTATATATATGAATATTTTATATTAATTAGTTTTTCAAGAATTATTGAAATACCAGTAATTCCACCTGTAACTAAACCATTTGGTTTAAGGATAGAAGTTATAGCAAAAGCTGAAAGTGAGCATCCTAATATAACAAAAATACAATCCCAAAATAATTTATGTAATTTTTCATTTCTAGTCAATTAATTTACCTCTTTTCTTTATAAAAAAATATAGCCACGGAAGAACACGGAATTGTCTTCCGAAACGAGTGATAAGTAACTAGTAATGAGGAACAAGGTGTAAATTTTCTATGGAAAATTTATTAATTTAAATAAAATTAAAAGTTTTTATTTATAAAAAACTATCCTTTAATTCTCCATTCTCATTTCTCATTTCTCCATTCATAAAAATAAAGCTACCGTAACTTTTCACTATTAACTATTAACTTTAAACTATTAACTTTTCTCTATCTTACTTCCATCATCAATTAAATCTATCTCAAGTTTGTCAAAATCAACATCATCTATAAAATCGTCAGCAAAAAACGTTGCCCTTTTAAATTTATTAAATTCTTTAGTGTGTTTTTCAAGCCACATAGGTATACTTAAATCAAGTTTATAGCAGATTTTTTCAAAGCATTCTTTTCTTTTTATATCTATAGATGCATCTTTTTCAGTCGAAACATCTAAGCTTTCTATTATATGATCTTTTTTTATTATCTTACCCCAAAGTCTATACATTAATATACCTCCACATATTTTAAGATAAAAGTTAATAGTTAAAAGTTAATAGTTTTGGTTGTAATTTTCTTTAAAAAAATTACTTTTTTTGATGTTCTATGTAGTAAAATTTCCATAACTTTTATCTTTATACTTTTCACTTTACACTTATTATTGTACACTCATTTAACATTAAAAATATAGGGTTGTCAACCTTAATTTTATTAATATTTAATTAAAAACATAACTCTACATCTTATTTATAAAAATATGGTATAATATAAGATATTTTATGTAACTAGTAAAAAATTACTATAACAATAATTTACTAATTAATTAATATAAATATTGGAGGTACAAAATGTTAAAAAGAATAGGAATTATTATGCTGTGTATTTTATTGGCACTTTCTGGATGCAGTAAAAAAAATAATGATGTTCCAGAAAAGATAGAACCTGAAGAACAGCCAATTGAATATCAACCAACAAGTGCAGACTCAAGTCCAAAAGATTCATATACTTTGACTGCTGAGAGTGCAGATTCTAGGGGTATTGATATTAATACATCTTTTAAATTACATACTGAAAATGAAAAAGAAAAAGAATTTATTGAACAAAACTTAAGAATACTACCAGAGCAAGAATTTAAAGTTGAAGAAGTTTCAAAAAAGGAATTTAACATTATTCCATTAACATCACTTAAAAACAACGCAGTATACAAAGTTGAAATGGAATTACCAAATTCGAGCAAAAACTATTCATGGGCATTTCAAACAAAGAAACAATTTGAAATAACAGGCACACTACCCTCAAATGATAGTATGTATGTTCCATTAGATAGTGGTATAGAAATATATTTTACATATGATAATGTTGAAAAAATTGATGAGTATTTTGAAATAGAGCCTAAGGTAGAAGGAAAATTTGTATATGATAGAAATACAGCAGTATTTGTACCTGATAAACTTTATGAAAACACAACATATACAGTAAAGATAAAAGAAGGTTTAGGTGTAAAAAATAGTGCATTAAAAATGGACGAAGGATATACATTTTCTTTTACTACAATAGAAGAAGATCAGTATTTCTTCTTTAATTCTAAGGGTATAATATATAATTTTACTGAAGAACAAAGCCCTGTTATTTCTGTGGGGTTGTCTAAAGAATTAGCTAATGAAGAATTTGATATAAATATATATAAATATAATTCTGCGGATGAAATGTTAAAGGATATAGAAGAATATGAGAAAACTCACAGTTTTGAGCTATATAAAGAAGGAATACCATCAAATTTAAGTAAAGTTCAGTCATTTAATCAAACACCTATTGAAATAAAGAAAGGATATTCTAGCTTCTATATTTTCACAATACCTGAAAAGATAGAAAAAGGACATTATTTAGTAGAATATATTAATAAAGATAAAAAATATTATCATTATATACAAATAAATAATTTATTAGTGTACAATGCAGGTTTTGATAAAGAACAAATAACATGTGTATCAGATAGTAGAACTAATGTACCTATTGTAAATGCAAACGTTCAAGTAGAAGACAGTGAAATTGTTAAAACAAATGGTGATGGCATTGCTGTGACAAACTATGTTGAAGAGAAAAATATATATTATTATAACCATTGTCAGAATTTTACGGTTGAGGCAGAAGGATATGAAAAATTTATAGGCAGAAGTCCAAGCGATATATATTATGGCTATTATGGATTTGAAAATGTTAAAGATTCACAAGAATATTGGAAATATATGTATACGGATAGATCGAAATATCTTCCTGACGACACTATAAACATATGGGGTTATATTAATCCTAAAACAGGAGAACCTCCTAAAAATCTTAAGCTGCACCTTATATCAGACGGATGGGGGAAACATGAAATAGATGTGAAAGAAGTCAAATTGTCAAGCATAGGCACTTTTGAAGGAAGTTTTTCTTTTGAAGGACTTACACCTGGATCTTATTATATATGTTTAAGAAGTGGAGAAAATGATATAATTTGTTCACAAATGGATGTATGCGAATATACTAAACCGTTATATAAACTTAGTGGTGGATTTAATAAAGAATATATATCTTTAGGAGAAAGTATAAAATTTAATGTAGAGTGTAACTTTTTTGATGGTACACCGGTTTCGAGTATTGATTTAGGTCTTAATTATTATTCTTATAGAATAGAAAATAGCTCAGAATTTAATAAAACTAATAAAGACGGCAAGAGTGAAATAGTAGTAACTCCAGAAACAAGTGATACGTCGTGGTACCCTATAAATATAAATTGCGAAATATATAATAAAAATGCTGAAGATCAGGAAGTTCGAATAATTGATAATTTTACTTTATTACCTAAAGATAAAATGATAGAGATAGAAATGCATGAAGAAAGTGAAGATCAATATGCTGAAATACTTTTTCATGAGCTTGATTCAAGTAAGTATAATAAAAATAAAGATTTCCAATACAAAGATATGAGAGGTGTGCCTTTAGATGAAACACTTCATTTGAAAATCACAGAAGAATATTATGTTAAGACTCTTAACAATGAGTATTACGATTATATAAACAAAGTTAATAAAAAAATATACGATTATGAACAACGCTCTAGGATTATAAGGGACGAAGATATTAATACAGTAAATGGGAGATTTATATTAGACTGCAATAGCATGAAGAATTCCAACAGCAACTATGAAATAGAAGTTTCATATAAAGAAAATGAAAATAAAATTGTAGAACATGAACATTATAGATACTCATATAGAGGAAGTACTAGTAGCGATAAAGAAGATTTTTATTCGTTAGAAATAGAAGAGGATATAGAAAAAGAACGAAAATTAAAAACTGATGAGACATACAACTATTATTTAGCATGTAATGATTATAAAGTAGAAAGTACACAAAATGATAGATTATTAGTTCTAACAATGCAAAAAGGTCTCTTGGATTATGAAATTTTAGAAGATACTCAAGGAGTATTTAAGTTTGAAGAAAAACATATACCTGATGTATATCTAAAAGGTATATATATAAATGATGGTAAGCTAATAATAGCTGAACATTATGAACATGTTATATATGACTATTCTGAAAGAAACATTAATTTTAAGGTTGAGACAGATAAAGAAGATTATAAGCCCGGTGATGAAGTAACGCTTAATATAGAAGCTAAAGACAATGATGGGAATCCATGTATAGCAGATATTAATGTGAGTGTAGTTGATGAAGCATTTTTTGCAATGTATAACTCAGAAGCAAATCCATTAAAGAGTATATATGCTCATAAGTATATAACAGGAATGCTATATGAGTTTACTTCTTACGAAGATATAGGTCTGGATTATAGAGGTATGGCAGAAAAAGGCGGTGGTGGTGATAATTATGTTGTAAGATATGATTTTAAAGATAACGCATTGTTCAAATCTCTAAAAACTAATTTAAATGGCAAAGCAACAGTGAAATTTAAGTTACCTGATAATTTAACTTCATGGAGAATAACCTATCAAGGTGTAAGTGATAAAATGTACGCAGGTTCAGGTAAAATTAATATTAATACAAAACTTCCGTTCTTTGTAGATACTATATTAGGTAAAACGTATATAACTAAAGATAACCCATGCATAACAATACGAACTTTTGGTGAACAGGTAAATAAAGATGATGAAATTTCTTATGTCATTGAATCAGTACATGAAGGTAACGTAAATAAGAAAACTATAGGACAAAAAGGGAAAGCAGGAGAGTATACAAATATAAAGCTGGGAAAACTTCAAAAAGGTAAATACAAGGTAACTGTATACGCATCCAATGAGCAGTATAAAGATGCAGTAGAGCAGGAATTTGAAGTTGTTGATTCAACAGTATACTTTTCTCATAAAAAATATTATAAAGTATCAAATAACATGAAGTTTAGTAAAGTGTATTCAAATGCAGAAGTGATTTTTTTCAACGAGAGCGACTCGAGATTTTTTGAATGCTTAAATGATTTAATATATGGTTATGGTTATAGATTAGATCAATTACTTGCAGATGAAATAGCTTATAATTATTTGGTGGAAAACTTTGATTATGAAAATTATACAACAAAAAAACAATCATACAAAGATTATCAAATGAACGATGGAGGTATAGGAATTTTAAAATATGCTTCATCTGATGCGGAATTTAGTGCTAAAATTGCTAGTTTAACACATGATGAATTCAATAACGAAAAACTCAAGAACTATTTTATGAGCATTTTAGAAGATCACGATTCGGACTCAATAAGTGTAGCAGCAGCATATTGGGGATTGAGTACTTACAATGAACCTTTATTACTAAATATATATGAATTATTAGAAACAACAGAGCTTGGATATAAAGAAAAACTATACCTTGCATTAGCTTTGGCTGAATATGGAGATATAGATGGAGCTGAAAAGATATTTAGAGAAAATAATTTTATTAAACATATTACAGATACAGCTTTTGTAGATTATGATGAAGATGAAACAAATAATCTTGAGGCAACTGCTTTATCAGCTGTACTAGCTTTGAAACTTCAAGATTATGAAATAGGTGATAAGTTATTTAATTATATTGCAGAAAAAGATTCAGATTATATTCTCACAAATATTGAAAAATTAATATATATATTAAATAGAAACATAATGGAGACTGAACAAATTAAAGCTCTTAAAGGAGAATTAACAGTTAAAATAGGAGGAGAAACGAAGAAAATAGAATTAAACTATACTAAACCTGAGAGTGTTTATGTTACCGCAAAAGAACTTCAAAATATAAAGATAAGCAATGTAAAAAGTGATATAGGCTGTTATGTTAAAGCATTAGGCGGAGTAAATGATTTAAAAGAAAGCAAAACAGAATTATACACTATTGAGAAAAAATATAAAGTTAAAGAAGAGTATAAAACAACATTTAAACAATCTGATTTGGTTGAGGTTATTGTTTTTCCACACTTTACTGAAGATGCAGATACAGGTTATTATCAAATTACAGATTTTGTACCTGCAGGTTTTAGATATGTAAGAGGAAAGGAATCACATGTATCAATTCCTATTGAACAATCAGGACAAAAATTAGTGTTTAGATATAATCATAGCAAAGATACATATAAAGCTATAACATACTATATTCAAGCAGTACAACCGGGAACATATACATCAGACCATACAGTAATTAAACGATTCATAGGTACTGATTTAAACTATACAGAACAGGAAGAATTGGTAATTAATTGAATGGAGAAATGAGAATGGAGAATTAAGGGATAGTTTTCCGTGTTCTTCCGTGGTCAATTAGAGGAGTTTTATGAAAAAGATTAAATTTTATATAATTAGCCTGATAGTCATTTTATTACTATCAGGCTGTAATAGTGTTATTGAAGATGAGAAGACGATTAATTATATTAAAAACAAATCTTCTCTTGAATGTATTTATTTTAGTGAAGAAGATTTTGTTAATATAAAGCAGTTCGAAACTAAGCATAAAATAGACGGAGAAATAAAAGGAGGAATAATACCTCATCATCTCCTAGCTAAAGATATAATTCATGAATTTTTTAGAACTGTACAATCAAATAAATATGATTTAATAGTATTAATAGGCCCTGACCATAAGAGCAAAGATGGGAAAAGAGTATTAACAACCTTAAAAGACTGGCAGACTCCATTTGGAGTACTTGAGACAGATAAAGAGATAACTAAAGATCTTATAAATAAAAATATACTAACTAAAGAAGACGATAAAATGGAAAAAGAACATTCAGTTGCGTCATTAGTTTCTTTTGTGAAATATTATTTTCCAGATTGCAAGGTTGTTTCTGCTGCATTATCATGTTACCTAGACATGAAAGATATCAAAGTTTTATCTGATAGTATTTATGAAGAAATAAAAGACAGGAGAGTTTTGATAATTGCATCAGTTGATTTTTCACATTATTTATCATATGAAGAAGCTAATAAAAAAGATAAGATAACTAAACAAGCATTATTAGATAGGGATATAAGAAAAATATATTCTTTTACTAATGATAATATGGATTCACCAGAAACTATTATTACACTACTTAATATTATGAAAGAACTGAAATTTAATAAAGAAACGATTTTACGAAATTTAAATTCATTTGATATAGTTAAAAAAAGCAATGAAGGAACAACCAGTTATTTTAGTGTTGTTTATTATAAATAGCCAGCTAACTTTAATTAGCTGGCTATTTATATAATTTAGTTAAACTCCGTACGGCATTTCCATTTCTTTAGCGTCAAGTGCTTCTTGAGGTATTTCAAAATCTTCACAATTATTTATATTATCGTAATATACTTCTGTTTTACCTTTCATGCTGCCAAAAGTATTGCTGATTTCATTTTTTACTTCTTCTGTTAATGATTCATCTTCCATTAAAACACTTTTTATTCCTTCGAACATAGGCTGCATATCAGCAGATAATTTAATCATACTGTAGTCTTCTTTTGAAAACCAAATTTCATATACAACATTTTCTAAAGAAGCAATAAGTTTATTCATTAATTCCTCTTGGTTGCCATCAGGTAAAAATGTTTCATTTAAACCATATTGATTAAGTAATTCTGTCATATATTCAGAATTCAGTTTATATTGAGCTTTATAAGCTTCAACACCATCAACTGTTTCTTCGCCTATAATTTCGCCACTCTTATAAAATTTTTCATATTCTTTTATATAATCAAGACCTTGTAATTGCTGATTAGCCAGTTCAGGATTATCAATTACTGATTTAAACCATTCACCCATACTGTATTGATATATTATATATTTACCATCTTCAGCTACCATATATTGTTCCATAGTTTGTTTTTCTGGAACAAATGCATCTTCATTTGCATTTTCATCTTCAAGGCTATAATTAATTTCTATATTTGTTTTAGATTTCAATGGTTCTACAAATATTATACTATTAGAATCCATATGAACATTAATAGCAACATTTTCACCAGTTTCCATATTAGGCATAAACATTGTCATGTCCATTAATTGTTTCATTTCTAAATTTTCAACTTTACTATATAGTTCAGATGATTTTTGTATAAGCTCCATAGCTTCAGGATATATATCCTCTAGTTCTTCTGTTTTAGCATCATTTTGACATCCACATGCTATTATAAATAAACCAATTATTATTGACAATAGCATAAGTTTCTTTTTCATTTTTTTGTATCCTCCAATAAATTTTTATGTTTAACATCTCTATATAATCTAACAAATTATATCTAATTATGCAATAGACAATTTAAAATTGTATAAATAATAATAGAGTAAAATAATAGTATTTATAGAATGTTTTATGTACAAGGAATTGCTGTGTATTATACAGCTTATTTTTAGATTTCAATTAAAAAATGTTACAGAAAACGTTTCTAAAGTACTTGAAGTTTAACCCATTTTAATATAAAATATACTAAAAGTTAAATGCAGAAATAAGTTAGGAGGAAAGTAGATGAAAGCTTACAGCACAGACGAAATAAGAAATGTGGCATTAGTTGGGCATGGTGGCTGTGGTAAGACAACACTTGCGGAAGCACTACTATTCACAACAAAAGCCATATCAAGAATAGGTAAAGTTGAAGACGGTAATACAGTTTCAGATTTTGATAAAGAAGAAAAGGATAGACAATTTTCAATCGGAACATCAATAATTCCTATAGAATTTAATAATTCAAAATTAAATTTTTTAGATACGCCTGGATATTTTGATTTTGTTGGAGAGGTGTTTGGCGCACTTGAAGTAGCAAGTGGAGCTATTGTTACGGTTGATGCAAATGCTGGTGTAGAGGTTGGGACTGAAAAGGCTTGGAAATATACCGAGCAGAGAAACATACCTAGAGTAATTTTTGTAAATAAACTAGACAAGGAAAACGTTAAATTCGATAAAGTTCTTTCAGAATTAAAAGAAAAGCTTGGCAAGAAAGTAGTTCCATTTGCAGTACCAATAGGCGAATCTGAAAATTTTAAGGGGTTTGTTGATATAGTAACGTTAAAAGGGTACATATTTAATGGAAAAGAATGCGTTGAAGGAGAAGCACCTGAAGATGCACTTACAAAAGCACAAGAATTAAGAGAAACACTAATGGAATCAGTTGCAGAAACTGATGAAGAACTTCTTGAAAAATTCTTTGAAGGAGAAGAATTTACTACAGAAGAAATACATAATGGTTTACGGAAAGCTGTTATGGAAGGAGAACTTGTTCCAGTTGTAGTTGGTTCAGCAGTAAGTACTATAGGCGTTAAAGAACTGATGAAAATGGTTATAGAATATCTTCCAAGTGCAGCAGATTTAGGAGAAATAAAAGGAACAAATAATGAAAAAGAAGAAACTAGAAAAGTTAATGCTTCTGATCCTTTCTCAGCATTTGTTTTTAAAACAATTGTTGACCCGTTTGTTGGTAAAATATCAGTATTTAAAGTGTTATCAGGTTCTATAAAAAAAGATATGGAAATATATAATACTAAAAAGGACGAAACAGAAAAGGTCGGTCAAATTTTTTATTTAAGAGGCAAAGAACAAGTAGAAGCATCAGAAATAAAAGCTGGTGATATTGGAGCAACGGCTAAACTGCAATACTTTAAAACAGGCGATACTATGTCTCTAAAATCTAATCCTATAGAATATCCTCAAATTAAATATCCTAAGCCATGCTTATTTATGTGTGTTGAACCTAAATCAAAAGATGATGAAGAAAAAATAGGGACTGCATTGCACAGATTAACAGATGAAGATCCAACATTTGTAGTTGAAAGAAATAGAGAAACTAAGCAGCAGTTAATCGGTGGTCAAGGTAATATGCAGTTAACTGTTATAACCAATAAAATGAGAAATGTATTCAAAGTTGAAGTTGATTTATCAACTCCAAAAATAGCATTTAGAGAAACAATAAAAGGAAAATCAGATGTACAAGGAAAGCATAAGAAACAATCAGGTGGTGCTGGACAATATGGTGATGTTCATATAAAATTTGAGCCGTCAGACAAAGATTTCGAATTTGATGAAGAAATTTTTGGAGGTTCAGTTCCTAAGCAGTATATACCTGCTGTAGAAAAAGGATTAAGAGAATGTCTTGATAAAGGAGTACTTGCAGGATATAAGGTTGTTAATGTAAGAGCTATATTATATGATGGTTCATATCACTCAGTTGATTCAAGTGAGATGGCATTTAAAGTAGCTGCATCTTTAGCATTTAAAAAAGGTATAAAAGCAGCTAAACCAGTTATTCTTGAACCAATTATGAAAGTAGAAATAAATATCCCTGATGATTATATGGGTGATATTATGGGTGACATGAACAAAAGAAGAGGTAGAATTCTTGGAATGGAACAGCAGTCAGATGGTACTCAAATAGTTAAGGCTGAAGCTCCTCAAGCAGAAATGTTTAACTATGCTATAGATTTAAAATCTATGACTCAAGCAAGAGGAAGTTTTGAAATGGAATTCTTAAGATATGATGAATTACCATCAAACCTAGCTGAAAAAGTTATAGCCGAAGCAAACGCAGAAGAATAATTATTAAATTCAAAATGCAAAATTAAAAAAAATAATTAAAAGCCGCAAAGTTGCGGCTTTTTTCCATTAATTCTCAATTCTCAATTCTCAATTCTCATTTCTCATTTCTCTTTTCTCATTTCTCACTTCTCATTTCTCAATTTTTTTTCTTATAATATTTTATATAATTTAGTAAAAAATAAAAACAGTTCATTTATTTTTTCTTTTTATTCAAATTAAACTAAGTAGTAAATAAAAGATAAATTAAGGAAATTTAAGAAAAATTAAGAAAAAGAATAATGTTTACATATAAATTAAAATAACGTCTCTAAAATTAAAAATATGGTAATAAATAACAGTTGCACATATAAAATCAAGTGATATAATTAAAGTCAGGAAAGGTCAAAGTCAAAGGCAAAGAAAGTCAAAGAGGTGATTCTATGGCGAAACTTAGTGACATAATAGAAGGATTTATAAAAGAAATGATAGAAGATGCAGAAGATAATATGATAGAAATTCAAAGGAATTTATTAGCACATCAATTTGACTGTGCTCCATCGCAAATTAATTATGTACTTACAACTAGATTTAATAATGACAGAGGATATATTATAGAAAGCAGAAGAGGTGGAGGTGGGTATGTAAAGATATACAAAATACCTATTTCGAAAAATAATCATATTGAAAATATATTAAATAAAAGTATAGGAGAAAGCATAACAAAATCTAAAGCATATGATTTACTAGATACTTTCTACGAAAATGGAATGATTAATGAGAGAGAGCAAAACATAATAAAAAGAGCTTTAAGTGATAGAGCATTAGCCAAAATATACTACGATGACAGAAACAAATTACGAGCGGATATTTTTAAAGAAATACTGCTAGTACTACTAAATGAATAAATTTTTAAAGATAAAAACTAAAAGTTAAAAGTGAAAAGTTATGGAACGTTTGCTCATAACTTCGCAAACTTTATTTTAATAAAAATTAATAGAAAAGAAATTTTAAAATTAAAATTTCAACATTTAATTATTAATTATCAACTATCAATTATAAATTTTTAAAAAGGGAGGGTTTATTATGTTATGTAATGAATGTGGTAAAAATAAAGCAACAGTTCATGTAACAAAAATTATAAATGGACAAAAAACAGAAACACACTTGTGTGAAGAATGTGCAAAAAAATATTCTACTTTCAATCCTAGTTTTTCAATGGAAAGTTTCTTTGCAGGATTATTAAATGATGCATTTGGAACAGATATGTTAGAAGGTATAGGATGTAATTCATGTGGTATGACATATGATGAGTTTACACATTTAGGCAAATTTGGATGTAGTGAATGTTATGACAGTTTTAAAAACAGGTTAATGCCTGTAATTAAAAATATACAAGGTTATGATACTCACACAGGAAAAGTTCCTAAAAAAACAGGAGGAAAGATTAAAATAAAAAGAGATATAGAAAATTTAAGACATGAATTAAAATCGGCTGTTGAAAAAGAAGAATACGAGAATGCAGCTAAATTAAGAGACAAAATACGAGAAATGGAAAAAGAATTATAAGAGGTGCTAGTATGCTAAAATGGTTAGATAATTCAGGCAAAGAAAGAGATATAGTAATAAGCAGTAGAATTAGATTAGCTAGAAATTTAAAAAATTATAAATTTCCTACAAAATTAAAAAAAGAAGAGGCACAAAAAATACTAGAAGATGTTAAGAACTCTATGATCAATGGCAAATCTAATGTTACAGAAGATTATACGTTTTTCAAAATGAAGGATATTCCAGTAATTGAAAGGAATGTCCTTATTGAAAAACATTTAATAAGTCCAGCTTTAACAGAAAAAACTGAAACAGGCGGAGTAATATTAAGTAATGATGAAAAAGTATCAATATTAATAAACGAAGAAGACCATGTAAGAATACAAAAACTTGGTTCTGGATTATGCCTAGATAAATGTTGGGAGAGTAGTTCTAACATAGATGATGTATTAGAACAAAATCTAAATTATGCATTTGATGAAAGAATAGGATATATAACTTCTTGTCCTACTAATATTGGTACAGGAATGCGAGCTTCCGTTATGATGCATTTACCTGCTTTAAGCTTAACAAATCAAGCAGAAAAAATACTTTTAGCTGCATCACAGCTTGGAGTAGCTGTTAGAGGAGTTTATGGTGAAGGAACTAAGTCGATGGGCAATTTATATCAGATATCTAATCAAGGAACGTTAGGGCTTTCAGAAGAAAAAATAATAGATAAAATAAATAAAATAACAATGCAGATTGTAGAAAAAGAAAGGTCTATAAGAGAAAGTTTAATGACAAATCAAAAAATAGCATTAGAAGATAAAGTTTTAAGATCTTATGGAATATTAAACAGTGCAAAAGTTATAAGCACACAAGAAGCAATGAAACTCATATCTAATGTAAAATTAGGAATAGAACTAGGCATTATTGAAGGTATAAATAGTAATGAATTAGATATTCTAATAACAGAAATACAACCATATAGTATTCAATATATAACAAGAGAAGAACTAGCACAAAAAGCTAGAGATATAAAAAGAGCAGAAATTATAAAAAACAAACTAAGCAATAAATAAACGAGTAACGATTAAGTAGAAACTAGTAACATGGTGGTTTTACTAATGTAAAGCTTTATCAATTGAGTAACGATTAAGTAGATAAAAACTAAAAGTGAAAAGTTTAGAGTTATGGTAATTTTGCTCATAACTTCACAAAATTAATATTATGATAAAAGAAAGAAATTTAAAATTCAAATTTCAACCACAACTTTTATCTTTTAACTTTTCACTTTTATCTTAAATACTATTATCAACTATCAATTATCAACTATCAACTGTTAAAAAGGGAGGTATTATATATGTTTATGAATGAGTTTAGTGAAGCGGCTAAGAATGTTATTGTCTTAGCTCAAGAGGAAGCAAAAAAATTAAATCATGCAGTAATTGGCACTGAACATATATTGTTAGGACTAATTTTGGAAGAAGAAGGGTTAGCAGGTCAAGTACTTAGAAATAGAATAGATGCTGATACTGTAAGACAGAGAATCATAGAAATTATAGGAGAAGGTGAGCAAGCACCTGATTATATAACTATAAGTCCAAGAAGCAAAACAGTAATAGAACTTGCAAGGATGTATGCAAGACAGATGGGACTTACTTATATAGGTACTGAGCATTTACTATTAGGTCTAATAAAAGAAGGCGAAGGCGTTGCAGCTATGATAATGCAAGCTCAAGGTATTAGTTCTGACCAAGTTACAAATGAATTAGTACAATTATTGAATCAAGGACAGACTGAAAATACATCAGGACATATGAATAAAAAAGCAAGTAAATCAACAAAAACTTTAGAAAAATACGGTAGAGATCTAAACGAACTTGCAAAAGCAGGTAAACTTGACCCTGTAATTGGAAGAGAAGAAGTAATACAAAGAGTTATACAAGTTTTAAGCAGACGAACAAAAAACAATCCTTGTTTGATAGGTGAACCGGGTGTAGGTAAAACAGCCATAGCAGAAGGATTAGCACAAGAAATAATTAATGGTACTGTACCTGAAATATTAAAGGATAAGAGAGTTATAACCTTAGATTTGGCAGGAATGGTAGCAGGAGCTAAATATAGAGGCGAATTCGAAGAAAGACTAAAGACTGTTATGGATGAAATAATTGCAGCAGGTAATATCATCTTATTTATTGATGAAATGCATACAATAATTGGTGCAGGAGCTGCTGAAGGTGCAATAGATGCTTCAAATATACTTAAACCTGTTTTAGCTAGAGGAGAATTACATGCAATAGGTGCAACCACAATAGATGAGTATAAAAAACATATAGAAAGAGATGCTGCACTTGAAAGAAGATTTCAACCTGTACTAGTAGAAGAGCCTACTGTAGAAGATACAATTAAAATATTAAAAGGACTTAGAGATAAATATGAAGCTCATCATAAAATAATTATAACTGATGAAGCAATAGAGGCAGCTGCAAAATTATCTCACAGATATATAACAGACAGGTTTCTGCCTGATAAAGCTATAGATTTGATTGATGAAGCTGCATCAAAATCAAGGATTAAGACAGTTACGGCACCAACAAACCTAAAAGAAATTGAAGATAAAATAAAAGGAATTCAACAAGAAAAACAAGAATCAATAAATTCACAAAATTATGAAAAAGCAGCGGAATTAAGAGATAAAGAAAAACAGCTTATCAGTGAATTAAATAGTAAAAAAGAAGAATGGAAAAATAAAACTAACTCAAAAGAAAGTCAAATAGGATATGAAGATATAGCTCAAGTTATTGCACAATGGACTGGAATTCCAGTTAAGAAAATTCAAAACGATGAGTCAGAGCGACTGTTAAATATGGAAGATATACTTCATAAAAGAGTTATAGGACAGCATCCAGCTGTTGAAGCTGTATCAAAAGCTATAAGAAGAGCAAGAGTAGGATTAAAAGACCCTAAAAAACCTATAGGTTCATTCATATTTTTAGGTCCTACAGGAGTAGGAAAAACAGAATTATCAAAAGCTTTAGCAGAAGCTATGTTTGGTGATGAAGATGCAATAATTAGGATAGATATGTCAGAATATATGGAGAAACATTCTGTTTCAAAACTTGTGGGTTCACCTCCAGGATATGTTGGATTTGATGAAGGAGGTCAATTAACTGAAAAAGTAAGAAGAAAGCCATATTCAGTTATACTGTTTGATGAAATAGAAAAAGCACATCCAGATGTATTTAATATATTGCTTCAATTACTTGATGATGGTAGATTGACAGATTCAAAAGGAAGAACAGTTGACTTTAAAAATACAGTAGTAATAATGACTTCAAATGTTGGTGCAAGTACTATAAAAAGACAGAAAACATTAGGTTTTACAAAAGACAGTTCAAATTCAGAAAAAAATGAATACGAAAAAATGAAAGAAAATGTAATAGGTGAACTTAAAAAAATGTTTAGGCCTGAATTTTTAAACAGAGTTGATGAAATCATAGTATTTCATTCTTTAAACAAAGATCATATTAAAGAAATAGTTTCACTTATGATTAATGGACTACAAAAAAGACTTAAGGAATTAGGTATAAGCATAGAAGTAAAAGAAGATGCAAAAGAATTACTAGCAGAAGAAGGATTTGACCCAGTTTATGGAGCTAGACCTCTCCAAAGAGCAATAAGAAAGAAAATAGAAGATAAACTTTCTGAAGAACTGCTTAAAGGTACAATTAAAAAATCTGATAATATAGTTATAACAGCAAAAGATAAAGATTTAATATTTACAACAGCATAAATCTAGTTTACGCCAGCGCAAAGCTGGCTTTTTTATTAAATGTAAATATATTGTTAATATAATGAAAAAATATATTAATTTACTTTTAACATATACTTAACCTAAATTTGTTTTATTTAGTTTATATTTAAGCTAGATAATAAATTTTTTAGGAAGGAGTATTTTTTATGTTAAACAAAAAAAGAATTTTAGCACTAAGTATGGTTTTTGTTTTGCTGTTTGGGACATTAGCTGCTTCGGGGGATGCACAAACTATACAACAAACTTCACAAATGCCTAAATATGTTTTCTATTTTATAGGTGATGGATTAGGTGCTTCTCAAAGACAGCTTGCAGAATATTATTTAAGACAAACTACTGGAGACAATTCAGTAAAATTGACTATGAACACTTTTCCCATAGCAGGTATTAATACTACATATTCTAATGATACTCTTGTAACAGACTCAGCTGCAGCAGGAACTGCTTTAGCAACTGGAATCAAAACAAATAATGGAATAATTTCACAAACTTCAGATGGAAAAAATGTTAAAACATTAGTTGAATGTGCTGAACAAGCAGGAATGGCTACTGGTCTAGTTACTACTACAAGGATAACCCACGCAACTCCAGCAGTATTTGCATCACATAATATAAGTAGAAATGACGAAAATGCAATTGCTGTAGATTATCTTGATAGTGGCGTTGATTTTTTTGCTGGCGGTGGATTGAGAAATTTTTTACCACAAGGATGGAAAGATGCTCAAACTGATGCAGCAGGAAATACTATTAAATCAAAAAGAAAAGATGATAGAAATTTGTTAAATGAATTTTCAGAGTCAGGTTATAATATATTTTATGGTATGAATGGTGCGCAAAATTTTAAGAAATATACTCCTAAAGAAGGAGATAAAGCATTTGCAGTATTTACATATTCGCATAACCCTTACGAAATTGATAGAGTAAATCAAAATTATGAGGTTCCATCATTAGCTCAAATGACTGAAAAAGCCATACAGCTATTATCAAAAGATGCAGATGGTTTTTTCTTGATGGTTGAAGGTGGTAGAATCGACCATGCGTGTCATATCAATGATGCAGCAGGATCTATTCAAGATACAATAGCATTTGATGATGCAATAAAAGAAGCATATGAATTTTATTTAACTAATCCTAATGAAACTCTTATAGTTGTAGTAGGTGATCACGAAACTGGAGGTATGGGACTTGGATTTGCTACTAACTATTTTCTTGACTTAAATCAATTAGAAAATGTAAAAGTAAGTGCTGAAGACCAAATGTCAGGCAAATATAAAGGAGATAGAGAAGAATTTTTATCATATCTTGAACAAAATTGTGGTCTTGTGAATATAACAGCAGATGAATTAACTGCACTTAATAAAGCTATGGATTTGGTAGATGCAGAAACCATTAGACCTGAAAATGGATATAAGTATGACGAAGCAGCTTTGGCAGCTGAATACGTAATAGCTGAAAGAGTTAACATACAATGGACAACATATGCACATACTGGTACAGCCATACCAATGTCAGCTGTTGGAGTAGGAGCTGAGAATTTTGGAGGTTTTAAAGATAATACAGATATTGCAAAAACTATGGCAGAATTAATGGAATTTAAACTGTCTAATTAGTATAAACAATCATATCCAATAAAGAGCCCAATAAAGGGCTCATTTTTTTAAAAATGCTATGTAATATGAAAGGATAGATGTTAATTGAAAGGTTTTAAAACAATAATAGTTTATACGACTCTTATAATTGCATTAATTGTCTTATTTGTATTAACAAATACAATGAATAGAAATATAAATATTGAAAAACAAAATGTTAAAGAAGTTATAGCAACTGTTTTAAATGTTGATAATTCACATATTGTTAACGGAGGTATTGCCAATATTGGTTCGCAGGAATTAATAATAAGAATTGAATCTGGAAAGTTTAAGAATATTGAAGTTAGTGCCACAAACTTACTTCTTGGTAAATTAGATATGGATAATTATTTTGTAAAAGGTGACAAAATAACAGCTATTATTCTATTAAGTGAAGACGATGAAAAAATTATAAGCGCTAAAGCAACAGATTTATACCGACAAAATACATTACTAGTAATGACAATACTATTCTTTATCTGTTTATTGGTTTATGCTAAAACTATAGGATTAAAAGCGCTTTTTTCTTTTGTAGCTAGTCTATTTATTCTGTGGAATTTTTTAGTCAAATGGCTTTTAGAAGGGAAAAATCCAATATTAGTTTCATGTTTTGTTTTAATGATGCTTACAGCAATTATTATATTTTCTATAGCAGGTTTATCTAAAAAAGGAGTATCAGCATTTATAGGAACTATATGTGGTTTATTAGTTACAATAATATTAACCGTGTTCTTCGGGGACAAACTAGGTCTATGGGGTATGACGCAGGCATATTCTGAAACTTTACTTTTTAGTGGAAATATGAATCTAAATATGAAAGATATATTTTATGCTGCAATAATAATTGGAGCTTCTGGTGCTGCTATGGATATAGCTATGGATGTCTCAGCTTCTATGGAAGAAATTAAGATAAAAAAACCTGATATAACTAGAAAAGAGCTCTTGAAATCCGGATTTAATGTTGGCAGAGCTGTAATTGGTACTATGACAACTACTTTATTATTAGCATATTCAGGAGGTTATTTAACATTGTTAATGCTATTCATGACTAAAGATTCAAGTTTTATGCGTATATTAAATTTAAAGATAGTATCAGCAGAGATAATGAGAACTCTTATAGGAAGTATAGGATTAGTGTTAGTTGCTCCTATTACTGCTTTCATAGCATCATATATTTATACTGAAAAACCAGCAGATAAGATGGTTCAAATTGTTGATAAAGTTAACAACAATTAAATCTAGGTTGTCAATAGCTTAAGCCGGCTTATTTGCCGGCTCGGTATTTTCTATTAAACTATTCGAGATGTTTAAATTGTGATTTATATAGGTCAGCATAAATTCCACTTTTTTTAAGCAAATCTTCATGTGTGCCACGCTCTTGAATACCTTTATCAGTTAGAACTATAATTTCATCAGCATTTTTTATTGTAGATAATCTATGTGCTATGACTAAAGTAGTTCTTCCTTTTGATAATTTTTCAAGAGATTCTTGGATCATAATTTCTGTAGCATTGTCAAGAGCTGATGTTGCTTCATCAAGAATCAGAATAGGTGGATTTTTAAGAAATACTCTAGCTATTGATATTCTCTGCTTTTGACCGCCTGAAAGTTTTATACCTCTTTCTCCAATATAAGTATCATAGCCATCTGGTAGTGACATTATGAAATCATGAATACTAGCGTTTTTAGCAGCTTCAATCATTTTTTCTTCAGATGCTTCTATATTTCCGTACATTATATTATCTCGTATTGTACCTGTAAATAAGAACACATTCTGCTGTACTAAACCAATATTCTTTCTTAATGTCTTAATTGTTACATTTTTTATGTTTTCTCCATCAATAGTTATCATACCATTGTCGACATCGTAAAATCTTGGTATTAAGTGGCATAATGTAGTTTTACCTCCACCTGATGGTCCTACTAAAGCAAGGGTTTTGCCAGCTTTAACGGTCATATTTATATTTTGAAGAATTTTAGATTCTTTATTATCACTATAAGAAAAAGTAACATTATTTATATTAATATTTCCTTTTATGTTTTTTAAATCTTTAGCATTCTCAACATCTTTAATTTGAGGCTGAATATCCATTATTTCTGTAAATCTTTCAAATCCAGACATTCCATTTTGATATTGCTCTGCAAAATTTGTTAGTCTCCTTATGGGTTCCATAAATAGATTAATATATAAAAGATAAGCAACAAGTTCTCCATAATTTATATAATCTTTATAAACAAAATATCCGCCAACAGTTATTGTAAGTACATTCAATAAGTTCATATAAAGTTTGATTCCGGTAAAGAATTCAGCCATAGATTTATAAGCTCCAACTTTTGCATATCTAAACATTATATTTCCTTCACCAAATTTTTCAATTTCATATTCTTCATTTGTAAATGATTTTGCTACCCTTACTCCAGATAAACTGTTTTCAATTTTAGCATTAACAACTGCTATTTTTTCTCTTACATTTCTAAATTTGTTACGCATACTTATGCTTTTCTTTATACCAAATAAAAGCATAAAAGGTATAGTAGCAAAAACTATAAGAGTTAATCTCCATTCATAACTTAATAAAATAAAGAATGAACCTAGTAACATTATGAGGGAAAGAAATAGATCTTCTGGGCCGTGATGAGCAAGTTCTGCAATTAAGTTTAAATCGTTAACTAACCGAGACATAAGCTTACCTGTATGTCTATTATCATAAAAACTAACATCCATGATTTGCAAATGTTCAAAAAGTTTTTTTCTCATATCATACTCTATACGAACACCTACTATATGACCCCAGTAGTTAACAATGTAGTTAAATACTGCTCTTATACAATATAAAATAATCATTATTATTGCTGCATTAATGATTGCTTTCAGGTTTTTATCAGGTATATAGATATTTATTATGTCTTTTGAAAAAATAGGATAAGCTAAATCAAGCGAAGCAATACCAAAAGCACAAGCCATATCAAGAATAAATAATTTCATATGAGGCTTATAATAAGTTGAAAATCTTTTAATTAAGTTCATGAAAAACCCCCTTATATTATAGTTTATAGTTTATAGTTGATAATTAAATGAAGATTTACTCATTTTCCTTTTCTTTTTGTTTTGCATAAGCAAAACTACCTTGTTATTCGTTATTCATTTTTTTCGTTTCTCGTTTAAATTTGCAGAGTAAATTTATATAAAATTATATTACAAAAATTTATAAAGTCAAGAAAAAAAAGCCTACATTGGTAGGCTTCAGATTGTTGACAAAGTCAACAAGATGACAGGCTTTTGAGAAACTTGAAGTTCGAGGCGTGCCGAAAACGAGTAAGCGGAGCGTATATAAAAATACGTGATCATTCTCGATTGAGGCAACAACGATGAAATTGGGGTTTGTCAATAGCCTAAAGCCTACATTGTTAGGCTTTTAGCAATTTTTCTCGTATATTAATTTAAGACCTTTTAATGTTAAAAGTGTATCATACTTGTCTATTACATTTGTTTCTGGCATTATAATGCTTCCAAGTCCGCCAGTTGCTACGACTTTCATATTTTGGTCGTTTAGTTCGTCTTTAATTTTTTTAACTATATATTCTACTTGACCAATATATCCATATATTAATCCTGCTTGCATGCTTGAAACAGTATTCCTTGCTAAAATTGATGGTGGTTTCTTAATTGCTATGTTTGGAAGTTTTGCTGCTTTAGTCCACAGTGCATCAGCACTTATTTGTATCCCCGGTGATGTTACTGCTGCAATAAACTCTCCTTTTTCATTAACAACATCATATGTAGTTGCAGTTCCGAAATCAATTACAATTACAGGGCCGCCATATAATTCATATGCTGCAACAGCATCGCATATTCGATCAGCTCCAACTTCTTTAGGATTTTCAGCCTTAAGAGAGATACCTGTTTTAATTCCCGGACCTACTATAAGAGGCTTTGTGTTAAAATATTTTATCATAGCATTTGTAAAAGAATGCATAACATTAGGAACAACTGAAGATATAATAATATTTTCAAATTTGTCTGTATCAAGATTATTATATTTTAATAAATGATGAATAAATATACCATATTCATCTGAAGTACGTTCATTCTTTGTAAGCATTCTCCAATTACCTATAAGGTAATCACCTTCAAAAACACCTATAACTATATTTGTATTTCCAATATCTATTACTAGAACCATAGGATATAAAACTCCTTTTTATTTATTATGTTTATAAACGTAAATTTTATTATATGCAATTACAGCAGGTAAAGTTAATATAGCAGCTACTACACATTCTAGAATCGCACTTGTTGTGATTATAAAAATTAAAATTGTTTTAAAAGATGCTCCCATTAAATCAACTAAATCCTTAGCATATATAAAATAAAGCATTGTCATTACCAGTGTTGTATTAGTAATAGCACCAAAAGCTCCGCCTAAAATTATTGCTATTTTATTACCTATAGCTTTTTTGCTTAATTTATTTATTAGGTAATAAATGTAGTATGCAACTATCCCGATAAATATTCTAGGCAGTATAGAAATCAATGGATTAATAAAAAATGCGTCAAACGGGGATAGTGGTGCTAAAATTGCTCTTAACATTGTTGTTGTACCTGCAAAAAAACCCATTAATGCACCAGCTTTAGGCCCTTGTGTTATGCCTGTTACTATAGTTGGAATAAAAATTAATAATGCCATACTTGCTGATATTGTTGGTATTGCAGTTATAGCTACAAAAACAATTGTTAATGCTAGCATAACTCCTAAAAAAGTGAGTTTGCGTGTGTTTTTAAAAACCTTATTCATTATTTTTTTTCCTCCTTGTTCTCGTTCTATTTTTTTAGATACAAGACAAATTCATTCATTATTATAGCAACAAGAAAATAATTATTCAAGAGAAAATAATTCTTATATATTAAGAAAATATAATTTATTTGATTATTTTGTATTCGAGGAATAAAATAGGAATATATTTAATAATATTTTTTTTAAAAGGTAGAAAAAAAAAATAAGTGTGTTATAATGATGTTGTAATAATTATTAAGCAGCTTAAAATTATACTTTAATTAAATATAACATATTAGTCTTACGACATTGTAGAGCTTAGCTATAGACATAATTGGATATATAAAAGACTAATGTAAATTTTGATAGTAGTATTTCTAATTATTGTGATTAGGTTTATCATTTACAATTGTGTTAAAAAATTAACAAAATTTAAATTTCTATGCTCTCTAAACTTTATAATAAAAGTTTAAAGTTATAAAATTACAAAATTATCAAAAAGGAGGAACAGAACATGGATTTTTCAATTAAAAAGGAGCACGAAATGCTAAGACAACTCTACAGAGAGTTTGTAGAGAATGAAGTAAGACCTATTGCAGCAGATATAGACGAAGAAGAAAGATTCCCTGCTGAAACAGTTAAGAAGCTTCAAAAATATGGTATGATGGGCATTCCGATTCCTAAAGAATATGGCGGAGAAGGAGGGGACATCCTAGCTTATGTAATGCTAGTAGAAGAGTTATCAAAAGCATGTGCCACTACAGGGGTAGTAGTTTCGGCGCATACATCATTGTGTTGTTCTCCTATTTATGAATTTGGTACAGAAGAACAAAAACAAAAGTACTTAAAACCATTGGCAAGTGGAAAATTAATAGGAGCATTTGGATTAACTGAGCCAAATGCAGGAACTGACGCCGCTGGACAGCAAACTAAAGCTGTTCTAGATGGTGATTACTATGTGTTAAATGGTTCAAAAATATTTATTACAAATGCTTCAGCAGCAGATGTATTTATAGTTATGGCAATGACAGATAAATCTAAAGGAACAAGAGGTATTTCTGCATTTATAGTAGAAAAAGGTTTTGAAGGATTTAGAATAGGTAAAAAAGAATTAAAAATGGGCATAAGAGGTTCAGCAACTTGTGAGTTAATATTTGAAAATTGTAAAGTTCCAAAAGAAAATCTAATAGGCAGAGAAGGAAAAGGTTTTGGCTTAGCAATGAAAACTCTTGATGGAGGTAGAATAGGTATTGCAGCACAGGCTCTTGGTATTGCACAAGGTGCAATTGATGAAACAGTAAAATACGTTAAAGAAAGAAAACAATTTGGACGACCTATAGCTAAGTTCCAAAATACTCAATTTACATTAGCAGACATGCAGACAAGAACAGATGCATCAAGATTACTTGTATATAGAGCAGCATGCAAAAAAGATAACAAATTACCATATAGTTACGATGCAGCTATGGCAAAACTATATGCTGCTGAAACTGCAATGTGGGTTACAAATAGAGCCGTTCAACTACATGGAGGTTATGGATATACAAGAGAATATCCTTTAGAAAGAATGATGAGAGACGCAAAAATAACTGAGATATATGAAGGAACTTCTGAAGTTCAAAGAATGGTTATATCAGCACACATGTTATAGGAGGTATAAAAAATGAAAATAATAGTTTGTATAAAACAGGTTCCTGATACAACAGAAGTAAAATTAGATCCTAAAACAGGAACTCTTATAAGAGAAGGAGTTCCAAGCATAATTAATCCTGATGATAAAAGCGGTCTTGAAGCAGCATTAAAATTAAAAGATGAATATAATGCTCATGTAACAGCATTAACTATGGGACCACCACAAGCAGACGTTGCTCTTAGAGAAGCTTTAGCAATGGGAGCAGATGATGCAGTTTTATTAACTGATAGAGCGTTTGCAGGTGCAGATACTTGGGCAACATCATTGACATTAGCAAAAGCTTTAGAAAAAATGGAATATGACTTGATAATTACTGGAAGACAAGCAATAGATGGTGATACAGCTCAAGTTGGACCAGAAATAGCAGAGCATCTTGGACTGCCTCATATAAGCTATGTTGAAGGTCTAGAGAAAGAAGATAATAATCTTATAGTAAAAAGAAAATTTGAAGATGAATATCATAAAATAAGAATTAAAATGCCTTGCTTAATAACAGCATTAACAGAATTAAATGAACCTAGATACATGAATGTTGCAGGTGTTTATGATGCTTATAAAAAAGAAATTAAAATCATGACTTTTGATGATTTAGATATAGATAAGGAAGAAATAGGACTTAAAGGTTCACCTACAAGAGTTAAAAAATCGTTTACAAAGGGTGCGAAAGCAGCTGGAAAATTATATACAGATCTTGATGCAAATGAAGCTGCAAAATTAATTGTAGAAAAATTGAAAGAGAAATTTATTATATAGCATGCAGGAGGTATTAAAGTGAGTAAAGATTACAAAGGTGTATTTGTATATGTAGAGCAAAGAGATAGAAAAGTGCAAAATGTTTCGCTTGAACTTATTGGAAAAGCTAAAGAACTTGCTGAAACATTAAAAGAAGAAGTTACTGCTGTTGTATTAGGATACAAAATACAAGAACAATTAAATAAACTTCTGCAGTATGGTGCAGATAATGTAATATATGTTGAAAATGAAAAACTTGATATATATATGACAGAACCTTATACAAAAGCATTGGTAAAAGTCATTAAAACTAAAAAGCCTGAAATGATGTTATATGGAGCAACAGCTATAGGTAGAGATTTAGCTCCAAGAATCGCTTGTAGAATGAAAACAGGACTTACTGCCGATTGTACAGGACTTGATATCAATGAAGAAAACAATAACTTAATGATGACAAGACCTGCGTTTGGTGGAAATATAATGGCAACTATTGAGTGTCCAGACCATAGACCTCAAATGGCTACTGTACGACCAGGAGTTATGAAAAAAGCAGAGTTTGATGAAAACAGAACTGGAAACATAGAAAAGATGGATGTAGAAATAACTAAAGAAGATATGACATATGAAATAATTGAAGTAGTTAAAGAGAAAAAAGAAAAAATGGATATTCAAGAAGCTGTAGTTCTTGTATCAGGCGGAAGAGGAGTTGGAAAACCTGAAAAATTTGAATTATTGAAAAATGTTGCTGATGAACTTGGCGGTATGGTTTCTGCTTCTAGAGCTGTTATTGATTCAGGATGGAAAGCTAAAGATTATCAAGTAGGACAAACTGGAAAAACAGTTAGACCAGATTTATATGTAGCATGCGGTATATCTGGAGCAATTCAGCATCTTGCAGGAATGGAAGAATCAGAATTTATAGTTGCTATAAACAAAGATGAAACAGCGCCTATATTTGAAGTAGCTGATGTAGGAGTAGTTGGTGACTTAAATAAAGTATTACCTTTGTTAGCAGAAGAGATAAAAAAAGCAAAACTAGAAAAATATAATTAAGAATAAATAATCATTAGCCTCATACATATAAGTGAATGAGGCTAATGGTAATGAATCTAAAATTTAAAATAAAAATAAAAATAATGTAATTAAAGAGGTGTGATATGTATAATTTTATTAATTTTAATGTAACAAATAATATAGCAGTTGCAAAAATTAATAGACCTAAAGCTTTGAATGCATTAAATACTGAAGTTTTAAAAGAGTTGGGGCAAGTTGTTAATGATGTAAAGTCAAATAAAGATGTGAAAGTATTCATCATAACTGGAGAAGGAAGAGCATTTGTAGCAGGTGCTGATATTGCTGAAATGAAAGAGATGACAGCAGTAGAAGGTAAAGAATTTTCAAGGCTTGGAAATAAAGTATTTAGAACAATAGAAACACTAGACATTCCTGTAATTGCTGCTGTAAATGGTTTTGCGTTAGGCGGAGGATGCGAGCTTGCTATGTGTTGTGATATTCGTATTGCAAGTGAAAAAGCAAAATTTGGACAGCCTGAAGTAGGACTAGGAATAACACCGGGATTTGGTGGAACACAAAGATTATCTAGACTAGTAGGAAGTGCAAAAGCTAAAGAACTTATTTTTACAGCAGATGTAATAAAAGCAGACGAAGCTGCGAAAATAGGTCTTGTAAACAAAGTAGTAAAACCAGAAGAATTAGAGAAATCAACTTTTGAATTGGCTGAGAAAATTGCAAGCAAAGGTAGAACTGCTATTAAACATTCAAAAGAGTCCATAAACAAAGGTATTGAAACTGATATTGAAACTGCAATATCTATAGAAGAAAATCTTTTTGGATTATGTTTTTCAACTGAAGATCAAAAAGAAGGAATGGGAGCTTTTTTAGAGAAAAGAACACCTAATTTCAAGTAAGTAAAGTTGAAAATTAAAAGTAAGGGTTAATACCTTTTACTTTTAAATAATTATATAATAAGGAGGTACAAAATGAAAGTATTTATTCTAGGAGCTGGAACTATGGGTTCTGGTATAGCTCAAGTATTTATTACAAAAGGTCACGAAGTAATATTGCGAGATATTAAAGAAGAATTCGTTGCAAAAGGTTCTGCAATGATTAAGAAAAATTTAGGAAGACTTGTTAAAAAAGAAAGAATTACTGAAGATGATGCAGCTGCTATAATGGATAGACTAACTACTACAACAGAAATGAAATTAGCTAAAGATGCAGACTTAGTAATTGAAGCTGCTGTAGAAAATATGGCAATAAAAAAAGATATTTTCAAAGAATTAGATGAAATATGTAAGAAAGACACAATTTTAGCAACAAACACTTCATCTTTATCAATAACAGAAGTTGCTAATGTAACAACTAGACCAGATAAAGTAATAGGTATGCATTTCTTTAATCCAGCACCTGTTATGGGTCTTGTAGAAGTTATTAGAGGCTTTGTTACCTCAGACGAAACTTGTAAGAAAGTTATAGATATAGCAAAAGAATTAGGAAAAACTCCTGTAGAAGTAAAAGAAGCTCCAGGATTTGTTGTAAATAGAATATTAGTTCCAATGATAAATGAAGCTGTAGGTATATTAGCAGATGATGTTGCTGCAGCAGAAGATATAGATCAAGCTATGAAATTAGGTGCAAACCATCCTATAGGACCATTGGCTTTAGGAGATTTGATTGGTTTAGACGTATGCCTTGCAATTATGGAAGTTTTGTATAATGAATATGGTGATACAAAATATAGACCTCATCCATTGTTAAGAAAGATGGTAAGAGCGGGCAAATTGGGAAGAAAAACAAAAGAAGGTTTCTACAAATATTAATATTTAATTAGTATAAAACGAAAAGAAATCCTTAAATATTAAGGGTTTCTTTGTCATTTACTATAACGAGCATATTAAATATGTTAATAAAACTTAAAAAACAATTTGTTAAAATTTTAACATTCTTTTTGTTAATTGTAGTATAATAATAAGGTAGTAAAAGATATGCATTAAAGATAAAGCATTAAAATTAACTAAAAAAATATATAGATATAAGGAGGTTTTAATTATGAGAGATGTAGTAATTGTTTCAGCTGTAAGAACACCAGTTGGATCTTTTGGGGGTAAGTTATCTTCAGTATCAGCAGTTGATTTAGGTATTGCTGCAGCAAAAGAAGCAATGAAAAGAGCAGGTGTTAAGCCTGAACAGGTTCAAGAAGTTATTATGGGTAATGTTTTAGGTGCTGGTATTGGACAAAATGTTACTAGACAAGTATCTGTAGGATCAGGCATACCTGTTGAAGTTCCTTCTATGACTATTAATAAAGTATGCGGTTCAGGTTTAAGAAGTGTTAGTATAGCTTATCAATTCATTCAAAATGGCGATGCAGATATTATTCTTTGCGGTGGTACTGAAAGTATGAGCAATGCTCCTTACTATGTTCCTAAAGCTAGATGGGGACAAAGAATGGGAGATGGTAAGCTAATTGATGGCATGGTGTATGATGGATTATATGATATCTTTAACAAATATCATATGGGAATTACTGCTGAAAATATAGCTGAACAGTGGAAAATTTCAAGAGAAGATCAAGATGCATTTTCTGCAGTAAGTCAAAACAGAGCAGAAGCTGCTCAAAAGTCAGGAAGATTTAAAGATGAAATAATTCCTGTTGAAATTCCTCAAAGAAAAGGAGATCCTATAGTTGTAGATACTGACGAATTTCCTAGACATGGGACAACAAAAGAGAAATTAGCTAAATTAAGACCTGCTTTTAAAAAAGGTGGTACAGTAACAGCAGGTAATGCTTCTGGAATAAATGACGGTGCAGCTGCTCTAGTTGTTATGAGCAAAGAAAAAGCAGACGAACTTGGACTAGAATATATAGCAGTAATAAAAGCTTATGCTTCAGCAGGTGTAGATCCTTCAATAATGGGTTATGGACCTGTTCCAGCTACTAAAAAAGTTTTGAAAAAAATAGGATGGACTGTTGATGACCTTGATTTAATAGAAGCAAATGAAGCATTTGCAGCTCAATCATTAGCTGTTGTAAAAGATTTAGGATTAAATACAGATATAGTAAATGTTAACGGTGGAGCTATAGCTTTAGGTCATCCAATTGGAGCTTCTGGAGCAAGAATATTAGTAACATTGTTATATGAAATGATGAAGAGAGATTCTAAGAAAGGCCTTGCTACACTTTGCATAGGTGGTGGAATGGGAACTGCTTTATTAGTTGAAAGATAACAAAAAATTTGAGAAAAATGCGGAAAGTTAATACTTTCCGTATTTTTTTGATGAAATTTTTTTATTGCTAAAACATTTTAAAATATTTATTATATAGTTATAGATAATTATAAATTACTAATATTTAATTGGGAGGCTGATTATTCTGAGAGTAAAAATAGGACTATGTCAAATGAAAATTGTTGATGATAAAAAGGTAAATATAGAAAAAGCTGATAAAATGATATTAGATACAGTTAAAAGGGGTGCAAATTTTGTGTGCTTACCAGAAATTTTTAATTGTCCATATGGCAATGAGTATTTTCCTAAATATGCAGAAAAAGAAGGTGAGCAAACATTTATTTTTCTTTCTGAAACTGCTAAAAAACATAAAATATATTTAATAGGTGGATCAATTCCCGAGCTTGATAATAATAAAATATATAATACTAGTTATGTATTTAATCCAAAAGGAGAATTGATAGGTAAACATAGAAAAGTGCATTTATTTGATATTGAAGTAGAAAATAAAATAAGATTTATGGAATCAGATGTTCTTTCAGCAGGAAATAACTTAACAGTTATAGATACAGAATATGGTAAAATAGGAGTAGCCATATGTTTTGATATTAGATTTGTTGAATGGTTTAGGCTTATGACGCTAAATGGAGCAAGATTAATATTTTTGCCTGCAGCTTTTAACATGATTACAGGGCCGGTACATTGGGAACTTTCTTTTAGAGCCAGAGCTGTAGATAATCAAGTATTTATGGTAGGTTGTGCTCCTGCAAGAGAAAGTAATTTTTCATATGTTTCATATGGAAATTCTGTCATTGTAAATCCTTGGGGTGAGACAGTTGCGAGACTTGATGAAAAAGAATCAACTATTGTTAGAGAAATAGATTTAGATATGGTAGAAAAAATTAGAGAACAAATTCCTATACTTAAAAATAGGAGAACAGATTTATACGAAATAAACAAAAAATAATCTTTAAATATGATATAATAAAAAGATAAAAGATAAATGAGCAACTATTTTAGATAAAAGTTAATGAATAAATTTTTTTACAAAATTTAAACTATGTTGAAAAGATAGTTGTTTAGTTGTAAGTTATTAAGATATAAGTTAGAAAAAACTAGGGAGAAAGTATGAGTGAAATAAGAAGCATTATGATAGGATTAATCCTAATGGTTAAGAAATACACGTGCATACCAATAAATCTTTATGCAGAACAAACTGAAGAAGATTATTACAATGGAATTACACTGCTTCCAGTTTTAGGAATTGCTATTGGTGTAATAATGTTTTTAATTTCAATACTTGGATATATATATAATAGATTTTTTATAAGCATCTTAATAGTTTTGTTTTATTGCATAATAACAAAATGTAATACTATAAAAGAATTATCAATGGTAGTAAATAAAATTATTTATAAAAAAGATGATAATGTTAGCAATATAAGTGAAACAGTTAGCATAATTATTGCATTAATTTTTTACTTTGTGTTGTTTGGATTAGTTCCAAATTCGGCAGTACTAATAACTCCAATAGTTGGATTTAGTACACTTATAATCGCAGGTTCAACAATTAAATATTATGATAGTGTAACTAGTTATTATGATAACAAACAAAGGATAGTTGCTTTTTCAATAGTTTTTGCATCAGCAGTAATAGTAAATTACAAGCTAGTAATATCAATTTCTTTTACACTTATAATAATCGGTCTAGCTTTAAATTATTTAAACAATTATATAAAAAAGGTATTATTTTTTCATGATGGATGTATAATAGAAATATCACAAATTACTTTTTTAATATTAACTTATATTTTAAAAATATAATAGGAGGAATAAATGGATAAAGGATATATTCATGTTTATACAGGTAATGGTAAAGGTAAAACAACAGCTGCATTTGGATTAGCAGTAAGAGCATTGTGCGCAGGAAAAAAAGTTTTTGTAGGTCAGTTCGTAAAAGATATGAAATATAATGAAACAAAATTAAAAGATTGTTTTGAAAATTTAGAAGTAAAACAATTCGGAAGAGGTTGCTTCATTTATAATAAACCTGAAGAAGAGGATATTCAATCGGCTAAACAAGGACTTGAAGAGTGTAAGTCAATACTTCAAAAAGGCGAATATGATCTTGTAATTCTTGATGAGCTTAATATAGCATTATATTTTAAATTACTAAAAGTAGAAGATGTAATTGAAGTTATAAAGAGCAAAGCCAGTCACGTTGAAGTTGTAATAACAGGAAGATATGCTCCCGATGAACTTATTATACTAGCAGATTTAGTAACAGAGATGAAAGAAATAAAGCATTATTACAACAAAGGAGTAGAAGCTAGAGAAGGAATAGAAAGGTAAAGATATGAATGGAGAAATTAGAATGAGCGAAGCAAAGCGTAGTCGAAAGATTTTGTGTTAAATAAAAAAATTTATTATGTCGGAAAGTAATTAATAAAAAAAGAAACAGATAATAAAAACAAGTAACTAATTAAAATAAAAGTTAAAAATTATGGAAGCTTTACTTATGTAAAGCTTTATAAATTGAGAAATGAGAAACAAAACAATTATCAAAAATAATTTACGAATTTATGAGTAAATCTTCAATGTTACTAGTTACTAGTTACTCATCACTCGTTATTTTGCTAATCACTCGTTCACAGTTTCTACTTATTTTAGATAGTATCCAAAACCTACAGTACCTCTTCCACAGTGGCTTGAAATCACACAGCCTGTAGTATATTTTGAAAAAGTTTTAATTCCTGTTTTTGTTTCAATTTGTTTTTTTACTTGTTCCATTTCTTCTTCATTACCTGATGCACACGCTATATGAAGCTCGTCCTTATAAATCCTATCTTTATCTTTTACCAATTCATTTATCATTAAATTTATTGCTTTGGATTTGCCACGTGTTTTTTTCCATACTTTTAAACCTTCAATAGACATATTAATAATAGGTTTTATATTAAGCATGCTTCCAAATATTTTTTCTACTGAATTGCATCTTCCACCCATATGTATATAATCAAGAGTTTCAATAGCAAAAAAAAGTTTGTAATTAGGTACCATTTTTTCTATTATATTTACTATTTTATCAATTGGAAACCCTTTCTTTACAAATTCATGGGCATATGTTATAAGACCACCTATTGCACCACAAAGATTTAATGAGTCAATAACTCTAACCGCTCCTTTAGGGAACTGCCTCGCAGCTAATTGAGCATTTTGAATAGTTGATGATAGTTTAGAAGATAATCCTATATAGATTATTTCTTTACCTTTATTAACAAATGGTTCAAAAGCTTTATAAAAATCTAAAGGTGATGGTGATGATGTTTTAGGAAGCGTGTTATATTTATCTACAAGATTAAACATCTCATCAGGCTTAATATCTACACCATCTCTATAAGTCTTATTATTAAATGTTACCAATAACGGAACAATACCTACATCCATTTCTTTAATCTTATCAATAGGTAAATCACAGGTGCTGTCAGCAAATAGTTTTATATTGTCCATGGTAACCCTCCCAATGAGTTATTATTAAAATCTCATATATAGTATAGTACGTATAAATAAATTTGTAAACATTAATATAATTTGATATAATAAAAAATACTAAACATGTTAATAAGAGTGACTTTCATATATATTAAATAATTTAATTATTCTTTTTTAAGCGTAGGGGAAGGAAGTTATTAGTATGAAGAAAAAAATAATCAATTTTGCTCTACTTATAGGTATTACTGCTTTTACATTACAACTTTTAGTAAGAGCATATTCAACAGAAGATATAATAATGCTCAAACATAATACAGAAATAAAGTTTATACTATTAGGTGTAATGGCACTTATTATTAATTGGGTTTTAGAAGCTGTAATAATGAATGTGTTTGGAAATGCTGTAGAATTAAAAATTGGATTTTTAGGTTCACTTAAGTATACGCTTATAGGAAAATACTATAATCTTATTACTCCTTTTTATTCAGGAGGGCAGCCTGTACAGGCTTATTGCATGGCTAATGATGGGCACTCAATAAGTAAAACAACAACTGTACTTGTTAATAAATTTATGGTATTTCAGATTGTATTAAATATATACTCTCTATCCATGATTATATATAATTTTAATTTAATTATGTCTACAATGAAAACTGCAATACCTTTTGTTATTATTGGGTTAGTGCTAAATATAGGAATGATAACACTTATAGCAGTTTTATTTTTCAATAAAAAAGTATTTGAAAAAATGATATATTGGGGAATAGGCATTGCATATAAAATAAAAGTTATAAAAGATATAAAACATGTTAAAAATAAGGCTATTAGTTATTTTGAAGATTATTATACTAGTCTTAAAAATATGTGGAAAAATAAAATATTATTTGTAAAAACAGCTATATTAACAGCGTTAATGATGACAAGTTACTACTTTATAACATACTGTGTTTATCTTGCATTAAGTCTTAGAGATGCATCAGCATTTAATATAATGTCTATGCAGGCCATTCTTAATATGGCAGTAGTCTTTATACCAACTCCAGGTACTGTCGGTGCATCGGAAGGTGGTTTCTATTTACTTTATAAGCACTACTTTGGAGGACAGCTAGTTGCATTTGCTATACTTGTATGGAGACTCATAGTATACTATTTAAATATTGCAGTGTGCGGTTGTGTAGCATTACTTGATTATATTGTAAGAAAGAGAAGAAAGAAAGTAATAATAAGCAACTGATAATTCCAAAATGCAAAATTAGTTGAAATTTAAAATTCAAAATTTAAAAATTAAAATATTAAAGCTTTACTACGTAAAGCTTCAGATTGTTGACAAAGTCAACAAGATGACAGGTTTTTGAGAAACTTGAAGTTCGAGGCGTGCCGAAAGCGAGTAAGCGGAGCGTATATAGAAATACGTGAGCATTCTCGATTGAGGCAACAACGATGAAATTCGGGTTTGTCAATAGCCTGAAGCTTTACTACGTAAAGCTTCCATTAACTATCAACTATAAAATATCAATTATCAACTATATATACTAGGAGGAATAAAAATGTCTGATAAAAAAATAATTTTTAGTGGAATACAGCCTTCAGGTTCTTTGACTTTAGGTAACTATCTTGGAGCATTAAAAAATTTCGTTAACCTTCAAGAAGAATACAATTGTTATTATTGTGTAGTAGACATGCATGCGATAACAGTACCAAAAGAACCAAAAGAATTAAGAAAAAATACTTTGCAGGTACTTGCAAATTATATAGCAGTAGGACTTGATCCTGATAAATCTACATTATTTATTCAATCACATGTTCCTGCACATGCAGAACTAGCTTGGATTTTAAACTGCTTTACATACTTCGGAGAACTTGGACGTATGACTCAATTTAAAGATAAATCTAAAAAAAATGAAGGAAACATTACAGTAGGATTATTTGATTATCCAGTTCTTATGGTAGCAGATATTTTATTATATCAAGCAGATCTTGTTCCAGTAGGAGAAGATCAAAGACAGCACCTTGAAATTACTAGGGATATAGCTCAAAGATTTAATAACCGTTTTAGTCCAACATTTACAGTTCCAGAACCCTATATCCCAAAAGTTGGAGCAAAAATAATGAGTCTTCAAGACCCTACAATTAAAATGTCTAAATCGGATACAAACGAAAATAGTTTTATATTATTAAGTGACAGTCCTGATGATATAAGAAGAAAATTTAAACGAGCTGTTACAGATTCTTTAGGTGTAGTAGCGATAAACGAAGAACAATTAGGAATAAAAAATCTGTTAGGTATTTATACTAAAATAACAGGAGAAAAAATAGAAGACATAGTATCTAGATACGAAGGAAAAGGGTATGCAGAGTTTAAATCAGATGTAGCTGATTTAGTAATAGAAGAATTAAAGCCTATAAGAGAAAAATCAGAATATCTTCTTAAAAATAAAGATTATCTAGAAGAGATATATGCTAAAGGAGCACAAAAAGCAGAAAATGCAGCAAGAAAAACCCTTAGAAAAGTACAGAAAAAAGTAGGATTTATACCAAAAACCTTTAAAATACAACAATAATTATAAACCTCTAAATTTAATAATAAGATTTAGAGGTTTTTTTATATACTAGCAAAGTTCTCCTCCTAGTATATAAAAAACGAGGATTGAAAAGGACGAGATGTCCTTGCCGTTAAGGGGGGTGCTCAATAAATAAGAATATCATTAATCACAATTTTTCATATAACAGCATAAGTTAATTATACTGAATATTTTGAAAGGAGCTGTTATATGGGAATTGAGTTAAATATTCTTCATTTTATTTATCTTATTTTTATTTTCTTAATACTTGGATTCATGATTCTTAGAAAAGATACATCGATGATATGCATACTTGGAATATTTGTACTTGGTCTAGCGGCATCATTGTCAATGACAAAATCAGTGACAGGTATATTTGATAGTTTAATTTTTGCTCTTCATGAATTAATGAGTACAGTACTTATAATATCAATTATATCAGGAATGAGCAGAGTACTTATGAAAACAGGAGTTAATGAAGTCATGGTTAAACCATTCAAAAAAATAATAAAAACACCTACTTTAGCTTTTTGGATTATAGGTTTCTTAATGATGGTTATATCATGGTTTTTCTGGCCGTCTCCTGCTGTGGCACTAATGGGAGCAGTGCTTTTACCAGCTGCATTAAGCGTTGGTCTTCCAGCAATTGGAGTTGCAGCAGCTATGAATCTGTTTGGTCATGGTATAGCACTATCTGGTGACTTTATTATACAAGGTGCCCCAAAACTTACAGCTGATGCTGCGGGTTTAGCAGTTAGCGAAGTAATATCTGCAAGTATACCATTAGTAATTGTTATGGGTATAGTGACAACTGTTACAGCATTTATATTGTTAAAAAGAGATATGAAAAATGGAAAACTAAAAGCTGAACAAAGTGAAATGTATTATAATAACAATAGTAATATTGAGAAGCTAATTTCAGATAAATCAAAAAAAATATCAGCAGTAATAATTCCACTATTATTTGTCTTAGATATAGTAGCTATGTCAGCATTTAATTTACAAGGAGGAGATGCAGCAGCACTCATCGGAGGAACAGCAGTAATTATTTTAGTAGTATTGTCAATGATGGCTCACAAGAAAAAAGGCTTAGAAAAAATAACAGAATATTTAATAGAAGGATTTCAATTTGGATTTAAAATCTTTGGACCAGTAATACCAATAGCAGCATTTTTTTACTTAGGCGATTCTGCATTTAGTGCCATTTTCGGCTGTGGTCTTCCAGAAACATCTGCCGGCATAGTAAATGACCTTGGTGCAGCTTTAGCAAACTCAGTGCCTATAAATAAAAGCATAGGAGCAGGTACATTAACATTAGTAGGAGCTATTACAGGTCTTGACGGTTCAGGATTTTCAGGTATATCCCTTGCAGGTTCAGCAGCAAGCATTTTTTCTACAGCAATAGGGTATGGAACTGCTACATTGACTGCATTAGGTCAAATTGCAGCTATTTGGGTAGGCGGAGGAACACTTGTGCCATGGGCATTGCTTCCTGCAGCAGCAGTGTGTGGAATTAATCCTTTTGATCTTGCTAAAAGAAATTTGATTCCTGTTGTAATAGGATTGATAGTTACAACAATAGCAGCTATAATAATATTATAAAACAAAAAAGGCGGAAATATGTCTGAATTCCGCCTAGTATTCCCTTGTAAGTAAAAAGTTTGCAAGGCCTTTTAAAAATTCAGCTCTGTTTTCAAAAATAGATAGACTTGCAATTGCCTCTTTAATTAGTTTTTCTTCTAAAAGTTTTGACTCTTCTAATCCTATTAAAGAAACATAAGTAGCCTTTTTATTTTCTTTATCACTGCCTATAGGTTTACCAAGTTTATCAGCATTTCCAATCACATCTAATATATCGTCTCTTACTTGAAAAGCAAGACCTAAATTTTCGGCATATGTTTCTATTGCCTTTTGTTCCTTTTGAGAAGCATTACCTAAAACTGCTCCTATAGACGCAGCTGCTTTTATAATAGCTCCTGTTTTAAGTTTATGCATATATCTTAGTGTATCTTGATCTACTATTTTTTCTTCGCAAAACATGTCAACAACTTGTCCACCTATCATACCTTCTGTACCAGAAGCGTTAGACATTATACTTAGTGCTTTCAATATTAAAGAGTTATCTATGTTAAGCTTTAAAGATTCGTCAATAGATAATTCAAAAGCTTTATTAAGCAGGGCATCACCTGCTAGTATAGCTGTGGCCTCTCCATATTTCTTATGGTTAGAAAGTTTACCTCGTCTGTAATCGTCATCATCCATACTAGGTAAGTCATCATGTATTAAAGAATATGTATGTATCATTTCTAAAGCACATGCAAAAGGCATAGCTTTTAAATAACTGCTGTCAAAAACTTCATAACATGATAGTAATAAAACTGGTCTTATCCTTTTACCCCCTGCAAAAACGCTGTAATTCATTGCATCATAAATTCTAAACTGCAAATTATCCTTTTTTTCTATATATTTTTCAAGATATTGTTCAACTTCTATTGATTTATTGCTTAATTTTTCTTTAAAATCCATATACTAATATAGTCTCCTAATATTTTTTTATTTATATATTATATCATAAAGCATTTAGTTATTAAATAATTTACTAAATACAGATAATAAAATATAAAAAAATACTAAAATAATATAATACATATTGACAATACATAAAATTGGTAGTATAACTATATTAAGTAGTTTTTAAAACTACATAAAGCAAATTATGAGACGTGATAGATAAAAATATAATAATTTATTGTTATATTGATAATTATTTGATATAATTAAACATTAAAATGAAAGGATATGAATTTATGGAAAACAAAATAATAGTTGATAGTTGCTTTGATTTAAATGACAAAATTAGAAAACTAAATATCTTTGAAACAGTGCCTTTAAATATATTAATTGATGACCAAGAATTAATAGACAAAGGTTTAAATATAAAAAAACTACTTGTTAAGATGAAAAATAGTACAAAAGCAATAAAAACATCATGTCCATCACCTAATGATTTTTTACAAGCATATAAAAAGAATACAACATCTTTTGTTGTAACACTTTCAAAAGAATTAAGTGGTTCATTTAATAGTGCTATGACAGCAGCTAAGATGTTAAAAGAAAGCTGTCCAGATAAATTTGTTCATGTATTTAATTCTAAAAGTGCTTCAGTTGGAGAAACACTTATAGGATTAAAGTTAAAACAGCTTATTGATCAAAATGTATCTAACAATGAAATTGTAAATAAAACAAATGAATATATATCAAAAATGAAAACCTTTTTCATATTAGAATCACTAGATAATCTAGTTAAAAATGGAAGAATGAGCAAAGTTAAAGCTCATTTAGCGTCTATACTACATATTTATCCAATAATGGGCGAAAACGGTAACGGAGAAATAAAACTTGTAGAAAAAATAAGAGGCAATAAAAAAGCATTCAATAGACTAGTAGATATAATAGGAGAAAGTGCAATAGATATGGAAAATAGAATATTAGGAATTGCACACTGCAATGCTTTGGAAAAAGCTGAAAAATTAAAAAGAGATGTAGAGGCCAAATATAATTTTAAGGATATAATTATAGTAAATACACGGGGAATTAGCAGTGTATATGCAAATGATGGAGGGATAGTAATAGCTTTTTAATTATTGTTTGCTAATAAAAACCCACTTTAATATAAAGAGGGTTTTTTTTATTTTCCTTTTAATAATCTCATTACTTTATCTTCTGACTTATATGTATAATTTACATTTAAACAGTACTTTATTCATTTTTCAAAATTAGATTTTATGGTTTCGACATAATTTGCAAGACCTTTTTCTTTGATATATAATTAGGCAGCACAATAATTTATCAAAGTATAAATTACTACTAGACTTTAGAAGTATATAAGTCATTAGTCTAATAACATTAAAAAAGGAGTAATTAAAATGGATGATAGAAATAAGCAGAAAATAATAGAACTATTAAGGGAAGAAATGGGACCAGCTTTAGGAGTAACAGAGCCAGCAGCTATTGCATTAGCAACATCTACAGCATACAAAGCTGTTGGTGGTGATTTGAAAAAGATTAATGTATTAATAGATCCCGGAGTTTATAAAAATGGATTTTCATGTGCAATTCCAGGTACAAATGAAATGGGGAATGAAATGGCAGCACTGCTTGGTGTAATAGCAGGTGACTCATCATTAGGATTAAAAGTTTTAAGCAATGTTACTAATGAAGACGTCAAAGAAGCTAAGAAACTATATGATGAAAAAACAGCAACGATAGATATAAAAAAAGGTGTTACAAACATATTAATTGATGCTGCTGTAGAGACAAGTAGAGGAATAGGAAGAGCGGTTATTAAGGACAAGCATACAAACATTGAATTAATCGAAGCTAATGGTGAAATTATACATCAATCAAAATGCAGTCAAGATAAAAAAGAAGAGAAAGAATTTGATTTAAAAGGATTTAAAGTTAATGATTTTATTGAATTTATTGAAAATGTTAATTTTGATGATATCAATTTTATTTTAGACGCAGTTAAAATGAATAAAGAACTTGCAAAAGCAGGTATGAACGGTTCAGGCATGGGATTAGGAAAAGCACTAGCCGAATTAGTAAAAGAAAATAGATTAAATGATGATATAGTAACATATTCACAAATATTAACTGGTTATGCAGTAGATGCACGTATGGGAGGAATGCCTAAACCTGCAATGACTATTAGTGGCAGTGGTGATCACGGTATTATTTCAACTATGCCACTCATAGCAATAGCAGAAAGAGAAAATATTGATGAAAAAAGATTAGCTAAGTCTATAGCATTGAGCTATTTAATTACTATTTATATAAAGGAACATTCTGGTAGATTGTCTGCGTTTTGTGGATGTGCAGTTGCGGCAGGAACAGGAGTAAGTGCAGGTATTGTTTATTTGTTAGGCGGCAGTTACAAACAAATCAGTTATACTATCAACAATATGGCATGTAATATTACAGGAATAATTTGTGATGGTGGCAATTTTGGCTGCTCTTTCAAAGCTATTACTGCCGCAAGTGCTGCTGTTCAGTCAGCTTTATTTGCGTTGAAAGATGTTTATATTCCAAATGATAGTGGTATTGTTGGAAATACACCAGAAGAAACAATGCAAAACATGGGCAAAATAGCTTCACCAGGAATGCTGCATACTGATAATGTAATTCTAGATGTTATGCTAGAAAGACATAATTTAAAATAATTTAGCGGTTTGTTAAATAAAAGTCTATAAAAAGATTTTAGCTCTGAAAGTTTATATAGGATTTTTGACTAAGGGTTGAGTATAAATATCAAAATTAAATTTGTATAATTTATTTAATGTTTTAGTATATTAATCTTTACCAATAAAGCCATGAAAATTGTAGTAATTTTCATGGCTTAAAACTAATAAATTATAATAGAAATTTTAAGGTGGTTTTATATGAATACAGCTAAAGAAATATTATTTAATCTTATTGAGGGAATATCAGAAAATGAAATATCTGAGGTTATAGATTTTATAGGATACTTAAAATTAAAGAGAGAGAAAGAATTGTTTACTGATTTGCAAAAATCAAGTGAGAGTAGTTTGAACTTTTGGAATAATGACATAGATGATGAGGTATGGAATAATGTATAAGCAATGAGACATATTACTTATACCTATTCTTTTTAGTGACTTAATATCAAGTGAGAAAAGACCTGTTTTAGTATTATCTAATTATCAATATAACTGTAAAACTGAAGATATAGTTGTTGCAGTTATAACTTCTAATTTAAATGTTAAAGAGTACTCAATCCAATTTACTAATAAGGACTTAATAGAAGGTGAACTTAAAGTAACTTCTTGTATAAGAACAGACAAAATTTATACTTTATCTAAATATATAGTAATTAAAAAATTTGGAAGTGTTAATAAAGAAATAGTTAATAGTGTTAAAGATAAGATTAATTATCTATTCAGATAATAAATAATATACTTATATTCTAAACAATAAAAAGTTGTTAAAAAGAGAGCAAATGCATTATAACATGAGATAATAAAGATTGAGATGTTTATAATAAAAATAACAGGGTATATATTAAAAAAATAATAAGCAGAAGCATCGAGGAGGAGAAAGATGGATATAAGTATGAATGACATGTTATTTGCTTTTGGGCTTACTCTGTTTGCAGGTTTATCTACAGGTATTGGAAGTGCATTAGCCTTTTTTACAAAACAAACTAATAAAAAATTTTTATCTGCAGCTTTAGGATTCTCTGCTGGAGTAATGATATATGTTTCTATGATTGAGATATTTGCTAAAGCAAGAGATTCCTTAGAAATTGTATATGGAGCAACAAAAGGCTATTGGGTAACAACTATTGCTTTTTTTGCGGGAATTGCATTAATTGCAGTAATTGATAGGTTTGTTCCAAATGCTGAAAATCCACATGAAATAAGAGATGTTAAAGAAATGAAAAATTCCGAAGGTGATGAATCATCTTTATTAAGAATGGGGTTATTTTCAGCTTTAGCTATAGCTATTCATAATTTTCCAGAAGGATTGGCAACCTTTACTGGTGCATTACAAGAACCAACCCTAGGTATAAGTATAGCAGTGGCTATAGCAATTCACAATATACCTGAGGGTATTGCAGTTTCAGTTCCTATTTATTTTGCTACTGGCGATAGAAAAAAAGCTTTTTTATATTCATTTTTATCAGGGTTATCCGAACCAATAGGTGCTTTATTAGGTTATTTTCTTTTAATGAGATTTGTTAATGATGCAATGTTTGGAATTGTTTTTGCTAGTGTTGCTGGAATTATGGTTTATATATCTTTAGACGAATTACTACCAACAGCTGAAAAATATGGAGAGCATCATATTGCTATTTATGGTCTTATATTAGGAATGGTAGTAATGGCTCTAAGCTTGTTACTGTTTGCATAATAATATATTAAGTCTTCTCAATTTGAGCAGGCTTTTTTTATATCATGAATTTAATATTGCATATTTTCCCAGTTTCAATATATCCTATATTTGTATATACTTTATTTGATATAATATTTGAATCATCTGCATACAGCATAGGAGTAAACTTTTCATTTAGTAGTTTCTGACTTAAATTTGCAACTAATGTACTGGCATATCCTTTATTTCTTTCTTCATCAGGTGTATATACATTATTAATTCTCCCGTGCCTTTTTGATTTATGAGCAATATTAGCCATAGATACTATTTTGTTATTTAATTCTAATAAATATGTATTCCCAGATGAAACTGATCTTTTGGCTCCTTCTAGTTGACATTTTACCGAAACATCTATTCCGAAACTATCTTTAATAAAACCTTTAGTGAATTTTGCAATAATATCTACATGATTTATATTACTTATTATCATCTTGCCGTGATTTTTATATGTAGGAATGACTTTCGGACAATAATATGCTATCATTTCCATATCTATTTGATAATCATTAGACTTATTTATCAAAAACTTATCTGCTAGTTTTTGTATATATTTTTTATATCCTGAAATACTAGGAACTTGTCTATCCTTCAAAATTTCATATAATTCACATACACTTTTATTTACGTAATTATCATTCATATTGGGATTAATCCATATCCACATTTGTCTGCCTTCATTTTGTGCTGCTATAAGGTTTTTATCCGTAGATTGAATAACAAAAGCATTTTCATCTTCTACTATCCTGTGTATTAGGTTGAAATCTACTTCATAATTGAGGAACTCTGAATTGTCAATGTCTAGTTCATCTGCATGAATTACTTGTAACATATTTTTCACTCCTTTTAGTTTCTTTAGAATAGATACTACATAGTTTTTAGAATATTATAGCAGTATTTAGCAGCATTTGCAATATATAGTTGAATGAGAGAATTTATTATGATAATATGAATAATATAGATGTAGAAAGTTAGTTGAAAGGAAGACAATAATGAGTACAAGAGGTGCTTTTTCAATAATTTTTAATAATGAAAAGGATAAAGTTTTACTTGTGAAACTATTCCAATATGGAACTTGCCGAGAGGACATTCTATTAAAGGTGATTATTTAATAAAGAAAACATTATATAAGTCAAAGTGTTTAAGAAAAATTCTCAAAAAACTAAGCAAAGTTAATAATTATGGCGATTGTAAAACTAAACGGTAATACTATTAAGATTTTAATAAGGAGAAGCATGTGAAAAGATTTCTAATAGGTCAATTTGATAAGTTTGATATAAATAGGCAAGATAGAGATTTTAGAGATTATTTTTTTGGAATTGAAATTAATCAAATGGAGTCTTTTGCTGAATTGCAAAAATTAAAGAAAAATATTAAGGAAAGAAATTTGAATATAGGTATTCATTTTCCACTACTAAAGAATCAATGGAGAGCAAGAGATCCACAATATCTTTCTAAAGATAATACAACTTATAAAGAATCAATAAATTACATGGAAAATGAATTTCAAAGAGCTGAAGAATTTAATCCAGATTATATTTTACTTCACTATCCAAAACCAGTTATTCTAGATAATAATGTTAATTGGTCATTTTGGAGATTTTGTGATGATACTGAATATTATTATGAATCTGAAATTTCATACGAGTTCTTCAAAGACAAAAGCAGAAACTTTTTTAAAATATTTTCTGAGCAAGGTGAAAAATATAATTTTACTCCTCTTTTAGAATTAGATGGATTAAACAAATATGTATACAATACTAATTTGATTGAAAACTTATTGGAAGAATATACGAATATTAAAATATGTCTTGATTTTGGTAGAATACACTTACAAGATTGTATTGATGATAATTTTATTTGGCAAGATATAGTTAGAAAGTTTGCTAGATATACTTATTTAGTACATTTATGGAATGTTAAGATTGATACAAATATTTCAAATTCACATTATCCAGCATTGAAATCTTTAAAGGTAGAAGATGGTTGGGGAGATATGGAGCAATATTTTAAAACTTTAAATGAAATTAATAATAATTATAAAGTATTGTTTGAGCATAAATCTCATTTGATAAGTGATGAAGAATTAGAAGAATGCTATCAATGGATTGGAGAGTTGATTAATCTATAAATGATTTAAAATAGGATATTGTATTTTAAAGAATAAGCACCAATACAATAAAATAAGGAGTATAAGTAATGAAAATTAGAGTAATTCTTATAGATTCAGGTAGAGTGTTTTTTAGATTAAGTTGAAATATAACTAAAGAGTTTTAAAGAAATAGAGAGCTATTATGGCTCTCTTCCTTTTTTTAACGGTTTAGTTATTATAGTCTGCAAAAGCTTCATAAGTTGTGTAAGTAGTCCTTGTACACCTATATAATTTGCATATTTTGTGATAAATTAAATTCTTTTCTTTATAATCTAAGATATTCACTAATCATATATACATTTCTTTCACAAAAAAAGTTTCCATAATAAACAGAAAAACATATTGACAAAGCTCCTAAAGGAAACTATAATCTAAATTAAGTTCCTAAAGGAAACATTATAAAAAATGTACTAAACTTATATCCGGATATAAACAAGTTATGCATCCAGTTTAAATAAAGACAAACGATAAAAACATTATAATAAATCTTTACAAGTGTTACAAGCAGTAGCATGGTAATTTGTATTAATTATTTTAATCAGAAAATATAAAAATGAACTAGGTCTTTTAAATTTAAGAAGATTTTAATTGCTTTAGTCGTAATTACAGTAGAAGTATATAGCAATAGAATAGTTGGAAAGATGTAACTTGAATACATAGTATAAGGAGGTTAATTTTATGGAAGAAAAATTACTAAATGAAATGTATGTTTTAGAAACTTTTGAATATCTTCATGGAATACCTGAAATAGGTGGAAAAGAATATAAAACATCAAAATTTATAAAAAAAGAATTAATAAAATTTGGTTATACAATTGATTATGATGAATCTAAAACTTGGGTTATAGCTGAAAAAGATAGTGGCATTGATGGACCAACTCTTGTAATAAGAGCTGACATGGATGCTCTTGAATTTATAGAAGGTGAAAAAATCAAATACATTCATGCATGTGGACATGATGCAAATTCTTCAATGGTACTTGCAGTTGCGAAAGAATATAGTAAAAAAGATATTAAAAGAGGTAAATTAATTTTTTTGTTTCAGCCTGATGAAGAAAATGGAAAAGGTGCAAAGATGATTATTAAAACTTCTAAATTAAATGAAGTAGATGAAATAGTTGGTATTCACCTAAGACCTATTCAAGAGGCAGTGTTTGGCGAAGCAACACCAGCTTTATGTCATGGTGCATCAGTAACGATAGATGTTTCTATAAAAGGTGTCCCTTCACATGCTGCAAGACCACACCTAGGCGTAAATGCAGTAGATGCAGGGGCAATGGTAGTATTGGCTATAAATTCTATAAGAGTAGATCCGAGAGTATCTAGTTCAGCAAAAGTTACTAAATTTATATCTAGCGGGAAAGCATCAAATATAATTCCGGATAGAGTAGAATTAGCAATTGATGTAAGAGCACAAAATAATAATGTTATGGATGAACTTATAAAAAAAATAAAAGATGCTGTTAAGAATTCAGCTATTAATAATGGAAGTGACGTTGAAATTAATATAGGTAGTATTTTACCAGCAGCAGATTACGATGAAGGTTTGGTAAATATTGCAAAATCTTCAATTGAAGAGGTTTTGGGTAAATCACTTCCACCTATTTTAACGCCCGGAGGAGAAGATTTTCATAATTACCCTAAATATTTAAACGTTAAAACTGCATATATCGGATTAGGTGCAGATTTAATTCCTGGACTTCACAATCCAAATGTAAAGTTTAATAAACAAGCATTAATGTATGGACAAAGGATATTAAGTAAAATTGTTGAAAAAAGATTAGGGTAAATTAAAGAGGTAATTCTGAGAGACTATTTATATATGAGGAGGACTATATGAACAGTAATACTTTAAAAAAACCAGATTCTAATAAAGTGATAAGAGAAAAAAAGAGATTTAAAGTTCCAAATACTTATACGCTTATTGTGTTATTTGTTATAATAGCAGTTGCATTAACTTATATAATACCTGCTGGACAATATGAAATGGTTAAAGATGCTACAACGGGAAAAACACTTATTGATCCAAATTCTTTTAATTTTGTAGAACGTTCACCTGTTGGTGTTATGGGATTTTTATTATCTATTGTAAATGGTATGATTGGAGCTGCAAAAATAATATTTTCAGTTTTCTTGGTTGGCGGATGTTTTCAAATTATTAACGATACTGGTGCTATTGATGAAGCAATTAATTTGTCTATTAACAAGCTAGAGAAAAAAGCATTACTTGTAATACCAATAATAATGACTGTAATGTCTGTATTAGGTGCACTTGGAATAATTGCAAACGCTGTCATTGCTTTTATACCCATAGGTGTAATGCTTGCTAAGAAACTTAAACTTGATCCTGTAGCTGGTATTGCTATCATGTATCTTGGTGCATACTCTGGTTTTACAACATCCCCAATGAACCCTTTTAATGTTGTATTAGGACAAACAATTGCAGATGTACCACTTATGTCAGGATTTGTATATAGATCTTTGATATGGGCAGTTATCTTTGTAGTAACAGTGTGGTATTTAATTAGATATTCAAGAAAATTGAAGTCTAATATTAAAAATAGCGTATTGGATAATATTGAATGGATGGAACCATCAGAGACTGTTAAAACAACAAGCTCTTTTAACTGGAGGCATTGTCTTGTACTTTTTGTATTAATAGCTGGTTTTGTAGTTTATGCATATGGTTCATTTAAATTGGATTGGGGAATTAATCATCTAGGTGCTGTAATGATTGCAGCTGCATTAATTAGTGGAATAATAGGTCGAATGCATCCTGATGACATGTCTACATCTTTCATTTCTGGCTGTAAAAACATGGTGTATGGAGCTTTAGTTATTGGATTTGCGAAAGCAATTACAATAGTGCTTACTGATGGTAATATAATTCACTCAATTATATATTATATGTCAATTCCGTTAAGTAAAGTTGGGTCAACCTTTGCTGGAGTATTTATGTTTTATATAAATCTAATATTCAACTTCTTTGTACCGTCAGGATCAGGTCAAGCAATGGTAGTTATGCCTTTGATGGCACCAATGGCAGATGTTGTAGGTGTAAGTAGACAAATTGCTATTTTAGCTTATCAATTCGGTGATGGTTTTTCTAATACTATAATTCCAACATCAGGTGTGCTTATGGCTGTAATTGGAGTTGCTAAGGTACCATATGAGAAATGGCTAAAATTTATGCTTCCATTATTTGGAATATGGGTAGCAATAGGTTCTATTGCTATTATTATTGGAACTTTAATTGGCTGGAGTTAGTCAAGAAACTAAATCTTTATAAAACTAAAACCCTCTAAACAATATGTAAAGAGGGTTTTTATGTATGTTATTTTGAGATTAAACTATATCATATTTTAGATTTTTGTCTGTACTAGATGAATACACCATATTAAAATATGTCTTGATTATACCACTCAAGATTGAAGAATAAATGAAAACATTATAGATAAAATAGTTAAAAATCTAAATATATATAAACAAAATATAATTATGTTGACAAATATAGCTAAAATTTTTATAATACAATAGAAGATAAATGTGAAAAGTATAAAATAATGTTTAAGTGATATTTAAGAAAGATGCAGGATATATCATGAGAAAAATAACTACATATACTGTAAAAAATAATGTGTTATATATTATAAAGAGTATTTGGACTTTTGATAGAATACTATTTTTTGCTATGTGTCTTAGAATTCCAATATTAATAATGTTGTCTTTTGGGATGAGCTATTTACCTAAATTGGTAATTGAATCTTTAACTAGTAATTTACAAGTACAGGATATGGTTGTTAAGGTTGGATTTTTTGTGCTGTTTATGGTATTAGTTAACATTATTGAGAAATGGACATTAGGAAATGTAACTTGGCGAGCATCTAATATAAGATTTAAATTTGCTGATAAGGTATTCTCTAAATTAATGGATGGAGATTATGAAATAATGGAAAAGGAAAGTACGAGAGTATTATTAAAGAAAGCTGAGTATGCTACATATCCGAGAAGAGGGATTGATGGAATTATTAATAATACTGTTCAGCTAACTACAGACTTTATTGGTTTTCTGGTGTTTAGTAGTATGATTATAATTATAATTAACCCTATAATAGTACTGCTTATTATTAGTATGAATTTTTTAACTTATTACTTAATATGTCGAGCTAGAAATTATGAATATAGCAAACAAAATGACATAGCTAAGATAGATAGAAAAATCCGCTATTTAGTAAATAAATCAAAAGAATATGAAGCAGGAAAAGATATAAGATTATATAAAATATATGAATGGTTTAAAGTGAGTATGCAAAATTATATAACATCACGCATAAACATTGCAAAAAAGATAAAAGCGAAATGGTATTTAAGTAATGTTGTAGATGGAATGTTAACATTAGTTAGAGATGGTATTGTTTTTATAGTTTTAATACGTATGGTATTAAATAATGAAATGGAGATAGCTGACTTTATATTATATATTGGACTAATAAAAAGTTTATCGAGTTGGATATCAGGTATACTTAATAATTTAAGTAAATTAAATAAAAATAGCATGGACATTTGTGTGTTGAGGACATTTCTTAATTTAAAAGATTGTTTAAAAAGGGATGATGGTATTTCCACTCAAGATTATAATGTAACGAATACTTATGAGGTAGAATTTCGCAATGTAATCTTCCGTTATCCGGGAACAAAGAAAGATACAATTAAAAATATGAATTTAAAAATTAATAAAGGAGAAAAACTTGCTGTAGTAGGTATTAATGGTGCTGGAAAGTCTACATTAGTAAAATTGTTAAGCGGTTTATATCATACGACTTCAGGAGAGATTTTAGTTAATGGAATACCAATAAATGATTATAACAGAGATGAGTACTACCTATTAATTGGAGCAGTTTTTCAAGAAATTAAATTTATGCCTATTTCATTAGCGGGAAATGTAGCTATGGTTTCAGAAGAACAGATTGATAGAAAAAAGGTTATGAATTGTATCATTAAAGCAGGTTTAAAGAAAAAAATAGAATTGTTACCCAAAGGTATTGACTCGATGATGCTGAAAGAAATAAACGATAATGCTGAAGATTTTTCTGGTGGCGAAAAACAGAAAATCATTTTAGCAAGAGCCTTGTATAAAAATGCACCAATTCTTATATTAGATGAGCCTACAGCAGCTATGGACCCTATTGCAGAAAGCCAATTATATGAAAAATACAGTGAATTAACTAAAGGTAAAACATCAATTTTCATATCACATCGATTATCAAGTACAAAGTTTTGTGACAGGATTGTTCTCTTAGAAGATGGACAAATAAAAGAGATTGGGACACATGAAGAACTAATGGAGCAAAAGTCAAAATATGCCAATATGTTTGAAATACAAAGTCACTATTATAAACATGATAACATGGAGGTAAAAAGTGATGATAAATAAACAAGAAATAAGAATATTAGTTCAAGGACTAAAAATGATTACTCAACAACAAAAATGGATACTTCCAATTAGTGGATTGAATGCAATAATTACCAGCTCATCACCGTTTTTTTCATTATATATGACAGCTCTTATTATTGATGAGCTAGCTTACGCTAAAAGACTTAATTGGCTGTTTTTTTATGTAATTCTAACAATAGTGGTTCAGCTTGTATTACATTTAGTAACTTGCGGATTAACCAGAATTATGGAAATAAAAGAGGAAATCTTAAGCAAACAACAAGATGAAATATTAATGAATAAAGCAATAGACATGGATTATGAACAACTTTGTGACCCTAAGATTGGAAACTTGAGAAGGAATTTAGAAGAGATTAATACAATACATGGTGGAGGATTGTGTAATCTTCTTAAACAATATGAGAGTATAATTTTGAATATAAGTACCATTATCATGACAACCTATTTTACCATTTCACTGTTTATGGCATATGCAAATAATCAAGTTAGTGGAGAAAAAGGATGGATTTCATTTTTCTTAATGTTTGGTAGTTTCTTTTTAATGTTTACTGCAGCAATAAGTTTAATCAAGAGAAACAGTAAGAAATTAGAAGAAAGGCAATTTGAGCAGCTTAATCAATTTGTATTATATAATAGACTGTGGTCGTATTATAGTAATGAATACCTAGACACAAATCAAGCAGGTAAAGACATAAAGATTTATAATCAGAAACATTTAATTGAAGAAGTATTTAACAAGCAAAGAGATATAAAAAGTACTTTTATAAATAAAGTAGCGGGATATAATGGGTATTTTAATGGTATAAATGCAGGAATATTATTATTAGTGTATGGATTTATATACATTTTTACTTGCATACAAGCAATAAACGGAATAATTAGTATAGGAGATATAGTAAAATATGCAGGTAGTATAAACCGATTTATAGGAGGAGTTACTGCATTAATTATAGCTGAAGAAAAAGTTAAAAAAAATAATAAATATATAGAATTATTAATAGAATATTTAAATATTCCACAAAAAAAAGAAAAAGGTGCTAAGAAGATAAGAAATGATATAGGTGGTTCTTACAGAATAGAATTTCGGAATGTCTCATTTCATTACCCTGAATCAAAACAATATGCAATTAAAAATCTTTCCGTTTCTATTAATGAAGGAGAGCATTTAGCTATTGTTGGAATGAATGGTTCAGGAAAGACAACCTTTATTAAGTTACTATGTAGACTTTACAATCCTACAGCAGGTAAAATTTTATTAAACGGAGTCAATATTACAGAATACGAGAAAAAGGAATATTTTAAATTATTATCAGTAGTATTTCAAGATTACAAACTTTTTCCAATGTCAATAGGACAAAATATAAGTGGAACATTAAAATTTAATAGTGAGAAAGCAAAAATAAGCTTAAGAAAGGCAGGATTAGGCAAAAAACTTTGTGAACTGCAACAAGGAGTTGATTCAATATTAAATAGAGAATATGAAACAAAAGGTATTGAGCTATCCGGTGGAGAATCACAAAAATTAGCAATGGCTAGGGCTTTGTATAAAGATGCACCAATTGTTATACTAGATGAACCTACTGCAGCTTTAGATCCTATAGCTGAATATGATATATATACACGTTTTAATGATTTTGTTAATGAAAAGACAGCTATTTATATATCACATAGGTTATCTAGTTGTAGATTTTGTGATTGCATTTTGGTTTTTGATGAAGGTAAAATTATTCAAGCAGGAAAACACAATATGCTTCTAAAGGATGAAGGTGGTTTGTATCAAAGGTTATGGCAGGCACAATCGCAGCATTATTTTTAAATTAGTAAATAGCTTTGCTAAATGGATTCATCATATTAAGGATATGTGAGATTACTCGAAATGGAGAGCCATAAAAGGCTCTTTTCATGAATTAGAAACGTAACAATCTAGATTTTTTATATTTAGTTTGAAGTATTCTTATTTTTATTTAATTTTTTATTTCTTTTCATTTTCTGAAATTCAATATAATCTAACAAATCTTCCTTTTCTTTAACAGTCCAGTTATTATAGTCTGCAAAAGCAGTTTGAATATCTTTGTCAAATAAAACATTTGTTGATTCATTATTTTCTGTAGTATTTAATTTGCATGGTAAATCTTTAATATCAGTTACACCTAACAAATAATCAGTTGACACATTAAAAAATCTAGATAATCTAATCAACTGTTCATAGGGCGGCTTTTTTTTACCACTTTCATAATTTGTGTAAGTAGCCCTTGCAACACCTATATAACTTGCAACTTTATTTTGTGTCACATTAAATTCTTTTCTTAATAATCTAAGACGTTCATTAATCATATATACATTTCCTTTACAAAAAAGTTTCTCAAAAACATCTTGACAAAGCTCCTGAAGGAAACTATAATTTAGATAAGGTTTCCGAAAGGAACATTACAAAATAATGCATTAAGATTTTATCCGGATATAAACAAATTATGCATCCAGCCAAAATAATGAATTTGTCAATCAAACATTAAAGACATTATAACAAATTCTCAAAAGTGTTACAAGCAGTAACGTTGGATTTATCATGCTTTAAGAAGGAGGAAATCGATATAGAGAACATAGAAATTAAGAATTTAATAACTAAATTAGTAAATAATTATAAAGATATAGTTATTGGGTACAGAAGAGATATACATATGTATCCAGAACTTGGACATAATGAAGTAAAAACATCTAAAAAAGTTGAAGATATATTAATTGATTTAGGGTATGAAGTAACTACAAATGTTGGTAAAACAGGAGTAGTTGGATTACTTAAAGGGAAAAAACTAGGCAGGACTATTGCAATAAGAGCAGATATGGATGCTCTACCAATTACAGAAAATACAAATTTAGCGTTTAAATCTAAAAATGATGGTGTTATGCATGCTTGTGGTCATGATGTACATACAGCTATTTTACTAGGTGTTGCGCATATATTAATGGATTTAAAAGATGTTATAACAGGAAATATTAAATTAATTTTTCAACCCTCAGAAGAAACAAGTCCTAATGGCGGAGCAAAAGGGATGATAGAAGATGGAGTATTACAAAATCCAAAAGTTGATTTAATGTTAGGATTACACGTTTGGCCTTCTATAGAAACAGGTAAAGTAGGCATAAAATTTGGTACTATGTCAGCTAGTTCTGACAGAATTAAAATTGTTGTCAGAGGTAAGAATTCTCATGCTTCAACTCCTGAACTTGGAGTGGATGCTGGGGTAATTTCTGCTGAAATTTTGCTTGCACTTCAAACTATAGTATCAAGAAATATTAGTTCTTTAGATTCATGTGTAATTTCAATAGGAAAAATCAATGGTGGGAATGCATACAATGTGGTACCCGATGAAATTGTTCTAGATGGGACAGTAAGAACATTAGATGAACAGATAAGAAAAATGATTCCTGTAAAAATAGAAAATTTAATATCAGGCATAACAAAAGCAATGGATGGAAGTTACGAATTCAATTATCTTTATGGATATCCATCTGTAGTAAATGATAAAGAAATAACTAAAACTGTAATAAATAGTATTAATGAATCTATAGGAAATAAAAACTTATATGAAATAGAAAAGACTAATCTTAGTGGAGAGGACTTTGGATTTTTTGCTAAGGAAGTTCCTTCAACATTCTTTTATGTAGGGTGCTGTTCTCCGGATACACCAAATGATAAAAGATTTCCTCTGCATAATCCAAATTTAGTTATTGATGAAAATGCAATAACTGTAGGACTTATAGTAATGCTGAATTCAATTATTGACTTGATGAAGTAAAAATTGAATCAATAGGAGTAGACTATGAATAGTAATATTTCAATAAAAAATAATAAAAGTAAAAAAAAAGGTATTGCTCGTTTCCTAGATTGGGTAGAACGTGTAGGAAACAAGTTACCTCATCCATTTACATTATTTGTTTATCTTGTTTTATTTGTAATAATCATTTCTTTTATAATATCAAGATTTGGTATTCAAGTTAAACATCCTGTAAATGATGAAATTATTATAGTTAAAAACTTATTAAGTGTAGAAGGATTAAAATACATATTATTAAATCTCATTAGTAATTTTGTTGAGTTTAAACCTTTAGGTCTTGTTCTTACAATGATGATAGGAATTGGACTTGCCGAACAAACAGGACTTATGTCAGCATTTATGAGAAAGTTTATTCTTGGTGCTTCTGAGAAACTTCTCATAATGTCTATATTCTTAATCGGCATTTGCGGCAACATTGCCTCTGATGCAGCAGTTATCATCGTACCACCTCTTGCAGGAGCTATTTTTTACAGTGTAAAAAAGAATCCTTTGGTAGGAATCGCTGCTGGCTATGCTGCCGCTTGTGCTGGATTTACTGCAAACCTTATTGTTGCAGGAACTGATGCACTTTTAGCGGGAATAACCGAAGAAGCTGCACACATAGTAGATGAAACAGTTACAGTGTCACCTTTAGTAAACTATTATTTTATGTTTGTTTCAACTTTAGTTCTTACTGTCATAGGAGCTTGGATAACTACTAAATATGTAGAAAAACAAGCTGGACCTTATACTGTAACTGATAAGACGATTGAAAATGAAGAAGATTATAAAATGAAAGAGAATGAAAAAAAAGGATTAAAAATAGCAGGAAAAGTAACACTAATTTATTGGGGAATAATACTATTGGCGTTGATACCAAAAACTTCACCCCTTAGAAATCCTGATGGTGGGTTAATTCCATCAACATTTATCAGTTCTATAGTTCCATTTATTTTGTTCTGGTTTATAGCTATTGGTATAGCTTATGGAAAGAAAAGTGGAAGTATAAAAACTGATGCTGATATACCAAGGTTAATGGGTAAAGCAATGGAAGGTATGGCAGGCTATATAGTACTTGTATTTGTAATTTCACAATTTGTAAGCTACTTTAACTGGACAAATCTAGGACTTGTTATAGCCATCTCCCTAGGGAATTTACTAAAAGCTGCAAACTTTACTGGATTTGGTATGATTGTATGTGTTATTTTAATTACAATGTTTATTAATCTTTTTATTGGTAGCGGATCAGCAAAATGGGCTTTATTAGCGCCTGTATTTGTTCCTATGTTCTTAATGCTAGGATATTCTCCTGCATTTGCTCAACTTGCTTATAGGGTTGGAGATTCTGCTACAAATGCAATAACGCCATTGTTTCCGTATTTTCCAATACTTATAGGATTTATGAAAAAATATGATGATAATTTAGGGATGGGAACAGCAATGTCTTATCTTATGCCGTATACAATAGGATTTGGGTTAGTATGGATAATTATGATGGCTGTATGGTTTTATTTAAAACTTCCATTAGGCCCTGGAGCAAATGTGTTTTTATAATAAATTGCTAATATTTCTACAAAACTAAAACCCTCTATGTAACTATGTAAAGAGGGTTTTATATTTTATTTTTGATTCTCTTCTATATAACTTTTATTTGCACAATAACATGTATAAGCAATATAACCAGCTTCCTTTCCAACCGATGCAACAATGTACCCTTTACCTTCTGTCTCTAGCATAGATGCAGTTGGCTCAAAAAGTCAAGAGGGATACAATTCAATATTTTTTAATAATGATGTTAATGTTGATATTAGTTTGAATAAAATTATTAACATACTTGTTAAATATTACACATGTTGATATAATATTGGTAAATATAGATAAGCAAACACATGAAGTATATTTCCATTAAATAATTGATACAGAAAAAATAAATGAAAAAGATTATTTTATGAACATTATAAAACAATTTTAAAAGTTTTTAATAATTAGAGACTGAAACAATGTAAACAGATTGTAGAGGTAGTTGCTATTGCTCTATAAAACATAATATGAGGAGTGATTTTATGAGAAAAATTTTAATAATATTAATTATAATAACGCTGCTAATCAGTATAGTGGTAGGATGTACAGGAGAAAATAGCAATATAGTTAATACAGATGATCAAAGCCCTTTAACTATGTATGTTAATGAATATGATGGCTCTATGATTTATCATATAGAAAATTATAATAAAGAAATAGAATTTGGAAATATAGAAGGATTGCCTATAGAGGTAATTGAGTATACATATGAAGATAGCGAAATAATTTTTAATGAAATAAGTAATAATTTTTTAATTAATCAAGGTCCTGATTTAATATATATAGATTATCTTTTTTCTAATTATATGGATATTAATAAAGTAGCAGAACAGCATATTTTTTATGATTTAGAAAATATGGTGAAAAAAAGCGAGATATTTCAAAATAATGAACTAAATAATAAAGTTTTAGATGCAGGTATAATTAATGATAATAGATGTTTTATTCCAATCTCATATAAAGTTCCATACTTTATATCTACTACAAAAAACATTGAGAATATGTATAATAAACAAATAGATTATTTGCAATTTGAAGATATTTATAAAGTTATTGAAACTATCAATTCAAATAGCTATTTAATACCAGATTTGTTTAGTTTATATCAATACCAATTTATAGATTTAACAAATGATGAAAGCTATATTAAAGATATTGAAATCTTCAAAGAGTTTTTTGAGTACTACAAAATAGAATATAATAAAGTATTAAAATCAATGGAAAGTTTAGGAGGAGACTTATTTAAATATTTATGTGATGAAACATATATGTTTATGGGAAGTGATGGACTTTCGTGTAATTGTGGTGACTTTCATATAATTTATTGGCTTTATGAAGAAATTAAACTTTGTGGACTGGAACCGGTTTTACTAAATATGCCTACAGATGATAATGTTATAAATTTACATATTGATAAAGCAGTAGCAATAAATAATAATAGCAATAAAAAAGAAGCAGCATTTAAGTTTATTGAATATATGCTTAGCGAAACGGTTCAAGTAAACGAAATAGAATCTATTGCAATACCGGTAAATAATAATGCATATAAAATTAGAAAACAAAATTTTTTAGATAATAGTTATGATGAACCATACAAAGAACCTATAGATGAAAAATTTGCACAAAAGTTTCTTGATATGATAGAAAGTGCTGAACCTATTCCAATGCAGCATAGTATATATTATATAATGCAAAATGTTATCACACCTATAGATGATTTTTTAAATGGTAAAATTAGCATAGACGAAGCAATATTGCAAATAGAAAGCAGAATGAAATTATATCTAAGTGAGTAAAATCTAAATATAGACAGGGGGATAAATGTGAAAAACAAAAGAAGAACACATATAAAAGCTTATCTACTAATCCTGCCATTTATGGCGGGGTTTACACTGTTTTACTTTGCTCCGTACGTACTATCCCTAGGTCTAAGCTTTACCCAAGGTGTAGGCAATCGTGCATTTGTAGGGTTAAACAACTATATATTATTATTTCAAAGCGAAGCCTTTATACTAGCAAGTAAAAATACATTAATATTTACATTTACAGCAATACCCCTAATGCTAATAATATCCTTATTACTAGCACTATACCTAAACGAGAAACTAAGAAAAATAGAGCTGTACAGAAGTATATTTATAATGCCTCTAGTACTACCAACAGCATCAATAATACTCTTTTGGCAAATAATGTTTGAAGACAATGGCATAACAAACTTTATACTCAACACAATAGGATTAAACGAAGTACAATTTCTAAACAGTAACTATGCAATGCTGGTAGTAGTACTAATATATATATGGAAATACATGGGCTATAGTATAGTATTATTTATGTCGGGACTAAACAGTATAAACAGAGAATACTATGAAAATGCAGAAATAGATGGAGCAACAAAAATAATGAGCTTTAGAAAAATAACACTACCACTACTAAAACCAGCAACATTTTTAGTAATAATACTATCATTTATAAACTCACTAAGAATATTTAGAGAAGTATACCTACTATCAGGCTCATACCCTCACGAAAGTATATATATGCTACAGCACTTTATGAACAATAACTTTAAAAAGCTAAACTATGCAAGACTTACAAGTGCATCAACATTACTTAGTATAATAATAATTGGCATAATAGTATTTCTGTATATGCGCCAAAGAAAGGCGGATGTAAACTGATGAAAAAGAAACTAAGAGTAACAACAAAATACATAATAATATCACTAATATCACTTGTTGTTTTAATGCCATTTATAGTTATGATAACAAACTCATTTATGCAAACACAAGAAATCATAGCTAATTACTCTACGCAAAGCGGTGAATATCAGAAACTATCCTTAATACCGACACAAGTAACACTAAATCAATACTACAATGTATTCTTTAGACAGTCCGATTATATCAGACAATTTTGGAATTCAGTTATACTGACATTTCCATCAGTAATAATACAGATAATAATATCCTTTATGGCAGCATATGCACTGGCAAAAATTAAATTTCCCGGAAGAAACATAATATTTATAATAATATTAATAATAATGCTATTACCAATACAAGTAACTCTAGTACCAAACTTTATGGTGCTAAACCTATTAAACCTAACTAACAAACAAATAGGAATAATTCTAATAAATATATTTTCACCACTTGCAATATGTCTATTAAGACAATACTTAATGTATATACCCGATGAAACAATAGAAGCAGCAAAAATAGACGGAGCAGGACAGTTGCACATAATATTTAGAATAATACTACCACAAGCAAAAGGAGGAATAGCAGCAGTAGCAATACTATCATTTATAGATAGCTGGAATATGGTAGAACAACCGCTAATACTTCTTAATGACACAATGAAACAGCCTTTGTCTGTACTTATGACAAGCTATAATTATTCAAATATTGGTGTAGCCTTTGCAGCAGGAGTAGTATTTATGATCCCGGCACTAATAATATTCTTATTAGGACAAGAATATATAGTAGAAGGAATAAAACTATATAGGAGTAAATAAAAATGGAAGATAAACAAATTATGCAAAACATAAAAAAAATAATAATAAAATTTGCAATAGTATTTTTTATAGTAATGCTAGTATTACTATTCTTTTCAAAAACTGTAGAAACAATGCTAAAGCCTATGGTTACAACCTGTAAACCTGAAACCAAAGCAATAAGAGATACATATGAATTCAAAGCACTGGTAAACTATGAAAGCACAAAGAAAGCATATCCTGAATTTAACTACTTTATAGAAGAAGTCCTAATAGAAGAAAACCAAAACATAGAACAAGGTATACCAATAGCAAAACTAAGAGATATAGATGTAAAAAAAGGCAGAAATGAATTAGAACAAGCTATATCTAACATAGAAACCAATATATCAAATATAGAAAGGTCACTATACCAATCAGAAGACCAAGAAGACATAGCACATAAAGAAAAACAACTTGAAATAGAAAGAAAAAACCTAGAATCCAAACAAAAAGAATTAGAACTACATTTAGATATAATAGATGAAAATAATAATATATATTCACCCGTAGATGCTGAAAGAATCAAAAGAGAGCTTGAACAAGCTGTATTTGCATTAGAAACCAATATATATAATATAGAAAAGTCGCTATACCAAATAGAAACACAAGAAGATAGAGCACAAAAAGAAAAGCAGCTAAAAATAGAAAGACAAAATTTAGAAATAAAACAAGAAGAATTGGAATTATATTTATCCATAATAGATGAAGGCAACAACCTATTATCAAGAGTTGATGGAATGGCAGTAAACATTATGTTTGCAGATCAAAACTATACAAATATTACAACTCCAATGTTTGAATATATAGACGAAACAATAGATGCAGCAATAATATGGGATATGTCGGCAGATAATAGAAAAAAATATAATATGGAAAGCGAACTTAGATTAGACTATATATATTATGAGGATAATGGAGAAGGAAGTACGATAGAAAAAAATGGTATAGCAGAACTATCTATAGACAACATAAAATACAATGCAGAAAATGGAAAATACACATACACAGTACTATTAAACACTCAAAAGCATGAAGCTATAATAGCATCACCAAACATAAATGCAACCATATCAACAGATCCGATAATGTTAGAAAATGCAATACCAATAAGTACTATACATGATGACCCGGAAGAGGACGGTAAAATAATATATGTAGTAAGAGAAGACATACATACAAAAGAGTTAATAGTAAGAAAAGTACCAATAATTATAAAAGAAAAATATGGGATGTATGCAAGCGTTGATTATTCATTTTCATACAATGAATCTATAGTGTTAACAACAAGTAAGGACCTTAATAACAATATGAAGGTTAGGTTAAGATGAGAGAAAAAACAAAAGTAAAAAGAAACTTATATATACTTCTAACTATATTTATAGCTTTAATAGCTATATTGTTTTACGTTGATAATACAGGACATAAAGGAATACCACAAATATATGAAATAAGAGAGACTAACATTAGTGGAGGATTCTTTACATTTAAAGAATACGAAGACCTTAAGATATCAACCAACAGTGTATATAGAGAAGTAACAGCAAATATAGTATTTAACGAACAAAATATATCTAATACAAGAGTAGTTTTAACAAATGAAAATTTTGGTGATTTATATAACCTTGACTTTGTTTCAGGTGAGTTTTTTAATAGAGAAATGCGACAAACCGGAGAACAATATGCAGTAATTTCCGAAAATACAGCCTTAAAACTATTCCTACGAGTAAACCCAATAGGAGAAACAATATACATCAATAACTACTCATACACTATAATAGGAGTATACAAAAGTAACAATTCATTTTGGTCAAGCCTTAATCAAGACAACTACGAAAGGATATATATTCCATATACAAGTTATCCGGACAATTCAGCTATAAAAGTTGATGTAATCACACTTGCAAATAATGATAACCTATATGCAAACATTGATAAAATAATAGTTGAATATCCACAATATGTATATAACCTTAATAAAATTAATTATATAGAAAAATATAACTACTCAACACAATTTGTGCCGATTTTTTACACGATAATAAAGATATTGCTAATAGTACTAATAATAAAATTGATATACAATTGCGGTAAGGTATTTATATATAAAATGATAAAGCAAAAAGATGAGGGATACTTTATGCAGCTATTAAAACTAAATTTAAAAGAACTAATAATAGCAAGTGCTACATTAATTGTCGGCAGTATAACCATATTTTTTATAGCAAAGACAATGGAATTTCCGGTAGTAATTTCAGATGGATTTATGCCAGATGAAAGACTATTTGATATAAAACATTATATGGATAAAACAGTAGAATTTTTTAAAACACAAAATACTGTAAATTTATCGGCAAATAAATATCATTATCTACTGGTAAATAAGACTTTTTTGGCAGAAGCAGTACTGTCTATACTTATATATCCGGTAATGTTTTTAATGTTTAAAAATATAAAAAAAGTTGTTAATAATGATATAACCAACAGTATAGAGTTGCTATTATATACTATTTTAATTTTTATTGGAGTAGTTATATTAAAAACAGCAGTGATACAAGATTTTAATACACTATACCTTAGAATAATTATAGCCTTTGTTATAGATGAGATTATATATATGGGTTATATTATATATAATTCAACAATTACTAAGAAAATGCGAGGTGAGAAAATATAGCAAATCTAACACTAAAAAAAGTAAAAAAGACATTTCCAAACTGGGTAGAGACAGTAAAGGACTTTACAATGGAAATAAAAGATAAAGAATTTAAGGACGATCTTGATAAACTACGAAGAACTGGAAGAATGTTTAAAGCGTTAGACATGAATTATGAACAGCTTTGCAACCCTAAGATTGGAAACTTGAAAAAATATGATGATAATTTAGGGATGGGAACAGCAATGTCTTAACTAATGCCGTATACAATAGGATTTGGGTTAGTATTGATAATTATGATGGCTGTATGGTTTTATTTAAATCTTCCATTAGGCTAGGGAGCAAATGTGTTTTTATAATAAACTGTTAATAGATTTTAACAAAACTAAAACCCTCTATGTAACTATGTAAAGAGGGTTTTATATTTTATTTTACAGTTTCAACTGCTTTTTCAGCAAAATCAGTGGATACTACTTTGTCATAAGGAGCTCTTTCATCAAGTTCTCCAGCAAGTTCAATAATCTCCATTAAATGATTATATCCTTCTTCCGTCAAAACAGGATCGGGTCTCCAAGTATCTTGATCTTTATATCTTTGAACAACAGTAGTTAAAAGTTCAATATCACTGTCCAAAAATTGAGGCATTATTACTTCAGCAACTTCTCTTGCCGAGTGTTCTTGAACCCAAAGCATACCTTTGTAGATTGCATTTGTAAAGTCTTGAATAATCTCAGGATTCTCTTCTATATAACTTTTATTTGCACAATAACATGTATAAGGAATATAACCAGCTTCCTTTCCAACCGATGCAACAATGTACCCTTTACCTTCTGTCTCTAGCATAGATGCAGTTGGCTCGAAAAGTGTTGTATAATCACCTTCTCCACTTGTAAATGAACCAGCCATCATGGCAAATTGTATGTCTGTTCTAACTTCTATATCTTTGCCTGGAATTAATCCATTGTTTTTTAATATGTATTCAAGAGTCATCTCAGGAACTCCGCCTTTTCTTCCGCCAAGTATTGATTTATTTCTCATTTTCTCAAAAGTAAATTCGTTGTCTATCTCTCTTCCAACAATGAAAGAACCATCTTTTTGAGTAAGTTGAGCAAAGTTAACAGCATAGTCCTCTTTACCTTGGTTATATACATATACAGATGCTTCAGGACCCATGAATCCAATATCTGCTTGACCGCTAAGAAGTGCTGTCATGCTTTTATCAGCACCAGCACCATTAGTCAGTTCAATATTAATGTCAACTTCCTCAAAAAATCCTTTCTCAATAGCAACATACTGTGGTGCATAGAAAACAGAGTGAGTTACTTCAACTAATCTTACATCTCTTGATTTTTCTTTTTCGCATCCAACACAAACTACTGCTATTATAAGTACAATAACTAGAAACAAAACAAAAACTTTCTTCATAAAATACCCCCTAAAAAAATACTTTATTATTATATTCAAGATATTATAAAAGGTGAATAGGTATAATTGAAATGGCATAATAAACTGTATTTAAACCAAAATATGTAGAATAGTTAAAAGTTTTGTTTTATTTCCAAAATTGTGGATAAACATAGAAAGTAAATTACTAATGAAGCAAAAGTAGGTGCTGTTTTTGAAGTAAATAATAAGGTATTAGCAAGAATATTGTAATAAATAGTTTAATATGATAAAATATGACAAGAAGTTTTCAGCTTAAAGGGATTAGTATACTATACAGCAAACTTATCCCTTTTATGTAGTTATATTAAGGAGATATTTAATAATGTATACAATAGGTCAAATAGCTAATATATTAGGAATTTCCAGAGATAAATTAAGGTATTATGAAGAAAAAGGTATTTTGATACCAGCGCAAAATAAAGATAATAATTATAGACAATATGATCTTAAAGATATAGATACTGTATTGGCAATAGAATTCTATAGGTCATTAGATTTAGAATTTAAAAATATTAAAAAGCTACATAAAAAAAGCAACATAAAAGATATTGAATGTGTTTTAAATGATAAATATAATCAGGTAATAGAGGAAATAGAAAGATTAAATACAATAGTGAATAGAATAGAAAAAGCTAAAAAAGGATGTGATGATATAAAAAAATGTTTAAATAAATTTATAATTAAACCAATGGCTCCTATAGAAATATTAGGCGAGATATCAAATTCTAGAGCATATAATGAATTTGATGTTATACATAAAAATAGGAATAACGATGTAGCTATAATAAAAAGCTTAAAAAGATATATTAAATTCAATGACGAGCAAATAGAATCTAGCAAAATGTTTGTTACAAAAGATATAGACTCAGGTAATATTGAAAAAAGTAATAATATATTGGAATATGAAAAATGTTTATACACCATTGTTGAAGATGATGCAGCTACTGAAGGTATCATGCAAAAAACATATGAGCAGTCTCTGGAATGGATTCATAACAATAATTATAAATATGAAGGAATAGCTATTTTAAGTATGCTTTTAATTGAATTTCATGAAGGTAGGGCAAAATCATATTTGGAAGTTTATATACCAATTAAATAATACTATTATTTTTATATTGACCTTAGTATTATCCCATAGTTTAGAATTAAAATGAAACTAAATTATGGGAGGTATAAAGTATGAATGAAGAAAAGGAAATTAGGAGTATATGGAAACTTATTATACTTCATTTGGTTCCAGGTATAGTATTAAGTATAATTTATTTGTTTTTATTGAAAAAAGGAAATATGACAGAATATCCAAGAATAGTTTTACTAGGATTAGCAGTTATTTTTGCTCAGATACCTATACTTGGTTATTTATTTTATGTAGCAAGAAAAGAAGAGGGAAGTTTTAATATATTTAAAATACTAGGATTGAAAAATAAATTGAAGATAAAAGAGTATATATTTTATGCTTTTACGCTTCTTATGATATCTGGTATACTTATGATGTGTTCTAAGCCACTTTCAAATTTAATGCTAAATACTGTATTTAGCTGGATTCCAAATTGGTTCAATTATGTTCAAGACATGAGTCAATTTAGTAGATATTATATAATAATTACTTTAGCAGTTAGTTTTTTTATCTTTACTATAATAGGACCAATAATCGAGGAGTTTTATTTCAGAGGATTTTTACTAGCTCGTATGAAATGGATGGGAAAATACAGTGTTTTATTAAATGTAATATTATTTGCAATTTATCATTTCTGGTCACCTTGGCTTATTGTAGCAAGAGTTATATCATGTTTACCAGTGTTTTACTGGGTATATAAAAAGGATTCATTAAAATTATCTATATTAGTACATTGTTTATTAAATTTTACAGATGTAGTATCTTTAATGATGTTATTATAACCGTATATCTAAATACTTTGTTAATCATAAATTAAACATTAAAAAAACAGAGAATAAAAAATCTCTGTTTTCTCTATTTTAAATAACAAAATCAAACTAAATGATTATTGCTTAACATATCATATATTTTAATAGAAATTTCTAGACTTAGTTTATCATCGTAATTATCAAAATTAACACCTGTAATTTCTTTAATCCTGTTCATTCTATATGTAATTGTATTGTAATGAGTATACATTTTTTCTGAAACTTTTTTTAAATTCCTTCCGCACTCAAAATATTTTCTTAGAGTTTCAACTAAGTTAGTACCTTTTCGTTTATCATACTCTACCAAAGGTTCTAAACTTTCTTTATAAAACTCCTGCAGCTCAGGTTTAAGATAATCATATGATAATATCCTGTATATGCCCAAATCATCATAATGGATCGGTTTAGAGTTCATTTTGTCCTTAGAATATTCTACAGCTCTGTTTGCTTCTTTATAACTTTTACATATTCTAGCTGTTTCATTATAACATCTTCCAATGCCCATAGATATATTGACATTTACAGATTCTTTATTAATATTAATAAATATATCTTTACAAAAGTTCATTATTTTATTTTTATAGTTATTAATTCCTGATTTTAAACCATATAGTATTATTAATCTATCACTTTTATTACCATATATAACATTACCATCCATATACTTTATTAACCTATTAATTATATTTAAAAGCTTTACATTTAAATACTGCAAATATGTGTCGTTGTATGAAGTGTAATTTTTTGAGTGATTAAAGTTTTCTAATGCAATCACAATTACAGCATAACTAAACTCTGGATTAAAACCAAAATATGAAGCTCTTTCCAATGCTTTATTATGTCTAGTTTCATCACTTGAAAATAAATCTTCTAAAAATTCTATCTTATATTTACTTTCAATTTCAAAGATAGATAGTCTTTTTACTAGATCTAATGCGACTATAGAAGTAGATGCTTCAATAACAGTAAGTTCAATAGCAGTCATAGGCTTCTTGTCTTCCCATATGTACATAAATCCATAATTAGTGTTCTTAGTATAAATAGGTATTTTGATTCTTTCAATATTCTTTCCATTAATCACATCTGTTTCTTTATTATTAATATCATAACTATACTTAGTATAGCTAAAATAAATATTTTCTTTTTTATCTCTTTCTTTATATAAAATTTGCTGAATTTGTACTCGTATTGAATCATCACAGTAAATAATATTAGAACCAAAAATATTTTCTACTATTGCAAATGAATTACCTATACTTTCATGAATGGCATATCCAATTTGTTCGAGATTACCGCCTTTAAGCATTACATTTATTAAAGTATTGTGCATATTATCAATTTTATAAATGAGCTTAATTTGTTTGTCGATTATTTCAGTTAAAGCAGGCATCATTATTTCAGAATGTGATACTTTTTGGGGTATTTCTATAAGTGGAAAATCCAATTTATCAGCTGTATCCAGTATATATTTAGGAACCTCTTTTATGTATCTTTTAGTCTTAATTCCTATTCCTGTTATATGTTTGTTATTTAACTGCTTTATAAGTTCATCTAGCTTGCTTATATCATCTTTAATAGAATAAGCAGTTGTAATCAAAAATTCTCCGCTGCCAACCCAATTAATAATATCAGGTACTTCCATAACATTAACCTTATATATTCTTCTATCTAAGCCTCCTTCTCCTGCTAATACTTTAGCTTGTTTCATAACTTCTAAACTTAATAACTCCTTTACTGTAATACCTGAAGATTTCAACATATTTACACCACCCATTTATTATTATTTTACTTTGCATGTTTGTAAAGCTTAAATAAATATTCTTTCCTTTCCCCTAAATACATAAAAAATCTCCATTTTATATCTATAATTCTATATTTTGAAACATCTTACTAATATTATATACTTGCATTTATTTAAATACAAACTCTATCAGATTAAATATTTATGTACTGTGTAGATTAATAAATAATCTCATTTTGTGAAGTTATTACAAAATAGTCTGCTTAATCTTGTTAACTATTAATAGAGATTATTATTTAGTGATGATGTATGCTATATATGTAGATAAAATCAATGTATCAAAGAGGACTTGATAATATGACTGCATTACAAATATGTAGCAAATTAAGAAGTGAAATAGATAATAATCAGGTTAAATATGGATATATATTTTCAGTTTTTAAAAATGCATGTAATATCATTTCAAATAATAATGAACTAATAACTTTTCTATTATCTGAAAAAAATATAGGCCCAATGGCAATCTCAATGAGCGGTATAGATAGTATTTTAAATTTAGGATTAAAAAAAAATGAAGAAGTTATATTTAACAAAAACAGTATCTCAATAAGTAAAAGTAATTTTAAATTAGATTTATCAGAAGTATCGATATGGGATATAAAACCATGTTTTGAATACAAGAAAGCTAATGAACAGGATTTAAAAAGAAAGGTACAAAAATTTGAAGAACTGTTACTTAAATATGGAGAAAAACAGGGAATGGGGTATCTCGTATTATCAATAAAAGATTATATTAATGATTTAGATACATTTGATAAGAAGAGTATATCATTAAATTCTAATTATAGTTTCATAATAGATAATTTTTTAGAGTTTCTTAAAAATGTAATCAGCAGTGATTTTGATAATGTAGAAAAGTCTGCTAAAAAAATAATAGGATTTGGACCGGGATTAACTCCATCTATGGATGATTTTATTACAGGATTAATGGTTTCTTTAATATACTTATGTCATTATTTTGAGCTTGATATGGAAAAAACATATAAATTCAATAGAATGATTATTGGTTCTATAAAAAATAGAACTACATTAATAAGCGAATCAATGCTAGTGCATGCTTGCAATGGATATGTAATGGAAAGTTTAAGAACTTGCATTGTTTCATTGTTATCTGATACAAGTGAAAAAGACATGAGTAAAAAAATTATTGATGTAATATCGTTTGGCAGTACTTCTGGAACTGATATGCTTTATGGAGTGTATATAGGAAGTAAAATAATGATTAATAAAAAAATTGGAGGTGGTTTTAAAAATGATAATAAACACTGAAATTAAAAAAAATACTTATTATGATTCAGTAACCTTAATGCTCATTTCAAAGGAAATAAAGAAAATTGATGGAGTAAAAGAAGCATTAGTGGGAATGGGTACTGATTTAAATAAAGAGCTGGCAGTGAACCTTAATATTTCAACAGATGAAATACAAGAGCTAGGTGTAAATGACTTTTTTATATCTGTACTATCAGAGAGTGCTGTAGATATGAATGAGATTATAAAAAAAGTAAATGAATTATTAACACAGAGAAAGGGTGATACAGCTTCTGATTATATGCCGCCTACTATAGATTCTGCTCTTAAGCATCAGCCAGAATCAAACATAGCATTAATATCAGTTCCGGGTAAATATGCAGCAGAAGAAGCAAAAAAAGCTCTGGAAAACAATCTTCATGTAATGCTTTTTAGTGATAATGTAACTATTGAAGAGGAAAAAGAATTAAAAGAAATGGCTAATGAAAAAGGATTGTTGATGATGGGACCTGACTGCGGTACTTCAATAATAAACAATGTACCATTAGCTTTTGCAAATGTAGTTAGAAAGGGCAGTATAGGAGTAGTTGGAGCTTCAGGAACTGGTACACAGGAGGTTACAGTTATAATTGATAAGCTTGGCGCTGGTGTATCTCAAGTAATAGGTACTGGTGGAAGAGACTTAAGAAGTGAAATTGGCGGTATTACAATGATTCAAGGAATTGAAGCACTTATAAATGATCCTAACACTAAAGTTATAGTTCTAATTTCAAAACCTCCAGCTCAAGATGTAGCTGAAAAGGTATTAAAGGCTATACATGATTCATTAAAACCTGTTGTAGTTGATTTCATTGGTGGAGATGACAAATTAATTAAAAAATACGGAGCATATCCATGTAAGTCATTAGAAGATGCCGCATATAAAGCTGTTTCATTAGCAAGAGGAGAAGAAGTAAAAGATTTTGAAGGATTTACAAAAAGTGATGATGAGATAAATGCAATAATAGAAGAGCATGTAAGCAAATTCAGTAAAGAACAAAAATATCTTAGAGCTTTATATACTGGAGGTACATTAGCTGATGAGGCTATGAAACTTTTAAGCGGCAATATAGATGGAATCTACTCCAATATTCCATTGAGTCCAGAATATAAACTTACAGATATTAAAAAAAGTATTAAGAATACTTGTATAGATTTAGGAGATGATGAGTTCACTGTAGGAAAACCTCATCCAATGATTGATCCTATTGCTAGAACTGAGCGTATAGTAGAAGAAGCAAATGATGATGAAGTTGCAGTCATCTTGATGGACTTTGTATTGGGTTATGGTTCTCATGAAGACCCTGTAGGTGAAATGCTGCCTTCAATAAATAAAGTAAAAAAAATAATGATTAAAAAGGGTAAACATTTATGTATTGTAGGTTCTATATGTGGTACTGATAAAGATTACCAGAACTTAAAAGATTCTAAGCGTAAACTTGAAGAAGCTGGAGTAGTGGTTATGCCGTCAAATGCTCAAGCAGTAAAATTAGTAGCTAAGATATTAGAAAAGATTCAATAATAATCGGAGGTGGCTGAAGTGAATAAGATAAATGATTTATTCAATGAAGAATTGAAGGTCATAAATATAGGGTTAGAATCTTTTTACAAAGATTTAAAAGATCAAGATATAAAAACTATACATGTTAAATGGAGACCTACAGCTGGTGGTAATAAAAAAATTGCTTCTTTATTATCAAAATTGAAGTAAAAATAATTAAATTAAGGAGCTGATAATATGATTCAAGAAAAAATTGCTAAAGCAAATGAGGAAGCTATTGAGAGAGTTTTAAATGCTCAGCCAACTTTATTAGCAATAGGTAAGGCAGAAAAAGATATTCCTGGAATGACTAAAAAGACTGTATTACATGCAGGGCCGCCTATTACATGGGAGAATATGAGCGGGCCATTAAAAGGAGCAGTTATAGGAGGATTAATCTATGAAGGTTTAGCTAGAGATGAGAAAGAAGCAGTAGAGTTAGCAAAGTCAGGAGAGATTATTTTTGATTCATGCCATCATCATAGTGCAGTAGGTCCAATGGCAGGAGTAGTAACAGCTTCTATGCCTGTATGGGTTCTAGAAAATAAGACTTTTGGAAACAAATCATATTGTACATTAAATGAAGGACTAGGAAAAGTTTTGCGTTATGGTGCTTACAGCCAAGAAGTTATTGATAGACTTAAGTGGATGGAGAATGTTCTAGCACCAGTACTAAAAGTTGCATTAGAACTTTCAGGACCAATTGATTTAAAAACAATGATTGCTCAAGTTGTTCAAATGGGAGACGAAGGGCATAACAGAAATAAAGCTGGAACATCTCTATTAATTAGAGAATTAGCACCATATATTGTTAAAACTCAATTTACATTAGATGAAAAATCAGAAGTTCTAAAGTTTATGCATAGTAATGACCATTTCTTCTTGAATTTAACTATGCCAGCTTGTAAATGTACTATGGATCCAGCTGGAGGAATTAAGTACAGTACTTTAGTATATACAATGGCTAGGAATGGTACTGAGTTTGGTATAAGAGTATCAGGACTAGGTGATAGATGGTTTACAGCACCTGCTGAAATAATAGATGGCTTATATTTCCCAGGTTATACTACTAAAGATGCTAATCCTGATATTGGAGACAGCTGTATAACTGAAACCACAGGTATTGGCGGCTTTGCAATGGCAGCAGCTATTCCTATAGTTCAGTTTGTGGGAGGAACTCCAAAAGATGCATTGAACTATACAACTCAGATGTATGAAATAACTCTTAGTGAAAACAATGCATATAAAGTTCCAGCATTAAACTTTAGAGGAACTCCAACAGGTATTGATATTCAGAAAGTTTTAGAGACAGGAATATTACCAATAATAAATACCGGTATTGCACACAAAAATCCAGGCGTAGGTCAAGTAGGTGCAGGTTTAGTACATCCACCACAAAAATGTTTTGAAGATGCACTAGAAGCTTTTGTAGAAGATATTGAAAAAACGAATTAAAATAAAAAGTTAGGAGGTATTGATGTGAAAGAGCATATAGCTGCATGTGTTCAAATAGCCATAGAACATAATAATATAAAAAATAATATTGATAAAGTATGTCACTGGTTAAAGAAGGCTGCTAAAGAGTATGAAGCTGAGCTAATAGTATTTCCTGAAACAATCACAACTGGCTTTACTCCTAACATGGATATAAATGAATTTTATGAAATGCTGGAACCAGTACCGGGTAATCATACAAAAGATGTACAAAAACTAGCTAAAGAATTAGGCGTACACGTCATTTATCCGTTATATGAGAGAGGAAAAGAATACGGCACAATATTAAATAGTTCTTTATTAATAGATGATAATGGAGAAGTATTAGGTAATTACAGAAAAACTCATCCTTTCCCAACTGAAAGAAAAGAAGGAGGAGGATGGACTACTCCTGGTAAAGAAACAGTAGTAGTTAATACTAAGCTTGGTAAAATAGGAATGATTATCTGCTATGATGGAGATTTCCCAGAGCTTAGCAGAGTTCTTGCATTAAATGGAGCAGAAATTATTACTCGTCCTTCAGCTTTATTAAGAAGTTATGAAATATGGGAAATAACTAATAAGGCTAGAGCCTATGATAATCATGTGTATGTTTTAGCAGCTAATTCCGTTGGATCAGATGCAGGAAACAATTATTATTTTGGTCACAGTATGATAGTAAGTCCGATTGCTCAAACATTAGCATTAGCAAGAGGTGCTGAAGAAATAATAGCAGCTAAGCTGGATCCTAATCCTATAAAATATGTTAGCTATGGTACTAAAACACCAATGATATTTGACCATATTGAAGATAGAAATGTAGGAGTATACGGAGATATTCTAAAAGAAGGAAAAAGTAGTTTTGAACCTTCACAAAGAATCATGTATAAAAAATAAGATAAAAGTTAAAAGTGAAAAGTTTAAAGTTATGGAAGTTTTACTACGTAAAACACCAAATTAAAAATAATATAAGGTACTTCGACTAACATTCAGGATGACTCGATATCTTCCTTCTGGGTTTAGTAAGTAAGTGGCTAATACCAAACAGCACTCTGATTGCGATAAACACGAAATTGAAAATTTATATAAAATAAATAAGTAAGATTTACGAAGAATGAGTAAATCAACATTTAACTATCAACTATACACTATTAACTATCAACTATTATTGGTGGGGGTGATTATTATGAGCATGGCATTAGAAAATGTTAAGGTTCTTGATTTAACAAGAGTTTTAGCTGGGCCTTATGCTACTATGATTTTAGCAGATTTAGGAGCAGAAGTTATTAAGATAGAGATACCTGTAAAGGGTGATGATTCTAGACATTTTGGGCCGTATATAAAAGGAGAAAGTGCTTATTTTATAAGTTTAAATAGAAATAAAAAAAGTATTACCTTAAATTTAAAGAAACCTAAGGGTAAAGAAGTATTACTAGAAATGATAAAAGAGGTTGACGTAGTTGTAGAAAATTTTAGACCGGGTACTATGGAGAAATTAGGTCTGGGATACGAAACATTAAAAAAAGTAAATTCTAAAATAATATATGCGGCTTCATCAGGGTTTGGACATACAGGCCCGTATAGTAAAAGACCTGCTTATGATGCTGTAGTGCAGGCTATGGGTGGAATAATGAGCATAACAGGAGAAAAGGATGGAAAATTTACTAGAGTAGGAACTTCTGTTGGAGATATAGTAGCAGGATTGTTTACTACGATAGGTATTCTATCAGCTTTAATAAACAGAGATATTACAGGAGAAGGTCAAAAGGTTGATGTAGCTATGCTTGACTGTCAGGTAGCCATACTAGAGAATGCTATTGCAAGGTATGTAGTAAGTGGCGAAGTTCCTAAACCTCTTGGTAACAGGCATACATCAATAGTTCCTTTCGAACCTTTTGAAACAAAAGATGGAGAAATAATGATAGCGGTAGGAAATGATGTACTTTGGGTTAAATTTTGCAAGGAAATAAGGATTGAAGAATTAATAGACAGTCCAAAATTCAAGACTAATCCACTTAGAAATGAAAATTATGAAGAGTTAAGACCAATAATAGCTGAGAAAATGAAAAATAGAACTACAAAGGAATGGCAGAATATCTTTGATGATGCTGGAATTCCAAGTGGCCCAATTAATACTGTAGATAAAGTGTTAGAAAATCAACAAGTTATTGCTAGAGACATGATAGTAGAATTAAATCATCCTGTTGCAGGCAAACTTAAAGTTCCGGGTGTTCCTATAAAAATGAGTAAAACTCCGGGATGTATAAGAAGACCAGCCCCATTATTAGGACAGCATACAGATGAAATCCTACAACAGTTACTAAGATATGATAAAGTACAAATTGATAAATTAAGAAATGCAGATATTTTTTAACTTTATTAATTATTCAGAGTAGTTCTATTGTCTAGCAGTTTGTGAAATTATTACAAAACAATTTTCATAATCTTGTTAACTATCTCCAAAGTAAATTTTCTATTGATGGTGTATTATGTATTTAATTATAAAATATAATTTATTTTCCAAATCATAGATATATTATCTTATATAAAAATCTAAAAATTAACTTTAGCAATTTATATTCAAAAAAGCTTATCTAAAATTTAAAAATTAATTCATAAATAAGTTCTTATTAAATTATTCTACATACAAACATTTTATTTTTATCAAAACATTTAAGAGCCTTAAATTCAAAGTAAAAATCATAATAGGAGGAGATTTTAATGTTAAGTAATTGGAAAAATGTAAAAATGTACGATTTAACTCAAAAACTTAGTCATTTAACACCACCATGGCCAACATATGAGCCATTACAAATCAAATTTTTTAAAAGATTATCACCAAATGGAGCTAACGGGCAATTGATTACTACTTCAAACCATGTGGGAACTCACTTAGATGGTCCAATGCATTTTGACACATCAGGTGGAGATATAGCATCTTTACCATTAGAAAAATTAGTAGCACCTGGTGTAATAGCAGACATATCAGATATTGCCGAAGATTATGGAATTTATACTCCGAAGGATATTATGGATAGAGCCGAAGTTAAAAAAGGTGACATATTAATTATAAATACTGGATATCACAAATACGGTTGGGACCAGCCAGAAGCAGATGAAAGAAGATATATGCTTAGACATCCCGGCCCATCAATGGATTTTGTGGATTGGGTAAAAGAAATGGAAATAAAATGGATAGGCGTTGACTGCGGTTCAGCTGATCATCCTATGAATACAAAAATTAGAGATTGGGAACCGGGAGAAGCAGTAAAAGCTGATGAATACTTAAAGAATAAATATGGAAAAGGGCTAGATGAAATTTACCATTGGCCTAATACATATCAAGCAATGCACGTACAAGTATTTCCAAAACCTTATGAAATAATCCATGCAGAAAATTTAGGTGGAGATATAGATAAGTTATCAGGAAAAAGAGTAATAATAGGATGTTTCCCATGGAGATTTGAAGGTGGGGAATCTAGTATTTGTAGAATAGTCGCTTTTGATGAATAAAAAATTATTTTAAGCTAGTAAGGAGGTTAATTATGAATTCAGTTGAATATTATAGTCCAACATCATTGAAGGAAGCTCTAAATTTACTAGCGGCTTACGGAGAAGAAGCATCTATATTAAATGGAGGAACAGATTTAATTGTTCGGATGAGAGAAGGTCAATCTAAACCGAAAGTTATTGTTGATATTAAGAAAATTGATGAACTTCACAAGATAGAAATAGAAGATAATTATGTCTTTATTGGTGCATGTGTGCATTTAAATGATTTGGGAAAACATCAATACATTATAGAAAAATATCCATTCTTAGCTAAAGCTGCTTTATCCATAGGATCAAATCAGGTAAGAAATAGAGCAACATGTATTGGAAACATCTGCAATGCGTCTCCTTTAGCTGATACAGCAACACCTCTGCTTTCATTAAATGCTGATGTTCACATTTATAGTGAAAATGGCTTAAGAACAGTACCGTTGAATCAATTCTTTGTATTTGTTAGAAAGACTATTTTAAAGCAGGATGAAATTGTTACAGGCATTTCATTTGAAGATGATGATAGTATTTTAGGTGTTTTTTACAAAATGTCTAGAAGAAAAGAAGTAGATTTATCAACAGTTTGTTCTACGGTTATTAAGTCTAATAAAGGTTATTTTGTAAGTTATGGAGCAGTAGCACCTACACCAGTTCGATTGTATAAAACAGAATCATTTTTAAATGAAAACACTTTATCGCAAGAAACTATTAAGGAAGCGTGCATGATAGCATCTCAAGAAGTGTCGCCAATAAGTGATATAAGAGCAACTGAAAAATATAGAAGAGAAATAGTTGAAGTTACGTTGCAAAATTCACTTTTAGAGTGGCTTTAGGAGGATTAATAATATGAAAAAAACAATTAATTTTATATTAAACGGAGAGCCTGTAGAGCATGCTGTAGATACAAATAAAACTCTCTTAAAAATGTTAAGAGAGGATTTTGATTTAACGGGTACTAAAGAAGGCTGTGGTGCAGGTGAATGCGGCGCATGCACCGTAATAATGGATGGTAAAGCTGTAAATTCATGCCTTGTGTTAGCTGTTGAATCAGAAGGTAAAGACATTTTAACTATTGAGGGTCTAACAGTTAATGGAGAGCTAGACCCTCTTCAAACATCATTCGTTGAAAATGCAGCTTTGCAGTGCGGCTATTGTACACCGGGAATGATTATGACAGCTAAAGCAATGCTAAATGAAAATCCAAATCCTTCACTTGATGAAATAAAAGAAGGTATTAGCGGAAATCTATGCCGCTGTACAGGATATAAAAAGATTATAGAAGCAATCCATAGTGTTGCTGAGCAAAATAATTCATAGGAGGTAGAATCCTTGAAATATGTTGGAAAAAGCGTAAAAAGAGTTGATGGTATTAAAAAGGTAACAGGGTCTTTAAAATATGTTGACGATATTAAACTATCTAAAATGCTTTACGCAGCTGTTAAAAGAAGTCCGTATGCTCACGCCAATATTGTAAACATAAATATAGAAAGAGCTAAAGCTTTAAAAGGTGTTAAAGACATTATTACAGGAGATCTTTTTACTAAAAGAGCTGGACTTTATTTAGAAGATAAGAATTTTTTAGCAGTTGGAAAAGCAAGATATAATGGAGAAGCAGTAGCAGCAGTTTGTGCAGAAACTGAAGAAATAGCACAGGAAGCTGTAAATCTTATAGAAGTTGAATATGAAGTATTACCTGCCGTAACAAATGCTAAAGATGGTATGAAGAAAAATGCACCTTTAGTACATCCTGATTTGGGCGATTATAAATGTGCACCAGTATTTTTCCCTGAGCCGGGTACTAATATTTCTAATCACTATAAGCAGAGAAAAGGAGATGCACCAAAAGCATTTGAAGAAGCATATTATGTTATTGAAAATACATTCTATGTTCCACATGTACAGCACGTTCCGATAGAACCACATACAGCTATTGCTCAAATGGATGCTGATGGTTGTTTAACTGTTTGGTCATCTTGTCAGTCACCATATGCTGTTAGGCAGTCGTTATCAGTTGCATTTGATATACCTCTCAATAAACTTCGTGTCATTTCACCAGCTGTTGGCGGCGGTTTTGGTTCAAAGGCTGGAACGACATTAGAAGGAATCATCATTCCTTTAGCAATGCGTTTGCGGGGAAGACCTATAAAACTAACTTATACACGTGAAGACGAATTTCAAAATGCATATGTACGACAAGGGCTTCACTCAAAAATAAAGACAGCTGTTAATAAAGAGGGTAAGATTACAGCTGTTCAAAATGAGTTTATTTGGGATGGAGGTGCATATACAGAATATGGTGTAAATATTGCTAAAGCTGCAGGTTATGCATCTACAGGACCATATGATATTGATAATGTATGGACAGATTCTTATTGTGTGTATACAAATCATCCAGTAGGCGGACCTTATAGAGGGTTTGGTATGTGTGAAATACATTTTTGTATTGAGCAGAATTTGGACATTGTTGCAGAAGAAATAGGCTTAACACCATATGAGATAAGAAAAATTAATGGAATGAAGCCGGGAGGCACTACCGGTACTGGAGAATTAGTAACTCAATCGGGATTGATGGAATGTCTAGAACAAGTTTCTGCTGACATTAAGATAAACGAAAAAAGCAAATTATCTTCATCGAAAAAAGTTCGTGGTAAAGGAATTGCCTGCGGCTGGAAATCACCATCAATGCCTAATGATGCTGGTTCTTCTGCCATAATTAAATTAAATGAAGATGGAACAGCTCATTTACTAGTTAGTGCTCAAGATATCGGACAGGGCTCTGATACAGTCATGACGCAGATTGCTGCAGAGGTATTATCAATTTCACCTGACAAAATTACAATTAGAACAGGTGATACTGATTGTACACCATACGAATGGCAGACAGTTGCATCAAGAATTACATACTCAGCAGGACGTGCAGTATACGAAGCATGTCAAGATGCAAAGAGCCAGCTTTTAGAATTATCCCAAATTAAACTTGGTATTTATGAAAGAGATTTAAAATTAAAAGATGGTTATGTTGTTTCTAAAATTTATCCAGATAAAAAAATAGCTATTGCTGATTTAGCATTAGGGTTAACCTTTGATGATGGCTCAGGAATACATGGACCTATTATTGGCAGAGGGTCATTTATACCACCTAACATAAGAAATGCTGACAAGCATACAGGTTTAGGAGAACATCCAGTCGCATATTGGACATATGGTGTTCAAGGTGTTGAAGTTGAAGTAGATATAGAAACTGGTGAAACAAAAGTTTTAAAGGTTGCTTCATGCTTTGATGTAGGTAAAGTTATAAATCCTCAATTAATAGAAGGTCAAGTTGAAGGAGCTATTTTGCAAGGTATGGGAACAGCACTATTAGAGGAGCTTATGCTTAAAGACGGCAAAGTTATGAATCCATCTTTTGTAGATTATAAGATTCCAACGTCTGGTGATATACCTGAAATGATTATTAAATTCGTAGAAAATCCAGAAGAAACTGGGCCTTTTGGTGCAAGAGGCGTTGCAGAACCTGCAATGGTACCAACTGCTCCAGCTATTGCGAATGCCATTTATGATGCAACTGGTATTCGTCTAAATACAATGCCTATGACTGCTGAAAAAATACTATCAGCAATCAAAGCAAAAGAAATTTGACGAGAATAAGCATCATATTTATCTAAGAGGAGGGTATATATGGAATCAGAAAAAAGTATTACAGCTATTAGAGACGCCTCACAATTAGGAAAGCCTAAAATGCTAATACTTGGCTTGCAGCATACATTTACAATGTTTGGTGCAACCGTATTAGTACCTATCGTAACAGGTCTAGATGTTTCAGTCGCATTATTCTTAGCAGGAATAGGAACATTAATTTTTCATTTAATTACTAGAGGAAAGGTACCAGCTTTTTTGGGTTCATCATTTGCATTTATAGCTCCAATTTTAGCAGTTGCTGAATCGCACGGATTAGAATTTGCAAGAGGCGGAATTTTTGTAGCAGGTATAGTATATTTGATTCTTGCTGTTTTAATACAGATATTCGGTACTGAAAAAGTAATCAGATTCTTTCCACCAGTAGTTACAGGACCTATCATTATCGTAATAGGTTTTAAACTAGCTCCAACTGCAATTCAAATGGCTTCTTCTGACTGGCTGCTTGCAGTTATTGCACTTATTATTGTAATAGCAGTTAGTGTATATACAAAAGGATTCTTAAAGATTATACCAGTTATTGTAGCATTATTTGCAACATATATAATTGCAGTAATTTTAGGAAGAGTTGATTTTACAGAAGTTAGTCAGGCAAAGATGCTTGGATTACCTGCATTTTCTTTTGCAAAATTTGAATTAAGTGCTATTTTAACTGTAGCACCAATTGCATTAGCTACTATGATAGAACACGTTGGTGATGTAATTGCTATAGGTGCAACTGTTGAAAAGGACTTTATAAAAGACCCGGGTTTAAGCAAAACATTATTAGGTGATGGTATTGCTACATCTATTTCTGCACTTTTTGGTGGACCTGCAAACACTACTTATTCTGAAAATATTGGAGTATTAGCACTTACAAAGGTTTGGGATCCAAAAATTATGAGAATTGCAGCAGTATTTGCAATTGCACTAGGTTTAATTCCTAAACTCGGTGCTTTAATTTCTACTATACCTGATGCAATTATTGGCGGTGTATCAATAATTTTATTCGGTATGATCGCAGCAGTAGGTAAGAGAACACTTGTTGAAAATAAAGTAAATCTAAATAAGTCTAGAAACCTTATTATAACTGCTGTAATAGGCGTATTAGGCCTAGGTGGTGCGGCATTGAATTTCAATATAGGAACTATTTCTGTAAATATTGAAGGAATGGCTTTAGCTGCTATAGTAGGAGTTATATTGAATATTATTTTACCAGAATAATATATTTGTTTTAGTAATTACTAAATCGGCAAAAGTCCTCTTCTTTTGCCGATTAATTTTATATAGAAAATTATACGAAGTTTTCGTGATATGAAGTTTCCAATATAATAGGAGGATAATAATATGGATTTAATAATTAAAAATGCTAAATTAAGAGAAAATAATTATCTTATAGATATTGGTATAAAGAATGGAATAATTGTAGATTTAAATAAAGAAATTAAGAATGAAAGTGTTGAAGTGATTAATGCATGCGGAAAATTAACAATACCAGCATTTATAGATCCTCATATTCATTTAGATAAAGCTTTAATGAACGAAAATGTTAGAGCAAATGAATCAGGTACATTAGAGGAAGCCATTGAAATATTATGGGATAAAAAAGCAAACTATACTATAGAAGATATTGTTAGTAGAGCAGGCGAAATAATGAAACAAGCTTTAATTAATGGTACAACAAGAATGAGGAGTCATGCTGATGTTGATACTATTGGGGGTCTTGTTCCTGTAGAAGGTCTTATAAAGGCTAAGAAGCTGTATTCGGATTTGGTAGATTTAGAAATAGTTGCATTTCCGCAAGAAGGAATACTTAAGAATCCGGGTTGTGAAAAATTGATGTATAAATCTATGGAAATGGGCTGCGATTTAGTAGGCGGAATGCCTGCTAATGAGCTTACACCAGAAGATAGTATAGCTCATGTAAAAATAGTGTTTGATATAGCACAAAAATTTGATGCCAACATAGATATGCATGTTGACGAAACTGACGATCCTTTTTACAAAACTTTAGAAATGGTTGCAGATGAAACATTAAAGAGAGGTTATCAAGGAAAGGTTACAGCTGGACACACTTGTGCCTTATCAGCCTATGATGATCACTATGCCCAATATGTAATGGATAAGGTTAAAAAGGCAGAAATTAATATTATTACCAATCCTGTAACAAATTTAATGCTGCAGGGTAGATTAGATAAGCAGCCTATTAGGAGAGGGTTGACTAGGGTAAAAGAATTATTAAGCAGAGGAATTAATATGGCATATGGACAGGATTGTATTAAAGATACCTTCTATCCATTTGGAAGAGCAGATATGCTCGAGGTAGGACTTATAACAGCTCATGCAGCTCATATGAGTATACCTTATGAAATAAGAACTGTATTTAACATGCCCCTTGAAAATTCAGCAAAAATCTTAGAGTTAGATGATTACGGAATAAGTGAAGGTAAAAGGGCTGATATAGTTGTGTTAGATGCTGATAATGAGATTGATGCAATAAGAACTCAAGCTGATAGATTATTTGTTATAAGAAAAGGAAAAATCATGGCAAGTACAAAAAGGGAGGTTATTGTTAATTTTTAATAAAAGTAATAAAATTATAAAAAGCAGAGAGAGAAAAAACTCTGCTTTTATGTATTAGAAAGTTCTTCTTAGCAACTTTATTAAACTCGTGTTAAGCTATACACATCAAAATAAACATTTCTTACCTTGAAAGAAGGTGGACTAGTATAACGCAATCTAAATTTATCATAACCTGTATATCTTTTAGGACAAAAATATGGGTGTTCTAAGAATAACCTTTCATCACTTACCCAGAGAGGTACGTCTAATTCACTTAGCAATAACTTGTATTCAATTATTGCAGAAGCTATGGTAAGAAATATAAGTTCATCTTCATTACATAAATCTAAATTAATAGGATTGTTATACAGTTCTTTCATAAATCCTTCATTCTTAAATTTTAAGTATTCTAATAATTGACTTAATGCTAAATTTTCATTCTTATAATCATATAATTCCTTTAAATATTTATTACCAATTATCATATCCTAGATCCTTTCCTAAATAATGTATAAATATTTCTTGCCTCTGTCCTTTTACTATCTTCTTCGGTACATATTCATATACTATTTCTAATAGTTCTTTTTTACTTTTTATATTTAAATCCTTACAAAGTATATATGCGTCATAAAAGTCATTTGAAGGTTCTGATCTTGCAGACATTACCTTCATAGCTTCTTTCTAAATCAAAACTTTTCCCTACGTCATTTAGTATATTTTCAAATATTTTGAAATTGTCTTTACTAAAAATACAGTCGATATCTTTAGTTGCAGGACGTCCATCATAAAGTAAATTCATGATAGAACCTCCATATACAGTTATTTCTATCTAAATATTTACTATTCATATTATTTACACCTTTTCTAAATCGTTTTATACTTATATTATACCTGTTGTTATTATTAAGTTCAACTAAATAAAAGCTTTAAGAAAAAGGTGTTTTCAATATATATAGTTAGTAGTATTTTTGCATATCAAAAGATAACGAATAATGTAGAAGTGTAAAAAAGTTTGGAAATATATAGTTGAATATGAAAATCTATAATGATATTATATAAAGTAAAGCTTTATTTTTATAGTATTTATAATAAAATATCTTAAAGTTAATAGCTGTTAATGTGATATAGCAAAACACAATAATTTAAGTGGAGAAAGACATGAATTTAATTGATTTAAGAAATTTTGAGTATGAGTTAAATAAAATAATTTTATTTGAAAATAGTGAGTTTATTTTTAGCAATACAGAATGCGAAGATGGAGTTTTTAAAAGGTATTTTTATAAATATGACATGAATAATAAACATATAAATAAGATAAATAAAATAGGTATAGATACTTGTGAGACTGCTTGCTATAATGATTGCATTTTTAATAACTATATATATACTAACTCATATAAAGTACAGGGTGATGAGGCAGAAACTTCTATTTATAAGGTTAGTCTTATAAATGGAGAAATAGACAGACTATATACTATACATAAAGAAGTAAGTGTTATTTTTTTGAGTGAGAGATATGTAGTTTTAAGAGGTACCAATTTTGAAATTGATGAAGAACATTCTGATATATATAAAGATATTTATGGTGAGTATGACTATGCTATTTTATGCGATTTAACAGATAAAAAAGAATATGAAATAAGAGATAAAAGAATTATTTTAGGAATTAGAGATTACTTTATTCCTTACATTGTTAAGGGCAGAAGATATATAGTTTTTGAAGAAGCTTATATGGAAGATTGGGAACTTGAAGAGATGTTTATCCAAGAAATTAATAAAGAAAATATTTATAGAAATGGCTATAGGAAGTATTAATATTATATCTCTAGACACATTTGCCGAATCTATAAAAAGTAATTATGAAGCAATTCCATTTAATCAAATTCATAAGACAGAACTTAATGCATGGACAAGATATTTTAGCATGGATGATATAAATATTTATTATAGAGTAAAAGATTTCGATAGCAAAATTCAATGTATATACTCAATTAACAAGAAAACACTAGAAAAAAAGCTGTTGAAGTCTATACAGATGGATAATAGTAAATTTTCATATTCAAATAATTTAATATGGTATGATATGAAAAATTTAAAAATATATCAAATTAAAATCATAGATGATAGGATAAAGCAGGTTAAAGAGATTTTTGATGAAGATTTTGTTTATCAATATGATGAATTGAAGGAAGATTTCGAAGGGGTAATTAATAACTATTTTATAACGAGTTTTTGGACAGAAGACAATAATGGAGATGATTTTAAGAGTTTTGTTAAAATAAGAGATATTAAAAATAAAGCTACAGATATTTACGAAGGTGTATGTATGATAATTAAAGATACCATAATATTATTCAAATAGTTATTTAGGTTAGTATAAAATCACAATGGATACGAGTAATGTCAACGGTTGCGTATTTGATTACCTTCTAAATTAAAGATTGGGTTCCTATAGCATGTCATATTGGATATGATATCTCTCCTAAAAATAGAAGAAAAGGATACGGTAAAATTATATTAAAATTAGGTTTGGAAAGAGCAAAGCTAATTGGATTGAAAAAGGTATTAGTGACTTGCCAAGTTGATAATCAAGGATATATAACTATTATTGAAACAAATAATGGTGTTTTTGAGTCAGAAATTTTAGATACATTAACTAATAAGTTGCTAAAAAGATATTGGATAGAATTAGACGATTAAGGAGTTGAAGTAATTATGAAAAAAAGAAAAGAAAAAGGTATTATAAGAGAGGTATTAGAATGGTGTTTATGTATTTGTGCAGCTTTTGTAATAGTATCATTTCTTAATAGCGAGGTATACGCATTAACTGAAGTACAGCAATGTTCTATGGAGAATACATTGTTTGAGGGAGAAAAATTATATGTAGACAAGATTGCATATCATTTTAGTGAGCCTAAAGCTGGTGACATTATTATATTTCTTCAAAATGAAATAAATGAAGGCTTTTATGATAGAATTTTAAACGTAGTAGAAGATATGAAAATGAAGTTTGATGGTGAAAAGCGTAGAAATAGATTTGTTAAGAGAGTAATAGGAGTTCCAGGTGATAAAATTAACATTAAAGATGAAAAAGTATATATAAATAATAAACTATTAAATGAAACATACATTAAAGGTAATACAATTAAAAGAACATTAGAATATCCTGTTATTGTACCAGAAGGAAAACTTTTTGTGATGGGAGATAATAGAGAAAATAGTAATGATAGTAGATCATTCGGTTTAGTAGATAAAAAGAGTGTTGAAGGTAAAGTAATATATAGACTTTGGCCAATAAATAGATTAGGAAGTTTAGAATAGTTTAAAGGATGTGTCAATATATGCAAAAGTTCAAAACATATTTAGAAAAACCTTTAAAAGGAATAACAGTTATTGAACTTCCATTCAATGCTGCTGAAATTTTCAATATAAAAAAAGGAACAATTAGAGTATATGGTAAAATCAATGGAATAGATTACAGAAACAAGCTTATTTCAAGAGGTAATGGAAAATATGTAATGAGTGTAGATAAAAAGATGCAGAAAAGAATAGGTTTTTGCGGAGATAAAATTGAAATTGAGATAAGCATGCAACTTGATGAGTCAGCTATGTATGGTTCAGGAGACCGTACGAGTATAAAAAGCGAGTCATGTAATGTTGATGTTTTAACAGCCATTAAATCAAGACGAAGTATAAGGGTGTTTACATCAAAAGATGTGGAAAAATCAAAAATAGAAACTATTCTTGAAGCAGGTTTTTGTGCACCTAATGCAAAAGGAAAGAGACCGTGGCATTTTCTTGTAACAAAAAATAAGGATTTTTTATCAAAGATAGCAGATAGCAATAACCATAAATCATTTAATACAGCAAATTGCTGTATTATAGTTTGCGGAGATAAGAACATGGAGGGAATAAATGAGTTCTTGCTAGAGGACTGCTCTACTTCAGCTCAAAATATTTTACTTGCTGCTCAAGGCTTAGGATTAGGAGCTGTATGGTGTGGTTTATTAAAGACATGTTCAAGATATAAATACATACTTGACTACTTTAATGTTCCAAACAAAATTATTCCTATTGCAGTAATTGCATTAGGTTATCCTGCTGAAAAAAAAGAAAATACTCCAAGATATGATGGAACTAAAGTTCATTGGGAAGTATGGTAGATAACACATAGAAAATTATACATTAGTTTAAAAAAAGAACTTATGTAATTATTTATATAATATTAGTAATAAAAAACAGATATTTTTTTGGAGGTTAATGTGAAAAAAATAATATTATCTATTTGTTTTGCTGCAATATTATTACAAGGCTGTTCAGCTAAAACAAATGACAGTGTAGAGTACAATAAGCAAATACAATTATTAGAGGAAAAAATAGATTTTTTGGAAAAGAAAGTTGAGAATTATGAAGAAGCTGATAACAAATTTTCAATACTAAGTAATTTATCTTTAGAATTTGTTAGAGCACATACTACAGGAGATATTGATAAGCTTAAGTCACTTATTTCAGATGACATAACCTTACTAGAAAAGGATAATGAAATATATAGAGTTTGTGGAGAAGATATAACTTATACCTTGTATGACGAAAGTAGACAAACTAAATATTTAGATATGGTAGTTCAAGGTTATGCTTATGATCAGCAAAATGAAACTTATCATATTAATATATCTGAATTTTATGAAGGGAATTTTGCAGGCGGATATTTTTTAAATCTTACTTATAAAAAATTTAACGATGGCTGGAAAGTAATAAATTTTGAACTTGATATTTAAATATTTTAATTCACTAAAATTAAAGTTTATTTAAAAGCATGGTAGTTAAAATTCAAAGCATTAGCAAGCATAAATATGCAAAAAAGAATGATAACAGGTTATTCTTAAAAACTACAGATAGATTTTAAACTTATGTCATGTCCAGATTTAGAATATCCTTTACTATTAGAAATTGAGAAATCTGCTAAAACGTTAGATGCAGCATATAATAAAGAATTAATTTTAAAAAAATTTATAGACAGATATAATTTAGATAATCGAATCATATATAAAGAAACGCCATATTTATTAAAAACGTAGATATACTAAAATAGATTTATAAATTATACATTATAGACTGGAAGTGAATATTATATTAGAAAAAGGATTTTATCAATATATACGTTCAATAAGAATTGATAAAAGTAATGTTTCTGCTGAATATTATCCATTTTGTTTAAAATCTGTACAAGAGTTAAATGAATTAGAATTAAATCCTAATGTTACATTTATTGTTGGAGAAAATGGAAGCGGAAAATCAACTTTACTAGAAGCAATAGCTGTTGCTTTTGGATTTAACCCTGAGGGCGGCAGTAAAAATTTCAACTTTAATACTCAAGAAACTCATTCAAACTTGTCAAAATCATTGAGATTAACAAAAGGTGTAAAAAAACCTAATGATGGTTATTTTTTGAGAGCAGAAAGTTTTTATAATGTAGCATCAAACATTGATCAATTAGATAAAGAAGGATTTTCACCTCCTTTAATAGATTCATATGGCGGCATATCTCTTCACAAACAATCACATGGCGAGTCTTTTATGTCATTATTAATTCATAGGTTTGGAGGTAAAGGATTGTATATTTTAGATGAGCCTGAAGCAGCCTTATCACCGACAAGACAACTAGCTTTATTAAGGAGACTTCACGAATTAGTTACAGATGATTCGCAGTTTATTATAGCAACACACTCACCAATAATTATGAGTTATCCAAATGCAACCATTTATAGTGTTGATGATAATTATAAAATACTTAAATATGAAGAAACAGAGCACTTTAAGATAACAAAGGACTTTATGGACAATCCAGTAAGAATGCTAAAATATATAATGGAAGATTAAAATTAATAATAATATGCATTGACTAAAATAAGCAATAGTAAAACAATATTCGGAGGATAAGTTTGTATTATGAAAAAAGTAAAAAAATTAAAAAAGGGTTCTAACATAGCGGTTATATCACCTTCTAATGGATTACCAAGCTTATTTCCACAAATATATGAACTTGGTTTAAAGAATTTAGAAGAAATATTTGGATTTAATATTATAGAATTACCTTCAGCTAGAATGTCAGTAGAAGAACTATATAAAAATCCAAAATTACGTGCAGATGATATTAATAGAGCGTTTAAAGATGACAGTATTGATGGGATAATATGTTCAATTGGCGGTTACGAATCAGTTAGAATACTTGAATATTTAGATGTAAATATTATTAAAAATAATCCAAAGTTTATTATGGGATTTTCAGATGCTACAACATTTTTAACATACTTTAACAAACTAGGTTTAGTAACTTTTTACGGACCTTCTGTAATGGCAGGCTTAGCTCAATTGAGAAATTTACCCTTAAAGTATACAAAGCATTTAGAAGATATTCTTATAAACAATGTTATTCCATATAAATATACTCCGTATAATAGTTGGACAGAAGGCTATAAAGATTGGTCTAATTCTAATACTATTGGTCAATGTACAGAGTTTACAGTTAATGAAGATGGGTACGAGTTTTTGCTTGGAAAAGATGAATGTGAAGGTGAGTTATGGGGAGGATGTATAGAAGTACTTGAATTTTTAAAAGGTACTAAATATTGGCCTGACACAGATTTTTGGAATAATAAAATAATTTTTCTAGAAACATCTGAAGATAAACCGACTCCAATGAACGTAGGAGAAATGTTAAGAAATTATGGAATTCAAGGAATTCTAAACAAGATAAAGGGATTAATCGTTGCAAGACCTAAAGATTATACTAAAGAAGAAAAGGCTGAACTTAAAAAAATAATTACTGATATTTTGACAATCGAATTTAATATTAATAATATACCAGTAGTTTTCAATATGGATTTTGGACATACAGACCCTAAGGTAATATTACCGATTGGTTGTAAAGTTAAAATTATACCAACAAACAAAGAAATTATTCTTGTAGAAAGTCCTTTTTTGTAAACTTAAAGAAAATAGATAAATATATTTTGATTAGTTTTATATAAAAATTATGAAATTCAGTTCTTTATTAGGATTATTATAAAGTACTATATTACAAAAATATTTTAGTTTTGACATGTAGAATTTAGCAATAAAATTATATTATATATTAAAATATGAAAGGAGTAATAACTTTGAAAGCAAAAATAAGTCTTGTTACAATTTGGACAAATAATATTGATAAGATGAAGAAATTTTACAATGATATACTAGGTTTTAAAATTAAAAACGACTTAGGTAATTATGTTGAATTTGATAACGATGGAGTAAGATTTGCAATTTGTATGAGAGATGTAATGTATGATTACAGTGAAGAATATTATAAGCAAGTGAACGGACAAGTATTAGAATTAGCATTTCCTTGCTCTAGTGCACTAGATGTTGATAAAACATATTCTGATTTAGTTGAGAAAGGTGTGAGTTTTATACATGAACCACAAAATATGCCTTGGAACCAAAGATCTGCTTTATTTTCTGATCCTGATGGAAATATACATGAAATTTTTGCAGAATTATTGTGATATATAATTTTAAGTACTATTTTTTAACATATCATGAAAAAATACTATCCAATATATAATAATAATACTTAGAAAACCGATAATAGAAAACAGTTTTAATTTAAGCTGTTTTTTTTATATTATCATAAAATTATAAAAACACTTGACAAAATATGTATAATGTAATAGCATTATATTGGGTTTAGTAATTTACTAAATTACTAAACTACTAAATTAGTAAAGAGGAATTAAAATGAAAATACCTACTACATTAAAACATAAACCTGTTATTATATCTGAAAATTATGAAAATGTTGATGGAAGATATGCATATGATACCGATGCTAAAGGTCTTTCATTAGGACTGGCACAGTGGAACGATAGAGGAAAGGTTGAGATATCAGCTAAAGTATGGAGACATACAGGTGGAAAATGGTCTAGACAATCTGAAGAATTACCACTTCATCGTGTGCTAGATTTATCAATCCTTATATGCAAAACCATGGAACATTTTCAAGAAGCTTATCGCTTTGAAAATTTATACGATGCAGATAAACCTAGTATTGATCGAGTACCTTTACAAGGTGATGCTATGAGCGTAGAAGTATGTACTGACAATGCTAAAATTAATGATGACATTAAACTTTTTAATCAAGTTTTAAGTGACGATGGTGAATTGATAGCAGAAAGGTTAAAAATGTTAGGTGGAATATTGAGAAAATTAGGTTATTAGAAACAAAACAAGAATTAAAAGAGATTTATAAGCAGATGAAATCTGATATGGGTGTAATTGCTAAATAATTAGAAAAATGCAAATAAAAAGAGAGCATGTTACTCTCTCTTTTTATTATTTTAATATTGTTAATAATATATGATATAACTACTTGAACTGGTAATATTATTCATTTAAATGTAATTGAAGTAATAGACTTTATTACTATATTTGTAAAGATATAAAATGAGTTTAAGATTATGTTTTGAAATGTAAATTTATACATAATAACATAATTATGATATAATAAATTATTATAAAATTAGAGGTTTAATATAATGTATAAAAAAATTGATGAAATTTTAGGCTCAAATAAATGTAATATAATTAAAGTAATAGATAAAGGTTGGTCAAATGACAAGAAATATTATATAGAGACAAACAATGGAAAACGACTATTACTTCGTATTTCTGATATATCACACTTTGAAAAAAAGAAGCAAGAATATGAAGCAGTAAAAAAACTAGATGATTTTGATATATTAATGTCAAGACCAATTGATTTTGGTGCTTGTAATGATGGTAAGGAAGTTTACTCTTTACTTACATGGATTGATGGTAATAATGCTGAAGAAATTCTTCCAACATTAAGTAATGAAGAACAATATAAACTTGGGCTTAAAGCAGGTAAAGTATTGAGAAAAATTCATCAAATTTCTCCACTTGAAGATCAAATACCATGGGAAGAGCGTTTTAATTGTAAAATTGATAGAAATATAAAAGCTTATCAAACTTGTGAAATAAAATTTAAAGATGCTGATAAGATTATAAGCTATATTAATAATAATAGATATTTATTAAAAAATCGCCAGCAATCATTTCAACATGGTGATTATCATGTTGGAAATATGATAGTTTCACGGAATGGAGAAATAGGAATAATTGATTTTAATAGATTAGATTACGGTGATCCTTGGGAAGAATTTAATAGAATAACTTGGTGTGCAGATGTCAGTAAATTATTTGCTTCTGGACGTATTAATGGTTATTTTAATGGTGATGTTCCAGATTCATTTTTTAAATTAATGGCATTATATATTGGCAGTAATCAACTTTCATCAGTCCCTTGGGCAATTAAGTTTGGACAAACACAAGTCGATATAATGATAGAGCAAGCTCAGAAAATTATTAAAAGTTATAATGGGTTTCAAACATATATACCAAATTGGTATGTACCAAACTACAATGATTAGGTATATAGTTAATATTAAAAAAATTGCTAATACTTTTTTGTACAGAAAAAATAAATAGTATTATTGAAGATGGAGGTGTTTAAGAAATGATAGCTAGAGAGAAGTTATTTAGATACAATAAAATTTATGATCATAAAGGTAGCGAAAAATTATTTATAGATGCTATGAAAGAGTCTTTAGAGCATCATAGTCAACATTGTGAATTTTATAATAAATTACTAACTAATTATAATTTTAATATTGAAAATATAAAAAACGAAAGTGATTTAGCTAGTATTCCAGCTATTCCATCGCATTTCTTTAAATATCATGAAGTGATTAGTGGAAATCGAGAAGATATAGAATTACATGCAACATCTTCGGGTACTTTGGGACAAAAAAGCCAGATTTTTTTGGACAAGAGTTCATTAGAAATTGGAACTAAAATGATAATTAAAGCAATGAAGTATCACAAATTTATTTCAATAATACCTACTAATTATTTGCTTTTAGGCTTTGAACCAAAAGAGGGAAATGAAATGGGAAATGTTAAAGTACTTACAGGTATGACACGGTTTGCACCAGCTAAAGAAAAGGTATTTGCTTTAAAAGCAATTGGAGATAATTATCAAATTGATTATTTTGGATTACAATCAGCACTTAAACGTTTTGAACGACAAAAGCTTCCAGTAAGAATTTTTGGATTTCCTTCATACTTATATATGATGTTAAAAATGATTCGGGATTCCAAAATTAAGCCACTTAAATTGAATAAACATTCATTAGTTTTCACAAGTGGTGGGTGGAAAAAATATAACGATCAAGCAATTAATAAATTAGAGCTATATAAAATGGTAGAAGAACTACTTGGAATACCAGCAGAAAATTGCCGTGATTTTTACAGTGCTGTTGAGCATAGTGTTGCTTATCCTGAATGTAAAAATCATCATATGCATGTACCTATTTGGAGTAGAGTAATAATTCGTGATGTAAAAACACTTGAACCTGTGGGATTTAATCAAGAGGGATTTTTAAGTTTTATTAGTCCACTTGTATCATCAATGCCTATTTCATCAATTATTATGGGTGATATGGCAGTTTTAAGAGATGGCAAAGAATGTGGATGTGGTATTACTACACCTTATTTTGAAATTATCGGTAGAGCAGGAACAAGTAAAAATAGAACATGCGCTATTACAGCTTCTGAGTTAATGCAAGGAGGTATATATGAGTAGTATTTTTAGAGGAGAGAGAGTTTCAACCAAAGAATTTTTAAAACGTCTTAATGAGTTAAGTAATATTTTAAGAGAAGATTTGCTTTTGGAACCTTTAAATTCTGATATAGTTATTGAAGCTGCAAATAAACTAGCATTAAAAATGGAGCCAGAGATGTTAGAAACTTATCTTGTGTATAATGGGATGTCTAAATGGAAGGCAAAATTACTTATTCAAGTCATGATAGATGAATTAAAAAGAGATGAGCTTGAAAAGAAAGTTTTTAGAGAACTTGGAGAAAACCCTTTTGAATGGCAAATAGTTGAAAAGGAAATTGAAGAAAAAGATCAACCATATGGTGTATTGATGCATATAGGTGCAGGTAATGAAATTGGTTTGTCAGCTATAAGTGTACTTGAAGGTCTTCTATCAAGAAATATAAATATATTAAAATTACCTTCTTATGAAGGTGGTATTTCAGTAGAGTTGTTAATGCAGTTAATTCAAATTGAACCGAATCTTAAACCATATATTTATGTTCTCGATATTTCTTCAAATGAAAAAGAAATTCTTAGTCAAGTGGCTGAATTAGTAGATGCGGTGGTTGTTTGGGGTTCTGATGAAGCTATAGCAGGAATTAGACAATTAGCACCATCTCATTTACCAATAATTGAATGGGGACATCGCATAAGTTTTGCATATTTTACTCGTAATGATCAAAATGAAAAAGACCTTAACGGACTAGCACTAGATATATGTCTAAGTGATCAACAGTACTGTAGTTCGCCTCAATGTGTATTTTATGAGACAGAAGACAAAGATGAACTTAATCAATTTGCTTATAAACTTGCGAAACATATCGAAGAGGTATCATTAAAATATCCATCAACTGCACAATCAAAAACAGTTGAAGCTCAAATTACATGGACTCAAGAACTTGTTAAGATGGAAGAAATATTAGGTGAGAAAAAATTAATTAAAAATCATAATTCTAACTGTAGTGTTATGATTGATTATCAACCTAAATTAAAAGCTTCACCACATTTTCGCAATATTTGGGTCATGCCAATAAAACGTCAAGATATAATGAATATATTAAGAATACATAAAGGACATTTACAAACTGTTGGATTGAGTTGTGACAAAGTAGAAAAAGAAAAATTATCCCATATTTTTTATGCTGCAGGAGTTAATCGAATTAATGCTTGTGGCAAAATGTCGGATACATACAGCGGTGAACCACACGATGGTTTCTATACACTTAGAAAGTATGTAAGAAAAATTAGTAGAAGACTATAAATCATTAAATCTATTGCTCTTACTTTGATATAGTAAATCAAGAATATGATATCAATAATATCAGAGATATATGTTTATATCGTTGAATTTATAACGAATTATTTCCCCGGCAATAAAGGAAAATAATAACAAGTAAAAGGAGAAAATTATATGGAAAGTGTACATATGATATCAAATTTATCTAGTAATAGAAATAATAAATTAATTAATATTACTAATAAAAATATTAAATTTGAAAATAGCTTCATAAAAGCAAAAACAGATTCTGTTTTAAAAGAATTAGAAAAAAGATTTGGTATGAAAATTGATGTTAGATCAATAAAAAAGGGACATAAAAATGTTTCAAGATATGCGACAAGTGCAGGAGCATCACCTATTGTAATAGCTCCTAATATTTTAGAAAAAATGTCAACAGATATAAACCTCAAGAAGAATATAACAAGTTGTATTCAAAGACATATTAATTCTATCCCTTCTGGAAAAAAGTTTTTAGCAGCACATGGCAGACAACTTGTTGCTACTGGAACCATAGTACATGAAGATGGAACAGTAACTCACTGGACAATGTCCGTTGAAACTCCAGAAGAAAAAGAAAGAATAGAAGAGCAAATGGAAGCTGAATATGAAGAAAAATTAGAAAAAGCAGAAGCAAATAATTTGTTTATAAATACTTCTTTAGATAATATAAATACATATACATATAGCCTTGACAAATTCATATACAATTAAATATTTTTTAATATTATATAGTCTCTAAAACCGTATCACTAAGTAGATACGGTTTTTTTATTTATGTTTTTGATTATTTACTTGAGCAAAAACAATCTAATAAATTATCCCAAATAAAGAAAAATATAATTAAATTAAACAATATTTATTGAAAATATAAATAAATGGTATATAATGTACATATATGACAATATTAAACAAAATAATTAATTTATTGCAATAATACTTGCAAAAAAATTTATGAAAGGAGAGGAGATTAAGTTTAATGGAAAAAAATATGTACAAATTTATCGAAGATTATATGCTTGAATGCATGCAGGATAGTGCTCATGACTGCCAGCACGTTTATCGTGTTCTCTTTATGGCTCTTTTGATTGCTGACAAAGAAAACAATGTAGATTTAGATGTTTTAATTACAGCTTGTTTACTTCATGATATAGGAAGAGAAAAACAGTTTAAAGATAAATCGTGCTGTCACGCAGAAGTAGGAGGTGAGATGGCTTTTGATTTCTTACGAAAGAATGGGTGGAGTTATGATAAATCTAATCATGTAAAACAATGTATACAAAGCCATAGATTTAGAACTGATAGACTTCCTAAAAGTATTGAGGCCAAAATTTTATTTGATTCAGACAAATTAGATGTCACAGGTTCTATGGGTATTGCACGTACATTAATATATAAAGGACAAGTCAATGAACCACTTTATACAACTGATAAAAATGGAGATATACAAACAGGAGAGGACTTTATAAAACCGATATCTTTTATGGATGAATATCATTATAAGTTAAAAAAACTATACACAAATTTTTATACTAATTATGCAAAAGAAATAGCACAAAACCGACAAAAAATATTAATAGATTATTATGAGAATTTATTAAGTGAAATACAGTTTACATATAAAGGCAAAAAAATATTATATGATGATATTTTAAATGATAATACTGATAAAATAGAGAGGTGACTTATAATGTTTTTAAAGAATATTAATATATACAAAATCTTGTTTGATGTCAGGTTTAAAATAAATAAACAAAATGAGGATGGAGATATAGTTAGTGAAGAGTTTTCATATAGTGATGGAGATTTTCTTGAGATAGTATTGTACTTAACTAATGATAGATTGTTGATTATTTCATTTGCGCTTGATGGATTTATCGTTAGCGTAGAAATGGGAGAAAAAGATAGGAAAAATAGGATTAGTATTTTTCAGAGAAATTTCAATGGACAAATGTATATTTTCCCAAAGAATTGTATTAATTTAGACAGAAAAATAATTGATTATTATTTGGATTATTATAATACCAATATAATAATTGATGATAAAAAATCTATGCAAGTAATGGAAGATGTATATAAGACTCTTAAAGTTATCAACAAACGTATTTTCGACGAAAAAGCAGATGATTTAGATAAAAAAGGGTTGGACAATATAAATAAAATACTAGATAGATGTATAGATCAAACTAATGATATTTTGTTTAATGATAGTAAACAAACAAAAAAAGTCTATGAAGGAGGCTTAACTGTATTACCTCCAAATGTAAGACCAGACATTGATACTCAATATATAATTATTCAAGTTACAACAGGATGTAAACTAATGGAACAGCGTAAAAAACCTTGTGCATTCTGTACATCATATTTGGACAACTCTTATCGTGAAAAGAAAGAAAATGAAATAAAAGAGCATCTGTCTATATTAAAAAGAACATATCCTATACTAATTGAAAAGGCTAAGTGTGCATTCTTATCAGATGGTGATCCCCTAATTTCACAAAATATAGTAGAGTATATTGATATTATAAAAAATGAACTACCTACAATTCAATATTTTGAGTCATTTGCTAGTACACATTCAATTTTAACAATAAGTGATGAAAAATGGCAAACTCTAAAAAATAAAGGACTTCGTACAATATATTGGGGAGTAGAAAGTGCTAGTAATGATACATTAAAGCTAATAGATAAACCTCATAATAAGGAAATGCTTTTAAAAGCAAGAAGAAAACTTGAAGAAAATGAAATAAGTTACAATATCATAGTTATAAGCGGCTTAGGAGATATATTAAATAAACATAAAACAGATAGTTCTATATGTGAAAATGAACATGTTAATGAGACTTGTAAATTCATAAATGAGTCAAGCTGTTCTGGTGTGTTTATATCTAAGCTTCAAATTCCTAAAGAGAGTAATTTACATAAAAAAGTTATAGAAGAAGAAATCTATCCATTAAGCGAATTAGAAATGGATGACCAGTATAGAAATATGATAAAGAAAATTGATAAATTTGTTAAAGGTTCATATGGAAATCAATTTGTTGTAGAGAGGGTGTGAGAGCATGTTTAAAGAATATTTTAAAAACATAAGCAATGATTCATTTGATGAATTTTCAACAACATCTGTACAAGCATTAAAAAAAATTGTTAATAATAAGAGCGTAATATTAGAAATGCTAGATCATGTATTAGAAGATGAAGTGTTAATAGAAAAATCAGAATGCTATGATTTTTTAGATAAAATAGTAATATTTTCAGATGAAGAAAAAGGAGTTTATGCTAGGGTGAGTTTGTTTAACAATAAATATTCTAACAGAATACATTATCACCGTTGGAATTACAGCGCATATATTTTGAGCGGAGGATATAAACAGATGATTTATGGAATTGCAAATGGCAATGAAGATATCACAAACCTATATCCGTATACACCTAAGCTAATAGAGCAGTTGAGTAAAGGAAATTACTATTCACTGCACCATTCAATGATACATTCAGTGATAGCTATTCCAGATAGTGTGTCAATTTGTATACGAGGATGTGCATATAAAGACAAATTCCAAGCTATAGATCCTGCTACTGGAAATTCTTGGTGGCAGTTCGGGTCAAAAATGGAAGCAAAAGAAGAAAGAATTATGAAATCATTATACGGTGATGCCTTAAGAAAAAGAATAGAACATATAAAAAAAATAATAAAATTAGAAGGTGAATATTATGTATAAAATGGGAGAAAAAATGAAAGTAGATATTGATAACAGTAAATTTGGAGCTGACTTTAAAAATATTTACATATATTTAACAAATGACTGTACCATGCACTGCAAGCACTGTTATTTGGGGAAAAGGCTAACGTCAAGAGAAACTATGCCTGTTGATATGGTACTTAATCATCTTGAATTTTGGAGAAAATTAGGTTCTAGTAAGATATGTTTTCTTGGAGGTGAGCCGACATTATATAAAGATTTAAGAGATTGTGTTGATTATGCTCATAAGTTAGGATATGAAAAAGTAATAATTAATTCTAACCTAATTAATAGTTCATTTAATGTTATTAATGATTTTTCAAAAGATGATTTCACATATGTTCAGGTTAGCTTAGATGGAGCTACAGAAAAAACTCACGATACAATAAGAGGTGTTGGAGCATATAAGCAAACTGTTGAGTCAATAAAGAAACTTAGTGCAAGAGGATTTGATGTAAGAGTAATAATGACAGTTAACCAAATTAATAAAGGTGAAGTATTAGATATTATTCCTTTAGTAGAAGAAATGGGAGCTAGTTTAGTTAAATTTCACATAATGTCTGAAATAGGAAATGCAAAAAAAGAGCATAAGTTAGGAATAGATCCAGCTGAATGGTTTGAAATATGCAGAAAAGTTAGAAAGTATTCTGAAAAAGAAGGTAGAAAAATTAAAATTTCATATCAACCATCATACAATCTAAAAAGTGATCCAGATCCATACATAATAGATCATTATCCTGGATGCGTAGGAAAATATAAAGAAAGAATATCTATTTTTGCAGATGGAAGATGTTATATATGTTCATTCCTTTTTGATTACAAATCTAGTTATGCTGTTTTAAAAGATAATGTAATTGAAATAAATGAAAAGTCAATAGAACATTCCTTTGATGACTATGGATGCAATCAATGCATTAATCCTTGCGGCTTTGATGGGTGTAAGGCTGAACGTATGATATATAATGATGATTTTTGCGGCAGCAATACAGATTTGTATCCTGTATGTCGTTTGTGGAAGATAGAAATTTGACGGTAGTTATAGGAAAACAATTATGCGAGATATTAATAGAATAAATATTTTAATAAAACCTGACGCATTTATTAGGAAAAAATTAAAAGATATATTAGTTTTTATAGAGCAAAATGGCATACATATAGTACATTTTAATTTAATAAAACCTAATTCTATTTTATTGGATTATATGTATCAAGAGCAGTTTAACTGGGAATATGATTTTTATACACATAATCTGAATTTATTTACATTAGGACCTAGTTTATCACTAATCTGTGAAGCAGATAGTAAGACTAAACTTAATAAAGACTACTTACGCAGTATAAAAGGACATTCTTTGGCATCAAAAAATAATAAATATACTTCAGTAAGAGGTAAATTTGAAGTTTTAGATAGATGTTTAAATCTAATACATATTTCTGATGAACATTATAATAATGCTAATGAGATTAACTGCATATATCAGCTAAAAAATAATCAAAATCTCTCTAATGGAGATTTTAGGAATAAATTATCTGCAGAGTTAGTATACTCAGAAGTTATAGGATTGTTAGGAGATATGAGTGAATATTCTGCAGAAACCATAATAAAAACTCTAATTAAACGAATTACTCATAGATATTGCAGCTGCCTAAATTATGCGGTTAATCTTGTAGAAAAAGAAAAAGTTTCAAAATTAAATCAAATAGTATTAAATTATTCCACTAATTTTGATAAACTTATAAATTCGATAAAAGAATATGGTGATTATTATTTGTTACCAACTTTGATTAAAATGGTAACTATAAGTACAGAGCTGCAAAATATAATTTCATCAGTAGAGACAGAAAAGAAAATAAGGTTTCTTGATTATTTTTGGACATTATGTGATAAGTCAATGATTTATATATCACCACAAGAGAAGTATATTATTACTAGTGATGCATTATATTATTCTGTGAATAAACATTAATAAATTACAATAATTATAAAGGTAAAAAACTCCCTTAAGAATTATATATTTTCTTAGGGAGTTTTTAATAAATTATTACATAAGAGATGGTGACGAATGTGAAAAAAATTTTAAAATAATATTGACAAACTTAGAAAAACAGATTATGATTAATTAAGTGGTAATGACCACATTACAAGTTACTACAAATATGAAGAATTGGTGAATTTAGGATGAAGAAAATCAATAAAAACAGTAGGATTGCACTATATTATCAGTTGATGGATATAATAGTAGAAGACATTGAAGATGGTAAATTAAAAGAAAATGATAAATTACCTTCTGAAAGAGAACTATGTATTGAATATGATATTAGCCGTGTTACAGTGAGAAAAGCTATCCAAGAATTAGAAAAAAGTGGGTACATTTATAAAGAACATGGAAAAGGTACTTTTGTTTCACCAAAAAAATTTGAACAGGATCTTTTAAAGTTCTACAGTTTTACTGAAGAAATGAAAAAAATAGGAAAGATACCTTCGTCTAAAGTAATTAGTTTTGAAATAGTAACTGAAGATGAGAAGATTGCTAGAAAATTAAAATTAAATCTTAATGACAAAATATATAAATTTACTAGATTGAGACTTGCTGATGAAAAACCTATGATATTGGAAACTACGTATGTTCCTTATGATAGGTTTATTGGGCTAACGAAAAAAGATTTAGAAAATCAACCTATGTATGATATTTTTACAAAGACATATAATGCTGTTTTTACAACAGCAGAAGAAACATTTCAGGTTATAGCTGCTAGAAGTAGAGAAGCTAAATTACTTGAAATTTCAAGTAATACTCCGTGCTTAATGGTAGAGAGAATTACATATGAAGATGACCTAATTATAGAGTATACTAAAAGTGTTACCAGAGGTAATAAATTTAAATATCATGTAATACTCAAAAAATAAATTTTTTTATCGAAAGTGGTAATGACCACATGACATTATAACAAAAAAGGAGAAAAAAATGGATAAAATGTTTGGATTTGATGAATTATATCTCAAAAAGATAGGAGGAGATATAACAACAAAAGAAATTAGACAGCAGCCAAGGTTATGGAAAGAAACTATACAAATTATAAAGAAGGACAAAGAAAAGGTAGAGAAGTTTTTGAATAAGGCACTAAAAGAAAATGATCTAAAAATCATTTTGACAGGAGCAGGAACTTCAGCGTTTGTTGGAGAGAGTTTAGTTACATATCTTAACAAAAAACTTACCCATAAAGTTGAAGCTATAGCTACAACAGATATAGTATCTAATCCTGAAGACTACTTGAAATCAGATATACCTACACTATTAATATCATTTGCAAGATCAGGAAATAGTCCAGAGAGTGTTGCTGTATTAGATGTAGCAGAAAAAATAGTGGACAACCTATACCAAATGTCAATAACTTGTAATTCAGAAGGAAGTTTAGCAAAAAAGGCTTCTAAAAGTGATAAAAACTTATTAGTTTTGATGCCAGAAGATTCTAATGATGATGGCTTTGCAATGACAGGCAGCTTTACATGTATGGTACTTTCTACATTAATAATATTTGATTTAGACAATATACAAAATATAGAATCAAATATTAAAAATTTATCAATACATGCAGAAAGCATGTTAAGCAATAGATATGAAGAAATTAAAAAAATTATTGCAAATGATTTTGATAGAGCTATATTTTTAGGCTCTTCTGAGTTAAAGGGTTTAGCTAGAGAGTCTGCTTTAAAAGTTTTAGAACTTACAAGAGGAAAAGTTATGACGAATTGGGATTCTTCTTTGGGTTTTAGGCATGGTCCTAAATCTGTGATTAATGATAAAACATTAATATTTTCATATTTGTCAAATAATCAGTATACGAGAAAATATGAAATTGATTTTCTTAAAGAAATAGACAACAAAATAGGTGATGCAAAAGTAATTGCAGTATCTGATTATAAAGACAAACAAGTTGATGAATTAGTTGATTTTTCAATAAATATTCGTGAATCAAAATATAATTATGATGATGATTTATACTTATTGTTTAATTTTGTATTAGTTGCCCAAATGTTTGCATTATTTAAATCAATTGACTTAGGGATTAGTCCAGATAATCCAAGTATTGATGGAAGTGTGAATAGGGTAGTTAAGGGGGTTACTATTTACCCTTATTGTGAGTAAGGATAAATAGTAACTAGTAACGAATAACGATTAACAATGTGGCTTTACTAACGTAAAGCATTAATTTATCAACAATCTAAAATCTTAAATCTAAGGAGTGGTTTTATGCCAAACATTTTACTTACAAGGATTGACAACAGATTAATTCATGGACAAGTTGGAGTAACTTGGTGCAATCATTTAGGAGCTAATTTGATATTAGTAGCTAATGATGAAGTTGCAAATAGCGAAGTAAGACAGAACTTAATGGATCTTGCAGTACGTGACACTGTAGCTTCAAGATATTTTACATTAGAAAAAACTATTAATATCATTCATAAAGCTTCTAAAGACCAGAAAATATTTCTAGTATGTAAAACACCACAAGATGTTTTAACACTAGTTAAAGGAGGTGTTCCAATTAAAAAAGTCAATATAGGTAATATGCATTTCTCAGAAGGGAAAAAACAAATCTCATCTACTGTATCTGTTGATGAATCAGATAAGCAGGCTTTTATAGAATTAAACAAGTTGGGAATAGAACTAGACTTAAGAAGAGTACCAGATGAAAGAGGACTAGATATTATGGCTTTAATATAATTTGTTCAATTAATTTCGAATGAATTAAATAAATATCAAAGGGAGGAACAAGAATGTTTATTAAAGCATTATTAATAGCTATTTGGGCAGGAATAGCTGGTATTGACAATTTTGATGGTCTTATTCATATCCATCGTCCTATCGTAACAGGCTTAGTTGTAGGGATTATACTTGGAGATGTACAGACAGGCTTAGTAACAGGAGGTATGCTAGAATTAGTATGGATGGGAATGGCTCCATTAGCAGGAGCACAACCGCCTAATGTAGTTATAGGAGGTATTATAGGTTCTTCTTTTGCTATATTAACAAAACAAGAACCTAGCGTTGCAGTAGGTATTGCAGTTCCATTTGCAGTTGCAGCTCAAGCAGGTATAACATTGCTATTCACAGCATTTTCACCTGTTATGCATAAAGCTGATCAATATGCAAAGGCAGCAAATCTAAAAGGTATTGATAAAATTAATTATTTAGGATTAGCAATTTTATTCATCTCATATTTTATTGTAGCTTTCTTACCAATATATTTTGGTGCCGATGCAGCTCAAGCTATGGTAGAAGCACTGCCAGAGAAATTTATAGCTGGACTTTCAATAGCTGGTGGAATGATGCCTGCAATAGGTTTTGCTATGCTGCTAAAAATCATGTTAAAAAAAGAATATGTATCTTTTCTATTAATTGGATTTGTTATTGTAACTTATATTAAATTACCTATATTAGCAGTAGCAATTATAGGAGTTGCCATAGCTTTATATGATTTTTATTCAAGCAAAGATAAAGAACAAGAATCTAGTAAGGAGGTAACAGTAGATGGAATCTAATGTAAGTGTTTATGAAGATAAATCAGTAGAAAAGGTTATCACTAAAAAAGATTTAAATAGAATGGCATTAAGATCAGTACTTCTACAAGCATCTTTTAACTATGAAAGAATGCAAGCTGCTGGATGGTTATATAGCTTAGCACCCGGACTTAAAAAAATTCATAAAAATAAGAAGGATTTATCAAAATCTATGTCACTTCACATGGAGTTTTTCAATACACATCCTTTCTTAGTAACTTTTATAATGGGTATTGTAACAGCTATGGAAGAAAATAAGGAAGATACTGAAACGATAAGAGGAATTAAGGTTGCTACAATGGGGCCTCTTGGTGGTATTGGAGATGCTTTGTTTTGGCTAACTTTATTACCAATTTGTGCCGGCATAGGTGCTGCTTTAGCAATAGAAGGAAGTGTTGCAGGGCCACTTATATTCTTATTAATGTTTAATATAGTTCATTTCTTATTAAGGTTTGGATTAATGCATTATGGATATAAGACAGGGGTTAGTGCCATAAAGACATTAAAGAAAAGTACTAAACGTGTATCTCATGGAGCAAGCATTCTAGGACTTTGTGTAGTAGGTGGATTAATAGCTTCTTATGTAAAATTAAATACTACTTTGGTAATTAATGCAGGTAAAGCTTCAGTTGAAATGCAAGCAGGAGTTTTGGATAAAATAATGCCAAATTTACTTCCACTTGGGTATACATTTTTAATGTATGCGTTATTAAAGAAAAATTGGTCACCAATTAAACTTGTAGTAATAACAGTTGCTATTGGTGTTATAGGAAGATATGCAGGAATACTATAATCATTGAGAATATAAAGTAATAAGCTAAAATAGGCGATTGTGAAATAGAAAATGAGCATAAGGGGATATCAATAGTTACATATTCAACAATCGCCTAGTATTCTTAAATAGACGATTGTAAAAACATTTGATAGTCGTCTGAATATTGTTAACAAACAGGAGGTTAAAATGACAGGAATCATTATATCTGGACACGGCAATTTTGCTACAGGACTTTTATCAGCTATAAAACTTGTAATGGGAAACCAAGAAAACTTAGAAGCTGTTGATTTTTTGGAGACTCATTCTACAGAAGAATTAAAAAGTAACATTCAAAGAGCTATGGATAAAATGAATGTGGATGGATACTTGTTTTTTACAGACATATCAGGAGGTTCACCTTTTAAAAGCTGTGTTGAATTATCTTTGAAAAATGGTAACAGTGAAGTAATTGCAGGGTCTAATGTACCTATGATTATGGAAATATTAATTAATAGGCTTGATAATCCTAAAATTTTGATGAATAAAGCTATAGAAATAGGAAAAGATCAAATTCTTTCATTTGATATCAATAAAATAAACAAAAAGGTTGAAGTATCAGACGGCATATAAGGAGAAAATTCATGAAATATATATTGAAATGTAAAGAAGTCTTTTTGGAAGATGAAGTCAAAGACAATCAAAATATATACATCGAAGATGGGATAATAAAGGATATTGATAATGATATTAAATATGATTGTGAAGTAATTAATCTAAGTAAATATAAGGCTATTCCGGGATTGATAGATTTACATATTCATGGTTCTAATGGATATGATATGATGGATGCTAATTATAAATCATTAAATGAAATATCAAAGTTTATTGCTCAATTTGGAGTTACATCGTTTTTACCTACAACTCTTACTTCATCTATGGATAAGATGGAACAAGCTATAATTAATGTAAAGGAAGCTATGAAAAAAGGAGTAGAGGGAGCAGAAATAGTAGGGATCTATTTAGAAGGGCCTTACCTTACTGAAGAACATAAGGGTGCACAGCCAACAGAATTTATGAGACCTTTAAGAATACAAGAGTTAAAAAGATTTATTGATTTATCATCAGATAATATTAAAGTAATGGCGATAGCACCGGAAAAAGCTGGTTCAGATGAAGCAATAAAATATTTGAAAAGTAGGGGTGTTAAAATTTCTGTTGGACATACTAATGCTACTTATGATGAAGCTTCCAAAGCTTTCAATCTAGGAGCTTCAATGAGTGTACATACTTTTAATGGTATGAGAGGACTGCATCATAGAGAACCGGGAACTGTAGGAGCAATTTTAAATAATAAAGAAGTTTATGCTGAATTGATAGCAGATAATATTCATGTACATCCAGCCGTTATGAACATTCTTTATAATTTAAAAGGATGTAATAAATTGTGTTTGATAACAGATTGTATGAGAGCTGGTGGATTAGATGATGGTAAGTATATGTTAGGAGAAGCAGAGGTTATAGTAAAAGATTCTATAGCAAGAACACACAGCGGCTCTTTAGCAGGAAGCAGTCTAAAACTTATTGACGGAATAAAAAATATTATGCTTGCTGCAAAAATAAGCTTGCATGATGCAGTTAAAATGGCTACTATTACTCCTGCTAAAGCATTAGGATTAGCTAATTATATAGGAAGTATTAAAAAAAATAAGAAAGCAAACATAACTATAATAGATGATGATTTTAATATTATTATGACTATTATAAATGGAAAAATTGTGTATAGAAATTTATAATTTATTATTTGGAATATTAGGGAGAGATAAAATGTTTATTGTATCAACTAGACAAATGTTATTAAATGCACAAAAAGATAAATATGCTGTTCCTGCATTTAATATTCATAATTTAGAAACAATTAAAGTAGTTATAGAAGCAGCTAACGAACTAAAATCACCTGTAATTTTAGCAGCTACACCTGGAACTGCAAAATTTGCAGGAAGAGATTATTTGCAAAGCATAGTAGAAGTTGCAGCAAGAAATATAAAAGTACCTGTTGCATTTCATTTAGACCACCATACAGAATTTAATCAAATAAGAAAATCAATAGATTTAGGCTGTAAATCTGTCATGATTGATGCGTCTGCTTATGCTTTTGAAGAAAACATAAAACTTGTTAAAGAAGTAGTAGATTATGCTCATAGATTTGATGTTACAGTTGAAGCAGAACTTGGAAAATTAGTAGGACAAGAAGATGACTTATTAGTTGATGAAAATAATTCACAATTAACTAATCCTAAGCTTGCAGAGTTATTTGTTCAAAGAACTGGAATAGACTCATTAGCAGTAGCTATAGGAACGGTTCATGGACTGTATAAATCAGAACCAAAATTAGATTATGATAGACTTAAAGAAATTAGAAAACTAGTAGATATTCCATTAGTGTTACATGGTGCGTCAGGAGTACCGAAAGAAAGTATTAAAAAAAGTGTTGAATTGGGAATTTGTAAAGTAAATATAGCTACTGAACTAAAGATTCCTTTTTCTAATGCAATTAAAAGATATTTTAAAGAAAATCCAGATGCTAATGATCCTAGAAAATATTTAACACCAGCGAAAGAAGCTATGAAAAAAGTAGTTGTTAATAAGATTTTAATGTGTCAAAGCAATAATAGAGCGTAGGTGAATTAGAATGATTGCAACTATTACTTTAAATCCTTCTATTGATAGAGGGTATAGTGTAAAAGAGTTAAAAAAAAATGGAGTATATAGATGTGGTGACTATTCATTAACAGCTGGAGGAAAAGGATTAAATGTATCAAGAGTACTAAATCAATTAAATGTAAAAATTATGTGTTTAGGATTTTTAGGAGGGCATTCTGGTGAATTCATAAAATCCAAATTAGAAGATTTAGATATATGTGTGAATTTTACTAAAATTGCTTCTGAAACAAGGACATGTATTGGTATAGTTGATCATGATGACTCTCAAATAGAAATATTAGAACAAGGGCCGCAAATTTACGAATATGAATTAAAAGATTTTATAAATAAGTTTCAACATATATTAAAACAGTCTAAAATAATCATTGCTTCTGGAAGCATTCCAAGAGGAGTAAATACAGACATATATAAATATTTGATTAACTGTTCTAACCAAAATAACGTAAAATTTATACTAGACTCAAGCGGTATTCCTTTAATAGAAGGAATTAAAGCAGGGCCGTACTTAATTAAACCTAACAAGAAAGAATTAGAAAGTATTGTAAAAAAGAAGATTAATACAGACTTAGATATTGTAGAAGCATGTGAATCTTTAATAAATATGGGTGCTAAAAATGTAGCTGTATCCTTAGGCAAAGATGGAATGATATTTGTAGGTGAAGAAGGAAGATATAAAGTTAATATCCCTAAGATAGAAGTGTTAAATCCTGTGGGATCCGGTGATAGTACCGTAGCAGGATTTGGAGCAGGTTTATTACAAAAACTAGATATAAAAGAAATATTAAGATTAGCAAATGCTTGTGGAATGTCTAATGCTATGGAAAAAGAAACAGGAAAAATCAATGTAAAAACAGTAAATGAATTGATGAAAAATATTAAAATTTATAAAATTCGCTAGAATTATAATATTGGAGGGTCTAGAATGAGAACTAAAAAAGTAATACTAATGAATGAAAGTGGATTACATGCGAGACCAGCGAGTGTGTTTGTTAATGAGGCAAATAAATTTAAAAGTGATATATCCATAATAAAAGAAGATAAAGAATGTAATGGAAAAAGTATTATAAATTTACTTAGCCTAGGCGCTGCAAAAGGTGACTGCATTACTATCAAAACTGTAGGAGAAGATGAAGAACAAGCACTAGAAGGTTTAGTAAAACTAATTGAAAATGGATTTGGTGAATAAAGATGAAAAAAGGAATAGGTGTATCATCTGGAATATGTATTGGAAAAGTTCTAATAAAGCAAGATAAATTTGAAATTGATAAAAAAAATATAAATAATATTGACTATGAAATTAGTAGACTAGATGTAGCAATACAAGATACAAAAAAACAAATAGAAAATCTACGTAAAATTGCTAAAGAAAAAATAGGCGAAGAAGAGTCTAAAATTTTTGAAGCTCACTTATTGATTTTAGAAGATCCTGAAATAATTAAGCAAACAAAAGAGAGAATTAAAAATAAGAAAAAAAATGCAGAATGGGCATTGACAGAAATTACCAATAATTATGTTGACATGTTTAAAAACATAGATAATGAATACTTAAAAGAAAGAAGTGCAGATTTATTAGATGTATCAAATAGAATTATTAAAAATCTCATGGGTATTACATCATTTGATTTTAGCAGTATAAAAGAGCCTGTAATATTAGTGTCACATGATTTAACTCCATCTGATACTGCTCAAATATCGAAAGATAAGGTATTAGGTTTTGTTACAGAAATAGGGGGTAAGACATCTCATACAGCTATTATGGCAAGAAGTTTAGAAGTTCCTGCAATAGTAGGTGCGGAAAATATATTATCCAATGTAAGAAATAAAGATGTGCTAATTATTGATGGAGAGAAGGGTCAATATATTATCAATCCAAGTGATGAACTAATAAGACAATATAAGATGAAAGAAGAGAAATATAATCAATATAGAAAAGAATTATTAAGCTTAATTGGTGAAAAAAGTGTTTCCAAAGATGAAATAGAAGTAGAATTAACTTGCAATATTGGTTCACCAAAGGATTTAGATAGTGTTTTAAAAAATGATGGTGAAGGAATAGGACTTTATAGAAGTGAATTTATATATATAGATAGAAATTCACTCCCCACTGAAGATGAACAGTTTGAAGCATACAAAATCGTAGCTAAAAAAATGAATGGCAAACCAGTAATTATTAGGACTCTTGACATTGGTGGCGATAAAAATCTTAGTTATTTAGAATTTCCTAAGGAAGAAAATCCTTTCTTAGGGTATAGAGCTATTAGACTTTGTTTAGATAAAAAAGAGATATTTAAAACTCAGCTTAGAGCACTGTTAAGAGCTAGTTGTTTTGGAAATATTAAAATTATGTTTCCGATGATTTCTAGTATAGGAGAACTTAGACTCGCTAAGGAACTGTTAAATGATGCAAAAGTAGAACTCTTAAACAAAAAAATACCATTTGACGATAAATTAGAGGTTGGAATGATGATAGAAGTTCCAGCAGCAGCTTTAATATCAGATTTATTTGCTAAAGAAGTAGATTTTTTTAGTATAGGAACAAACGATTTAATTCAATATACAACTGCTGTAGATAGAACAAATCAAAATATTTCTAAGCTGTATACACCTTTTCATCCCGCACTGCTAAGATTAATTAAAACCATTATTGAAAATGGTCATAAGGAAGGTATAAGAGTAGGAATGTGTGGAGAAGTAGCTTCAAATCAAAAGCTTGTTCCTATTTTACTTGGAATGGGATTGGATGAGTTTAGCATGAGTCCTATATCTATATTGCCAGTTCGAAGAATTATAAGGTCAATTTCTAAAAAAGATATGCAATATCATATAAAGAAAATCATTAACTTATCTATGGCAGAAGAGGTTGAACAATATATTAATCAAAATTTGGATTACTAAATATAAACATGGATGTAAAAATAGTATAAATAAAATAAAATATTAAAATTTACAGTACATACATTTTTGTATAAAAAGTGAATGTACTGTTTTTATTAGGAGACCATAACATATTTTATAAAATTACTCAAATATATAATATAATAACAAGTAATCAAAATAATGTTAAAGTATATAGAAGCTAGTCCGATATAAATAAAAATGAATTGTTTATATAAGATTATTCATTTGAAAGATGTAGATAATATACAGCAAATAGTAGAAGCCGGCAAAATACTATATCTGTATAAATTGGAGGTGCTATATAGACTAGAAAAAATTACATAATAGAATACAAAATAATAAAAAGGTTTATATTTTTGATGTTCTAGAAAAAATACAATTAAACTAATACTAAAAAAGGGAGACAAATATGTTTAAAAAATATAACTCTTTTAGCTTAAGAAACAAAATAGCAATACCTATTTTACTTACTATTATTTTGGGGGTAGCGTTAATTTTATATTCAATACTTTCAAGTTTTTCAGCAGTAGCAGTAGATTTATCTGAAAAAATAATAGTGGAAATGGGACATCGTTATTCCAATTTAATAGGACAAGATGTGCATGCTAAGTTTTCAACAATTAGGTCTTTGAAAACTTCATTAATAGATGCTTCTAAAAACAAAACTATGAATAGAGAGCAGATGATAAGTTTTCTAGAAGATGTTATGAAAAATGATGATAGTATATTTGGTATATCTACATGTTGGGAGCCAAATGCTTTTGATGGTAAAGATAGTGAGTATGTTAGTGCACCTTTACATGATAGTACTGGACGATTTATTCCTAATATTATTAGAGATGGCAATAAATTTATAAAAAAACCTTTAGAAGGTTATGATACAGAAGGAATAGGAGATTACTATTTAATACCTAAACAAACAAAGAAAACATCAGTACTTGAGCCTTATAATTATGAAGTTGGAGATACAAAAGTATTAATAACATCTATAGATGAACCTTTGATTATTAATGGTGAATTTGTAGGAACAATAAGTATTAAAATTTTACTAGACCCTATAAACGACATGTTAAGTCAAGTAAAATTATTTAATACTGGTTATGTGTATTTTATGTCTCAAAAAGGCACATTAGTTACATATCCAAGTTCAGATTTTATAGGAAAATCAATTTATGATTTTGCAACACCAGAATCAACTGTCATGATGAAAGATTCATTGAAAACAGGGGTAGAAAAACATTTCGATGCTAAAAAATTAAGTACAGGTGAATCTATCATATGTTCTATGATACCAATTAAAATGGGTGAGTCAGGAATCAATTGGGGTATAGGTTTATCCGTATCTAGAAGTGAAGTAATGGAATCTATTAATAATCAAACACGTATAGGTATTATAATAGGTGCTATAGTGACAGTCATTGCACTTGTTCTTTTATTGGTTATAGTTAATAGCATTGTAAAGAAAATTTTCAGTTTAAATAAAAAATTGTCTCAATCTTCAGTATATGTTTCATCTGCATCAGCTCAACTAGCTGCTACGAGTCAGGAAGTTTCAGAAGGTTCAAATGAGCAGGCAGCATCTATAGAAGAAACATCTGCTAGTATGGAGGAATCTTCAGCAATGGCTGAACAAAATGCTGAAAATACTAGAGTTGCATCAGATTTGACTAAAGAAGCAAAACAGTCTTCTCTTGAAGGTGCAAGCAAAATGAATATGATGGTAAAAGAAATGGATGAACTTAAAGATTCCAGCAACCAAATTTATAAAATAATAAAAGTAATTAATGATATTGCATTTCAAACCAATATACTTGCCTTGAATGCTGCAGTAGAAGCAGCTAGAGCAGGAGATGCAGGACAAGGGTTTGCAGTAGTAGCTGAAGAAGTGAGAAATTTAGCACAAAAAAGTTCAGAAGCAGCAAAAGATACTGCTGAGATCATAGAAAGAAATATTGATTTATCTACAAAGGGTGCTAATGTAAGTGTAGAAGTAGAACAATCCTTAGGCAAAATTACTTCTCAAATTGAAAAAGTAAATGTACTTATATCTGAATTAGCTGAAACTAGTTCTGAGCAAACAAACGGTGTAAAACAAGTAAATGATGCAATGACCAGTATGGAACAAGTAGTCCAAAAAAATGCAGCAGCAGCAGAAGAAAGTTCAGCAGCAGCAGAAGAATTACAGGCTCAGTCATTTGAGTTAGAAACAGTTGTTAAAGAGCTTACTGAGCTTATTTCAGGGGGTAGAAAGGCAAAAAAAATAAATAAGAAAAGTAATAAATTTAAAACTGTGATAAATAATGACGAAAAAAAATTACATTTAAATAACAATGAAAAGATTATTTCTCCTGAAGAAATAATACCATTAAACGATAAAGATGAATTTTAGTAAGTTTAATATATTTATAATATACAGTACTTATTAAAATTAATTTGTATATTTGATTATTACAATATAAAGTTAAATCAAATATTGACAAATAATACATAAATATGCTATTATTTAATGGAGAAAGTTAACTAAAGTTAACTATTGAAAATAAATAAGATGCTGAATAACGGTAAAACTTTTAATTGTAATGTTATGGATATACAATTGGGAAAAAAATTATAATGCAGAAGAAATAATGATAGGGAGTTGCTATGCAATAAGTAATAGAAGGGAATTAATATTTAAATAATATGTTTCATATTGTCCATACATACAGTTAAAAGTAGCTGAATTAAATCTCTCACAAGTGAGAGATTTAATTATTTTAAACTTGTTTTGCTTTTAATATGCCTATATTCAAAAAGTGCATTTTTAAGTTTTTCATCTATATTATCTATTTTCGAAAAATTTACGTGCTTATCAAGAATGTCAATAAACATCATATCTGATTCAATAATCTGTTCATATATATTCAATGCTTTTGGAGTTAGAGATACGGTATAAGTATAACCCTGCTGTACATCTTCATTTTTTTTAACATACCCATTTTTTATAAGCTTTTTAAGTGTTTTTGTTACAGCAGGTTTTGAAACATTTATTTTTTCTGCAATTTTTGAAGGAGAAATAGCTTTAGAAAGATAAATTTCATCAAGATATCTAAAAGTTGAGAAAGTAAGAACATTATTATATTTTGAAGCTAATTCATTAGCTGTTTTATTTTCATATTCAAACATTATACTTTGAAATATTTTTCTATAATCCATAATATAATTCCTTTCTAGTAATATTAAATATGAGATTAATTATTTAAGTAGATGGTAGCATTCTTTTTTTTATATGTCAAAAATTTATATAAAAAACATTTATATAAAAAACATCTATATAAAAAATATTTATATTTTTTTAAAATAATTTCCAAAAATGGTTGATAAAAAACACCTTTTTTTGTTTATATTTATATAAAGCTTTTTTTAAAAAAATTTAATATTATTCCATTTATTCTTCAAATATAACATACTGCAATAGAATAGGTGACTTGACAAGACAGAAGATAAAATTTACAATGTTACATATGATTGCCTTAAATTCATAATAATTGTTGATTTTATACGGGGGTCTACATGGATAATAATATTAAATTTGTCAAACAGTTTAAACGATATATAAAAATGTCAATACGCGGCGAATACTATAATTATTTAAAAAGAACAAGTAAATATGATGAACTATATCTAGAAGAAGCTTCTAATTGGGCTGAAATGTGTGTAACCAAATTAGAAGATGATATTGATATAGTTAATTTCAGAAGAAAAAATTTAACTTTTGAAAAATTATTTGATAGTCTTTTAGATAAAATCGAAGATTATAATTTGATATTAATTCTAAAGAATCTAACTATTAGTGAGAAACAGATTATTTATTATGTTTATGAATTAAACTGGAAAGAAAAAGATGTAGCAGAATATTTTAATATAAGCATACAAGCAGTTAACAAAATAAAGAATAACGCACTTAAAAAAATAAGAAAAGAAATAAAGATAAAGGAAATAATAATATGAAAGATAAGTCTCTTGAGAATCTATATAAAAAGGCTAGAACAGGAGATAAACAGGCATTAGAGAAAATAATTGAATATTTTAATCCCTTATTGTGCAATTACAGCATTATCAACGATAAATTTGATGAAGACTGCTATCAACAATTATGTGTTAGATTAATTTTATGTATAAAAAATTTTAAGGTAAAGGGGTAATGTGCCTATGGATAATGAAAGCAGCAAAGAAAAAAAATTGTATGATAAGCTGCCAGAAGATATTAATAATTTATCTGGTGTTAGTATAGATGATTTTTCTGAAAATGCTGTTAACCAGTTTAAACAAGGAGTAAGTCGGCTGGTAGAAGAAGCTGAAAAAATAGATGAAGAAGATATAGAAGATTTATTAAATAACTTTGACATGGAAAGAGTTTATCAAGATTGTAGAGTGAAAAATATGTTTGAAAAACCTAAAAAACAAAAAAGAAAAATTATAAGCAATATTACCAAAGGGTTTTTAGTTGCAGCTAGTATACTTATGATATTTGCATTTTTACCTATACATATCAATGAATCTGTAAGTGCATTTAAATTTAATTTGTTTGATAGTATCATAGAAATTAAAAACGAAATCTTCAAATTAAAAAGCACGGATGAAGATGTTACTGAAGATGAAATGGTGGATGATGAATTTTCAACTATTAATTTTAAAACAATTGAAGAAGCAAAGAATAATATTGATGTAAATTTTCTATATTCTACTTATATCCCAGAAGGATATGAAATTAGTTTTATAGAATACGAAAAACTTCCTAAAGATAAATACTTTTTAATAATAACTTACAAAAATAAAAATGATGAAAGTATATATTTTGAACAAAAGAATAGGTTCTCAGCGAAGTATAATTTTTCTGAAAACAAAATTAAACCTATACCATACAATGGATTAGAATTATATTTGTCAGAAGGAAATGACAAATATAATGTAACTTGGTTTAATAAGGATGTTGAGTTTTATCTTTCAGGTATAGAAAATAAAGATATAGTATTTAAATTTATAGATAAATTAACATATTAATTAAAAAGTCTAAATTTAGAAATATATTCTGAATTTAGACTTTCGCATATTATCTTTTTATATATGGAGAACAGCCATCTAAGAAACTTGTAACTCCATTATCAGTTACTATGCATTTTACTTTAACTCTAAAGTATTTTGCTGAAGAAGGTTTATGACTTTCAAATCCACTACAAACTAATGCATTATATTTAGTTTTAGTATAAGGTTCTCTATGTATATTTTCCCAATATTCACCATTCCACTCTTGGAACCATAAAGCATAACCGACTTCATCACTAGTGTGAGCAGCAGTTGTTCTTCCGTAACCTAATAATTTACCGCTTTCACTATCATATTCTATTTCAGCTGAACCTTCATCAATAAGGGAATTAGATTTTTTTACACTAAATAATCCAAAACCTTCTGAATTATCACTAGGATAGAAGGTTATAGAAGCTTTATTGCCATTAGCTGGTACGCCTTCTGTTGGTACCTCTGAATAATTTGAAGGCACATCAGCTGCAAAAGCTGCACTGCCTAAACTTAAAACTAGAATTAAAGAAAATAATAAAAATTTTTTCATGTTTACTCCTCCTATAATTTATTTTCTCTATATATATAAACATAAATGTGCAGGTTATTTCAACCCATATTTTGAAAAAAAATAAAAAAATTTTTAATTAATTCAATATTTTCTTTTAAATACAAATGATTCTAGCTATATAAAAATTTTTAAAATTTTTTAAAAAATGGATAGAAATTTAAAGAAATTTTATTCATATAATAAAAAAAGTTAAATATTACATTATAAGTAAAATGGTAAATAATGATAATATTTTATTTAAAACATTATTAAAAAAAAATAAAATTTAAATATTTAAAATAAGGTTTAAGATTGAAATTTCAACAGTATCATGGTTTATAATATAGATTTTTACTAAATTAAAATAAAAAAAAATAAATTATTTTTCAAAAATGGTTGATAAAATCGATACTTTTTTGTTTATATTTATAGAGCCTTGCAAGAGTTTTTAATTAAATGACAAAAATATACTGATCAGTTTTTTCATTTGTAGAAAATTAGGAGGTGAACTTTTACTTAATTTTATTAATAGCTGTTTTAAAAAAGTACGTGTAGTAAATTAAAATATATCAAACTGTTTTATTGTAGAATATGTATTTAAGGGTAACATAAAATGTAATGTGTTTTAAGATTTAAATAGGTACGAAAATAAAAACGCTTTTACATGGGAGGCATGACAAATTGGTAAGTAATATACTTTACTATTGTAGAGTACATAATTGCATACCATAGATAAAGAATAAATATAAGTAAAAATGTCTAGTAATAAAAATAAAATTAAGAATTTGAGCTGAGAAATTCTTAAAAAATAATATATATAGAATAAGAAAAAATAATCGAAATAAAGCCAATTTGTCAAGCCTTACCCTTTTTTTACAATTAATTAATTGTGTGTTAGAGTATAATATATTTGAGTGAAATGTTAAAAGATAAGCTATATAAAGTTGTTTTCAACGCTGTAAAATTTAATAATAGAGGTAATATTATGAATATGAATCTAAGCTATATACAAAGATTTATAACTGCTGTTATTTTTATGATACCTATAGTAATTTTAAGTTATTTTGTAATTAAAATAGCAGTTCGAGATGCTATTTATAGTACTATTAAAAGACTTAAAGACGAGAATATTTTAAATAATAAGGATTTAGATGAATTAGATTAAGTTGAAGTTGTATAGTAATACTTGTAATGTGATGAGTATAACATTAGTAAAAGTTATATTAGATTTATTTGATATAGTATATTTGATTGTAAGCTGTATTTTGGATTTATTTATATTGAAATTATTTCATGAATAATATTAATAGTAATTAGAAAAAAACAATTCTATGTAGAAAAGAACTCTCTAATTAAAACTTGCCAAGAGCTAAGTTTAGAAAATGACGAATTGATAAGCGATACTGAAAAACTAAATAATGAAATTCAACTTATTAAAGAAGAGCTTAGCCTTATAAATAATATATCAATATGTTACATTGAAACTGATAAAAGAAAAGTAATTGTAAAAAATAAGACCTCTCTATTAGCTTTACCCATAGAAACTTTGAAAGAAAGACGAAAAATTGAGCCTTACACAGTAGTTAAAGTAATCGATGAAGTAGGTTGCTTAGATAAAACATGGTATTATGTAAATACTTCTTTAGAATGAGTAATGAGGGGCAGGCTTGACAAGTTGACAAAGCCTGGTCCCTTTATAATATGAGGGTTAAGTCCATTAGGAAACTAACCCTCTATGTGTTAAAAAGAGAGTTAGAAATAAACAAAAAACTATTATTATATTTATAATGATGGTTTTTTTATTAATAATTATATAAATTTTGATATAAATGTTTTAATTATAGTAAAAAGGGTATTAAATATTTAAATATATAAAATCAAATTGATATGAAGTCAAGCACGTAATAATAGACAGCAATTAGGTAACAATAAAATAAAGATTTTTAAATAAACTAAGTTTCAAGTTTGACTTCAACTAAGGAGGTGTAAAAAATAAGTATTGAGATAGGAAAAAAAGCTCCTGATTTTAAGCTACCTTCTTCCACCGGAAATGAAATTGCTTTAAGTGATTATATTGGTAAAAATGTTGTTCTTTATTTTTATCCTAAAGACAATACATCTGGTTGAACAATTGAAGCTGAGGGGTTTCGTGATTATTTAGATGACTTTTCAGCACTTAATACAGTTGTATTAGGAGTAAGTAAGGATAGTATAAAGTCACATATAAAATTTTCAGATAAGTTAAATTTACCTTTTGCACTTCTTTCAGACGAAGATAAAGAAGTTAATAAATTATATGAAGTATGGAAATTAAAAAAAATGATGGGTAAAGAATATTACGGTACAGTAAGGTCTACATTTATTATTGATAAAAATGGAGTTTTAGTAAAAGAATACAGAAAAGTAAAAGTGAAAGAACATGCTAAAGAGGTTCTTGAATTTGTTAAAACATTAAATAATTAAATAGAAAGGAATAAGAAAATGGCTAAATTATTAGGAATTTATAAATGTCAGATTTGTGGAAATATAGTAGAGGTTTTTGTTGAAGGTGCTGCACCACTCTTCTGTTGTGGACAAAAGATGACTTATATGGAAGAAAAAACAGCTGATCATTCAGTAGAAAAACATGTACCATTTATAGAAAAAACTCAAAATGGTTATAAAGTAAAAGTAGGAGAAACTACAGATCATCCTATGATAGAAAAGCATTTTATTCAATGGATTGAACTGATAGTAGATGATGATTTGATTCTAAGAAAATACTTAAAACCTGGTGACAAACCAGAAGCAGAATTTTGTGTTGCAGAATCAAATAATGTTACAGCAAGAGAATACTGTAATGTTCATGGACATTGGAAAAGTTAAATACTAAAAAAGCTGGTTATCAATATAAGCCTTAGTTATATTGATGTACCAGCTTTTACTTTCAGGCTATTGACAAACCCGAATTTCATCGTTGTTGCCTCAATCGAGAAAGCTCACGTATTTCTATATACGCTCCGCTTACTCGCTTTCGGCACGCCTCGAACTTCGAGTTTCTCAAAAGCCTGTCATCTTGTTGACTTTGTCGACAATTTGAACCTGCTTTATTAAAGCAGGTTTTATTTTTTTATATATATTGTGTGTAATGATGTATTGAATATTTTTCCATGACATATTCGATTGACTTACAGATATTATCTTGATATATTAATTAAAAATTCATTAAGTGAGACATAATCTTAAAGAAACATATAAGAAGTTGTTTAATATATAGCTTTAATATGTTGTAAAAAGGATGGGAACTGGGTAAATTGGTTAATTTATAGATAAGAAGATCTTTATAATTAATTAAAATAAATTGAAATATTATTTAACCTGCATGCTAAGCCTTATAAAGCTGAGAAAATTTTTTGAGAAGTGTTACTATAAAAAATTAAGGAGAAGCAAATGAATACTGTTCTATTTAAGATTAAAGATAAGGTTAAGAACCATGTTCGAATTTTATCCCAAATAATGAATGCTGATATTGAAGTCGTTGATGAAAATTTAGAAATTATTGCTGCATCATACGTTAGTAGTGATAAGGAAAATATAGGTCGATGTATTAAAGGAAATTCATATAAGAAGATTTTAAGAACAGGGACACATGTTATTATTCCTAATCCAGGTGAGCATTTCATATGCGCTGATTGCAAAAACCGTGAAGAATGTAAGGAAGTATACGAAATGGGTATGCCTATTAAGATTAAGAATCAGACTATAGGTGTTATTGGATTTTTATGCTATAGTGATGAACAACGAAGTAATATTGTAAGCAATTTCTCAGTTTATTTTGATTTTTTAAAACAAATATCTGAAATGATTGCTTCAGAAGTTCATGAAGAAGTCGAAAAATCACACCGCCTTCGAATAATAAATTTACTAAAAAGTATTATCAATAAAGTTGATGAAGGGGTTATAATATTAAATCATTTAAACAGAATTACCAGAATGAATTTGATTGCAGAAAAAATGTTAGGAAAAACATTTCATAAAGTAAACTTACAAATTGTAAATATAGTTCAAGTTGAATCAACAGTTGATAATAAAGAAGAATTTGAAATGATTTTAGATGGAAAAACATATCGTTTATTGGGAAAATACTATGATATGGAATTTGGTTCTAAAGAGTCATTTAAAGTATTTATATTTGTTGATATATATACTTACAAAAATAGACATTTAGTATACACAAACACAAAAGAAAATTTCGGATTAGAGAAAATACTTGGTGAAAGTGAAGAGATTTTACAGCTTAAAGATAAAGTTAAAAGGATTCCTTCAAGCTCTACAGTATTAATTACAGGTGAAAGTGGAACAGGTAAAGAAATATTTGCACGTGCAATACATGAAATGGGCTTAAGAAGAGAGCATCCATTCATTGCATTGAACTGTGCCGCAATTCCAGAAACATTGCTAGAAAGCGAACTTTTTGGATATGAGAAGGGTGCTTTTACTGGTGCAGATGTTAAAGGGAAAATAGGAAAAATTGAACTTGCTGATAAAGGAGTTTTATTTTTAGATGAAATTGGTGATATGCCATTATATCTTCAAGCTAAGCTTTTACGTATGCTAGAAGAACGCCGAGTGATGAAGATAGGATCTACAAATTCAAAAGCTGTTGATATTCAAGTTATTTCAGCAACAAATAAGGATCTTAATGAAATGATAGAAAATGGTATGTTTAGAGAAGACTTATTTTATAGATTAAATGTAATACCTATCGTTATACCACCACTAAGAAACCGTAAAGGTGATATTCGTATCTTGTCCATGGAATTTGTTGAAAAATATGTTGAGTTATTTGAAAAGAAATTATATAAGATTGAGAATAAAGTTTGGGAATATTTTGAGAATTACAATTGGCCGGGAAATGTTAGAGAACTGCAAAATGTAATTGAATATCTTGTCAGTATGATGGGTGATGAAGGTGTTATCAAAGCAAATCATCTCCCCTTCAAAATTATTAGTTATGATGGATATAGTGAAGAAGCAGAAGAAAGTTTGAATCTTGACGATGCTGAGAAAAGATTAATAAGAAAAGCATTAATACTTTCCAAAATAAAAAATAAAGGGAACCAATTTGCCGCTGATCAATTAGGTATAGGGATAGCAACTTTATATAGAAAAATAAAAAAATACGGACTATAATTATAAATTAGTAAACGACTATCATAATGATATGCAGCTATCATTGTGATAGTCGTTTTTATTTTTACTATAATTCAATGTACTTTAGCAAAATATTTCATTGTAACAGACTATCATTATGATAGTCTGTTTTTTTGAAAAAACGGCTAAATACATGTAATATCAGTATTTTTAAATTGGCATAGGTCTTGCACTAATATATGAGATATAAAAAGGTGGAGGTGAATAAATGAAAATTATTAATGAAAAGTTTGAGTTAAATGTTCAATTAAGCAATCCTAATATGAAAATTCAAAACAAATATTTCAATCAGACAAATGCAAACGCAGTCAGAAACTTCCATTCAAAATTCAGTAATTATAAGCCAACACCATTGGTAGCATTAGATGCATTAGCAGAAAAAATGAATGTCTCAAAAATACTAGTAAAAGATGAGTCAAAAAGATTTGGACTTAACGCATTTAAAGTTTTAGGCGGAGCATATGCAATTGCAAAATTAATATGTAAAGAATTAAAAATTGATATAAATGCTATTGATTTTGGATATTTAAAATCAGACGAAATAAAAGAAAAATTAGGTAATGTAACATTTATTACTGCAACAGATGGAAATCATGGTAGAGGAATAGCATGGGCAGCAAAAGAACTGGGACAAAATGCAGTTATATATATGCCAAAAGGTTCTGCACTAAATAGAGTTAAGGCTATTGAAAAATTAGGAGCAAAGGTAACTGTAACAAATTTAAATTACGATGATTCTGTAAGGGTAGCTTTAGAAGAAAGTGAAAAAAATGGTTGGTTTATGGTACAAGATACGGCTTGGGAAGGATATGAAGAAATACCAAGATGGATTATGCAGGGTTATATGACAATGGCAACTGAAGCAGTTGAACAAATGGAAGATATGGAAATAAAAAAACCAACACATGTGATATTACAGGCTGGAGTTGGTGCAATGGCAGGAGCTGTACTCGGCTATCTATCAAATAAATATAAAAAAGTTCCTAAAACAATAATAGTTGAGCCTACAGAAGCTGCATGTATATATAAATCTGCAGTAGCTGGTGATGGTAAGATGCATATAGTTGATGGCGATTTGACGACAATTATGGCAGGACTGGCTTGTGGTGAACCGAATCCATTAGGATGGTCAATACTCAATGAGCATGCTAGTGCTTTTATATCTTGCGGTGATTATATTTCTGCAAACGGAATGAGAATACTTGCAAATCCCATAAAGAATGATGAAAGAGTTATTTCAGGTGAATCAGGTGCTATAAGTATTGGCTTAATTAATCTTCTATCACTCAATGAATTAGCAGATGTTAGAGAGAAACTAGAAATCAATGAGGATTCCGTAATTTTATTATTCAGTACTGAAGGTGATACTGACCCAGAGAACTATATGAAAGTAGTTTGGGAAGGTAAATATTCTAAAACAAATTAATCAATGGAGGGATAAAATTGAACCTAGATTTTGAAGAAGTTCTAAAAAAAGCAGAAGAGTACAAACATCAAATGTCACAATTTCTTCGTGATATGATTGCTATTCCTAGTGAAAGCTGCGATGAAAAAAGAGTTGTTTTAAGAATTAAAGAGGAAATGGAAAAAGTAGGTTTTGACAAGGTGGAAATCGATAACATGGGTAATATTTTAGGATATATTGGTCATGGAAAGCACATTATTGCTATGGATGCGCATATTGATACAGTAGGTGTAGGTGATATTAAATTATGGGATTATGATCCATATGAAGGTATGGAAGATAGTGAAATAATACTTGGACGTGGTGCTAGTGACCAAGAAGGCGGTATGGCATCTATGGTCTACGCTGGCAAGATTATTAAAGATTTAAATTTAGAAGATGATTATACACTAATTGTAACTGGAACTGTCCAAGAAGAAGATTGCGATGGTTTATGCTGGCAGTATATTATTAATGAAAGCAAAATCAAACCTGAATTTGTAGTTATTACAGAGCCAACTTCTTTAAATATTTATAGAGGACATCGTGGAAGAATGGAAATAAAAGTAACAACAAATGGTGTTAGCTGTCACGGTTCAGCACCAGAAAGAGGAGAAAATGCTATTTATAAAATGGCTCCAATCATCAATGAATTAAAAGCACTTCATGAAAACTTACATTATGATGACTTTTTAGGAAAAGGTTCTCTGACAGTCTCAGAAATATTTTTTAGTTCACCATCAAGATGTGCAGTTGCTGATGAATGCAGCATTTCAATAGATAGAAGATTAACAGATGGAGAAACATGGGAATATGCACTACAGCAGATAAGGAATCTACCATCAGTAAAAGCAGCAAATGCAAAAGTTGCAATGTATAACTACGATCGTCCATCGTATACTGGACTTGTATATCCTACAGAAAGTTATTTTCCAACTTGGGTTTTAGAAGAAAAACATCCAGCTTGTCAAGCGATGGTTGAATCTTATAAAGGATTATTTGAAGAAAAACCTCTTGTTGATAAATGGACTTTTTCTACAAATGGAGTTTCAATTATGGGACGTTGCGCTATTCCGTGTATAGGATTTGGCCCGGGTCATGAAGATCAAGCACATGCTCCAAATGAAAAAACATGGAAAGATGAATTAGTTAAAGCAGCTGCAATGTATGCAGTTTTACCAAAATTATATGTAAATAATTATGCAAAATAGGAGGAAATTAAAAATGCAGAGTGTATTCAGAGGAAAACATTTAATTACATTACAAGAATGGACAAAGGAAGAAATTGATACAGTTATTGAAGTATCAAAGGATTTAAAGAAAAAATTTGCTATGGGTGTTGCTACACCTTATCTACCTTATAAAACAGCGTTTTTAATGTTCTTTGAGCAGAGCACGAGAACAAGAAATTCAATGGAAGCAGGTATTGCACAATTAGGCGGACATGCTAATTTTCTAGATACGAGTACAATGCAAGTTTCTCATGGTGAAGTTGCTAAAGATACAGCTGTAATACTTTCTAGATTTGGACATGCAATTGCATGTAGAAATTGTTTCTGGGAAGTAGGAAATAAATATCTTAGAGATATGGCTAAATATTCAAGCGTACCGGTAATGAATTTGCAGTGTGATTTATATCATCCAATGCAGGGTTTAGCAGACCTTATGACTATTCAAGAAAAATTTGGAGATACTAAACGTTTAAAGGTTTCAATTATCTGGGCATATGCTACTAGTCATAAAAAACCAATTTCAGTTCCTTTAACACAAGCTTTATTGTTTCCAAGATACGGAATGGATGTAACTTTAGCTTATCCAGAAGGATATGATTTACCTGATTGGGCAGTAAAACAGGCAGAAGAAAATGCAGCTAAACATAATGGAACATTTACAATTACTCACAACATGGAAGAAGCTTATAAAGATGCGGATGTTGTTATTCCTAAGAACTGGGGAAGTTGGGTAAATAATCAAAGTGATGCTGTTGTAGATGATTTACTAGAAAGTTATAAGTCATGGATATGTACTGAAGAAATGATGGAACAAACAAATTATAATTCAATTTATATGCATGCACTGCCAGCAGATAGGGGTAATGAGGTTGTAGATTCTGTAATAGATGGCTCACATTCTGTTGTTTATGATGAAGCAGAAAATAGAATTCATACTGCTAAAGCTGTTATGGCTTTAACAATGGGTGGTAAGTAAAATGAATAAATTAGCAGTTATTGCCATTGGTGGTAATTCACTTATAAAAAGTAAAGACAAAGTTTCTATTAATGATCAATATGATGCTATCAAAGAAACAGCAGTGCATATCGCTGATATTATACAAGAAGGCTATGATGTAGTTGTTACTCACGGCAATGGTCCTCAAGTTGGATTTATTTTAAGACGATCAGAGATTGCATATGAAATGGCTGGAATGCACGCAGTACCACTTGTTAACTGCGGAGCTGATACTCAAGGTGCTATTGGCTATCAAATTCAGCAGGCTTTAAGGAATGAATTTAAAAAGAGAAACCTAAAAAAATCAGCTGTAACATTAGTAACTCAAGTTCAAGTGGATAAAAATGATACCGCTTTTGAAAATCCTGTAAAACCTATTGGAAATTTTTATAGTGAAAAAGAAGCAGAGGAAATTAAGTCTAAAAATCCAAATTGGACGCTGGTAAATGATGCAGGCAGAGGCTATAGAAGAGTGGTAGCTTCACCTACCCCTTTGAAAATTGTCGAATCTGATGCGATAGTTGGTATGATTGATAACAATTACTGTGTTGTAGCTGTAGGAGGCGGAGGAATACCTGTTATAGAAAATGAAGAAGGATTACTCCAAGGTGTGGATGCTGTTATTGATAAAGACTATGCAACAAGTCTGCTAGCAAATCAACTAAATGCTGATTTGTTAATAATTTCTACAGGTGTAGAGAAGGTATGTTTAAATTTTGGATGTGAAAATCAAATAGATCTTGATCAAATTGATTTACCTGCATTGAAAAAATATAGAGAAGAAAATCATTTCGCTCCAGGCAGTATGCTGCCAAAGATTAATGCGGTAATAGATTTTATTGAGAGAGGTGGAAAAAAAGCAATTATTACTAACCCCGAAAGCTTAAAGGATGCATTAAAAGGATTAACAGGAACACACATAGTAAAATAAAAATTCATAATTGCTTTTAGAAAATGTGGAGGATTCTTATGACAATCATTATTAAGAATGGTAAAATCGTTACTTCTAAGGATACTTACGCAGGAGAACTTCTTATTGAAGAAGGTATAATTAAACAGATAGGAACAAATATAGAAAAAGATGATGCAGAAATAATTGATGCATGTGGAAACTATATTATTCCAGGTGGAATTGATGTTCATACACATCTTAATTTAGATGTTGGAATAGCTGTAGCTACAGATGATTTTTATACAGGAACAGTTGCTGCTGCATGTGGCGGTACAACTACCATTGTCGATCACATCGGGTTTGGTCCTAAAAATTGCAACTTACATCATCAATTGAATGTTTATCACGATTTTGCAAAAGATAATGCTGTAGTGGATTATAGTTTTCACGGAGTTATTCAACATGTAAATGATGATATTCTATCTGAGCTGCAAGAGATAGTGAATAATGAAGGAATTACAAGTTTTAAATGTTATTTAACTTATGATTACAAATTAAATGATTTGGAAGCTTATAAAGTTTTGCTCAAAATGCAAGAGTTAGGTGGAATGGTAACTGTACATCCGGAAAACGATTTTATGGTAACGTACTTTAGAGAGAAATTTCAAAAAGAAGGTAAAACTTCTCCAATTTATCATGCTTTAAGCAGACCAGAAGAATGTGAAGCTGAAGCAGTAAATAGAATGATAAATCTGGCTTCAATTGCTAACAATGCACCATTATACATCGTTCACCTAACAAATGGTTTAGGACTTGATTATATTAAATTTGCTCAGAAAAGAAATCAAAATGTATATGCTGAAACATGTCCGCAGTATCTATTATTAGATCAAGAGTGTTACAAAAAAGAAAATATGGAAGGCTTGAAGTATATTATGAGTCCGCCACTAAGAAAAGAATTTAATCAGGAACTGCTTTGGGAAGGTATAAGAGATGGTAGTATTAGTGTTATTGCGACTGATCATTGTCCGTTTGATTTTACTACTAAAGTAAGATTAGGTAAAGATAATTTTACAAAGTGTCCAAATGGTGCACCAGGGATTGAAACAAGAGTACCACTTATTTTTTCAGAAGGAGTTATGAAGGGTCGTATAGATATTCAAAAGTTTGTTGACGTGATTAGTACAAAACCAGCAAAACTATTTGGACTCTATCCTCAAAAAGGTGAGATTGCTGTAGGATCAGATGCTGATTTAGTTATTATTGATCCAAATAAGGAAGTTGCAATCAGTAATGATATGCTGCATCAAAACGTTGATTATACACCTTTTGAAGGAATTACAGTACAGGGATATCCTGTTTTAACAATGTTACGCGGCAAAGTTATTGTTAGGAATAATGATTTTATTGGAGAAAAAGGATATGGAAAATTTTTAAAGAGATTAAAACCATTTAGTGACAATTATAATAATTAAATACTTATTTAAAAATAATATAAGCAAAAGATATTAATTAATTTAAAACAAAAGGAGGTAAAAGTTTAAAAAAATTAAAAAGTTTACTCTTATCATCAAAAATAATAAGGAGGAAATATTGTGAAAAAATCATTAGTTAAATTATTATCTGTTATATGTATAGTTGCTTTATTTATTGGTCTAGTTGGATGTTCTCCTAAGGAACAACCAAATGATGGTGGAACTGACGGAACTGACGGAACTAAAGCTGAAGAACTTAAGATTGTATTAATTCTTCCTGGTCCTATAAATGACCAAAGTTGGAATGCAACTAATTATGCTGGTCTTGTTAAATGTAATGAAACTTTAGGAACAAATATGGAGTATATAGAAAATGTACAGTCTTCTGATTATGAATCTACGTTCCGTAATTATGCTGAACGTGGTTATGATTTAATTATGGCTGCTGGTACTCAATTTGATGAAGCTGCAAACAAAGTTGCTGAAAGTTATCCAGATACTACTTTTGTTGTGGTAAACGGAATGGTTAGTACTGGACCTAATGTAGCTCCAATTTTTCCAAAAGAATATGAAGCAAGTTACATTGCTGCTTTAATAGCAGGTGAAATTACTGAAAATGGTCAATTTGCAACAATAGGCGGCTTTCCTAACGATGCAATGGAAAAATTATTAGATGTTTATGAGCATGTTGCTGTAGAAGTTGCTACAAACCGTGGAATAGCTGATTCAAAAGCAGTTAGAGCGTATGCTAATAGCTGGGATGATGTAGCGCTTGGTAAACAAATGGCAGAAACTATGATTGATAATGGAGCCGATGTAATGTTTGTTTATGCAAATCAAGTTGGACTTGGAGCTATTCAGGCAACAAAAGAAAAAGGTGCTAAATATGTTGGTTTCTCTAGTGATCAAACTACTATTGATAAAGACACTGTAGTTGCATCAGTTCCATTTGATTTTGAAACTTTTTACACTTGGGCTCTGCAGAAGTTCTTAGATGGCGAGTTAGATGGTAATAAAGTTCATATGGCTGGGATAGCAGAAGGTATTTTTAGTACAGTGTATACAGATAATATTAGCCAAGAAGTTAAGGATAATGTTGCTGCAGGAATTGAATCAGTTAAAAATGGTGAAGTAGATTTTGAGTCTATGTTTAAATAAGTAACATAAATTTAGAAATTCTGACTGGCGACATCAGAATAAGGTGTTGCCAGTTACATTATATGGGCGGTGAAATTATGAATAAACCTTTTTTTGAATTAAAAAACATAACAAAATATTTTTCTAAAGTAATAGCAAATAATAACGTTTCTTTCTCAATAAATAAAGGTGAAGTTCTTGCATTACTTGGTGAAAATGGTGCAGGTAAAAGTACTATTATGAAGATACTTTATGGACTTTATGAAGCTGACTCTGGTGATATTTTTATGGAAGGTGTTAAGCAAAAAATTAATTCTCCTAAAGATGCTATGTCTTTAGGGATTACGATGATTCAACAACATTTTTCACTTGTTCCTGCTCATACAGTTACTGAGAATATAATTCTTGGTAATGTCAAAGGTAGAATTGATTGGAAAGCTTATGAAAATGAAATAGGAGAACTAGCAAATAAATATGGTTTTGAGATTGACCCTAAGGCATTAGTAAAGGATTTACCAGTAGGATTACAGCAGAAAGTTGAGATTTTAAAGGCACTTCATTTAAAAACTAAATTATTAATAATGGACGAGCCTACAGCAGTGCTTACACCACAGGAAGCAGAAAATTTAATGGAATTTGTACGTGAATTTACTTCTAGTGGAAATTCGGTTATATTTATTACTCATAAATTAAAAGAAGTTATGGAAGTAGCAGATCGTATTATTGTAATGCGAAGTGGAGAGATTCATGGAGATTTAAAATGTGCTGATACTGATGAAATAGAACTTTCTAGATTAATGATAGGTAGAGATATAAATCCACCAGCTCGAATTGAAGCTGATTCTGAAGCTGATTCCAGTGAGATAAGATTACAAATTGATGGTATATCAGTTGTGGAAAATGACAATATCTCTCGTTTAAACAATGTATCATTTAATATTAGACGTGGAGAAATCTTTGGTATTGCAGGTGTAAGCGGTAATGGACAACAAGATATTTGTGAAGTTATTATTGGTGCATTAACACCATCTTCAGGGAAAATTTTACTTGATGGAGAAGATATTACGAATTCAAGTATTAGAGAAATAATTGAAAAAGGCATAGGATATGTACCTGCTGACAGGCACAGAGATGGTATGATAATGGACATGACTCTTGCTGAAAATATGATGCTTAAAGATAGTTTTGGTGAAAAGTGGCTTAAAAACAAATTTATAGATAATAACAAGCTCAAAAATTATACAAACTCTATTATTAAGGAATATGAAGTAAAGGCTCCAGGGGCAGAAGCTAATGCTAAAGGTTTATCTGGAGGTAATCAGCAAAAAGTAATTGTTGCAAGAGAAGTAAATAATGGTAGTAAACTAATTATTTTCAATCAACCAACTAGAGGGTTGGATTTAGGTGCTATAAATCATGTTCATAAGACTATTTTTAAAGAGCGTGCAAAAGGAAAAAGTATTTTACTAATATCTACAGAATTATCAGAAATATTTGGACTCTCAGATAGGATTGCTGTTATTTATAAAGGAATGATTCAAGGAATATATAATCGTTCGGAACTTACAACTGAAAAAATCGGTCTGCTGATGGCAGGATATACTGATGATAAGGAGGTATAAATATGAACGAAAAACTACGAGACTTAATAATAACAGATTTTTTAGCGATAGTTTTAGGATTAACTGTAAGTGCTCTTATTCTATTATTCCTTGATAAAAATCCAGTAGAGTCTTTTGGTATATTGTTTTCATCAATAATTAGTGACAAATATACATTTGCAGAAATTTTTGTCAAGGCAACACCATTGATATTTACAGCACTTGCATTTGCATTTGCATTTAAAGCAAATCTTTTTAATATAGGTGCACAAGGACAGTTTTATATAGGTTCTCTTATTGCAGTATCTAGTTCATTATTTCTTCAAGGTAAAATGCCAAGTGGAATAGCACTAGTTATTGTGTTTTTACTAACAGTAATTGGAGGAGGAATTTGGGGATCTTTTATTGGTTTTGCTAAAGCGAAATTTAAAGCAAATGAATTTCTTGTAAGTATGATGTCTACTTATGTAGCTTTAGCTATAATGAATTATTTACTTAGAACAGTATTGATTGAAACAAAGGCGGAGTATCCACAAACTAATCCATTAGATACATCAATGTGGTTACCGACATTTATTCCAGGAACAAGACTTCATATTGGTTTCTTAATTGCTGTAATAGTAGCTATTGCAGTATGGATTCTTCTTTATAAAACAACATTAGGATATCGAATACGCGTTGTTGGTAGAAATTCAGAAGCTGCACGTTTAGCTGGTATTTCTTCAAAACGACTTTATATAATTGCTTTTTTAATAAGTGGATCTCTTGCTGCTATGGCAGGCTTTACAGAAGTGAATGGAGTTCAACATATGCTTTTACAAGGTTTTAACCCTGATATAGGATCAGCAGGAATAGGAATTGCTATTTTAGCAAATGCAAATCCTATTGGTATTATTTTTGCTTCAATTCTATTTGGTGCACTTAAAGTAGGTGGTACAATCATGGGTCAAATGTCAGGTATTCCGTCTAGTATTATTGAACTTATGCAGGGGTTCGTAATGGTTTTTGTAATTCTATCATATTTTGTTCGTTCACAATTAGAAATTAGGCGAGAGAAACGTAAGTTAAGAAAGGTGGTAGAAGAATGATTAATATATTGTCACGTGCTTTAATGATGAGTACTCCATTGTTATACGGTTCAATTGCTGAAGTATATGCTGAACGTACTGGAATGATGGTAACAGCTATAGAAGGAATTTTTCTTATGGGAGCCTGGGGTGGATTTGTTGGTGCATATTTAAGCGGCAGTTTGTTTTTAGGCATTATTGTAGCTATATTAGCAGGCATTATAACAGCTGTTAGTTATGCTTGGATTACTGTTTATCTTAAACAGCATCAAGTTGTGACAGGTGTAGCAATTAACATTCTTGCGGTAGGAATTTGTTCATTTTTTATGAGAGTAATATTCGGTGTTCCGATTATTCCTTTAACAGTTGAACCTCTTGCAACGATTCCTATTCCTATTCTTTCACAGATACCTGTAATAGGACCAGTATTTTTTAATCAAAATATATTAACGTATCTTATGTATCTTATTATTCCAACTGCATATTTTATTCTTTATAAAACATCAATTGGATTGATTATTAGATCAACTGGTGAAAATCCTGTAGCAGTAGATGTTGCTGGTTTAACAGTAGAACGAATAAGATTTATAGTAGTTCTAATTGCTGGAGCTATGGGCGGTATAGCAGGTGCTTTTTATTCTATTGGATATATTGGTATGTTTACGACAAACATTATTGGTGGACGAGGATGGATTGCCTTTGCAATATGTTTTCTAGGTAACTGGAATCCTCTAGGAGCATTAATTGGAGCATTAGTATTTGGACTTGCTGAGGCTATTGGAATTTATATGCAGTCTAGTGGTGGGGGCTTTTTTCCAAATGAATTATTTATTGCACTACCATATATCCTTACAATAGTATTGACAATTACAAGAAAATCTTTCAATGTACCTGCACAGTTAGGTGTACCATATAAGAAAGAAAACTAATTATATAATATTAAAATCTATATAAAGACACCAATAGAACAATTAACTTATTGGTGTCTTTTTGTATTTTATTTAAATTCTACTTTTTAGTTCATTTAACCTTTTATAAATATTATATATTTGATACAATCTTTGTGAAGGAGGTATTTTAATTATGGAGAAAAAAATAAAACTCATAGTTGATGCAGATGTAGGAACTGATGATGCTGTAGCTATTACCGCTCTTGCATTAGCTCCAAATGTAGAAATTCTAGGTGTAACATGTGTACATGGTAATACAGGTGTAGAGTTCACTACTGAAAACACCCTAAGACTTGTAGATTTTTTAGGTCTTAATATTCCTGTATATAAAGGCTGCCCTACACCTATGGTAAGACATCTTACTCCGGGTCGTATATGTAATCCTTTAATGGAAACCGTTAAAAAAGAAATAAATGGAGTCGAGATAGGTATACATGAAAAGATAATTTGCCATCTTCCTCAAACTAATAGAAAGAAAGAAAAAGAACATGCATGTTCTTATATAGTTAATACCTTAAGAGAAAGCAGAGAAAAGATAACTATTGCAGCTGTAGGACCTCTTACTAATATTGCTACTGCACTTACAATGGCACCTGAAATAGTAGAAAAAATAGAAGCTATATATGTTATGGGTGGAGGTATAAATAAAGGCAATCGCACCCCTGTTGCTGAAGCTAATTTTTATGATGATCCTGAGGCGGCTCAGATAGTCTTAAAAAGTGGTGCAAAAGTAATATTAGCTCCTCTTGAGTCAAGTGGAATGGGTTTTTTTGATGAAAAGTTTTTACAGAAAGCTAAAAAAATAAACAACAAAATATCTAATTTTATAGTTAACCTTTCTAGAGACTTTATATGCAGGATGAAAAAACTTGGGTTATATGATGTTAGTGCTGATAGCTGTCAAATGTATGATTGGGGAGCAGTTGCTCCTATAATAGACCCTTCTTTAATAGTTGATATGAAAAAAGAAATATGTCAAGTTGATATTAATGGTGGTTTTGCTGATGGTATGCTTATTATTGATAAAAGAGGTTTTTTAAATATAGATAGTAATGTTTACATTATTTATTCTCTTGATGAGAAAAAAATGAAAGAAAATTATCTTAATCTTCTTAAAAATAATGAGGTGCAAAAATGAGAAAAATAATAATTGATACTGATACAGGTAGCGATGATGCTGTAGCTCTTATGATGGCTCTTAAATCAGATGATGTTGATATTTTAGCTATTACTACTGTTTGCGGAAATGTTCCTCAAAATCTAGCAACACAAAATGCTCTTATGACAGTGGAAGTATGTGATAGTTATGTAAAAGTTTATCCGGGTGCTGTAAAGCCTCTTTTCCGTAATCTTGTAACTGCTGTAAATGTTCATGGAGATGACGGTATGGGAGACCTTGACCTTATACATCCTACTAAAAAGTCAGAGAATATTAATGCAGTTGATAAAATTTTAGAACTAATAAAGAAATATCCAAATGAAATAGAAATTGTATCTTTAGGTCCTGTTACAAATTTAGCATTAGCAATTTTAAAAGAACCTGAAACTATGAAAATGGTAAAACATATTTATAGCATGGGTACAGGTGGGTTTGGTCCGGGAAATACTACTCCAGTTGCTGAATTTAATGTTTTTGTTGATGCTGAAAGTTATTCAATTATGCTTAATAGCGGTATACCTGTTACTATAATAGGGTATGATTTATGTGTAGGTTCTGCTGCTTGGAATAAAAAAGATATTGATTTCTTATCTTCTCAAACAAAAGTTTCAAAGTTTGCAGTAGATTGTAACAGACAGCTTTTAAATTATAACATTAAACGTTCTGGACAATACATCGTAGATCTTCCTGATGCTGTTGCAATGGCAGTAGCATTATGGGAAGATGTTGTAAAAGATAAAGTCTCTTGTTATTGCTACTGCTGTACAAAAGAAGAGGAATCATATGGACAAGTTGTAGTGTTTAGCAGGAATCAGATCATGTCTAATCCATTTTACAAAGAGTTTATAAATAAAACTGATAATGCTTTTGTAATTAAAAATTTTGATTACAAAACATATAAGCAGAGACTCAGAAATCTATTAATTAAATAGAATACATACTAATATTTAAGATGTTGCAGTCATGAGAATGGCTCATCATCTTATTTTTTTATAGTATTAATAACAGATATTTTGTTTTTTGCATATAAATGATATAAGTTTAAATTTTTTAAGTAAATATTATAATATTATACATTTGGAGGTTGTATATGGTTAAATTTAATCACAATCCTTGTGAAAGCACTAGGATTACAGCAAAATTTGGATATAATAATGATTATTTAAATGATAATTTTCACAATGGTCTTGATATTGGACCTTTGATTCCTGGCGTAGAAGGTGATTCTATATATGCTGTGAATGATGGAATTATTAGATTTATTAAATTGGGCAGTCCATCAGCAGGTAATTATGCAGTTCTTGAGTGTAAAGATTACACAATAAGATATTTACATATGCAGAGTATAACTTCAAAAATAATGGAAGTAATAAAGGCAGGAGAAATTATAGGTTATATGGGTAGCACTGGAATTTGTACGGGACCACACTTGCATATAGAAGTAAAAACATGTAAATTTGATGATAAAGATTATTGGTTAAAAAATAGTGATGGCAAATATATAAAGGCAATAAATCCTGAAGATTTACTTTTAAAAGAGCATTGGGCAGAAAAACATTGGATAAGTTTGAATGAAAAAGGTATTAAAATCAATGAAAAAAGATTTGATGACCCAATGACAAGAGGAGAAGTATTTGCACTTCTAGATAGAGCAGTCCACAATTAAATTGCTTATATAGTATTTGAATTTGGTAGTATATTATGCTATGATAATTATGGTATAAAATGTTAAAATAAATATAAAATTGGAGGACAATTATGTTAAACAAAATTAAAATATTTATTTGTGGATTTATTAGCTGTATAATCATATTTAATATACCTGCTGTTATGGCTGCAGTAGAAGAATATACTTTACAGCGTGCTGATTTTAGTATTGTCATTAACGGTGAAGAATATGAAGGAGAATTACCTATATTAGAAATGGAAGGTAATACATATATTCCATTAAGAAAATTTTGCAATATTAGTGGTATGAACATTAATTGGAATGAAGAGATTAAAAAAGTTGAGATTAATAGTAATATTAATAATATAAACATAAATAATGGGTTATCAAATATTGATCCTAGCGAATTAATTGGTAAAGAAATATCTATAAATGACAAAAAACTTATTTTCACTGAAGATGAAGAAACTAAAGCATTATATTTAGAAGTAGATGATACTAAATATGTTCAAGAAGCATTCGTGTTTCAGTCAATTGCAACATCTGATAAAGTGTATCGATTTAAGCGTGATGAATCAATTACTAAAAAATTTCAGTTTAGAGATGATTTATATCTACATGAAATAATAAATGATAAAATTATTATAGAGAAAATTCCGACAGTTATATATGAAGGTATGGATTTCATTGACTATAACTTTTATATTAACAATATTCAGAACATAAATGAATAAGTAAAGTTTTTAATATATTTATTATATAAAAAGAAGCTGTTAATTAAATATAATTATCAGCTTCCTTTTTTTATATTAGATATTATTTTGGCTAAATTAAATTTAAAACATTTAAATTTTCAATACATCAATATAATTATAACTGCAAACATAGAGCTTGTCAATATTTTAACAATGTTTCTTAAACTTTAATAAAAAATAGTAATTAGTGGAAAAAAAAACAAAATGGTCCGATGACGACCATTTTGCTATGCATAATATGCATAAAAGGGGTATTGGGAATATATTTTGGCTATCGGGGGGATAACCAATTCCATTATAACAATATTAGACAAAAATGGCAACAAAAATATCTCAAAATGTCAAAAAAATTTAAAAATTATTTATAAATGTAGAATTCATTGACAAAGAACATAGAATTATTTTAAAATAAACATTGCAGATATACAAAATAAAGCGTGTAAAAAGGAGATGATTTTATGTATTACTGCGGTTTATGTAAAAAATTATCATGTAAAAAGGAAGAAGATAATAATTATCCTAAAAATTGTCCTTGTAAAAGCAGTGTTATAGATGAAAGTAAAAAATTATACAAATTAGAAGAAAATAAGAAGATAGCTTATTATTCAGCGGTAGTTGAAAACGAAGGTTATTGTAAAAAAACTCGTATAGAAGAAACAATGGACTTTTTAAATAAGTGTGGCTATAAAAAAATAGGTTTTGCTTTTTGCAGTGGATTAAAATATGAAATGGAAGCTGTAAGCAAGATATTTTTAGATAATGGTTTCGAGGTTAATTCTGTTATTTGCAAATGCGGAAGCATACCTAAAGAATATATAGATATTAAAGAAGAACAAAAAAATAATCCTAATGAATTTGAAGCTATGTGCAATCCTATTGGTCAGGCACTTTTACTTAATGAATGTAAAACAGATTTTAATGTTATTTTAGGATTGTGCGTGGGTCATGATTCATTATTTATTAAATATTCAGATGCACCAGTAACTGTCTTAGCAGCAAAAGATAGAGTGACAGGTCATAATCCTTTAGCTCCTGTATATTTAAGGAATAGTTATTATAAAAAGAAATTACAGCAAAAATAAATATTTCTAAAATATATTACTATTGATAAATTATTTTAATTATTGGAATAATAAAAGTGAATAGTATTAAACATAAATAATAAGGACATTAAATAGAAGGGAGAAAAATTTAGTCAAGACATATTAATTAGCAGTTTTGATAACTAGTGATTATAATGAGCAGAGCATTTCTTACAGATACTACATTTCGTGATGGACAGCAGTCCTTACTGGCAACAAGACTTAAAACAAAAGATTTATTATCTTTATGCAAAGATATGAACCAAGTTGGTTTTTATTCAATGGAGATATGGGGTGGAGCTACTTTTGATACATGTCTTCGTTATTTAAATGAAGATCCTTGGGAAAGATTAAGAAAGTTAAAAAAAGAGCTACCTGATACTAAAACTAGTATGTTAGTTAGGGGACAAAGCTTAGTTGGATATAAACATTTTCCAGATGATATAGTTGAAGAATTTATTACTTATGCACATAAAAACGGAATAGATATATTTAGGATATTTGATGTATTAGATGATTTAAGAAATCTAGAAGTACCGATAAAGGCTGCAAAAAAAGTTGGAGCAAGAGTTCAGGGGCAGATATTATATACTAAGAGTCCAGTTCATAACACAGAAAATTACGTTAAACAAGCGTTAAAGATGGAAAAAATGGGTGTTGATGATATTGTATTTGAAGATATGGCAGGATTAATGACACCTTATGACGTAGAGAATTTATTCTCCCAGTTAAAGAAGGCTATTAAAGTACCTCTACATTTACACTGTCACTGCACGAGTGGAATGGCTCTATTGTGCTATTTAAAAGCAATTGAATTAGGAGTTACATCTGTTGATACAGCTATGGCTCCATTATCTATGGGAACTTCACAGCCTGCAACTGAAACAATGGTAGCTGCTTTGAAGGGGTCAAATTATGATACACAATTAGATATAAAAAGACTAAATAAGATTACAAAAAAATTATATAAAATTCTAGAGAATTATAACCCTGTACCAAGTAGGTTTTTGAGAGTAGATGTTGATGTTCTAGAATACCAAATTCCCGGAGGTATGTTATCAAACCTATATGCTCAGCTTGACCAATATGGACAAAGCAGTAAATTTCAAGAAGTTTTAGAAGAAGTGCCGAGAGTTCGTGCAGAATTAGGATATCCACCTTTAGCTACACCAGCAAGTCAATTTGTTGGAGCTCAAGCAGCAATTAATGTATTAACTGGCGAAAGATATAAAATGATTCCAATTGAAGTCAAAAACTACGTAAAAGGATTATATGGAAAATCTCCATCAGAGATAGACCCAATGGTTCGACAAAAAGCAGTGGGAGATGAAGAAACAATTAATTGTAGACCAGCTGACTTATTATCTCCAAAATGGGATGAATTAGTTTCAAAACTTGACAAAAACATTATATATCAGGATGAAGATTATTTATCATATGCTTTATTTCCGAAGGTAGCAGAGAAATTTTTAAGAAACAGGAAAATATAGCTAAAAAATTACATACAAATAAAATGCCTAAAAAAGCTCACTTTATGTGAAGCTTTTTTTTATGTTAAATACTAAATCTAATAAAATGTTTTAAAAATATTTTGTAAATTTAAAAATATTTTGCAAAAAATAATTGATTTATATTTTTCATGATGATATACTATAATTACCAAATAACTTGGAAATAAATTCAAGAAAAAGCTGCTCATATAAATTCTTACAGTTATAAATTGTATATTTATAATAAGTCCCAAAATCTTATATTTATAAAAATGAAATATTTACTTTTAATTATTATAAATTGGAGGAATAAAAATGAAAATAGTACTAGCTTTAGGTGGAAATGCGTTAGGCAGTACACCAAGTCAGCAATTAGAATTAGTAAAAAATTCTGCAAAACCTATTGTAGATTTAATTCAAGAGGGAAATCAGATAATCATAGCTCATGGTAATGGACCACAAGTAGGAATGATAAATTTAGCTATGGAAGCATCATCAAAGTCGTATGCTAATACACCGGAAATGCCTTTTCCTGAATGTGGTGCTATGAGTCAAGGATATATAGGATACCATTTGCAGAATGCAATAAGAGAGGAATTACTTAATAGAAAAATAGATAAACCTGTAACTACAATAATCACACAAGTTGTGGTAGATGAAAAAGATAATGCTTTTAATAATCCTACTAAACCAATAGGACAATTCTATACAGAAGAAGAAGCTAAAAATTTAATGGAAACTAAAAATTACAAGATGATAGAAGATGCTGGAAGAGGATGGAGAAGAGTGGTGCCTTCACCAATACCTGTAGATGTTGTTGAAAAGGAAATAATAAAAGTTTTAGTTGAAAAAGAATATGTTGTAATAACAGTTGGAGGAGGGGGTATACCTGTTATAAAAGAAGGTAATAATTTAAAAGGAGTTCCTGCTGTTATTGATAAAGATTTTGCAAGTGAGAAAGTAGCAGAAATATTAGATGCTGATTATTTTGTGATATTAACTGCTGTTGATAGAGTTAGTATTAACTTTAATAAACCAAATCAAAAAGATTTGGATAAAATAACAGTAAAAGAAGCAGAGCAGTATATAGAAGAAGGACATTTTGCTCCGGGAAGCATGCTTCCAAAAATAAAAGCTGCAATGAAGTTTGCAAAATCTAAAAAAGGTAGACAAGCTGTTATAGCTTCTTTAGAGAAAGCTGAAGAAGCGTTAAAGGGTGAAAGTGGCACATTAATCATACAATAATATAATTGCTAAGGATTGTTTGAAATGAATTAAATAGGTATATTCGAGGTATATTTATGGAAAATTTATTAATACTGAAAGGAAATATAATATTTACACAAACACCTGAAGAATTCAAAGTTTATAAAGATAGTTATATTGTATCTAACAAAGGTAAAATAGAAGGAATATATAATATTTTACCAGAGAAATATCAAAACTGCTTAATAAAAGATTACAGAAACAGATTAATAATACCAACTTTTGTAGATTTACATTTGCATGCATCTCAATTTATACAGTGCGGAATGGGTATGAATAAAAAACTTTTAGATTGGCTAAATGATTATACTTTTAAATTAGAAAAAGATTTTTCCAAAGCACAATTTGCTCAGGAAGCTTATAATAGTTTTGCAGATGAACTTATCAAAAGAGGTACACTAAGAGCATGTATATTTGCTACATCTTCTACAATAGGTACAGAAATATTATTTGAAATCTTAAAGAAAAGAGGAATAGGTGCATATATTGGTAAGGTAGACATGGACAGAAATGCTCCAGAATCAATAATAGAGTCAAAAGACCAATTAATAAAAGGAACAAAGTATTTAATAGAGAAATATAAAAATGAGAAACTAGTAAAACCTATTATAACACCAAGGTTCGCACCTACATGTTCTGATGAATTATTAAAAGAATTAGGTTCTTTAGCCAATAAATATGATTTACCTGTTCAATCTCATCTTGATGAAAATCTTGATGAAATAAAATGGGTTCAAAGCTTATTTCCAAAGACTAAGAATTATTCACAGGCATACTATCTTAATGACTTATTTGGACAAACTAAAACAGTTATGGCTCATTGTATATATTTAAATGAAGATGAGATAAACCTAGTTAGAGAAAATAATGTAATGTTAGTTCACTGTCCAGATTCAAACATAAATTTAAGAAGTGGAATAATGCCAGTTAGAAAATATTTAGATTTAGGAGTTCCCATTGGATTGGGTTCTGATATTGCAGGAGGGCATAGAATAGCTTTAAATGAATCTATGGTGAGAGCTGTTCAACTTTCTAAAATTCTCAATATAAATAGTCCAGGAATAAAGCCACTTTCAATTCAAGAAGTATTTTATTTAGGAACTAAAAGTGGAGGTAAATTTTTTGGCAATACTGGAAGCTTTGAAAAAGGATACAGTATGGATGCACTTATAATTGAAGATGATAAGCTAATTTCTGGCAGATATTCTATTGAAGATAGGTTAGAAAAATTCATATACACAGGTGATGACAGAAATATATGTGCAAGATATGTTGAAGGTAAATATATAGAGATATAAAAAATAATAATAGAATTACAAAAATATTTTAAGTTTACAAAAATATTTTAAAAAATAATTGACTTTTAATTTTTCAGGTGTTAGTCTGTTAATAACAATAAGATACTAAGTAAAGGAGTGTTTTCTAATGATTTTAATAGGAAATGGTAGAGTAATAACTCGTAATTGTAAAAATTTTTTCATTCAAGATGGATGTATTTGTGTAGAAAATAATTTGATTCATGATTTAGGAAAAACTGGTGATATGAAAGAAAAATATCCTGATGCAGAATTTATTGATGCAAAACAAGGTTTGATTATGCCTGGACTTATAAATACTCATCATCACATATATAGTTCTTTTGCTAGAGGATTATCAATAAAAGGTCATTCACCAAAGAACTTTATGGATATTTTGGAAGGAACATGGTGGAGAATAGATAGATTATTAACCTTAGAAGATATTAAATATAGTGCTTATGTGACTTATTTAGATTGTATTAAAAATGGTGTTACAACTGTATTTGATCATCATGCAAGTTATGGAGCAGTTGAAGGAAGTTTGTTTGAAATTTCTAATGCTGCTAAAGAATTAGGAATACGTACTTCTTTATGTTATGAAGTTTCAGATCGTGACGGTAAAGATAAAATGGTACAAGCTGTAAAGGAAAACGTTGATTTCATAAATTATTCAAAAAAAGATGAAACTGATATGCAAAAAGGTATGATGGGATTACATGCTCCTTTTACTCTTTCTAATGAAACACTTGCTTATTGTGCTGAAAACTTACCTGCTGATACAGGCTATCATGTTCACGTAGGAGAAGGAATTGCTGATTTATATGATTCCTTAGAAAAATATAATAAACGCATCGTAAATCGTCTGCTTGATATGAACATTTTAGGTTCTAAAACTATAGCAGTTCACTGTATACATATAAATAATCAAGAAATGGATATATTAAAAGACTCTGATACTATGATAGTACACAATCCAGAATCTAATATGGGTAATGCTGTTGGATGTACACCTATTTTAGAACTTGCAAAACGTAAAATAACTATGGGTCTTGGAACTGATGGATATACTAGCGATATGTTAGAATCAATGAAAGTTGCTAATATATTACATAAACACCATAACTGTAACCCTTCTGTTGCATGGGGAGAAGTTCCAATGATGTTATTTGACAACAATGCAGCTATAGCAAATCGTTTCTATAAAAAACCATTAGGTGTCTTAGAAAAAGGAGCATATGCTGATATTATAGTAGCAGATTATGATCCATTTACACCACTTGATGAAACTAATTGTAATTCACATATCTTGTTTGGATTAAACGGCAGACAAATAAAAACTACTATGGTAAACGGTAAAATACTTATGAAAGATAGAGAATTAATTGGAATCGATGAAGCTGGTATCTGTGCTAAATCAAGAGAGCTTGCAACAGCTTTGTGGACAAAAATTAACGGATAATAAAATAAGATAAAAGATAAAAGTAAGATAAGATAAAAGATAAAAGTGTAAAGTGAAAAGTTATTGTAGCTTTACTCCGTAAAGCATAATGAGTTAAAAGTGTAGAACTTTGTGTAAGCGATAAACACCAAATATAAAATATTTGAGTTTCCTTTTTGAAGCTAATGACTAAGTGATTCACATTAAATCATAGATTTAGGTTTACTACTTATGCTTAAGTTATGGTAGTATTACTATCGTAAGACAAAATTAAATATAAAAATTTACGAACTTATGAGTAAATTAACTATTAACTATTAACTATTAACTTTTAACTTTTAATTTTTATCTTATTTATTATAAATTAGTATGTGGAGGTACATAAACAATGGGTGATAGAATGAGACCTATTCCTTTTGATAAATTAATTGAATGGATATTAGAAGAAAAAGAAAAATATAATACAATATTTGGAGTAAGGACTTTATTTCAAAAACAAGATGATAATAAATTAGCTTTATTTAATGAGACAATAGAAACACCATTCGGACCTGCAGCTGGACCTAATACTCAGCTTACACAAAACATTATTGCTGCATATGCTGCAGGATGTAGATTTTTTGAACTCAAAACAGTCCAAACACTTGACGGAGAAGATTTACCTGTATCAAAACCTTGTATAAAAGCAGAAGATGAATGTTACAACGTAGAATGGTCTACAGAATTGACTGTTCCTCAAGCATTTGATGAATATATAAAAGCATGGTTCGCACTTAAAATACTTTCAAAAGAATATGGATTAGGCAGCAAAAATGGTTTCATATTTAATATGAGTGTTGGATATGATTTTGAGGGTATATCTTCACCTAAAATTGATAAATTTATAGTAGGATTAAAAGATGCTTCAAGTACTGAGATATGGAAGAGATGTAAAAATTATTTATTGAAAAATTTAGATAAATTTAATCATATTGATAAAGAATTTGTTGAAGATATATCATCTCAAGTATGTACATCTATAACTTTGTCTACTCTTCATGGATGTCCTCCACAAGAGATAGAGAAAATTTCTGAATATTTAATAAGAGAAAAAGGTTTAAATACATATGTTAAATGCAATCCGACAATGCTTGGATATGAGTATGCTCGTGATGTTCTTGACAAGATGGGATATGATTATATAGCATTTGACGATTTTCACTTTAAAGATGATTTACAATTTGAAGATGCTGTACCTATGTTTAAACGTCTTCAGACTCTTGCTGATGAAAAAGGACTTGATTTTGGAGTTAAGCTTACTAATACATTCCCAGTTAAAATAACTAGAGATGAACTTCCGGGAGAAGAAATGTATATGTCTGGTCGTTCATTATATCCACTTTCTGTTTCTCTTGCTTATAAACTAGCAGAAGAGTTTGACGGAAAACTAAAGATATCATATTCAGGTGGAGCAGATGCATTTAACATTGATAAAATATTCACTGTAGGTATTTGGCCAATTACAATGGCTACTAATTTTCTAAAACCAGGTGGATATCAAAGAGGTGTACAAATAGCAGAAAAGTTAAATAAATTAAATTTTAATGATTTTACTAGTATAAATGTAAAAGCATTAAAAGAATTAAGAGACAATATAATTGCTGACCCTTATTATAATAAGCCTGTTAAACCTATTCCAAATCGTAAAAACGACAGTAAAGTTCCTCTTGTTGATTGTTTTGCAGCACCTTGTAAAAATGGATGTCCTATTGAACAAGAAATACCATCATATATTCGTTTAGTTGGTGAAGGAAAACATTTGGAAGCTTTAAAGGTTATAGTTGACAAAAACCCACTTCCTTTTATAACAGGAACTATATGCAGTCATAAATGTATGACTAAATGTACTCGTAATTTTTATGATGAATCAGTTAAAATTCGTGATACCAAGCTAGAAGCTGCTAAAGGTGGTTTTGACGGCTTAATGAAAGAGATTTATACTCCGAATAAAGTATCAGATGCTAAAGTTGCTGTAATAGGTGGAGGTCCTGCAGGCCTTGCAGCTGCTTACTTCTTAGGAAGAGGCGGTATGGATGTAACTATATTTGAGAAAAGAAATGCTCTTGGAGGTATTATTAAGCATGTAATTCCAGAGTTTAGAATTTCTTCAGAAGCTATACAAAACGATATTGATCTTGTGAAAAAAATGGGTGTAAAAGTTGTACTTGGACAAGAAAAATGTTCAGTAGAAGATTTAAAAGCTGAAGGATATAAATATATATTATTTGCTGTAGGCGCTTGGAAACCGGGTGTGCTCAAGTTAGAAGGTAAAGAGCCTTTAAATGTAATGAATTATCTTGAGAGATTAAAAAATAATGACAGCAATTTAGAATTAGGTAAAAATGTTGTAGTTATTGGCGGAGGAAACACAGCAATGGATGCTGCTAGAGCTGCTAAGAAAGTAAATGGAGTTCAAAATGTATATCTAGTTTATAGAAGAACAAAAAAATATATGCCTGCTGATGCAGAAGAATTAGAATTAGCTTTAGAAGACGGTGTGGAATTTAAAGAACTTTTAGCACCTGTTAAGAATGAAAATGGAATATTGACATGTAACAAAATGAAACTTGGAGAACCTGATGAGTCTGGAAGACGCAGACCAATAAAAACAGATGAATTTATTGAAATACATGCTGATACTGTAATATCTGCAATTGGAGAAAAAGTAGATACAGATTTATATAAAAATAATGGTATCAAACTTAATGAAAAAGGTAAAGTTGTAACTGATTCTCAAACATTCCAAACTAGCATAAAAAATGTATATGTTGCAGGTGATGCACTTAGAGGACCTTCAACTGTAGTAGAGTCTATAGCTGATGCTACACGATTTGCAGTTAGCGTTATGAATGAAGAAAAAATATCAGATAATGGATTTAAAGCTTTAACCTATAATGGAGACTATGAAAATGCTACTAATAAAAAAGGTATTCTTAAAATGTCATGTAATGCTAAAAATGAAAACGAAAGATGCCTTGAATGTTCAACTGTTTGTGAGAACTGTGTAGATGTATGTCCAAACAGAGCTAATATTGCTGTAAAAGTGCCAAACAAGGATATGATTCAGATTGTACATGTTGATAAAATGTGTAACGAATGTGGAAACTGTGAAGTTTTCTGTCCATATGACAGCGCACCTTACAAAGATAAGTTTACTTTATTTGGGACAGAAGCAGATTTTTGTGACAGCAAAAACGAAGGTTTTGTAGTTATAAACAAAGAATCAAATATATGCAAATTAAGACTTGAAGGTAAAGTGTCAACAATAGATAGGAACAATAATAAATGTTCAATATCTAAAGATATTGAAAATATCATGTGGACAGTTATAAAAGACTACGGATATCTAATATAACGAGAAACTTATTAAGATAAAAGTGAAAAGAGAAAAGTTAAAAACTTTGGTAGTTTTACTATCGTAAAACAAATAGATATAATATAAAAATTTTCTTAGAAAATTTAACCAATAATTATCAATTATACATTATCAACTATCAACTATAAAAAAGGGTGTGTGAATTTATGACTATTATTATAAAGAATGGAACTGTAGTTTCTTCGGATAATCAATACTTATCTGATATTAAGGTGGAAAACGGTATAATTACTGAGATAAAGCAAAATATTAGTGATGATAGTGCGGAAATTATTGATGCGAGCGGTTGTTTGGTATTTCCGGGATTTATAGATTCACATACACATTTTGATTTAGATAATGGTTTTACAGTATCACCTGACGATTTCTCAACAGGAACTAGTGCTGCCATACTTGGCGGTACTACTACTGTTTTAGATTTTGCAACACAAAACAAAGGCGAAACATTAACTGAGGCATTACAAAATTGGCATAAAAAAGCTGACAATGTCTCTTCATGTGATTATGGTTTTCATATGGCCATAACCGAGTGGAACAATAATGTATCTAAAGAGATAGAAGAAATGATTAATAAAGGTGTCACTTCTTTTAAACTGTATATGGCGTATGATAATCTGCGTTTATCAGATGATAAAATTTATGAAATTCTTAAACGTGTTAAAGAATACAACGGTATAGTTGGTATGCATTGTGAAAATGGAGACCTAGTAAATATATTAATAAAGGAACAGTTAAAGCGAAATAACTCTTCACTTATTGCTCATCCTTTATCAAGACCTAATTATGTAGAAGCTGAAGCCATAGCTCGATATCTATATATAGCTAAGCTTGCTGATGCTCCTGTAAACATAGTACATCTTAGCACTACTGAAGGTTTAGAGGAAGCTCTGCGAGGAAGAGAAAGAGGTCAGGAAGTATATATAGAAACTTGTCCCCAGTATCTATTATTAGATGATAGCAATTATAATTTAGATGGTTTTGATAGTGCAAAGTATATTCTATCTCCACCATTACGCAAGCGTAATGATATTAATAAGTTATGGGAAGCAATAAGTAAGAATTATATAAATACAATAGGCACTGATCATTGTAGTTTTAATATAAAAGGACAGAAAGATATGGGAAAAGATAACTTCAGTAAAATTCCAAATGGTATACCCGGCGTACAGCATAGACCTGTTCTGATGTATACTTATGGAGTTTGCGAAGGAAAAATGACTAATGAACAAATGTGCAGTTTACTTTCTGAGAATATAGCCAAACTTTTTGGTATGTATCCAAAAAAAGGTACATTGAGTATAGGTAGTGATGCAGATATAGTTGTGTGGAATAAAAATCATAAAGATACTATAACTGTTGAAAAACAATCACATAATGTAGATAATACTCCTTATGAGGGATTTGAAACTATAGGAAAGGCAGAACATGTTTTGTTAAGGGGACAGCATGTTGTTAAAAACGGAGACTTGATAATAAAAAACCAAGGCAAGTATGTATACCGCAGTAACAAAACCTTTATATAGGTGATTGTGAAATAAAAGAGTAAATTATATTTTAGTTTAGGAAATAGTACAAGATCCTTCAACTCACTATGTTTGCTCAGGATAGTATAAAAAGAAAGTTTTTGATAATAAAATGATGTGATATAACTTAATTTACAAAATGAGAACAAGTAATATCAAAAATTACATATATATAAACAGTGTAACATTTATATAAAGGAGGTATATGAGTGTATAGTTTTATTTTAAACGGCGAAAAAATAAGTACAAATGAAGATAAAAGACTCTTAGATTTTCTAAGAGATGATAAAAAAATTACTTCTGTTAAGAATGGATGTAATGGTGAAGGGGTATGCGGAGCATGCTCAGTACTAGTAGATGGTAAGAAAAGACAGTCATGTAAGCTTACAACTGCAAAGGTAGATGGAAAAGAAATCATAACTGTTGAAGGTTTATCAGACTTAGAAAAGGATATATATGCTTGGGCATTTACTGAAGCGGGAGCTGTACAATGTGGATTCTGTACACCGGGTATGGTTATAAGTGCCAAATCGCTTCTGGATAATAATCTTAATCCAACAAGTAAAGATATTAAGAATGCAATTAGAGGTAACTTATGCAGATGTACTGGTTATGTAAAAATAGAAAAAGCTATTTCTTTAGCTGCAAAAGCAATGAGAGAAGGTTTTGAACCTGTAAAGAAAGAATGCAAAGGTTATTTAGGTGAAGAATTAAACAGAATTGATGCTAGGGAAAAGGTTTTAGGAACAGGAGAATTTACAGATGATATGCATGCTGACGGAATGCTTTATGGTTCTGCGCTTAGAACAAAATATCCTAGAGCTTTAATAAAAAATATAGATATATCTGAAGCACTAAAACATCCAGAAGCAGAAGCAGTGCTTACAGCTAAAGATGTACCGGGTGAAAGATACATAGGTCATATAATAAAAGACTGGCCTGCATTAATAGATGTAGGAGAAGAAACAAGATATTTAGGTGATGCAGTTGCAATAGTTGCAGCTAAAAGTAAAAAAGGATTGGAAGAAATACTTAAATTAATAAAAGTAGAATACGAAGAGCTTAAACCTTTAACAAATCCTGAAGAAGCTTTAGCTGAAAATGCACCTAAAATACATGAAAAAGGTAATGTTTTAACAAAAGAAATACTAAAAAGAGGAAACGTTGATGAGGTTATTTCAAAATCAAAATATGTAGTAACTAAAAAATATTCAACACCCTTTACTGATCATGCTTTTTTAGAGCCTGAAAGTGCATTAGCAATGATAGATGGTGATTCAGTAATTATTTATACAGGATGTCAAGGAGTATTTGCTGTTCAAGAAGAATGTTCTGAATTACTTGGATTACCCAAAGAAAGGGTAAGAGTAATTAATAAGCTTGTTGGAGGAGCTTTTGGAGGAAAAGAGGATGTAAGTGTTCAGCATCATGCAGCACTTTTGACATGGTATACTAAAAAACCTGTTAAAGTAACTTTAACTCGTTTAGAAAGCTTAGTAGTTCATCCAAAAAGACATGCTACGGAGATGGAATTTACAACAGCTTGTGATGAAAATGGAAAATTAACTGCAATGAAGGCAAGGATAATAGCAGATACAGGAGCATATGCATCACTTGGAGGACCAGTATTACAGAGAGCTTGTACTCATGCAGCTGGACCATATAACTATCAAAATATAGATATAGAAGGGCTTGCTGTATATACAAATAATCCACCAGCAGGTGCTTTTAGAGGATTTGGTGTTACTCAGTCTCTATTTGCTACTGAATGCAACTTGAATTTATTGGCAGAAAAAGCAGGTATTACACCTTGGGAAATTAGATATAGAAATGCAATAGAACCCGGACAGGTACTTCCAAATGGTCAAATTGCATCAGATGATACTGCATTGAAAGAGACAGTTTTAGCAGTAAAAGAAGCATACGATGATAATAAATATGTAGGAATAGCATGTGCAATTAAGAATACAGGACTAGGTGTTGGAAATTCTGATACAGGAAGATGTAGAATATCTATTATAGATAATAAAGTTCATATAAGATCTGGAGCTGCTTGTATGGGGCAGGGACTTGCAACAGTTGCTCTACAAATATTTAAAGAAACAACTAAACTTGATATAGAAAATGTAGTTGTGGATGAAAATGATACAGCAATTACGCCTGATTCAGGTATGTCAACAGCTTCTAGACAGACTTTATTTACAGGAGAAGCTATTAGACGTGCAGCAGTAAAACTTAATAAAGCTTTAGAGACTAATACACTTGAGGAGCTTGAAGGACAAGATTTTTATGGCGAATATTTTGGAAAAACAGATCCAATGGGATCAGAAAAGAAAAACCCAATAAGTCATATAGCCTATAGTTATGCAACTGATGTTGTTGTTTTAGATGATGACGGCAGAATCAAAAAGGTAGTTGCTGCTCATGATGTAGGTAAATCTATAAATCCTAAAAATTTAGAAGGACAAATTGAAGGTGGAGTAGTTATGGGATTAGGATATGCTCTTACTGAAGATTTTCCTCTTAAGGATTCTGTACCTACTGCTAAATATGGTACATTAGGATTAATTAGAGTTAATAATGTACCGGAAATTGAATCAATACTCATTGAAAAGAGTAATAGTGAATTAGCATATGGTGCAAAAGGAATAGGAGAAATATCTGCAATACCAATAGCACCTGCGGTAGCTGGAGCATATCTTGAATATGATAAAACATTTAGAAATAAGCTTCCTTTAGAGGGGACACCTTACAGCAGAAAGAAAAAAGTATAATTTGAATGGATTAAAAAAATAGCATGGTAAAAATCACATAATATTTAGTATCAAGATTGTTAAAAAAATAACAATCTGATATATTTTATAATTTGTATGTATTAAGCAATTATGAAATAACTAATCATCAACCATAGCTATTATCATAATTGTTTAAATTATATTATAACGAGGAGGACGAAACATGAGCAAGATGTCAATGTTACAACAATTGGAAGGAAAGCCGCCTTTAAAAGAAGCAGTACCACTAGGTATACAACATGTATTTGCAATGTTTACATCTAATTTAGCACCTCTCATTATCGTTGCAGCAGCAATAGGTATGAAAAGTGCTGACAAAATTTATTTATTACAAGCAGCTATGTTTATAGCTGGAATTTCTACACTTATTCAAATATTTAAATTAGGACCTATTGGTTCAGGACTGCCAATAGTAATGGGTACAAGTTTTGTATTCTTAGGTGCTGCAATCTCTATAGGAACAGCTCATGGATATAGTGCTGTACTGGGAGGATGCCTAATTGGTGGATTATTTATGATGGTAATTGGGAAAGCGTATATGAAGTTAAAGAAATTTTTCCCATCTATTGTTTCAGGCATTGTGGTTATGAGTATAGGACTTTCTCTGATTGATGTAGGAGCTGATTATTTTCTAGGCGGAGCTGGTACTCCGGGTTTTTGCTCAGTACAGAATGTTTTATTAGGAGCATTAGTATTCGTAATATTTATACTATTAAATATATATGGTAAAGGGTTAATTAAATCATCAGCAATACTTATTTCGCTAATAGTGGGATATATAATTGCAATATTCATGGGTATTGTTGATTTTACGCCTGTAAAAGAAGCAGCATGGTTTGCTATTCCTGCTATTCCATTGAAAATGGGATTATCCTTTAATTTGGATGCAATAATATTGTTTATGGCATTGTTTCTTGTTACTGCCGTTGAAACAATTGGAGACACAAACGGAGTAGCTGTAGGTGGATTAGATAGAGCTGCGACTCCAGAAGAAGTTCAAGGTTCTCTTTATGCAGACGGATTTGGCAGTTCATTAGCAGCTATTTTTGGAGTACTGCCAAATTCATCTTTCAGCCAAAATGTTGGAATAATAGCATTAACAAAATGTGTAAATAAATTTACTGTTGGTGTAGGAATAGTATTTTTGCTGATATTATCATTTATACCAAAATTAGCAGCCGTATTTTCAATAATGCCTTCTAGTGTATTAGGTGGAGCATTAATAGTTATATTTGCATTGATAACAGTTACTGGTATTAGAATGATTATTAATACAGATTTAACAGGTAGAAATGCTATCATATTAGCAGTTGCTTTAGGCATTGGTATTGGCTTGACATCTGCTATTGGAGCAAATAAAGAAGCATTTGAAAATTATCCTAAAATATTTAACTTTATTTTTCAAGATAAGATATTTGCTACAGGTATGATTGCATTTATTTTGAATATATTATTGCCACAGGATGAAGCTGAATCAGAAGTAAGAGCTGAACCATATGAAAAATTAAATAAAACATTATAAATAAACAATAATCTTCGACTCTCTTTGCTCACTCAGGTGATTCGATATCGTTATTCTGAATGAAGCAAAGCGGGCGAGCTTATGTAGTTAAAAGTGTAAAGTTATGGACAAGACTTTAATTAAATATTAGTTCTATTAGTTTTACGATAGTAAAACTTGCATAGTTTTTAACTTTTAACTTTTAGTTCTTAACTTTTTTTGGAAGGAGAGTGATACAATCAAAAAACGACTTCTGTAGACATTGACTTAAATTATTAACTTCCCATAGATTCTTAGTATGTAAAAACAACATAATATGTAATGCCAATATTCTGAAAAATCAACAATTTAATATATTTTATAATTTGTGGATATTTAGCGATTATGAAATAACTAATTAAAATTACAGCTATTATCATAATTGTTTAAATAATATTATAAAGAGGAGGACAAAACATGAACGAGATGTCAATGTTACAACAATTAGAAGGAAAGCCGCCTTTAAAAAAAGCTGTACCACTAGGCATACAACATGTATTGGCAATGTTTACATCTAATTTAGCACCTCTTATTATCGTTGCAGCAGCAATAGGTATGAAAAGTGCTGATAAAATTTATTTATTACAAGCAGCTATGTTTATAGCTGGAGTTGCTACACTTATTCAAATATTCAAATTAGGACCTATTGGGTCAGGACTCCCAATAGTAATGGGTACAAGTTTTACTTTTCTAGGTGCAGCAATTTCTATGGGAACAGCTCATGGATATAGTGCTGTATTGGGAGCATGCTTAATAGGTGGTTTATTTGAAATGATAATTGGAAAAGCTTATATGAAGCTTAAGAGGTTTTTCCCACCTATTGTTTCAGGCATTGTAGTTATGAGTATAGGACTTTCTTTAATTGATGTAGGAGCTGATTACTTCCTAGGTTCAGCAGGTACTCCCGGTTTTTGCTCAGTGTCGAATATTCTATTAGGAACAGCAGTATTTGTAATATTTATACTATTAAATACATATGGTAAGGGTTTAATTAAATCATCGGCAATACTTATTTCGCTAATAGCGGGATATGTAATTGCAACATTCATGGGTATTATTGATTTTACGCCTGTAAAAGAAGCAGCATGGTTTGCTATTCCAGTCATTCCATTAAAAATGGGATTATCCTTTAAGTTAGATGCAATCGTTTTATTTGTGGCATTGTTTCTAATTACTGCCGTTGAAACAATTGGAGACACAAATGGTGTAACTGTAGGTGGATTAAATAGAGCTGCAACTCCAGAAGAGGTTCAAGGTTCTCTTTATGCAGATGGTTTTGGAAGTTCATTAGCAGCTATTTTTGGAGTAATGCCAAATTCATCTTTCAGTCAAAATGTTGGAATAATTGCATTAACAAAGTGTGTAAATAAATTTACTGTTGGTGTAGGTATAGTATTTTTGCTGATATTATCATTTATACCAAAATTAGCAGCCGTATTTTCAATAATGCCTTCTAGTGTTTTAGGTGGAGCTTTAATAGTTATATTTGCATTGATAACAGTTACAGGTATTAGAATGATTATTAATACAGATTTAACAGGTAGAAACGCTATCATATTAGCAGTTGCTTTAGGTATTGGTATTGGATTGACATCTGCTATTGGAGCGAATAAAGAAGCATTTGTAAATTATCCTAAAGTATTTAACTTTATTTTTCAAGATAAAATTTTTGCTACAGGTTTGATTGCTTTTGTATTGAATATGTTATTACCAAAGGATGAAGTTGAATCAGAAGTAAGAGCTGAACCATATGAAAAATTAAATAAAACATTATAAACAGACAAGATCCTTCGACTCTCTTTGCTCACAGCAAAGCGGAGTTGAAGATTCTTTTATAAGATAGAAAGTGTAAGATAAATAATTGATAGTTGATAATGTATAATTGATAATTAATGGTTAATTTATTTGTTTTACAATAGTAAGACTTCTATAGTTTTTAACTTTTAACTTTCAACTCTTAAATTTTAAAGGAAGGAGAGTGATATTAACAAAGAAAACGACCTCTATAGATATTGACTTAAATTATTAAATTTAGAAATATAATTTAAGGAGGAAAAACAATGGAATTATCAAAAGACAGAAAAATTGAAAAGTTTTTTAAACTTAAGGAACACAATACTACAGTTAAAACTGAAATTGTAGCTGGAATTACTACTTTTATGACTATGGCATACATACTTATAGTCAATCCACAAATATTGGGAGAAGCAGGTATGGATACTGGAGCAGTATTTACTGCAACAGCTCTGTCAGCATTTATAGCAACATTAGTAATGGCGCTGTATGCTAAATTACCATTTGCTTTAGCACCGGGTATGGGATTGAATGCTTTCTTTGCACTAACTGTATGCATAGGAATGAACAAATCATGGGAATTTGCACTTACAGCAGTATTTTTAGAAGGTATAATATTTATAGTTTTGACATTTTTAAATGTGAGAGAAGCTATTATTAACAGTATTCCTATGAATCTTAAAAAAGCAATATCAGTTGGTATAGGATTATTTATAGCTATAATAGGCTTATCAAATGCAGGTATTATAGTACATAAACCTGATTCAACAATACTTCAACTTGGAAATATAACTTCAGGTGGAGGATTAGTAGCATTAATAGGATTAATTATTACAGGTATACTGCTTGCTAAAAAAGTAAAAGGTGCTTTACTAATTGGAATAATTGTAACAACAATTATAGGTATACCAATGGGAGTAACAACAGTATCTGAAGGTTTTACGTTTTTCAGTGCACCACCATCATTAGCACCTACTTTCTTTAAATTTAATTTTAGTGAAATATTTACATTTGATATGTTTGTAGTACTGTTTACATTCTTATTTGTAGATATGTTTGATACTGTAGGAACATTGATAGGAGTTTCAACAAAAGCTGGAATGCTGAGTAAAGATGGAAAAGTACCAAATGCTAAGAAAGCACTTCTAGCTGATTCTATAGGAACAACAGTAGGAGCTATTTTTGGAACAAGCACAGTAACAACATATGTAGAAAGTTCATCAGGAGTAGCAGAAGGTGGTAGAACTGGACTTACATCTTTATCAACAGCAGTTATGTTTGGACTGGCTCTATTATTCTCAAATGTATTTTTATTAGTACCAAGTGCAGCGACATCACCGGCATTAGTATTAGTTGGACTATTCATGATGTCACCTGTAAAAGAAATTGATTTTGAAGACTATACAGAAGCTGTGCCGGCATTTATTACAATCATATTCATGCCATTTGCATATAGTATTTCAGAAGGTATTGTATTTGGTATACTTTCTTATGTATTATTGAAAATATTTAATGGTAAATTAAAAGATATACATCCACTTACATATATAATAGCAATTTTGTTTGTTATAAAAATTGTAGTTTCATAAATTTAGGTAGTAAAAGTCCGAATTTGTTGCTTGAAATATAATTCGGACTTTTATTATAAATTTAATGTTATTATAACTATAAAATAGAGGAGGTATTGAAGTGAAATCTAGTAAAACAAAAAAATTAATTGACGTTGCTACTGGAAGAAAAAAAGCAGATTTAGTTATTCAAAACTGTAATGTAATCAATGTTTTTTCACAGGAAATTATCAATGGTAAGTTAGCTATAAGTGACGGTGTTTTTATAGGTATCGGTGATTATGAAGGAAAAGAAGTAATAGATGGTGAAGGAAAATATATAGTTCCTGGTTTAATTGATTCTCATGTACATATAGAATCGTCTATGGGTACACCATACCAATTTGCTAGAGCAGTATTACCTAGAGGAACAACTACTGTTATTTCAGACTGTCATGAAATAGCAAATGTTAAAGGCATAGAGGGAATAAATTATATGCTTAAGTCTAGTGAAAATTTACCTCTTGACGTTTATTTTATGCTTCCATCTTGTGTTCCATCTACTCCATTTGAAACATCTGGTGCTAGATTGGAGTCAGAAGATTTAACAGAACTTATGCAGCATGAGAGAGTTTTAGGCTTAGGAGAATTAATGAATTATCCAGGAGTTGTTTTTACTGAAGAAGGCATTATGAGAAAACTTGAACTGACAGATAAATATGACAAAATTGTAGATGGTCACGGACCTGTAATTAAAGAAAAAGAATTAAATGCTTATTCTTTAGCTGGCGTAAAAACTGACCATGAATGTACTAATTATAAAGAGGCATTGGATAGACTTAGAAATGGTATTTATGTTGCAATAAGAGAAGGATCAGCAGCAAAAAATTTATTAAATTTAGTTGGTACTGTCAATCCCTTTAATGAGCGGAGATGTACTTTCTGTACAGATGACAGACATCCTAAAGATGTTCTATATGAAGGACATATAGATAATAATGTTAGGCTTGCTATTAGAGGTGGCGTAAATCCTATAACTGCAATTAGAATGGCAACATTGAATTCAGCAGAATGTTATGGATTAAAAAATCTTGGAGCAATTGCACCGGGATATATAGCAGACTTTATAATAGTTGATAATTTAACAGATTTTAATGTTCTTAAGACGTTTAAGGAAGGTAAACAGATAAAAGACGATTGGTATAAATTGGTTAAGGAAGATAAGAAACTATTAGAAACTGTTTCTAATAGTGTAGTTATAAAGGACTTTACAGAAGATGATTTAAAAATTAAATTAACAACTAATAATGCAAAAGTTATTAAGATTATAGAACACAGTCTTAATACAGATGAATTAATTCGAGAAGTTGATTTAGATAGCGAAGGATTCTTTAAATACAATAAGAATGCTGATATTCTTCCTATTTATGTTTTTGAAAGGCATAAGAATACTGGTAATATCGGTAAGGCTTTGATTGAAGGTTATGGATTAAAAAATGGAGCTATTGCTTCTACAATAGCTCATGACTCTCATAACTTAGTTGTTATAGGTGATACTCCTCATAATGTCAAGATAGCTGTTCAAAAGATAATTGAAATTGGAGGAGGCTTAGCTGTTGTTAAAAATGGTGAGGTTAAAGGATGTCTTCCACTGGATATTGGTGGTATCATGTCGAGTCAAGATTTAGAAATTGTATCAAAAAGTCATGAAGAACTTAATAAAATCGCAGTGAATGAACTAAAGGTTAATAAGAATATTAATGCTTTTATGACGTTAGCATTTATGTCTCTGCCGGTTATTCCAAAGATAAAAATTACTGATCAAGGATTGTTTGATGTTATAAAATTTGAGCATACAAGTTTATCATAGTAATTGCTTAAATTTGAATCATTTCAAGCATTACAATTTAAGATAAATAAATGTTCTTAAAAAAATTTTGTAAAAATAAAATTTTTTTGCAAAAATAAATTGATTTATGTATTTTGAGATGCTATACTATAATCAATGATAATAATTATGGAGGATTCGAGATGAATAATATTAAATGGGTAGGTAATAAAATGCCTAAAACAGAAGATAATAATTTAAAAATTATGGCATTATCTGAAGTTGAAAAGGCACGAAATTTCCATAAAAGTTTTCCGCAGTATTGTGAAACACCACTAGTTAATCTTAAAGAAATGTCAAAATTCTTGGGATTAAAAGATATTTTTATAAAAGATGAATCTTATAGATTTGGATTAAATGCCTTTAAGGTAATTGGTGCATCATATGCAATGGCTAATTATATAGCAGAGGAAACTGGTAAGGATGTTTCAGAATTGGATTATGAAACTTTAACGTCTGAAAAATTGCGTAAAGAATTTGGACAAGCTACATTCTTTACTGCTACAGATGGAAACCATGGAAGAGGAGTTGCTTGGGCAGCTAATAAACTTAATCAAAAGGCTGTAGTACGTATGCCTAAAGGAACTACACAAACTAGACTTGAAAACATTCGCAAAGAAGGTGCAGCTGTAACTATTGAAGAAGTAAATTATGATGAGTGTGTACGTATGGTGGCAGATGAGGCATCAAAAGTAGACAATGGCATTGTAGTACAAGATACAGCATGGGAAGGTTATGAAAAAATTCCAGCATGGATTATGCAGGGTTATGGAACAATGGCTATGGAAGCAGGAGAACAAATAAAAGCAAGTGGATGTAAACGTCCAACTCATATTTTTGTTCAAGCTGGAGTTGGTTCATTAGCTGGAGCAGTGCAGGGATATTTCACAAATCTGTATCCAGACAATTGTCCAATAACTGTAATTGTTGAAACTAATAAAGCAGATTGTATATATCGTTCTGCTGCTGCTGGAGATGGAAATATTCGCATAGTTGATGGAGATATTTTAACTATAATGGCTGGATTAGCATGTGGAGAACCAAATATTACATCATGGGATATATTAAAAAACCACAGTTCATATTTTGTATCATGCCCAGATTGGGTATCTGCAAAAGGTATGCGTATGTTAGGAGCACCGATTAAAGGTGATTCACAAGTTGTATCAGGTGAGTCAGGAGCAGTATCTATGGGACTTATAGCTTCTATCATGAAATCAGATGATCTTAAAGATTTAAGAGAAGAACTTAAACTTGATGAAAATTCTGTAGTACTTATGTTTTCAACAGAGGGTGACACAGACCCTGATAATTACCGCAGAATAGTTTGGAACGGTGATTATTCATCAATATAAAAAGATAAAAGTGTAAAGTGAAAAGTTAAGGAAGTTTTACTACGTAAAACATCAATGTTTCTAGTTTCTAATTACTAGTAACTAGTATATAAAACGAAAGGAAGGTATATTAAAAATGAATTATGATATGGTAAAAAAACAAGCTGAAAACTATGAAAAACAAATGACTAAATTTTTACGTGATTTAATTGCAATTCCAGGTGAAAGCTGTGGAGAAGAAAAAGTTATAAAAAGAATAGTTAAAGAGATGGAAGCAGTAGGATTTGACAAAGTAGAAGTAGATAAAATGGGTAACGTTTTAGGTTATATGGGAACAGGAGAAACATTGATAGCCTATGATGCACATATAGACACTGTAGGTCTTGGAGAGCTGAGCAATTGGACTTTTGATCCATATAAAGGATATGAAAATGATGAAGAAATTGGTGGCCGTGGTGCTTCTGATCAGTTAGGTGGTATCGTTTCTAGTGTTTATGGTGCTAAGATTATGAAAGATTTAAACCTTTTAAGTGATAAATATACTGTATTGGTTACTGGAACAGTGCAAGAAGAAGACTGTGACGGACTTTGCTGGCAGTATATAATAAATGAAGATAAAGTAAAACCAAAATTTGTTGTTATTACAGAACCTACTAATGGAAACATATATAGAGGACAGCGTGGACGTATGGAAATACGTGTAGAAGTTAAAGGTGTATCATGCCATGGTTCAGCTCCTGAAAGAGGAGACAATGCAATATACAAAATGTCTGATATATTACAAGAAGTTAGAGGTCTTAATGATAAATTACATTATGATCCATTTTTAGGGAAAGGTACTCTTGCAGTTTCAGAAATTTTCTTTAATTCACCATCACGCTGTGCAGTAGCTGACATGTGTGCAATTTCTATTGACAGGCGTTTAACAGATGGAGAAACTTATCAAAAAGCTTTAGAAGAAATACGTCAACTTCCATCAGTAAAAAAATATGGTGCAGAAGTAACAATGTACAAATACAGTAGACCAAGCTGGACAAACTTAACATACCCAACAGATTGCTATTTCCCAACATGGGTTATTCCAGAAGATAATGATGAAACAAAAGCTATAGTTGAAGCTTATGAAGGAATGTATGGTAAACCTAAAGTTGACAAATGGACATTCTCAACAAATGGTGTTTCTATAATGGGTAGATATGGCATACCATGTATAGGATTTGGACCGGGAAAAGAAGAAGAAGCCCATGCACCTAATGAAAAAACTTGGAAGGCTGATTTAGTAAGATGTGCTGCAGTATATGCTGCTTTACCAACTGTATATTGTAAATAAGTAGTTATATTTATAATATTTTATAATATTATAAAAGGAGAATATTATGAATAAATCTCTTCTTTTGAAGAATATCACATATCTTGTAACATGTGATGATGATGATAATATATTTGAAAATATAAATATGTATATTGAGAATGGAGAAATAAAATATATTGGAAATGAAATGAAACCAGCGGATGAAATTATAGATGGAACAGATATGATAGTTTATCCGGGTCTTATAAATACGCATCATCATTTGTATCAGATGTTTAGTAGAAATATACCTCAGGTTCAAAACATGGAATTATTTCCATGGTTAAAATACTTATATGAAATTTGGAAAAATGTAAATAGTGATGTTGTGATGTATAGTTCACTTTGTGGAATGGGAGAACTTTTGAAAACAGGTTGTACAACCTGTTTTGACCATCACTATGTTTTTCCTAATAACGAAAACGATTTAATTGAAACTCAGTTTGAAGCAGCGGAGAAACTTGGTATTAGAATGTATGCGTCACGAGGAAGTATGTCTTTAAGTAAAAAAGACGGAGGACTTCCACCGGATTCTGTAGTTCAGTCGATTGATAACATTTTAAAAGATAGTGAAAGGCTAATTTTAAAATTCCATGATAAAAGTCGTTTTTCAATGAGGCAAGTTGCTATTGCTCCTTGTTCACCTTTCAGTGTTACTGGAGATTTAATGCGTGAATCAGCAAAACTTGCAAGAAAACTAGGAGTTCGACTTCATACGCATTTAGCAGAAACAAAAGATGAAGAAAATTTCACTTTAGAAAAATTTAATATGCGTCCTCTTGAATATATGGAAAGTTTAGGATGGATAGGTAGTGATGTATGGTTTGCACATGGTATTCACTTTAATGATGAAGAATTGAAATTACTAGCTAACACAGGTACAGGTGTTGCCCACTGTCCTATATCCAACATGAAGTTATCATCTGGGATTGCTAAGATACCTGATATGCTAAAGCTAAATGTTCCTGTTGGTCTTGGTGTTGACGGAAGTGCAAGCAATGATGGATCAAATTTACTTGAAGAATTAAGAGTTGGTTTTTTATTACATAGATTAAATTCCAGCAATGAAGCACCTACAGGATACGATATGCTCAAAATTGCTACAAAAGGCAGTGCTAGAGTATTAGGTCGTGATGATATAGGTGAATTATCTGTTGGAATGTCTGGTGACTTATTTATGATAAATATTAAAAAACTGGAACTAATAGGCTGTAATCTTGACCCTAAATCATTACTTGGTACCATAGGTTATAAAGGTGCAGTGGATTATACTGTTGTAAACGGTCATGTTGTTGTAAAGAATGGTAGACTTATAAATATAGATGAGGAAAAAATTTATAATGAAAGTGAAAAGGTCTACAATAGATACATAAGAGAACGCTAATTATAAAAAATAAAATAACTAATGGGGAGAAAACTAAATATGATCAATATTAATAAATTTACAGAAAAACTTGATAAATTAAATTTTCAAAATATGTATAATAATGATTTTATATTAACATGGGAAAAAACTAGAGATGAGTTAGACGCAGTATTTACTGTTGCAGATGCGCTTAGACATTTAAGAGAAGAAAATGTATCTACTCGCATATTTGACAGCGGATTAGGAATTTCATTATTTAGGGATAACTCTACTAGAACTAGATTTAGTTTCACATCAGCTTGCAACTTATTAGGATTGGAAGTACAAGATCTTGATGAAGGTAAATCTCAAATAGCTCATGGAGAAACAGTTCGTGAAACAGCAAATATGATTTCTTTTATGGCTGATGTTGTAGGCATACGTGATGATATGTATATAGGTAAAGGTAATAAATACATGCGTAATTTTTCTGATTATGTAAAACAAGGTAATGAAGATGGTATTCTTGAGCAGAAACCTGCATTAGTAAATCTTCAATGCGATATAGATCATCCAACTCAAACTATGGCAGACACTCTTCACCTTATTAATCACTTTGGTGGTGTTGAAAACTTAAAGGGTAAAAAAGTAGCTATGACTTGGGCATATTCACCATCTTATGGTAAACCACTTTCTGTACCTCAAGGTATAATAGGGCTTATGACTCGTTTTGGTATGGATGTAGTATTAGCACATCCTGAAGGATACGAAGTTATGTCAGATGTAGAAAAAGTTGCTGCAAAGAATGCTGCTGAGTCAGGTGGAACATTTACAAAAACTAATTCTATGGAAGAAGCTTTCAAAGGTGCTGATATAGTTTATCCAAAAAGCTGGGCACCATTTGTTGCAATGGAAAAAAGAACAAATCTTTATGGAAATGGTGATACAGAAGGTATAGCAAAATTAGAAAATGAGTTATTAGAGCATAATAAACAGCATATGGATTGGCAGTGTACAGAGGAAATGATGAAATTAACAAAAGATGAAAAAGCACTTTATTTGCATTGCTTACCTGCTGACATTACTGGTGTAAGTTGTGATGTAGGAGAAGTTGATGGTTCAGTATTTGATCGCTATCGTATTCCATTATATAAACAAGCAAGCTATAAACCATATATAATTGCTTCTATGATTTTACTCAGCAAAGTAAAAAATCCACAAGAATTATTCCATGCTTTGATTAAGCGCAATTTAAATAGAAAATTTAGATAGTATTAGTTAAATCTATATAGTTGAATAAAAAAGAGTAATATATTAGAATAGTTACATAATAATATATTACTTTTATTCAAAATAATATAGTTTTAACAATTATTGAAAGGAAGCAAAATGGAAAATAATTCGAATTTAGATTTTTTAAAAAGATTAGCTAAAGGTATCGCGCAGCATTTTGGAAATGATTGTGAAGTAGTTATACATGATTTAAAGGCAGAAAGTTTACAAAAAACAATTATTTCTATAGAAAATGGTCATGTAACAAATAGAAAGATTGGTGATGGAGCATCACATATAGTTCTAGATTCATTAAGTGATGAAAAGGATGAGTTAACCGATTCTTTATGTTACTTAACAAAGACACATGATGGACGCGTGTTAAAATCTAGCAGCATTTATATAAGGGATGAGAATAATGAACCGATTGGAATTTTCTGTATAAATTTCGATGTTACACAATTAACTATAGCCGAGAACTCTATAAAATCATTGTTGAATCATCAAGAAATCAATGAAGCTGAAGAAATACCTCAAAATGTAAATGGTTTACTAGATATACTAATAGAACAGTCCGTTAATGTAATTGGTAAACCTGTTGCACTGATGAATAAAAAAGATAAAATAAAAGCTATACAGTATTTAAATGAAGCTGGAGCTTTTCTTATAACAAAATCTGGAGATAAAGTATCCAAGTATTTTGGAATTTCAAAATACAGCATATATAACTATATAGATGTAAAAAAAACTAAAGATAATGATAAATCAGATAAAAACGAGAAATAAGAAACTAGTAATTCTGAAAAAACGAGAAATGAGAAACTAGAAACTAGTAATATGGTTGTTTTACATATGTAAAACAGATTTGTTTTTTATTTAAAATAAATGAATAAATTTTTATTAAGAAAATTTAAACCATGTTACTCGTTACTAACTACTAGTTTCTCGTTATTAATAAAGGAGGTATTAAAATGAGTATTGGAAAAAGTATTAAAAGAGTTGATGCTTTCGAAAAAGTAACTGGGCGTGCTAAATATACTAATGATTACCAGATAAACAATGCTTATGTTGCTAGAATACTTCATAGTACTATAGCTAATGGAATAGTTAAAAGTATAGATATTTCAGAAGCTGTAAAACTTGAAGGTGTTGTAAAAGTTGTAACTTGTTTTGACGTTCCTGATATTACATTCCCAACAGCTGGTCATCCGTTTTCTCTTGATCCAAAACATATGGATATTGCTGATAGAAAACTACTTAATCAAAGAGTTAGGTATTACGGTGATGATGTAGCTGCAGTAGTTGCTAAAGATGAAATAACCGCTGCTAGAGCAGTTAATCTTATAAAAGTAGAATATGAAGAATATGAACCAATTTTATCTATTGAGGATGCTTTGAAAGAAGGAGTAAAACCTATTCATGATGATTATCCAGATAATATTCTTGCTCATTCGAGCTATGAAATTGGTGATTACGAAAATGCTATAAAAGAAGAAGGACTGATAGCATTTGAAGGTGAATATGAAACTCCTACTGTAAAGCACTGCTATATTGAAAGTGCTGTATCATATGCTTATGAAGAGAAAGGAAGAACAGTTGTTGTTACATCAACTCAAATTCCTCATATTGTAAGGCGTGTAGTAGGGCAGGCTTTAGGTATTGGTTGGGGTAAAGTAAGAGTTATTAAACCATATATAGGCGGCGGATTTGGCGGAAAGCAAGATGTTTTGTATGAGCCGCTAAATGCATATTTATCTAAAATAGTTGGCGGAAGATGTGTTAAACTCAATATACCTAGAGAAGAGAATTTTGTAAGCACTCGTGTACGTACTGCCATGAAATTCAAAATTAAAAGTTATGTAAGACCTGATGGACGGTTTGTTGCAAGAAAGATTGAATTATATGGAAATAAAGGTGCTTATGCTTCCCATGGACATAGTATGGTAGCTAAAGCTTGCAATGCATTTAAACAAATATATCAAGATGAAATTGCAACAAAAGGAGATGCTTATACAATATTTACAAATATGCCTACTTCAGGTGCAATGCGTGCTTACGGTATACCACAGATTACTTTTGCTGTAGAATCTCATGTAGATGAAATTGCAAAAGCTCTTAAATTAGATCCTATAGAAATTAGAAAACTTAATATGATGAAATTAGGATTTGTTGACAACGGAATTAAATGCTACTGCAATGGTTTAGAAGAATGTATTGAAAAAGGTAAAAAGTATATTGATTGGGATAATAAGATTATAGAATATAAAAATCAAACAGGTCCTATTAGGAAAGGTGTTGGAATGGCTATTTTTAGCTATGCAACAGGTGTTTATCCAATTTCACTAGAAACAGCATCTTGCAGAATTATATTGAATCAAGATGGTTCTGTTCAAGTTCAAATGGGTGCTACTGAAATAGGACAGGGAGCAGATACTGTTTTTGCACAAATGGTATCAGAAGTTCTTGATATACCTATAGAAAACGTACACATGGTATCGACTCAGGATACAGATATTACACCGTATGATAGTGGTGCTTATGCTTCTAGACAATCATATGTGTCAGGTATGGCTGCTAAAAAAGCAGCATTAAAACTAAAAGAAGAAATAATAGCACATGCAAACTTTATGTTAAAACTTCCTTTAGGCAATATTGACCTTGAAAGAAATTGTATTGTGAATAAAAAAACTGGTGAAGTGCTGTGTTCACTTGAAGAAGTTGCTATGCATGCACTATATAATAAAGAGAAATCAGTTCATATAAGAGCTGATATTACAAATCAATGCAAATCTAATTCATTTTCTCTTGGTGTATGTTTTGTGGATATAGAAGTGGATATACCTTTAGGTAAAATTAAAGTTAATAAAGTAATTAATGTACATGATTGTGGAAAGGTTCTTAATCCAGAACTTGCAGCAGCACAGGTGCATGGTGGTATGAGTATGAGTTTAGGTTTTGCTTTAAGCGAACATCTTATATTTGATAAAAAAACTGGCAGACCTTTAAATAACAATTTACTTGATTATAAACTACCAACTGTAATGGATACACCTCATTTGGAAGCACAATTTGCAGATACGTATGATATTTCAGGTCCTTTTGGCAACAAAGCTTTGGGAGAGCCCCCTACAATTCCAGTTGCACCTGCAATTAGGAATGCTATATTAAATGCAACCGGAGTTTCATTCAATACTGCACCATTTACGCCGCAAAGACTTGTTGAAAAGTTTAAAGAAAATAATTTATAAATATAAAGTAGGTGAAAAGGCGATGTATGATATTAAAAAAATATATAAGGCTACCTCAGTACAAGATGCTATAAAACATCTTGTAGATGACCCTAATGCTTTGATTATAGCAGGTGGAAGTGATATACTAATTAAAATTCATAAAGGTAAACTTGCTGGCTGTTCTCTTGTAAGTATTCATGATATAGATGAATTAAGAGGAGTGTCTATGCAAGATAACGGTGATATAAAAATAGGTCCTCTTACAAGTTTTTCCAATTTATCGAAAGATCATATTATAAAACGATATATCCCAGTTTTGGGTGAAGCAGTTGATCAAGTAGGGGGTCCACAAATAAGAAATATTGGTACCATTGGAGGAAACATCTCAAATGGTGTTACAAGTGCTGACAGTGCATCTACTCTTTTTGCTCTTAATGCTATGCTTGAGATAACAGGTCCAAATAATTCTAGAATAATTCCTATTTCAGAGTATTATTTAGGTCCTGGAAAAGTTGACCTTAAAAATGGTGAAGTACTAACAGCTATAATTATTACAAAAGAGAATTATGAAGATTTTACAGGTCACTATATTAAATATGCTATGCGTGAGGCAATGGATATTGCTACATTGGGATGCTGCGTAACTTGTAAATTAAATGATCAAAAAGATACTATTAAAGATGTACATCTTGCTTATGGTGTTGCAGGACCTATTCCGATGAGATGTCCAAGGGCAGAAAAATCTATAATAGGTATGAAAATTTCAGATGAAATGTTTAATACATTGGGTAAAATAGCTTTAACAGAAGTTAAGCCTCGTACCTCTTGGCGTGCATCTAAAGAATTTCGTCTTCAATTAGTTGAAGAATTATGTAAACGTTCTTTGAAAGAAGCAATAAAAAAATCAGGGGGTGTTATAAATGGCTAAGGTTGTTTTAAGCTGTACAGTCAATAGTGAGCCTCAACAGATTATAATAGATGATAGGGATTCACTTGCTGATGTTTTAAGAGATAAACTTCATTTAACAAGTGTAAAAAAAGGATGCGAAGTTGGAGAATGTGGTGCTTGTACTGTCCTTATTAACGATGAAGCATTTGATTCATGCATTTATCTTGCAATTTGGGCGGAAGGTAAAGAAATTCGTACTGTTGAAGGTTTAATGGATGCTGATGGAGAAATTTCTGATATTCAACAGGCATTTATAGATGAAGCTGCTGTTCAATGTGGTTTTTGTACATGTGGATTTATTATGTCCTCTATGCCCATACTAGAAAGTGATGAAGAATATACTAGAGATGAAATAAGAAAACAAATTGCAGGTAATTTCTGCCGATGTACTGGATATGAAAATATTGCTAATGCCGTAGAAAAAGTTAAAGAAGATCGTATGAACAATAAAAAATAAAAAATTCATATAAACTATTAATGTTATTTAATCATAGGTGCTTTACAGTATCTATGATTAGTTTTTTATATCAGAAATAAAAAATTTTTCCATCGTTATTGTTTGATTAATATAAGGGTGTACAAGGAAAGTAAAATGTACTATAATATTCTATGGAGGTGAAACATCAATGAATAAGCATATGTTTTTACAAGGAGAAATAGGAGTAGGTAAATCAACAATTATTAAAAATTCTATTTCATCTCATATGCATGATATTGGAGGGTTTTATTCTCAACGAATATATATTGGAGAAAAATATGTAGGTTTTGCTTTGAAATGTGTCCAAGAGGAAGAAGAATATAAAATAAATAGATATGTTAATAGTTTAAATGAAGTTGATAATATTTTTCTTTACAGTGATGATAATGGCAGATGGAAAATTAATAATGATGTTTTTTTAAATTACGGGATTTCATTATTAAAAAAAGGATATACTTCAAAAAAACTTATTCTTATGGATGAACTAGGTGGAGTTGAGCTTAAATGCATACCATTTATGAGAGAAATATTTAATTTATTAGATGGTAATATTCCTGTTTTAGGAGTACTAAAGACAGAGAGCAGCATAACAAAACTCCAAAACAAACTTTCAAACAGTTTAAACAAAGATAGTCCTAGTGAATTTTATGAACGTATATTAAATCATAGTAATGTAAAAATAGTAAATATAAGCCGTGAAAATTATATTGAAGCAAATAATAATGTTACTAAATTTGTTGAAGATTTATTTAGATAATTTTAAAGAAAAGAGAGGACAAATAATTATTATGTATACAGACATTACTTTAGATCATTTTAAAAGTCCAAGAAATGTTGGCATTATAGAAGACGCCGATGGAGTAGGTTCAGCAGGTGATCCAAACTGTGGTGATTATTTAATAATATATATTAAAGTAGAGAATGGCTTTGTTAGTGATATAAAATTTCAAGTTCATGGATGCTGCGGTGCTATAGCATCAAGCAGTATGACAACAGTACTGGCAAAGGGAAAACCTCTTATGGCTGCATATACTATATCTAATAAAGATATAATGGAAGCGCTTGGAGGACTGCCTGAAGAAAAAGAACACTGCTCGCTTTTAGGTGCCGTAGCATTAAAAAAAGCTATTGCAAACTATGCTAGTAAATTAAAAAAATCACAATAAAATAAGTAGGTAGGTTTATGAAGTTATACAATATGTTTGATATATCTCTTAATGAAAATGAGAACATATCTATTATAGGAGCAGGTGGTAAAACTACTACTTTATTTGAGCTTTCAAAGGAACTAAGAAAAGAAGGAAATAAAGTACTAGTAACTACTACTACAGCTATCTTTTATCCAGAAAAAGAAGATTATGATAATATATTTATTGATTCTAGCAGTAAAATAATAGACAAATTAGTAAATATTAAAAAAGGTTCTGTAACAATAATAGGTAGAGAAGTTTCAAAAGAAAATAAACTATTAGGAATAAAAAAAGAATTTATTGAGCAAATTTATGACTTAAATATGTTTGACTACATAATAGTGGAAGCTGATGGAGCAAAAAGAAAATCAATCAAATGTCCAGCTGACCACGAGCCTGTGATACCAGATAATACAACTAAAACTATTGGAGTCATAGGATTAGATGCGTTGGGTTTAAAAATTAATAATAAAAATGTTCATAGACCAGAATTATTTTGTAATGTAACAGATAGTAAAATGGAAGATATAATAGATGAATATACTATGTTTAAATTAATTAGCAATAAAAAAGGTCTATTTAAAAGTGTACCTAAACTATCTAAAAAATATGTTTTACTCAATAAGATAGATGACGATGAAAAAAGAAAAAAAAGTTCCCTTCTTATAGCAGATTTATTATCTAAAAGCAGCTTTAAAATAGATGGTTTGATTGCAGGAAGCACAATTGAAACGAAAAACGAGCAACGAGAAACTAGTAATATTGAAGTTTTACTACGTAAAACAAGAAAGTTGTAAGTCAGTGTTTTCCTGTGGTAGTTAAAAAAATTTACGAAGTATGAGTAAATCAACATTGTTACTAGTTTTTTGTTACTAGTTAATAGTTTATATTATTTGGAGTTGAAATAAATGATTACTGGAATAATTATGGCGTGTGGGTTTTCTAAAAGAATGAATAGGAATAAATTAATGTTAAATATTGATGGAGAACCTATTATTGAAAAGGTTATAAGGGCTGCTAAAAATTCTAGTATTGATAAAATATTATTAATATATAGAGAAGAACAAATAAAAGAAGTAGGAAATAAATATGGTGTAGAAACAGTATTTAATCCTAATGCACAATGTGGTCAAAGTGAATCTATGAAATTAGGAATTATTCATTCACCTGTAGAAACTAGTGGATATATGTTTTTTGTCGGAGACCAGCCATTTATAGATCCAAATACAATTAATACATTAATAGAATCATATAAAGACGATGACTGCTTAATAGCAGTACCTAGGTATAACGGTAAAAATGGAAATCCCACAATTTTCTCAGTTAGTTTAAAAGAGAAGCTTCTAAGTATTAACGGTGACGAGGGTGGTAAAAGTGTAATAAAAAATAATATTGAAAATGTTAAATATGTTAATATTGATAATAATGTTATAGGAAATGACATAGATACATGGGAAGAATATATAAAATGGAGATGATAAAATGTTTAATGATGTAGTAATTTTAAGAGGTGGCGGAGATATTGCAACAGGTATAGCTCATAGACTTCATAGAAGTGGATTTAAGGTACTAATTCTTGATATAGAAAAACCAACTATGGTAAGAAGAACAGTATCATTTGCAACTGCTATATTTGAAGGACAATATACTGTTGATGGAGTTAAAGCTGTTTTTGTTAATAATTCAAATGAAATATATAAAGTATGGGAAGAAAAAGGTATCCCTGTAATAGTAGACAACGATTTAAGTATATTGGATGAAATTAAAGCTGATATATTAGTTGATGCAATACTAGCAAAGAAAAATTTAGGTACAACAAAGGATATGGCACCTATAACTATTGGCGTTGGACCGGGATTTAGTGCAGGTAAGGATGTTAATTTAGTAGTGGAAACATGCAGAGGACACGAATTAGGAAAAGTTATTCACAGCGGAAAAGCTATAGCTAATACAGGTATACCGGGCATAATTGCAGGCTATGGCAAGGAAAGAGTATTGAGAGCACCTTGTGATGGTACAATAGAAAACATATTAAAAATAGGAGCTGTAGTTAAAAAGGAAGATATAGTTGCAAATGTTGACGGTCAACCTGTAAAGGCTACTTTAGATGGCGTTCTGAGAGGTTTAATAATGAATGGTTTGCATGTTGAAAAATCATTAAAAATAGGTGATATAGACCCAAGAGGAAATGTGGATCATTGTTTTAGTATATCTGATAAAGCTAGAGCAGTGGGCGGAGGAGTTTTAGAAGCAATATTATATATGAAAAACAATGAGAGGTAGAATAAAATGGATAATAAGGTTTTAGACTTTATACTAAATGAAGTGAAATTTAATCGTAAAGTATCATTAGCAACTATTACAAGAGTAGAGGGTTCAACTCCGGCTAAAGAAGGCTCTATTATGGCTGTAAAAGAAGATGGTTCAATAGTAGGTACAATTGGTGGGGGAAATTTAGAACATAATGTTATTAAAGAAGCAAAAAAATGTATGGAAAATTCAATTAGTAAAATGTTTAAATTCAAGTTAACCAACGATGAAGGAAGTCTGCATATGCAGTGCGGTGGTGATGCAGATGTTTTTATAAAAGCTTTCATTCCTAAAGATAAAATGCTTTTAGTTGGAGGAGGACATGTTTCTTTAAAATTGTACGAGCTTTCGAAAATGATGGGATTTTACACTGTAATATTTGATGATAGAGAAGAGTTCTGCAATAAAGATAGATTTCCAAAATCAGATGAATTAATTTACGGAGATATAAATGAAAAATTATCAGAGTATAACATAGATGAAAACTGTTATATTGTAATAGTTACTAGAGGTCACGAATATGATGAAATAGCATTAAAAGATGTTTTGGACAGCGGAGCAAAATATATTGGCATGATAGGGAGTAAAAATAAGACTAAGCATATAATGGAAAAACTATTGAGTGAAGGATATGATAAAGAAAAATTAAGTAAAGTGTATGCACCAATAGGTATAGGCTTAGGAGGACAAAAACCTGAAGAAGTGGCTTTTAGTATACTGAGTGAAATATTGCTTATAAAAAATAACGGTAAATTGTCTCATATGAAAGATATAATGAAATGGTATTAATCATTTTATTACATATTAAAAATAAACTAGATATTATTTTCTAGTTTATTTTTATATATAATATTTAATTAATAATCAATTTTGCTGCTTTTTTATCTAAAAGTATTGTGACATTATTGTGCAGCTGCAAGATTGAGGCAGGTAAATTTGGAGTGACTTTTCCAAATATCATATCATGAATAATCTTAGCTTTTCCTTCACCGCTTGCCATTAAAATTATTTTCTTTGACTGCATAATATTCTGAATGCCCATACTTACAGCAAATTTTGGTACATCATCAATGTTAGCAAAAAATCTTGCATTTGCTTCAATAGTTTTATCATCAAGTTTAACTAAATGCGTCGTTAGCTCAAAATCTACATCTGGTTCGTTAAATCCTATATGACCGTTGTTTCCAATTCCTAATATCTGCAAATCAATTCCACCTACATCATAAATCATCTGGTCATATTCTTTGCACATTTTATCTACATTTTCTGTCTTTCCATTTGGTATAAATGTTTTATCTTTATCTATATTAACATGATTAAATAAATGACTATTCATGTAATAGGCATAACTATTTTTATTATCTTTGTTAATAGGATAATATTCATCTAAATTAAAACTAGTAATATTATCAAAATTGACTTTTTTATTTAAATATAATTGAATTAACTCTTTGTACATACCTTCTGGTGTTGAACCTGTCGCTAATCCTAGTACACTGTTAGGTTTATTAGCAATCTGATGAGATACTATCTCTGCTGATTTTTTACTCATTGATAAATAATAATCTTCAACAAAAATTGTAATACCTTTTATATTTAATTTCATAACTTAATTCCTCCAGCTGTCTATACTAATAAGCTATTTTACAAAATGACATGCTACATAATGTCCTTTTTCTACTTCAACAAATTCAGGACTTTTTTCTCTGCATATAGTGTCAGCTTTTGCACATCTTGATGAAAATTTACAGCCTTCTTTTACGTTAATTGGACTTGGCAAACTTCCCTCTAAAATAATACGGTGCCTTGTTTTTTCAATTTTAGGATTAGGTATTGGTATAGCAGATAGTAGAGCTTGTGTATATGGATGTAAAGGCTTCTTAAACAATTCTTTACTAGTAGTAAGTTCTACAAGATTACCTAAATACATAACTCCTATCCTATTACTTATATGTTTAACCATAGATAAGTCATGTGCAATAAACATATAAGTTAATCCTCTTTTGTTTTGAAGATCTTTAAGTAAGTTAATTATTTGAGCTTGTATTGATACATCAAGTGCAGATATTGGTTCGTCACAAATTATGAATTCTGGATTAACTGCAAGTGCTCTTGCTATGCCTATACGCTGTCTTTGACCGCCAGAAAATTCATGAGGGAATCTATTAGTGTGTTCTTCTTGCAATCCTACAGTATTTAGTAGATCAACTACTGTTTGAGCACGGTCTTGACTGTTCTTTGATAATCCGTGAGCATCTATTCCTTCAGCTACTATGTCCATAACTTTCATTCTTTGATTAAGTGAAGCATAGGGGTCTTGGAAAATCATCTGTATTCGTTTTGTCAAATCACGGTTTTCTTTTGATGTCGTTTTCTTAGTTAAATCAATACCATCATATTCTATGCTGCCTTCTGTTGCATTATAAAGACCTATTATAGTTCTTCCTAAAGTAGATTTTCCACATCCTGATTCTCCTACTACTCCAAAAGTTTCTCCACGATAAATATCAAAGGATACCCCATCTACAGCTTTTAGTATTTGATTTTTACCTACGTTAAAATGCTTTTTTAAATTTTTTATTTTAAGGAGAATTTCTCTTTCCATTGATTTCCACCTAACTTTCTATACTAATATGTTTTGCTCTTTCATCTAAAAGCCAACAAGCTGATAAATGATCTTTTGATATTTTATAATATTCTGGCATACTTTCTTCACAAACTTTCAAAGTATGTTTACATCTAGCTGCAAAAGGACATCCTTTAGGCGGCATCATTAAATCAGGAGGAGTTCCCGGTATTGAAATAAGTTCTTGTTCATCTTCATCAAGTTTAGGTATTGAAGCTAAAAGTCCTTTAGTATAAGGATGTTTAGGATTATCAAATAATTCATCAGCTGAAGCCGTTTCTACCAGTTTTCCTCCGTACATTACAGCTACTCTGTCAGCAATATTAGCAACTACTCCTAAATTATGAGTTATTAAAATTATAGAAGTATCCATTTTTTCTACCAAAGATTTCATAAGGTCTAATATTTGCGCTTGTATAGTTACATCAAGAGCTGTTGTGGGTTCATCTGCAATCAATATCTTAGGGTCGCAGGCCAAAGCTATTGCTATTATAACTCTCTGCCTCATACCTCCAGACAATTGATGAGGATACTGCTTATATCTTTTATCAGGACTTGATATACCAACTAACTCAAGTATTTCTAAAGCACGTGCTTTCATTTCCTCTTTTGTCATATTTGTATGCTTCTTTAAAACTTCATTAATTTGTTTACCTATTGTCATAGTTGGATTAAGAGAAGTCATAGGGTCTTGAAATATCATAGATATATCTGAACCTCTGATGTTTTGCATTTTCCTATCAGAAAATTTACTTATATCGTCACCTTCAAATGTAATAGAACCCTTAGAAATTCTGCCATTGTTTGGTAATAACTGCATAATACTTTTAACTGATATTGATTTACCAGAACCAGATTCTCCAACTATTGCTAAAGTTTCTTTTTTATTAAGATTAAATGATATACCTCTAACAGCCTTAACATCACCGAATTGAGTACGTATATCAACATTTAAATTTTCAACTTTTAAAACCTCATTCATATTAACATGCATTCCTTTCGATCTTGCATTTAAAGTTCTATCTAAAAATTTTGGATTCTGTTTAATTTCGAATTTTGCATTTAAAATTTTAAATTCTAAATTTACTATTAATTTTGAATTTTGAATTTATATTATTTTCTCATTCTTGGATCAAAGGCATCTCTCAGTCCATCACCCAATATACTAAAACAAACCATTATGAGTATAATGACTACAGCAGGGAATATAAGTAAATATGGATAATTGTGAAGAACTTGATATCCATTGTTTATAAGAACTCCTAGTGAAGCTGCAGGCTCTTGCAATCCTATACCTATAAAACTTAAAAATGCTTCTGTAAATATAGCTGATGGAATTGTAAACATAGCATTTATAACTATTACTCCAACAGTATTTGGGATTAAATGTTTTTTAATTATTTCTTTGTTACTTGTTCCTAACACTCTTGCTGCTAGTACAAATTCTTGATTTTTGAGTTTTAATATTTGTGCCCGTACAAGTCGGGCCATATTAACCCATCCTGTAATTGCAAGCGCAACAACAATAGTAATTATTCCTGCTGGAAGAACCATCATAAGCAGTATTACTATAATTAGATGAGGAATTCCAATTAATACTTCAATTATCCTCTGCATGACAGTATCTGTTTTTCCACCTATTAGAGCAGATACAGATCCATATGTTACTCCTACGAATAAATCTAAAAATGCCGCAGCAAATCCTATAATAAGTGAAATTCTTGCACCATACCATATTCTAGCCCATAAATCTCTTCCAAATTGGTCAGTTCCAAACCAATGATCTGGACTTGGACTGTTAAATGTAATTAAATAATCTGTTTCGTAATATTTGTATTTGCTAAAAACAGGTGCAAAACATGATAATAATATGATTATTATTAAGATAAATAAACAACATATAGCTGCTTTATTCTTTTTAAGTCTAATCCACCCATCTTGCAGTGCTGTAAGTTTAGGTCTTACAATTTTATCTTTTTCATCTTCTTTTACTTTAGCTTTTATAAATAAATCCTTTGATATATTATCTTTTTTCATCATTCTTTACTCCGCCCTATTTGATATTAGTCGAATTCTTGGATCAATAAGTGAATATAAAACATCTGTAACAAGTATTACTAATATGTAAAAAGCACTATAACATATACAAATTGCCATTATAGTGGAATAATCATTCATTTTTATTGAATCAACAAAAAGACTACCTATTCCCGGTATACTGTAGATATTTTCTACTGCTAATGATCCAGTGAAGATATTAACTATGATTGGTCCCAATATAGTTATAACTGGTATTATTGAATTACGTACTGCATGATTCATGAGTACCTTTAATTTGCTTAGGCCCTTTGCCTTAGCAGTAATTATATAATCCTGCTGTAAAACATCAAGCATTTCAGTTCTGATAAATCTTGCAATCATTGCAATAACAGAAACAGATAAAGCAATAGAAGGTAATATAGAACTAGACCAGCTTTCCCAGAATGCTACTGGAAGAATTCCCCATTTAAGTCCTATGAAGTACTGTAATAATGCTGCAAGAACAAAGTTTGGGACAGATACACCGAGTACTGCTACTATCATAGTAAAATAATCTATACCAGTATTATGTTTCCATGCAGCTAATATTCCTAGAATTAATCCTACAGTTAGTCCAAGTAATACAGCCTGTGCACCTACTAGAACAGATGGACCTATTCTATGCGTTAAGACATCACTTACATCTTGTCCTGCATAAACATATGATTCTCCAAATTTTCCTTTAAGAATGTTTTGTACGTATTTTAAATATTGAATATATACTGGTTCATTAAGACCGTATTGTTCTAGGACTAAAGCTTGGTCTTCCGGAGGGAGCATACTAAACCTTTCATCGTCAAAAGGTGTACCTGGGAGTTTATTCATTAAAAAAAATGTTGCTGTTAGTATTACAAACAACGTAAGAACAATGTATAAAAGTCTTTTGCAAATATATTTAAACATTTCATCTTACTCCTCACATGTTTTTAATAAAGGTGTCCCAATACATATTCTTATAACAAAAGAATATATTTCAGAACACCCTTAATATACTGTTAAAATATTATTTTATTTGAAATTTGCATATTTAAATTCTATAGGTGGTCCAAATGAATGAACTGTTAAATTTTCAATATTAGGTTTTTGTAAATAAGCAAAACCTCTATAATATAGTGGAGCTGCAACCATATCTTCAGAACATAGTATTTTTTCAGCTTGTAACAATAATTCTGTACGAGTCTGATTATCTGTTTCTTGTTTAGCTTGTGCTACAAGTGAATTATACTCATCACTAACATAATTTCCTCTATATGGAGTTCCGTTTGTCCATAAATCAAGGTAAGTCATTGCATCATCATAGTCAGCACCCCAAGCTGTTATAGCCATATCATAAGTAACTCCAGAAACTTTGCCATCCATGATTTCATTTCTAGCTTTCAAAGTTTTAGAATCTATTTTAACATCTATGTCTAAATTAGCTTTAAATTGACTTTGAACAAAAGTTGCTATTGTTTTAACTACATTTTCATCACTAACTAAAATAGTTAATTCAGGAGTATATCCAAGTTCTTCAACGCCTTCTGCCCATAATTGTTTTGCTTTTTCAGCATCAAATGTGTTAATATCTCCATTAAGTTCACGGAAAGTTTTTTTACCATCACCATTCATACCATAAGGGATCATTCCAACTCCAGTTCCTGAACCATCAGCAAGGATAACATCAACTAAAACATTTCTATCTATAGCATAAGATAATGCTTGTCTAATTTTAACATTAGATAGTTTTTCATTAGTAGTATTAAACTGAATATAGTCAGTTCTAAAATTACTTCCTGAATGGAATTCTTCACTATCTTTATAAGCTGGAACATCTGTTGATTGAAGAGTTACTTTAGATATTTGACCTGCGTTGTATGCGTTTAAGGCAGCGCCGCAATCTTTTATAACACGTACATTTATATCATTAATTGCAACATTATCAGTATCCCAGTACTTATCATTTTTAGCTAAATTACAGCCTGATGCTATATCATAGTTTTTTATTACATAAGGACCTGAATAAATCATAGCATCTGCTGAAAGTCCATAATTGTCTCCTTGTGAAGTAACAAATTCTTCATTTAATGGGAAGAACATAGGTAAAACTGTCAGCCTTTGAAAATATGGTGTAGGCTGTATTAGAGTAACTTCAAAAGTTTTTTCGTCAATAGCTTTAACACCTACTTCTTCTGCTGAAATATCTTCTGAAAAGTATTCGTTACCACCTACAATATAATCATTCATAATAAATGAATAACCATTAGTAGCTTCCTTGCTCATTTGCTTTAACCATGCATAAACAAAGTCATTTGCAGTTATCTCAGTTCCATTACTCCATTTAATATTGTCTTTTAAATAGAAAGTGTATGTAAGTCCATCTTCAGAAACCTTATAATCTTTAGCTAATGCTGGTTGTGGTTGGCTATTTGTATCTAAGCGATACAATCCCTCAAAAGCATTATTTAAAATTGTAAATGAAGTATCATTAGATGACGCCCACTGAATTAAAGTATTTATTTCTGTGCTGACATACACATTTAGAGCATCTTGTTTAGTATTATCTGTATTTGTATTTGTATTAGAATTACATGCAACAAGTGAAAATACTAACATGAAAATTAAAATAAAACTTAATGCAGATTTTTTCATTTTTAAACCCTCTCTTTTCTAAGTATTTTGAACACCTTTTCATTAATAACGGTATGTTATTAATTTTATAAAATAATATTATCACACCATGTAAATAATGTCAATAAATAATATATTTTGCCACATTTAGACTAAATTATATATTTATTTGACATTAAGTAAATATTTTATTTAATACATACTTCTGAGCTAAAATAGCTCCTCCTATTAAGTTAGCTCTGCCTTTTGTTTCTGATTCAACGACAATATTTAATATATCATTAAAAGGACGGTATTCTACAGCATATATTGAATTTTGTGCAATAGTTAAAAATTCAGGAAATTTATAGATTAATTCACCGCCGATAATTATTAATGTTGGATTGTAGGAGCATGCTATGTTATTTATTGCAATACAAAAATATTTGCAAATTTTATCAACTATTTCTTCAGCCCAAGGTTGTTTTCTATAATAGTTATATATAATATCTCTTATTGAATTAATTGATTTGTCATACTTTTTAGCACTATTTATCATAGAATTTATATTAAGAATAGTATTAAGACATCCTTTCCTGCCGCATTCACACATTATTCCATCAACATCAACTATGGTGTGTCCGATTTCACCTGCACTATTGTTTTCACCTCTAAATATTTTCCCTTTATTGGATACAGCAGCTCCAACCCCAGAACCAATTGTTAAATAAACTATATTTTCATTCTTAAACTTGTTGTTTACTTGTATTTCACATTGAATAGCAGCTTTAACATCGTTTTCGACTAAAACATCTAATTTAAATTTATCTGAAGCATAATTTTGTATATTTATATCCTTCCATTTCATTTGTGCTGAAAAGGTTATTATACCTTTGTTATTATCAATAATACCAGCACAAACAATAGTTATGCATTTTATTTGCTCAAACTCAATATTACTATTTTCAATGAGTTTTTTATATGACTCATATGATGTGTCAACTGCTTCCTCCATAGAAATATTACGGTTAATATCAATTAAAGTTTGTAGTATTATTTTATTAGCTAAATTAACAACTGCCAAAGAAATGTGATTAATGTCTATGTTGATAGTTAAGGTATAAAAAGCATTAGGATTTATATGCAGATATACAGCTCTTCTACCAACATTACCCTTTGAAGTTTCTCCTTGGTAAACCAAATTTTCATTTATCAACTGAGTTACAATTCTTGTTATACTCATAGAACTCATTTTAGATATTTTTGCAATTTCTGTTCTTGAAATGCCTTTGTTTAATTTGATTATGTCAAATATAAGATTGATATTATGTATTTTGACATCCATGTAGTCTTGAGAATCTAAATAATTCATTTTAATCACCCGAGAAAAAATTTTTTGACTTAAACTTTGTAACATAATGTTATTATTTCAATATTTATTATAATATAAAATAATTAAAAAACAAAGTACTATTATTTTTCATATGAAAAATCATTGTAATATTTGGTAAAAAAGTATACAATAAGTCCAATAAATGCATATTATTTCTATAGCATTTTTTATTTTTAGTAATCATAAATTATATTTAGGAGTTTTTAATATGAACATAGGAATTGATTTAGGCGGAACAAATATAGTTGCAGCATTAGTAGATTTAGAAGGTACTATAAAAAGTAAAAAATCAATATTAACATTAAGAGAACGAAGTTCTAATCAGATCATGGATGATATGGTAGATTTAGTAGATAATTTGCTTGCTGATGCAAATTTTTCAAAAAATGAAATTATCTCTATAGGTATAGGAAGTCCAGGAACATGTGATTCAGAAAAAGGCATTATAGAATATGTTAGTAATTTAAACTTTAGAGATGTAAATATTGTAGACTATATATCAAAAAAGACAGGAATACCTGTATACCTTGCAAATGATGCAAATGCAGCTGCTGTTGGTGAATATCAAGTTGGGGCAGGGGAAGGTTATACAGATTTAGTTGCCATAACTTTAGGAACAGGTGTTGGATCAGGAATAATAATTGATAATAAAATAGTTACAGGAAAATTTAACGGTGGCGGTGAATTTGGACATACTGTAATTGAGCTTGATGGTAAACAATGTAATTGCGGCAGAAAAGGCTGCTGGGAACAGTATTCTTCAGCAACTGCTCTTATAAATGTTACTAAACAAGCTGCTGTAAAGCATAAAGAAAGTATAATTAATAAACTTGTTAATAATGATATAGATAAAATAACTGCAAAAACACCTTTTGACGCTGCTCAAATGGGAGATAATGTTGCTATAGATATAATTGATAGCTATATAAAATCATTAGCTGTAGGGATAGGAAACATTATAGCAGTAATTCAACCTGATGTAATAGTAATCGGTGGTGGAATATCTGCTCAAAAAGATAATCTGCTTATTCCTCTCAACAATTATGTTGAAAATGAAATAATCGGCGGTAAAAATATGCTAAAAACAGATATTAAAATAGCCGAACTTGGAAACGATGCAGGAATAATAGGAGCTTCAATGCTTTATAAGCTGTTAAGATGAACGAGAGATGAGAAACGAGAAACTAGTAACATGGATAGTTTTTAAAAAAAACGAGAAACGAAGAATGAGAAACGAGTAACATGGAAGCTTTTAATGAATTAAAAACTTGAATTATGATTATATAAATTAGATTTATGAAGGATGAATAAATCATCATTTAATTATCAACTATACATTATCAACTATCAACTAATTATAGTCATCATTGTTACTAGTTACTATTTACTCATCATTCGTTTTTACTTATCAACTGATTATGGTCATCCTGAGCGAGCAAAGCGAGTCGAAGGATCTTGTATATAAAAAAACAGAGAACCTTATATAAGATAAAAGTTAAGAGTTAAAAGTGAAAAGTTAAGGAAGTTTTACTGACGTAAAACAGTAAAAAAACGAGGAACGAAGAATTAGAAACGAGTAACATGGATAGTTAAAAAAAACGAGGAATTAGAAACGAGAAACTAGTAACATGGAAGTTTTTAATGAATTAAAAACTAAAATTATAATTAAAAAAATTAGATTTATGAAGTATGAATAAATTTTCATTGTTACTCGTTACTAGTTACTCATCATTCGTTTAATTAAATGAGGAGACAAAAATTATGAGTTATATTTTAGAAGTATGTGTTGGGTCTGTTGAATCGGCCATAGCTGCTAAACAGGGTGGTGCAAACAGATTAGAGTTATGCAGTAATTTAATAATTGGGGGAACAACACCTGATATAAATTTATTTAATTTAATAAAAGAAAATGTAGATATAGATATAAATGTTTTAATTCGTCCAAGATTTGGAGATTTCCTTTATTCAGATTATGAATTTGAAATAATGAAGCGAGACATTGAAATGTTTAAAAAAGCAGGAGCAAATGGAGTCGTTATTGGTATATTAAAAAATGATGGAAGTCTTAATATACCTCAAATGAAAACTTTAATTGACATTGCAGATGGAATGGACGTAACATTCCACAGAGCATTTGATGTATGTAATAATCCTATGAAAGCTTTAGAAGAAGCAAAGTCTTTAGGAATAAATACGATTTTAACTTCTGGACAGCAAAACAACTGTATTTTAGGTAAAGAATTAATAAAACAATTAGTAGAAAAATCAGAAAATAAAATAGATATATTAGTAGGAAGCGGCGTTAATTCTAACAATATATCTGAAATAATAAATTATACAAAATCTACTTCATTTCATCTATCAGGTAAAAAAATAATTGACAGTAATATGAAGTATAGAAAAAAAGATGTGTCTATGGGACTTTCATCTATAAGTGAGTATGATATTGTTAGAACTGATTCATCAGAAATTAAAAAAGTAAGACAAGCTATTGAAAAATATATGACAGAAAGGAAAATTTAGTAAATGATAAATTTAAATGAAAATGCTGTAGGTAAAATAAATCAAAACTTTGAAAACACCTTACAACTAGTTGAGTATAAAAGAGATGAAATACTGTCAAAACTTGAAAAATGTACAGATGATGAAAAAACTTGCTTAAAGTTTTTATATTCTACAATGGGCATAAGCGATATAACAGATTGTGAATTTGATTTATTTTTAAGTTATGTTACTCACAGCCTTTTTTTGCGTGCAAACATTGATTGGTGTAAAAACTTGCCCACAGATATATTTTTAACTTACGTACTTTATCCTCGTATACATAATGAAAATTTAGAAGATGTAAGAAAATTATTTTATGAAGAAGTTATTAATAGAATTAAAAATATGACTGTAGAAGAAGCGGTTCTAGAAGTAAATTATTGGTGTTTAGAAAATGTTACTTATAGAGCTACAGATAACAGAACATCTTCACCATTGACAGTGTTCAAAAGAGCATATGGAAGATGCGGTGAAGAATCAACATTTACAGTCTGTGTTCTTAGAAGTGTAGGAATTCCAGCAAGGCAGGTATATGTACCTAGATGGAGTCACTGTGATGATAATCACGCTTGGGTAGAAGTTTATGTAAACGGAGAGTGGAAATTTATAGGTGCATGTGAACCTGAACCAATACTAAACAAGGGATGGTTTAACGGAGCAGCGTCAAGAGCAATGTTAGTTCAGAGCAAATCTTACGGAAACTACGGTGATAAAGAAGATACTATAAGGCATAAAGGAAGTATAACAATTATAAACAGTCTTGATACATATACAAAGACAAAAATCTTAAAAATAAAAGTTGTTGATTCAAATGGTAACCCTAAAGAAAATATAAAGGTAATGTTTGAAGTGCTAAATTTCTCAGAATTTTTTCCTATCTATGAAAGAGATACAGATAGTAATGGTATAGTTACTTTAACAACAGGTCTTGGCAGTATGCATATACATATCACTGACGGTAAGCGATTTATGCATAAATTAGTAAATACAAATATAGAAAATTATGTTGAGTTTAATTTTGATAACAGCATATTAAATGAAATAGAAATGACAGATTTTGATTTTATACCACCAAAGGATAATATAGATAACAGCAGTAATATTAATCAACAAAAGCAAAATAAACATTTACAAAAATTCAATGAGTCTAACAATAAAAGATTAGCAAAAGAAAAGACGTTTTACGGTAAACAAAATGGAATTATATATATAGATTTTCCAAAATATAAAAATGAAATAAACAATATATTATCAATTTCAAAATATAATTATAAAGCAATATACAATTTTTTATCTAATGATGAATACTTTGATTATAAAGTGAAATTATTATTAACACTTAGAGAGAAAGACTATACAGATGTATCTATTAGTGCATTAGAAGAACATTTAATGTATTCAATGAGGTATAAAAATGACCCAGATTTTGAAAAGTATATATTATGTCCTAGAATAAGCTTTGAACCAATAACTAAATACAGAAAAGGAATATTAGAATTTTTCAATAATGAGCAAAAAGCTGAATTTACTGCTAATCCACAGAAAATATGGGAATACATTCAAAACAATATAATTTATCATTATGATAGAGATGTAGATACTATTATAACATCACCTCTTGGTGTTTTAAAAAGTAACATAGGTAATAATAAATCAAAGAAAATTCTATTTGTAGCAATAGCAAGAACTTTGGGTATACCTTCACAAATTAACGAAATAGATGGAAATATACAGTATAAAGATGGAGGAACATTTGTTAATGTAGAAAAAGTAATTAAAGAAAAATTATTCAACTTAACAATAAATAAAGATAAAGATATTAAATGGATTTATTATCAAAATTGGACTATTGCTAAATTAGATAATGGAGTATATCAAACATTAGATTATTCTAATGAATCTATAGACACTAATGTTTTAAAGCTTCCTAAAGCAAATTATAAAATCATAACTAGCAATAGAATGCCAAATGGAACCGTATACGGTAAAGAATACTACTTTAGAATTCCTGAAACTAATACAATAAGTATAGAACTTAGGAAAAGTAATTTAAAAGATATGCTGTCAAATATAGAACTTCAAGATTTCACAGTATATGATAATAATTCTAAACCAGTTTTAGCAAGTTCTATAACAAAAAATAATAAGAACATAATAGCATTTATAGAAGAAAACAAAGAACCAACTGAACATTTACTAAATGAATTGATGGAAATGAAAGAATATTATAATAAAACAGAATCTAATATAATATTCATATTGAGAGATAAATCAGCATTGGAAAATGAAACTTTATCTAACACAGTATCATTAATTCCAAATATTAAGGTATATTATGATAAGTCTAATAATGCTTCAGTTCTTGCAAGAAGAATGTATGTAGATCCTGAAAAACTGCCTTTAACAGTTATTACAGCTAATGACTTAACAGCAATCTACGCATTTAGTGGATACAATGTAGGTGTTGCAGATTTGATCATGAAGATATTGGAAATATAGAATTAGGTAAAAAAATTGGTGATATTAGAGGAATTAACTCGGATTCCTTAATGCCTAGCAATTAAATAGAAGGTGTAAAGGAGATAAAAATTCCCATAGTGAATTTTGTCATATATCATTAATTATAACTATATTTAACTTAAAAAATAATACAAAACAAGATATAATTGGTAAATAGACAGTAGATTTGAATTTTATAATAAATATATAAGTTTACGTAGTAAAAGCAGAGGATAGTAATTATAATTATCTGCTTTTTTTAATTAAAAATTATAAAGCATAAAAGTAAATAGTTGACAATATATGACTATCATGGTAATTTACAATTAACTACTACAATAGTAAAATTTAATATTAGGTAATTATTTAAAATAGGAAGGAAAATTACATGAAAAGATTTTGTATATTAATATCAATAATACTATGTATAAACCTAACAGCTTGTTCAAATTCAACATATAATAGTAGAAAAACTGAAGCTAGTAATAATAATATATTAACAATTGCAACTTTTGTAAACTCAAATAATGTTTATTTAGAAAAAGTTGCTCAAAGATTTCAGGAGCTTAATCCAGATATAAAAGTAGAAATAAAAGTTTACGGTAAAGAAATAGTGAATGAAGTGAAATTAGCAGATGGTGGAATTTATACTACAATAGAAATAAGTAACCAAGAAATTGAGAAGTACAGGTCTATTATTAATACTGAGCTTATTAGTGGAATAGCCCCTGATATTATTGATATAGACGAATTAGCCTACAAGAAATATATTGACAGTGGTATGTTTGTAAATATGAGCAAATTAATGAAGGAAGATACAAGTTTTGATATTAACAATTACAATACAAAAATATTTGAAGCTTTGAAATATAAAGACGGATTATACACTATACCATTAAGTTATTTTATATATTTAATAACTGGTAACTATAATTTAGAAATTGATGATTCTTATTGGAATTGGCAGGATTTCTTTTCTTCTGCACAAGAAGTGTTAAGTAATGAAGAAAAAAATATAAATGCTGAATATATACTCTCTGTAACAGATAAGAAACTATTTGAAAAAATGTTTCAAAGCGAATATGAGAACTTTGTTAATGAAGAAGATAACACTGCTAATTTTACATCAAAAGAATTCATCAATACAATAAAATACTGTAAGTATTTAGCTGATAATAACATTATCTATAAAACTAGTGAAGATTTATATAGGTGTACACATAAATTTGAATTAAGTTATATTGATTCAGTTTGGTTGATGGCTTTCGAAGGTACTGATTCATACGCAATAGACAATGCAACAAGATATTATTATAAAATGCCATCTAATACTATAAGTAGCGGTGCTATATTTAATTCTTTTAATATGTATGCTATAAATAGTAATTCAAGTAATGAGAAATTGGCTTGGGAATTTCTAAAATTTCTGCTTAATGATGAAATGCAGTCATTACCTGAATTATATAATTTTCCTGTTAACAATATATCCTTTAATAAAAAAATTGAAGAAGATTCAAATATGTATATTGATTATGTTAAATGTTCTAATGAGATTGAGATACCTTTAGAAAAAGCTAATGAAATATTAAAAAATTATACTGAACAAATCAAAGAATTTACTTTAAATATAACTACTTGGAAAAATCAAAATCCTGAAATATATAGTATAGTTGACAATTGTGTTGATATGTATTTCTCAGGAGAAAAAACAGCAGAAGAAATAGCGCAAATTATACAAGATAAAGTATCAATATATCTAAATGAACAAAGTTAGTAGAATTATTAAGTTGTTTAAATTTCATAAATAAATATCTTATTAAAAATAATAGTTTATGGAAGTTCAATAGAGGGTGAAGATAAAGTTGAAAAGTATAGATCTACAATTAATATTGAACTCATGAGTAGAAAAGCACTAGATATTATTGATTTGAAAGATATCCCTTATAAAAAATATATAGATAGCGGTATGTTAGTTAACATAATTAAAGTAATTATATTCTACAATGGGTATTAGTGATATAACAGATTGTTAATCTGATTTATTTTTAAGTTATGTTACTAACAGTCTTTTTTTGCGTCAAACATTGATTGGTGTAAAAACCTACTTACAGATATATTTTTAACTTATGTGTTATATACTCGTTTACATAATGAAAATTTAGAAAGCGGAATATTCATGAGGAATGTTCCGCTTTTGCTTTATAAAATAGAATGTGATAATGCTATTACAAAATACCGAAAAATTCCAAAAAAATTTGATATATTTTACAACAAATGACTATATTTAACTTGTAAAATAATACAAAATAAGATATAATTAGTAAATAAAACAGAAAATATTACAAAAACAACCAAAAAATACATTATTATACATATCGAAATACAATTACAAATATATATATTTTTTTTAAGTAGTTCTTATTATATATAATTGTTCACCATAATACAAAGCAGAAAAATTTTGTTGTTATAAGGGAGGGATAATATGAAATACAAAATTTTAATTTGTGATGATCAACCTGAACATTTAGATATTTTAGAAAGACATATAATGAACTATTTTAGTACAATTGAAATAAAATACATTTGTAAAAGAGCATTATTAGGAGAGGAAGCGGTAAAAAAATCCAAACAATATGTTTTTGATATTGCATTCTTAGATATAGAAATGCCTGACATTAAAGGTATAGAAATATCTAAACAATTAAAAATCATAAATGAATCTATACTAATTGTATTTGTAACAAGTTATTCAAACTATAGAAAAGAAGCTTTTGATCAATTTGCGTTTAATTATATAGATAAGCCTATAGTTCCTGATAAATTCTACAGAGTAATTAATAAAGCTCTGAAAAAAGTGAATGAAGAAAGATTTTGGAATGTTAATACAAAGGTTTATAATACTACAATAAAAGGTGGTATGGTAAGTATAAAATACTATGACATTCTATATTTTGAAAAAAAAGTAAACAATATTTACATCATAACAATTGACAATATATATAAAATACGTAAAAGTTTTAAAAAATTAGAGCAAGAAATAAATATGGATTATTTTATTAGATGTCACAAAGGATTTATAATAAACAAAAGTAGAATTGAATATAATGCTGGAAATAATATAATTTTGCATGGAACTAAGAATATAATACCTATTGGAATTACATATAAAGATAAAGTGTTAACAAAGATATCTGAAATGATTAGAGAAAGAGCATAATATGTTTTATGAATTTGTTGAGATATTTGCAAACTTAGTTGATGTAAGTGGTATATATATTGTAGTAAATTCTATTTATATAAAAAAAGAAAATTATTCAAAAAAAATTTTTGTAATTTTAATAATTATACAAAGTATTATATTAAGGTATTCAAATGTTATATGGGGGAATGTCAGTATTAAAGTATTTTTATTAATATTAATACTAACTTTAGTTATATGTAAAATGTTTTATAAAATCGCAATTTTAAAATTAGTAAAAACAGTAATTTTATATATTATTTCTATGTTTATAATAGAAGTAATTATATTTTTTATATTAACATTATTATTTAATTTATCTAGCGGTATTCTATTAGAACAACGAAGCTTATATAGAATTGTTGGAATATTCATATCAAAAACTATAGTATTTTTTATGGTAGTAGCAGTAGCAAGATATTTGCAAACAAGAAAAGTAAAAGTTGAGCCATATAGTATATTAGCTCTAATAATGATGCTGCTAAGTCTATCAGTATTTTTTATTTCAGCAGACATATATTCATTAACAGATAATGACAATAAAGTAATGTATATAATGATAATAACATCTGTATTAGCTATTATAAATATTATTACTTTAATAATAATAAGAAAAGTAATTGAAATCTCAGAAAAAGAAACTACATGGAAATTGACTAAGAAAGAATATCAAAATCTTGTTGCATATTTAGATAAATATCAAAATCTTCATAATGAAATAAAAGCCTTAAAACATGATTTTACGAATCATATTATAAGTATAAGGGAGATTGCAGAGAAAGAAAATAATAAAAGTATTATTAAATATACTAAAGAATTATTATATTTAGAAAATGAAATAAGTAAGATTATAGATATAGATAATAAAGTAGTTTCTGCACTTATTAATTATAAAAATAATTATATTAAAGAAAGAAATATTAAATTTAATTTTAATATTAATATACCAAAAAATACCAATATTGAACATCTAGACTTAGCTATTATATTAGGAAATTTATTAGACAATGCTATTGAAGCTTGCAGTATTGTACAAGAAAATAAAAGATATATAAATCTAAATATTAAATATAAGTTTGGCAAAACTAGTATAATAATGGAAAATTCAATGTTAGGAAATATAAAAATGGACAATAATAAAATAATTACTAGCAAAAAAGATAAAGAAAATCATGGATATGGATTATTAAATATACGAAGAACTGTTGAAAAATACGAAGGCATAATGAAACTAAAAGATGAAAAGGATAAATTTACTATAGAAATATTAATTTGAGACCTAAAGGTCTTTTTTTATTTATCACGGTTTCTATGCTATTCGTCACACCCCTATTGACTTGAGAAAATTATATGATAATTTAAACATATAAGTATTAAATTATCACAATAACTCTAGTACATGTAGTCTATTATTTTTCTATCAATTACAGAAAAATACATAAAAAGCTAAATGCAAGGTGGTGACGATTTGAATTATAAAAAAATGTTTTCTTATGCCATTAAACTGGCAAAACCATTTAAATTATTAATAGTTTTATCTATGTTAATGACTATTATAACAATGGGGCTTTATGCAGCTATTCCACTTGTAGAAAGAAAAATAGTTGATGAAGGACTTTTAGCAAAAGATTATTATCTTCTTTTACGTTTAGTCATATTTGCTCTGATACTTAATATTATTGGGATGATTATTACTTATATACAGTCTAAGATACAAGTTAAAATAGATCTTTCGTGTAAGAGTAAATTAAAATTTGATGTTTTTAGTCACTCAATAAGATTAAAAATAGGGTATTTAAATAAACATGGCTTGTATAAAATTATAAATGATGCTAATTATGATGCTCAAATTATATGTAGACTTGTTAGTAACGAGTTTTTGGGGATAATTATTGAATTTTTGAAAATAGTAGGCTATTTTATAGGTCTTCTGTATATTAATTGGAAGCTTACAATTTTTGTTGTCTTGTTTATTCCATTGAAAATTATAATTACAAATGTTTCAGGTAAAATAAGAGAAAAAAAATGTGAAGAATCGTTAGAAATACAAAAAAATTTACATAGATGGCAAGGCAATACTTTTGATGGTATATATGAAGTTAAATTATGGAATATGTATGAAATAAAAGAAAGAGAATATAGTGAATTATTAAAGAAAAATAATAAAGTTATTGCTAGTATTTATAGAATAGATGAGTTAGACAGGTTATTTAGTTCAGTAACACAGAAATTATTGTTTAGCTTACTGTATATTATAGCAGGTGCTTTAATTTGGAAAAATGGACTAACCATTGGTGGATTGTTTGCATTTATAGCATATGCTGGAAACGTATTTTACCCGATAGATTTAGTATCAAGACTTAAATTAATAAGTGCTGAAATTATACCTTCATTACGAAGCTACGAAGACTTTCTTAAAATGGATGAAGAAGATTTTTCTCTGAACAATAGTTTTAAGTTTTCACCAGAATTTCCTAAAAGAATTGAATTTAAAGATGTAACAATAGGATATGAGGGAAAAGAAGTTTTAAAAAATATTAATTTATCTTTAGATGAAAATGAAAAAATAGCATTAGTTGGAGCAAATGGCAGCGGCAAAACAACATTAATTAATATGTTATTAAGATTTTACACTCCTGAAAAAGGAAAAATACTTATGGATGGAATTGATATAAATGAAATACCACTAAAGAACTATAGGGATTTATTTGCAGTAGTGAGTCAATCAGTATATTTATTTAAAGGCAGTATCTGGGAAAATATTACAATGTTTGAAACTAATAAACCTACAAGTGAAAAAAATTTTAAATTTATTAAAGATAAATTGCTGCATTTTACAAAGAAATTGGAAAATGGATATGATACCCATGTTGGTATAAATGGTAGATGTGTATCTGGAGGTGAAAAACAAAAAATTGCTTTAGCGAGAGCACTATTAAAAAAGCATGCAAAGATATTAATTTTAGATGAAGCAACATCAAATTGTGATGTTTTATCTGAGAAAGAAATAGTAAAAATGCTAGAAGAGAATAATTATGATTTCACAATATGTATTACACATAATGTCAATTTGTTAAAAAACTTTGACAAGATAATATTTATTGATAAAGGACAGGTTATTACAGATAGAAAATATTATGATGGAGTTCTAGAAAATTCATAAGGAGGAAAAGAGTAATGATTATTTATAAAACATTTAAAACACCTTTGGCATTTTATGTATATGATAGAAATACTAATACGATTTTAAGAATTAATCAGGAAGAATATAATAACTTGAAAAAAGCAGAAAATAATTCAAATGACATACAACCTAAGTTATTGGAAAAATTTCAAGTAAAAGGTTATTTAAAAGAAGATGTTGTAGAAAAAATAGAACACCCTCAATTACCAATTTTAGAACATTATTTGAATCATAGAATATCTCAATTAGTTCTTCAAGTAACTCAAAAATGTAATTTGCGCTGTAGTTATTGCGTTTATTCAGGAACCTATGAAAACAGGGTGCATTCTAATGCAGAAATGGATTTTGAAACAGCAAAAAGAGCAATTGATTTTCATCATGAACATTCAGATGAGCTTGATGAAGTTACAGTTGGATTCTATGGTGGTGAACCCCTGTTGCGTTTGGATTTAATTAAAGACTGTGTTAACTATATATCCAACAAAATAGAGGGTAAAAAAATATCATATTCTATAACTACTAATGGGACGTTATTAGATTATGATACAATGAAATTTTTAATAGATAATAATTTTAATGTATTAGTTAGTCTTGATGGACCAAAAAAGGAACATGATGAAAATAGAAAATTTGCGAATGGAAAAGGATCCTTTGATACTATAATGAATAATATATCACGGATAAAACAATATAATCCTGATTTTATAAAAAAAATTAGTTTTAATACTGTTATTAATCCAAAACACAATTATACGTGTATAAAAAATTACTTTGAAACAGATGAGGTTATTTCTGATGTTGATGTTGCTATGAATGTAGTTGAGACCTTGAAGTCTAAAGAAAATATTGTTTTTCAGGATATGTTTTATATTGCTAGAGCATATGACTATTTTAAATTACTTTTAGCATTGATAAAGAAAATTGATATGAAATATGTTACAAAATTACTTCGTGTACAGCAGGTTAGTATTAATGAGAGATATAAAAACTTAAAGGATACTACAAGTATAGGGAAAGTAGTTCATCACGGTGGTCCATGTATTCCAGGCTCTAGAAAACTTTTCGTATCAGCAACAGGAGAATTCTATCCGTGTGAGAGAGTTTCTGAAAGTTCCAAAATCATGAATATTGGAGATATTGATAGAGGTATTGATCTAGTAAAATCTAGAAAAATATTGAATATTGGCGAATTAACAAAAGATAATTGTAGAAAATGCTGGGCACTTCCAAATTGTATGATGTGTGTTGCTATGGCAGATGGAGGGAACATGCTATCTAAGAAAAAAAAGCTTTTTCATTGCAGAGAGTCTATCAGTGAAGTCCTTTACAATTTAAAAGAACTCTGTATGCTACAAGAATTTGGTTATAATTTTATAGAGGAGGTGTAGATGATGGAAAAAATATTAATATTTCCTTTTAATTATGAAAATTATTATTTTGCAACACATAAACATTTATTACAGGATTTTGAACTCAAAAGTTTCATATGTGTTAAGAATTCTCCGTTTTTAGGAAAAGATGCTGGGTTCATTGTGGACAAGCAAACCAATATAATAATTTCTGATGATTATGATAAAGAAATTAAAGTATGTGATATAGTCTTATTGCTTGACGGTTTAGAGAATGATTTTCTTAACTTATATATAGATAAAATTAAAACTGCTAAACGTTTTAACAAGAAGATTATTGTTACAAGAAGTATTTATAATAAATTGCTAGATAATGGTTCTTTACATGATGATATAGAGGTTATGGGTAATGAAGACATTGTTAAAGAAGATATTAGGGATGAAGGAGTTAATTTGTTTGATATTGATATTCCTGTGGTTAGTGTTATGTCATTAGGTGATAGATGTAATAAATTTGATTTACAGCTTGATATAGGACAAGTATTTAAAAACAATAAGTTTAATGCTTTACAAATTGGTACCAAAGAATTTTGTCAGCTTTTTGGATTATATCAACTACCTCTGTTTCTATATTCACATGATATTTCACTAGTTGATAAAATAGTAAAATTAAATCATTTTATTTATAGATTGTTAGAAAAAGAAAATTATGATGTAATAATTGTTGGAGCTAGTGGAGGAATAATGCCTTACAATAAATATGTATATAATTATTTCAGCGAAATTCCGTATATTATTTCACAAGCATTAAAAATAGATATTAATATACTAAGTTTATATTTTAATAAAGATTTAAACAAAGAATTTCTTCAAGAATTAAGAGTATACTGCAAAAATAAATTCAACTGCATAACAGATTATTTTAATATATCAAATATTAAATTAAAGTATGATTACGAATTAAATCATGAACAATTTTTTTATTTAACAAAACCATATGTTCTAGACAATTTTCCAAATATAGCAGAGGATAATTTATATACATTTAATCAAGTATACAATGTAAATTCATCAATTTTAAATAGTATAGTAAGTGAGTTATATACTAATTTAGATGCTGTTTAATATTTTCATATAAGTATAATTATAGTTGCAAAACATTATAAAAAGGTGAAAGGTGGTGTAAATTACATGACTTGTTAAGGTTACAAGATCATGTAGCAATTTATGAATAAAAGTGAAATTGAAAAGATTATTATTGAAGGTATTAAGGAGATATCAGATATAAATATTGAGAATAAAGATTTAAACTTATTTTCTCGTTCTTGTGGTATTTCACCAATAGATCTTATTTATATAAAAGATTATATTGAAAAGAAAATAAATAAAGATATTTCTAAAATATTCGTTAGCTATGATTATAATGTTTTAACTGTCCATAATTTAACTGATGCAATTATTTCTTGTAAAAATAGTTTAACAGCTTAAAAGTATGTATAAATTTGCAAAGTGTTACAATATTGCAATTTTATAAATGTTAATGAAAGGGGGAAGTATAATGAAAAAACTTTTTAAAAGAAACGAAGTAGTTAATAATACTATAGAAGCCTTTGAAGCAAAAGCATATTGTTTTTGTGAATGTGTTTGTAAGTGTGGATGCGATGCTACTCCAAAAGCTACATATGGTGCAAATGGAAGCGCTTCTTACTATAGTAGTAAACATTCAAAAGTAGAGAATAGTTAACTGCGAAAAGATGTGGAACATAGTTTATTTAATAAACTATGTTCTAACATTTTTTTATTTAGATAAAATGTTATCTATTGATTTTTTTACTATTTTTTCAATATATATTAAAGGAATGAATATTAATATGAATAAAACAAAAGTTATTATAATAGATGATGGTATTAATTTAACTAGCATTAGCAAGTATGTAAAAAAAGTAGATACATATGAAGTTAAAGAAAAAAAAGTAATAAAATATAACTCAGAAGAGACACTTATAACACATGGGTCAAAGTGTGCGGCTATATTTACTTCTTATGCAAAGCAATTTGAACTTATAAGTTTAAAAGTTATGGATAATAAAGCAAAGACAAATATAAACTACTTGATAATAGCACTTGAATGGTGTCTAAACAATGATATTAAACTAATAAGCTTAAGTATTGGTTCTAGTTTTTTTCTAGATTATGATAAATTGAAACCTATTGTAGATAAACTTATTAAAAAAGGAGTTATAATTGTTGCAGCAAACAACAATAATAATAAATTAACTTATCCTGCTGCAATTAGTGGAGTTATTGGTGTTAGATGTGATAATAGTAATAAACTAAAGTGTAAAGAATACAGTTATAATAAAGATGATATGTTTGGAATAGAAGTAACAGCAGCAAGTTTTTCGGAAGAATTCAAAGATTTAAATATTAAAAATCATAATAGTTATATAACACCATATATAGCAGCCTTAGTTTGTAATTACATTGGTGAAGGTATAGATAAACTAGAAGAAATTCATAAAGAATTACAAAAAGGATCTAAGAAAGATTATATTTATACATTTTCTATACAAAAACCTATGAAAATTCTAGATGATTTTAAAAATGATATTTACATATCAAATGAATTCAGTATTTGTAATAAATATAGTGATATTGAACCTTTGAACATATCTGTAACGGGTAGTGTTGATGACATAATAAATAATGAATTTGTTATACAGTTAGTAGAAATTTTCAGGAAAGAAGGTTTTAATGCAATTGTTATAACAGATTGTAAATTGTATAATGAAATTTATTGCTTTACTTTAGATAACAACAAGAATAATTGTGAAACAAATGAAAATTTTGTTGGCAAGTATAAATTAATTCAAGAAGTAACAAATCCAGATATAGTTTTTTTAATTTTTAATAACTATAATATAACTTCATCCTTTAATATCCAAATTGATTGTTTTCTAAAAATAAATAAAGAAACTAATTATAAAATACAGCTTCAAACTACTGAAAGTAAAGTTAATTATAAGCTTGAAGATGTTAAGGAATTGTACAATAAAATATTAAAAGAATATTCATAATATCTTTATAATAAGAGTTACTCAATTATTGTAAAATTTAAAAAGTAAATTCTTGACAATAAATAACTACTATGATAGTATATAAATGACTACTGTAGTAGTAAAAGCTTTTTGATCATATTTATTATATAAGTAGCTTAATCTACTTAGTTTTGTAGTTATATAAAAATAAAAGGAGATTAATCAGTAATGAAAAAATTATGTATATTTATATCATTAATACTATGTATAAACCTTACAGCTTGTTTTGATTCTACAAATAAAAGTAAAGAAACTCAATCAAGTAGTAGTAATATATTAACCATTGCTACGTTTGAAGATTTACATAATTATTATTTAGAGGAAGCAGTTAAAAAATATAATGAAAATAATCCAGATACAAAAGTAGAAATAATAGTTTATGGAAGTTCAATAGAGGGTGAAGATAAAGTTGAAAAGTATAGATCTACAATTAATACTGAACTCATGAGTGGAAAAGCACCAGATATTATTGATTTGAAAGATATCCCATATAAAAAATATATAGATAGCGGTATGTTAGTTAATATAAGTGAATTGATGAAGGAAGACGATAGTTTTAATATTAATAATTATAATACTAATATATTTGAAGCGTTAAAGTATAAAGATGGATTATATACTATACCATTGGGTTATATAATACGGCTAATAACAGGTAACTGTGATTTAAAAATCAATAATGATAAGTATAGTTGGCAAAACTTTATTGATTCTATTATTAGAGAATCGAATATTAAAGAATATGTATTTTGCGAAACGGATATTAACCTTTTTAATCGAATTTTTCGTAGTGAATATAAATATTTTGTTAACGAAGAAGACAAAACTTCTAGTTTTACATCAAAAGATTTTATTAATATATTAGAATATTGTAAAAAATTGTCTAATGAAAAAATTATCTATAAAACTGGAGAAGATTTGGATAATGCTGCATCAACATTTCAATTTTTCGGTACAAACTCATTTAAATTTATACCTTTATTAGCAAGTGATACATATGCTCAAGAAAATAAAATAAGACATTATTACAAATTTCCTTCAAACTATGCAGATAGTAGTGCTTCGTGTAGTTTTTTTAATATGTATGCTATAAATAACAACTCAAATAATAAAGAGATGGCTTGGAAATTTATTAAATTTATGCTCTCTGATGAAATGCAAGCATCACCTAATTTATTATCCTTTCCTGTAAACAATGCAGGTTTTGAAAAAAAGATTGAAAGTGAATCACAAGATTACATTAATGATATTAAAGAAACTAATAAAATTTCTTTAGATAAAGCTAATGAACTATTAGCAGATTATACAGAACAATTTAAACAAATTGCTTCAAGTATGACTAATTGTACTGATATAGATATAGAGATACTTAATATAGTTATGGAATATGCAGAAATGTTTTTTACAGAACAAAAAACAGCAGAAGAAACTGCACAAATCATACAGAATAAAGTTTCAATATATTTGAATGAACAACTATAATTAATTATATTTTAATTAAATAAGCAAAAACAAAAAATTGTAATATATACAGCTATTTATCTCATTTTTTTGATTTGATATTGTATTCGTTAACCGTTTTTGTAACGAGATTAGCTAATCCTACTAATGCGATTAAATTAGGAATAACCATTATAGCGTTGAAGAAGTCGGCACAACTCCAAACTAAATTTACATCAGTAAATAAGGGTCCTATAGTAATGCAAATCAAAGCTATGATTTGATAATATTTAACATGTTTATTACCAAAGAGGTATCTTATGTTTTGTTCACCGTAAAAATACCAACTTATAATAGTTGAAAATGCAAAACAGAAAAGACAAATTGCAATAAACAAAGAACCAGAGCCGCTGCTAATATTACTAAATCCAATTTCAAATCCAGCTTGAGTTAATTCTATGCCTGTTGAGTTAGTACCTAGTTGCCCAGTTGTTAAAATGACTAAAGCAGTTAAAGTACATACAATACCAGTATCTACAATAACGCCAATCATAGCAACTAGTCCTTGATCAACAGGATGTTTGACTTTAGCAATAGCATGAGCGTGAGGGGAAGAACCCATACCAGCTTCATTTGAGAAAATACCTCTTGCAATACCATAGCGGAAAGTTTCTTTGAAGGTAGCACCAATTAGGCCACCGGTTGCAGCACGAGGATTAAAAGCACCGTGGAAAATCATTTTGAAAGCTGGACCTATCATATCAGCATTAAATATACAAATAATAATGCTACCAATTATATATAGTGCAGCCATAAGAGGAACGACTTTTTCTGTAAAAGAGCCTATACGAGTAATTCCACCAAATAATATCATAGATGATAATATCGCAAGAATTATTCCTATAGCTATTGGTGGAATAGATGGTACGACTGTTAAAATAGCTTTTGAAATAGAGTTTGATTGAACTATATTGCCCATAAAACCAAGGGCAAAAACAATAGAAACAGCAAAAAATCCTGCTAAAAATTTACTGTTAAGACCTTTACTTATGTAATATGCTGGTCCGCCAATGATTTTACCGTTTTTGGATTCTTTAAAAAGCTGTGCTAGAACTGCTTCAGCACATATAGTACCCATTCCAAAGAAACCACTTAACCACATCCAGAAGATAGCTCCCGGACCTCCAGAGGCTATAGCAGTTGCAACACCAGCTAAATTTCCAGTACCAACCTGAGCAGCGATAGCAGTGGTTAAAGATTGTAAAGGACTTAAACCAACCTCACTTTGAGAGTCATCACTTTTAGCAAAGATTTGTTTAAAGGCTAGTTTTAGCTTAGTAACTTGTATACCTTTTAATTTAATTGTAAATAAAATCCCTGTACCTAATAACAAAACTAACATAATAGGTCCCCACAATATATTGTTAGATATTCCTAAAAATCGAACAAGTATAATTTTTAATTGTTCAGTATTCATGATAAATCCTCCTTTAAATTGTACTTGATTAAAAAAGTGGATAAATAATAAATTAGTATTCATTTATTTTTAAAGATTTTATCAAAATATAAGGTACAATTCTAGATAAAATAACAGAAATATAAAATGTTATTTATTTAACAAAGTTATTATACAGTCATAATTAGTAAAAATCAAGTATTTATGTAATATATTACATAAATAAATTTGAAAGGTAGTTTTAATAAAAAAATACTTAAAAGTATTGGTATTCAACTGATTAAAGTAAAATAAATTAAAAAAATTACTTGGTTGAATAAATAGAATAAATAATAAGAATTTAAAAAGTAATTTCTTGACAATAAACGACTATTGTGATAGTGTAATTAATGACTATTAAAGTAGTAGAAAAATCTTTTGCATAATCTATATGTTTTTATACTGGAGTAAGAGAAAGGATTAGCTTTATGAAAATCAAAAAACAAACCATAATATTTCTATTACCAAGCTTAATAGGCTTCTCAATATTTTTTCTGATACCTTTTGTTGGTGGGATTTATTATGCTTTATTTGATAGTTCTGTTAATGGACATTTTGTAGGATTAGGAAATTTTGCTGATCTTTTGTCTAACAGTGCATTTTTAAAAGCAGCTTCAAATACATTTATTTTTATGATAATATGTGTTCCTTTAAATATGATTTTTTCTCTAGGTATCGCTCTCTTAATAAATAAAGCGGCACATAAAAATAATATGTTTCGTTCTTTTTTAATTTCTCCTTATGTTGTTCCTGTAGCCTCTATAGCTTTTTTTTGGCAGCTAGTTTTTGATTCTAATGGTCCAGCAAACCATATTTTAAGCTTATTAAATCTTCAGTCTGTAGATTGGATGAACACTAACTTAGCAATGATAGTAATTATTATTATATATCTTTGGAAAAACATGGGATACAATGTAGTTCTATTTCTTACAGCATTAAACAATATTCCTAAAGTATATTATGAATCTGCAAGTATTGAGGGAGCAAATAAAGTACAGCAGTTTTTTAGAATAACACTGGTGTATTTAACTCCAATGACTTTTTTTATCTTTATAATATCAATAATAAATTCATTTAAAATATTCAGAGAGGTATATCTAATATCAGGAGGATATCCTCATGAAAGTATATATATGATTCAGCATTTTATGAACAACATGTTTAGATCTCTTAATTATCCAAAACTGACGACAGCTGCATATATACTAGCTTGTATTATAATTTTATTAGTACTCATTCTGTTTGTATTTGAAAGAAAAATAAGTTCAAATTTAACACAATAGAAAGGGAGTTAACCTAATGCTAAAAAAAACACTAACAACAGTATTATTATGTATATTAGTATGTATATTTATATATCCGATGGTTTTCACTATTTGCAACTCATTCATGACAGAAACAGAAATAACAGAAAATTACGATACAAAAGATAAAGAATATATAGATATGAAGTTGATACCAGAGCAAGTAACTATTAAGCAGTATTACAGAATATTAATAAAGAATCCACAATACCTGTTTATGTTTTGGAATTCTGTAATATTAGTAGTTCCAATAACAGTAGGACAGATAATCGTTGCACTAATGGCAGCATACTTTTTCACTATAAGTAAAAGTAAATGGAAAGAACCACTGTTTTTTATCTATATAATAGTGATGCTTATGCCCTATCAAGTAACATTGGTTCCTAACTACATAATAGCAGAAAAATTTAAATTAATAGGCAGTTATTTATCAATAATACTACCGGGAATATTCAACACATTTGGTGTTTTTTTACTTAGACAGTATATGAAAAACATACCTACTACATATATAGAAGCAGCTAAAATAGATGGAGCAAGTTCATGGCAGATATTTAGAAAAATAATACTACCACTGTCAAAATCAGGAGTAGCAGCACTAGCCATACTAACATTCATAGACAACTGGAACATGGTAGAGCAGCCCCTTATATTCTTAAATGACCCAATAAAAGAACCATTATCCATATATTTATCAAATATCAATGCAAATGCAAAAGGAATATCATTTGCAGCATCAGTACTATACATGCTGCCAATGCTTCTAGTATTCATGTACTGGGAAAACTATCTAGTAGAAGGAATACAGCATTCGGGAATAAAAGGATGATATAATGCAATTGATAGTTTACAGTTGATAATTGATAGTTAATGGAAGTTTTACTACGTAAAACGACAAATAAGATTTACGAAGAATGAGTAAATTATCCATTAATTATCAACTATACATTATCAACTATCAACTATTTAATAAAAGGAGATAATTATTTTATGAGCAATGTAGAAAATGCAGTGAATAAGAAGCATATTAAAAAAACAATAAAGATATTTGTTATAACAATAATATTTTTAACCTTTTTTTCTAATACCATAAATAACTTTATGCTGCCTCAAGTAGAAACAATATATGTTAATAGTGGAAATTTAGTAAAAACAGTAGATGGTAAAGGTATTGTAGAAGCAAAACAAACTTATGAATTCTATATTAAATCATCTATTAAAGTACTTGAAATAAACACAGAAGCAGGAGAGTTTGTAAAAAAAGGTCAGACAATTATGACACTAGATAAAACAGAATTACAAAGCCAGCTTGAAGACTCTTTAATAATATTAGAACAGAAAAAAATTTCTCTTAAAAAACTAGAAAATGCAAGCAGTGAGCTAAAACAAAAATATAAGGTAAACATAGAAAATGCAGAAAAAGAAACTGCTAAATGTCAGGAAGACTTAAATATAGCAAAAAAACTTTATGAAGAACATATAGTAACAAAAGAAGAAATGCAGAAGTCAGAAGAAAAATTAGAAACAGCAAATAAAAATTACAGCGATCTACAATTACAAAAAGAAATAGATATAAAAAACAATGAATTAGATATTAAAAATACAAAACTTGATATACAGTTAAAACAAAATGACATTGATTCTATAAAAGAAGAATTAAATACTATAAATAAAATCACAGCACCAACAGATGGTATAATAAAAGAAATAAACTTTGCAAAAGGTTCAATAGCCAATTCATCAAAACCATTATTTAAGATGACAGATATAAACAGTGGTTTTGAGTTAAAAATCACTGTAGATAAAAGTAAATCTTTTTACATAGCAGTAGGTGATAAAGCAAAAGTAAATATAACATCACTAGGAGGAAAGGAACTAGAAGGTACAATTACAAATATCACAGATAATAAGGAGAACATTGAAGATAAAAAAGAGATATATATAAATCTTCAATCAGAAGATTTAAAAGGAGGAGAACAGGCAAAACTTCATATACAAAAAGAATCACAAAGATATGATATGCTCGTTCCAAATGAAGGTATAAGAAAAGATAGCAATGGCTATTATGCACTTATATTAAAAGAAAAAGATGGAGTATTCGGAAAAGAATATTACGTTGAAAAATCAATGATATATTGTGATGGATCTGACAATAAAAATACAGCAGTCACAAATGGATTATTCCCCCTAGATAAAGTAGTAATAAAAAGCAGTAAACCAATATCACCAGGCTGCAGAGTAAAGCTGATGGATTAATAATGGAGATTAAAATATGAAAAAAAATAATTGTTCATCATGGATATTAATAATAATTAGCGTCTTTCTAATAACATCAAGTATAATATTAAATAATTCACTTATATTAAAATCACAGAATATAAACAAAATACAAACAACTAATAAAATAAGTGTAAAAATAAAAAGTTATGCACAATTAAATGACAATAGTGTATTTACTTATGATGATATAGAAAAGCTACAAGATATATTACAAAGCGATATTACATATACAGCAAATACAGAAACAGTAATAAAAGACAGCATAAAAAGTATTAATGCAGACATTGTAGGAACAAACTATAGATTCATAGATTTTTATACAATAAATTTTAGAGATGGATACTTCTTTACAGAAGCAGACGAAGAAGAAAATGAATATAGAGCAGTAATAGATGAAAAATTAGCATGGGAACTATTTGGTAATCTACAAGTAGCAGGAAATACAATTAAGATATTAGGAAGAGAATTTACGATAGCAGGAGTAATATCAAAGGACAACACAATAATAGGTAAGATTTCATCATCAGATGATAAAAATATATATATTCCATTTAAAATTTTAAATGGATTAGATAAAGAAGCAAAAATATCATCTATACAAATAAAAATGCCAGAAGCACAAATTATAGAAAACAATGCTATTACAATAAAAAAAGCACTTAGCACCATAGAAAAATTACCAGAAAATTATGACATCATAGACTACAGCATAAAGAACACATTAATAGAGCAAAAACTTCTAATAACAACATTTATTTTAGGTTTAATATGTATAATAATTATAATAAAACATTTAATAAAAACAGCAAAACAAACATATAACTTCATAAAAATTCAGACAAAAAAAGATTACTTAACAAACATACTAAAAAATAGCTATAAAACAATACTAAAAATAATGGTTAAGATAATAGCTTTGATAATGTGTATATATATACTGTTTAAGATAATAAAGTTTAATATATACATACCAACAGATAGAATACCTAAGGAATTAATAGACATAAATTTCTTTGGAGAATTAATAAAAAAAAGTATACTAAACTCAACTTCAAACACATCATATGCATTAAAGATATGGGAAATACAGCAAAACATAATAGAAAGATTCGTAAACATACTCTTTTATATATTAATATTAGCAATACCGTTGATGTATTTAGGATTAAATCAATTAAGGATGAAAAAAGTTTCATATGATAAAGTGGTTACAAAAATAAGCATAGCATTTATACTATCAATAATCATATCAACATTATTTATAATATTGACAAATATGCCTCTACAATTAAATACACTTAGTTTATTTATTTTGTATTTATTTTTTATGTTAAATACAATTGCAGTTTTAGAAAAATGTGAAGAAAAAATTATTGTAGTATAAAAAATATATATATGAGTATTATTATATTTAATAATAGAAAGTGTTAATAAATATATATAAATGTTATCCTTATATAAGATATCATTACTTTTATGGTTGTAATGATACTTTTTTTATTTAAAATATAATTATGTATTTTAAATAAATATTTAATAAAATCATAATTGATTCTGTAAAAGTAAAATTAATGCAAAATATAACAAATAATGATATAATAATTATTATATTACAATAAATACATTTTTTATAATCGAGGTGTCGAAATGGAATATAAGTTTTTAATTTGTGATGATCAGCCTTTACATTTAGACATTTTAGAAAGAAATTTAGGAAATTATTTAAATGCAAAAAATATTAATTATATGTGTAAGAGAGCAGAAACAGGAAAAGAAGTAATAAAACAATTTAAACAGTATGAATTTAATATTATATTTTTAGATATAGGATTGCCTGACATGAAAGGTACAGATATATCTAAGAAATTAAGAAATATAAATAAAGATGTACTGATAATATTTGTAACAAGCTATGATAACTATAAAACAGAAGCTTTCAAACAGTTTGCATTTAATTATATTGACAAACCTATAAATGTAGATGAGTTTAATGAAATAATGGACAAAGCTTTAGAAAAGATTAATATGAGAAATTATTATATAAATGAACATAAAAAAATAAAATTAGAAACAACAGACAAAGTAATAGAACTATACTTTAAAGATATATTATACTTTGAATCAAAAGGTAAGAATTCACTAGCATATACTTATGATAATAAAAAATATCTTGTTAAGCTATTGTTTAAGGAATTAGAGAATGTTTTAGATAATAGTAATTTCTTAAAATGCCATAGAAGTTATATTATTAATATAAATAAAGTAGCTTGCTTCAATACTACAACTATAAAATTAATAAATTTAGAAAGAGAAATTCCTATAGGCAGAAAATTTAAAGAAAACGTATTTAGTATAATAGATAAAAAGATATAGAGAACATTTACATGTATAACGTATTTAAAATATTAGCTAATGTTGTAGATATTGGGGCTGTATATTACATAAATAATAAATTTTTTAATAAGAAAGATACGTATAAATTCGAATATATAGTAGTACTTACAATAATACAAAGCAAAATGATGATATATATAAATATATTTGAAGGTTGTACAGGTTTATTAAATTTTATGTTTATAATTGTGACTAGTTTTGTAGTAAGTTATATATTTTATGATATAAAAATTAGAAAGTTTTTTATATTAATTTTTTCATATATATTAATATTACTCATATTGGATGTAAGTACAACTGTATTTTTAATAGAAGTATTTAAACTTCCTAAAGACTATTTACTATTAAGCAATGTATATAAAGTAATTACAATTATTATAATTAAATTTCTACAGATAATTATTATATTAGGTATGATAGCATTCTACAAGAAAAAAGAAATTAAAAATAAGTTATATGCTTATCAAATTATTTTCATACTTGTAATAAATATTCTAATACTATTATTTATTTTAAAGATACTTTCTATCAAAATTTACAGCATACAAAATGAAGAAATATTTATTGCAGTAATAATAATAGTTATTAGTTTTATATCAATAATTATAATAAGAAAGATAATAGATTATTCAACCAAAGAATTTTACTGGAAACTAACAGAAAAAGAATATAAAAATCAAATTAAATATTACAAAAATTATATATGTATGTTAAATGAACTAAGAGTTTTAAAACATGATTTCAATAATCACATAATCAATTTAAAAGAGTACATGTCCAATAAAGAATACAGCAAAGCATTATTATATACGGACAATTTAATATCGGAAGTTAAGAAAGCTGATAAAATAATTAAAATAGATAATGAAACTTTCTCGGTACTCATAAATTACAAATATTGTATAATGAATAAGAATAAAATTAAATTTGATTATTATATAAATGTTCTACAAGATATCCATATAAAAGCTACAGATATGACTATTATATTAGGAAACGCTCTAGATAATGCAATAGAGGCATGTAAAAAAGTTTCAATTAATAAGAGATTTATATATATGAAAGCTAATTACGGTATGGGTAAGTTAAAAATAGTGATTAAAAATTCTAAGGTTAATAAATTAAAATACAAAAATGGAAAAATAATCACATCTAAAAATAATAAAATAGAGCACGGACTTGGTATTGATAACATATATAGAGTAGTTAATAAATATTATGGACAAGTAACTATAAATGAAATAGAAGATGTATTTACAATAAAAATAATTATTTAACAAAAACTATGTTGTTTATTCCAAAAACCATGTTGTCTGTTCCAAAGGGGTTGTATTTAAAGATAAATGTGGTATATTGATGTCAATAAGATGTATATTATAGAAAATATAACAAAATATAGCATTAAAAATACTATTGCATTATACATCTTAATTATTAACTAAAGAGGGTGGTACAAATGGAGAGAGAAATAAGGTACTTTCATTACTATTACTATTAGTTGTTAATGTACAATCAATTGAAAGTATCTGGATATAAGTAAATATAAATGATTTTAAAATAATTTACAATTAGAAGGAGGTTTTACAATGAAAAAATTAATAAGTTTTATACTAGTGTTTAGCTTAATTATAACTGTACCAGTTTTTGCAAAAGAATCAACAAAATTAAATTTAGATGAAAGAAATTTAAAAGAAAATATTAAAACATTGCAGGATATAGATGTATATTTAACAGAAGCAAATGATACTTTTTTAGAAAAAGTAACAACTACTAAAATTGAAGAACTTAATAAAGTCTTACCAAAGTATAATTTAGAAAATAAAAATATTTATAACGGTATAAATAACATAATAAAATTAGAATCTAAACAAAAACAAACTTTAATTAATAAAAGAATACTTGATAATACCATTGAGCAAATAGAAGTTTTACAGGAAAAAAATATTAAAGTTAAATCAGTTAATGTAATTTTACCTGTAGATAGTAGTGAAAATATTTTACAAAGTAAAAGTAGTGAAGATGATTTTTATAATATTTCTAAACCATGGGGATACAGTGATGGATTCAATTTTAGATATTTTTATACAAGTATTGAAGTTGAAAGTGGAGAGGTTGATTTAGTTGATAAATATGGTACGAATGCTGTAAGTATTCTTGGAAGAAATCTAGTAGAATTTGCTGTATCAGAAATAATAGGGAGTGCATTGGGTGATTTGGCTACATATTTAGACTTGCTATCTAATATATTTAGTGATTTTAGTAATTTAAATGTTACAATTGATACAGCAAATGAGGAAAAATTATGCTATAATTTTGATGGTGTTATAAATTATAAAAATATTGTAATTGAAGATATTGATAATAAAATTGATGGGTATACTTATTATCCATGGGGTTTTATCTCAAAAATTAATGGAAACCAAAATTATAGACATGTATATAATGTTGAAGAGCCAGGAGGATCTTTAAAGAGAAAAACTGAATATACTGAAGGTGAAGATGTAGATGAGAAAACAAGTGGATTTAGTGATGCCTTTAATGTTTTTGATAATACTATTGAATATTATAATTATTTAGGATACCATCAATATATTGAAGAAATTAATTATAAAATTAATTTTAAAAAAGATTAAATAAGTGATTAAAAACATACAAATACATAACTATGTATTTGTATGTTTTATAACAAGTTAGTTTTTTCAATATTATAAATTTTAAGGATGTAATAAAATGAAAAACAAAACAAAGATTATTTTAGTTGTATTGATAATATTAATATTTTTAATAGTATTAATGAATAGTTTAGGCAACGATAAAATCTGGTACAGGCAAAAGAATATATCAGATAAAACGTCAGATTTATTGATAATAATCAATATACCTATAAAAATATATAATACAAATGAATCGGAATATAATTTATCTTTTAAAGAAACTATTAAATTGTATAATAATACAGTAATTTTAGATAGTTCATTGGAAAATATAAAAAGATTATTAAGATACGGATATAAAATAAATAATGTTAGAATTATAATTCCAGAAGTTTCATATAAATATTTACTCACTCAATATGAAGATAAAGATTACTATAATAAAATGAGTAAATCAGTTTATAGCAATATTGGTAATTTTAAATATTATAGTACACAAATTTCAATTTCAATTGATAGCATTGATTTAACAAAAGATTACAATGAAAATAAAACAATAAGATACATAAAAAATCTGTTTAAAATTGATGACAAAATGAATAATATTAAGAATTTATTAAAAATCGACAATAATGTAACTATAAAAAAAGCTAAAGAAACTATAGTTAAATTTGAATACTCAGGTTTTTTAAATTTAAAAAATTTCATAATACTAGATGAAAAAAATAAAGTGAATAATTATAAATATTATCCTTATGGCTGGTCTGAAGCTATTGAAGGTATTGAAACATATAAAAATGTATACAACACTAAAGATTATAATGGAGCTAATAAAAGAGAAATTAAGATAACAGAAGAATATGTAGATGTAAAATCAGAAACCTATAATATTTCAGAAAATTTATATGATTTAATATACAATAAATACAAGGAAAATGGCTTTAGCTTTTTTATAGATAGAGTAAAAATTAATGATTTAATTATTGAAAAAAACATTGAGCATTAGGAAGCAGTCTGTTTTTATAAATAAATAAGTAAATATTTCATTTAATTATTTTAAATTTATAAAATATAATAAATAAATGATGTAGAACAATGGAATTTAGGATAATACGTTTTAGAATTATTTATCTTCTTATTTTGTTTTCAGTTATAGCTTTATTTATGGATGAAATAGTAGGTACAAATAAAACATATTTTATTTTAAATATATTAAAGCCATTAATATTGTTATTTATTAGTATTCGATATATTAAGCAGTCCTTAAATGATTTTTCTATATTAAAAAAAGATGAAAGTTTTTGTGATGATAAAGACATAATGAATTTTTTACTTAGCAATTATACAAGAAAATTACTACAGCTAACTTTTGTAAATTATGCATTTTATTTTATTATTGGAGCTATATGTAAATAATTTACATTTTTTATAATTTATAAATTGTTTATAAATATTTTTAATCACAATAAAAATATTAAATTAATAGAAGCGTCTAATTAATGCCTCATCTATTATTTAATTCTTTCTATTTTCTTGAATATCAAGGTTTTTATATGTCAAATAACTAAAGCCTTCTATTATTTCATCACAAGTATAGCCTTCTAGCTTTTTAGCTATAACTACATTTCTTCTTTCTTACAAGTATAAATAATTTTTCTTGTATAACCATTACCTTGTGTAGTAGTAAAACTACTAATAACTTCCCAGCCTTTTTTACCTAATTCATTAAGTTGGTTTTCTATCATTTGTCTATCAACTTTACCTCCCATAAAAGACGATTTAGTATCAAATTCTACTACTTTATAATTCCATTTTTTCATAAATTTTTCCTCCTATTATTTAAAAATTATAATTTAATTAAAAGTATCATATACGGTAAAAAATTTCAACATAAAATGAGAATAGGGGTTGAGAATAGGGGTCAGGCTTGACAAATTGACAAATAGTTTCTATTGATATAGTCAAATAATAAAGGGACTGAGTTAGTTTCTAGCATTACAAATTTTTTCCATTGTAGGTTTTTACAGATATTAATATAACATATTTTTTTAAATATGAACATTTTTCGTTCCAATATATTATTTTTTTGATAATATATGATATATTAAGCTATGAAGAAAAAAATAATATAAAAGATATAGAGTCTCTTAAAAACTTAAAAAATCTTAAAACATTAATCTTAAAAGAAAATCCAATTGCTTTAAATCAAGTAAAGAGCATAGAAAAAGAATTAAGATTGAGAAATTTTATATAAATAGTACTTGTATGATAGTTTTATAGTTGAAGTTATATTAGAATAGAGATATAAAAGAGAACTATATAATAATAAAAAAAGGAAGGTAAGAATAATGGCAATAGTTGTAAAAAATAAAGAGAATAATAGAAAATACATATTATTGGGAACTGGTTTTGGGGCATATAAAGCAGTGAGGCCAAGTTTTTTTGGAGGAAATTTATTACCTCATGAAGAAGAAGGTACGATTACAATTGTAGCGGTTTGCAATTATAAAGGCGATATAATTTGGATTGAATCTGATAAATTGCAAGTTATTGAAGTGGACGGTATAAAAATTTCAGAATTAGATATTTACAATGAAGATAAAAATAATGAAGAATTAAGATGCCCAGCTTGTGGGTCAAAAGTTAATAAAAAACAAATATACTGCTCTGCATGTGGACTAAGACTTTCTTAATTTTGCTTGCTCAAAATGTTGGGTAGTGAAAATGAATAAAGCAAAATAATTTTACTGCAATAATAAATATTAGTTAAAAATACCTAATATTTATTATTGCAGCAGTTATATATCATATTTTTCATTAATGTATTTTTCAATTGTATTTGCTGCTATTTTAGCAGATGCAACAGCTTCTACTACTGTTTTAGCTCCAGTTACCACATCACCAGAAGCAAAGACACCTTCTTTAGTGGTTTTTCCTGTTTCATCAATAACTACTAAACCCAATTTATTAAGTTTAATTCCTTTTGTAGAATTTACTATATTTGATTTAGGACCTTGACTTATAGATATTATTATCGAGTCAGCGGCATAACAGTAATCAGAATCTTCAACTTCTATTAGTTTCTCTGTTCCATCTTCGGAAATTACCTCTTTAGTGGTAATAAAATTAACACAGCCATCTTTTATTTCTTTAGGTGCTTTATTAAATTCAAAATTTACTCCATCAAATTTGGCATAATTTATCTCATTCTTACTAGAAGGCATATCTTTTTCACCTCTTCTATAAAAAATAGTAACTTCTGAAGATCCACTTCTGATTGCAGTACGTGCTGAATCAATAGCTACATTTCCCCCACCTATAACGCAAACTTTTTTCCCAATATTGTGCATACTTGGATTTCGTAAATAATCTATAGCATAGTATACATTTCCTAGACTTTCACCTTTGATATTTAATTTTCTAGGTTTCCATGTGCCAGTAGCAACAAAAATAGCTTTATAACCATCTCTAAACAAATCATCTAAAGTTAGCACTGGACCTATTAATGTATTAGGTCTAATTTTAACACCCATATTAATGAGTATTTTATAATATTTGTCTAGAATAGATTTGGGTAAACGAAATTCAGGTATACCATATCTTAATACTCCACCTATTTTATCATGAGATTCAAAAATGGTAATATCATATCCCTTTCTTGCAAGTATAATCGATACTGTAAGACCAGCAGGTCCAGAACCAATTACAGCAACTTTTCTATCAGGATTTATTTCAGGTTTAAAATCAATGTTGTTTAAATAATAATCAGAAACATAGTTTTCAATAGAACCATATTGTATTGGATTACCCTTTTTATTTAAAATGCAATGACCTTCGCAATACTCTTCATGAGGACATATTAGTCCTGTAATTACAGAAAGAGGATTGTTTTCGAATAGTAATTTACCAGCATCATTAATTTTGTTTTCTTTTAATAATCTTATAGTTTCTTTAATAGGAGTATTAACTGGACATCCTTTTTCACAAAAAGGATTTTTGCACTGTAAGCATCTATTGTTTTCTTCATAAATATGTTTAATCATAATAAAAAATCTCCTCTTAATTCAAGATACTACATTATACATTAGTGGGATATAATGTCAAGGGGTATAAATCAAATTTTCTCAATATATTGAGCCACTGATTACTCTTTTTGTATATATACACAATAATGCACTTTTTCAAATAAGTTGTATTTTTTCACGAAATATAGTATATTAAGTTAAAATTAGTAATTTTATGTATGCAGATATATTAACATAAAAAGATAGAAAGCGCTTTACGGTAATTGCAGCTGCAATAAATTTTTATAATTAGTAAGGAGAAACTTAATTTTAAAGATGTTTTACTAATTTTGTTAAGAGTAATAATAATTTTTATTGCTGTAAGCGTTAAAAGAGGAGTTTGTGGTTTTACTGGTATTAAGCTAATACTTTTGGCATAAATTTTACTTTATTTGGAGGAATGATAGCCATTGACTCTAATTCAGATCTTGGGGGTATTGAATATTTGATTGGATTTATAGGTTTAGTCATTTCTGTTGTTGGTGTAGTTAAAAAAGATAATGTATAGTATTCAAATTACAAATTATTAATAAAGTGAGGTAATGACTATGAAACAATTTTATTTTGATATGAAACAGGCTGACGACTATTTAAAAAAGTGGCAGGGAGTTTTAAGATTAAAAGATTGGGATATTAAGCTTTATGAAGTAAAGCAGGAATGGAGAAAGACAGGAGATATTAAGATAGACTTAACAGATGGAAAAGCAATACTTATGCTAAACAATTTTAATCCAAAGAGTACTAATTTAGAAGAAGTTATTATTCACGAGTTATTACATTTAAGACTTTGGAATATGGATCAAATGATAGAAGAACTTATAGGTAAAGTTTTTGGTGAAGATGTTAATGAACCTAAGTACCAATTTGCATATGATAAATTTATGGAAGTATTAGAAACAACCGTGGAGAATCTAACAAAAGGTTATTTATCACTATCGGGCGATGATAAAGAAATATCATATGGACGAGTACAGAAACAAGTAGATAATGAGTTAGGAATTAATTATTAGAGCTAATATATATTTTCCAAGAAATAACTTATAAATTTAATAAAAAAGGTCAAAATAAAATAGTAGTAAATACTAAAAAGAATATATTTTAGAATATACTCTAATTGGTATTTACTATTTTTAAAATAAACAGTTATATATTAGTACTATTAATTAAAGGAGTAGCTATGAATGTAATTGAAATTAATAATTTAACAAAGTACTATGGGAAGAGTAGAGGAATAATTAATGTATCATTTAATATAAGTGAAGGTGAAATTTTTGGTTTCATAGGTCCAAATGGAGCAGGTAAATCAACAACTATACGATTACTACTAGCTTTAATCTATCCAACTAAGGGAAATGCTAAAATTTTCGGTAAAGATTGTATTAAGTATGGTCCTGAGATAAGACAAGAAATTGGATATTTACCATCAGAAGTATTTTATTATGACAAAATGAAAGTTATTGACTTACTAAAATACTCTGCAAGCTTTTATAAAAAAGACTGCACAGAAAGACTGCATGAATTAGCAGAAATTATGGAGCTTGATTTAAATAAAAGAATTGATGACCTTTCTTATGGTAACAAAAAAAAAGTAGGAATTGTGCAGGGACTTTTACATAAACCAAAACTTATCATATTGGATGAGCCTACTAGTGGTCTTGATCCTCTTATGCAGCAAAAATTCTTTGATTTAATTAGACTAGAAAATCAAAATGGTGCTACTGTTTTATTCTCATCTCACATACTTGGTGAAGTTCAAAAACTATGCACTAGAGTAGCTATAATTAAAGAAGGACAAATAATAACAGTAGAAGATATTAAAACTCTCCAAGAAAACAATTACAAGAAAATCAAAGTTAAAGGTAAATATATTACAGAAGAACATTTTAATATGGATGGTGTAAGCAATTTGCATAAAAACGAGGATGCAGTTAATTTCTTTTACAAAGGTAATATAAATCAAGTTCTTAAGATAATTAGTTCAAATTTAATATCAGATGTTTTAATAGAAGAACCTACTTTAGAAGAAATTTTTATCCATTATTATAGGTAGGTGTAAAGAATGAATATATATGTTTTTGAATTCAAGCAAAACTTAAAATCTACAGTTATTTGGTCTCTATCTGTTAGCGCATTAATACTAATGTTTATGTCAGTATATCAAGGATTTGCAGCAGATACAGAGATTTTAAATGAGCTGTTATTATCATATCCAGAAGAGTTTTTAAGAGCTTTTGGTATGAGTCGAGAAGTTAATATTGCAAGTGTTCTTGGGTTTGTTAGTATGTTATTTACATTTGTTCAAATTTGTTTAGCTGTTCAAGCGGCTAATTATGGGTTTTCATTGGTTTCTGTTGAAGAGAGAGAATTAACAGCTGATTTTTTATTGCCAAAACCTGTGAACAGAACTTCAATTTTAACTAGTAAACTGTTTGCAGCTGTTACTTGTTTAATCATAACGAATCTAGTTGTGTGGATAAGTACTTTTACATTTATAAATATTTTTAAAGGAGAACGTGATTATGATGTAAAAACTTTGATTTTATTGCTTTCAACTATAATATTCTTACAATTGTTTTTCCTCTGTGTTTCAATGTTAATTTCTTTGTTTTTTAAAAAAATAAAAAGTGTACTTACATTTTCTATGGGATTAGTTTTTGGATTATATATTATAAGTGCTTTTGGAGAAGTGATTGGTGATGCTAATTTTGGATATATTACTCCATTTAAGCATTTTGAAGCAAATTACATTGTAAGTAATAGTAGTTATAATACATCAATGTTTCTTATAGATATTTTTATAATATTAATTTCTATAATTCTTAGCTATATACTTTACAAAAAAAGAAATATTCAATCAATTTAATATAAAAATTAGGGTAGTTGATTAAACAAAAAAATTAACAAAATGGAAGGAATTGATGTATATGAATATATTTTTAAGAGAGATTAAAGCCAATTTAAAAGCTTTATTCATATGGAGCGGTGTCGTAGTTTTTTATATGATAGTAGGATTGACTAAATTTTCTGGTTTTATGAATAACCCTGAGATGTTAGAAATTTTAGACAGTATGCCTCCTGCAATACTATCTGCTTTTAACATGAATGCATTTAATCTAACTACATTAAATGGTTTTTATGGAGTAATATTCAGCTATATCACTTTAATTGTTACTATACATGCAGTATTTATAGGAAGTGGAATTATACTTAAAGAAGAACGTGATAAAACAGTTGAATTTTCTTTGACTTTGCCAATATCCAGACAAAAGCTGATAACTAGTAAAATTTTTGCAGCAGTATTTAATTGCATAGTATTACTTTTAGTAATACTAATCAGTAACTATTTAAGCGTTTTAAAATACGAACCTGATGAAATTTATTTTAAGTTTGTTGCAGTTTCAATGATTGCTTTGTTCTGCTTACAGATGATTTTTTTATCCATAGGAGTATTGCTAGCATGTGCAATGAAACAATATAAGAGAGCTAGTTCTGCAGCAGTAGCTATACTTTTGATAACTTATTTTATGTCTATAATTACTGATTTTACTGATAAATTAGAGTTTTTTAAATACATTTCTCCTTTTAAGTTCTTTAATCCTGTATCTATATTAAATGAACTAGCAGTAAATATAAATTATGTGCTTATTTCTCTAGGAATTGTTGTTGTTTGCTTAATAGGTGGTTATACTTCTTATTTAAAAAGAGATTTATATGTTTAATTAAATTATTGAAGAATAAAGTCATGAAGTCTACTTATTATTCATGGCTTTTTTTGCTGCCAATGTAGTTTATATAAAAGTACAAAATATAACCTATTTTTATGTACTTTAATCCATACCAGATTTTTATTGTATACATTAAAATTAAATTGTAGTTTAGATTCAAAACATTTTTAAGTTTTATATTGCTTAGCCTTTAACCTTGAAAAAGCCAGTCTTTTCTTAGAAACAATCAGGTAAACGTTTTTTTACAAACTAAAAATTGAAAGGAGATAGATAATGAAAAACTTTATTAAATTTTCACCTATTATAATTCTTGGATTACTTTTAATAAATGGTGTGGATATTTTAAGCGCTGCTCCTATATCTGTTGTTCTAGCTATTATTATAGCAATGATAGTAGAAAAATTGAAATTTGATGACTTGCTAGAAAGTGGTGTTGAGCGTGTCCGTGGTGCATCAATGATATTCTTTGTGATAATGTTTGCATATGCTCTTGCTGAGATATTCTTATCTACAGGTGTTGGAGCGTCTATCATCATTATATCTCTAAAACTTGGTGTTACAGGCAAAACTGTAGCTGTTGTGGCCTTTATAGTAACTTGTGTACTTGCAGTAGGAACAGGAACATCTTGGGGTACATTTGCAGCAGCAGCACCTATATTTCTATGGTTAACGTATATTGTTGGTGGTAATGTAGTGCTTACAGCATGTTCTGTCGCAGGAGGTTCTTGCTTTGGAGATAATATAGGACTAATTTCAGATACTACTGTATTAAGTTCAGGTATGCAAAAAGTCGAAGTTGTGGACAGAATACGACACCAAGGGGTTTGGTCTGGGCTGTGTGTTTTATTGGCATCTATATGTATAGTTATAACTAGCTTTATTATGGATTTACCTAATACAATGGGTAACCCAGCTGATGCTATTGCAGCTATACCTACTGAAGCAATCACTGCATTAGCTCAAGAACGTGCTTCAGCTGTAGCTTTGTTAGAACAAGTTCAAGCTGGTGTACCAATATATATGACTATTCCTTTAATCATAGTTATAGGACTTGCAATAAAAGGCGTGCCTACTCTATTATGCTTAGGTTCTGGGATTTTAACAGGATCTATTTTTGGACTAGTATCAGGAACTGTGCCATCCATATCTTATATATTTAATTTAATAGAGACAGGTTTTGCAAGTGCAGGTAGTTGGGCTATGCTGATGATGATTTGGGTATCTGCTTTAGGTGGTATTATGAGTAGAATGAATGCATTTGCGCCAATTTCTAAATTTATAGTAAGAATATCATCAAAGGTTAGACATTTGATGGCAGCCAATTATTTATTATGTTTACTGGGGAATGCATGTTTTGGTGATGAAAACTCGACTATTGTTACAATAGGACCAATAACAAAAGAAGTAACAGATAATAATGTAGAAGCAAATGAAGAAGATATGTATAAACTTAGACTTAGAAATGCTTTATTTGCAGATGCAGGTGGAGTATACGGTTCTCAAATTATACCGTGGCATACGTTCATATTATTTTATGTAGCAATATGCAATGCTGTATATCCATTATATAAATTTATGCCATTTGATATAATTAAATATAATTTTATGTCTCTAATAGCAGTATTCTCGTTATTTATTTTAACAATTACAGGTTGGGATAAATTCATACCATTATTTAAATTACCATCAGAACCAGATGTCAAATTAAAAAAATTATAGAAACTTAAATTTTAACTGGTTTATTATTAATAAGGCAAATTAATAGAGTAAAACTAATTATTACTTAATCTCCGGAGAAAAACTACCAATAATATAAAACTAAATATAATAATTTAAACTATAAAGATTGGATTAAATCAAGGAATTAGGCAAATATATAATATCAAAATGCTTCTGAATTAACTACTTTAAGTAGAGGGGAATATCAAAAATATATCATAAACTTATTATTAATAATTAAAAAATTTGATGCTATTTAGAGCATTAAGCAAATATCAATATTGAGGAGGCAGTTTAATGTTAAAACTAACAGATTTTATATCTGCTTATAACAGAATCAAAAATAATATAAATCATACACCATTGGAAGAATCCCTCTATTTTAGTAATGCAGAACATACAGTATATTTAAAATTAGAAAATCAGCAAAAAACAAAGAGTTTTAAAATTAGAGGTGCATTAAATAAAATATCTATTTTAACAGATGAAGAAAAACAACGTGGTGTTTTAGCAGTATCTTCAGGAAATCACGGTATAGCTGTAAGTTATGCTGCAAAGCTTATGAATATAAAGAAAACTATAATATTTGTACCAAAAGTAACTCCAGAAGTTAAGATAAACAAAATTAAGGCTAATGGTGCTAAAGTAATAATAGCAGGTGATAATTATGATGAAATGCAAGCAATTGGCATGAAATATTTAGCAGAGCATAATATGACTTTTGTAGATCCTTATAATAAAGATTACGATGTATATGCAGGTCAAGGAACTATATCATTAGAAATATTATTGGAGAATCCTAATATTGATACATTGCTTGTACCTGTAAGCGGTGGAGGACTAGTAACAGGAGTTGGTATAGCAGCAAAGCTTATGAAACCTGATATAAAGGTTATAGGTATTCAAACTTCTGCTTGCCCTGCTTTTGTAAAATCATTTCATGAAAATGTATTTTATCCTGAATATCCAATTAAACCATCTATTTGCGAAGCTTTGATGGGTGGTGTAGGTGAAGAACCGTATAAACTAGCTCATCAATCAATGGATGAAGTTATAGAAGTTAGCGAAGCAAGTATCAGCAAAGCAACAGAAATTGCTATTAAGAATGAGAAGATAATTTTAGAGCCGTCGTCTGCTGTAGGTTTGGCAGCTCTTTTAGAAAAGCCGCAAGTTATTACAGGAAAAAATATTGCAATAGTAATATCAGGCGGTAATATTAATGATGATTTTTTATCATTTAATCTTAAATAGTTGGTGATTTAAATGAAAAAACAAATTAAAACAAACGAGGCACCTAATCCAACAGGTGCATATTCACAAGCTGTAGTTACAAAGTCAGATAGAATGTATATATCTTCACAAATGCCAATGAATTCAAAAACAAAAGAAATACCTGAAAGTATAGAGGAACAAACTAAACAAGTTTTAACAAATATAAGAAATATTTTATCTGAAGCTAATTTTAGTATGAATGATGTGGTAAAAGTAACAGTTTATTTGACTAAGCAAAATAATTTTAAACAATTTAATAATGTTTATAAAACTTTTTTTATCGAGCCCTATCCTGCTCGAACAGTAATAAACTGTGAATTAGAGAATGAATTGATAGAAATGGATGTAATAGCAGAGAAATAATTATATGCAAAGAAAGGAAACAGTAAAATGAGTAAGAATAATAGAATTAAAGGAATTTATCCTGTAGCTGTAACTCCATTTAAACAAGATGGCAGCTTTGATATTAAATCAGCTAAAGCTAATTTAGATTATCTTATAGATAGCGGCATCAAAGGTATATGTATATTAGGAGCAACTGGTGAATATATGAGTGTTACAAATGAAGAACACAAAGCTTATGTAAAAGAAATAGTTCCATATATATGTGAGCGAGTTTCAGTAATAGTTGGTGCAACTAGAGAACGTCCAGATGAAGTAATTGATCTTATAAAAAATGCTAAAAAATATGGTGCTGATGCAGCGATGGTATTACCTCCATATTACTGTCATCCAGGACAAGATGAAATATACATGCATTACAAATATATAAATGACAGTGTTGATTTACCTTTAGTAATATATAATAATCCAGGTTCAGCAGGAGTTGAAATAGAAGAAGATACTTATGATAGAGTATTAAAACTTCCTAATGCCCAAGTAGTAAAAGAATCAACAGGTGATATAAAAGTATTTACACGTCTTATGTTAGAAAAACAGGATACAGTTTTGTTATGTGGATGTGATAATATGGCGTATGAATATTTTGCAGTAGGTGCAGATGGATGGATTAGTATGGCAGCAAATATTGCACCTAAAAAATGCATGGACCTATTAACTTCTATCAAAACAGATAAAAATATAACTAGAGCAAAAGAACTATATAGAGATATTATTCCTTTACTCAATATATTAGAATCTGTATCTTATCCAGTTCAAACTATAAAGTATTTACTGAGCAAAAAAGGGTTGAATGGAGGATATGTCAGAAAACCTAGAATTGAGTTAACTCAAGAAGAGAAAAATTATATAGATACAAATATAGATTTAAAAAATTTATATTAGAATAATATCAAAAAAAGGATTATATTAATTATAATCCTTTTTTCAAAGAAAGGAAATCGTTATGTTTAAAGAAGCAAAAATATTAAAAATAAACTTAACTAACCATAAGATTGAAACTGAAATTTTACCTCCGGAAATATACAGGAAATATCCTGGAGGTTCTGCTTTGGCAACTTATTTAATATTAAAATATATGCCCCAGGGAGTAGATCCGCTCAGTCCAGATAACTTGTTGGTGTTTGCTGTTTCTCCGCTTACAGGGTTACCTATAAGTGGTACAAGTAGGGTGGTTGTTGGGGCTAAAAGTCCTTTAACAGGATGTATAGGAGATAGTCAAGCAGGTGGGTTTTTCCCAGCTACTCTTAAAGCTAATGGCTATGATGCGATTATATTTTTTGGCAAGTCTTCAACTCCTGTTTATTTATATATAGATGGAGATAACGTCCAAATAAAAGCAGCTGACAATGTATGGGGAAATGAAACTAGACGTTCTGAAGAAATTATAAGAGAAGATTTAGGAGAACAAAAAATAGATATAGCACAAATAGGACCCGGTGGAGAAAACTTGGTTAAATATGCATGCATTATAAATATGTGCCAGCGAGCAAATGGAAGAACTGGTATGGGTGCAGTAATGGGTTCTAAGAACCTAAAAGCTGTTGCTGTAAAAAGAAAAATAAGGAAAGATATATATGATAAAGTTAATTTATTGAAATTGGCTAAAGAAGCTACTTCCAGACTAAAAGAAAATGAAGCTTTGGCAGGTTTAGCTCAACATGGAACAGATGGAGATTTAGAAGGTTTTAGTGAAGCTGGATTTTTACCGACTAAAAACTGGTCTACAGGTTGGTTTCCGGAGGGTGCTGAAAAAATAACCGGTGAAACTATGTCAAATACTATACTAGTATCACGTGATACCTGCTTTGGATGTGCAGTCCGCTGTAAAAGAGTAGTGGAGGTAAAGGATAAGGTAGATCCTTTCTATGGAGGACCTGAATATGAAACATGTGCTACATTTGGTTCATACTGCTGTGTATCTGATCTTAGTGATGTATCATTAGCTAATCAGCTTTGCAACATGTATGGAATAGATACTATATCATGTGGTGCGACTATATCTTTTGCTATGGAATGCTATGAAAAAGGTCTTTTAACAAAAGAACAAACAGGTGGTATGGAACTAAATTTTGGAGATGGTAAAGTTGTAACTAAACTAGTAGAAATGATAGCTAAGAGGGAAGGAATAGGAGATATATTAGCAGAAGGAAGTTATAAAGCTGGGCTGATAATAGGACACGGAGCTGAAGAATATTCTATATCAGTTAAAGGTCAAGAACTTCCTGCTCACATGCCTCAATATAAACCTTCTGTAGGTCTAATATATTCTGTTAACCCTTTTGGTGCAGACCATCAATCTAGTGAACACGACCCATTCCTTATGTGTCCAGAAGGTACCAGAGAAAGAGAAAATATATCAAAACTTGGAGTATTAAAAACATATGATAATCCTTATGATATTGATTATGATAAAGTAAGGTTTGCTTTTGACAGTCAATGCTTTTTTTCAATGTTAGATACTCTGTGTTTATGTCAGTTTGTATGGGGGCCTTGTTGGGAGCTGTACGGTCCTGATGACATAGTTAGTTTATGTAAATATGGTATAGGATTTAACACTTCTTTATTTGAACTGATGCGAATTGGTGAAAGAAGAATAAACATGATGAGATATTTTAATGCTAGAGAAGGGTTTAGCAAAATAAATGATACTTTGCCTAAAAAAGTTTTTAAACCATTTAAAAATGGACCTGCACAAGGTATAAAATTGGACAAAAAGGAATTTGAGTGGGCTAAAGAACAATATTATGCTGTAGCAGGATGGGATGAACATACTGGAAATCCAACAGATGGCACTCTTAAAAAACTTGGATTGGAATGGCTGCTAGATATATAAAAAATTCACGATTCGGGATATAAAAAAACTATTCGAATCGTGAATTAATTAGTTTTGTCAAACAATTTTACAGCTAAAAATAATTGTTCATAAAAATTATCTTCTTTATCCATCATATTAGTTATTTGTTTAATACTATCTATTCTATATCTAACAGTATTACGGTGTTGAAATAGCTCCTTGCTTGTAGCTTCTATCTTTCCATTGTTGTTTATATATGCAATAGCAGTTGTTAGTAGTTCAGCACCATATTTATTATCGTATTCGACTATTGGTTCAATTATATTTTGACAATATTCACTCATCCAATAATTATCTTTTAAAGGCAGTATGACTTTATCAATTCCAATATTTTTAAAATCTAAATAATCTATATTTCTTTTTTTACAACTTGTAGATGCATATATACTTTTTTTTATGCACATATCAAGTTCATTTATATTATAATGTATATCACTTATACCTATGTAATATTCACTTTTCTTTATTTTTAAAGCATCAATAATTGAAAACAATTCATTTTTTACTAGTTCTCCTTTTAAATTTTCAAAACTATATATAATAAGTATACCATTTTCATATTTAAATATTGATGTTCCTACATTGTGCAAATTTCTGTTTCTACTTAAACGAAGCATATTTAATATTTTTATAATATTACTATCATCAACATAACTTTTTTCAATACAGTATGCACAAATAAGATTATTATATAACATATTATTTATCTGTAAAGCAGTTTCTTCAACTACTGATTTTTTTACATCTCTTTTAATTATTCTGTTAACTTTTTCTTCAAGTCGATTATTATCATTTTTACTTTTAATAGCTTCGGTAACAGTTACTATTATATCTTCAAAAAATGTATCATTAAAAACAAATAGAGGTACAGCTCTATTGTTAGCACATTCAATAACATCTGATGAGAAATTTTGAAAACATATGTTTTTAATTGCTAATCCGCTAATGTTGGTATTGTTTAATAACTCAATAATGGCATGCTCTGCTAACTCTATATTATTCTTAGCAAAAAATAAAGTAGTAAGTATTAAATCTCCTTTACTAAAAAAGTGATCTAAATTTTGATTTAGTTCATACTCAAATATTCCAAGTCCGCTTACCTCTTTATGAAGACCATTTTTTCCTGCAAGCAATTTAAAATTTTTAGTGCAATCTAATTTTAGCAGTTCTTTCATTGTAACCATATAAATAACTCCTAGTAAAACTTAACTTTATATATTTAGTTTAAACCATTAATTGAAATATATTAGTTTCTTCATATTAATATTTATTAGTATATAAGCAGCCATATGGCTGCTTACATTTCTATAAATTCATTTTCAGTTATTCCTAATATCTTTTCTATCTCTTTTATATTCATGCCAGATGCTAACATTTTTTTTGCAGCTTCTTTAATTCCTTTTTGTATTCCTTCTTTTAATCCTTCTTTTAGTCCTTCTTCTCTAGCTTTTTTTGGTAAAACTGTCTTAATATAATATTGAGAAGATTCATAGTCCATAATAGCTTTTTCTCTTGCAAGATATTCTTCTCTAATTTTTTCATCTGCACTTAGTTTTCGCATCATTTCCACCACCTTGCTAATATTTTGGTTTTTATGTGCTAATTTTTCTATTTCTTTTTCTTTACTTTTAATTCCGGAATTTTTAAGTAATGTAATCCATGTTTCTTCTATTGTTAAATTTTGTATTGATTTTTCTGATTTTATTTTAGTTAACTCAAGAAAATGAATCTCTAAGTCATCCAACAATTGAAAATTTTCTTCAGCTTCCTTTATTCTAAAGACGCTATGGTACTTGTTAGTTTCTTTAATCAAATTATATTCTAATATATTTATTATAACACATTTTTTTAGAGTATCATACATTTTTGATTCTACAATTGTTTCTCCATATAATTTGCTCCAATAGTATAATGTTCTTTTTCTAAAATTATCTTTATTAGAAACTTGTATTTCTATGTTTATTCTCTCTCCTTTTTCTGTTTCCACTTTTACATCTACTATTGAAAGCTTGTCTTCCCTGAATTGTTTATAATTAAATGGATTCAGGTAGGTCACTTCTCTTATTTTATGATCTTTTTCTAGTTTTAAAATGTCATTTAAAAATCCTATTAATGCTTCTTTACATTCATTTTCTTCTCTTGCAAAAATTGCCTTAAAAGCAAAGTCATTTGTTAATCTAAACATAAATTTTCCTCCTCGTAAAGATATTACCATTAAATTATACAGAACATACGTTTGATTGTCAATAAATAACAATTGGTTGAAATTAGTCCATCTAAGGGACTAGTAAAGTCCTGCGTGGACACTTGATTAAGTAAAAAGCAATATTTGATTAATTTTATAAATTAAATATTGCTTTTTACTTAAAATATGTTAGAATATAATTGAAAGATATAATTAATTCATAGGTAATATAAAGGGAGGTTCTTATGAGCGTAAAAGTAGCTATAAATGGATTTGGAAGAATAGGTAGAGATACCTTAAGAGCATATTTAGAAAAAAATCATGATGATTTTGAAATTACAGTTATAAATGGAATAAAAAATATTGAAGAAACACTTCTTTTAATAAAATATGATTCTCTTTATGGAAAATTAGACAGAGAACTTTATGTTGAAAATGACTGTTTAGTAATAGATGGCAAAAAAATAAAAATAACCAATGAAAGAGATGAAGAAAAACTACCTTGGAAAGAATTAGGCATAGATATTGTACTTGAGTCTACAGGTAAATTTAATAGTAAAGAAGGCTCAATGCGACACATTAATGCTGGAGCAAAAAAAGTTATAATAACAGCACCGGGTAAAAATGTTGATGCAACAATAGTTATGGGTGTAAATGAAGAAGTATATGATGCTAGTAAACATAATATTATTTCCAATGCCTCCTGCACAACTAATTGTCTTGCACCTATGGTTAAAGTTTTGCTTGATGAATTTGGTATAAAGAAAGGTCTCATGACTACAGTTCATGCATACACTAATAATCAAAATGTACTTGATGCAATAAATAAAAAAGATTTAAGAAGAGCAAGAGCAGCAGCAGAATCTATTATACCGACAACTACTGGAGCTGCTAAAGCAGTTACACTTGTAATACCTGAACTTGAAGGAAAGCTTAACGGTATGGCAATGAGAGTTCCTACACCAACAGTATCAGTAGTAGATTTCACAGTAGAATTAGAAAATAAAGTTACAGCAGAACAAATAAATAGTGCCTTTGATAAAGCAGAAAAAGGAAGATTAAAAGGTATACTTGGTATATCAAGAGATCCTTTAGTTTCAGTAGACTATAAAAAAGATTCAAGGTCATCTATAATAGATGGATTATCAACAATGGTTATTGATAATATGGCGAAGGTAGTTTCATGGTATGATAATGAATGGGGATATTCTTGCAGAGTTGTAGATTTAACTAATTACGTAGCTAGTAAAATGTAGAATAATAGTAGTATGAGAATTAAAATTAAAAATATTTAAAAATATGGTTGATTTTTTTAACTAATGAGCATATAATATAAGAAACCCAACTGAATTAGTAGGAAATACAGTGAAGAAGGAAAGTAGCATATATGTAATTTAAAGAGAGAGTATCTATTAGCTGAAAAGATACTTATATGAAATATTTGTGAAGTGCCCTTTGGAGTATAGCACCGAATATGTGTTAAAGTAGGCTGCGTACGGTTTCACCCGTTATAGTGATAGAGCATGGCAGTGCTTGAAGAGTGGATATTAATTATTATATCAAATAAAGTGGAACCGCGGAATTATACCGTCTTTAATTTAATTAAAGACGGTTTTTTGTATTTACAAGATATTAAGGAGGTATATATTATGATATTTGATGATACATTAAAACTTATTGGAAACACACCAATAATTAAGCTGCCAAATGAGAATATTTACGTAAAGATGGAAAAGTTTAATCCCGGAGGTAGTATAAAAGACAGGGCTGCATTAGGTATGATAGTTGATGCTGAAGATAAAAAGATTCTCAAAAAAGATAGTGTAATTATAGAACCTACAAGTGGAAACACAGGTATAGGGTTAGCTTTAATAGGAAAGTTGAAAGGTTATAAAGTAGTTATAGTAATGCCTGATACAATGAGCATAGAGAGAAGAAATATAATAGAAGCTTATGGTGCAAAGCTTATACTAACAGATGGTAACAAAGGTATGAATGGTGCAATAGAGAAGGCAAAAAGTTTAGTAAAAGAAAATGATAAATATTATATGCCAGATCAATTTAACAATCATGCTAATAGCAGAATGCATTATAAAACTACAGCAGTTGAAATAATAAATGATATTGAAGATATTGATATTTTTGTAGCTTCTGTTGGTACAGGAGGATCTTTTACAGGAATATCTAAGAGACTAAAAGAGTATAACAGTAAAATTGTAACAGCAGCAGCGGAACCTGAAAACTCTGCAGTTTTATCAGGAAAACAAGCTGGAAGACATAGGATACAAGGTATAGGGGCAGGGTTTGTTCCAAAAATATATAATCCTGAATATAATGAAGAAATAATACAAGTTAATGATGAAGATGCAGAAAATATAGCAGTTGAGATATCAATAAAAACAGGTATACTTGTAGGAATATCTACAGGAGCTAATGTAGCAGCTGCAAGAAAACTTGCTCAGAAATACGGCACAAGTAAGAAAATTGTTACTATTTCTCCAGACGGAGGAGAAAAATATCTTTCAACAGGAATTTATAAATAAAAGAGTGTTGAGTAACTAGTAACGAGTAACATAGTAACTTTACTATGTAAAGTAAAAAATAATTTAACATTTATAAAATAATATAGAATTGCTAAAAGAAAATTATAAAAAGATTTTGGTTCGAAAGATATAAGATTCTTCTATTTAGAATTACTAAAAGGAGTGAGAAATGTAATGATTAAGTTTATTAAGTCAATAATTTATGATATAGATACAGTATTTGATAGAGATCCAGCAGCTAGAAATAGAATAGAAGTTCTGCTTTTGTATCCTCATATAAAAGCAATAATATCTCATAGAATTGCTCATAAATTATACAGCAAGAAACTATTCTTTTTTGCTAGATTAGTATCAAATTTTAATAGATTCATTACAGGAATAGAAATACATCCCGGAGCTAAAATAGGTAAGGGATTATTTATAGACCACGGCATGGGAGTAGTTATAGGTGAAACTGCTGAAGTAGGAGACCATGTAACACTGTTTCATGGAGTAACATTAGGAGGAACAGGTAATGAAAAAGGCAAGAGACATCCAACAGTTGGAGAAAATGCATATATTGGAGCATCAGCTAAAATATTAGGAAATATTTATATTGCACCTAACACAAAAGTTGGAGCAAATGCTGTAGTATTAAAAGATACAAGACCAAATTCAACAGTTGTAGGCATACCAGCAGTTGAAGTCAAGCAAAATAACGTAATACAAATACAAGAGTATGTAATATAAAAATTTTAAAAATTAATTAAACATTAGGGTTAAAGTTAAAAACTTTAGCCCTATAAATTATAAAAAATACTATTGACATATAAATAAAAACAATTTATAATATAATTATGACCGCAAGGTCATAATTTTTTAAAAGTCATATGACCTACTAGTCATAATAAAGAGGAGATGATAATATGAATTTTGGAAATGTATACTTCAGTATATTATGTTATATTTGGTCAGCAATCGCTATTATTTCAAGAATTGCAATGTTCGCTATGAAAGATAATTGGAATAAATGGGAAACAGAAAAGGCATATTCACAAAAGAAGCCTTTTTGGGTTTACATTGTATGTATTGTTGGTATAGTTATAATTATTACAACTTGGTATGTAAATTTTAAATATAATGTAAGTTTGGGATGGATTTTAAGTATTCTTATTACATTAACTAGTATTAAAATGGTAAATATAATATTTAATTATAATAAATTTAGAGATTTTATTATTAAAACATTAAACAATAAGGGTAAAATGATGAAACTTAATGTATTAGTCTTAGCTCTTTCAATAATATTAATCTTCATGGGGATATTTTTATATTAAAATAGATACAATTTACATTATAAAGTAGAATTAACTTAATTTTTGTTGACAATAATATTTTCTTTTAATATAATACTTTATAATATATGTTATATGCTGTGAAAAAGAGGAGTAAATATTAATACTTTAAAGAGATTGGAATTCATAGGCTGTAAGATTCCATAAGTAAATTGTATTGAAGGTAGCTTTTGAGCATTTAGTCTGAATTAATAGTAGGACTAAACGGATAAGACCGTTATTAGATTAAGAGCCAATTTGGAATTAAGGTGGTACCGCGGGTTTTCTCGTCCTTTCGAGAATTCTCGCTTTTTTTATTTATAAAAACCATTTTATCTTGTTAATCTTAGTAGCTAAAAGCTAGTAGAAAAGAAGGTGATTTTATGTACGAAGTCGGTGTAGGATTGCTAATTGGTGGAGCTATAGTAACATTTGCGTCAGATAAGCTGTTTAGAAAAGGAAAAATAAAGGATATGAAATCCTTATTGAAAGTAAAAATAGCAGGATTAGGAATAACAATAATAGGAATGATAATTATGATGAAAATCTTTTAAGAAAGATTTTATCTTTTATATCTAGAATTAAAGGAGGAAATATTATGTCATCAAACATACCAAGTAAATATAATCCAAAAGATTTTGAACAAAAAATATATAAACAATGGGAAGAAGACAAATGCTTTAATGCAAAGCCAAACCCTGATAAAAAACCATTTACAATAGTTATGCCGCCTCCAAACATTACAGGACAGCTTCATATGGGTCACGCTTTAGATCATACACTGCAAGATGTTCTTATTAGATGGAAAAGAATGCAGGGATTTGAAGCATTATGGCTGCCAGGTACAGATCATGCGAGTATAGCAACAGAAGTAAAAGTAGTAGATAGAATAAGAAAAGATGAAGGAAAGACAAAAGAAGAAATAGGTAGAGAAGAATTTTTAAAGAGAGCATGGGATTGGAGAAAAGAATTTGGTGGAAGAATAACAGAGCAAGCCAGAAAACTTGGCGACTCATGCGACTGGTCAAGAGAAAGATTTACAATGGATGAAGGCTGTAGCAAAGCAGTAAAAGAAGTATTTATAGAATTATATAATAAAGGATTAATATATAAAGGTAACAGAATAATAAACTGGTGTCCTGACTGCTTAACTTCATTATCAGATGCAGAAGTTGAACATGAAGATAAACCGGGAAATTACTATTATGTTAAATATCCATATGTTGATAATCCAAATGAATTTTTTATTATAGCAACTACAAGACCTGAAACAATATTTGGAGATACAGCTATAGCAGTACATCCAGAAGATGAAAGATATAAACATCTTATTGGTAAAAAAGTTTTAGTTCCTATAGTAGAGAGAGAAATAGAGATTATAGGTGACGAATATCCTGATATGGAAAAAGGAACAGGTGCACTTAAAGTAACTCCATCACATGACCCTAACGACTTTGAAATAGGATTACGTCATGATTTAAAGCAAATAGATTGCATGAACGAAGATGGAACAATGAATCATATTGCTGGAAAATATGAAGGTATGGATAGATACGAATGTAGAAAAGCCTTTGTAAAAGAACTTGAAGAAAAAGGTTTCTTGATAAAAACAGAAGAAACTGACCATAGTGTAGGAACATGTTATAGATGTCATACAGTTATAGAGCCTAGAATTTCTGACCAATGGTTTGTAAATATGAAACCTTTAGCTGAGCCTGCTATAGAAGCTGCAAAAAACAAAGATGTAGAATTTGTTCCAGAAAGATTTACTAAAATTTATATGCATTGGTTAGAAAATATTAGAGATTGGTGTATTTCAAGACAATTATGGTGGGGACACAGAATACCTGCATATTACTGTCAAGATTGCGGTGAAATGATGGTAGCAAGTGAAGCACCAAAAAAATGCACAAAATGCGGAAGTTCAAATATAAAACAAGATGAAGACGTATTAGATACATGGTTTAGTTCAGCATTATGGCCTTTTTCAACTTTAGGATGGCCTGAGAAAACCAAAGATTTAGAATATTTTTATCCTACTAATGTATTAGTTACAGGATATGATATTATTTTCTTCTGGATAGTAAGGATGGTATTTTCAGGATTAGAACAGATGGGTGAAGTTCCGTTTAAGCATGTATTTGTTCACGGGTTAGTGAGAGATTCTGAAGGTAGAAAAATGAGCAAATCATTAGGTAATGGTATAGATCCTTTAGAAGTAATAGACAAATATGGTGCTGATGCTTTAAGGTTTATGCTAATGACAGGTATAACTCCTGGTAATGATATGCGTTTCCAAATTGAAAGATTAGAAGCGTGCAGAAATTTTGCAAACAAACTTTGGAATGCATCAAGATTTGTTCTTATGAATATAGATGGCGATTTAATAAGTGAAGATGAAGCAAAACAAAATTACAAAACTGAAGATAAATGGATAATATCAAGAATTAATACTGTAGCAAAAGAAGTGACAGGTAACCTTGAGAGATTTGAACTTGGTATGGCTGCACAAAAAATATATGATTTTATATGGAATGAATACTGTGATTGGTATATAGAAATAGTTAAACCAAGATTATATGGTGAAGAGGAAACTGATAAAGATACTGCAAGATTTGTTTTAATAAAAGTATTAAAGGATATGCTTAAATTACTTCATCCATTTATGCCTTTCATAACTGAAGAATTGTGGAGTTATTTACCTCAAGTAGATGATAAGTTGATATTATCAAGATGGCCAGAATTTGAGCTAGATGAAGCATATGATGAAGCAGAAAAGAATATGACATTCATCATGGAAGCTGTAAGAAGTATAAGAAATATAAGAGCTGAAATGAATGTAATACCATCTAAAAAAGCTAGAGCTGTATTTGTCCCTTCTAAAGACGAATGCAGACAATATTTAGAACAAGGAGCAGTGTATTTCAGCACACTTGCAAACATAACAGATATAACTGTAGTAAATAGTAAAGAAGAAATAACAGAAGATATGGCTTCAGCAGTGATTGATGGTACTGAAATATTTATGCCTTTGTCAGATTTAATTGATTTTGAAAAAGAAGTAGAAAGATTAGAAAAAGAAAAAGTAAAACTCGAAGGAGAACTAAAAAGAGTAAAAGGTAAACTTTCTAATGAAAAGTTTGTAAGTAAAGCACCTGAAAAAGTTGTAAATGCAGAAAAAGAAAAATTAATAAAATATCAGGAAATGATGGATAAAGTATTAGAAAGACTAAAAACTTTAAAATAATTCAAAATTAAAAATGCAAAATGTAAAATTATAAAAAAGCACACTAATCTGTGCTTTTTTAATTTTTTTAGCATATATTGAAAAAAATACATTTTAATGTTAATATATTTTTTAATTATTATTTTATTATAAAGCGTAAATTACGTTTAAACTTTGTTTATTGAGTTTTACTAAGATAGCTAGAATAAGATCCTTCGACTCACTTTGTTCGCTCAGGATGACTGACTCTATATTGGTCATTGAGATTTATTTGATAATCGTATAATTACTTTTAATAATTGAGGAGGTATTTTAAATGTTAAGAAAATTAGAAGAAAAAGATAGAAAAATTACGATGGATTTTTTAAGTAGTGAAGCAGAAATAAATCTGTTTATTATTGGTGATTTAGAATGTTATGGTTTTGATAAAGATTTTATGGAAATATGGGGTAGTTTTAATAATTTAAATGAGCTTGAAGGAGTTTTGCTTCAATACCATGAAAATTTTATACCATATTACAAAGATAGTAATTTTGATACCGAGGAGTTTAAACATATAATATCTTCTATGAAAGGTAAAAAAATAATTTCAGGTAAAGAAAGTATTGTTAATCAATTTATAAATACTTTAAATAATCCTGTGATTAAATATGATTATTTTTGTAAGCTAACGGATGGAAGCAAATTAAAATATAGTAATGACATTGTAAAATTAGCTGTAGAAGAAGATGCTACAAGAGTATTTGATCTTCTTGAAGAAATTAAAGAATTTAAAGAGACAGATACAAATTCAGTAGATAGAATTAAGAATGTTATTTTAACAAAATCAGGACGAATTTATTATATTGAGGATGAAAATGGTAAAATGCTGACAACTTCTCAAACTGCTGCTGAGAATTCTACATCTGCAATGGTTGTTGGAGTAGCAACGTTAAAAGAATATAGAGGCAGAGGCTTAATGACTCAATGCTTGTCTAAATTGTGTAGAGATGTTTTAGCTGAGAACAAAACATTATGTTTGTTTTACGACAATCCTAAAGCTGGCAGTGTTTATCACAAAATAGGATTTGAAACTATTGAAAAATGGATGATGTTAATAGATAAAATATAATTTTGCTAAAATTATGATATACTTATTATATAACTAATTTGCATAAGGAGAAAAAATGAAAAAGACTAATGTAGGTATAATATTAATAGATGAAAAAATCCCTTTTGAGATAGGTGATGAGGTTTTATTAAAAAGAGAAATAAATAATAAGTACGATGAAAATATAATAAAGTGCATAAAAGGTAAACAGGTTATAGGTTATGTTTCATCTGATGATTATACAGTTCCGGAAGATTGTTTAATAAATAAAAATATTATTCCTTATTTTAAGCTTATTGATGAAATTCAAGGGACTGTAGTACTTACTGAAAATATAATATATAGGAAAATTGACGATAAAGCAACAAACGTTTACATCGTTGAAGTATATCTTCCAGACATTGAAAATAGAGAAAAAGAGAAAAATAAAAAAGCAGAAGTCATTATAGGAGGAACAAAAAAAGAGTATCCTTATAGAGAGAAAATTATAGAGATGATTAATAGTGATCAGAAATCAATAGAAGGTATACTAAGTTTAAAAAAAGAAGAAATAATTGTAAATGAAAATGCTATAGGTAATATCAAAAATATATTATATAGAAGTAATAGTATAATAGATTTTACACACATACTAAATGATGATATTAGTATTATAATAGAATTAAAGGAACAATATAAATTAATAGGAAAAGTAAAACTAAATAAGCAAACAGAGAATCAAATAAATAAAGAATATTTAAATAAAATTGCAAAAGATGTTGTAAGAAAAGGATTAGATGGGAAAGAAAATATGCATGAAAAATTGGAATATATTAAAGAAAATAATATTCCCGATTTTTTGTTTGCCAAAATTTTAGAAACGTATATTAAATATTCTAATAAAGACAATCAATTTTTAAAAAAACCACAATTCACATATATAGATAAACAAGGAATTATGAAAAGAGCTCTTCATTATTTAACATTAAATAATAAGAACTTAACATTTGTAGGTGAAAGAGGGGCAGGAAAATCAACTTTGGCAGAAACCATAGCTTGGATTTTTAACAGACCAGCTATAACTATATCTTTTTCACGTGACACAGATAAATATGATATTTGGGGATATAAAACTATAGATATAACAAAAGAAGGAGAAAAAAAGGTAATATTTATAGATGGACCTCTTACAAAAGCAATAAGACAAGGATATATAGTTATATTTGATGAGATAAATGTAGCAGATCCCGGAGTTCTAGAAAGTATGAATTCTGTATTAGACCATAGAAGAGAAGTTTATATTCCAGAATTAGGACAAATAAAGGCTCACAAAAATTTTATGGCAATTACAACTGAAAATAATGATACTTATCAAGGAGTAAACAAGCTGAATGAAGCTTTTAGAGATAGATTTATTAGAATAAAATGTTTACCTTATGAATCTATAAAAGACTTATTGATAATCAAAAATTCAAAATTGACTTTAGAAATCGCCGAAATTTTAGATAGCATTTATAAAGGTATAAGAAAACTGATTAAAGAAGGAGAAATATCTGAAAAGAGTTTAACAATAAGAGGATTTGAAAATGCTGCCTTAAGCTATGAACCAGAAATTGTTTCATTAAAAGAAGTATTGATAGATTGTGTATTGAACCAAGGGGACAATGAAGATGATAAAAAACATATTATGAATATAATAAACATGGAAGTATTGTAATAAGAAGGTGATGTGCATGTCTATGACGTATGAAGAAATGATTCAATTTGTAAAAAAAAATGAAATGCAAAATCAGCTGTACATTTCTGCTAAATATTTATTGAAGAATAAAGAATTTGAATTAAATATAGACGGATTATCTTCTTATACTGATGGCAGTACTATAAATATAGGATATCCATATAAATTGATTGAAATATTAAATGAAGAAGAATTGATTATGTATTTTATGGCTTCTATGGGACATGAAATACAACATTTTTTATCTTCTCCTGCAAATGAGATAGATGAAACGCAGAAAATTATAACTAAAGACTTGAGTGAAAAAAGAATAAACAGGTATACAGCAGAAAATATAGCTAATTCAATATTAAATTCTCTAGAAGATGCTAGAATAGATAATATACTAATAAACAGAAAAAAAGGATTTTTAAAATATATTAAATTTATGAGATATAAATTATTTATGTCTTATAAATTAGAAAAAGAAGAATTATATGACTTTATAAACACAATATATATTTATGCAACTACAGGATTATATCCAAGAGGTTTTGAAAACATATATAGAGACACAAAATTATATGAAGAATTTAATAAAATAAAAAATGATATTGAAAGTGCAGTCTATGCGAGAACATGTAAAGATTGTATGAGTATTGTTATAAAAATAAAAAATAAAATAATTGATTATCTCAAAGAATTAGTGCAGAAGGATGAAGGATTAGAACAAGAAAAATTTATAGAAAATGTCATATCATCAGGTAAAGAAGAAAAAGAATTTAATTATGATAATACTAATAGCAGTAAAATAGATGATAATTCGGATTTAAATAATGATGAAGAAAAAACAAATGAAACAGAGAACATTGACTTTGATAATGCTGAATTTTACGAAAAGCAAGATGATATAGAAGGTGAAAGTAAAGAATTAAAGGATGAAGAAGTAAAAGATTTAGAAAAATATTATGTAGAAAAAGGTGCTAATCCCAAAAGTTCAATTGTAATAAAAAGAGTTAATGAAGATAAATCAGAAAAAAAAGTTGAACTTACTTTTGATATTAAAAGAAAAATTAAAAAGTTTAACTATGAAATTATTGATATAATGGAAGAAAGAAAACGACCACTTAGGAGAAATCAAAAGAGGGGACTAATAGATTTTAATAATTTGTACAGATTTGATATTTTCGGAGATGCAGATATATTTATAAAAAAAGCAAGAACCAATAAATACGATACAGTGTTCTATTTTTTAGTAGACGGTTCAGAAAGCATGAAAGAAGATAATAAGTGGCAGTATGCCGTAGAAACTATGGCAGTATTAGAGGGAGCATTAAAAGAAATAGTTAAAATAAAAGTAGTCGTTTTCAATGCTATAGATAAAAATACACAGCATATAGTTATAAAAGATTTCGATGATATTAAAGATGAAAATCTTATATATACAAGTTACAAAAAAGAATATATTTATCCAAAAGGAGCTAATAAGGACGGAGCAAATATTAGAATAGCATCAAAAGAATTAGAAAAAAGAAATGAAAAACAAAAAATATTGTTTATTTTATCAGATGGGATGCCATCTGCATATTCTTACAATGGTAAATTTGCAGTAAATGATGTGAAAACCGGAGTTAAAGAAGCCAGAAGTAAAAATATAAAAGTTATTTCTATAATGTTTGGAAGTAAAGATTTTAGAAAAGAATATTATAGAGTATATAAAGAAATGTATGAAAAAAATATTATTTCAACAGAACCATCCAAAATATTTCTAAAAATAATAAGAGTTTTAAAAGATATATTTGCTAATGGATAACTTAAAGATGAGATTAAAATGAAAATGGAGAATAGAATGACTTTATATGTTTCAGAACTAATTAAACCTGAGGAACTATTTCCTATTTTAAATGAATATGAACTTGGACTTGAAGTAACAAAATTTAGTATGGGAGATGTTATAGACAATAGTGAGATTAATTGTAAAGAATTTAAAAAACAATTAAAAAATTATGAGTTTACAAATAAAATATCATTTCATGGGCCATATTGTGATCTTGTTCCTGCAAGCTTTGATTCAAAAATTAAGAAAGCTACAAGTGAAAGATTTAACAGTGTGTATGATATAGCTAAAAAATTCAATTCAGAACATATAGTATTTCATACAGGCTTTATTCCCAAAATGCATTATCCAGACTACTGGTTAGAGAAATCAATAACATTTTGGAAAGAGTTTATAAAAAATAAAGAAAATATAGAAATACTTATAGAAAATGTGCTAGAAGATGACTTTATGCCAATATTTGAATTAGTTGAAGAGATTAATCATCCTAATTTTTCAGTATGTTTAGATATAGGTCATGCTAATGCATGTTCATCAAAAGGTATAGAAAACTGGATTAAAGGATTAAATAAAAAGATTAAGCATGTCCATCTGCATAATAATGATGGTATACATGATAACCATTTTGGATTACAAACAGGTAATATCAACATATTGAATACTTTAGAATGTCTCAACACATTTTGTCCAAATGCATCTTGGACACTCGAAGTATTCAATAAAGTTGATATTATAGAATCCATAAAGGTACTCAAAGATAATAGATTTTTATAATTTAATTATCTGTCCAAAGAGGCATTGAAACTATTGCCTTAAATAAATCACCATCAATCTTAATGTCAAACTTTCCATTCTGTAAAGTTGATAAACTTTGAGCTATAGAAAGACCTAAACCTGATCCTTCTGTAGTTCTAGCTTCATCACCACGAACAAATCTTTCTTTTAATTGTTCAGGAGATATATTAAGAGCATTAGCAGAAATATTTTTAATTGTTAGCACTCCAAAGTTATTTTTTTTCTCAATATCTATATATACTCTAGTATTAGGAACAGAGTATTTAAAAACATTTGCTAATAGATTTTCAACTATACGCCACATATATTTACTATCTGCATATATGTATGTTTGATTTTCATCAGTGTTAATTTTCATATCTAAATTTGATAGATTTATTTTATCTTCATATTCACCACACGCCTGCATTATGAGTTCATTTAGATTAACTTTTTCCTGCTGTACAGTTAAATTACCGCTTGAAGCTTTGCTTGCTTCAATTAAATCTTCAATAAGGTTCTTTAATCTATTTGACTTTTCATCAAGTATATTTACATATTCAACAGCTGTTTCATTGTCTAAATCTTGTTTTTTTAATAAGTCAACATACGTAATAATAGATGTCAATGGAGTTTTTAAGTCATGTGACACATTAGTAATGAGTGCAGTTTTCATTTTCTCACCTTTTAATGCTCTATTTACAGCATTTTTCATGCCATCTCTTATATTTTGAATATTATTAGAAAAGTCTATTAGTAAAGCTGAAATTTTTGATGTATTCATATTATAATCTAAATTACCATCTGAAATAGCTTTTGCATTTTCCATAATTATTGATAAAGATACAAGAAATTTAAATACAAGATATATAAAGACGACATTAAAGCCTACTAATATAGCAAAATCAATTATAGTTCCATATCCAGTAAAAAATGATTGAAGAAGTATAGTATCAATTATTGAATAAGCAATAAATAAGATTATAATCCAAGCTTTAAAGACTTTGCCTGATACACATAATCTAATCATATTTCTTAATCCAGTTATAAACTTATAAATCAGTGTATGTTGAATAAATTGTTTCTTTTTAATAAGTCTTGCAAAAGATAAAATATATGAAAGACCAACTATGACATCTACTGCAAATATACCTAAAATAAACACTGCTTCATATATATTTGTAGAAAAAGAATATCCTTGAATAGTATTCATAGATATATTAGCAAACAACAAAACTAATATTGTTTGGAATTCAAAAAATACTTTATCAATAAAAATAAGTCTTACTTCACTATCTTTATTGCTTTTTCCACAGACAGATATTAAGTATATTAATGATATAATTAATAATACTAAACTTACTATTGCAGTAATAAGAATTGGCTGGCTTATTGCTTTTACTTTTACAAAAGTGTTATAATCTTCATAAAAATTATCCCCTGGTTTTAAGGGATCTGACATTGTTGTATAAAGTTCACAATTATGTTTTTCTAGTATATCTTTTATATCTTTTCCCAGATAAGAATATAAATGAGTTTCATTCACTAATAAATAATTCATATAATCATTTATAGAATGCTTCTTTACTAGTTCTAGTTCGCTATAATTATCTGTATTTGAATATACCGAGTTTTTGTCATTATCTATAATATGATAGAGTAAATTAATATTGTTTGATTTGGATATCCTGTATTCTAGTACATTAAGACGATCCATATAATAACTTATACCTAAATCTTTGTAAGTTTCTTTTATGCTATCTAAATTTTCATTAATATTATTTTCATCCTTAAGAATTATCTTTAATTCAACAATATTATAAATTAAATTAGTATATCTTTGATTAAACTTATATGTTTCATAATATGTATCACATTTAATTTCATCATGGAAGTTAGATAAAAAATTCATACTTCCTACTATACTTACTGCTGATAATATAGCTGTTATTACAGCTATTGTTTTTAAAACAATTGAATATTTAATACTTTTCGACTTTGTATCCAATGCCCCACACCACCTTTAAATATTTTGGTTCTTTAGGATTAATTTCTATTTTTTCTCTGATATGTCTTATATGTACTGATACAGTGTTTTCAGCTGAATATAATTGCTCACCCCATACATTTTCATATATTTGCTCTATTGAATATATACATCCCATATTTTTCATTAGAAAAAGCATAATACGAAATTCAGTAGCTGTTAATTTTACAGGTTGTCCATCTACATATATTTCTTTAGCGTCAACGTTTAGTTCTAAACCACCAGTTTTTAATATATTAGATTTAGGTGCCATATTTCCCAGAGTTGTGTAACGACGCATTTGAGATTTAACTCTTGCAATGAGTTCTAAAGGATTAAATGGCTTTGTTATATAATCATCAGCTCCAAAATTCAATCCTAAAATTTTATCAGTATCTTCTGATTTTGCTGACAGCATAATTATAGGAACATTTAATTCATCTCTAATTTTCAACGTAGTAGCTAAGCCATCTAATTGAGGCATCATTACATCAAGAATAACCAAGTGAATTTCTTCATTTCTTAGTATACTTAATGCTTCAATACCAGTATAAGCTTTAACTACTTTATAATTTTCCTGCTTTAAATATATTTCAATAGCGTCAACTATAGCCTTATCATCATCACAAACTAAAACCTTTAAATTATCCATAATAACTGCCTCCAAAGCTTAATTTATTAACTTTCATTTTATCACCTGCCTTTATTATATGCTAGCAAGTAATTTTTAAAATGAACGAATATATATATTAAGAATTTCTTAAATTTTTATAACGTAATTATACCAAAAAAATTAAATTTAGAATATAGAAATAGATACTTACTTTCTAATATGATAATATAAACGAGTAAAGATAATAAGAGTGATTAAATATTATATACAATAAGGAGAATTAATATGCTAAAACTAGATATACCAGGCTATAAAAAAATAAATATAAAATATATAATTTTTGATTACAACGGTACTATTGCAGTAGACGGTTTAGTTAAAGATGAAATTAAGAATAAAATAATAAAATTAAAAGACATATTTGACATTTATGTTCTGACCGCAGATACATACGGAAATGCCAAGAAAGAGCTTGAGAGTTTAGATGTTAACTTTCATATAATATCTAAAGAAAATGGAACAGAGGATAAAATGAATTTTATTAAAAAATTAGGTAAGAATAACTGTATTGCTTTTGGTAATGGCAGAAATGACTGCTTAATGGTTAAAGAAGCTGAGATAGGAATATGTATTATGGAACAAGAAGGTTGTTCAGTTATAACATTAATGAATAGTGATCTAGTAGTAAAAGATATAGAAGATGGAATTGATATGTTACTAAAACCTAAACGATTAATTGCTAATTTGCGAAGATAAGCAAAATAATAAATAGTATAACACATTTATTGAAAGTTTGTATAATATACAATAGCTGGTGTTATGAATGATATCCTGTATTAAATTAAATATAATTCTTATCTATTTAAATAAAAATATAAAAAAGTATAGCATAATTAATTATATGTGTTATAATATATGCATAAAACAGTAAAGGGGAGATTTAAATTGAGCAATTATATTAAATGGTTTAATGAAATCAATAAAAATGACATTCCGGTTGTTGGAGGCAAAGGAGCTAATTTAGGAGAGCTTACTCAAAACAGTGTCAATGTACCTCCTGGATTTTGTGTGACATCTTCTGCTTATGTTGATTTTATAAAAATGTCAAACTTAGAAGATAAAATAAAGGAAATAATAGACAATTTAAATATAGAAGACTCATCTGAACTTCAAATAAAAAGCAGCAATATTAGAAAAATTATAGTTGATTGTGAAATTCCTGAAAAAATTAAAAATGATATTGAAAATGCGTATGAAGAATTCAGCCAAAAAATAGATATCGAAAACCCTTCAGTTGCTATTAGAAGCTCAGCAACTGCCGAAGATTTACCAGAGGCATCATTTGCAGGACAGCAAGATACATATTTAGAGATAAGAGGAATAGAAGACGTAGTAAACTATTCTAAAAAGTGCTGGGCATCTCTGTGGACTGCTAGGGCAATTTATTATAGAGAGAATCAGAACTTTAATCATTTTGATGTTTCTCTTAGCGTTGTTGTACAGAAAATGGTTAATAGTGAAAAGTCGGGAGTTATATTTACTGCAAATCCAGTAAATAATGATACTAGTGAATTAATGATTAATGCAAGTTGGGGCTTAGGAGAAGCAATTGTATCAGGTACTGTTACACCTGATGAATATATTTTAGATAAAAGTAGTTTATCAATAAAACAAAAGCATATATCAGATAAAGATATTATGATAGTTAAAAAAGACTACGGTGTAGGTACTGTAGAAGTAAAAGTTAATAATTACTTAGGATTTAATAAAGTAAAGGAACAGTGCTTAACAGATAAAGAAATAAATGAACTTGGAAAAGCAGGAATAGCAATAGAAAATTTATATAAATCGTATCAAGATATTGAATGGGCATTTGATAAAGATACAAGTAGTTTATATATATTGCAAGCAAGACCTATTACTACTTTAAAAGAGGAGAAAAAAGAAATTATGAATGAGAGTAGCAGTGCTGAGCTTAAAGTTGTTGTAAAAGGTTTAGGTGCATCACCCGGTATTACAAGTGGAAAAGTAAAAAAAATAAAAGATATTAAAGAAATAGCACGAGTACAAGATGGTGATATATTGGTAGCAACTATGACAAACCCTGATATGGTTCCAGCTATGAGGAGAGCAGCTGCAGTAGTTACTGATGAAGGCGGAAGGACTTGTCATGCTGCAATAGTTTCTAGAGAGCTTGGCATACCATGTATAGTTGGAAGTAAAAAAGGAAGCAGTGTTTTACAAGAAGGTGCTATGGTTACTGTAGATGCTACTAGAGGAATAGTTTATGAAGGAAAAGTATTAGAAGAAAAACAAAAAAATCAAAAACAAGTAGATAAAGAAGAAAGTTCAGCTATTAACATTAATGAGGATTTAATTTATCGTATGGCACCGATAACTGCAACTAAAATATATATGAATCTTGGTGAACCATCTATAATAAATAAATATAAAAATTTACCTTTTGATGGTATTGGATTAATGAGAACTGAATTTATTTTTACTAATATGATTGGTGCTCATCCAATGTATCTTGTAAAAACTGGTCAAGGGGATGTTCTTGTAGATAAAATGTCAGAAGGTATTACAAAAGTAGCTCAAGAAATATATCCAAAACCTGTAGTAGTTAGACTTAGTGATTTTAGAACTAATGAATTTAGAGGATTAAAAGGTGGAGACGAAGTAGAGCCGATAGAAAATAATCCAATGATTGGATGGAGAGGTGTATCTAGATATATTTCAGAAGAATATGAAGAAGGATTTAGACTTGAATGTAAAGCAATTAAAAAAGTTAGAGAAGAATATGGTTTAACAAATGTATGGACTATGCTTCCATTTGTAAGAACTACATGGGAACTTAAAGAAGCAAAGAAAATCATGGCTTCAGAAGGTTTAGTGCAAGGAAATAATTTTAAATTATGGATTATGGCAGAAGTACCATCAGTTGTATTTGAAGCAGAAGAATTTGCACAGCTTGTTGATGGATTCAGTATAGGCAGTAATGACCTTACACAATTGATTATGGGAGCAGACAGAGATTCTGGTATATTAAATAGCATGGGATATTTTGATGAAAGAAATACAGCAGTTAAAAGAGCCATAAAAATATTAATTGAAGCTGCACATAAATACGGTAAAACTATATCTATATGTGGTCAAGGACCATCACAGTATCCTGAATTTGCTGAGTTCTTAGTTAAAAATGGAATAGATAGTATGAGCGTAAATCCTGATACAGTAGATTATACCCGAAGATTGGTTGCAACGGTAGAACAAAGAATTATACTAAATAAAATAAGAGGGTTATAATAAAAACAGCTTTGGATTTAATCCAAAGCTGTATTTTTTTTTCTTTCAAACATGATGTTTAAAAAAGTGTATGTAATAAATACTTTCGGTAAAAATTGTATTAATAATTTTTTATTATTAAAATGTTTATCGCTTAAATCTATTAAGTAAGTAACAAGATTTTTCTTATTAATATTATTAAACTCAAGAGCTTTGAACTTACCTTTTATTAAGGCACCTTCGTTTGTAAACTTAATTTTTCTCAAAGTATCTTGATACTCTTTAAGCACAATATCTAACAGTTCATCCATAGTATAAGTTTTTAAACGTTCAATTTCAAAAATTTCAGCTGCAATTTCTAAACATGCTGGCAAGATAGTTTTCATTGTCAATTTGCCATCGCAGTATTTATATAAGTGACGCATTATAGAAAATCTTGCAGCACGTGTAGAATTTGCATCACCAAGTTCCATCATATCTAGAATCTTTATTAATTCTTCATCTTTTAAAGGATTCATATAAGAATTGCTATCATTTATTGTATCAGTTTTAAAATAGTATTTTACTCCGCTGTATTTATTAAAGCATTTCATAGTATCTAGATAGCCCATATTAATACTGCTTTTAGCCATAGATAAGTTAAAATCCAATACCCTTCCGATTGAACCTGAGTATTTGATAAGAGTAAGAGAATCTAAATTAAAATCATCTTTAGTATAACTTTGTGTTCTTCCTAATCCCGAAGAAGCATCTACACAGATAACATCTTTTACACCGCTTTTAACTGCTAGCGATATTGGCATATTGTCATAGACCCCTCCATCTATATATTTAACACCATCAATTTCTTTTAGTTTAAACATTGGATGTGATGCACTTGCAATAATATAATCTATAAGCTTACCTTTAGGAATATCTTTCTTATTAAGCATTACAGGTTTCATATTAGTGACCGAATATGTAACAAGACCATAATCAATATCAGATTTTCTTATTTTATCCTCATCTATATACTTTAACAGAAGATTTTTTAAAGGAGATATATCTAAACCTTTATCTTTAACAGCTCTTACGAATAGAGATACGGCATTGCTTTCTTCATAATTCATAAAATTAACTATATCGGTATTTGTCCAAAGATTATAAGCAATATCATAATCACCTTGTGCAAATAAAGCACTATTAATAGCTCCAATAGATGTTCCTGCTACAGCTTTAAATTTTAATCCGAGCTCATTAAATGCCTTCCATGTACCAATTTCATAAGCTCCTCTAGTTCCACCACCTGAAAAAACTAAACCATACTCTTTCATAAACAAACATCCCCTTCAAAAAATTAAATTGATTTATTTTATACAGCAGTTAAATATTTCATTACTGCTTGTAATTTTAACATTGTTAGCTATAATATAATTTTCTGAAAATATTTTATTTTATACTACTATACCAAATAACTAGTGTATAATCAATATTAGAAGAATAAATAATTTTAAGTTACAAATTTTAATATTAGGATTATATAAAATAACTTTAAGTTTGATTAAAAAAGTTAAGTATAGTAAAATTATACAGGGGTGAATATTTTGAAAACATTTAGAATTAATTTAAAAAATGAATTTGAAGCACAAATATATACTAATATATTGAAAGAAAATGATATACCATATGCTGTAATTCCTAATCACAGCCTTGTATATGATGGAATATTTGAAATGCAAAGAGGATGGGGATATGTTGAAATACCAGAAAAATTTAAACATATTTCTTTAGAGTTATATAATAATTTTAAGAAATGGGAGGAAGAGAAAGATGATAAAATATAATTGTCATACACATTCAAACTTTTGTGATGGTATTGATACTATTGAAGATATGATAAAAGCAGCTATAAATTGTGATATGAAAGCAATAGGCATATCATCACATGGACCCTTACCCTTCGAGACCGAATGGAACATGAAAAAAGAAAGATTAGAAGAGTATTTGAATACAGTAAATGAGTTAAAAAAAGAATATAGTAAAGATATAGATGTATTAGTAGGCTTAGAGATAGATTATTTACCTGAATATGGGTTAGATTATGTTGGTGATGAATTATTGAACAAGCTTGATTATTACATAGGATCTGTGCATTATTTAGGCGAGTTTGAAGATGGATATAAGTGGTGTGTTGATGAAACTGCAGAAGTAATAAAAAGAGGTATTAAAGAAAATTTTGGTGGAGATGTACAAAAAACATTAAAACACTATTACTCAAGTATTGCTGACCTTGCTGTAAAATATGAACCACCGGTAATTGGTCATTTGGACTTAATAAAGAAAAACAATAAAAATAACTGTTTATTTAATGAAAATGAAGATTGGTATAAAGCTATAATAGAAGATTGTTTGAATACGATAAAAACAACTAAAAGTATTATAGAAATAAATACAGGTGGAAAAGCTAGAGGGTATACAGAAGAATTTTATCCATCAAATTGGATACTTCAAAAGATAAAAGATAAGCAAATACCAATAACTATAAATTCGGATGCACATTTTACAAAAGGTATAAATTATGAATTTAAAGAGGTATATGAGTTAATAAAAGAAATAGGTTTTAGTAGTTATTCATTTTTAACATCGGAAGGATGGAAACAAAAGGAGGTAATCTAAATGTTTAAAAAAATGAAAATTTTGGGAGCGTTGATTTTTTTAGCTGTTTTTATTCAGTCATATTTGAATCTATTACCGAGAAATAATCCTGTATTAACAATCATTATGATAATAGGACTATTTATTTGTGCTGTTGGTTTTTATGGTGAACGTAAGCGAGATTCAAATAATATAATTATAACTAATGCAAAAATATACACCATGGACAGTAAAAATACAGTTGCAGAAGCAATATATATAAAAGATGGACTAATAAATGCAATTGGAAGCGAAAGCGATATATTACGATTAAAAAAAGGTGGGGAACAGAATATAGATGCGAGAGGAAGAACAATTATTCCAGGACTAATAGATTCACATATGCATTTATTAGGATATGGTCAATACATAACATCATTAATACTTTCAGATGTAAAAAGTATAGATGAAATAATAAAAAAAGCAAAAAAATATATAAATAAAAATAATCTTACAAAAGATGACTGGTTATTAGGATATAACCTAAATGATGAACAACTTGCAGAAAAAAGGATGCCCACTAGAAAAGAACTTGATAATATTTCCTCGGAAATACCTATAGTAATAAAAAGAGTTTGCTACCATTCAATATCTTGCAATTCAAAAGCACTTGAAATAGCAGGAGTGGACGAAAATACAACAATAGATGGTGGTAATATTGAGAAAGATGCAGATGGGCAGCCTAATGGAATTTTAAGAGAAGCGGCAAAAGGATTGGTAGAGAAACATATATCAAAACCAACTGTGGGCGATGTTAAAATTATGCTTGAGAAAGCATCACAATCAGCAGTTGAAAATGGATTAACAGGAATACAAACTGATGATTTTATACATATAGAAGGAGAAAATTTCTGGGAAAAAGTAATAGAAGCATATAATGAGCTAGCTGAAGAAAAAAGACTTCCTGTTCGTATATATGAACAATGTTTGTTTCAAGATGAAAATGAACTAAAAGAGTTTATTAGCAAGGGATATAAAACGGGTATAGGAAATAAAATGTTTAAAATAGGACCGTTAAAGATTTTATCAGATGGTTCTTTAGGGTCAAGGACAGCGTATCTTTCAGAACCTTACAATGATGACCCTGATAATTACGGCACACCAATTTTAGAGCCTGAAAAAATAGAAAACTTAATAAAAATAGCACATGACAATGATATGCATACTGCAATACACGCTATAGGAGATAAAGCTATACAAATAGCCGTTGAAGGTATAAAGAAAGCTCAATCAGAAAACAAGAAAAATGATATAAGACATGGTATAGTGCATTATCAAATAACTAATGAAAAATTATTTAAAGAAGTTAAAGATAATAATATTATTACATATATACAGCCTATTTTTGTTGGATATGATTCAAAAATAGCAGAAAGCAGAATAGGTAATGAGAGAGCTGAAACATCATATAAATGGAAAACACTATTTGATATGGGAATAACAGCAGCTTTAGGAACTGACTGTCCTGTAGAAAGCTTAAATCCTTTTGAAAATATATACTGTGCTGTAAATAGACAGGATTTAGATGGTAAACCAGAAGGTGGATGGTTTCCAGACCAAAAAATAACTGTAAAAGAAGCAGTAAAAGGATATACAATAAACAGTGCATATGCTTCATATGATGAAAATAATAAGGGAACAATAGAAGTAGATAAATATGCAGATATGATTATGATTTCAGAAGATATATTTGAAATTGACCCTCAAAATATAAAAGATATAAAATGTCAAATGACTATAGTGGATGGTAAAATAGTTTATAAAAGATAAAACTTGAATATATTATTGAAGTGTTTTTGCATTTTTTATGTTAATTTTTAATGAATAACATAAAAAATATAATTGACAATAGTTAATATATAAGCTATACTTTTTAATAATTCAATAAAGATGGATGAAGTTAGCAGAAGACTACAACTGCTAATGGACAGAACTCTGGAGAGACTCTTAATGAGCACCGAAGGGGAAAACTGCATAGCAGTGAAACTCTCAGGTAAAAGGACAGAGCATAGATAAAAAACAATTTTTACTATTGCATGTTTTAGATATTTAAGAGACTTATAATAAGTCTCTTTTTTGTTATTATAATATAAAAAACTAAAAACCAACATCGAAAGGAGAAAACAATGAAAGCAGTCGTAACAATTATAGGAAAAGATAACATAGGAATTATATCTAAATTTTCAACTGTATTAGCAAAAGAAAATGTCAATATACTTGATATAAATCAAACAGTAATGCAGGAATATTTTACAATGATTATGCTTGTAGACCTAGATATGATGAAAATAAAATTTAGTGATTTGCAGAATAAATTAACAGAGGCAGGAAAACAAATAAGTATGACAGTACGAATACAGCATGAAGATATTTTTAACACCATGTATGAAGTATAATATGATAGTTGATAATTGATAATGTATAGTTGATAGTTGAATGTAATTTACTCATTCTTCGTAAATTTAATTATTAAATGTTTTACTTATGTAAAACTTCCATCCATATTACTAGTTATTCGTTTCTCGTTACTAGTTTTAACTATTTACATTAGTAAAACAACGAAATTTTTTTAAAATTGATTGTTCAAAGATAACTAAGTAGAATAAAATATAAAATTTTTTTAATTTTATGGAATTATAGAATGGAGTGTAACAAATGTTAAATACGAAAAATGTTATTGAAACAATAAAGATGATAGATAGATATAAATTTGATATAAGAACAATAACTATGGGCATATCTTTACTTGACTGTTGCGATTCAGATGGAAAGAAATCAAGACAAAAAATATATGATAAAATAACAAAAACAGCAGAGAAATTAGTTCCGACAGTTGAAGAAGTAGAAAAAGAATATGGAATTCCAGTAATAAACAAAAGAATAGCAGTTACACCAATATCTCTAATTGGGTCAGCAAGCAGCGATAAAAACTATGTAGAATATGCTAGGGTTCTTGATAAAGCAGCTTCAGAAGTAGGGATTGACTTTTTAGGAGGATTTTCAGCACTTGTTCAAAAAGGACAAACAAAAGGCGATCAAATTCTTATAAATTCAATACCAGAAGCATTATCAGTAACACAAAAAGTTTGCTCTTCAGTAAATGTAGCAAGTACAAAAGCAGGAATAAATATGGATGCAGTAAAACTTATGGGTAAAATAATAAAAAATACAGCATACCTTACAAAAGATGAAGACAGCTTAGGCTGTGCAAAACTTGTAGTGTTTGCAAATGCCGTAGAGGATAATCCTTTTATGGCAGGTGCATTTCATGGAGTAGGAGAAAATGAATCATGCTTGAGTGTTGGAGTAAGCGGACCTGGAGTAGTTAAAACAGCACTAGAAAAAGTAAAAGGCGAAAGTTTTGATGTAGTATCAGACACTATTAAAAAAACAGCTTTTAAAATAACAAGAGCAGGTGAATTAATGGTAAAAGAAGTATCAAACAGATTGGGAATTCCGTTTGGTATAATGGATTTGTCATTAGCGCCAACTCCTGAAATAGGAGATAGCGTGGCACGAATACTTGAAGAGATGGGTTTAGAAAGCTGTGGAACACATGGAACTACAGCGGCACTTGCTTTATTAAATGATGCAGTAAAAAAAGGCGGTATAATGGCATCTTCACATGTTGGAGGGCTTAGCGGTGCATTTATTCCAGTTAGCGAAGATGAAGGAATGATACAAGCGGTAAATAAAAGTTCTATGAATCTTGAAAAACTAGAAGCGATGACATGTGTATGTTCAGTTGGTTTAGATATGATAGCGATACCGGGAGATACTTCCGAAAGTACAATATCAGCTATTATTGCAGATGAGTGTGCAATTGGAGTAATAAATAATAAGTCAACAGCAGTTAGGTTAATACCTGTATATGGAAAAGGAATAGGAGAAGAAGCGGAATTTGGTGGATTACTTGGACGTGCACCAATAATGGCAGTAAATAAGTATTCAAGCGAAGCTTTCGTAGCTAGAGGGGGTCGAATCCCTGCTCCTGTACACAGTTTTAAAAACTAAATGAAGCTTATGCATCTGATTGTGCATAAGCTTTGTTTTTTTAACATATTTTTTGTGGTATAATATCAATTGCAATAAATATAATAAGTAATTAAAAGAGAACTAGTTCTAATATAAAGGAGTAAAATAAATGGAAAGAGAACAAATTTTTGATGAATTTATGGACATATTATATAAAACTTCTAGAGAAATACATGTCTATGATTCAGTTCCAAGAAAGTATGGAACTGATGATTTGTTATATATGGTTGAAGCACATACAATAAAGCTAATAGGTAATAAAGAATATATAGGAGTTACAGATATTGCAAATATTACTGGTAAGACAAAGGGTGCTGTTTCTCAAATAGTTGATAAATTAGCAGAAAAAAAGATAATAGTTAAAGAGAAAGATCCAGAAGATAATAGAAGGTTAAAATTATCCTTAACTGAAAAAGGACAGACAATATATAGTTTTCACAAAGAATTAGATAAAAAAAATTATAGATTAGTTTTAGACAAGTTAAATAATATTAGTACAGATGAATTTTTAATATGCAATAAAGTACTATCTTATTTAGCTAAAAGCAGAAATGAATAACAATAGTAAAATAAAAGAATTGATAAGCTCTCTTTTAAAAATGAGTAAAAAACATAATAACTAAAAAATTTATCACTGCTTTAGGCAATTTATTAATATATTTCTTACAGCATTTTTTATATACTTTTAATTAAGTGATTTTGGTTATATTGCTTAATAAATAAGCTTATTTAAAAATAATAGTAATAGTATAATTTAGTGGAAATTGCAAAATAATAAAAAACTTGACAAAATAATAAAAAATAGTTATTATGATAATAAAGATTTGCAAATCTTGTCAACGATAATAGTATAGTATCTAAACAATTTTTAAATAAATTTTAGTTTAATGTGATTAGAGATGAGATAAAAATTTTACAAAGATAGTATAGATGCTAAACAAAATAAGATATTTTAGTATTTTCAAAGGTATAGATAAAAATTTTTATGAAAATAGTATAGATGCTAAACTAAAAAATATTAAACATGTTTAATTTATGAGGGTAGTTATGAACAAAATAGTTGAAGCTTTTATTCCTATAGTTGATTTCTTAGCTGAGATGATGGGTGAAGATACGGAAGTTGCTTTACATGACTTAGAAGATTTAGACCGTTCTATTGTAAGAATAAAAAATAATCATATAAGTGGTAGAAAGGAAGGAGGACCTGCAACTGATCTTGCACTTAAAATCGTGAAGCAGGCAGAATATAAACACACCAATAATATGATTAATTACGTAAGCATGTCAAAAACAGGTAATATATTAAAATCCAGTACATTTATAATAAGAGATAAAAATAAAAAAGCAGTAGGTATGATTTGTATAAATACAGATTGTCAAAAAATGTTTACAATGAAGAAAATTGTAGATGAATATTTAAAGTTTTTTAATACAGAAGATACACAAGTGAATGTAGTTGAACGATTAAGTCATTCACCCGAAGATGTAACATTAGAAAGTATTTACAAAATAATATCACAAATAGGAATAAATCCTGAAAGAATGAGCCAAGATGAAAAGATTGAAGCAGTGAAACTTCTCAACGAGCAAGGAGTATTTCTTCTTAAAGGAGCAGTCAGCAGTGTGGCTGATGCATTAAAAGTAAGTCAACCCACTGTTTATAGATATTTAACGATAATAAAGAAAGAAGGTAACTAAATGAATGAAACTATTAGTACAACCAAAGCACCTGCAGCAATAGGTCCTTATTCTCAAGGAGTAAAAGCAGGAAATTTTATTTATGTATCTGGACAACTTCCAATTAATGTAAAAACAAAAGAATTTGTGTCAAAAGATTCAGTTAAAGAACAGACAGAACAATCAATTAAAAATATTAAGGCAATATTAAATAAAGCAGGTTATGAATTAACTAATGTAATAAAGACTACAGTATTTTTATCAGATATGAGTAATTTTAAAGATATGAATGAAATTTATGCTAAATATTTTAAAGTAAATTGTCCTGCAAGAGCAGCATTTGAAGTGGCAAAGTTACCTCTTGATGCACTTGTAGAAATAGAAGCAGTAGCATATAAGGATTAGGGTGTTATTTACTATACTTTAAGTATAGATAAAATAAAAAAATATATAGGAGATGATTATAATGAAATACGATTTAGACAGAATCGTTGACCGTAAAAGTACTAACAGTGCTAAATGGGAATTTGGAACAATTATAAATCCAAAGGTTGATGCAGATACTCTTCCACTTTGGGTAGCTGATATGGACTTTGCATGTGCAAAACCTATTCAAGATGCAATTAAGAAAAGAGTTGATAGAGAAATATTTGGGTACAGTGTACATGCAACTGGAGAATATTTCAGAGCCGCATGTTCATGGATGCAGAGAAGATTTAATTGGTATGTTAAATCAGGAGACATTTTTATTAGTCCGGGAGTTGTTCCAGCAATTAGTAATTTAATAAAATGTTTTTCCGAAGAAGGTGATGGGATCATTATACAAAGACCTGTATATTATCCTTTCACAACTAGTATAGAAAATAATAAAAGAGTAGTAGTAAATAATGCATTAATAAATAATGATGGATATTATACAATGGACTTTGACGATTTAGAAAAAAAAGCAAAAGATCCTAATAATAAAATGATGGTCTTGTGTTCTCCACATAATCCAGTAGGAAGAGTTTGGAAAGAAGAAGAACTGAAAAAAGTAGGTGAAATTTGTCTTGAAAACGATGTCGTTTTGGTATCAGATGAAATTCACTATGACATAGTTAGAAAAAATGTAAAACATACTATACTTGCTTCACTTTTTCCAGAGGAAGATAGAATCATAACATGTACAGCTCCTAGTAAATCATTTAATCTTGCAGGTATGCACACATCACATATAATCATCAAAAATAAAAAATATAAAGAAAAATGGAATGAGGTTGTAGGCATGGGTATGCTGTCTCCACTTTCTATATGTGCTGTTCAAGCAGCTTTTGATGAAAGCGAAGATTGGTTAGATCAAGTAAATGATTATATTGATGGTAATATGCAATATATAAAAGAATTTTTGGACAAGTATCTTCCAAAAGCTAAATATGTTCCTGCAGAGGGTACTTATCTTGCGTGGATAGATTTAGAGGCTTATGGTGTAGGTGGAGAAGAACTTGATAAGTTAATGATAGAAGATGCAAAAGTACTACTTGATGGCGGTTCAATGTTTGGACCAGAGGGTAAATATTTTCAGCGAATAAATACTGCTTGTCCTAGAAGTATACTTCACGAGTGCTTAGTGAGAATGGCAAACACAATGAATAAAATACATGTAGGTGATGAAGTAAGAAATTTTACTTATGATACACCTTGGGAAAAAGGTATTGATTTTAAATCTAAACTTGATAAGAAAACTTATCTTGTATTTCTAAGATATTATGGCTGTACTCTTTGTCAAGTAGATATTACAGAGTTTATACAAAGATATAAAGAATTTACAGGTAAAAATTGCCAGTTATTTGTAGTTTTGCAAAGTGCTGCTGAGACAATAAACAAGCAAGTTAAAAAAGAGGATATACCATATGACATTATCTGTGATCCTAGTCAAGAATTATATAAGTTATATAATCTAAATACTGCTTATAGTCAAATGGGTATGGCATCAGAAAAAGTATTAGAAAAGGGAATAAAAGCTATGAAATTAGGTATACAGCATGGAGAATATGAAGGAAATGAACTTCAATTACCAGCAGTATTCTTATTCAATAAGAAAGGTCAGGCTGAATTTGTTCATTACGGTACTGATGCAGGTGATATTCCAAGTGTTGATACAATGCTAGAGAAATTATAAGGAGGTAAAGAAAATGAAATATAAAAGAGTTATACTTATGTATTTTTCACCAACAGGTACTACAAAGAAAACATTAGAAAATATAGCTAAAGGATTAGATGCAGAACAAATAGAACATTTAGACTTAACTGATTTTGATAAAAGATGGGAAAGAAGAACTTTTGAAAAAGACGAATTGGTTCTTTTTGGAATGCCTGTTTATTCTGGAAGAATGGCACCTCCTGCAAAAGAGATATTCAACAGAACAACTGCAAACGATACTCTGTGTGTACCAATAGTGGTATACGGTAATAGAGCCTATGATGATGCATTATTAGAACTTAAAAATGGAGCTGAAAGATGCGGCTTTAAAACAATTGCTGCAGCTGCTTTTGTAGCAGAGCATTCATTTAAAAATGGCATTGGGGAGGGAAGACCTGATGAAAAAGACACTGAGAAGCAAATAGAATTTGGCAAAATGGTAGAAGAAAAAGCTTTAAAATTAACAGATCTTAATACTGCAGATGTAATAGTACCCGGCAATTTTCCATATAAATTTACAGCGGACATACCAATATCTCCAACAGCTGATGACAAATGTAAAAACTGCGGCAAATGTGCTGAGTTATGTCCAATGAAAGCTATAGACCCTAATAATCCAAAAATAACAGATAACTTTAGATGTATTTTATGCTATAGATGCATAATTAACTGTCCTGAAGGAGCAAGAGATGTAAGAGTTCCACAGTTTAAGGAACAAATAAAATTCCTTGCAGTTACAGCACAACAAAGAAAAGAACCTGAAATGTTTATTTAATACCTTTTCAATTAGCAGACAAAGAGGTAGTTAACTACTCTACCTCTTTGAATAAAAAAATAATTTAAAAGGAGGACTATTATGTCTACTAATGTTTCAACAAAAAATTTGCGAAAATCTCTAGGACGTAAAGAACTATTTTCAGTAGCTATTGGACAAATTATTGGTGCAGGAATTATGGCATTGACAGGAGTAGCTATTGCAATGACAGGACGCTCAGCTAATTTATCATTTATGCTGGCGGCAGTAGCTGTTATAGGATTAACTATTCCAATGATATTTATAACAAGTTCAGTAAGGTTAAGGGGAGGTCAATATACACAAGCGGCCGTATTTGTTAATGAGAAATTTGCAGGGATGTATATGATTATCTATATTGTATCAAATATTTCTATAGCAATGTATGCAATTTCTTTTGCTGATTATTTCTTTGCACTTGTACCTTCTATACCTCCAAGATTAATTTCTATAATTGTCTTGACTCTAGTATTTATTATTAATTTCTTTGGAGTTAAAGGTGCAGCAAAGCTTCAGACGGTTATGGTAGTAGTTCTTGCAGCAGCCCTTGCAGCATTTACAGGTTTTGGAGTTTCAAAAATTCAGCCTGGATATTTTCAAAATCCCGGATTTATGACTGCTGGAATTAAAGGTTTATTAACTGCAATGGCATTGTTAACGTTTGCAACAGGAGGTGCAACAGTAATACTTAATCTTAGTGCAGAAGCTAAGAATCCCAAAAAAGATATTCCTTTTGTTTTAATAGTTTCAACCCTTGCAGTTGCAGGTGTTTATGCTCTTATGAGTACTGTTGCAGCAGGCGTGCTTCCTGTTGGACAAGTTGCAGGAAAACCTTTGACTCTTGTAGCAGAAACAATTTTGCCTACATGGTTATATATATTTTTTATAGTAGGTGGTGCAATGTTTGCACTTATAACAACACTTAATGCAACAGTAAGCTGGGTAACAAAGCCAATAATGCAAGCATGTGTCGATAATTGGTTTCCACAATCTCTTGCTAAATTACATCCTAAATATAATACACCTTATAAGTTATTAATAATATTTTATATTGTTGGTTTAATACCAATAATAACAGGACTTGATATAGAATACATTGCTAACTTTGCTTTATTACTTATGTACATTAATGGTTTGATTATAGGTGTAGGATGTTTTAGACTTCCTAAACTTTTTCCTAAACAATGGGAAAATTCACCCTTCCATATGAGTAGATTTTGGTTCTATTTACTAAATATAATTTCATTAATGGTTGTAGCACTTCAAGTAGTTTTAATGGCAGATAATCTTGATACAATCGGATTAATTGGAAATGTAGGAGTTATGATATTTGCTGTAATATTTGGAGTTGTGAGAAGTAAAAAAGTAAATATGGAAGTAAGTGTAGAAAATGAATAAAAGCCCTTACATTCTATAAGGACTTTAATGGTAGTGAACCCGTAGTTTCCCTGGAAAGTTGCTATGGGTTTTCTTACAATATATGGTATCATAAAGATGAATTGTTGTAAAGTGAACAAAAAATAAAAAGCTATTTTATAGCTTTTCAGATTGTTGACAAAGTCAACAAGATGATAGGCTTTTGAGAAACTTTTTATTTGTAACTCGACTCCTTTCAGTCGCTGAGTAAGTTCGAAGAGCTAAATCAAAGATTTAGATTCTCACTTAAGTTCGAGGCGTGCCGAAAGCGAGTAAGCGGAGCGTATATAGAAATACGTGAGCATTCTCGATTGAGGCAACAACGATGAAATTCGAGTTTGTCAATAGCCTAAAAAGCTATTTTATAGCTTTTTATTTTTGTTGGTTATTGTCGCTTGTTTTGGTAAAATAAGTTATACAGTCTTTGAATATAATGATAGCTATTTAAAAAATATAAATATAGGCAGTTTTTAAGATATTTAGATTCACTACTCGTTATAGTCATTCTAGCGAAGCGGAGTTGAAGAATCTTGTATGTGCTATTAAAAGCAAAATTTTGACAATCAACTGTAGTGATAGAACTTAATGTATAAACATAAGTAATATCAATGGTTTGATATTTTACAACCGTCTATTTAATATGAATATTAAAGGAGTAAAAAATATGAAAGTAGAACTAAATTTTATAACACAAGAAGATGCTAAAAGAATAATATCTACAGAAGATAATTATATAAAAAAGTTAACAGATAAAGAAATAGAGCTAAGAATGTTTGGTGAAACTAATATATCAAAAGTAAAATACTTAAACTCTTTAAAAGATTCTACACTTAATTGGAATGAAAACGATATAAATAGAATAAAAAAAATATTTAAATCTATAAATAAGAATATAAAAGAAATTATTGAGAATGACTCATATGAAATTAAGCTAATAAAAACAAATGGAAAAGATGAATGGAATTCTGCTTATACGAGGGATGATTATATTTTCATACCTCAGAAAAAAGTATCAACATACACAGATTCAAAATTTGAAAGGCTACTAGTACATGAGATATTTCATATAATAAGTAGAAAAGACAAAAAAATTAGAAAAGCTTTATATGAAATATTAGGATATAATTTGATCCAAAATATTGAAATAAAAGAAATTATAAATAAAAAAATATTAACAAATCCAGATACTGTAGGAAAATGGTGTACAGCCACAGGTGAATATAATCAAACGAAAATAAAAGTTACTCCAATAGTAGCTTTGAAAGATAATTTAAATATTATAGAATCTAAGTTAGACATTGTTAATAGCATAGATATATTATTTTTAAAAATAGAAAATAATTGTGGAATAGAACTAATACCTGCCAAAGATATCAAAATTGATGAAAAAACTGTATTTAGAATTAATGGGAGAATAGAACATCCAGAAGAGATAATAGCTGAATATTTTGTTGAGATTGTTCTTGATAAAAATTATACAAAAGATGATTATAAAGGAGAAATGTATAGAATATTAATAAATAAGGGAGATGATTAAATGAGATTATCTAAATTAACTAATATTGGTGTAGAGTTAGAAAGACTTTTAAATGACGTAGGCATAAACGATTCTAAAGAATTAATGAAAATAGGGAGTGTAGAAGCAACATATAAATTAAATTTAATAGATGAGGCATGTTTTAACAAATTATATGCTATAGAAGGAGCTATACAAAATGTGCGATGGTATAAAATGCCAAGAGAATATAGAGAAGAATTAAAAGAAGAGTACTTAAAAAGAATTTCAGAATATCAAAACACGAGTATCATAAATAAAAAGTAATAATTTTATTTCTAAACAGCTTGATAAAATTTCATACAACGAGTATAATTACATAGATGTCCAATAAAAGGAAACTATAAACTTGAACATTTTCCAAAGAGAGTAAATGTTCAAGTTATATATTTTATACAATATATTTTACTTAAGGAGGAAATTCACATGAAAAGCAAACTTTTAATAATGGTGGTTGCTATTTGTTTATTGATTTCTAATTTTACTATGGTTATGGCTCAAACTATTGATTCTGACAACATAGACTCAATTAAGGCTAATGTACAGAGTTGTAATATTACCTTTGAAAGAAACACATCAAATACAATCGACATTAATTATTATGGTACTGCTTCGAATTTAAATTATGATCTCAAAACTTCAATTAATGAAAATATTTTAAATATAGATATTGTTTATATAGGAGAAGGTATAGCTCCTATAATTAAAGATGGTGGGGTTGTAGTCAAGTTGCCGTATAAGGATTTTGAATCTCTTGATATAGCAGGAAGTAAAGGTTCAGGAATAACATTGAATAATATTGATATTGATACAAATCTAAAAACTGAAAGTTGTGCAGTATTTATAACGAATTACAAATCTGAAAAAGATATTACAATAGATTCAGAACATGATGCTTACAATATAAAATCTGTACCTCTTACAAAAGATTTCAATTTAAAAGCAAATGGCAGTACAATTAAATTTAAATTCAGTCAGATTCCAGATAATCTTCACTTTAAGGTAACTGATGAGAACTCATATTTTGAGATTCCTCAAGATTGGACTTATGACTATTCAATCGGCTCAGGTGAACCTGATATGGTAATAGATACTGTTGAAAGTGATTTTAGATTAACTTATGCTGTTCAACAAACGATTGATTGTGATAATATAAAATCAATAGAAACAGATGTGCAGGGCTGTAACGTTACTTTTGAAAGAAGCACATCAAATGTTTTTGAGTTTGACTATTATGGTACTGCATCATGTTTAAATTATGACCTAAAAACTTCTGTAAATGAAGATATTTTAAGTATAGATCTTGATTATATAGGAGAAGGTATGGCTCCTTTTAAATATGTTGGTGGGATAGTAGTTAAAGTACCGGATAAAGAATTTGTCTCTCTTGATATAACAGGAAGAGAATGCTCAGGAATAACATTGAATAATATTGGTATTGATACAAATCTAAAAACTGAAAGTTGTTCAGTAGAAATAAAAGATGAGCAACCTGAAAACAAATTTTTCATAGATTCAAAACATGATGTTTACATATTAAAATTAGCACCTCTTACAAAAAAATTTGATATGAAAGCTGAATGTTGTGTTATTAAATTTGAATTTAGCAAGGCTCCCGATAATCTAAACTTTAAGCTAAATGATAGCTATGGAAGTATTAATATTCCTGAAAATTGGAGTTATGACTATTCAATCGGTTCAGGGAAGCCCAATATGACAATAGAAACTGTTTATAGTGTACTAAAATTATCTTGTTAATTTGTAAATCAGCACCGAATATATTAATTATTTTATTTGGTGCTTTTTTTTATTTATTTAATAAAAATACAACCCTGAAAATCTAAAATTAGTTTTTGGTAATAGCGTATAAAAATCTATTTTTGACTAATTATAATTAGGTATGATAAAATATTGTAAAATTCTCTTAAAGGGGGCACAAGATGAAAATAAAATTTTTAGGAGCAGTTGAAAGTGTTACAGGATCTTGTCATCTTATAGAAGTTAATGACAAAAAAATATTGCTCGACTGTGGGCAATTTCAAGGGAAAAAAGAAATTGAACAATTAAATTATAAAGATTTTGAGTTTGCACCTGGGGATATAGACTATTTATTATTAAGCCATGCTCATATTGATCACAGCGGAAGAATACCTTTATTAGTTAAGAAAGGATTTAAAGGTAAAATTTTCTGTTCTAAACCAACTTATGATTTATGTGAAATAATGCTTAGAGATAGTGGACATATACATGAGGTCGAAGCTGAATGGAAGAATAGAAAAGCTGAAAGAGCAGGTAGAGAAAAAGTAGAACCATTATATACAGAAAGTGATGCTGAAGAAAGTTTTAAATATTTTGAACCTTTATTATATGAACAATTAACTGAAATAGATGAAAATCTGACTGTAAGATTTAACGATGCAGGACATATATTAGGTTCTGCAATAATAGAAATATGGATAAAAGAAGGGGAAGAAACCACAAAACTTGTCTTTTCAGGTGATTTGGGTATGAAAGACAAACCTATACTTAAAGATCCTACCATAATAGAAAAGGCAGATTATTTAATAATTGAATCTACTTATGGAAATAGACTTCATGAGAAAATTGGAGAAAGAATAGATATTCTTGCAAATATAATACTTAAAACTGTAAGGCGAGGGGGTACAGTTGTTATTCCTTCATTCGCAGTTGGAAGGACACAAGAGATAATTTATGAACTTAATCAATATTATGATGGAAATAAAAAAATTCAAAGTGAATTAGCTCAAATACCTGTATATATAGATAGTCCACTTGCTACAAAGGCAACAGAAGTGTTTAAGAAAAATGCACATGTTTTTGATGAAGAAGCAAGAGAATATATAATGATTGGAGATAATCCGCTTGAATTTGAGAATTTACATTTTACACAATCAGCCGAAGAATCAAAAGCATTAAATACTTCAGATGAACCTAAAATAATAATATCAGCAAGTGGTATGTGTGATGCAGGTAGAATAAAGCATCATTTAAAACATAATTTGTGGAAGAAAAAATCAAGTGTTATATTTGTTGGATATCAAGCAGAAGGAACATTAGGAAGAAGAATTAGAGATGGTGAAAAAGCTGTAAAGATATTTGGCGAAGAAATTCAAATAAATGCAGAAATTTACAGTGTAGAGGGATTCTCCGGTCATGCAGATAAAAATGGATTATTAGATTGGTTATCAGGATTCAAAGAAGGGCCTAAGCAAGTCTTTATAGTTCATGGAGAAGATGATTCTAAGAAAGAATTTGCACTGGAAATAAATAATAAACTAGGTTTAGATTGTGTTATTCCATTACCGGGAAAAGAGTATGACTTAATTTCAGAAAATTTTTCAGAAAATCAAGTAACTGCAAAAGAAGACAAAAATATTAATATAGAAAAAGATAAAAAAGTAGATGGAAAATGTTTGCAGCCTGCAAGTAAAGAAAAGATAGATGAATTGTTGAACGAAATAGTTAAGCTAAAAGAATTATTCCAAGATTCATTATTATTAACAGAAGAATCTTTGAATAATAATATAAATGTTGAAGATTTTAATATTATTAATAATAAGATATTAGAAATTGAAAAAAACATTGTTAATTTAACTATGTTGAGTGGAAAATAGATTAAGTTAAAAATTAAGGTAAAAATCCGCATCATATGCGGATTTTTATTATTATAATTTTTGCATTGTTAACTAATAATTTAATTTTATTATTTTAGTTGATTTATTAATGTTCGTAACATAACGAACATTAATCTTATAAAACACAACTAAAATTAAGATTAGTACGAATAATTATAATAAAAAAATAATTTTTTTACCAGAAAAACTATTGACATGCTCTACCAGTTTTGTTATTATAAATATGCTGAGTAAGTGTTTAAATATAGTCTCCAAAATAAGGTTGGAGAGTTTCTACCGGGTGCCATATTATCCGACTATTTAAACATCAATTTTGATGTTGAAAAAGTTGGAAATATATAGCCTTGTAAAAAGGCTATTTTTAATTTAAGGAGGATGATATAGTGGAAAAATATTTTAAACTTAAGGAACACAATACTACAGTAAAAACTGAAATCATAGCTGGAATTACTACATTTATGACTATGGCATACATACTTATAGTCAATCCACAAATATTGGGAGAAGCAGGTATGGATACTGGAGCAGTATTTACTGCAACAGCTTTGTCAGCATTTATAGCAACATTAGTAATGGCGTTATATGCTAAATTACCATTTGCTTTAGCACCGGGTATGGGATTGAATGCTTTCTTCGCATACAGTGTATGTATAGGATTAGGTAAGTCATGGCAGTTTGCACTTACAGCAGTATTTTTAGAAGGTATCATATTTATAGTTTTGACATTTTTAAATGTTAGGGAAGCTATTATAAATAGTATTCCTATGAATCTTAAAAAGGCAATATCAGTTGGTATCGGATTATTTATTGCTTTAATAGGCTTATCAAATGCAGGTATTATAGTACATGAACCTGATTCAACAATACTTCAACTTGGAAATATAACTTCAGGTGGAGGATTAGTAGCATTAATAGGATTAGTTATTACAGGTATACTGCTTGCTAAAAAAGTAAAAGGTGCTTTACTAATTGGAATAATTATAACGACAGTTATAGGTATACCAATGGGAGTGACAACAGTATCTGAAGGATTTAAATTTTTTAGTGCACCGCCATCATTAGCACCAACTTTCTTTCAATTTGATTTTTCACAAATATTCACATTTGATATGTTTGTAGTACTGTTTACATTCTTGTTTGTAGATATGTTTGATACTGTAGGAACATTGATAGGAGTTTCAACGAAAGCTGGAATGCTGAGTAAAGACGGAAAAGTACCAAATGCTAAGAAAGCACTTTTAGCTGATTCTATAGGAACAACAGTAGGAGCTATATTTGGAACAAGCACAGTAACAACATATGTAGAAAGTTCATCAGGAGTAGCAGAAGGTGGTAGAACTGGACTTACATCTTTATCAACAGCAGTAATGTTTGGACTAGCTCTATTATTCTCAAATGTATTTTTATTAGTACCAAGTGCAGCAACATCACCGGCATTAATATTAGTTGGACTATTCATGATGTCACCTGTAAAAGATATTGATTTTGAAGACTATACAGAAGCTATACCTGCATTTATTACAATCATATTCATGCCATTTGCATATAGCATTTCTGAAGGTATTGTTTTTGGTATAATTTCTTATGTATTATTAAAAATGATTACTGGAAAATTTAAGGATATACATCCACTTACATATGTAATAGCAATTTTGTTTGTTCTAAAAATAATAATTGGCACAATTTAGATATTCTAAAAGGGTCCGAAAATATCGGACTCTTAGCTTTCTAATTTAGGTTATAAAAGTATTCACAAAATAGCGAATATTTTTATAAATTAAATTTCAAATATATAAGCATACTAATAATCGAAAGGTGGATAAATATGACTTCCAATGTTAAAAGAGTATATGTTGAAAAAAGAGATGGCTTTAATGTAGAGGCTAAAAAACTCTATAATGATTTTAAATCAAATTTAAATATAAAAGGGCTTAGAAATGTTAGAGTTCTTAATAGGTATGACGTTTCGCATATATCAGAAGAGAATTTTAAAAAGGCTGTAACTTCAGTGTTCTCAGAACCTAATCAAGATATATTTAAAGAAACTATAAGCATAGAAGATAAAATGTTTGCAGTAGAATTTCTACCCGGACAGTATGATCAAAGGGCAGATTCAGCAGCACAATGTATTCAGCTTCTTACACAAAAAGAAAAACCTATAGTTAAATATGCAAGAATAATAGTGTTAGTAGGAGAAGTTAATGATGCAGATATAAATAAAATCAAAGAATACTATATTAATCCGGTCGATTCAAGAGAAGCATCTCTAAAAAAACAAGAAACTTTAGAAGAAATATATCCAGATGCACTAGATGTTGAAATAATAGGAGGATTTATAAATAAAACAAAAAAAGAAATTCAAACCTTTATGGACAGCATGGGATTTGCTATGAGCTTAGAAGACTTACTATTCTGTCAAGATTATTTTAAGAATACAGAAAAAAGAAATCCAACAATAACAGAACTAAGAGTAATAGATACTTATTGGTCAGATCATTGTAGACATACAACATTTTCAACCCGAATTGAAAATGTGATTTTTGACAGTGGAAGTATTTCTGATGAAATTAAAAACACATATAATCAATACATTGAGTCAAGAGAATATGTTTACGAAAATAAACAAAAAGATATATGTCTCATGGATTTAGCTACTATAGGTATGAAAGAATTAAGAAAAAAAGGTATGCTTAATGATTTAGAAGTGTCAGATGAAATAAATGCATGCAGTATAATAGTAAATGTAGATAGAGACGGTAAAAATGAAGAATGGTTAGTGATGTTTAAGAATGAAACACATAATCATCCTACAGAAATAGAACCATTTGGTGGAGCAGCTACATGTTTAGGTGGAGCAATAAGAGACCCTCTTTCAGGAAGATCATATGTATATCAAGCCATGAGGATTACAGGTAGCGGAGATCCAAGACAGAAAATAGAAGATACTCTCAAAGGTAAATTACCTCAAAGAAAAATAACAACAGAAGCTGCTCATGGATATAGTTCATATGGTAATCAAATTGGTCTTGCAACAGGTAAAGTAGTTGAAATATATGATGATGATTATATAGCTAAAAGAATGGAAATAGGTGCGGTAATAGCCGCAGCTCCACGAGAAAATGTTAAAAGAGAAGCTCCGTTAGCCGGAGATGTAATAATACTAGTTGGAGGAAGAACAGGTAGAGACGGTTGCGGTGGTGCTACTGGTTCATCAAAAGAGCATACAGAAGAATCTATCCTTACATGCGGTTCAGAAGTACAAAAGGGAAATCCTCCAACAGAAAGAAAAATTCAAAGATTATTTAGAAATTCAGAAGTAAGTCAAATGATAAAAAAATGTAATGATTTTGGTGCAGGAGGAGTTTCAGTTGCAATTGGAGAGCTAGCGGATGGACTTGAGATAAATTTAGATAATGTGCTGAAAAAATACGAAGGACTTGACGGCACAGAACTAGCAATATCAGAATCACAGGAAAGAATGGCAGTAGTAATTAGAGAAAAAGATGTAGAAAAATTCAAAGATTTTGCTTCCAAAGAAAATTTAGAATCTACAATTGCAGCTAAAGTCACTGATGGCAGAAGATTAAAAATGTATTGGAGAGGAAAAACGATACTTGATATAAGTAGAGATTTTCTTGATACAAATGGTGTAAAGCAAAAAACTGATGTATTAGTTAAAGAACCGGTTGAAAAAGATAATTACTTTAATAAATTACCTTGTAATATAAAGTCAAAAGATATGAAAGAATCATGGCTTGAAAATTTAAGAGATTTAAATTGTGCAGCTCAGAAGGGTCTTGTAGAAAGATTTGATTCGACAATAGGAGCTGGAACAGTAGTTATGCCATTTGGTGGAAAAACTCAGATGACTCCTTCAGAAGGTATGGCAGCTACTATACCTTTATTAAAAGGAGAAACAAATACATGTACTCTTATGACACATGGCTTTGATCCTAAATTATCAAAATGGAGTCCTTATCATGGAGCAGTATATGCAGTTGTTCATTCTGCTGCCAAAATTACAGCTATGGGTGGAGACTACAGGAATATAAGACTTACTTTACAGGAATATTTTGAAAAGCTAAACAAAGAGCCTGAAAGATGGGGTAAGCCATTTAGTGCACTTTTAGGAGCTTTTAAAGTACAAAATGAATTGAAAATACCTGCAATTGGTGGAAAGGACAGTATGTCAGGTACGTTTAAAGATATGAACGTTCCTCCAACACTTGTAAGTTTTGCAGTAGCGGTAGAGAACATAAAAAATATTATAACACCAGAGTTTAAAAAAGCTGATTCAAAAGTTGTTTTAATACCTATAAGAAGAGATAAAAATAAATTACCTGATTTTGATGATATAAAATCAAAATATGAAAAGATATATGAATTAGCAAGAAATAATAAAATTATGAGTGCTCATACTGTTGGATATGGAGGTATAGCAGCAGCAATAAGTAAGATGACATTTGGAAATAATATAGGATTCAAATCTCAAGCAAATATAGGAACAGAAACACTTTATGCTCCTTTGTATGGAGATATAATTATAGAAATAGAAAATGAAGAAGATATTAAATGTATAGACCATATATTATTGGGGAAAACAACTAATAATAAAGAAATAGAAATTAATAGTATTCAAATAGAAATTGATGAAATGCTTGATATATGGTTAGAGCCTTTAAATGATACTTTTCCAGTTAAGGCAGATGTAGAAGGAAAAGTAGAAGATTATAAATATACTAATGGAATTAAAGTAAAATCATCAATTTCAATAGGAAAACCACGAATTTTAATTCCTGTTTTTCCTGGAACTAACTGTGAATATGATACAGGTAAAGCCTTTGAAAAAGCAGGTGGAATAGTTGATACATTTGTTTTTAAAAATATAACAGCAAAAGATGTAGAAGAGTCTGTTAATGAAATGGCTAGAAGAATTAATCAATCGCAAATTATTGCTTTAGCTGGTGGGTTTAGTGCAGGAGATGAACCAGAAGGTTCAGGTAAATTTATTACTGCTGTATTTAGAAATCCAATATTAAAAGAAGCAGTTATGAACCTAATAAATAATAGAGACGGCTTAATGTTAGGTATATGTAATGGCTTCCAAGCTCTTATAAAACTTGGTCTTTTGCCATTTGGAGAAATTAAAGATCTGAAAGATGATTATCCTACATTAACATATAATAAAATTGGCAGACATGTGTCCACATTTGCATCAACAAAAGTAGTATCTAATTTGTCACCATGGTTTAGTAATTGTAAAGTAGGAGACATGTATAATATACCTCTTTCACATGGAGAAGGAAGATTTACCGCAAACAAAGAATATATAAATAAACTAAAAGATAGTGGTCAAATAGCAGTTCAATACGTAGACCCAGAAGGAAAACCAACATTAAATGGGTTATACAATCCAAACGGATCTGTTGAAGCAATAGAAGGCATAACAAGTCCAGATGGAAGAATATTAGGTAAAATGGGACACTCAGAGAGAATAGGAAATGGCCTGTACAAAAACATACCGGGAAACAAAGACCAAAAACTATTCAAAGCAGGAGTAGACTATTTTCGCTTGTAAGAAGAAATTTTCGTTAAGAAAATTTACCATAACTTTAAGTTTTTAAATTTTATCTTAATAATAGGGCTAGACCCTAAAAAAATAAGGGAGGTTTTTTATGAAAATTGCTGTTATTATGGGAAGCGATTCTGATTTTGATGTAGTATCAAAAGGATTAAAAATTTTGAAGGAATTTGGTGTAGAGGCAGAAGTGAGAGTTATATCAGCTCATAGAACACCATTTCAAGCATTAGATTTTGCTAAAAATGCTGAAGAAAACGGGTATGAACTAATAATTGGTGCAGCTGGAAAGGCAGCACATCTTCCGGGAGTACTTGCAGGGGTGACTCCATTGCCGGTTATAGGACTGCCTATAAAATCATCAACTATGGATGGCATGGATTCATTACTTTCAATAGTACAAATGCCAAAAGGAGTTCCTGTAGCTACAGTGGCTATAAATGGAGCAGAAAATGCTTTCTTATTAGCAGTACAAATATTGTCTGTAAAATATGCTGAATTGAGAACTAAATTTAAAGAATACAAAGAGAATATGGCTAAACAAGTAATAGAGAAAGACGAGAAAATAAAATTAAAAATTAAAAATTAAAAATGCAAAATTAAGAATGAACCACAACTTTTAACTATTATCTTGTAAGAAGTGATAAAAAATAGAAATGAGGAGGAAGACCATTATGAAAAAATTAGAAATGCTATACGAAGGAAAGGCTAAAAAAGTTTTTAAAACTGATAATGAAAAGTTATATATAGTTGAGTACAAAGATGATGCGACAGCTTTCAACGGAGTAAAAAAAGGTACAATAGTGGGAAAAGGCGTAGTAAATAATAAAATGTCAGCGGCAATGTTTGCAATGCTAGAAGAAAAAGGTATACCAACACATTTAGAGAAATTATTAAATGATAGAGAATGTTTAGTAAAAGCAGTTAAAATAGTTCCATTAGAAGTAATAGTAAGAAATATTGCAGCAGGATCATTATCAAAAAGATTAGGAATTGAAGAAGGAATAGAAATGAAAGAGACAGTCCTAGAATTTTGCTATAAAAATGATGAGCTAGGCGATCCTATTATAAATGATTATCACATAGCTGCAGTTGAGTTAGCGACAAAAGAACAAGTTGAAAAAATAAAAGAATATGCATTAAAAATAAACGAAATTATGTTAGAATATTTTAAAGCAAGAAATATTAAACTTATTGATTTTAAATTAGAGTTTGGACTTTACGATGGTGAAGTAATTTTAGCAGATGAAATATCACCTGACACATGTAGACTATGGGATGCTGAAACTAATAAAAAATTAGATAAGGATAGATTTAGAAGAGATCTTGGAGAAGTAGAAGAGGTTTATCAAGAAGTGCTTAATAGAATTGTTGCAAAATAGTATTTTGCAAAACGAGTGATGAGTAACTAGGAATGAGTAACATGGAAGCTTTACTAACGTAAAGAATGTAATTAAATGAGAGACGAGAGAGTATTAGTAGTTAGGAACTATGTCAGTTGTATTACTAATATAAGATATAACAGTAGAATGGAGAGTTTTATGTACGAAAAACTATTTACAGATGACAAATTACATGAAGAATGTGGAGTTGTTGGAGTTTTTTCAGAAAATTCAGAGATTACATCACAACTTGTATATTACGGTTTATTTGCACTACAGCATAGAGGACAAGAGAGTGCAGGTATAGCTATAAATATAGGTGGTGGTATAGAATATCGTAAAAATATGGGACTTGTAACTGAAGTATTTACTGATGATATTATAAAAAAATTAAAGGGCGGCATTGCAATTGGTCATGTTAGGTATTCTACTACCGGTGATAGTTTAGCTGAAAATGCTCAGCCTTTAGTAGTTAAATGTAAAGGAACCACTTTAGCATTAGCTCATAATGGAAATCTTGTAAATGCAATAGCTCTTAAGGAATTGCTAGAAGATAGCGGTGTTATCTTTCAATCTTCTACAGATACAGAAGTTGTGGCCAATTTATTATCAAGAAATTATCACGGCGATATGATTAAATCAGTAAAAAATGTATCTGAAATAATAAAAGGTGCTTTTGCTTTTGTAATTATGACAGAAAAAGAACTTATAGGAGTTAGAGATCCATTTGGACTAAGACCGCTGTGTATTGGAAAAAGAAGTGATGGATATGTTATGGCATCTGAAAGTTGTGCAGTAAGTGCTATGGGTGCAGAATTCGTAAGAGATGTTGAACCGGGAGAAATAGTAGTAATTAATGAAAAAGGTATAGAAAGTATTAAAAGTTCAAAATATGCTAAGAGGCGTTCTTGTATCTTTGAATTTGTCTACTTTGCTAGACCTGATAGTACTATAGACGGAATAAATGTATATCAAGCTAGATTTAATGCAGGTAGATTATTAGCTAAAGAAGCTCCTGTAGAAGCAGATTTAGTTTTTTCTGTGCCTGACTCAGGCACACCTGCTGCAATAGGATATGCTCAAGAGTTAGGTATACCTTATGGATTAGGTCTGATAAAAAATAGGTATGCGAAAAGAACATTTATTGAACCAAAACAAGAACTAAGAGAGCAAGGGGTAAAAATAAAACTTAGTGTATTAAAAGAGATAGTTAAAGGTAAAAGAGTTGTAATGGTAGATGACAGTATAGTTAGGGGAACAACGAGTAGAAGAATAGTACAAATGATAAAAGAAGCAGGTGCAACAGAAGTACACGTACGTGTGGCATCACCACCTATAACTCATTCGTGTTTCTTTGGAATAGATACACCATTTAGAAGATATCTTATCGGTGCCATAAAAACAGTAGAAGAAATAAGAGAATTTATAAAAGCAGACAGCTTACATTATTTGAGCCTTAAAGGACTTATAAAATCAACAGGAGATGATAACTTCTGTATCGCATGTTTAAATGGTGATTATCCAATGGAAGTACCGAACTTTGATTAAAATTAAAATGAGAAATGAGTAACGAGTAACTAGGAACATGGTAAATTAATATATGAAATATACGAAGTGGAGTTGAAAATATGTCAAAGGGAAAAGGTCTTACTTATAAAGATTCAGGCGTAGATATTCATGCTGGATATAAATCAGTAAAGCTTATGAAAGAACACGTAAAAAAAACTTTTACAAAGGGTGTAGTTTCTGATATTGGTGGATTTGGAGGATTATTTGCTATTGACAAAGATAAATATGAAGAGCCAGTATTAGTTTCAGGAACAGATGGCGTTGGAACAAAAATAATGATTGCATTTAAAATGGATAAGCATGATACTATTGGAGAAGATGCTGTAGCAATGTGTGTTAATGACGTTATCTGCCAAGGTGCTAAACCTCTTTTCTTTTTAGATTATATAGCAACAGGAAAATTAGAGCCTGAAAAAGCTGCCGATATAGTAAAAGGTATTGCAAATGGATGCATAAAATCAGGAGCAGCTCTTATTGGTGGAGAAACTGCTGAAATGCCAGGATTATACGGAGATGGTGAATATGATGTGGCAGGTTTTTGTGTTGGAATAGTAGATAAGAAGAAAATAATAAACGGCAGTAAATTACAGGAAGGTGACATAATTATAGGTCTGCCTTCAAGAGGTATACACAGCAATGGATACTCGTTAGTTAGAAAATTATTTTTTGATATAAAAGGTTACGACATTAATAAATATATTGATGAGTTAGGGTGTACACTAGGAGAAGAGCTTCTAAGACCTACAAGAATTTATGCTGATGTAATTATGGATTTAATAGATAAATTTGATATAAAAGGCATGAGCAACATTACAGGTGGAGGATTTTATGAAAATATTCCACGAATGTTACCTGATGGATTGAGTGCTGATATTGAAACAAAAAATATTAATGTATTACCTATATTTAAATTTATTCAGAAAGAAGGAAACATAGATATAGACGAGATGTATAGCACTTTAAATATGGGTATTGGTATAGTTTTAGCAGTATCACCTAATGATGCAAAAGAAATAATTGACTATTTGGATCAAAAAGGAGAAAAACCTGTTAAGATAGGTGAGGTTGTTAAAGGAAAAGGGGATATTCAAATATGTCACAAGTAAAAATTGGAGTTCTCATTTCAGGTTCTGGTTCTAATTTACAGTCTATTATTGACAACATAAATTCTGGGAATATAAATGGAAAAATAGAGGTAGTTATTTCAAATAAGCAAAATGCTTATGGTTTAGAAAGAGCAAGAATTAGCAATATAGATGCAGTATATATTGATTCTAAACAATATAATGACAATGTAGAATTTAATGATGTAATAATAAAAGAACTTAAAAAAAGAAATGTAGAACTTGTAATACTTGCTGGATATTTAAAAATATTATCAAATAATTTTGTTAAAGAGTACCAAAATAGAATTATAAATATACATCCATCACTTATACCGTCATTTTGCGGTATGAATTATTATGGATTAAAAGTGCACCAAGCAGTAATTGATTATGGAGCAAAGATAACTGGAGCAACAGTTCATTTTGTAAACGAAGAAGCTGATGCAGGACCTATAATAATACAGGAAGCTGTTAAAGTTAAAGACAATGATACTGCTGAAACTTTACAAAAGAGAGTACTTAAAATAGAACATAAAATACTTCCTGAAGTAGTAAAACTTTATTGTGACAAAAGAATAGAAGTAAAAGGAAGAAAAACTTATATAAGATAAGAACTAAAAGATTTAAGTTAGCTATAGCAGAATAAGAAAAGAGGAGGAATACATAATGAGAGCATTAATAAGTGTTTCTGACAAAACAGGAATAGTTGAATTTGCTGAGAAATTATCGAGCTACGGTGTAGAAATTATATCTACAGGAGGAACAGCAAAGAAACTAAAAGAAGCAGGAATTAAAGTAATAGGAATATCAGATGTAACTGGATTTCCAGAATGTTTAGATGGTAGAGTTAAAACATTACATCCTAATATACATGCAGGCCTTCTTGCAATGAGAAGTAATAAAGAGCATATGAAACAATTAGAAGAATTAAATGTAACACCTATAGATTTAGTAGTAGTTAATTTATATCCATTTAAACAAACCATCTTAAAAGACGGAGTAACAAGGGAAGAAGCAATCGAGAATATTGATATCGGCGGACCAACAATGTTAAGATCGGCAGCTAAAAACTATCAAGATGTTGCAGTAGTAGTAGATCCTACGGATTATGACAAGGTACTTGAAGAAATTGGAAAGAATAAAGAAGTATCACTTGAAACAAAATTCAATTTATGTTCAAAAGTGTTTGCTCATACAGCTCACTATGATACACTAATTTCAAATTATATGAGAGACCAGAGAAAAGAAGAAGATTTACCTGAAACTATCAGTTTGACATTTGAAAAAGTACAAGACATGAGATATGGTGAAAATCCACATCAAAAAGCTGCTTTTTACAAAGAAGTAAGAAAAGGTAAAGGATATTTGACAGAAGCAAAGCAGCTTCATGGTAAAGCACTATCATTTAACAATATTAATGATACAAATGGTGCTTTAGAACTACTAAAAGAATTTGATGAACCTGCTGTGATAGCTTGTAAACATGCGAATCCTTGTGGTGTAGGTATTGCAGACAATGTTCATGATGCATATATTAAAGCATATAAAGCAGACCCAGTGTCAATATATGGAGGTATAGTAGTAACAAATACTCAAATAGATGAAAAAACAGCTGAAGAAATAAATAAGATATTTATAGAAATAGTTGTAGCACCATCATATACAGAAAAAGCTGTAGAAATATTAAAGCAAAAGAAAAATATAAGAATACTAGTAATAGAAGATATAAAAGAAAAACAACCCGAAAATTCATATAACTTGAAAAAAGTTGGTGGAGGTTTATTAGTTCAAACAATAGATTCTAAGCTAATATCAGAAGAAGGACTTAAGGTTGTTACAAATAAACAGCCAACTAAGAGGGAATTGGAAGACCTAATGATAGCTTGGAAAGTAGTTAAACATGCAAAATCTAACGGTATATCTATAGTAAAAGATAAACAATCTATAGGAGTAGGACCGGGACAAGTTAGCAGAATTTGGGCATGCAATCAAGCGATAGATCATGCTGTAGAACATCTTGGAGAAGAATCATTAAAAGAATCAGTATTAGCTTCAGATGCGTATTTTCCTTTTCCAGATTGTGTTGAAGAAGCAGCTAAAGCCGGCATAACTGCTATAATACAACCGGGCGGCTCAATCAGAGATCAAAAATCAATAGATGCATGTGATAAACACGGAATAGCCATGGTATTCACAGGAATGAGACATTTTAGACACTAAAAAGATAAAAGATAAAAGATAAAAGTGAATAGTTATTGAAATTTTGTTCATTCTTCACGAAATAAATTAAATAATTTTCGTTAAGAAAAATTATACCATTAACTATTAATTATAAACTATTAACTATCAACTAATAAAATGGGGAGGTTATAATGAAAATCCTTGTTGTTGGAAGTGGTGCAAGAGAGCATACTATTTGTTGGAAAATTGCACAAAGTGAAAAAGTAGATAAAATATATTGTGCGCCGGGCAATGCTGGAATAGCGCAAGTGGCAGAATGTGTAGATATAAAAGCAGAAGATGTAAAAAAAATAGTAGATTTTGCACAACAAGAAAAAATAGATATAACAGTAATAGGGCCAGAAGCTCCATTAGTAGAGGGTTTAGCAGACTTATTAAATGAAAAAGGGTTAAAAGCATTTGGACCAGTTAAGAAAGGTGCAGTACTTGAAGGAAGTAAAGCTTATTCAAAAGATTTTATGAAAAAATATAATGTACCAACAGCTAAATACGAAACATATACGAATACAGAAAAGGCATTAGAAGGACTAATAGACTTTGATGTACCTGTAGTAGTAAAAGCTGATGGGCTAGCAGCAGGAAAAGGCGTACTTATATGCCAAACTCAAAAAGAGGCACAAGATGCTGTTAAAAGTATAATGGAAGATAAACAATTTGGAGATGCAGGAAACAGTATAGTAATAGAAGAGTTTCTGGACGGTATAGAAACTTCATTACTTTGTTTTGTAAATGGAAAAGACATTATACCGATGGAAAGTGCAAGAGACTATAAAAAAGCGTTTGACAACGATCAAGGATTAAATACAGGTGGTATGGGATGCTTTTCACCAAATCCTATATATACCAAACAGTTAAATGAGTACATAAAAACTAAAATCCTTGACACTACTTTAGAAGGCTTTAAAGGAGAAAATATAGATTTTAGAGGAGTATTATTTATAGGACTCATGATTAAAAATAATGAGGCAAAAGTACTAGAATACAACGTAAGATTTGGAGATCCTGAGACAGAAGTAGTGCTTCCAAGACTAAAATCAGATTTAGTAGAAATTATTGAAAAGACCATTGATGGTACACTAAAAGAAGAAGACCTTATGTGGAAAGATGAAAAAAGTGTAACTGTCATACTTGCTTCTGGAGGATATCCTGTTAAATATGAAAAAGGAAAAATTATAACTGGATTAGAGGAAGTAGATAAAGATATCATAGTTTTTCATGGAGGAACAAAACATGATAAAAACAATATACTGACAAATGGCGGTAGAGTTTTAGCAGTCACAGCTTTAGGAAAAACTATAAAAGAAGCAAGAAATAAAGTATATGACAATGTAAAGAAAATAAACTTTGAAAAGAAACAATTTAGAACAGATATAGCAAAATTGTAAATTATTAAAATTAGCTGAGTATACTATGCTCAGCTTTTTTATATATAATTTATATAATATATTTGTGAAATTATTAAATTTTATATTTATAATTTAAATATTAATAATGTACTTATAAGAAATATTACGTAATTTATATATCAAATTTTATGGAGGTGGTATTATGTATTCTATAAAAGAAGAAGCTATAAATGTAATTAACAGATTACCTGACAATGTTTCTATAGAAGATATAATGTATAAATTATATGCTTTAGATAAAGTAAAAAAGGGTCAAGAAGATATAAAAAATGGAAGTTATATAAAGGCTGATGAATTAAGGAAGGAAATAGAAACGTGGTAAAGTGGTCTATTTCCGCTAAAAGTGATTTACGACAAATTTATAATTATATATCTAATGATTCTAAGTATTATGCAAAAAAAGTAATAACCACATTGCAATTAAATCAGAGAATTTAAATGAATTTCCTAATATAGGTAAAAAAGTGATGTAATTAAATAATCCAGAAATTAGAGAAATATTAATTTATTCTTATCGTATGATATATCAAATTATTGGAGATAAAGAAGTTGAAGTACTTACTATAGTTCATACAAAAATGGATTTTCCTTTAAAAAAGATGATTAGAATAATGAGGGAGCTAAAGGCTCCCTTTGATTAGAGTTCAATAAGTCCATATTTTACTTTTATACGATCTAGCTTTTCAATCATTGGCTCGGAGATAAACCATAAAAAGAAAGCAGTCGCTGTTGCGTGTATAATATTAAAAGGTATGCCTGTTAGATAATAGGTTATCATACTTTTTAAGGACGGACTTGCCTGCCACATTAATGCCGAACTTGTATCCAAAATAAAGCCGCATATAAAAAATGTGGTAAATGCTCCAAAAATACAAAGAGAACTTCTCTTTTTACGAAGTAATCCTTTACGGAATAAAATACCTGCGAGAAAACCTACTATTCCAAAGGCAAACATCTGCCAAGGTGTCCATGCTCCTTGTCCAAATAGCATATTAGAGACAAATGCTGTCATAGCACCTACTAAAAAACCTGTTTCACCACCAAAGCATACACCTGAGATGATGACAACTGCAACAACAGGTTTAAATTGAGGAAGCATAAAGAAAGCTGCTCTGCCTGCTACTGCTATGGCACAAAGCACTGATATAATAACAAGCTCTCTTGCTTGTGGTTTTCTGCTTTCGAAAACCATTGCAAATGGTAGCATAGTTTCTAAAAGAATTAAAAGGCTAATAAAATAATACTTTCTATCTCCAAGAAAATATACACCTATATAGATAGTAAGTGGTACTGCTAAAAATGCCATTATGACTGCTACAAGAGTTCTCTTTGATAGCTTTCTTTTTTCTTTTGGTACCTGCACAAAAAAATCTGGTGAATCCAAATCTTTTCCAGGAATAATTGCAGAAAGACCTACAGCAAGTTCTAAAACTAAAAAAAACTGTAACAAATAATCTTTCCAGCTAACTTCGTTTCTGTATAGAAGAAAAGATGTCAATACAAATGCCGCTAAACATGCTATACTAATGAAAATTCTCATCTGAGTTAGACGAAAAGGCTTTTTCCGAGACAAAGTTATTTTTTCTTCTTTCTTTTCATTAGCAAACAAACTGCTTTTTCTATTTATATTTTGATAACTTTTTTCTAAATTACCTCCTAACGCAAGTATTACATCCTCTGATAGAATTGCTTTTGGAAGTATAGTTCTTGACATACGATTTGCAGCAGTGGTATAGAAATTTTTTCCACAGAAAAAAGTTCTTGGTGTGTCAATACTTGTAATGTTGCCATCAAAAAACATGGCACAGCGACTGGCGTATTTTGCACAAAATTCAATGTCATGTGATACCATAACAATAGTAACACCATCAGTTTGCAACTTTTCTAATATATTTGATAGTTTTTCTTTAAAGTGACTATCTAGACCCTTTGTAGGTTCATCAAGTAATAGTATTTTTGGTGTTAATAACAGTACTTTAGCAAGTGCTGCTCTCTGTTGTTCACCGCCTGATAAGTCATAAGGGTGCATTTTGAGTAAATTATCAAGCTCACAGATTTCTGAAACTGCATCTATTCTCCTTTGCTTTTCTTCTTTTGTGATTTTCTTATCTGATAACATTTCGTATAAATCAAGCTCAACTGTTTTCTTTACAAACAGTGTTTGGGGATTTTGAGGAAGTACTCCAATTTTACCTTTAGACTTAACTGTACCTCTGTAAGGCTTAAGAATACCACTCATAATGTTTAAACTGGTAGTTTTGCCAGTGCCATTGCCTCCTAAAATGGCAAATATCTCACCCTTTTTAATTGTTACAGACAGTCCTTTTACTACATCTGGAAGTTCCCTTTCATAACGAAACCAAATTTCATCCATTTCAATAACAGTTTCTTTAGTTAAGATTTTTTTATCTTGAGGAATGGCATTTTTATTTATCTGCTTTTCCTGTGACATCTCATTAATCCAATGCCGTCCGTCACGTACAGTTACAGGGCATTCTAGATTATTATCTACGCTTGCATAAATACGCATAGGTGTTGGCATTGCAGAAAACATATCATGATTTATTGCTTTTAGTTGTTTCCCAACAAAAGCCGGAGTACCATCTGAAATGATACAACCATTATCCATTACCAGTACACGGTCTGATAATGGTAGAGCATCTTCTAAACGGTGTTCTGTAAGTAAAACAGTTGTACCAAGCTCACGGTTTATTTTTTTTATTGTTTCTAAAAAGTCAGATGCAGCAATAGGATCAAGCTGACTAGTGGGTTCATCTAAAATTAGTATCGAAGGCTGCATGACCATAACAGAAGCTAAGTTTAGAAGTTGCTTTTGTCCGCCTGAAAGTTCTGTAACTTTTTTATGAAACCATGTTTGTATACCAAAAAAGGATGCCATTTCAGATACTCTGCTTCTTATTTCGGGTGTAGAATAACCAAGACTCTCAAGACCAAATGCAAGTTCATGCCATACTTTATCAGTCACTATTTGATTGTCTGGCGACTGGTGGACGAACCCAATTTTTTCAGTTTGCTGACGCTGATTAAGGTTATCTAGCAAAGTATTTCCAAAATAAATCTCTCCTTTACGTTTGCCAGAAGGAGTGAGCGTAGTCCTCATATGTCTAAGCAAAGTAGATTTACCACAGCCTGATTTACCGCATAGGGTAATAAACTCGCCCTGCTTAATTAAAACGCAAATATCCTTTAAAGCCATATCCGCTTTCCTTGGATAGGTAAAGCTTAGATGTTTGATTGTAATTGTTTCCATTTCCTATCCTCCAGTTTTTCTATAAATACAGGTGATATACAAAGTATGAAATAAGCGGTAAAAACACTTATAGAAAAAGGTGTTAATTGTACACTTTTCATGCTTGGAAAATACCTAAAGTATACTCCGCCAAAAACTGCACCTACAAGAACATAAAGTCCAGCACTTCCTATGATAAGAAGAGCTTTCTTATCTCTATTATCAAAACGGTATATAGAGAAAGCAGTTCGTCCCTTTAAACCATAACCACGGGTTTTCATGGAGTCAGCTGTCTCTATTGCGTTTTCTAATGCCCAAGTAACCATTATAGATAAGATTTTAATACCGTTTTTTGCCCTTTGAAAAATACTTCCATTGTTTACATCTCTACCAACACATTTCTGTGCATTTGAAATCACCTTTATTTGTGCCTTGAATTTAGGTACAAATCTAAGAGCCATAGACAAAATAAGAGACAAAGAAGGAATAATTCTGCCGAACAAATAAATAAATTTATCCGAAGTCATTATAACATTATAGCAGGAAAACCAAGATACTACCGAAGCAAGCATTACAGCGGCACCAATGCCAAAAGCAATGGATTCTAAAGTAAGAGGGTTTCCATTGTTTAAATATTTAAGTATGGTTACACCTTCATGGTTAAAAGCTGGGTTTATTAATGCTGCCATAATCATTATAGGTAGTATATATATAATATTAAATCGTACTGCCTTTTTTCCACGAAGAATGACCGAGTATACAAATGCACATACAAAAGAGATTATGAGACAAATAGGGTGCATAAAAAACATTGAGCATAAAAGTACAAAGGTAAAGTATAAAAAATTAATGATTGGATGATAGCCTGCAAATGCACTATTCATCATTATTACTCATGATTGACAATGCACCTACATCTATACCTAAATCGCATGTATAGACCCATTCTACAACATCATCTTGTTTTAGCTGATATCGGCTGCATCCATAGTTTGGAAACCATTCATTAACCTTGTATACCCAGCCTGAAAGTTCACCACAATCAAATTCATATAGATTATTTATACCTTCTATATAAACACTGTTATATATAGGAGTATTTACAAATTCCATGTGAATTTTGTTCTTTTTCATTTCACGAAGCAAAATATTAAATACACTTTCACCCTCGTAAAAAGTAACAGTCTGCTTTTTAAATATTACTCCATCTTCTGGTACAAGTTCTACTTTTTCAGAATCGAGCCAATCAATATTTTCTAAAATAGTATCGCACCTGACTGAAAGAACACAAGTCATTTCTTTATCTGTAATGACAATATTTTCAGGTTCAATAGGAACAGGTTTGCCTTCGGGAACAGGATCTGTTAAGTATTTATCTTTACCTGTTTCTTTGTTTATTACCATACCTTTAGAAGCAGAATAATCTGCATTACCTTTTTCAACATCTATTTGTATGCCATTCAAATTTGCTTTTTTTGATGCAAGATCTATTTTTTCTTGTGCAGTTAAGTCACCCTTGTTTATATCTGTATGTGTAGTAGATGTTACATTCCATCCTTGAAGTCCTGGCGCATTTCCACCCCACCAAAATACAAAAGCTAGAATTGCGATAGTAAGAACTGCAAATATTGTTTTATTTTTAGTTAATTTCATATTTAAAACCTCTTTTTCTAAAGGAGTTTTGCACAGCTTAACATATTAAAAACCATTTGAGCAACTTCGCATCTTTTTATGGTTTCTTTTGACTGTATTTCCATAACTGATGAATCTAAAATTTTATTGTCATAACAGAATGCAAGTGAAACTCTTGCCCAATTGCTGCTTTTAACGTAATCTGTAAATTGAGAAAGTAAATCTCTTGCTTCAATGGTTTCATATTCTGTATCCATACCACAAAGCTTAGCTGCACGTGAAACCATTGCTGCTGCTTCTTCACGTGTTATAACACCGTTTGGATCAAAGAAAGATTGAGATTTTCCTGAAACAATGTTGTAAGTACTAGCAGTTCCAACAAACGGTGCAAACCAATCTTCAGCTTTTACATCGGTGAAGATATTGCTGGTATTTGGTATAAGACCTAGTGCCTTTACAATGATAGTTGCAAATTCTGCTCTTGTCATTGTTGCATTAGGTTCAAAAATAGTTTCAGTTTTTCCATTAATGATTTCCCTTGATGCAAGAGCTTCAATAGCAAGTTGGTTGTTATGTTTCTGTACGTCATCAAATGTTTTGCCTATTTTTGTAACTTTTGGAGTATTTACATCTTTATGTTTATTTGGGAGACCTACAGCAGGTATATCATCTTTATTTCCAACATTAACAGCATCGCTCATGCGGTATAAACTGTTTTTATCATTCATGGCTCTAGAAATAGCAATTAGAGCATAAAACCCTTGTTCTGTTGCCATTTGGTTAGTACTATCTTGAGATTTTGTATGTAAAAAGCCGCTTCCTTCTACGTAAAAACTCATAATATTATCAAACATAGTTTTTTCATTCTTAACGAAACGTTCATCATCAAGGGAAATTTCAAGTTCACAAAGAGCTACTGCCATTTGAACACAGCTTTCTATATTTTCACTACCCCAACTTGAAAAACCTGCATTACTGTTTTGAATATCAGACATACATGCAAGTGCTTCATCACATGCTTTTTTAACATCTTCTCTGTCTTGATATTTAGCAAGTGCTTGAAGTGCCATGCCTGTAATATCTGGTTCTGAGACTGCATATTCTGCTGTTTCTGAATCAGTTCCTCCAAAAAGAGACCACCCACCGTCAGCTAACTGACAGTCAAGTATACGCTGAACGTACATGTCTCTGGTTGCTTGAATTTCAGCAGTTGTGTTTTCAGGCATATCATAATTCCTGCTATCTAAAGCAATTAGTGCCCATATAGGTCCATTCATTCCCTGAAAAATTGTTTTATCATAATCTCCAAGAGGAGTTAAAAGATTATATCCTCCTACATCAGTTGGGTCTTTACCAATAGCTGTAAGAGTAATAATGAGACGAGAATACTCAGTATATTTCTTTTCATGTAAGATACCTTTGTGTTCAGATACATATTCCTCTATAGCTTTATAATAGTTTTGATAATATTCATCTGGTGCTTCAAAGTTACTGCGTGCAAGACCTAATACCGCCCATTCACCACCTACTGAACCTAATTCAGGAGTTGATACAGTTTCATAAATATATTCTGCTGTGTCTTTAATTGCACTATCTAGGTCACTTGAACTTTCAGCAAAAGCAAAAGGTGCAGTACTTAAAAGCATAGTAACTGCCAATAAATATATTAAGCTTCTATTTACTAATTTTTTCAATTGTTTTCACTTCCTTAATTTTTAACTTTTATCTTAATAAATAAATTTGTTTATATTTATCATACAAGATTCTTCAACTCCGCTCCGCTGCGTTCAGAATGACGATTATGAGTCATTCTGAGCAACGAAGAGATTTTTATATTATAAATAAATCACTTTACACTTTTCACTTTAAACTTTTATCTTATTAACGAGTCTCATAAACACAGCAGCTACTTCTGCTCTTGTTGCTGTGCCTTTTGGTTCAAGAGTTGTAGTGCTTCTACCGTTTATGATTTTATTACTTACCGCCCATTTCATTGGTTCAACTGCCCAATCGGATAAATTATCCTTATCATCATATATAGAAAGATCGGTTGAAGCTTTTACATCATAGCCTTTGCTTTTAACATAACGATATAAAATAGCAGCAATTTGTTCACGAGTGGTACTGTCATTTGTTCCAAAAAGTTCATTTGAATAACCGCTTATAATATTATTTGCAGATGCCCATACTACAGCATCTGAGTACCATTTTCCTACCTCAACATCTTTAAAAGTATTTTCAGTTGCTACATCTGGCTCACCTTCCATACGGTATAGTACAGTTACAAGCATAGAACGTGTTATTTGATTATTTGGACTAAACTTTGTTTCAGATGTACCATTAAAAAGTTTATTATTTACTGCAAATAGTACATAAGAATAGAACCAATCATCTTTCTTTACATCTTCAAATTCAATTTTCTTTTCGTTATATACTATAGCAAAAGTTGAAAAGTGGTCTGTTTCAAATACTACACTTGTTGTTTTACTGTCATAATAAGCGCCTTGCATTTCTACAGCTTTTCCATCATCATTGATATAGAAAACTGTAAGATTTTCTGTATTTTCATCTTTTCTAGGAATATAAGGTAAACTTACCTTAATTTTATCATCAAAATTCTTAATTTCTTTACCGTCTACATCAATTTTAAAATTAAATACTGGTTTATTTCCAACTAACTTTTTATTTTCATTAGAAAGTTCAGCAATATCTACTTTTTCAGCTGTAATGCTTACATTAGAGCCAGTTTTGTTTGATATAGATTTTAGTGCTTTATTAGGTATACTTATTTTTGCTACATTAGATTTTACAGTTACAGCAGCATCAGTGTCTTTTTCTAAATCTTTTACAGCAGACTTTGGCAGTTTGACAACAACTTTGTCTACATCTTTTTTTATGTTGGGCTCTATTATAAATTCTTTTAATTCTTTTTCTTTTAATTCTTTTATAGCTTTAGTTGTTTCACTTTTCGTAATAGTAGAAGTTGCAGTATTATTTGAAATGTCAACATCAGGTTTTACTTTAACAAATTCGCCAGTCTTTTCATCTGATTCTGGACTTCCCCATTTTGAATTGTCTACTCCTAAATCTACTCCTAAGTTTGTAGTATATCTCCATTTCACTATGTCGCCAGCTTCAAGAAAATGAAGACTAGCTCCATAATTAAGATAGTCACTATTAACACAATACATCCACCCACTGGTAGTTCCGTGGTCGAATTCACCATCGCCATCAATAGATTCTACATATATACTATTGTATTTAGATGAAAAGCTGCATTTATATGATATATTTCGTTCTTCCAATTCACGCTTCAATACATCCCAAACAGTTTCACCTTTTGTGACTTTAACTTTTGTTGGTCTTATTACATAACCCTTGTGTATTGTTTTTTTATCTATAGACAGAGTTATTTCAAATTTGTCATTATCTTCATCGCCGCCTTCGCCTCCATCATCTCCGTCTGTCTTAGTACTGATAGGAAACTTAACTTCTTCTCCTCCAACGTTTAGAAGTCCATCAAACTCCATTTTTTTAGGAAGCTTAGTTTCAAATGTGTAGTGACCATCTTCATCTACATTTTGGCTGTATAAATAATAACGTTTATTATCTTTCTCTACAAGAATGCTAACTGATTCACCGGGCGTTCCTTCACCTTCAAAGACAGTTTGTCCCGTATCTGCATCACTACTGATAGTAGGAGCGGACAGTGCCAATGCATTTATTGGCATTGACACTATTAATAGCAAAGCAAGTAAAAAAGATATTATTAGTTTCTTCATTTAACTACCTCCCTGCAATTACTCTTTAAATTTTATTCTATAGTAAATTCAATAACTGGCATTTTACCCAAATAATGTTTCTTTTTTTCAATACCAAACATAGGCATTACACCAGATTCCTCAAAGATATATCCATCATTAAGTTTTAAATTACCTTTAACTCCAGCTGGAACAACAAACTCCAAGATTTTAAGCTTTTCCTTATCGTCTTTAAGATTTTCTGTTTCTATGGTACTCAAGTTAGGAATATTTGATGAATATACTGTTTTCCATTGAACTATATACGTATTATCAGTATGAGGTATAGTAATATTATCAAATTCTATGGTTATCATTACATCAGTAGTGTTTTCAACTTTTTCCTGTTTAATTGAGTAGATAATAGTATCTAAATCACTTTTAGCTTTTTCTAAATTATTATATACAGTATTAAATTCATCTGTGGATGAAGTATTATATTTAAGCATATTTTGTGCATTTTCTAAAGCATGAATAAACGGTTCCCAATATTCAAAGTTTTCAGGGTAGGTGTCTGAAGTTTCTATTTGTGATTCAGTTATAAGAGTTTGCAATTTTTCATAAGCTTCCAGTCTATTGTTTTCAAAAAGCTTTCCTTTTGCTGTTGTAAGTGTTTCACATGCAGAATTTACATCAGCTAAAAGAGATTCTTCACTGTTATATACTTCTTGAGATTTAGTTCTTGAAGTATCAAAATTACTCCATGTCTCATTAGTATAGGAACCTGCTTTCTCCCAATATTTAACCTCTTCAAGTAATGCACCTAACTCTAACTTTTCTTCATTTGTAGCAGGAAGTTCACCTATTACTTCAACTTGACATATAGCACTAGCACCTCCACCATCATTTGCTGTTACAGTAATTACAGTATTACCGGGAGCAATAGCTTTTATATTTCCATTGTTATCTACTGTTGCTATTTCTTCATTTGAACTAGTCCAAGTTAAATCTTTATTTCTAGCATTATCAGGAGAAATTCCAGCGGTTATTTTTTCACTCTGTCCTTCTTCTAATGTAAGCTCTGTTTTTAAATCTATTTCATTTACAAATATATCTACAAAATCAACAACATTAATAGTTATATCAGGTAAATATGAAAAATATCTGTCATATACAGATGCATTTATGTTTTCTTCACCTGCACTATCCCATTCTTTATCAGTTCCTAAAGGTTCTCCCCACCATGAGCAGTAGATTTTTCCTCCTGATAAAGTCTGATTTCCTTTTTCGTCAAATGTCATATTAATAGTATTGTTAGTTGATAAGTCATATTGTTCGCAAAGTCCTTTTTTTATTTCATCTTTATAAGTATATTCTACATATGTTCCTTTAACATCTTCACCAAACATACCTCCAATATCTATAGAAGTAGGATTATATATGGTTGCAAGCTGGTATACAGGCATAGTAATTCCTTTAAAACTGATTTCTACTTCGTCATTTATTCCTATAGATTCTCCGGGACGGGTAATATTAGCAATATTAATTTCAATCTTACGAGCATCTATAATTTTGTATAATTTTCTAGTATTTCCTTCTTTATTTGTAGCAGATATACCGATTATATTGCTTCTGTTTTCAAGTTTAGCAACATATAGCTCACCATCTGTTTCAACAGTTTTTCCGTTACAAGTAACTTCTATGTCTGCTTCCTCAGCATCCGCTGTAAAAGCTAATTCATAATTATCTCCAGTGTAATACACAGTGTCATATGAATCGTATGGAATATTATGAGTTATTTCAATATCAGTATCTTTATCTCCAATTACATTATAGACAACATATGCTGCATTAATTGGTGAGCAGGCAGGATATGTTCTATCTTTATCATAAGTTACCTTAATAATGGTAGTACCTTCTTTAACAGCTTTTGCAGTATAAGCTACTGTATTTCCTGTTTCTTCATCATATTCTTTTGTTATTGTAATACTGTCGCCTTCTATAATTTCAAAATTATAATTTGGTCTTCCAAAACCTTCTGGTGTACGTCTTGGTATCATATGAGCTGTTTCTCCAACTTTTAATTCTTTAAAATCATGCTGAAGCCATAAATCATTCTCAAAATCTTCAGGTATTTCATCAGTTGATGATGATTGAGGTACTAGTTGTTCAACTGCATCATTAATCAACTTAATGTAAGGACTGACTATAAGCTCTTTTTCAGTTTCTTTACTATTATATTGAGAATCTTCTGCAATTAAAGTAGCTTTACCTAAAGCATTTTTTAGTACTGCGTAGCTTTCTTTAGTATAATCTATTTCTTTTAATTGTTTAGCTTCATCTATTTTAGTTTTAAGAAGTTCTACAAGAGGATTATTTAGTTCTTCTGACGTAAATGTTAAACAGTATCTTAATCTAATTTCATCTCCATTTTTTGGATAAGTTTGAGAAACTCCTACATTAGGAAACTCATCATTTATAGAATATTTCCATCCGCTGCCGCTTCCATGGTCAAACTCTCCATCACCATCTATAGATTTAATATACACTGAATCAAATTGTTCATAATAATTATGTTCATATGTAATTTCATTTTCATCTAAAGCTCGTTTGATAACGTCCCATGCACGATCTCCTTCTATAAGATCAATGCTTGTAGCTTTTAGTGTGTCACCTTTACCAATAGTTCTTTTTTCAATAGATACTGTTACTTGTCCAATAGATTGAGGTTCTGTTTCAACATCTGTCATATTATATAAAGAAGATTTTCCATCTATTAGTCTATCTATAGAAACCAAAGCATAGAAAGCTTGTTCAGTAGACATGAGAGTTGCTTCTCCTCCAACTTCATGTAAAAAGCTACCGTTTGTTTCTTGCATAGAAAGTAATGCATCTATTAAAGTAATATTATTTTTAATAAAACGTTCATCTTTAGCAGGATTAATACCTAGTTCTGTTAAAGCAACTATAACTTGACTTATAGTCTCTGAAGACTTTGACTCATTTCCAAAAGTATTATATACAAAGAAACCGTCATTTCCTTGAAGTACAGATAATTTTGCTAATGCTTTGTTTACGGCAGTTTTTACATTTTCATTTGAATTGTAATATGGTGCTAAAGATTGCAAAGTCATAGCAGTAATATCTAAATCAATGTCCATACCTTTTGCTAAAGTAAAACCACCGTCTTCAACTTGGTATTCAGTTAGAAGAGTTTCAATCATGAAATTTCTTGTTGCTGCAGCTTGTTGAGGTTGTTCGTAATTCTTGGCATTTACAGATAAAAGTCCGTAAATTAGTTCATTTGCCCCTTGTCTGCCGCCTAATATTTCATGACCATCAGGCAGTCCTGGAAAATGGAGTTGCTTATTCCAAATGTAATCTAATAGATTTACTCCACCAACTTCTTCTGGATTTTTACCAATCGCAGATAAAGCAATAGCAACTCGTTCTATTTCTGTTACTTTATTACTCCATACTCTACTAGAACTAGCATCTTCTTCCTTAACTTTTTCTATTACTTTGTTGTAATAGTTATCAATATAGTCATTTGAAATATCTAAACCAGATCTTGCTAAGCCAAATACTGCCCATTCTCCACCAATAGAGCCTATTTGGGGTTCAGATACTTCTTCTTTTAAATATGAGCCTGTTAAAGAAATAGCTTCTTTTACTTTTTCAGTTAGGTTTTGCTCTTCTTCCATTGATATTTCTAAAGTATTACTTAGTAAATTTCCTTTAGACATATCATCCCAAGCAAATGATTTTAGCATATAATTGCCTTCAGAAGGTACTGGAATACATATACCGTAAGTATAAGATTCATTTCCTTTTAAATGAGCAGATACATAAGAATATGTTTCCATTTCATTTGTTTGACAATTAAAAAGGCCGGTTATAAGCTTAGCTTCAACTGCTTCATCATTTGAATTTTCTACTTGTAATTCTACTTCAACATCTTTATTATTTTCAAAATGCTCCACTTTAGATAAAGATATTTCTAAATCTACAAGACCTTGATTTGAAGCAAAAGCTAAAGGAGTGCTATTTAAAACTAATAGCATCATCAATGTCCATACTAAAATGCTTTTGAAAATTTTCTTCATTTATCTATTCCTCCTATAAATAAAATATTTTATTTGCCCCAATAAAAAAAACTGCGGCAAATCTCTAAGATTACCACAGCCGTATTTCTGTGTATAACTATTTACATTCAAAAAATAGTCCCATGCTTATTGTAGGTCTTCTGACTTACGCTTATAGAGAATTTTCTCTTGCGTCTATTATCTGCCTTCCCAGTTTCCCAGTGACTGACTTTCGTCAATGAATAATAGCCTCAGCGCTTACAGCGGCGGTACCGTTCAGGATTTTCACCTGATTCCCTTGTTCAGCTTAACCCACTAATGAATAAGTTTTGATTAAGTCACAACAAGTTTATTTAATTGTTAAAAAAGGATAACTATTATGATGGAAAATTATAACTGTATATCCTATCGATACAAGCATACAATAATTTATACTAAAATTCAAGTATAAAAAGGATGATTTTATCATTATTTTTGTAAATAATAATCAGTCAACAGATAAAAATATACTCTGAGGATGAAGTTATTTCATATCAACAAACAACTAAAAAAGTAAATATTTGGTATAATTTTGCCATTTATTGTTGTAAAATTATATATAATAAGTTATAATTTACATGATAAATATATATGTACTTTATGTCAATTTAATAAAACACTTTTGATATTCAAGAGTGTTTTTTATTAAGTAAATTATTAATTTGAATATAATGTTATTAAAAATATTGAATTTAAAATTCATTAAAATAAATCAAATATAAAAAAAGGAGGCAAACATGATACAACAAAGATTACAAAAAGCTATGACAGATGTTGGTTTTCAAGACATAAGATTTGAAAAACTAAAAAAAATAGTTATTAAAGGTAGAAACATTGAAATCAAATCGGTTGATGTAATTGAGAAAGAAGGTGGACATGCACGTGCTTTGATTGGTGGAGGTTTTGGTACAATTTCATTTAATAAAATAGATGATGCTGAAGACTCAATTAAACAATGTATTCAATATAGTAAATTAATATCCGGTGAGAAAAAGTTAGCACATTCACCAGTTGTTAAAGATATAGTTGAAATAAATGCTGAAGTAGATCCGAGATCAATTTCAATTGATGATAAAAAGGAATTATTATTAAAATATGGAGAATTAGCAATTGAAAATGGTGTAACAGTGGTTGATTTAGAATATGTAGAAGAATATTCTGAAAAATATTATGTAAATAATGAAGGAACATCTATACTACAATATCATGTTGATGCGACAATATGCTTAAGGATGATTTGCAAACGAAATGATTTAACTCAGCAAACAAGGATTTTCTTTGGCGGTGATCAAAATTATAAAAAATTAATTGGAAGAGAACAAGATGTTATAAATAAAGCTGAACAAACAGTTGCGTTACTTGATGCAGAACCAATAAAAGGTGGGCAATATGACGTTGTACTGCACCCTTCTGTAGGAGGATTATTTATACACGAAGCTTTTGGACATTTAAGCGAATCAGATTTTTTATTGGATAGTGAAGCTTTAAGAAAAACAATGGAACTTGGAAAAGTTTTTGCTACAGAAAAACTAAGTGTAGTCGATGATCCATCAGCAAAAGGTTATACAGGTAGTTTTATATATGATGATGAAGGAGTTAAAGCTAAAAAAACATACTTAATTAGAAATGGTAAGTTGAGCGGCAGACTTCATTCTAGAATGACAGCTGGATTAACAGATGAACAACCTACTGGACATTGTAGAGCAGAGAGTTTTGAATATACACCTATTGTAAGAATGGGAAATACATATATAGATAGTGGAGATAGTAATTTTGACGATATAGTTGAATCTACTAAAGAAGGACTTCTTCTCTTTGGATGTGCAGGTGGACAAACATCTGGTGATATGTTTACTTTTGCTGTTCAAGGTGGATATAAAATTAAAAATGGTAAGATTGGAGAGATGGTTAGAGATATAATACTAACAGGAAATCTGTTCACAACTTTGAAAAATATTGATATGATTGGTGATAAATGTGTTATGTGCGAAGGTGGGGGCTGTGGTAAGCAAGGTCAAACTTTGAGAGCTATATGCATGGGTTCTCCGTATATTCGTATTAAATCTATGTCTATAGGGGGAAAGTAAATTCAAAATTCAAAATGCAAAATTAAAAATTTGAAATTCAAAATTTTAATAATTAAATACTTTTGTTAAATGAAAGGAATGAGTAGTATGAAAGAATTATTTAATTATATATGCGATAAAGTTGATGATGCGGAATTATATAAAAAAGAAGAAAAAGTTGTTTCAATAAAATTGAATCCGGGAAAAGTTAAATCAATAGAAGGAAAAAATCTTATAGGTTTATCATTAAGAATGAACAAAGATAAGCGTTCAGGAACTGCTGTTTCAACATCTTTAAATGATTTTTCTATTGTTGATCGTGCTATAATATCAAGTGAATATAAGAAAGAAAAAGTATTAAAATTAAAAAATATAAAAGCTAATAAGGTAAAGTGTTATAATCAAAAACTTGCTGTTATGACTGTAGATGATTTAGTGCAAGAGGGTTTAAGATTATCAGATAAAATAAAAGCTTTAGATGGTTCAATTAATTTTAATATCAATATAGATAAAACTATTTCAGATATTCATATTATGAATACAGAAGGATTTGATGATTCATATAAAAAAACATCGTATAGTATTAATATCTCTACTACTTCTGAGGTAGGATTTAATCAAGTAAGCTTAAGTAACAGTAAAACAAATTTCTTCAAAATCTCAGACGAAGAAATTGAAGAGCTAGTAAGAAAACATCAAATTTCAAATAAACAATTAGAAATTGAAACATCAAGAATGACAGTTGTGTTCAGTGGAAAAACAATGGGTGCTTTAATGGTAAGGTTGTTAGCTGGAATTAATAGTGAGCTGGTTGAAAAAGGTGTATCACCACTTAAAAATAAGTTAGGAGAAAAGATTTCATCAGAATTATTAACAGTTTATGATGATGCAACTCTTGAAGGAGGATTTGCAAGTTATAAATTTGATGATGAAGGTGTAAATGCACAAAAAACTTGTATAATTAAAAATGGAAAGTTTGAAAATTTTTTGGTTTCAGTTGAAACAGAAGAAAAAATGAATTCAAACTCTACTGGAAATGCAATTAAGAAAACTATGTTTTCAAAAAATATAGAAGATCAGCCAGCAATTGATAGTTCAAATTTTTTAGTAGAAGGTAAAGCAACATTTGATGATGATATTATTAAAAGTATAAAACGTGGAATTTATGTAGACTCAGTAATGGGTACGCATACTGGCAATATTAATGCTGGTGAATATTCACTTAATGTAGGAAGTGGTTATTTAATAGAAAACGGTGAGTTAAAGGGTAAAATTGTAGATACAATGGTTTCAGGAAATATATATGAAGATTTATTTAAAATTGAAGCGATAGGTACAAAAAAAGAATTAATGCAAGTTGTATTTTACCCTATGGGTTATTCTCCAATGGTTAAATTTAGAGATATTATGGTTATAGGAAGTAAAGGTTAAAATTATATATAAATTAATGAAACAATTTTCCAACAGCAACGTCTAAAAAATAAGAGGAGTGGTATAAATGAAAAAACTTAGAATTGTAATTATTTTTATATTAGTTGCTGTTATGTTTTCTTTTTCTTCATTAGCATTTGCTAACTCAGGACCTGTTCGTAAGGAAAGGCGTCCATCATCAGGTATAATGACAATTGATAAAGAATCTCAAATTACTGTTGAAAAAGAAGATTTAACTTTTGATTTTTCAGATAATGATAATTCTGATTATTCCATAAATGGCAAAGTTACTGCATCATATGAAATGTTTAATCCTACTGATGATAAAAAATCTGTTCAAATGGTTTTCCCTTTTGTAGGGAGACTTGATAATCTATCTTCTAATGACATTATAATAAAAGCTGATGAAAGTGAACTGCCTTATGAAGTATATTTTAGTAATATTGATAAAGATTTTAACTTTGAGTTTGATACTATAGTCAGTTCTATAAATGATAAACCTCATGAAGCTAAAAATTTTAAGGATAATGAAACAGGTAAACTTTATGTAATTGATGTGAAACCTACCACCGAACAAAGAATAGTATTAGCTGTTGATTTTAAATTTAACAATGAAAAGACTAAAGTACTTAGCAAGGGGTTTAGCGGTTATAAAGGTGATGACAATGGAACTCATATAAATGCTTGGTTTAATAAGCCTGAAACTTTAGAGATATTTGTTCTAGGTGAAGACATTGATTTAGAAATAAGTGCTTATACAGATAGACAGCTAGAAAATAAAACAGATTTATTTGATTACGAAATTTCAACACAAGAAATAGAGTTTAAACATTATGTAATTGAGAATATAATAAAAAAGCTAAGCCGTATTAATACTGATATTGTTAGCGAATCAAGAGTATATAATTTATATGCAAAATCTATTGATGAGTATTTTACTTATAATCATGGCTTTGTTTCTGAACATGATTATTTAGATCAAGATAATCATGTACGAATTTTAGCTTTTGTTTATACTGTTGATTTCCCTTCTAATGGTAGAAAAAATGTAAGTGTAAGTTATAAAACTTCAACAAGCATGGATATGACTGAAACATCAAAGCCTTTATATAAATATGATTATATTTTAAATCCAGCTGAAAACTGGAGTGATTTTAAGAATTTAAATATAAGAATTTTAGCTCCTGATGAAGCACCTTATATTATAAGAAACAATATTGAACTAATAAGAGAAGAAGATAAAGTATATACAGCAAGTTTGGAGACTCTTCCTGACAATGATTTTTCTTTTACACTTTATGAAGATGAAGAAATTACTTTATTAGATAGAATTGAAGGTAAATTTTTTAGGAGATTTGGATATTTAACTCCTTTAGTTAAAGGTGTTGCATTAATTATTATAGTTATAATTATTTTAATTGTAATTGTTAAAAAGAGAATAAGAAAAAGCTAATCTTATTGACAAAAATCAATAACTTTGAAATATGAGTTTGTCAACAAGATGACAGGCTTTTGAGAAACTTGAAGTTCGAGGCGTGCCGAAAGCGAGTAAGCGGAGCGTATATAGAAATACGTGAGCATTCTCGATTGAGGCAACAACGATGAAATTCGGGTTTGTCAATAGCCTGAGGATAATTTAAATATTATCCTTTTTTTTATTACTATATTGTTAATTTATGCATAATAAGTTATAATTTACTTAATAAAATAATTATATAAGCATTTTTAATTACACTTTTGATAATATCAAAAGTGTTTTTTAAAATTAAAAGGCGGTGAATGTTTATGACTAATAAATATGAAAACACAAAAAAGTATTGGGACAAAGCTTTTACTAATATATCTACAATCAATCCAACAGATCCAATTAATAATTTATCATTAGAAAAATCAATCAAATGGATATCAGAAGATAGTAGTAATCTTTTAGACTTCGGATGTGGTTCAGGAAAAATACTTTTTAGAAGTTTATTTTATGGAGTTGGACAAGTGTTAGGCATTGACATATCTCAAGAAGCAATAAATTGCGCAAATAAAAGTGTAAATGAATTAGAATTAGATAATAAAGCTTTTTTTGAAGTAGGAGGAAATGAATTACTAAAAGAAATAAATAGTAATAGTTATGATGGTGCAGTATTATTTAATATTATAGATAATTTAATACCTATGGATGCGGTCATGGTATTAGAACAAATACACAGAATAGTTAAAGATTCAGGCAAAATATTAATAAAATTCAATCCATATATAAATAAAAAATTAAAAGAAGAATTTGAATTTAGGGAATTAGAAGAAGAATTTTATGAAGAAAAAACAGGATTATATATATGGAATTTGTCAAATGAAAAGATAAAGGAATTATTGCACGAATATTTTAATATTGAGCAAGAATTAATAGTAGAATTTCCTGAATATAATCAAACTAACAGAATGTATTATTTAAGAAATAAAAATACTAAAATAATATAATTAGCAAAAGAGAGGTAAACCTTATGAACAATAGAGACTTGGTAAATAAAATATCCGATAAAAACGTTAATATTGATGAATTTGTTGAAAAGGTAATAAATGATGAAGAAATTAGAATTCAAGTTATAAATCAAATGCTTAATAACAATAAAATAATGGTTTATTATCACTGCTATTATATAGTTTCAAAAGCTAGTGAAATAAAACCAGAATTATTTTATGAATATTGGAATGATTTTGCTTTTCTTCTCGAACATAAGAATTCATATCATAGAGATATAGGTTTGACAATAATAGCAAATCTAACAAAAGTAGATGAAAGAAATTTGTTTTCTAGTCTATATAAAAATTATATTAAACTTTTTAATGATGAAAAGTTTATGACTTCCCAGTGTTTTGTCAAAAACATAAAAAAAATAATAAAAAACAAGAGTGAATATGAAAAACAAATCATTGATTTGTTACAGGATATAGACAAAATATGTACCTATCCTACTAAACAAAAAGAACTGCTAAAGAGTGATATTATAGAAGTATTTGATGAAATATTTGAAAATACAAAATATAAAGATATAATTATAAAATTCGTTAATTCTCAATCAAGTAGTGTAAGCCCTAAAACTAAGAAAAAAGTAAGAGAGTTTGTTAAAAAGTATATTATATAAAAAGAATTATTTAATTATAAGAGGTGGTAAATATGGATATAAAATATAAAGATATATCTAATGAACTTGATAAGGTAAAACCATTATGGGAAGAACTTAATAATCATCATTTAAAAAGAAGTACAGACTTTAAAGACAATTTTAGAAAATTTGCATTTGAAGAAAGAAAAAGAAGAATTTTAGAGAAACAATTTAAAATAATAGGAGTTTTTGATAATTGTACCTTAATTGGATACTGCATATCATCTATAAGTGATAATAGAGAAATAGGTGAAATAGAGTCATTATATATTGATAATAATTATAGAGGTATGAATATAGGTAAAGAACTCATGACAAAATCGTTACAATGGATAGAAGAAAATGAAGTACAAAATATACATATTTATGTTGCAGTTGGAAATGAAGAAGCTTTAGAGTTTTATAATAAATTTGGTTTTAGACCAAGTACATATAAATTAAAAAGATTATCCAAATAAAGGAGGAATATTAATGTCAAGTAAAAAATTTAATTTTAATAAGTGGTGGATATATCTTATTTTAGTAGCTATTTTTTGTGTTCCAGCATATACACAAATACCATTTGACCGTACAAATACGTCTAAAGTTGTTGCAGAAGTGTTGAGAAATCCGCTTATATATTATAATCAATATATTTATATCATTGTAAAAGTAGTTTTTATAGCATTAGCTTGTGTATCAATAATTTTTAAAAAATTTAATAAGGTTTTTAATTATTTTATATTTATTCAGTTAATAGGTATCGCAATATTTCAAAGTACAGCTTATACTGAAAGTTATGGGTTAAGTTTTTTAATAGGAAATATAATATTATTCTTAATTGTAGCTGCAGCATGGTTAATGCAGAGCATTAATAACTATGAAAACGAATATAAAAACAAAATAGGAAATATAAAATATCTATTATTAGCATTAGCTATATTAGCATTTTGGTGTCCTGCAGATAACACTGGGATGCTGCCAAATTTTACATTATTAGAACTTGTTGCAAATGAATCTATGGTAACTTTTTGTATGGTTACTCCTGTTATACTAGTTATTTCACTTTTATATTCTGAAAAGATTAATTTTCAATCATTAAGAATAATAAGTTTTATAGGGTTAATGTTTGGAGTAGTAAATGAAATAACATGTTTTATGTTAAGTGTAGATATGTGGTGGATGGGTATTTTGCATTTACCATTGTTAATCGTTTCTTTGTTTACATTTATAGTATCAGGAAAGGAATTAAAGAAAATTAGTTCTGAGAATAAATGATTGACAAGTAAACATACTATGATTAGCACTTAAATAATTGATAGTTAATGGAAGCTTTATAAGCGTAGTGTATTAAATAAAATAAATAGACATTTTTTAGCACAAAAATATAAAAAGGAATGAACTAAATGATTGCATGCTTTGGAGATAGTATCACTGTTGGGTCACCCGGTAAATCATATATTAAATACCTAAAAAATAAAAACGAATATTTAAATTATGGTAAAGGTGGAGACACATTATTAGGTGTAACAAATCGAATAGAAAAGTTCCTATTAGACTCTTCATGTAATAAATTTATTATTGAAATTGGAGCAAATGATATTTTACTGCCATTTTTAAAGAATCATTCAAAAAAATGGATACCCGTTGTTAATAGTAAAGAAAGATTAGGAAGTATAATTACTGTTAATAAAGAAGATTTTATCAAAAATTATGAAAAACTTCTTTGTTTATTAAAAGACAAAGAAATTAAAGTAGTTACTATGCCGTGTCTTGGTGAAAATCTAGAAAGTCAACTAAATAAAAAAGTTGATGAATATAATGAAATTATTAAGAATTTATGCAGTAATTATAGAATTAATCTTATTGATTTTAACTTATGGCAGAAACAAATTATAAAAAGTAGGGGAAATTATTCAAACTATTTTATAAAAAAGAATCCTTTTTATGTAACGTTAGATTCATTACTAACAACTTATTTAAATTTCACATCATTAATAAGTAAAAAAAGAAATTTAATATTAACCGTTGATGGAGTCCATTTAAACGAATATGCAGCAAAAGGATTAGCTAATCTGATAGAAAAATAGAATTTAGTGATTAAAGGAGAAGAAGTTATATGAGTAAGAAAATAGATTTATTTCATTTTGGAGATTGTGGTTCATATGATGAGTATAATCCTTTGAGACTTTATAATGAGGAATATGTTCCAGAGCTATTATAATAAATGAATATTTATTCAGCAATAATTTTTTTGCTAATCCAAAATTTATTATAGGACAAGGTCGATTCTTATAAAGTATCTATATAGATTAGTTATATTTACAGATGTTACATTTTTATTAAATATTGATAAATTAGAAAAAGACGAATTAAAAAAGCACAATTATTATAGACTACCAGTAAACGTAGTACCTTTTAAAGAGGTATTTAAAGAAATTAGTAAAGTAGGTATTTCATATGATGGTGATAAAGTTTTTCATATGAGATTAATATTAAGAAATATAGGTGGAAATTTAATATTATTACTTCCTTTAGGTTTTCTTATACCAATATTAAATAAAAAATATAAGAAATTTAAAAATATAATTTTATTAGGCTTAGGAGTATCTATAGGTATAGAGTTAATACAATCAATAGAAATATTTACTGGTATTGTTAGGGCAAGAGTTGTTGACATTGATGATGTAATATTAAATGTATTAGGAATAATAATAGGTTACTGGGCATACAGGTTACTATTATATTTAGCAACTAAACTTAAAATGAGTTTCTTATATAATATGTTGGCTTAATAGATAGATTTTTAAACTATATAACTCTATCAAGTCATTAAGTTTAGAGAAAGGACTTATAATGAATAAAATAATATATAAAATAGGAAACATAGATAAAGTTAGTGAAGTTAAAAGTTTGTATGAAGATGCTGAATGGACAAGTTATACTAAAGATATTCAAAAACTAATTAAAGCTTTGAACTCCTCTCTTTTTATTATTACAGCGTGGGATGGTGACGAATTAGTAGGATTAGTTAGAGTTGTAGGAGATGGATTAACTATTATATACATACAAGATATTTTAGTTAGGAAATCATACAAACGAAAAGGAATAGGTACACAATTATTACAAAAAGTTCTTCATAATTTTAAAGATGTACGCCAAAAGGTACTACTTACTGATGAGAAACAAGAAATTAGAAAGTTTTATGAAAAAAACGGATTCTTTTCTTGTGATGAAGGAATAATAGTAGCATTTGCAAAGTTTGACTGATAACGTTTAGTAAAGTTAGTTATTAGAAGATTCAATACTAGATATTGCAATGTATATAGATAATAGTAACTAATAGAATTTAAGCTAACTGGGAGGTTCTTTATGACGCTAAAAAGACCGTTTTTAATTTTATTTATTCTATTTACAGAAATAATAGGACCTGTAATGATAATAAAAAATTTGTATGTAAGTAACTATTTTACTGTGCTTGATTACTTAATAACTGTTCTATTTGCAATTACAGGAATATTTTTTATTTATTATGCATGTTATTGGGAATATACTAATAACTATTTAAAAAATATATATGTATTCTTTTCTATAATAGGTATAGCAGTTGCTACATATAAATTTATTAAATTACCTCATATTCCTATTTATAATTATGAAAGTTTTATAGAAAGTAAACAAACGATAATATGGTTAATTATTTTTATAGTAATAGATATTAGAATTTTATTAAGTTGGAGATGCAGAGAGAAACCTTTTAAATTATCATTTCCCTTTAAGAATGGTTCATTTGTGATTATAGATGGTGGAGATGGAAAGAAATCATTCTTTACTAACTATCATTATAGATATTGGAAAAAAGATGCTAGTATGCGTTATGCTGCTGATATTATTAAAATGAACAAATATGGATTTTATAATACTGGATATATGCCAAAAGACAATAACAAATATTTTATATATAATGAGGTTTTATACAGTCCTGTTGATGGAAAAGTAATAGATGTAAAAAATGAAACAGAAGATAGTATATCACACAGTGGGAAATATTCAGGAGGACTTGGAAATAGGATTGTAATAAAAAAAGATAATTACTATGTGGTATTAGGACATTTAAAAAAAGATAGTATTAAGGTAAGTGAGGGTCAGATTATTAGCAAAGGAGATTATTTAGCTAAAATTGGATCTACCGGTTATTCTCCAAGACCTCATTTACATATGCAGGTTATGTATAGCGAAGATAGTAACTATTGGCAGGGAAAAGGAGTTCCAATAATGTTTAACAATAAAATTCCACATAGAAATATGGTTTTTAAAGTATAACTTAAATCTAATTTTATATAACGTATATGAAAGTTTAAAAATTATTTTATTCATTTGCAATAGATAAAACTGACACAGTATTGTAATTTTAAATATAATAATAATAAGGGGGAAATTAAATGGAATTACAGGAAAGATACTGGAAAGAATTAGTACAGCTAAAATTCGAAAATTTTTATCTTGATGAATATTTAGATCACTCATATAAACTTAACAATACTATTAATATTATTACAGCGATTTCTTCATCTGGAAGTATTGCTGGTTGGGCAATATGGAATAACTTAATGATTGTTTGGTCAGTAATTATTGCTGCTTCTCAAGTAATAAATGCAATAAAACCATACTTACCTTTTAGTAAGAGACTTAAAGTAATTACTAGTATGAATTCTGATATATCAGCATTGTTCAATAAAGCAGAATATAATTGGTTTAAAGTTGCTAATGGTTACTTAACATTACAAGAAATAAACGAATTACAATATGAACTTAAGAAAGAAAGGCAAAAAATAGATGAAAAATATTATACTAATTTGTATCTACCCGATAAAAGAAAATTAAAAGAAAAAGCTGACATATCTGTTGATATATATTTTAAAAAATATGAAGAGGAGGTACATAATGTTTAGTAGTAAAGGAAATGAAAAAAGTAGTAATGTTAAAAAAATAAAAAGAGGAATACCTCAAACTGAAAAAGATATCAAAATGCCGGATGTAAAACCTCCTAGACAAGATGATGAAAAAAAGTAATAAAGTAATTTGAGAATTAAGATTATCAAACCAATTAAAGAATTAGAGAAAGAAACTATAGTTACAAATATTTAAAATAAAAGATCGCTTAAATACAGTTGAACAAAGTTTAAACGAAAAGGAGGAAAAATGAAGAGATTTTTGTGTTTTTTTATATTAACTACAATACTTATAACAGGCTGCGCTTCAGAAACAATAAGTAATGCAAATCAGCTAGAAGAGGGTACAGTACTAATTAAACCAAGTTCTTTATTTGAAGGAATAGAGAGATTACAGCCTCATTTAAATATGCAAAATGGATGTGTAGAAGTATTTTACAAAGGAAATAAGAAGTTTATAAGTACTAAATACGAAATATGGGAGAAAGGTAAACTGAAAGAATCGTACGGTAATTTTAAACTCGCAATTAATAATGAATTTCATGATATTATAGGTATATCTTTAAAAGAAAGTATTCTTGAAGATTTTAGTGTATCAGATACTATGACTATGATTACAGCAATAGGCCAATCAAATGTTAGAGGATTTATTGATAGATATCCAAAATCTTATGATACGGGGTCATACAATATTTACGACGAAATAAAAGGAAATGATGATGATGAAATTGCTATATGGGGATTAATAGCCAATGAAGCGGGAAGCATGAATGAACAGAAAAAATCTATAGAGGAAACTGCAAAAATTGCTGATTGGGCTTTTGTAGTGAAAGTTTACTTTGAATAAGAAGTAGTTGTATAAAGGAGGATTTATTATGTGTACTGCTGATACTGAAGATGATAAGTTTAATATTAGATTTGCTAATAAAAAAGATGTATCTACGATACTAAGATTTATTAAGGCATTGGCAGAACATGAAGGTGAAATAGATGAAGTAGTAGCTACTGAAGATATATTAATAGACACATTGTTTGATAAAAAAGGTGCTGAAGTTATAATTGGAGAGTATGAAGGTAATCCAGCAGCATTTGCATTGTTCCATAATAATTACTCTACATTTTTAGGAAAATCAGGTATACATTTAGTGGATTTTTATATTATTCCTGAAATGAGACGAAAAGGTTTTGGTACAATAATGCTATCATTTCTTGCTAATTTAGCTGTTAAAAGGAATTGCGGCAGGTTAGAATGGTGGTGTCATAACTGGAATGAATCAGCAATAAAATTCTATAAAAAAGCAGGAGCATATCCCCTTGATAATTTGACTACTTATAGACTTTGCGGTGAAAAACTTAAAAATTTTAATAGTGAAGAAATAATTAAAGCTTAGATGTTATTATCTAAGCTTTTTTGGTGCATCCTGAGGGATTCGAACCCCCGACCAACTGGTTCGAAGCCAGCGACTCTATCCAACTGAGCTAAGGATGCATAAATTTGTTATCCACACATATTATAACGGTATATAAGAATAATATCAAGATTTTTTATTTCGACAAAAAAAATTATTTTAATATTAATAATGTTTATTATTACATGCTTTATGGTATAATAAATAAGTATTTCCAATAAAATAAAGAGTTGATATTTATATATAATATTATTAAATATTTAGGAGTGACCGTATGATATCGAGAAAAAAATTTATAACATCAATAATTGTAGTGATAATATTAACAGCATTATTAACATTAACAGCAAGTAATTTTTTTGCTTTAGAAATAGGAGATAAGGTAATAGTATCTAAATCTAGTTATAATCAATTAAGAAGCTTAAGCATTAAATATAGTAAACACGAGTATTTACAAGATTATGTTAAAAAGAATTTTTTATTTGAATCAGATGTAGAAAAAATGATGGATGGGTCTTTAAAAGGCATGATAGATGCTCTTGATGATCGATATTCAGAGTACATGAATGAAAAAGATTTTGATTCATTTATGGAGAGTACAGAAGGTTCTTATGAAGGAATAGGAGTTTACATAACACCAAGTGAGGATAATTATATATTAGTAATTGCTCCTATAGAAGATACTCCAGCAGAAAAAGCGGGTATAAAAACAGGAGATAAAATTATAAAAATTGACGGAATAGAGTTTACAGCAGAAGAAATGGATAAGGCTGTTAGTATTATGAAAGGTACACCTGGCACAAATGTTACAATAACTGTTTTAAGGGAGAAAAAAGATGGTACACAAGAAACTATTGATTTTCCTATAAAAAGGGAGAATATTAGAATAAAAACAGTAAAATCATACATGATGCAGGATAAAATAGGATATATAAGAATTACGACTTTTGATAAACAGACAGACGAAGATTTTGATGTTGCACTCAAAGAGCTGCAAAAACAGGATATGCAGGGATTAGTAATTGATTTAAGATATAATCCTGGAGGATTAGTTGATGTAACAAGAGAAATAACCGATAAACTTATAGGCAAAGGCATTGTTACATATACTCAAACAAAAGACGGTGAAAGAAAATATTACGAGTCGGATAAATATAAATTAGGCATTCCTTTAGTAGTTCTTGTAAATGAAGGAAGTGCAAGTGCATCTGAAATTTTGTCGGGCGCAGTAAAAGATACGAAATCAGGAATACTTATAGGTACAAAAACATTTGGTAAAGGAATCGTTCAGAGTATAATGCCTTTAAAAGATGGAACTGCAATAAAAATGACTGTTTCAGAATATTTCACACCTAATGGTATAAACATTCATGGTATAGGTATAGAGCCAGATATAGTAATAGAAATGCCAGAAGATGCTTTATATGGATATGAGTATTATGACCAAGATATTCAGCTTCAAAAAGCAGTAGAAATAATTGAAAAAAGTTTAGAATAAATAACATAAAAAATAATTTAAAACATATAATGTATTAATCAGCAGTTAGTCAGCTTTGTTTACAAAAAAATCAGCAGCATTGTTTATAACTGCTGATTTTTTTATTTTTTGTACTTGACAAATGAGTAGAAATATTATATAAGTATATTAGAAAATACTAATATACTTATATAATATAAAATAGAGGGATGAATCATGATGAAAAGTATAGCATTTGTTTGTGTACATAATTCGTGCAGGTCTCAAATGGCAGAAGGATTTTCAAAAGAATTAGGAAAAGGAATAATTGAAGTTCATTCAGCTGGAACAGAAAAGTACCATGAAGTTAAACCTTTAGCAGTACAAGTAATGAAAGAGATAGGTATAGACATATCAAAACAATATCCAAAATTGCTTGTAGATATTCCAAAAATCGATATCTTAATAACTATGGGATGTGGAGTGCAATGTCCCTTTATAGAATGTGATTATAATGAGGACTGGGGATTAAAAGATCCATCTGGAGGAACAATAGAAGACTTTAGAAAATCAAGAGATGTTATAAAGTCTAAAGTAACAGAATTAATTGAAAAAATAAGAAAGGATAGTTTTAAATGAACATTACAGAATTAGAAGTAAGAGTTCTAAAATCACTTGCTCATCCAATTAGGTTAAATATTATTAAACAGCTTTCAAGTGATAGGTTATGTGTGTGTGAGTTGTGTGCTGATGATGATTTTACGCAGTCTAATATGTCTCAACATCTTAGAATTTTAAAAGATGCAGGCATAGTTACTGTAGAAAAAGAAGGTAATAAAATGATGTATGAAGTAAAGAATAAAAAGATATTAGACATAATGAAACTTGTCGATGAAGTTGTTGTTGAAGATTTAAAAGAAACACTTGGAGGATTTACATTATAGGAGGATAAAATGTTTGTTTGGCTTGATAATTTAGCAAGAATTATAGTAGAAAATGTATTTAAACTTTCTATGGAAACTAAATTAGGTTCCAGTATACATTTTTTTATATATGATACAATAAAAATAATTATACTTTTAGGGATAATGATATTTTTTATATCATATATTAGAAGTTATTTTCCACCTGAAAAAACTAAGAAATATATATCTAAATTTAGAGGTGTAACTAAAAATATTATTGCATCGTTACTTGGAATAGTAACTCCATTTTGTTCATGTTCTTCTGTTCCTCTATTTATAGGATTTGTAGAAGCAGGAATACCCTTAGGAGTAACTTTTTCTTTTTTAATAACATCACCTATAATAAATGAAGCAGCTGTAGCTATACTATTAGCTTCAGAATCATTTGGGTGGAAAGTAGTAGTTATTTATGTAATAACAGGTGTAGTAGTAGGAGTAATAGGTGGAGTAATTATTGATAAATTAAAGTTAACTAAGGAAGTTGAAGAATATGTATATCAAATGCATATGGGTGAATCAGAAATTAAAGAAATGACTAGAAAAGAAAGAATTGATTTTGCTGTTCAGAATGTAAAAGATATTGTAGGAAGAGTTTGGAAGTTTGTTATAGTTGGTATTGCTATAGGTGCAGCAATTCATGGGTGGGCACCTGAAGAAATACTGTCACAGTATGCAGGACCAGATAATCCACTAGCTGTAATATTCGCAACAATTATAGCAGTTCCTTTATACAGTAATGCTTTGGGAACTATACCTATAGCTGAGGCACTACTAATGAAAGGTGTAGGCCTTGGAACAGCAATGTCATTTATGATGGCTACAACAGCATTATCATTACCTGAAATGATTCTACTTAGAAAAGTTATAAAGCCTAAATTAATAGCAGCTTTCGTAGTTATAACATCAATAGGAATTATTTTAGTAGGATATTTATTTAATGCAATATCACACCTTATAATATAAAACGAGTGATGAGTAAGTAGAAACGAGGAACATGGAAGTTTTACTAACGTAAAACAAATAAAATAATGAATGAGACCTAGTCATCTGAGGGAAGCAGAGCGTAGTCGAAGGATATTGTGTGTAACTAGAGTCTTATTTAAACGAGTGATGAGTAAGTAGAAACGAGGAACATGGAATTATTAATAAGAAGATTTACAAATTTATATGAGTAAATTAACCACTAATTTTCAACTATACACTATCAACTATTAACTATAGAAGTGTGCTTCCGTGGTTAAATTAAAAATAAAAAAGGAGAGATTATTATGGAAATTAAAATTTTAGGAATGGGATGTGCAAAATGCACGAAATTATATGATTTTGCAAAAGAAGCAGTAGAAGAATTAGGTATTGATGCTTCAATACAAAAAGTAGAAGATATAAAAGATATAATGAGTTATGGAGTCATGTCTACACCTGCATTAGTTATTGATAAAAAAGTTATATTTGCAGGAAAAACAGCAAGTAAAAAAGAGCTTATAGAAATAATAAGTAGTAAGAAATAATAAGAATGTTAGCAGAATTTAGAAATTGTTGAAAAAGAAAATCCTTTTGATGAAAAAACGTATGAATTAATTTGTTTTACACTATCAGTAAAGGCAAGGTCTAAACCATATGTATTAAAGCATTTTAAATCAGCATTAGAGTCAGGTGCAACAGTAAAAGAACTATCCTATATTCTTGCATTAACTATGAAAGAGGATAATAAGATAACCAAAAAGATATTCTAATTTACTAGAATATCTTTTTGAACATTAAATCTTTATGTTTTAATTTTGAGTTGGAGCATATTTTTTATAAAATTTATTAGAATTTGATTTTGATATATTATATTCTTGCCATTTATAACTATTAAAAGCATTATTAAATCTTTCTTTGACTTCTATACGTATTTCAAGATTCTTATCATCTATAAGACGTTCAAGTTGTGGAAGTGCATCATCAGACAAATCCCTACAAAGATAAAAAATATCAATTTTGCCAGTGTCGTAATATCTATCTATGTTTTTCTTAACAATATATCCATCAATATTGACAAAATTAAGAATTAAGTAAAATATTCCTATAACAATAATTCCATTATAAATAACTTTAAACTTCATATTCCATACACCATACAATACTAAAATCATTAATACACTTTCTAGAATTAAGAATAAATATACTAATAGTCTTAATCTTGTATATCCATAAGTTGATTCATAAAGAAACATTCTATAAAAAGCAGATGCTATCATTATATAGTTAGCAAAAGTAATTAAGGATAATAATACTTTAATAAAATTATTTTTATTGTTTTTGTAAGTAGCATATCTAACCGCCATAATAATAATAAAATTTATTATTGTCAAAGTCAGCATTTCAAAAAAACCACTTCTAGCATATTGTGAATATGTAAAATCTACAGGTAATGAAGCAGTATTTTTTAAAAACAAATAATTAAATTGGACTATAGAAAAAAGTAAATATAAGATATTAAGAACAATTAAAATTGTTTTGCAAACTGTTTCTATAAGTGTATAATTAATAACATTTTTATTCTTAACAATATCTGCATTCCATTCATTAATTGAAGATGGTTTTTTCTCGCTAAATATATAGTAAATAAAAGCAAAGAAATATGAAGCAGCTGCTAAAGCAAGTATAATTTGAAATGTACTATCAAATAAGCTTAAGTTTGCTGTACAACTTAACAAATCATTTATAAAATAACCGAATACAATATCTGCACTTGCCATTAAAGGAAGAATTATTATTACCAATACAATACATAATAATATACCAATAATAATTCCCATCATCTTTGAATTATTATTTAATTTAGTTTTAATAGTTAATAAATTTATACCTTTCTTAATATATTTATCTATTTTTCCAATAGGGTAAAATAATTGTGATAAAATATCTGATATAGGATTTTTATTATTTGTACCTAAAGATGCATAAGCAATGTATGCAAGCAGTGCAGGTACTATAAAAAAGTTAAAAGATCTAAATAGTTCAAAAGTACTTCTAAAATATATACTTGAAAGAAGTAAAACTATTATGCTTAAAGTTATAAATACTTTCTTATTAAAGTTTTTACGATCTTTAATAAAGAAAAATATTATTGCAGTAAAAATACAAGAATAAATAAAATAATTTAATCCTAAATTACTATTGTAAAACAATACAACGAATAAAATGCCCATAATAGAGCTTAATACAAATAATATGGATAAATATTTTTTTGATAAATCAACACCATTCATTATATACACTTCCTTTCTTAGTCATCGTTCCTAAACTCGAGTATATCTCCCGGCTGACAATTCAGTTCTCTACAAATTGCTTCAAGAGTAGTGAACCTTACAGCTTTAGCCTTGTTGTTTTTCAATATTGAAAGATTTGCGTTTGTTATACCAACTTTTTCAGCTAGTTGAGAAAGTCCTATCTTCCTTTTAGCCATCATAACATCTAAATTAACAATAATCGCCATATCATCATCTCCTAAATAGTTAAATCATTATCATCTTTATATTTAACTGCTTGATTAAAAACATCTGATAAAATTAGAGCAAAAAAACCGCAAACTATAAAAATAAATACTATAATTAAAGTCATAAAAGAATTTAAAACAAAAATTTTTGTAGTATATACAATACCTATTAAGAAACATAAAATACTAATTCTTTTTAATGATTTTACATTCTTAATAACAAAAGGATTACAATTTTCTAAGGTATTAAATATTTTTCTAAGTTCATTTAAAAGAATGAAAGAAGCTATACCAGTTATGTAAAGAACAGTTAATAAATAGTTATATCCTATAACATTAGATGTAAATATATCAAGCCATTCAAGATACATTTTAAAAAATATAGGTAAACCAATTATTACTACAGCTGCGACAGCCATTATAAGAACAATAAAAATTTTTAAATATGCAGATAGTGAATTTCTCCCAGAATATTTCATAAATATATCAATTCCTTTCTTTTATAATGTTTATTTAGGCGTTTGCGAAACGCCATAACCCGCATAGATACGGGATAATTTATGTAAAAACAATATAACTCTTCACTCATTTATGGTATAAATAAAAGTTTACAATTACCTACTATTCATTGTTGACATTGTCTTCTTGTTTCTATAAAAACGACACATAATCAGCATTTTGTTCTGAATAGCTGTTTGAAGAACTATTGTTAAGATTTTCAGGGTCATCATGCAGAGAAATAATAGACAATAAAAAACTAATTTAGTTTGGCGTTGGCAAAAATCCTAATGCACCAACCAAAAAAAAGAACAAAACAATTAATAAAACATATCCTAAAAAAAGCACTCCCAGAATCATACATGTTCTATATAATTTTATATTACGTGTTTTGCTCCAATAACTTATTACCATGAATGTAATTCCTAAAACGATAGAAAGCATTGGTAAATACAAGAGTAAGAAAGTTATTATAGCCATTATATCCATTATATCGCCGATCCCCCTTTCATAATTTAATTAACTAATAATGTTTATTACATTTATAATTTAGCACAAGTTTTTTTATAAGTCAATAATTATTTATTGATAAACAATAAATAATTATTGATAAAAATATTAAGAAAAATCTGATTTTATTGTGAATTTGTGTTAAAATATAATAAGCAAATATTGCTAATTTTTCATAAAGAAAGGTGATCTTAATGCATTTAGCATGGCTTAAATCTTTTTCATATAATAATGAAGGAGGGTATGAGGCAGGAGTAATATTATTAGATTGCACTGTTAGTAATAAAATAATGCAGGAAATGGCTGAAGGATTTGATTTTCCAGAAACAGCTTTTATATATAAAAATAAGAGAAAAGAAAAAAATATATATGATATTAGGTTCTTTACTCCAAAATGTGAAGTATATTTATGCGGACATGCTACAATAGCTTCTTTTTATTTACTTGCAAAGCTAGGTAAACTTGATAGGAAGGAAGATAAATCCATAGCTTATCAAGATACTAAAGCTGGCAGAGTTAAGATTGAAGTAAATTATGAAGGTGATAAAATAAAAAATGTATTTGTATATAAATCAAAACCTAAAGAATATGGTGTAATAAAAGATAAAAGAAAAAAAAGAATAGCGGATTCACTTAATATTAAAGTAGAGGATATAGGATTAGAAAAATATGAATTAGAGCCTACGATAGTTTATACAGGTTTATCGGATATTTTAATTCCTGTAAAAAGCAGAGAGATATTGAACAATATTAAGCCAGATGTTGAATTGATATTTGATATTAGTTATGAAGAAGATGTAGTAGGATATCATGTATTTACTATAGAGGATAATCAACTATATGCTAGAAATTTTGCACCTGCAGCAGGGATAGATGAGGAATGTGCTACAGGCTCTTCAAATTGTGGACTTGTTTATTTCTTGTACAAAAGGAATATAATAGATAGCAGTGTAAAAATAATACAAGGTGAAGCTATGAATGAAAAAAGCCTGGTGTATTGTAATATAAATGAAACAGAATTAGAGTATTATATGAGATTTGGAGGAGAAGTTGAAGAAGTTAATATAATATAAACATAATAATGTTATTGTAGCTTGACAAAATACAAATAATTAAATATAATTTGATTATCAAAATATTTGAGGTGATGTTTTGAAAAAAGAACATAAGTCATTGAATGAAATACTTGTAAAACTTTTTAACGAAATATTAAGAATTGAAGAGAAATATTTATGCAGAGGTGAGTTCTCCGACTTATCAATTACAGAGATGCATATTATTGAAAGCATGGGTATTGATAAAGAGAGGACAATGTCTGCTACAGCTAAAGATTTAAAGATAACATCTGGTACTTTAACAATAGCTATAGATAATCTAATTAAAAAGGGTTATGTAATTAGAAGAAGATCAGATAAAGATCGTAGAGTTGTTATGATAAAATTAAATGATAAAGGAAAAAAGGCGTATGAGGTTCATGATGAATTTCACAAAGATATGGTAGTAAGTACTTTACAAGATCTAGATGAAAAAGAAGAGATAGTACTTATAAAAGCACTGGTAAATGTTTCCAAATATTTCAGAAAAAAATATGATAATTAATTTTTTTGTACAAATATTTTGAGAATCAAAATAACAGGAGGTCAAATATATGGCAATTAAAATAATTACAGATAGTGCATGTGATTTGCCCAAAAGTATTATAAGAAAGCATAATATAAAAATAGTACCTTTGACAGTAAACTTTAAAGAAGAATCATTTCTTGATAAATTTGAAATAACTACAGACGAGTTTTTTGATAAATTAGAAAACGCAGATGAACTTCCTACAACATCTCAAGTATCACCTGGAGAATTTGTAAGTGCATTTAAGGAAAATTTAGGAGAAGAAGATGAAATTTTAGGTATTTTTCTTGCTCATGAACTTAGTGGAACTATTAAATCTGCACAAATGGCAAAAGATATCATTGGTTCAGATAAAATAAAGATAGTCGATTCAAGAAGTGTTTCTTTAGGTGAAGGCATACTAGTATTAAAGGCGATTGATCTTGTTAATAAAGGCACTGATATAGATGAAATAGTAAAAGTTTTAGAAGAAACTACTAAAAAAGTTAAAACAGCAGCTGCAGTTGATACATTAAAATATTTAGAAAAAGGTGGAAGATTAACAAAGAAACAAGCTGTAATAGGTTCTATGCTAAAAATCAAACCAATTATTGAATTAAGAGATGGTCAAGTGTTAGCAGTGGATAAAGTAAGAGGCAAAAAAAGAGTGATAAAGTGGATAGAAAATTGGATTGACAAAAACAATTATGATTTAAATAATAAAACAATAATACTATTAAATGGTAGAGGTCAGGAATTGCACGACAGTATAAAAGAAATATTAATTAATAAGTATAATGCTAAAGATATTATAGAATCTGAAATAGGTTCTGTTGTAGCTACTCATTCTGGACCCGGATGTGCTGGATTAGCATTTATTAATGAGTAACACATTGAAAACTACCATCAGTACTAATTGTAGTATTAAATTCTTCAGACAATTCTATCATTTTATCAATGATTTCTTGTTTTAAAGGATTATCATCTAAAAGAAGATTTGCTTTGCAATATTGTATATTTATAGGATAGATTTTACCACTAATAAATCTGTCCTTATTTATTTTTAATTCAAATATACCTGTTTTGCCAGCATCATCATTCATTTTTAAGAATATAAAATTACCAATACTATAAAATATAGGTTTGTCATTATAAAATTCTATTCCCTGTAGTACATGAGGATGATGACCTATTATTATATCACAACCTGCATCAATTATTTGATGTGCGAGTTTTACTTGGTTTTCTTGTGGTTTAGATTCATATTCAACACCCCAGTGAAGTATTGCTACTAAAATATCACATTTATCATCACAAATTTTAATATTTTGTAAAGCTTTTTCTATATCTTTATCTTGTAAAGGAGCTACTCCGGGTTTTTCTTCATCTGCTCGCCAATCATTCCATGGAATAATAGAAGTGTAATTTATAAATCCTACTTTAATACCATTTTTTTCGATAACTGTCATGCTTTCAGCTTCTTCAATATTTGAACCTATACCTGAGTATTTTATTTTATATTCATCAAGATAGTTTATAGTATCGTAAAATGCATCTGTTCCATAGTCAAGTATATGATTATTAGCTGTAGAAACTAGATCAATACCAGCATTAACTAAACCTTCTAGTGTGTAAGGTTTTGATCTAAATCCATAACCTTCACGTTTTTTAGTAACTCCTTGTTCACTAACACAAGTTTCTAGATTTACAACTGAAATATCAGCTGAATTCATTATATCAGTGATATCAGTCCAAGAATAATCAACTCCAAAATTATTTATATAATCAGCAAAAAAGCTGTCCATTAATATATCGCCACCAAAAGCAAGAGTTACTTCTTTTTCTTCAATTGGTTTTTGATCATCTTCACCAGTTGATGGAACAACATCTTCATTATCAGCTTCATTTTCTAATGGTTTAATGTATTCATTAATAACTTCACAGTTTTTATTATTTACAGTAACTTCAATATTTGAACTTTTATTGCAGCAGCTTAATATAACAAGAATTACAATAATTATTAATACAACTATAAAAATTATTTTCTTTTTCATTAATTTTGCGCCTCCATTATATAAATTTTAAACGAGAACCTTATTATCCTATTTATGTTTTATATAGTAAAACTTCTTAACTTTTTACTTTTCACTTTATTTACTTATTTCTTCTTATTATTATAATATTTTATCAAAAATTGTCAAATAATTAAAGCATATTAGCGAACAAACGTTTTGACAAAATAGAACAAATGTACTATAATTATATATAATCAGTTTTAAATTCTTAAAGAAAGGAACTAATGCTAATATGAAAGAAATTTTAGAAAAACTAAAAATATTAGCTGATGCAGCAAAATACGATGTATCTTGTGCTTCAAATGGTGTAGGTAGAAAGAATAAAGGTAAAATAGGTAATTCATCAGCTTCAGGTATTTGTCATACTTGGACATCAGATGGAAGATGTGTTTCATTACTAAAAATTCTGATGACTAATGATTGTGTTTATGATTGCAAGTATTGCATAAATAGAATTACAAATAATGTTCAAAGAGCAAGCTTTACTCCGGAAGAAATAGCTGCTTTAACTATAGAATTTTACAGAAGAAATTATATAGAAGGCTTATTTTTAAGTTCAGCGGTAGAGAAAAATCCTGACTACACAATGGAACGAATATGTAAAGCACTTGAACTTATAAGAAATAAATATGGCTTTAGTGGTTATATTCATGTCAAAGCAATACCAGGAGCGGATAATTTACTCATAAAAAGAGCAGGTTTTTTAGCAGATAGGATGAGTGTTAATATCGAGCTGCCAACAAGAGAAAGTTTAAAAATACTTGCACCTCAAAAGAAAGTTGAAAAACTGTTATTACCAATGAAACAAATAGACAATTGTATTGTTGAGAACAAAGAAGTAAGAAGTAAATTTAAAAGTTCACCTAAATTTGTTCCTGGCGGGCAAGCAACTCAGATGATAATAGGAGCTACTCCTGATTCAGATTATACTATACTTCAAGCCTCTCAATCTTTATATAATAGATACAATATGAAAAGAGTATATTTTTCTGCATATGTTCCAGTAGCTTCATCACCTAATCTTCCATCTATAAACACTATGCCTCCCTTAAAAAGAGAGCACAGACTTTATCAAGCTGACTGGCTGCTTAGATTTTATAAATTTAAAGCTGACGAATTGTTAACAATAGAACAACCTAATTTTGATTTAGATTTTGATCCTAAAATTAGTTGGGCATTTAGAAATATTGATAAATTTCCAATCGAGATAAATAAAGCTTCATATGAAGAACTGTTAAGAATTCCAGGAGTAGGTATTAAATCAGCCTATAGAATTATCAACCAAAGAAAAGTTGCAAACATATCATATGACAGTTTAAAAAAAATGGGCACAGTATTAAAAAGAGCCAAATACTTTACAACTTTTAATGGTAAATACTATGGGGGTATACAAATTGACCCTGATAAAATAAAAGGAATATTAAGGCAGAAAGAAATACAGAAACAGCTCAGTATCTTTGAGCTTGCTTAGATATAAGAAAAGTTTTGAAAGCTTTACTTGTAAAGCATCATTTAACTATCAACTATTAACTAATAATTATTTTAGTGGAGGGGTAAGCGTGAATTATCTTTATGATGGAAGTTTTGATGGGCTCTTAACATGTATATATTGGAACTATTATGGAGAGAAAATTTCTGGTATATATAATGTAAATCAATACCAGCAATCAATAATAGAAAATTATAAAATAATTAAAACAGATGAAAAACTAGCTGAAAAAGTTTATAGTGCCATAGAATTAAAAATATCTAAACAAGCACTAGACTATGTGTATTACTGCTTTTTATCTAATAATTTAAATAAAGAAAACTATATTTTAGATTTTGTTAAAATAGGATTTAAGCTTGGTAAAAATACACTTGATTACTATTCTCATGATAAAATTATGCCAATACATGAAATATATAAAAAAGTTAGCTTTGAAAGACATAGATTTTTAGGTTTGCTGCGATTTTCAGATATTAAAGGTATTTTATATGCGAAGTACAGTCCTGATCATAATATTTCAGTATTAGTAGCTGATCATTTTGCTGATAGGTTAAAAAATGAAAAATTTATTATTCATGATATAAAAAGAAATTTAGCTGTTGTCTATTCAGATAGTTCATGGTACTTGACGGATTTTAAATTAAAACAAAGCATTGAATATTCTGAAAAGGAAAAACTGTTCCAAAGGCTTTGGCAGGGTTATTTTAATCAGCTTTCAATAAAAGAAAGAAAAAATATTAATTTGCAGTTTCAATTTGTTCCTGCTAGATACAGAAAAAATTTAGTAGAGTTTAATTATACAGTTGATAGTTTGCAGAATATTTAATCAGAGCATTGAAAAACTTAAACTTAATTGCTATAATTATTTAAAAAAGTAAAGTTAGGTGATAAAATGCAAAAGATAGAAAAAATAGAATTTAAAAATAAAAGACAGTTTTATAATTACTTAAATTTGAAACTTACAGGTTTAATTTGTGAAGAACAAGATTGGTTAGCAAACTTATCTAATTCATCTGCTTTATTATGGCTTTTGCTAGATAATATAAATTGGGCAGGTTTTTATTTATATAAAAATAATGAGCTTGTTCTCGGACCATTTCAAGGGAAACCAGCCTGCACACACATACAAGTTGGAAAAGGAGTATGCGGAACAGCTGCAAAAGAGTTAAAAACTCAGCTAGTAAGAAATGTGCACGAATTTTCTGGACATATAGCATGTGATTCAGAATCAAACTCTGAAATAGTTATACCAATAATTCAAAAAGGTAAATTAAAAGGAGTTTTAGACATTGACAGTCCGGTTTTATCACGTTTTGATGAAGAAGATAAAGAATACTTAGAGAAATTTATTGAAACATTTAACAAATATATAGAACTTCCTTAGCTTATTAGTTTTACAATATTTTGACCTCTCCCGAAACATTATGAATAATAATATGCCCTTTTGAAATCAATTCTTGTATAATATTACCCGGGAAATTTTGCTCAACTTTTATAGTTATGTTTAATGCACTGCATTATAATCATTATGATACTGTATTTACCCAAAATAATTCCTATAATATAATAAATTTAGAAAGGGAGATTTTTGTGAGGAAATTATTATTTTTTTTAGTTATTATCATTTTACTATTTGCTAATTGCAATACTTTGAGTGCGGAATCTTTAAATATGAAAGAGAACTGGTTTGAAGATGACTTAAAATATTTAATAAACAAAGATAATAAAATAATTGATAATCTTTCATATGAAACATTCAAACCTAATGAAAATGTAACATATGGTGAATTTATTTCATATGTTATGAGAATTTTAGGACATGATTTTAAAGAAGATAATGAAAATGGGACTGAACCATACATTAAGAAAGCAAAGATTTATAATTTTATAAGACCAAAAGAAATAGAAGATTATGATAAACCAATTACACGTGGAGATACAGCAAGAATAGTATCTAGAACCGTTAAACGTTCAGCTGGAAGGATGATATATAGACCATCACAAAAGCTAGAGAAATTGATTTGTGATTATGATACTATAGATGATAATTATAAGATATATGTAATGAAAGTATTTGACTTAGGTATAATGGAAGGTTATAAAGGTAAATTTCAATCTAATAATTTACTTACAAATGCTGAATGCGTTGCAATCTTAAGAAGGATGATTGATACTACAGCTAGAAAAGTTCCTCAATTAGAAAAAGATGAATCCAGAGAGATTACAGATGAAGAAATATCAGAACAACTTAAGTATATAGAAGATAATATTTGTATAGGAATGTCAATAGATGATATTGAAAAAATGTTTATAAGTAAGTATAGAAATTTTTCTCTAGAAGATGATATGTTAGATAATTCTCATAGTTTAATAAGAAAAAATTCATACTACATATTTGATGGAAATAATAACTATTCTAATATTGAAGAAGGTTGTACTTTTATTAATGATGAAAAAAATGAAGTAGGTACAATTACATCTATTGAAGATAGACATATTTTAATAGATAATAAAATTGAAATAACTTATTATAATATTTATACTGATTTACGAATATTTGTTTACAATATGCTAATGACAAGAAAAGCTGGAGTAATGATTAATGTTTATTCTGACGATATCTATAAAGTACTTGGAATTAATGTATTTTATGTTACAGGTGAAGATAATAAAATTAATTTAATAAAATATTATGAGAATGGAACAAAAGAATTACATGAAAATATTGTTGATGATATTATAGAATATATTTATTAATTACGATAATAATAAAGTCAATGTAAATAATGAAAATAAAATTGCAACCTATAGATAACAATAATTTCCTTAAAAAACCCTTGACAAGAAATATTTATTGTATTTTCATCGCTGCCTTCTATTTAATAATGTTCAGATATACTTGATCTGTAAGTAGCTCAGATGTAGCAATCATAGCATTCTTTAGTATAAAGAACATTTCAAAGTAGATGTATATTTTTTACCTAAAAAAATTTATAAACACAGTCTTATCATAAAATTATTTATATTCAATAATAATTTGAATATAAATAAAACCAAATATGTAAAAATATAAAATTATGTATTGACAAATAATGATAAAAGAGTAATATATAGGTGTAATTACATTTTGGATGATCATTTGAATTGTATGAAAAATAAAACTAAGGGGATAAAGATTATGAAAAAGATGATAGCTCTTATATTAACATTTATATTGGTATTAGGAGTTTACGCTTTAGGTTATCCACAAAATAATTTAGACATACAATATAAAGATGATATAAGAGGTAATGAAGCTATAAAATACAAAAGTACTAAGGAAAATAAGTTAGATATAACACATCAGATAAAAGAAGTAATTGAAATAAAAGAGGATATTAACAGTAATATACAAAGTAATAGTATAAAACCTGATTTAAGGCTTTATGATTTAGGTGTAGAACCGGGTTGTTCATATCCTTTTGCAGCTAGAAAAGATGCTGTTTTACAGTATACTGTTGCCAATTTTAAAAATTGTGATTGTAAAGACGTAGAAGTTGGAGTTAAAATTGATGGAGAGTTATTTCATACTTTTAATATTGGAGATATACCTGCACACCGTGGATATATAACAACTTTTACTATAGGTAATTATAGGGAAGGAACATATAATGTTGAAATAATTGCAGATATCAACAATATTATAGAAGAAGAAGATGAGACTAATAATTCAGATAGTGGTAATTTTACTTGGATAGGAACCCCTGATCTAGTTGCAGCAGAATGGAGAGATGAAGGTTTATCAGTGTATGAAAAAGACAAAAAGTACGATTTTTATTTTAGAGTTGATAATGCTGGTACAGGTGTTGCTAAAGGTGAAACTATTGTTTATTTAATAAATAATGGTGATACTGTTGCTCAATGGAGTTTTATTGACTTTCCTGAAAATGCATATTTTGAAAAAGATATTACTTTAAGGTTTCGTGATGAAGGTGATTACAATATTGGAATAGTTGTAGATAAAGAAAATAAAATTAGCGAGTCAAATGAAAATAATAATAGTATTATTAAAAAATATACTGCAGTAGAGTCATATGGAACGATGGGATGGGAATATATGTATAATAATCCCAATAATAGATATATATCTTCGGGTTATGGATTGCCAGATAGACCAGATCATTATGGAATTGATATTATAAGTAGTAATTCCTCAGTAGACCATATATATGGTGATCCTATTGAAAATGTGTGTCCAGGAACAGTTGAATTAGCTACAGAGAGCCCTACTGCTGGAAATTATGTTGTAGTAAAATCAGATAATATTGATCCAATTACAGGAAATAATCTTAGAGTAAGATATTTACACATGAAAGGTACACCAATTCCAAGACAAGGGGACATAGTTTCTAAAGGATCATTAGTTGGATATACAGGTAATACTGGATATGTTGAACCATTACCAACACCGAGTAATCCAAAAGGAGGGACACATTTACATTTTGATGTTAATAATAAAGCAAAAACTGGGTATCTAACAATAAATGATACAATAAATCCTGAATTATTTTTTCCATTAATTACTTTCAGTGGAAAAACATCATTATAAAGAATGAGGAAAGGAAGATTGATATGAAAATTAAAAATTTTTTATTAGTTATGATAATTCTTATTATTCCGTTATATGGCTGCAACGAAAAATCTGTAAATACGATAGAAGATAGAAATACTGTCCATGATACAAAAATAAAAGCAAATGATACTGAATTACAATGCACAGTAGGAAAAGAAAGTATGGTACACGATGTAGCATTAGGAGGGAGTGCAGTAACTGATTGGAGTACTCCCTATTCTCCTATTTATTATGGAATTCCTACTTTTTTAAGGGATATTGTTGGAGATGAAATTGTTGATGAATGGTTATCTCAATTTGAAAGTTTAGAAAATCCAGATGGACGTGATAAGCTTGAAATCAATGTAGTAAATGCAGTAAATGAAATGAAAATATCTAAAAATGATTTTATAAAATATAATATTGGATGGTCTTATTCAAAAGAAGAAGTTGAAGCCATGTTTTCACAAGATCAAAAGCTTGTAAATAAAGTCTTTGTAAATTTAGGTGCTTTACTTCATAACAATGAGATATATACAGCAAACTGGCTAGCTGTTCATACATACGAAGACTATAAGAGAGAAGGAATTACTGAAGAAATATTAGCAGAATATCTTGAAAGAATAGGGGAAGCACCATTAAAAGAGCAGCATAAGAAGATAAAAGTAAATTTAAATAGTAAGTAAAAATTTATATATTAAATTTTATTTAGTAGCTCTGTAAAGAGCTACTCTTCTATTTAGATTGATATTTGAAACAATATTAGTTTTATATATTGTTTAGAAAAATAGAATAATTATTTATAAATTAATACAAACAATATATGTGAAATAGGGTGATATAAGTAAATGAAATTTAAAAAATATATAGCATTATTTGTTGTAATAATTTTGTTAATTAGTAACTTAAATGCTTGTAGTAATGAAAAAGAAAAAAATAAAGAACTTGATGAAGGAAACATTGGTTTAGAAGATGAATATAATCATAAAGAGAATGAAGAAACTTTTGATAAAGAAGAAAATGAAATTAACAAAATTGATGTAATTACAGATAAACAAATAAAGGAACAATTAAATTATATTGATAGTGTACTATCAGTTGGAAAACCAATAGAAGAAATATGCGATAGTTTTGATGATTTGTATTGTAATTATATGGTTAATAAAGAGTCTTTTGAAGGCATGGGAGAATGCTACGTTTACATTTATAATAATTATGATACTGTATTGAAATTCTCTGAGAATGATTCTTACTATAACCAAGATTCATATTTACTTGGGATAGTTTCCGAGGTTAATAATGATTTTATTATAATAAATGAAGAATTAAAAGTTACTGATTATAATATATATTTTGATTTACAATTATTTATTAATAATATGCTTATGTCAAGGAAAGCAGGCATTAAGCTTGACATATTTACTAATACTAATAATGAAGTATATGAAGCAAAACTGACTTATGTTCAAGGAGATAATAATAATATAAATATGATTTCATATAATCCAGATGGGAGTGTTAATGAATATTACAACATATTAGATGAAATATATAAATACTTATATTAACATTTATTATATTTACTTTTTAGTAGGTTATATTAAGAATCATTAATCAAAAGATTATTTTACTTAAAAAGATAGTAATCTAATAAAAATCAAGTATAGGAAGAAAGGAAATTATAATATAGATAACAATAATTTCCTTAAAAAACCCTTGACAACAAATATTTATTGTATTATATTACATATAAATAAAGAAAATTGACTGTGAAAGAAACAGTAGTAAAATCTGGTTACAAATTAAGAGAATAAATCGGTTGGTGTGAGGTTTATAGTACAGATATTTACGAAATACGCTTCTGGAGTTACTGTAGGAAACTACAGCGTAATCGTACGATAAAGCGAACAAAGTCACTGTGATAGCAGTGTAAATTAAGGTGGTACCACGGCCATGTCGTCCTTTCGACATGGCCTTTTTTTATTTTACGAAATAAATATTGGAGGAAAATATTATGGAAAGAAATATTTATGATGTCCTAAAAGAAAGAGGATTTATAGAGCAGGCAACACATGAAGATGAAATTCGAGAATTACTTGGAAAAGAAAAAGTAACTTTTTATATAGGATTTGACCCAACAGCAGATAGTCTCCATATAGGGCACTTTATTCAAATTATGGTTATGATGCATATGCAAAAGGTAGGACATATTCCTATTGCTTTACTCGGTGGTGGAACTGCAATGGTAGGAGACCCATCAGGAAAAAGTGATATGAGAAAAATGATGACTATTGAACAACTAGATTCTAATGTTGCACAGTTTAAAAAGCAAGTAAGCAAGTATGTTGAGTTTGGTGAAAACAAAGGATATGTTGTAAATAATGCAGATTGGCTGAGAAACTTAAACTATATAGAATTTTTAAGAGAAATAGGCGTCCATTTTTCAGTAAACAAAATGCTTACAGCAGAATGTTTTAAATCAAGAATGGAAAAGGGCTTATCATTTCTTGAATTTAACTATATGCTTATGCAGGGGTATGATTTCTTAGAACTTAATAGAAGATATAACTGTAAACTTCAAATGGGAGGAAATGATCAGTGGTCTAATATTATTGCTGGAGCTGATTTAGTAAGAAGAAAAGAACAAAAACTTGCATATGGATTGACTTTTAAACTTCTAACTACAAGCGAAGGCAAGAAAATGGGCAAAACAGAAAAAGGAGCAGTTTGGATTAATAATGATAAAACACCACCATATGAACTTTATCAATACCTTAGAAATATTGATGATGCAGACGTAAGAAACTGCTTATGCTTGCTAACATTTTTACCTATGGAAGAAGTAGAAAGATTATCTTCATTAGAAGGAGCAGAAATAAATAAAGCAAAAGAAATTTTAGCATATGAATTTACTAAAATTGTTCACGGCGAAGATGAAGCCAAAAAAGCACAAGAAGCAGCTAGAGCATTATTTAGTAAAGGAACAGACTCAGAAAATATGCCTACAACAGAAATAAGCAAGCAGGAAATAGAAGATGAAAACACAATTATAGATATGCTTCTTAAAACAGGATTAGTAAAGTCAAAAAGTGAAGGTAGAAGATTAATCCAGCAAGGTGGAGTAAAAATAAATGATGCTAAAGTAGAAGATATAAACAAAAAAATAACTAGTGAAGATTTTATAAGCGATAAACTAATTATTAAAAAAGGTAAAAAAGTATTCCATCAGGTAAAACTTGTTTAAAATAAAATAATATAATTTGTTTATAATAAAGAAAGAGCCATTAGGCTCTTTTTTATTGAAAAAATTCTATTTTTTATTTATAATAAATGTTATATTGTGAAACGAAAGGATAGTATATGAATAATATTAAGCTTGCAGCAGTTTGTGCATTTGGTATAGAAGCAATAGTAAAAAGAGAACTGCATAATTTAGGATATGAGAATACACTAACAGACAATGGATGGATATATTTTGATGGAGAAATTGAAGATATTCCAAAAACAAATATTAATTTAAGAAGTGCAGATAGAATCATGTTAGTAATGGGACAATTTGAAGCATTAACTTATGAAGAGTTATTTGATAAAACCTATGAGCTTCCATGGGAAGAATGGATTACAGAAGATGGTGCGTTTACAGTCAAAGGAAAGTCTGTAAAGTCTACATTATTTAGTGTATCTGACTGTCAATCTATAGTAAAAAAAGCTGTAGTTGAAAAGTTGAAGAAAAAATATGATACTGACTGGTTTAGTGAAAAAGGAGCTGAATTTACTATACAAGTATCTATACATAAAAATACTGCAATACTTACCATAGATACTACTGGTTCCAGAGAAGGATTATTCAAAAGAGGATATAGAAAAAATTCTATAAGAGCACCTTTAAAGGAAACGTTAGCTGCTGCTTTGGTTCAGCTAAGTTATTGGAATAAAGATAGAATATTGTTAGATCCAATGTGTGGGTCAGGGACAATTCCTATAGAAGCAGCATTGATAGGCAGAAACATTGCACCGGGCATAGAAAGAACTTATGCAGCAGAAAAGTGGCCTAAAGTACCAGAAAATTTGTGGAAAAAAGCTAGAGTTGAAGCTAGACGAAAAATTGATTTTAATTCAGAAATAAAAATATACGCTTCTGATATAAGTAAAGAAGCTATGAGAATTGCAGAAGAAAATGCTTATAAAGCAGGGGTAGATGATTGTATAGAATTTAAAGTTCAAGATATAAAAAATATTGAATTGCCAGGAGAATATGGTATACTAATTACTAATCCACCTTACGGTGAAAGAATTGGAAAAAAAGAAGAGATACAAAAAATACATAAAGCTATAGGAAAAATTTTCGGCAGGAATAATACATGGTCAAATTATATTATTACATCAGATACTAATTTTGAGAAGATATATGGTAGAAAAGCAGACAGAAAAAGAAAATTATTTAATGGTGATGTTAAAGTTAATTATTACCAATACTATGGAGAACGCCCTAAATAGTATTAATGAAAATTGTTAGTTCCTTTACTAAGCTTTACTAAATGTTTTTTATCTTTAGAGTATAGAAAACAATATTAAAATATGTTATAATTTAACGATAGATACATATAGGGAGTTAGCAAATGATTGAAGAAATAAGTGCTGGAGGTATTGTTTTTTTTGGAAATACAATACTAATGTTAAGAAAATTTAATGGAGATTGGGTTCTTCCGAAAGGAAGAGTTGAGAACAGCGAATCACTAAAAGAAGCTGCAATAAGAGAAGTGTTTGAAGAAAGCAGAGCTAAGGTTAATGTAATAAAATATTTATGTAAAATAAACTATGAATTTGATAGAACAGGAGTACAAAATAGTAATCATATTAAAAAAATAGTGCATTGGTATTTAATGACAGCTAGAGATATGAACTGTAAAGCCCAGAAAAATGAAGGATTCAAAGATTCATGTTTTATTCCATTCGAAAGAGCTGTAAAAGTTGCAAGATATGACGATGAAAGAAGAGTAATAATTGAAGCAATCAATGATATTAAATTTATGAATATGGACAAATTAAATATAAGAAACTAAAAAAATGATTGCTACCTAAGGAGATAGAAATGTCATTTTCAACTAAAACAAAAAATGAATTAACGAGGATAGAAATATCAAATAAATGCTGTGTACTAGCTGAATTATCTGCACTTTTAAGGACTGTTGGAATAATAAAACTTAGAGGTTCAAATAAAATTATAATAGAATTTACTACTGAAAATGCAGGAGTAGCAAGAAGAATTTTTAGTATGTTAAAACTTTTATATAATTCACATAACGAAGTAAATGTAAAAAAAAGTAACAGATTAAAAAGACATAACAACTACACTGTAAAAATAAATGAAGAAGATGCATATGTAATACTAAAAGATTTAAAAATAATAAAAAGTGACACTATAAACATATTAGATTTTAATCATGGGATACCTCAAGAATTAATAGTAAACGATTGCTGCAAGAGAGCATATATAAGAGGAACTTTTTTAGGATGTGGTTCTATTAGTGATCCTGAAAAAGCATATCATCTAGAATTTGTTAATCATAAAGAGCAGCACGGCAATGATTTAATAAAGCTAATGGGACAATTTTTAATAAATGCTAAGCAAATTAAACGTAAAGATTACTATATTACTTATTTAAAAGAAAGTGAGCAAATAGTAGACTTACTAAATATTATGGGAGCTTATAATGCTTTGCTGGCTTTAGAAAATATAAGAGCTATAAAAGAAACAAGAAACAAAATAAATAGAATAATAAATTGTGAAACAGCTAATCTTGAAAAGACAGTAAACGCATCAGTAAGACAAATTAACAATATTAGAATTATTGACAAATACGAAGGACTAGATAAATTGCCTAATAACTTACAACAGTTAGCAGAACTGAGATTAAAGAATAGTGATGCAAGCTTAAAAGAATTAGGGCAAATGTTAAATCCTCCATTAGGGAAATCAGGTGTCAATCATAGATTAAGAAAGATAGAAAAAATTGCTGAAGCACTTCTTTATGAAAGGAGGATAAGATAATGAAATCACAAAGAATAGTAATAAAAAATAAAATAGGACTTCATGCAAGACCAGCTGCACTTTTTGTAAGAAAAGCCGGCGAATTTAATAGTGAAATAATAATTAAAAAAGGTAAGCAGGAAGCTAATGCTAAAAGTATAATTAGTATAATGGCACTAGGAGCCACAAAAGGTGAAGAAATTATAATTGCTACAAAAGGTTCTGATGAAGATGAAGCTTTGAAAGCAATGGTAGAATTACTTGAAAGTTTTGAAAAAGAAAATTAAAAAGACCGAAAGTGAACCGACCCCCAAAAGTTAGACCTAAAAATCTAACAATTGGAGGTCGGTTTTTTATGCTGATTTACATTTAGTTTATTCAGGATTTATATATTTAGCAGGATATATAGGTTTTGTCAAATCGACTCCTTCAACAAAATTATTAACTTGCTCACCATTAACTGTTATGCTAATCGAATTAACATTTTGTATACTAGTAAAAGAATAAGTAAGTGAGTCTATTAACATACGTTTTAAATCATCTCTAGATTCAAAGCTCTTAATTAAAGCATCGTTGAAATCTAAGTTCAAGTTACCATTTACGTCTGTTGTTCCTTGCAAAATAAGATTCTCATTAATTGGATTTTTTACATATGGCATCTTACTGCTTTTTAAAAACTCAAATATCTTTTCAGCTTTTACTTCTATACTGTCATCATTATTTATTGTATAGACTTTATAATCTGTAAGGTAATATCTATCATTTAATCTAAAAGCTAAATAAGCTTTATCATTATAAGAATAAGGTATAGATTTTTCAATAGTAACACCATGGAAGAAAGTTGTTCCTTGAGCACTATCAACTGTGAATTTTACCCTACTAAAATCTAAATCATTTTGTAAAGTGTACATAGATTTTAATAATGAATAATAAGCTATGGCACTTTGTGTTGAATTCTCACTATATGTAGTATCCTTACTTGGTAAATCAATATATACAACCTTATCAAAGAAAGTAGTATAATTAACTTCTCCAATAGTTTTACTCATATTTTCTGATAAAGGACCTTTTTTTAGTTCATCAATCGTCTTTTTATGTAAAGATTTATCTGAATCAACAAATCTAGTAACGGGTATTAACACATCATTGTCAATATTCTTGTTCTTATCAGAAAAATATAATGTAATTCCTGCTTTATTTTTTGGTGCTGTATTTGTAGCAGGGGAATAAACAGCATTGTCTGTGTAACTAACATTTAATCTTATTGATTTATTTTCCTCTGTTAATTCTTTTATAGTTGATTTTATTACAATCGCATAAGTTCCTGCTTCTAGTCCAAGATTATCTTGACTTATGTCAAGAGTTGTTCTCATAGGATTATCTCTACTTATATGTGAAGTTCCATTAGTAAAATGTATGGATACAGATTCTAAATCAGTAAAGTTTGATACTATAAGTTCATCATCTTTATAAACATCCGCATAGAATAAGTTGTCTGTAGTAGTAGTTATATCATTTTCATCATCAGGAACAAGAGTAAGAACAATAGTGTCAGGGTCATTTAAATCAGTTCCTTCATCACACATTAATCGTATCATATTTGCTGTTTCACTAAGTTCCGGTATATCAACATGTCCGCTGTAGTCAACTGGAGAAAGAGTAAAAACATATGTAGAAGCCATTAAACCAATGATGATTAGTAATAAAACATTATAAAGTGTTTTCAAATTTTGCACCTCTCTATAATTATTACTTATATTATACATTATTAATTTGAAAAAATAAACAGTAGATAATATAATTAATTAGGTAAAAATATTAATATTATTTTTAATCAAAATGCAAATAATTATTATAGTAATTTTAAATAAATGAGAGGAAAAGGAAGCATAAAATGAAATTAGAAAATCAAATACCAGTAAATAATAATGATATATTGGAAATTGAAATAACAGATGTAAATTTTAAAGGTCAAGGAATTGCAAAAAAAGATGGATTTGTAATATTTGTAGATAATACAATAACAGGTGATTATGTTGAAATAGAAATAATACAAGTAAAGAAAAAATACAGTGTAGGTAGATTACGTAAAATTATAAAAGAATCTACGCTAAGAATAAAACCAGAGTGCAAATATTTTGAAAAATGCGGCGGATGCCAAATTATGAATATGGACTATAAAGCACAACTAGTTTATAAAAAGCAAAGAGTTATAAACGAGTTAAAAAAGGTAGCAGGTATTGAAGATGTTTTAGTACATGATACATTAGGAATGGAAAAACCTTTTAGATATAGAAACAAAGGTTCTTTTCCAGTTGCAAGATTAAATGGAGATATAGCTATAGGAGCATATGAAATAGGAACACATAAAATGGTGGACTTTGATACATGTATAATACAGAATGAAAAAGCAGATAAAGTAATACAAGTTTTTAAAATATTGATGAAACTGTTTAAACTAGAACCTTACAATGAAATAACAAATAAGGGATTAGTAAAGCACTTAATGATAAGAACAAATAAACAAAATGAAGTTATGGTTATAATAGTTACTTCAAGAGAAAAGCTGCCCAATAAAAATGAAATAGTAAAGAAACTAATAGAAGAAATTCCACAAATAAAAAGCATAATACAAAATATAAATAAAAATCAAACAAATGTTATACTTGGAAACAAGAATAAAGTTATATATGGAGAAGAAACACTTAAAGATACTATTTTTGACCTTGAATTTTCTATATCACCACATTCATTTTTTCAAGTAAATTCATTGCAGACAGAAGTACTGTACAGCAAAGCTCTTGAATATGCCCAGCTTACAGGAGAAGAAACAGTATTTGATATATACTGCGGCATAGGTACAATATCATTACTGCTGGCGAAAAAAGCAAAGATGGTGTACGGCATAGAAATAGTAGAACAAGCGATAATTAATGCAAGAGAAAATGCAGAAAAGAATAATATACAAAATGCTGTGTTCTATACAGGAAAAGCAGAAGATATTTTCCCAAAACTCTATAAACAAGGCATAAAAGCTGATGTTGTAGTAATAGACCCACCAAGAAAAGGCTGTGAAAAAGAAGTACTTAATACTATAATCAACATGAAACCAGAAAAAGTAGTATACGTTTCTTGCAACCCAACAACACTAGCAAGAGATTTGAAAATACTTAGTGATGGAGGATACGAGATAGGAGAAATACAGCCAATTGATATGTTCCCGAATAGTACGCACGTTGAAACGATAATAATGATTAATATGTGCTAATAACTTAAGTAAAACGAAAATTTTAAAGTTAGCAAATACTTATTCAAACAAAAACAGTGAGATAATTTATAAAGTATCCAATAATCGTATACAAGAGATATGGAAATATCATATTGTTTTTAATTATCTTAAAGATAAAATATTCATTTATAGTCCTTTTGCAATCAACAAGGAACCCTATTTTAGTGTACAAATTACATTAGGATTGTCCAAATCAATATTAGGTAATTTTTCAAATATGAATAATAAATATTAGTTTTAGCTGTTTCTATTACACTAATAAAAATAGCACTAGCCTTAGCGCCTTTAGGGATATTACAGAAGGGGATGAAATGGTGATAAAATAAGTATAATAGCTGCTCACTGTATACGATACTAATAGTTTCTTAAGTTTCTATGAGTGGCTATTAAATAATAAATCATTCGTATATAATACCTATATGAATGGGGGTGATATAATGAATGATTATATAAATGAACTAGCTGATTTCTTTGAAGCGTTTTCAATATTTATTGAAACAATGAAAAATTCTACTAAAAATGATTTGCTAGAAAGAGATCCTCTTTATAATGAATTGATTGAAAAGTTGAAAAAGAAAGAGAGCATTGTTGAAAATCTACTAGATAAACTATCAAATGAATGTAAAAAAAACTATAATAGATTACATAATAGATTTGAAAGATATCCATTACTATGAGGGAGATTACTTCTACATGAAAGGATATAGTGATTGTATAAGACTGTTTCATAGATTGGATGTTTTGAAGTAAAGTTTACTCAAATTTTTTTATAATGTCTAGAGGAGGTGACTATGAAAAATCATAAAAAGTTTGTATTAAATAGAAAAATAATATTGTATATAGCTATTAGCTTAGATGGATATATTGCTGATGAGAATGGTAATGTAGACTGGCTAGAGCAATATGCTAATATAGAAGATACAGACTATGAAGAGTTTTATAAAACTATTGATACGGTGATAATGGGTAGAAAAACATATGATCAAGTTCTTAGCTTTGGAAAGTATCCATATCAAAATGTAAAAAGCTATGTCTATAGCAATACAAAGATAGGCTTTGATGAAAATGTAGAATTTACTAATACATTACCTAAAGAGCTTGTAAGAACACTCAAAAAACAATCGGGCAAACATATATGGCTAATAGGTGGTGCAGATTTAATACATCATTTCATAGAGAATAATTTAATAGATGAATATCAAATAACTATATTGCCTGTTATTTTAGGAAGAGGAATACCGCTATTTAAAAGTGGAAATCATAGAATAGGTTTAGAATTGCTCTCTAAGAAAAATGTTAAAGACGCAGTAACGTTAATTTATAAAAAGAATTAGAAACTTCTTATTCAATACCCTAATAAAACCGAAGTCCTCGGAAGGCTTTGCCTTCCTGCGGGCAAGAGACTGTGTCAAAAGTGGTTAAAAATCTAACGATAAACTATGAGTGAAATTCTGATTTATATTGGTGAGTAGTGAAGTGTAGAATGAATAGTAACTGACAATAAGAGAAACTTGATGTATAATTATTAACATAAGTATAGTAAGAAAGGTGATGATAATATGACTAATGATGAATTATATGCCAAGCCATTTTCAGATTTCTATCCGTTATATATCAAAAAGGTGGAACGAAAAGGACGCACTAAAGAAGAACTAGATAAAATAATTTTTTGGCTCTTTGGTTATGATAAAAAAAATCTAAATTTACAACTTGATCAAAATAATAGTTGGCAAACATTTTATGATGAAGCACCAAATATCAATGAAAATACCAATTTGATTAAAGGGAAAATATGTGGCGTTAGAGTTGAAGACGTGGAAGAAGAGGTAATGAGACACATTCGTTACTTGGATAAATTAGTTGATGAGTTGGCAAAAGGGAAAGTCATGGAGAAAATCCTTAGACATGAGTAAATTGATAGATAGGAAGTGTATTAAGACAACTTAACAGAAATTATAGAATTATAACTTCTATTTATACTGTAAAGTTAAAAAGGATAATAAGCTGTTGAAAAGAAGGAAAGCAATAGTAGAGAATCCTTTTGGGACAATAAAGCGAACTATGGATTCGGCTTATTGTCAGATGAAAGGAATTGAAAATGTTCAAGGGGAATTTTCTTTGACTTTTTTAGCCTATAATCTTAAAAGAGCAATAAATATAGTTGGAGCAAAAGAATTAATCGAAGCAATGCAGATGAGATAGATGCCTTATCTGTGTTTTTATTTCAGTATCCCCAAAATAGATTGTGAGATTAAATAAAACTGCAAAATCATTACCAAAACCATTCACAAGATTAAGTGCAGGATAGAGTTATGACACAATCTAGCTAGCAAGAGACTGTGTCAAAACTATCGGCAAATTATGATAATTTGATGAAATATAAGGTGAAAAATGATATAATAATAGTAAGAGATGCTACTATAATAAAGAGACTGGACGACAGTATATTCACTTCGTTCAGTCTTTTTCTAATCATGAAAGTGTATCAGCAGAAACAGCGAAAGCTATTGCAGATGAACTAATGTAATGGATAAGTTTAAAGGATTTCAAGTTGTATATGGAACTCATACAGATACAGATAATTTTCATACACATTTTGTACTTATACAACACCCTCTTCATCTCACTCTACAAATCTAACCCATAGAGCATTACTAACAACAGATGAAGTTAAATTGATAAGCAGACCGTATGCACTTATTCTGTCACGTAATCATCCAGCAATGATGAAAATTCCTGACCTATCAAAATGGAATTTTAACTATTTGGATTAGGAGACAAAGAACATAACCGTAAAGTAAGAGAATCAAGGGAAAAACAGCGACTTGAAAGAGCAGGTGTGAGTTATATTGAACTATGAAATGTATGGGAATTTCACAAAGATCAGATGAAAACAAAGAACTCATTATTTGCAAAAAGAAAAGAAGAAATAAAATATACACAGATAGGAGGAAACTTATAAATGAGTAAAATTAAATCTAAAGTGTTAACAGTATTTGTGATAATGCAAGTACTGTTTTTTAATGTAACAAGCGTCTTTGCTAGTTCTAGCAATACTGTAGGAAAGAGTAAAATAGCAACTGGAACAGAGGCACTACTAAATGATATTACAAAATGGCTCATGATACTTGCACCGATAGTAGGTGGACTGTTAATTATCTACTTTTTCATTAGAAGAAGTGGAGCAGATGAGCAGGATCAAAAACGCTGGAATAATCGTATAACAACTGCCATTATTTCAGTAGTGGGAGCAGTTTTAGGAAGTGCGATTGTTAATCTGGTTATAGGTTACTATAAGTAAAATTTAAGAGTAATACTGCTTTTATAGATAAAATAAAACTAAATCAAAAGGAGAAAAAATAAATGAGAAAATTACAAGCAAAAGCAATAGGGATGATGTTAAGAGTAAAAAGTGTATTAGAAGACAAAAAGGGTGAAGGTGCATTAAACACAGCTATTACCATACTTATCAGTGTTGTATTAGGCGCATTATTACTTGCAGGTTTATATGCTTTAATTGGTGATACAGTATTGCCTGAGTTACAAAAGAGAATTACACAGATGTTTAACTTTAAAGGTTAAATATTAAACATAAGTACTAGGAGGTGCTAACTTGGAAATAGTAATCATGCTCCTTATATCGGCAATTTTATCAGGGTGTCTAGCTTTTGTAGACACCCTTTTAGAAGGGCTAGTACCGATGGTATTATACTCTGAAAAATATATGGATACCTTGTTAGGTACAAATGCAATAGAACCAATATTTGATATATTCTTTGTGTTTGGTATATCTCTAATCATTCTTAAATTTCTTAAAAATGGGTTTAACAAATACATTCTATGGCATGATGGTGATTCAGCAGATGAACCTTCAACATTATTTATAGGATTCTTAAAAGCTTTAGCAATAGCCATATGTTTTCCAACCATGTATGGGTGGCTTGCCACTATTATTGAAGATATGTCTAATAAGCTTATATTACTTATTTCTGATGGTATGCCAATATCTTTTGATACAGTCATAGCAGGTATAGCTTCAGCAGGTATTTTTACAGGTATAGTATCTTTAATCTTTTTCATATGCTTTTTCGTATTATACATACAATTCTTAACCAGAGGATTCGAAATAATGATATTAAGAATTGGACTGCCTCTTGCCTGTGTTGGATTAATGGATAGACAAGACAGCAATGTATTTAAAAAAGCTATATACAAAAGTTCTTCCAAAGTACCCTTGCTGTACTAGTACAAATCGTATTAGCTAAGTTAGGTGTTGGATTAATGCTCAATGCTCATGTATTTTGGGGTGTTGCAAGTATGGTATTAGCTATAAGAACACCTAAGTTTTTACAAGAATTCTTGATTATATCAGGAGGTCAAGGTGGTGGATTAAGCAATAAAATATATTCTACAGCAAGAATATATCAGATGGGAAAAACATTCTTTAAGAAATAGGAGGTAGAGATGATAAAGATTGATAAGGAAATTAATATCAATGAAGAAGGATTATAAGAGTAATGGATATTATAAAGGAGTTAACCAATGCTTTCTTAATACTCATACGAAGTGGTACAGTCTTTAGAGTTGTCTATTGCTTTGTAATGATGGGATCAGACGAAGAAAACGAAAAAGCATATAAAAAGAAAATATGGAATGTCATTATCTTTTATATTCTAGCAGAGAGTTGTTATGCGATTAAAGATTTGATAACCAAGTATTATACCTAGAGGTGATGAAATGACAAGGGAAAAACCGTTATATATACCACAAGGACTTAAATTGCGAACAGAAATTTTTAATGGATTTGCAAAGGAAGAGCTGATTAAGACAATCATAGTTACTTTAGTAGCAGGAGCAATAGATGCACTGCTATTTTTATTTATCCAAAACACAGTAGTAGCCATAGTATTTATGCTAATAGCTGTATCAGGAACGGTTCTTATGCTAACCAAAGATAACTCCAATATTTCAGTTGTAGATCAGGTGGGATTCTTAATAAAGTATAGGTTTAGGCAAAAAAAATATAGATATGTTTATAAATTGAAAAGGAGAAGAGATGGCGGACAAAATAAGTGAATTTAATGCAGTAGGTAAGATGAATACAACCATATCGGGCAAAATGCTCTATATGCTACTCAATGAATTAGCAGATAAAAATGGAGTTATTAATATATCGCATATAAGGTTAAGTAGAATATTAGGAATAAACAAATCTACTGTAAGTAAAAATCTTAGAAGGCTTGAGCAAAGTGGTGATATCTATATACGAAGTAGATATACAAGAGATGGTGGTAGGATGGCAAACGAATATATTGTTAGGTGATAGTCGTGTTAATGGTTAAAAACGTATTGTTTGTCTTAGTACTTGTATATGCCAGCTATTGTGATATTAAAACTAGAATAATACCTGATAAAGTTCATATAATGATTATTCTGCTAGGGTTAATTAATATAGATTGGATACCTTCAATCTTAGGATTATTGTTAGTGCCATTGCCATTTTTGGTGGTGGCACTGATAAAAAATGGGTCTATGGGTGGAGGAGATATTAAGTTAGTTGGAGCTTGTTCGTTTTATTTAGGATTTACAGGGGGAATTATAGCAAGTAGTATAGGATTGACTTTCGTAATATTGACAAATATGGTATACTTTATACATAATATGACGGAATATAATGGTAAATTTGCTTTGGTTCCTTACCTGGGGGTAGGGTATGTATGTATAGGTTTAATTATGTAAATATTGATGGGTTTTGAGATTTGTGAGATTGACTGGTGTCTAGACTAAATTAAATAGTCATATAACTGAAAGGACTGTTCAAAAAGTATTTAAGAATGCGTGTATAAATTCAAAGATAAATAAAGATGTTTCAGTACATAGTTAAGACATAGTTTTGCAACACATTTACTCGAAGTGTAGTGGATATAAGATATATTCAAGAGTTATTAGGACATTCTAGTTTAAAAACTACAGAAATATATACACATGTAACAAATAAAAATATTGCAAGTATAAAGAGTCCTTAGTTGATATAATGTTTAACTATAATTAATCATATAAAGGAAGTATTACCGAAATACGTAAACACCACCAAAATGGTAGGATTACCGAAGTACGGCAATATATTATTAGACGAAAGATTAAGCTAGTGAGAGGAGAATTTTAATGACAAAGATTGAGAACGGTAGGATATATGAATATATAGAGAATTTATATGATGAATTAAAGAAAAGGGATGGAGCATATTATCCTTCAAAACATGATGATTTTGTTTTCTTATCAGCAGCAAATGAATTTGAAATTTCTAAAGAGAAAGCAGAAAAAATATTTCATAGTTTTAGTCAACTTGTTGCAAAAAAAGAAGAATTAAAGCTTAGAAGATTACCGCCTAAGAAACGTGAAAAAAAACGTATGGAAATGCTTCAAAATATTATGAAAAACAATGGGGATTTACCTTTTGGCAAAATAGAAGGACCAGCAACAGAAGATATTAAATCAGGCTTAGATACAATTTATGAGGAATACAATAATATAGCTGAACTAATAGGAAAGAATGGTTGGACTATTCCGATGAGTATGGGATTGAGTACAATTGACTTATTAACTCATCAGACCATTGATATAGAAGTATTAGATAAATTCTTTATAGAATATTATTCTGGCAAGAAATTTGTAACTTTAATTAAGTATGTTAATAGAAGTAAGTTATCTGAAACCCAAAAAAATTTATTCAATGATTGTGTAGATGCATATAAAGGAACTAAATGGTTACTTTGTATTACATCATTAGTTACTATATTAGAAGGAATCCTAAGTAGATTTGGAGATAACGTTAATGATATCAGAATGATTAGGATTTGTAGATATAAAATGGATTCTACTAAAAATGATAATAAAATTATTAACCATTTAGTATGGGTATCTTTTTATAATTTCATAAGTGAATTATATAAAAAATCTAAGTTTGATTTAGATGAACCAATCATATTGAATAGACACTGGATTTTACATGGTAGAACAGATAAAGAGTTTAGAAAAGCAGATTGTCTCCGATTATTTAATGCTATTTATACATTAGTTACAATGATTAAATATGACAAGTAATCCGCTCAATCCATCGTCTAACAAAAGACTTACGTTCGCTAACACACATTGTTTCAGTGGGTGCAAGCACCGACAGGACGGAAAGTCTCTGTGGGGCACTTCAACAAAGTCGTAAGTCAGGACCGTAAGGCAACATAATTAAAAATTTAGGAGGTATTATTAATGCTATTACAGTTTGGAGAAAAAAGTTTAAATGTAAAACCATATGATAAAGAAACATCAAAATCGAATTATACTGGAAATGATTTAGAATCTTTTAAGATTGAAATTAATGTTAATGAGAAATTTGAAGATGAATTTAATGATTTACTATCCCAACATAAAATGGAAGGTTTATGGCAGAGTGATGAAAGTGGTAAAAAAATCAAAAAATATAAAATAGTAAATAGTTCATACAGTTATAGCTACCAAAGTGAAAAACGTACAAATTTTCATTACATAATTAACCTAGAAGAAGATGAAACGTTGGATATAGAATGCTTAATAATAGAAGGATATGAAATTAATCCTTATGATTACTCGGAAGAATATGATGAAAATAAAAAGGCACTTATTATTAATTGTAAGGTTAAGCTATCTAATGAAGAAAACAAATTATTAAGTAACATATTGAAGGAGAAACAATATTTTAACATTATAAGAAAAGGCATAAATGATAATTCAATAAAAATGAGGTTTGGTAAAAATCTTTGGTCGGAACATGAGGGTTACATTAAAAAATCAATTATATTAGTAGAAGATACCTATGATAAAGGAGATAGTTTTAAAGGATTATATTATCCTGAATTGGAAAATATGCAAAATATGATTTTATATTCTACTGCCTTTTTAGATAAATTATCAAGACTATTGATATCTAAAAATATATTAAATGAACAAGAATGGAGAGACGTTCGAGAAGAAGCGAATAATGAGATAAAAAGTAAATATAAAGAATTCTATAAAGTTGATGACATAGATAAAGAGAAATAGGTAATACGTCGCCTAACAAAAGATTAACAGACATCTCTTCACTGGGTGCGAGGCACCACCTACGAAGAAAGGCTCTGTCGGTCCAGTTCAGAGACATCGCTAATCCAAATCGTTAGGCAACAGATAATACTATTTAATCAAATACAAAAGATGTAAAGTAGCATTTAATGTTATAACGCAATAGTAATAATTGTTATTAGGATTTTTGACATGGAGGTTAATTTAATGAGTAAGGATATCATATTAAAAACGGATGAGTTTGTATTTTCTTATCGTGTAGCAGGGATTCTAATAAGAGACAAAAAAATTCTACTACAAAAACCTAAAAATGATGATGGTTATTCTATACAAGGAGGACATGTGAGTTTTGGAGAAAAAAATGGCTAAAAAGAAGGTTATCGGTACTTGTGCATTATGTGATAAAGAGAATATTGAGCTAGAATTGAGCCATATCATTCCAAAGTTTGTAATTAGATATCTTAAGAAGATTTCTATTGGGAAGATTAGAACAGTTGGAGAACCTAATTCCGTATCGCAGGATAGTGAGAAGCATTATCTTCTCTGTGGTGAATGCGAAGATAGGTTCAATAGGTCCGAGACACTATTTGCAGAGAAGGTATTTAGACCGTTTCAATTCGGAAAGTTTTCAACGATTGAGTATGATGAATGGATGAATTACTTTCTTACATCAGTAAGCTGGAGGAGCCTAATCTTTGATATTGAGTTTTTTGAGGAAGAAGGTAAGATTCATCCAGAGAATTTGAAGTTATTGAAGGCTTCCGCATCTACAATGAAGGATTATCTTATGGGTAGGCGTGCTGATATTGGTTCTATCCAAAACCATCTGTTTTTCTTTGAGGATTTGGCATCCATACCAGAAGAATATAAAGGTTTGCAGATACATATGTCAGTGCTTGGGAGTCAAGGAAGTTATACCATACATAATCATGTAGCAGGAACACATGCAACATTCACTAATATGATGGGTATACTGCTTTTTACTATATATTCCTTTGGCGATGAGGAGAGTTGGGAGAATACTAGGATTTCAGTAGGTAAAGGTACGATTGGTGTAGGTGACCAGTACATCACAAGTACTTTGGGAATGGAGATACAGTTTTTAGCTGAGTCTTTTGAGAGTGCGAAAGCACAATTAAGTGACAAAACCAAATATAATATTGAAAAAACTGTTAAGAAGAATAAGGATAAGATTCCAGGAAGCAGGATGCTGAAATTGAAGTTGAAAGATATTAACCTTGAGTGAGTTGTGAGCTTCCATAATCAACTTCACTTAACAGCGAACTTACGACATGGACAATAATTCGGAAGGATGTCCCAATTAGTCTGTAAATTGTTCAAATGGAAGTGTTTGAGGAGGTTTTTATGAAGATAGGAGCAGTAGGATATTACGAAGATACAGAGCTTGTTGATTGCATAGAATTTGGATCTGGAATATCATTCCTAGATTATGACTTGATATTGCTAGATATGAGTACTATTTTATGTGATTATTATACATCAAGTTCTACATATTTGGGATTGCCATCACTTAATGATGATAAATCAGCAAAGTTAGTTAATGACTGTAAGAGAAGGAAGAAAGAAATTGCCGAAATGCTAAGGATAGGTCGCCCAGTGATAGTTTTCACACCTGAACCAATAAAATGTTATATTGCTACAGGTGAAAGAACGTATTCAGGAACAGGAAAGAATAGACAGACAACACGGATTGTTAATCAATTCGATATAACATCTATATTTCCATTTGATGTCCGAACAGAAAAGGCAACAGGTGAATATATTGACTGCACAGTAAATGGAGCATTTAGAGACTACCTTAGGAAGGTAATCAATCACACTAATTATACCGCCTATTTTGAGAGTGACTTAGGTGAGCCAATATACAAGATTTCTGGTACAGATAAAGTAGTTGGATCATTAGTCAAACAAGATAATGGGATTGTTTTGTTTTTACCAAAGTTCTTTGATGATGATAATGAGGAGTTGAATGAATTATTTTGGAATGAACTTATAGCTTTACTTAAAGGCATAACAGTCAATGAAGAAGACTTTTATTTACCAGAATGGACATCAAAGCTCTATTTACCTGAAGAGAAAAATTTGCGTGAAGAAGGGTATGAACTCGAAGATGAACTAATCAGGTTAAAAGAAGAAATAAAAAGGAAGAATGAGGAAATTACTAAGCTAGTAGAATCAAAGCTTTTGATAACTGGATCAGGAAGAATACTGGAATTGAAAGTAAAGGAAGCACTTGAAGATATTGGACTTAATGTTACTGAGGGATTGCCAGGTCGAGATGACTTAATAGTTGAATACAATAACCAACATGCTGTTATTGAAGTCAAAGGTGTTTCGAAAAGTGCTGCTGAAAAACACGCAGCACAATTAGAGAAGTGGGTTAGTGAGTATTATTCAGTTCATGAGATTATGCCAAAAGGGATTTTAATTGTAAATGGGTTTAAGGATCTACCCCTAGATAAACGTACAGAAGAAGTATTTCCTAATCAAATGCTTAAATATTCAGAGCAAAGAGAACATTGTCTTTTGACCGGTGAACAGTTGCTTAATTTGATGTTTGCAGCTCGAATTGATGGTGAATTGAAGTCAAAGATTATTGAATCGCTGTTCAATACTGTAGGCCGATTTAATTTAGAGAGTGTTGGAGTATCTAGTGTCATAGAAACTTATAGTGAGTCTGAGTCTGAAGACTGATTACTTCACTTAACAATAGACTTCTGTTCGCTAACGCACATCGTTTCAGTGGGTGGCAAGCACCGTCAGGCGGGAAAGTCTCTGTGGGTCACTTCAACGACGTCGAAAGTCAGAAACGTTAAGTGAAATTGTCAACTAGAGAATATAGTGTTTTAGTTTGTCGATTGTGTACATGAAATTAAAATAATGAGGAGGAATTACATGAAAGCATTAGTATTAGATTTGCAAAAGGAAGCCTATGACTCAAATACTAGTATTTCTACATTACTTCGAAAGGCGTATGTAGTAGCTAGAAAATTAAAAACAAATGATTTTGAAGTATGGATTAATTCGGAATTAAATGGGTATAAATGCTCTAATGACGAAATTCCAGAATACAGGATGATTAGAGGTGAAGTTAAAGGCTGGAACCCCTATCATGGGTGGATACCAGTAATTTTAGATGATACAAAGCTTGCAAACTTGCTATCTGTGAGAAGGTTATCTGATCCAATAACAAATTTAGAAGTGTTAACAAAAAGTGATCAGGATTCTTTAACTATTACATTTAACAATGATGTTAGAAAATCTATAGCTCATTGGGTTGATTTTGATACCAAATTTCAAATGTTTTTTAGTAAGTCTCAGGTTGAATCAATAATTGAATCTGTTAGAAACATAGTATTAGAATGGTCACTAAAATTAGAAGAAGATGGTATTTTAGGAGAAGGGATGAAATTTACGGATAGCGAGAAAAATATTGCTCAGAAAAATAATTATACAACAAATGTTTTTAATGGCAATGTAACTAATTCTCAAATACAACAAAATTCAAATAATTCAACACAAAATATGTCAGTTGATATTGTTGATAAACAGGAAGTAGAAAGATTAATAGGTATGATTAAGGATAATATAAAAGATATTAAGCTAGGTGAAGAGGAGATTAATGACATAAACTCTCAAATAAAAACAATCGAATCAATACTAGAAACAAAAAAACCTAAAAAGTCAATGATTACTGAATGCTTTACAACAATTAGGAGTATATTAGAGGGTGTTGCGGGAAGTGTTATAGCATCAGGATTAATATATCAACTTTCTTTGTTTTCATCTTAAAAGTAATATCTATTAGTTATGTAAATCAAGCTTCCGTTGACAACATCACTTAACAATATATTTCCGTTCGATATGAACATTCCCTCACCGAGTGCGAGTATCGCCTGCGAAGAAGGGCTTTGAGGGTCGGTTCACGAACGTCGTAAATACGGTACGTTAAGTGAAATTGGTTGTAAGATAGAAAATCCTGTTGGGATAGTATGACAAAATATCAAGCAATGAATTTCTTATAAATTAAGTTTACATAGAAGGAATTGAACAGGAGGAATAAACTTGGAAAATATACTAAAAAACAGAACTACCGTAGGGATAGCCTGCATAGTGCTATCCCTTTTAATTTGCTTTGGTTTAACGCCGATGTTCAACAAAGCAGTATCTAACAAAGTAAAAATAGTAAGAGTAACAAAAAACATTGCCATAGGTGATGAGATTACATCAAATATGGTACAAATCATTGAAGTAGGTGGATACAACTTACCAGATCAAGTGATAAAAAATAAAGAAAATGTTATAGGCAAGTTTGCGACTACCGATATGCTAAAAGGTGACTACATTTTACCATCAAAACTATCAGAAAAGCCACTTGCTGAATATGGTTATCTTGAAAACTTTACAGGAGATAAAAGAGCTATATCTGTCACATTAAGAAATTTCGCAAGTGGTATATCAGGTAAGCTGCAAAACGGTGATATAGTATCCGTATATGTGGCAGACTACGGAGATAGAAGACAAACCATATCACCTAAAGAATTGAAATATGTTGAAGTATTAGCAATAACGTTAAGTACTGGATATGATACAAGTCAAACGAAGATAGAAGATGGAGAAGATAAAGAATTACCATCTACAGTTACGTTAAAGGTATCAGAGCAACAGGCAATAATGCTAGCAGATTTTGAAGCAAATGGAAAGATACATTTAGCCTTTGTATATCGTGGAGATAACGATAATGCAGAGGCTTTTTTAGTTAAGCAGGATAAGTTGTTAAATGAGTTAGAGAAAGATTTAGATTCTGAATCAATCAAGGATTCAACTGATGAAACACAAGAAAATCCATGGGAGGTGAATGAAGTTGAGTAAAATAATTACCATATGGGGTAGTCCAAATAGTGGTAAGACAACCTTATCTATTAAATTGGCTAAGGAATTATCAAAGAATAATAATGTCATTATGTTATCTACTGATATAGTAGCACCACCAGTTGGTACATTACTACCCTATGCCAAAGAAAAGGATAAATCGCTAGGAAAGCTACTTGAGATGGTTACACTTACCCAAGAAGATATATTAAATAATTTGATAACATTAAAAGATAACAAGAATATTGCTTTTTTAGGCTATGCACAGGGTGAAAACTATAAGACATATGCTGAACATACAGTAGACAGGGCGAATGAACTAATAGTCAATCTATCACATTTAGCTGATTATATAATTATTGATTCATCATCATTTTTACAACTAGATTTACTTTCAATTGCATCATTAAAGTTAGCTGATGAAGTAATTAGACTTTGTGGAAGTGATTTGAAATCAGTTAGCTATTTCAAATCTACATTTCCATTACTAATTGATAAGTCATTTAACATTAATAATCATATCAATGTTCTATCAAAGCTAGAAGATAATGAGCCAAAGTCAATCATAATTAATCATTATGGTAATATCTATTTCGATTTAATATATACAAAAGAATTGTTCATCCAATATAAAGAAGGATTACTAATTGGTGAATTAACAGACAAACAAAGTTCTAGTTATAACAATAGCCTAGAAAAATTATTATTTAAAATTACTGGAAAAGTAAAAGACAGTAAATCTAAAAAAGAATTCAAGCTACCAAAATTCAAGAAGAAAAAGGGAGTGTGATGACTATGAGTAAGTATATGTATTTTCCACAGGTGCTAAGACGTGTGCAAGAGTATATCTCGAGTAACTATGCTGTTCTTATATCAGATGAAAATATAGAAGATTGTAAAACTAAAATGAAGTCTTATATAAAAAAATATATAGAGGATAATAAATTTAAGGTTGACGGGTTTACTAGTATTAATCTAATAGATAGGCTGTATACCGAAATGGCTGAGTTTAGCTTTATTACAAAATATCTTAATAGAGATGACATAGAGGAAATCAATATTAATAGCTATGACGATATTAAAATCACTTATGCAAATGGAGATATTATCCCTTCTGAGGAGCATTTCAACTCACCTACCCACGCAATGGATGTTATTAGAAGATTACTACATCAAAGTGGTATGATACTTGATAATTCACAGCCAATTGTAGTTGGACATCTTAGTGATAAAATAAGGATTACTGCAATAGCAAGAGGTATAGTAGATAAAGGTGTTGGAGTTTCAGTATCTATTCGTATTGTCAACCCAAGAAAGTTAACCAAACAAGATTTTATTCAAGGGGGTACTGCAAGTGAACAAATGATGGATTTCTTGGAATTAGCACATAGATATGGTGAGAGTATCTGTTTCACAGGAGCTACATCAAGTGGCAAAACCACACTTATGAGCTATATACTTTCTACACTTCCAAACAACAAAAGAATTTTCACTATTGAAAATGAAACTCGAGAATTTAATTTGATTAAGAAAAATGACAAAGGTGAAGTCATAAATAATGTTATCCATACAGTGACAAGGCATAGTGACGATCCAAAGCAATCAATAACAATGGCAAAACTCCTAGAAACAGCTTTAACAGTAAATCCTGACTATATTTGTGTAGCAGAAATGAAAAGTGATGAAGCATTCTATGCCCAAGAAAGTGCAAGAAGTGGTCATGGGGTAAGTACCACAATCCATGCTAATTCGTGTATTGCTACTTACTACAGAATGGTTACCTTATGCAAGCAACGCTATGATATGGATGAAAAAACACTTTATAATCTTGTAACAGAAGCCTTTCCGATAGTAATGTTCTGTAAGAAGCTAGAAGATAATACAAGACATATTATGGAGATTACAGAATGCCTAATAAAAGAAGGAGGAAACAGAGAGATACGTACATTATACAAATATAATGTAACAGACAATATTGAAGCGGATGGAAAGATAAAGATTATAGGATACTACGAAAAAGTTAATGATATTTCTAAAACAATGCAAAGAAGATTGCTTGAAAATGGAATGTCAAAAGCTGAATTAAGTAAGTTTATTGGAGGTGATTGCACTGAATAGTATGATTGTAATAGCATTTATATTAATGCTTGCAGGATTATTTATACTACTCAAAATATCACCTATTGAAATGTTTGAGAAGCTAAAATCTCTTAGACCTAAAAAGAAAAAAGAAAGTATCAGACAAAAGGTGTTGGCAGTAACAAATAAAAAAAAGGCTAAAGGCATTAAATTAATATTATCTGATGCAAAAGATATTTTGAAAATGACTGGTCGTGAAGGTAAATTCCATTTAATAATAATAGTATCACTTTCATTATCAGTTGGTGGCATGTTTCTAGCAACAATAATTAATAATATGCTTTTGATACCAGTTTTAGGAGCAGGATTTGCACTCGCTCCATTTTGGTATATAAAACTAGTAGCTACTAAGTGGAAAAACGAACTTAATGCAGAACTTGAGACAGCATTATCAGTTATAACAACTTCATATATGAGAAGTAATAGTATCATTACAGCTATAGAAGAAAATATAGAGTATATTAATCCTCCAGTATATGATGTTTTTAAAGCTTTCTTAGCTGATACTATGCTGATTAATTCTAATATTAAAATGGCACTTGAAAAACTGCGAAGAAAAATAGATAGTGATGTATTTAGGCAGTGGGTAGATGCGGTTATAGACTGTCAAGAAGATAAGAATTTAAAATCAACATTAACACCAATAGTAACAAAACTATCTGATATGAGAATAGTATCAGCTGAACTTGATAATATGCTTTATGAACCATTAAAAGAGTTCATAGTAATGGCAGCACTACTTATTGGAAACATACCACTTATATATTTTTTGAATTGTGATTGGTATAATACACTTATGTTTACACCAGTTGGTAAAATTACACTTGCTATATGTTCAGTAGTATTATTTATAGCTATATCAGGAGTTGTGAAACATAGTAAGCCTGTTGAGTATAAACGATAATATGATATAATAAAAGTAAGATGGAGGGAGTTATGATGAAAAAAATAATAGTATTATTCTTTTGTATTCTAATGTTAGTAGCATGTACATCACAACAAAATGAAAATGAAAAAGCCTTTATAAACAATGTAAAAGCATTAAAAAATGAAACAGAGGTTACTTTAAACGATATTACACCATTTGAATGGGACACAGTATATTCATTTGGTCCATATACATCTAAAGAAGAGGTGCAAGAAACCATTGGTTTTAAAGCCAATGTAGGTGAAACAGTTAGTGAAGGTATGCCGCATTTAGTATTTGTAAAAGACAAGGAAGTTGTTTGTGAGATAATAGGATATCCTAGTAATTTAGGTATTGATATTAAATCCTTTAGTAGTAGTATAAATGCAAAGGATAATATTGTTTTCAAAGTGAAGAATTCAAGTGATATTATATGCTTATCAGAAAAAATTACTGACTTAACAGAAGAAGAAATATGGAGCACTATAGAAAATAAAGAGTGGAGTACATACGAATGTGGTTTTGTTGGATGTGGAATATATTTTTATACTGAGAATGATACAAAATATGCTCTTAGCATGGGTTATGGTAGTGGCGTGGCTGTTGTTGGTACATATAAATCAGAAGTTAAGCTAGAAGATAATATGGTATATCTTGATTTCCCAGCATATTTAACAGGAGGGCAGGGTATTTCAGATGAAGTCATTGAAATTGTACTTGTATATAAGGATAATATTTTGTATTTTGGAGATATAAAATTTGAATTTGACCCTGAGAATCCTACTTCTTCTTATGATAAATGGATGGAAATGAAGGAAAAATGTTTGAAAATGAAGGAGGAGGAAAAAAATTGATAAAGATATTAACATTATTTGCACTATGCTTTAGTATGGGGCTTTTTTTTATTCTTTTAGATATACTTAAACTACCAACTAAAAGGGCTAGTAAAACATTTTTAGCAGTTAGTAAAAAGGGGATTAAAAAGCCCAAATTACTAGAAGTGCTAGTTCTAGAATTATCAGAGAAATTAGGGCGATTTATTAAATTAGGTGACTATAAAAAACGAAAGTTAATGATGACATTAAGATAAATAAAACACCTGAAACATTTATAGCAACAGCATATGTAAAAGCAGGAATGACATTATTAAGTGTTATTCCTGCTCTTTTAATAATTCCGTTATTAGCACCAGTGATTATAATAATTGCTATACTTATTTATTTCAAAGAAATAAAAAGTGCAGATGAGATATTAAAGAAAAGTAGAAGTGCTATTGAATATGAGTTACCACGTTTTGTCAACACCTTAGCTCAAGAACTCTATGGAAGTCGAGATGTGCTATCCATACTGGAAACCTATAAGAAGAATACAACTGGTGTATTTAAAAGAGAGTTAGAAATAACTACAGCTGATATGAAGTCTGGCAATCTTGAGAGTGCTTTGACTAGATTTGAAACAAGAATAGGCAGTAGTATGTTATCAGATGTGGTAAGAGGGCTTGTAGGAACGATACGAGGAGATAACAATATCGTATATTTCCAAATGTTATCACATGATTTTAAGCAGATAGAATTACAAAGATTAAAAGCAGAAGTTATGAAAAGACCAGCCAAGATAAGAAGGTATTCTATGATGATGCTAGGTTGTTTTGTGATGACGTATTTAGTGGTGATGGTGTTGCAGATTGTTGAGAATATGGATGGATTATTTTAACTTATAAGGTAGACATGTATATTTTGGTAGGTGTATAATATGAGATATATTGAGTTAAAAGTACTCAAATATATGTTTAGGAACTTATTTGTAGTTCAAATATTTTTTATATCTAGGTGGACATAGAAATGTATACCAAATAATTTGGTGTAATAATAAATTAGATATTTGATTAAGTGTTATAGGCGAATAAAAGAGCTTATATACAGATTTCAAATGAGGTATATATTTATTAATTTTAATGTTAAAATAAGTTTTTTTATATACTATTTTAAATACTTTAAATATTAGTGAGGTTGGAGAAAATGTTTGAGGTTGATAATAGAAATAACCATATTCTACTTGAAAAAGTATTTGATGCAGGTGCGAATACAATATGGGCTGAAATGAAGAAGCTTAGGGGGAAACCACCAGAACAAAAAGATTGTATGAGAAAAAGATGGGTATGGGAATTAATTCAGAATGCAGTTGATTGTACTCCTACTGGTGGTAAAGTTAATATTAATATTTCAATAGATACAGATAATCATCTTAAGTTTTCACATGATGGATTACCTTTTACATATGAAAATATAATTGATCTAATAACACAGATATCTTCAAAACAAAGTGAAGAAGATGTTAAAACAGGTAAATTTGGTACTGGTTTCATATCGACGCATTTATTATCAGAAAAAGTTGAAGTTAATGGGATTTTAAAACAAGACGATAAAATATTTAAACCACTAAACTTTTGTATTGATAGAAGTGGGACTTCATATCAAGAAGTAAGGGATGAAATCAAAAATACTCTTAGTTTTATAGAGAATATAAAAGAAAATAAGAATATTCAGATACAGCAACCATTAAAATTTAATACATCATTCTTATATAATGCAAATGACTCAGAAGAGACAATGGATGCTATTAAGATTGGCTTAAATAATTTAGATAGCACAATACCATTTGTTTTAGCTTTAAACCCTTCTATGGAATCAATTACATGTAATGGTATAAGGTATCACGTGCAAAGTAGATATACCGTTGATTTTGACAAATTTGATATTGTAGTAATTAGTAATTCAACAAATAATCCAATAACAATTCTTGTTAACCAAGAGGGAAAAGTAAATATTTCCCTCTTGGTTGAGCACAAGTCGGAAAAGGTTTTTAGAGTTTTGAGTCTTAATAAGAATATTCCTAAATTATTCTGCAATTTTCCACTAATAGGTACTGAGCTGTTTAGTTTCCCTGTGGTTTTAAATAGTTCAATGTTTGAAGTGGAAAAAGACAGAAATGCGATTCACGAAGGTAACAAAGAAAATATTAATATTATCAATATGGGAATTAAATTGTATAGTGAACTTATAGATTTTGCATGTCAAAATCAATGGGAAGATTTATTCAATTTATGCTTTATTACAAAAAACACTGATTCCAAACTACAGATGAAACTATACAATGTTATTGAAAAAAGGTTTGAATTATTACCTATAGTTGAAACAAATAAAGATGAACAATATTATGGCAGAATGCCTATAAAATTAAAGAATAGTGATGAAAAGCAAATTTTAGTTCCTTACTGTGACAAAAAAGATTTATCAGATGATCTTTGGGATTTAGTAAATGAGGGTATTAGAGTTACTATACCAATAAAGAAATCTTACCAATACTGGGATAAGATCATTAACAATAAAATATTGATTGGTGATATAAATAAGATGTTGGAAGGAAGAAGTTTATCTGATTTACAAGCTTATTGTGGGAAGTCAGAACAAGATATATGGATGTGGTTAAATAAGTATTATGATTTTTGGATTAGATACAAGAGTATTGAGGAATTCATAGATGAAGTATATGTAATAAATCAGAGTAATAAATTTGTAAAAAATACTCAATTGTATATAGATTCAAATATTGATAATGCATTGAAGAATATACTTGTTGATTTAGATTCGAATATTAAAGACAGCTTATTAAGTAGAGAAATTAACTTGAGGGAAGGAATTATTGAAAAAAGTAGAGACAATGAATTTGTGTCTAAGAGAATTCAAGAAAAAGTTAATGCAATATTATCTGATGAAACAATTAATAATACAAAAAGGACTTACGAAACTCAAAATTTATTTAGTAGATTGACTGATTGGTTCTTTACTAATCCAGAATTAAGTGAAAAATTATTTGATACATTGTATGAGAAAAAAAGCTTATTGTCTCCACCAGAAGTTAATATTAGAAGACTTAAAATAGCTGAAAAGATAGAAAGTCATAATATTAAGTATGAGCAACTTGATGATATTATTAATAATCATACAAAAATTGGGCAACTTATTGAAAATTTAGATGATCTTTCACCTCAAGAAATTAAGGAACAGTTAAAGCATATTACTAATCATTCAGTATATGCAAAAGAATATTTAAATAAAATTATGGAAAGAACAATTGAATCAGTCTATAATTATCTTTATGAAACAGACAAGTATACATTACCTGATTCAATAGAAGAATGGAAAGAACAAAGTTATTCTGATACTGTATTTGCCACTGTAAAAGATGGGCGGGCTATCAGAATTGTAGTTAGACCAAGTGATTATAATAAAATCATATTTTTTAATGAAGAGGAATATGAAGCTTTAGATGATGTAGATTACGAATTATGGACGAATAATGGACAAAATACAAAAATGGTAACGTTAGGGGATATTATCAAAACAACTGGAATAACTGTCATACCATTAAGGGATTTATTTAATAACTAAATCTAATAGATATAAAAATGGAGGTTTTTATGATTGATTCAATTATAAAAAAAATTGAAATTGAGGATAGAAAATTCACCACATACATACATCCAATAGAGACAAATGAGAAAATTGCTGAATGGATTTCAGCGTATTCAAATACACAAGGTGGAATAATTATTTTTGGGATAAATGACGATGGGAAAAATTTACATATAAAGAATTTTCCATTTGATATTGATGAAAATAAGATTAGAAAGTTGTTAGATAATCATGTTGTGTTTTATATTGAGAAATTTAATTATATGAATAGAAAATTAGCATATATTAAAGTTGAAAAGAATGATGTTGTGGTTAAAGCTCAAGGTGTGGCTTATATAATAACTAATAATCAAGACATATCTAAAGTTATATCTAAAAAGGTATTTATATCATATAATCACAATGAAACAGATATTGTAAATATTATAGAAAAAATTCTTATTAAGAAAGGTAATAATAAAATTGAAATATCTAGAGATATTAACGAGTTAAGATATAAAGATAGTTTAGATAAATTTATGAAAAGCATTAAGGAACATGATTACATAATATCAATTATATCTAATGCATACTTGAGATCAATTCCGTGTATGTATGAAATTTCCGAACTAATGAGGGACAGAGATTACTATAAGAAGTTGTTGTTTATTATAATTACTGAGGATGATAAAAAATACTACAAAAAAGATGTAAAAAATATTGAAGCAGATATTTATTCGTTAAATAGATTTGATTATATAACTTACTGGGAGAATGAAAAAGCAAAAATTGATAGTAAGTTATTAGAAATAAAAAATCCAGCCTTAACTTCTGATATTGCAAGGTTATCAAAAAAAATAGAAATTATAACGTTAAATATTGGAGACTTTATATCAAAACTTAATGATGGGCTAGGTGTTAATTTTGAGAAAATGCTCAAATCGGATTTTCAAGATTTTATTACAATAATTCTGGGTCAAGAAAAATAATAATATTTATTAACTCTTTTCAATGTGTACAGTTTTAACTACTCATATTGGGAAGAGTTTTTGTTATAAAGGAGGACAATTAATTGAACATACTAGAAAATAAAAAAGGAGAAGGTTACATAGACTCAGTAATTGTAGTCTTTGTAGTTATACTCATTGTTACACTAGCTACAAGCGTATTACCGATCTTTATTAAAAAAACAAAACTAGACACCTTTGCAGACAAAGTAGTAAGATATGCAGAGATAGAAGGTAGAATCGGAGCAAAAACAAGAAATAAAATAAATGAAATGATAGAGGAAACAGGACTTGATCCTAATGTTAAATGGTCAACAACTGGGAAAATACAGCTTAATAATGAATTTAATTTAGTACTTACATTAGAAACCGATATAGGTTTCTTTTCTTTTGGCTCTTTTCCTATTACATTAACATCTAAAGCCACGGGAAGGAGTGAAATTTATTGGAAGAATTGATAAAAAATAAAGAAGGAAATGCAGTCATATTAGCTTGTACTGCTGTTCTAATAATGATGTTGCTATTTACAGTCATTGCAGAGTACATAAGACTTCAAACTATAGCAAAAGGGGTGCGTGATAGCGTGCAATCATCAGTTATATCAGTTATAACAAACAATTGGGATAACAACTATAACGGTCTAAGACAAGGATATGCAGGGGGATATACTCTTAATGGTAACGATTGGGAAACGGACATTGACGAAGGGGCAGTTTATTATGATTTATCAAGTACTTTAGGATTGCAAAGAAGCGGTAGTAAATATATAAAGTATTCAGGACAAGAGGTTGAATACTCGGTATATAATCTTAATGTTAATGTAACCAATACACCAATTAGAGGAAATGAAAATGATGATTTTAGTGCAGATGTATATATTACCCTTAAAGTGCCGCTTGGATTTGGATGGGGACATTTGCCAGATATGACCATTCATTTAAAAGTAAAAGCTAAATTTATTCCAAAATTCTAATTCCTTGACAGAAAACTATTGTAGTGATAATATAATTATAACAACTATAGTTATAATAACTATAGTGATGAGGAGTGATTTCATGTCAAAGAGGAATACTGACTTAACTATATATATATTATTAGCATTACTAGAAAAGCCACTAAAGGGTTATGACATATCAAAAGAGGTTATGAGAATATCAGAAGGAGAAGTAAAAGTTTTAAATGCGTCTCCATATGCAAAACTTAAGAAAATGCTAGAACTTGGACTTATTAAGATTACAGACGAATTAAATGAAAACCGAAGAGTAGTATTTTATGGAATTACAGACAAAGGAAGAGATACTATCAACAATGAACTTAAAAAACTTGAGATACTAACATCTCGAATAAAGAAGACATTGGAGGTAAATGATTATGAAGAATAACAGAATAAAGCAAATCACTATTATAAGTGTACTTTTAGTAATAGCAATAGCACTTGTGTATGGAATATATCAAAAATCACAACCTATTATACAACCAGATGTAGGTGTAAATAATGAAGAATCAAAAAAAGTAAAAGTTGAGGATATTGAAGAAAAATCAACAATTAAAGTACCAGATATAAAAGTTATTGAACAGAATAATGATAATGAGATGGAAGAAGAAAAAGAAACGGACGAAGTAGACAATATTAAAGACAAGGATATAGAAGAAGTTACAGTAGAAGTGGATAAACCGGTTGTTCCACCGAAGCCTGAACTACCTAAAGAAGAACCTGTTGATGAACTACTAAATCAGAGACTAAACCTATACCTAGTGATGAAGATGCAGTTAAAAATGGTGATGAGGAAGAAAATATTAACCCACCAACATATGATGAATTACCAACAATAGAAGAAAAACCTATAGAAAATCCAGTTATTGTCACACCTGATGTACCTAAAGATACATCAGAAGATAAAAGTGAAAATCTAGTACCAGATAGTGAAAAACCATTTTTAAAACCACCATCAAGTGTACCGTCAAATGGAGACAGAGGTGAACGTGATAGTTCCAATTATGGTGACGGTGAGTGGGGATCAGGAGACAAATTTTAGGAACATAAAAGTTATATATTATTGCTAAGTCAATTCTTTAATGGATTGGCTTTTTTATGTTAGGAGATGATAATTTGAAAAAGATAATAATACTTATATTAATAATATGTATGGTATTTTCTACAGTAAATATATTTGCCAAAGATAATGCTGATAGTGGAAATGGTGACATAAATAATGCTCTAAAAGGCAAAGGGTTTTATAGAGTTTCAGAATATATGTATAAAGTATCTATATATGTAGGGTTAAGTGATGATACAGATATGAATGATAGTATAAATAGCTTTAAAAGGATAGGAAATCAATCAACATATGTTAAACCTAGTACTTTTACGCTTCCTGAAAATACTTTTGGAACACCAAATAATAAGATTGACTATATTAAAGGTGCAAATTTGTCACCTATTACAATTAATGAAGTGATAACAGGTAATGTTCCACCAATACCAATTACTAATGGGGGGAATATTAACTCCGTAAAATCTTATTTTGGAGATACTAGAACACTGATTGGAATTATTGATGATATAGCTGAGAAACAAGGAACAACTAGAGAAGGTCTATTACGAAATATTCTATTTACCATTAATGGTAAGAAAGGTTTTTATCCTCCTGAAGAAATACTACCAATAAAGTCAAATGGACAATACCAAAACAAAGTAGCATGGCTTATAATCTACGAGCCAGTTATAATAACATATACAAAACCTAATAGTAATGGATATAGGAAGCCTATTGCATTTACTGCAACAGAATATGCACTTTCTCAAAAACTTGGATACTTTAATTGGTTTTGGGGAGATACTGGTCAATATGTAGCTTGTATGACACATAGTGATTTGCCTAATTCCGTTGTTCTTGAAGAAAGCTGGGTTGGAATACCAGTGACAAAACCTCTTCTAGACGGTATTTATTGGAGTGATGATAGGATTATTAAAGGTGGTGGGATTGGTATGAGAATGCTAGAACCAAGTGGTAGTGATGTTAAAGAAAATGATACAACATATGATTACACTTATAGAGTTGATACAGATGTCATTACCTCTGTGATAGTAAAAGCTACCAATGGAGATATTACACCTGATAAACGGCATAAAGAGAAAGATACTAGAAAAAGTGCATATACAAATCCCTCTGATGGTAAAGCATATGTTACCTTAACAGCAAATGGACAATCTACAACTATGCCCGTAGTTATACCTGATGGAGATAGTCAATATGCTTGGATAAAATGGAGAACACCTTCTAAGCCATGTGAAGTAACAGTAAATGTAAGTATATCTGGTAATTCATCTGCCAAACTCAAAGATGGAGGGAGAAGTAAGAGCTTTAAAGTTAAAATAGAAAATCTATCAGATAATGTACCACCTGATCCACGACCAACAGATACTATGCCCAACTTTCAAATACCAGATATACCTAATAAAGCTAATAAGATTACAGCAGAATGGGGAATATATAGTGCAGTTTGGGATGCAGATTATAAATGGCATGAAAATTGGAAAAAGTATCATAGAGGATATTATACAAGAACTAATAAAGATGGCAGTACTACACGAGTTCCCAGATACAAATGGGTAGACAAAGGATGGTGGGAAGATTATGGAGAATGGGTATATACTTATACGCAGTATACAGGGAGTATAAACGCTAGTATGGACTTAATCCCTGATAAACACAATCCAACTGTAAAGAAGAAGTATGGAGAATATACTATTGCTAGTGGATATGGTATTGATACAAAAGTAAGTACAGGTATAACAACTAATGCACCTTCTAGCCACTATACAACAGCACAAAATGTTATAACTTACTTCCCTGAATTTAACTACGATATATACTGGCGATTACTCGAAAAGACATGTAAGACAACATTTGAGTTTAAAGAAAATATCTACTCAACATTTAATAGTAGAACCCACTTCACACCGTTACCATATCCTGATGGTAATTATGAAGTGTATGCAAAGGTAATAGATTGTTGGACACCAGATGGGATGTTAAGGGTTAATTTAAGTGATAAAGTGACTATAGAAGGTAATGTTTATGAAAATTGGCATATTGCTCCTAGTTCTAATTAATAAACCATAATATTAACTAATATATGTAAAGAGATTGTAACATTTATAATAGTATTTTATGGTATAATTTAACTGTAAATAAGTTTGCCAGAGGCGTAGGTTCGAATCCTACACTCCCTACCTATTCAAAATACTTATTATATGCTTTAGAGTTAATATCATTAACAACAATTAGATGTACTATATCAGATTTATTAACTCTATTAAAAGAATATAAAACAGTAAAAAGGATGTGGTATAGTATAAAAAGTATATTAACAGTTTTAGCCCTATGTGTGGCATGTGGGGAGTTAGCTTAAGGGTAGAGCGTTTGAATAAGCTGTTCAACACATAGGGTTTACCATTTAATACTTATATATGCAATATAAGAGGATGCAAAATGATAGTGAAATAAATAAGAGGTGGAATCTATGTTTAAATCCCTTTTTACTAATGGGAGGTGATATAGATGAACAAATCTTACAAAAGAACGCCTATACTTGAAGATACTTATGGAAGTAAAACTAAAAAGTGGTCTAAAAGACAGGCAGCAAAAGTACACATAAATAATATGGCAAAAGGCTCAGTATTTAAGAAGTTATATTGCTCATGTGATATAATAAAATACGTATACAAAAAAGTATTACAAATCTAAAAAAGATTGGGCTAAATATTGCTATTGTAATAATTATATACATAATACCTGTTTGTTAATATAGATTAGGTACTATGATTTTTGTTTTATTCTATTTATAAGTTATAGATAGTATAAATCATATTACGATATTAAGTAATTTAAGATGTGAAATTTTAAAACATTAATTTAGTATGAAAGGAAATTAAATGGCAGTAGACCCAGCTACAATAGCAAAAGTAGCAACGACAATAGGAAAACTTGGAACAGATGAAAATGGGCGGTGGATAATACTTACAGCAGTATTAACACCGCTTATTTTAATACTATTAATACTATCATCGCCATTTGCTATATTCTTTAGCCTATTCAGTGATGGCAGTAATAACGATAATGTATCTGTTCAATCTATTATGTTAGAGCTTCAAAATGATTTCAGACAGAAAATAGAAGAACAGCAGAGTGACGATAAAATGGATTACATAACAACCATAATAGTAGGCAGTGAAGATAATATATTGATTGATAATTCAGTTGACGTGTTATCTTTTTTTAGTGTTATGAATATTACGAAAGATGGTGAGCAGGTAGTTTATCTTGATGATAAAGGTAAGCAAAAGCTAGAAGAAATCTTTTGGGAAATGAATATAATACAGGTGGATATTGATAAAAAAACACATATTGAAACAACCACGGATAATAAAGGTACTCAATCTATAAAGACTATAACCACATACAATAAGATCATTACCATTAAAAGTCTTACAACTGATGAAATGGCTGTTAAGTATGGATTTTCAAATGAACAAAAGGAAATTCTAAAAGAGGTTATGCTAAATAGTGATTTAATAATGCCAGCAGAGGCAATACAGGAGCAATCATGTAGGTATAATTGTGGAATTAGCAATCTTAGTAGAGTAGGAGATGATAATAAATGAAAAAGATGAAAGGAAAAAAACCAGATGTAATTGAGTTTGATAATAAATTGGTCTTCAAGAAAACAGAAGACTTGATAACGGTGACATTATTGCAGGCTACTTTTTAGTAGCTAATTAAGACCTTGAAACTGTAGAAGCGATGGAGGAATGCTTATGATAATGCCCATAATTATGATTGCCCTATGCTTGTTAGGAAGTATAGGGTATTTTATATTAACTAAACATAAAAGTGTAACAAAGCAATATGAAAGTACTGCACAGGATTTTATAAATATTGCGGATATTAAAGACATTTTTCTCTATACAAGAGATAGTTATATAATGAGCTATTTTAGAATTCAACCTATATCTATAGAGTTATTATCAGAAATGGAAAAAGAAAGTCTATGTAATATACTAACCGCTGAGCTATCAAGTATAAATGAACCTTTTAAATTTCTGGCAATATCCCGACCAGTAGACATATCAGGATTACTTGAAGAATATACAGAAATATTACACAACACCAAAGACCAAATGCAAAAATCACTGCTGCGTAAAGAAATTTACGAAATGAATGATTATGCTTTATCAGGAGAAGTAGTAGAACGCCAATTCTATATTGTATTATGGCAAAAACATCATGAAAATGCTGAAAGTGACTTGTTAAAAAGAACTAAGGAGTTTATGAAATGCTTTGATAATTGTGGTGTTAAGTGTACATTACTTGGAGAAGGCGAGGTTTTGGGTTTATGTAATTTGGTTAATAACTCTATATATGAAAGTAATGGGGAGGAATAAGATTGAAAAAACAAGAAGGACAAAATGTAAATAAAACTCTATTAAGTATACTAACACCATTAGGTTTAGAAATAAAAAGAAATAGCCTTATAATAGGTGAGAATCTAGCAAGGTTATACGGGATAGTAAAATACCCTCAAAAGGTTGACTATGGTTGGCTATCCAAAATAACAAACATAACAGGAACGATAGCAAGCATTACTTTTAATCCAGTAGACAGTAGTGATTTTATAGATAGTGTATCAAGCAGCATTATTCGTAATCGAAGTGATGCTGTATATAATAAAGACCCGCTTCTTCAAAGAAGAGCAGAAAGAGCAGCGGTTGACGGAGATAAGATGATAGAAAGTATAGATGGCGATAACCAATCAGTCGGTGCAATGAGTCTTAGTATAATGCCAATATCAAAAGATGACAAGGATTTTGAAAAAGTGTGTAGGAAAACTCAAAGCCGCATAGCTTCATCTAAATGCAAAAGTAGAGTTTTAGCCAATATGCAAGAGCAAGCATTTAAGAATCTATCACCTTACTACAGCATAAATAAAAGCATAAATGAAGTATTACAAAGGGTAATGCCAATGAGTACATTTGTTGGCGGCTACCCTTTTTCTACAAGTGGATATAGCGACGGTAAGGGTTACTATTTTGCAAAAGACTCAAGTGGAGGTCTAGTTGTACTTGATACATGGAAACGTGGTGGAGATAGGACAAACAGTAACTTCACCATACTTGGAGTAGCAGGAGTTGGAAAATCTACAGTAGTCAAACATCTTGCTATATCAGAGTACATGAAAGGGACAAGGATATTATTTATAGATCCAGAAAGTGAATATCGAGACCTTTGTTTAGCATTAGATGGAGACTTAATAAATGCAGGCGGTGGAAGCAATGGAAGGATTAATCCACTACAAATAAGGGATATACCTGCAATTGATGAACAAGATGAAACAGAAGGACTTGGAGCAATGGCACTACATCTAAAAAATATTGACGTGTTTTTTAATTTATATATGAATCTTACAGAAATACAGAAAGCCTTGTTAAAATCATCTTTAATAGAACTATATAATCAGTTTAAAATCTATTGGGATACCGATGTAAAACCATTAAAGAATGAAGATTTTCCTATAATGAAAGACTTATATCAGTTAATCTTAGAAAAATCTAAGAAAGAATTAGAGTATAAAGAACTAGCGACACTATTAAAAGATATAGCAGTAGGTGGAGACTCTTTTTTATTTGGAGAACATAGTAGTATAAATGCACAGTCAAGATGCGTTTGTCTTGATACCTTTTCTCTTCAAAATGCAAGTGATAACATCAAGAAAACACAGTATTTCAACCTACTAACATGGTGTTGGAACGAGATGAGCAAGGACAGAACAGAACCAGTATTATTGATAGCAGATGAAGCCTACCTGATGATTGACCCAAGAGTACCACAGTCGTTGGTATTCCTAAGAGATGTAGCAAAACGAGCTAGAAAATATGAAGCAGGGCTTGCTATAGTATCCCATTCGGTAGTTGATTTCTTAGCACCACCCATCAAGATGTATGGACAAGCACTTCTTGATATTCCATGCTTTAAAGTGCTGCTTGGAACAGACGGAAAGAACTTAACAGAGCTAAAAGAACTGTACAATTTAACAGATGCAGAAGAAGCATTACTAGCTCAGAAAAAGAGGGGAGATGGACTTTTAATGGTTGGTTCTAAAAGGTTACATGTTGATTTTGAAATCCCATCATATAAGTTTGAATACATGGGAAATAAAGGTGGTAGATAAGAATGAACAAAGGAGAAGAAAACTCATGAAAAAATCAAATATGATAGAAATAATGATATACATAGTGCTTATCGTCTTTGGGGTGATAGCACTTTTCTTCTCTCAACCAAAAGAAATAAAATTTGAAATACCAAAGCAGTTTGAAATAAATTAGCAAGATGGAGGGATAATAGGTGATACTTTACTTAACCAGTAAAAGGTATATGAATATACTGGATTTCTTACAAGATACAGAAGAACTGCTTATAAAAAAGTATGTAGGTAAGTTTAATTTAAAGGAGTTTCTAGGAAAGTCTATCCAGCGATTAGGTCATGTAGAAACAATAGTAATTGATAGGACATGTCTAACAGATACTAGTGAGGAGATAATTGATATAGTTAAAGCCTTTAAGTCATATAGTAGAATTAAGATAGTATTTTATATGGCAGAGCAAGACGAAAGCCTAGTCCATAAATTAATTGGACTAGGTGTTTTTAATATTATTACTGAATTAAAAGTTGAAGATTTAAAGAAAGAAATTAAGATTTGTTTATTTGAGGGTATGTCAGAAGGTTATATAAAAAGAAAAATAGGCTTGATATGTGATGAATTTAAAGAAGTGCCCTTTGACTTTAAGAGAAAGCAGATAACGATAGGCGTAGTTGGTACTCAACATAGAGTAGGAACGACTACTATTGCTATGCAATTTGCTAGTTATTTGAAATCAATAGGAGCTATTGTTAGTTATATTGAAGCTAATAATAGTGGATATCTAAAGTTGATAGCTGATTATTATAAAATGAAGCAGAATGGAGATGGCTATTTTTATAACGGTATTTCTTATGAGAATATAAATTTAATAAATAAAACAGTTTTTGACTTTATGATATATGATTTAGGGATACTGGATAGTAGAACAGTAAAAGGGTTTATAAACTGCAATATGAGAATTGTTTGTGGAGGAAAGAAACCACATGAATTGCCATATTTTGAAAAAGGATTGATGATGATAAGAGGAATTGAGCATAGTATCATAATTAATGAATTTCATCATTGTACTGAAGATAACGTATATGTGGCAATACCTTACGATAATATGCTGAATGAAAAATGTAACCAAGAGATATTTAGAGATATAACAGAAAACTATTTTGAAAGGATTTAAAAGATGAATAAAGGTGAAATAATTAATCTAGTATACAAATCAGATTTGAGCAAAAGAGCAATGCTTGTTATTCTATATTTAGTTAATAGAGCTGATTCCAATATGACTTGTTTCCCAAGTGTGACACGAATAGCACAGGATTGTAGTATCAGTACAAGAACAGTTCAAAGAGCAATAAATGATCTGATAGATGCAGGCTTTCTTAAACGAGAAAGTCGTTTTCATAAAAAAGGTGGCCAACGGTCTAGTTATTTTACAATTTTGAAAGGTGAAGTAAAAATTAGAGAAGTGAATTTGTTTGAGGAAGAGATTAGTGAGAAAGAGATGGAATATAATAGGAATCAATTTCCTAAAACATCAGTGTTCCAAAGATTAAAACAATCTCTCAGTGTCATTTTGTCATAGGGGCTGTGTAATGTTGACGTACCTTGAATTATACATCTCTATTGGTAGGGGATATTGAAAAAGAAATATAATTAGAGTGAAGTTATTAGTTATGTACTAACTAAAAATAGTAAGGTTATGTATTCTCATAATAACCTTTCTTATACATACATAGAAGATACAGCAGTTGTCAGAACTTTGACAATAGTGGCAAATATTGAAATTTAAGTGTAAAATATTGGGGAAATATGTTATAATATGAAAGTAAAAAGAGTAATATTATGTCTAAAATAGGAAGTTAAAAAATACATAGCTTACGATTTTCAATAATATCACAGTTGAGACATTAATAAATAGTAAATTCAGCATTATTAGGAAGGAATACTTAAAAGAAATCATTTTACTTGAGACTGGTTATTTGTAATTATAGGAACAAAATTAGTTGAAAGTAACATTACAAAAGATCTGCATAGTTGCCATTGATTAAAACTTTTGATTTTGATTTATATAATATAGAAATCTTTATCTTAAGGATAATCAATATTACAGTTGTCTACTGTATTGGTGTGAATTAGTTCAAGAATGAATATATAGTCTGATAATTTAAATATAAACTTCTCATTATCCATATTTAGTACAAGTTTTTAATATCTATAATGGGAGTTGGAATTTCATACAAGAAGAGGATAAAATTATGTATTTAAAAAGTGTATTACTTGAAAATTTTAGGAAGTTTGGCGATAAGAATAATATTATAGAATTTGTTAGTGCAGAAGATTACAAGAAGGATTCTAATATTAATATAGCGCCTAAAACAACATTAATCATTGGAAAAAATAATAGTGGAAAAACAACAGTAATAGATGCTTTGTATAAGTTAATAAAGAATATCTCATTTAAAGCTATAGATTTTAACTTTGATTATCTTAAAAAATTACTGAATTTATACATCAGTGAAAATTTGGATAGTGAAAAATTAGAATTACCTACTTTGAAGTTTGTTGTTACAATTGGAATTGATAATGGTAAGGAAGACATATTAACTAATATTATTCCTTTTATGTCTCTTGAAGACACAGAAAAGTCAAAGATAGATATTATTGTTGAGTGGGCAGTAAGAGATCGTGAATTGTTTATAAAAGCTGTAAAAGAGTTTATTTCAAAAGATTTTAAAACCCAAAAATTTGATAGATTTTTAGAGTTGATTGATAAAACTGATTTTGAAATTTCATACTATAATTCAAATAGGGACAAAAAGAAAAATTTTTCTTTAAAAAAATTGATTGAAATAACACCAATTAGAGCAAATAATGTTAATAGTGAAAACTGTTTATCAGATGCATTTTCTAAGATAGTAGACTATAGATATTCTAACGTTTTAGACCCGCAAATCGCTAGCGAATTAGATAGTCAAATTATTGATATTAATGATAGATTGACAAGAGATATAAGTATGCAACATACTAATAATATTAACTTATCTTTAAGCAAAATGATATTAGGCGAAAAATGTCAAGTGTTATTAAAATCTAATTTAAATTTTCAAAAATTGATTAAAAATGTACTTAAATATGAATATGTAGAAGGAAAAAATAATATACCAGAACAACAATTTGGATTAGGATATACTAATTTAATGATGATTATAGCTGAAATCATTACATATATGGAAAAATACCCAGAAACTTCATTTAACAGTCAAATAAATTTGATTTCTATAGAAGAACCAGAAACCTTTATGCATCCTCAAATGCAAGAACAGTTTATAAAAAATATAAATGAGATGATTGCTTCTTTATTGGAAAATAATAAGAAACATGTAAATAGTCAGATTATTATAACAACACATTCATCACATATACTTAATAGTAAGATACATGAAGGTAATACTTTTAACAATATTAACTATATTACTTGTAGTAATAATTATGCTAATTCAATATGTTTAAATGATGACATAATGATTGACTTTCCTAAAAATAATAAAAATAAAGATTGTTGGAAGCGAGAACAAAAACTTAAGTTTTTAAAAAAACACATTAAATATAAAATCTCAGAACTTTTTTTTGCTGACGCGGTTATATTTGTTGAAGGAATAACAGAGTATACATTGCTTCAACACTATTTAGATATAGATCCTCGTTTGAATAAATATTATATTTCAGTTATTTTAGTAAATGGAGCTCATGCGAGAGTTTATGAAAATCTCATTTATGCTTTAAGTATGCCTACTTTAATTATTACAGATATTGACATCAAAAGAGAAAAAATAGAAAAAGGTGAAAAAGATAAAAAGTGTCCTGGACAAGAACCGTTTTATATGCAAATGTGTTCAGATAAATTAAGAGGAAGAAAAACAACTAATAGTACATTATCATATTTTTATAAGAACGAATATGTTGAGAATATAATTAAGGGTGATTATAAGAAGCTAAATAACTTAATGATAATTTGTCAGAAAGATCCTATTGAAAATTATTATTCAACAAGTTTTGAAGAAGCTTTTATATTAACAAATTTTAAAAATGATATAGTTAGAAATGTACTAGAAAAAGTTAAGCCATATATATATATAGAGATTATTAGTAATGGGGGGGTTAGACATAATTCATATAAGCTACAAAAAAAGTTGTCAAATTTGAAAAGTAATTTTGCAAATGAATTATTATATGAAATTTTGATATGTGATGATAAAAGCTTAATTCCTCAATTACCTAAATACATTAAAGATGGATTACAATTTTTACAAGATAGATTAGGAGGTAATTAAAATGGATACTAAAAATTTATCTATTTCCTCTGAAAATAAAATTAAAGAAAAACAAGTTTTTGAAAGGATTTCGCGATGTATTGATGCGAAAAAAAGCATGGTTTTTGATGCTGGAGCAGGTTCAGGAAAAACTTATTCATTAGTACAATCGTTAAAATACATTATAAATCATTACGGTAAAATTCTGAAAAAACATAATCAAAAAATCTTATGTATCACATATACCAACGTTGCAGTTTTTGAGATTAAAGATAGATTGGGAAATACTGGTTTAATAGAAGTATCTACTATACATGATTGTGTATGGGGTATCATAGAACCGTATCAAAAGCAGCTTGTAGAAATTCATTGTGATAAGTTACAACATGAGATTGATACAATAGAAGAAGCACTAGAAAGTGAAAAGTGGGCAGAAAAATACAGATATTTATCGGAAGATGAAAAGAATGCTTTTTTGACAATAATGAACAAAAAAAAAGAAGATTACTTTAAGCATAAAAATGATAAATCAGCCCCATTCAAGGCTTCGTTACCTGAAATTTTAAATACCTACCCTAAACTTATGAGTAATGTTGGTAATTTTAAAAAAACAGTGGATAGTCTATTTAAAATTATAAAATATAAAAAAGTCATTAAAAAAATAGAAGGTAAGGAAAGTAAATTTAATAAAGTAAAATATGATGCTCGATTCAACAATGATAAGCTTGAGTCAATGAGAATTAGTCATGATACTTTATTAGAATATACAGAAAAGCTTGTTGAGCAAAGTGACCTACTAAAACAAATTATTTGTGATAGATATCCATTTGTTTTAGTAGATGAATATCAAGATACAGATTCCAAAGTGATCAACACATTAAGTGTTATAGATGAATTTTCTAAAATGATTCAACATGATTTTTTTGTGGGGTATTATGGGGATGTAAAGCAAAATATTTATGATACCGGTGTTGGAAGTGATTTTTACAATATTCATAAAGGATTAGAGAGAATAATAAAAACATTCAATAGACGATCAGCAAAAGAAGTAATTTTTATTGCTAATAAAATTAGAAATGATGATGTAAAACAAAAATCGATATATGAGAATTTTCCAAAAGGTAGTGTTTCTTTTTATAATATGAATATAGAACGACAAGAATTTATTAAGGCTCACATAAAAAAGTGGAACATCACAAAAAAAAATAAGTTACATTGTTTTGAGTTAACAAATGAGCTTGTCGCTCAACAAAGTGGCTTTACAACCATTTATAATTTTTTTAAAAATTCAAGATGGTATAAGCTAGGAAGAAATTTTGAATTTTTACGTGAACATGTATTGAGTTTAGATGTTAAGAAATTAGGAATTGTACAGAAGTTACTCTTTAGAATTTTAAATTTTAAATTCAAAATAAACCAAAATGAAACAATGGTTTCAGATGTTGTTGTTGAAAAAGCTACAAAAGATATAAACATTTTAAAGTTAAGAGAACTTGTAGAAAAATTCAGAAAAATTAAAGGAGAGACACTCAAAGATTATATTGAGAATCTTTTTTCGAAGTATCACAATGAAGATGAGAAGTATGATAAATGTTTGGAATATATAATAGGTGAAGAAATTAAATCATACTCGGATGTTGAAGATTTCATCTTAAATCAATTGTATTTTTTTAATGAACAAGAAGAACATTCTGATGAGTATATTCAAGAAAGCAAGAATGCCGTAACTAGCTTTCTTGAAACCAATATGAATGAATTTAATTTGTGGCATGATTTTATCATAGACAGGAGTGAAAGTGACACTATTTATCATACCTATCATGGAACAAAAGGTCGAGAGTTTGATAATGTGATTATTTTTATGACTTCCAAATTTGGTAGAGATAATAAATATTTTAGTAGATTACTTAAAGTGTTGGCAGTGAAAGATGAGGTGGCAGAAAGAAATACTAAGACAGAAGAAGCGAGAAACTTGCTTTATGTTGCGGTGACAAGAAGTATAATAAATTTAAGCATACTTTATCTAGATGATATAGATGATGCTAAAGCACAAGTTGAACATGTATTTGGTGAAATAAAATATGATATATAAAAGATTGCATTGAATGAGTTTTTATACTGTAGAGTAATCTTCACATTATCCATATTAGAGAAAGAACCTAACGTCTATAATGTGTAGTTGATAATATAAGAATAGCTAGTTTAAATTTATCTATTATTAATAATTTTTAGTTATATACCTTAAAAAATGAAGAAGTTCCATCAGTTCATCTTCAAAATTTAGAATACCATATGGTGATTTTAATAAATTATGCATTTGAATACAAAAATTCAAGTACTGTAAAATTAATTCAACTAGTCAAGAGCATATTGATTGGTATTAAATTAAAAATATTCAACAATAAGGGAAAAATAACAATGAAAGGAAGTATAAATATGTCATTCTTTAGAATTCTTCATTTATCAGATATACATATTGGGAAAACTTATAAGTCATCTGAAGATATTGCTTATAAAGTAATTTCAGATATTGATCAAAATGGATTGTGTTCATTAAGAAGTGTTGTTGTTACTGGAGATATTTTTGATGGTCAAGTAAAAGACAGTGACAGACTAATAAATGAAGCTATTACTTTTTTTGAGATTTTGTTAGAGGAAATAAACCTTAATCAAGCCAATAGTAAAATATCTAAGGAAGATTTTATATTTGTTCCGGGGAACCATGATTTAATAAGGGTAGATAACGAAGAAGAAAAATGGGCTAAATATAAAAAGTTTTTATCAAAATTCTATGGCACTATTCCTAAATATTATAACGTAAAAAATTATTCAGTATTTAGACCTTATGATAAAGAGAAAATAGTTTTTCTTGGTTTTAATTCTTGTCAAATTGAAAAGAAAAAAATTTTCAATAAAAAATATTTAAGTATATTAGAAGAAAATATCAGTGATAATAAATTGCTAGCTAATGGAATTATTAAAAAAGATTTGTTAAAAATATTAGAAAAAGAAGAAGCAGATGAATATAAAGATTTTGGTAATATATCGTTGAGTCAAATTGCGGATATGAGAAGAAAAGTGAAAGGTTTAGATGAATATAATGTAGTAGCATTATTTCATCATCATTTTTATCTTTTTCCTGAAGTGGCACGAGAGTTTGGTGATTCTAGCTTAGTTAGAAATTATACAGATTTAGTTCGTTTTTTAAAATATATGAATGTTAAAACTGTGCTGCATGGTCACAAACATTTTGATCTAGAGCGCCCTTTTATTACAGATGATTATTACAATACAACAGAAAGTATAATTGATGTTTTTGCTGGTGGCTCAGTTGGTACTAATAGAAAAGATAGACATACATTTAGTGTGATTGATTTTTATGAAAAAAAAGATGATATTAAATTACTACAAAACAAATTTATTTATAATGAGGAAGAACTAGAACCAATTGCTAGAAAACAAATACCACCACAAAATCTAGCAAATAGAATTGTTAAATTATTAGAAATGTTAAAAACAATAAATCCACAAGCATATATAGATTATACTAAATCGATTGATAAAATATTTAAGATATATAATACATGTAATGAAATTACCAATTGGGTAAGTGAAGCTATTACTGGATTTAATGAAGTTTATAAATATCTAGACGATGATTTCAGAAATATTTTATTTCTTTTGTATGCAATAAATTATAGAACGTTATCCTATAAAGCAATTGTAGGAAAAGAAAATTCATACTTCGAATCATCTTCTGTTATATTAAAAAAGCTATTTATCGATCAATTGAAAACAAACATTTTTTGTCTGTCAGTAGATGATTATCATTCATTGTTTGGTATAAAAAAACTAAATGATTTAGCAAATAAGTGTGACAAATTATTAAATAAGTGTACCAACAAAACAACTCAATTATATCTTGCATTTAGCATGGTAGGTGTATTTTTTGCTGACTTATATTTGGTGCTAACAGAGTATGCTGATGATTTTAAAGAAAGTATTAAATATAAAATCAATATAAAAATAGAAGAAAATAAATTTCATGAAAATGTTCCAGCACCGAGAATAGTACTCCAATCTGATGCTGATAGAAGAAGTGCTTATGTGCAACTTTTATGTAATGAGGCAACTGCACATAAAATGGCTGTTTTGTTTATTAAAGAATTTGATCTAATGATTAATAAATTTGAAGATTATTTTAAACTGATAGGTTTAAAATTATATTATCTAATTCCTAAAATAGATAAAGATAACATGAAAAATACGTTGGATAATTATAATTTTGAAGCATATATACCTACTTTGCTTCCATTACTAACAGGAGATAATATTTATAAGTGTAAAGTTGTTTTTTCAAGAGAATTAATACAGAATTCTATTGATGCAATAGCTGTAAGAGAAGAAAAGGGAAAATGTGATTTTCCGAAGAAGATTTTTATAGAAATTGGTAAAGATAAAAACAAGAAACGTTATTTTAAAATTAAAGATAATGGTACAGGCATGGATAGATATAAAATTGAAAGATATTTTACTAGTATAGGAAGAAGTTTTTATTCTGGAGATGAATATGAAGATTTAAATATTAGTTACAGACCTATAAGTAATTTTGGTATAGGTTTTTTGTCGTCTTTTATGGTATGTCAAGAAATAGGTGTCAGAACAAAATATTATTTAGAGAATAGTGAAGGCTTGAAACTTCACATTCCTAATTATGACGGTTGCTTTTTTATTGAACGTGATGAAAATACTGAAGTTGGTACAGAGTTAAAATTATATTTAAATAATAGTATAAGTTCAGATGAAATTGTTGATTATATTAAAAAAGTAATGCTAGATATAAAATATAGTATTAATATTAAAATTATAAATGAAAAGGAAGAAAAAGAGATTAATATTCACGCACATCAAATAAGGAAAAATAATACAGAATCAAAATTAAGATTTTTTATTCCATTTAATGAAAAAGGTGAAGTGCTCAATATTGAGTATGAAAAAGAAGTGATTAATGGTAATTTTATTGATAAATATGAATATGGATTATTGATACAATCAATTAAGCAAAAACAAAATTATAGTAATCAAAAAATACTTAATGCTGGTATTTTAGTAGAGCAAACAAATTTGAGCTATTTATTTGGAAAAGAGTTTGATAAAATTTATAATCGTTTCAATGAATATTTTTATAATGATATAATCATAAATTTTCCTGCAAATTGGGTACAGATAGATGTTTCAAGAGAAAAAATTACAGGATTTACTCAGTTGATTAAAAAATCTAACAGCAAAAACTCTAAAAATCTTATTGGGGAAAAAATTGCGGAATGCTTATATAATCAAATACTATGTTTTTTGGAATATAGCAAGAAAACAGATATTAGGTTACCAATAATATATTTACAAAAAGTTATACAATATGCAATTAGTTTTTGTGGACAAAATAGGGTGGATATTCGTAAAAAAATAGACAAATTGAAATATATATTAAATATTAAATTTACTGATAAAAGTGTAATTTATGAAATAAAACATAGAGAAAACATTAAACAAAGAAAAGTTATTTCTTATGAAAATGATGAAGCTAAGTTAATTTGTAATAAATTGAAAAATAATTTAAAAATTAATTTTAATCCTCGAAATAAACATATTCAAGATAATAAAAGAAACAAGCAAGAAGATTTAAGATATTTATATAGACTATTTGAATCAACTATTATTGAAGAAAATTTTATATATACAGAAAAGAAAATATATAAATTATTGAATGAAATAGGTTTGAAATTAAGGGTTAAAAGTAGTAATATTAATTATTTATTCACACTTTTACTTTTAATGATATCAGATGATGATTTTATAAAAAAAGAAACCGCATCAATTATATCATTTATTGAGATTTTTATTATGCAAACTTTAAATATTAGCAATGTTGAGAAAGGTATAAATAGTATATCTGTGAACTATGATGATTTAGTTATGTTTTTCAACAATAAACTTAATAATGATAAAAAATAAAATGATATAGTTTAGTTCGTATCAAACCTATTTCTTAATAAGTAAATAGTATTGTTATTTTTACAATCTTTATTAAACAAAGATATAAATGAGATATAGATTTATAAAATTTACATATGTAAAAGAGGAGAAATTATGAGTAATATTTATGAAGTAACTAATGAGCATATAGAAAAATTAAACGATTTACAACTTACAAAGATATTATCTAAACTTATGTACTTAGAAGCGAATAAATACAATATAGATAAGTCTAAAGTTAATTGTTCTTTAAAAATAACAGTATCAGATGGAGGAGAAGATGCTTCAATAAAATGGAATAACGGTCCACAGAGTACAGATTGGTTTAAGTGTAGATATAATTTATTTCAATGTAAATCAACTCGAATGGGACCTGCAAAGTGTAAGGAAGAACTATTACAGAAGAAAAAAAGTGGTGAAGTTGTCAGAAAACTAAAGCCAAGGGTAGAGAAAGTTTTTGGAGAGAAAGGTAGTTACATATTATTTTATTATAAATCATTGAATATGGAAGGAGTAAAAGAGAGAATAGCAAAGTTTAGAGAAGCATTAAAAGAAGCTAAAAAAGACTATTATAAAACAGCTTCTATTCATATTTATGATGCAAATAAAATTGCTGCATGGGTAAATAATTATTTAGCTGCTATAATTGAAGTATTAAGATATAATGGAGTATATTTACCAGCAAATTTGTTAACATGGGATGAATGGAGTAAATACAAAGAACATAGTAAATATAAATTTGAAACAGATGAAAAAATAGAATCACATATAAAACAATTAAGAAAACACTTTAAAGATGGAGAGAATAAGATTGCAAGAATCGTAGGATTATCAGGATTAGGTAAGACTAGAATAGCACTGGAGACTTTTAGAAATAATGATACATTACAAAATAATTTTATAAATAAGAAAGTTGTTTATATTGATGCTATTTACTGCGAAAATGAAATAGTACCATTAGTAGTTGAGTTTAGAAGAAATGAAATTAGTGGAATACTAGTAGTTGATAATTGTAGTATAGAATTGCATAAAAGACTAGTTAATGAAATAAAGCATAAATCATCTAAACTAAATATATTAACATTAGATTATAATTTAGAAACAATATCATGTGATTATCCTATAATTGAAATAAAACAAGTATCAACAGATGTTGTAAAAAAAATTATAAAGCAGTCATATAATAATATACCTGATGATGATATAAATAGAATTGCTGAATTTGCACAAGGGTTTCCTCAGATGGCTGTATTAATATCTGAGGCAAGACTAAATGGCGAAGATACTTTAGGAATATTAAATGATACTGAAATAGCTAATAAGTTACTTTGGGGGAGAGATAATCCAGATGATCTTAAACTTGAAGTGATAAAGGCATGTTCAATATTTGAAAATTTTGGTTTTTTTGAAGATAAGGTTGAAGAAAGAGATTATATAGCAGAAATAATTTGCGATGATAGAATAAACAAAGATAATTTTTATAGGTATACTAAATATTTTATTAAAAAAGGTATTTTGGATAAAAGAGGAAGATATTTAGCAGTAACACCATTACCATTAGCAATTAGATTAGCAGCACAATGGTGGAAAGAATGTAGTCCTGAAAAAGGTAAAAAGATAATATTATCGGATATGCCTAATAATATGGTTGATTTTTTATGTAATCAAATAAGTAAATTACATTTTGTTGAAGAAACAAGAGAATTAACAGGAGATTTATGTAGTAAAACAAGCCCTTTTGGCCAAGCGGAAGTATTGACTACTAACAGAGGTGGACGTATCTTCCGCGCATTATCAAAAGTTAATCCTCAATCAGCATCAATAGCAATATATAATGCATTCAAAAAATATTCGGTAGAAGAGCTTAAAAAGATTACTATTGAAAGAAGGGAACTAGTATGGGCTTTAGAAAATTTATGTTTCTGGAAAAAAACATTTGATAATTCAGCTAGAACTTTATTAATGTTAGCAGCTGCTGAGAATGAAAGTTGGGCTAATAATGCTACAGGAATTTTGACTCAGCTATTTCATATTTTTCTTTCTGGTACACAAGCAGAACCTAAACAAAGGTTAAATATTGTAAAAGAAGCGTTAGTTAAAAATGAAGAAGAATATAAAATTTTAGCAATAAAAATATTAGGAAGTGCAATCGTAACTGAAGGTTTTGCAAAAATGTCAGGTCCAGAAAAACAAGGAAGTAGACCAACTAGTGAAGAGTGGAAACCTGCACTATGGAAAGAAGTTTTTGATTATTGGGAAGAGGCACTTATGTTGTTAACTAATATAGCAATACAAAAAAATAAATTAGGAGTAATGGCAAGAAAGGAGATAACTGGTGGTTTTAGAGGATTAGTTCAATATGGACGTATAAATGCTTTAGATAGTTCTCTAAATGTAATAGGAAAAGAATTTAATTATAATTGGTTTGAATTAATTGATTCAATTAAGAATACAATAAAATTTGAATCTTCAAATATGCCAAGAGAGGGAATCTATAAATTAAATGAATGGTTAAATTTATTCATGCCTAATCTATTAAAAGATAAATTAAAATTAATTGTAAGTTTACCAAATTGGGAATATGAAGAAAATGAAAAAGGACATTATATAAATGTTGCGGAGATAAGATGCAAAGAATTTGCAAAAGAGTGTATAGAAAATATTGAGGAATTATATGAAAATTTATTTGTTATATATTGTGGTGAACAAAGACAAGGATATAATTTTGGTAAAGAATTAGGATTACTTTGTAATAAACCGCAAGTTTTTATTAACAAAAGCATTGAATGTTTAGTTGATAATGAAGACCCTAATTTAGTAGTTCTAGGAGGTTTTTTAAATTCATTAAAAATAAAAGATAATAAGATTGTAGAAAATACTTTGGATTATATAGTTAGCAATAAAAAATTAAAAAAACATTTAGTTTATTTAACTAGTATGATTAATCCTGTTGATAATGATATAGATAGAATTCAAATGCTATTTAATGATAAAGAAAATATTATATCAAGTTTTAGATATTTATCTTTTGGAAAGTGTATTGATAACGTTAGTGTAGAATGTATAAGAAATTTATGTATTTCGTTAGTAAAATATAGTATAGAAGGTAAATTAATAGTGCTGGATATAATTAATAGTTGTGATAACAAGAGAGATAGATTAAAAGATATATTAATTAGTATAATTTTTGATATAGATATAATCAATAATTTAAATAAATTTTCTCAAATGGATAAACATCACTGGGAAAAGAATTTAAAACTATTGTTAAAAGAAGATGATGGAAAAAAACATGCTATTAAGTTATATAAGATAATTATATATAGTTTGTTTACCTATAAAAATGATTTAGATAAAGATAAACAATATGAAATAGTTTTAAAAATATTATTAGAAAATTATCCTAAAGAAATATGGAAATTACTAGTTGGCGATTTGGTAAAGACTAGTAAAGAAGAAACATGGAAACTTAAGGAATTATTACGTGCTCGTTGGCTGTATATAAATGATGATAGTACTCTTATAGAATTAATTAATCAAAAAGATGTAATAAATGACATTAATAGGAATGGTATAAAATTAGCTTTAATAATATCTAAAATAATAAGGAAATATGATTATAGTAGTGATAGTCCTAGATTTAATTTGATAATTAGATATATTATAGAAAATTATGGTGAAAATAACAAACACATATTAGATAATATATCTTTTAATATGGGACATAAATGTTGGGTTGGGTCTAGAATTCCTTTGTATGAAGAAAAAATAAAAGTATTAAGTGAGTATGTTGATTATAATAAAATTAACATACAGAATTGGGCCAGAGAGAGTATAGATAAAATAAATAAAGCTATAGATATAGAAAAAATAAGAGAAGAAGAAAGGGACAAGGGTATACTTTAATAATTTTATAAAAAATAATAAAATTACAACTTTCCATTATCCATATTAGTATAAGTAAATAATGTCTATAATGAGAAGTAAAATTAGGAATTAGTTAATTGTGAGTAGAGCTATTTGAACTTTGGATGCAGTACGGTAAACTGCTATAAGTATAGTTATTTATATAATATACAAGGGGTAATAATATATGATTATTGAAAACAAACAATATAGAAGGTAAAAAACTAAAATGGATACTTCGTTGTCCAACAAAAGATGATGCATTTGAATTATCTAAATTAAAAGTTAAAATTGATGGAGAAACAGAAAATCTTAATAGGAACTGGTGAAGCTCTATTAACACTAGAAGACTTTGAAAAAATTATTTATGAAGTTTTAACGATAGAAAAAACATACTCTATATAAATCATATAGTATACATATAATCTTTTGGGAAAGTAAAAGTGATTACTGGTCATATGGGATATACAAGAAAAAAAGACACAAAACCTGTGGTTTAAAGAAAAGTATTATTGATATCTGTTGAAGATTAGAAACAGATCAGATTGAAATAAGTTATAAAATACATAGAATATCATGATATAAATAATATTGAAGAAGGACGAGTTATTTTTGTATTTGATTTACTATATAAAGAGTATTCAAGTAAATTGTTAGAAAGAAAGGAAGCAATGAAGCATGTGAAAAAGAATATAAAATTTGATAATGTGAAGATTGTTTATTCAATTCTATCAGAATTACTTAAGAAAGAGATTTTTAGTTACTATTCATTTGCACATGAAGTAAGGCTTTCCATTATCTTTTTAAATCAAGATAAATGTAAGGAAATTGAGAAGATATTTATAAAACAACCAAGAAGTAGTGTAGGTTTTACAATATTTAATAAATTTAATCATAATCCAGTTCTTGCTATTGAAGTAGATGGTACGGAGTTTCATTTAAATAATCCAGCTCAGTTAGTAAAAGACAAAAAGAAGGATGGTATATTTGAAAAATATGGTATACCAATATTACGACTAGCAACCAATCAAGCTAGTACCATAGTAGTAGTAAAATATTATAAGCATTAGCTAGTTAAAAGCCAATAATATGTAATTTGCTTTAATTAGTACAAAAATAATACTATTTCAAGAAATCTCCCTTATATTCAACAGGAATATTAACCTTATATCCCCTGTTATTCATCCCATGTAGCTTGATGGATAACAGGTTTCTATCTACATACAGTATTTTTGCACATGTAAAAAAATCATAACCAGATTTTAGAATTTGAATAACCTTATTATCCTCTATAAGAATTTCAGCAGTAAACAAATTAGCTTCATACTCAGCTATATTAGTCATGTTATATATATCACTCTTTGTAAAAAACTGAGTCATATTTCTATGTAATTGATCATGACCAAGTTCATGACAAGCTACGATTTTAGCCATGGTTTCATCAAGCCCATTATCAATACATATAAATCTATTTCTCTGGCTAACAGTATAGAAGCCCTTCAAATCTTCTAAATATTTAAATTTAACATATATATTAAGTTTTTCAGCTAATACAAACGGATTACTTGTTTTGTATTTTTTCTTTAATGAGCAAGCTAGCTCGTGTATATAATCTGTTCTCATAGTGTTGTCCCTACCCCTGTAAATGTATTATTCCATGCCTTTATCTTTAAGATATTTTTTTGGAGTATATTTTTTATTTATTATCTTACTTTCCCAATAGATTTCTTGCATAGCTTGAAATACAGCATCCTTACTTTCTTGACTTAGTTCTCCGCCTGCAAATAAAGCTCTAGTTTCATTAACAATCTCTTCAGCTCTTTTTTTACCCTTTGAACCTCCTTTGTCAGATGCTTCTAAAATAAATATTTCTTCTTCAGATAATAAAAAGCTCATGGTTGTATCTAATGCTTTGACCAGTTTAGCAAGGTTTTTTTTACTAGGCATATTTACTCCAGACTCATAATATTGTATCTGTCTCAACGAAACACCAATAGATTTTGCTAGTTCTTTTTGGGTTAAATTTTTTGCCTCTCTTGTTTTTGCTAGTTTTTCGGGAAATTTCACAATTGTACACCTCTTCAAAAATTTATTTATGTTGACACAGAACTTTTGTTCGTATATAATGCTTCATATAACGAAGTAAAACTTCATATAAATTATATAATACAAACATATGTTTGTCAAATGAAAAACTCAAGGAAGGGGCAAGAAAAATATGGTAAATAAGAACATACTAATGAGTTTAGTAAATCGACATAAAAATATTGACCCTAAAATATATCATAATGCACTACAACTTTTGAAAATATACTCAGATGTTGTTTGGATTAATGTTGAAGAATATAGTGATGTAGTATGTGAGTGTAGTGAAATATCATTTATTTGGTGTATCATTATGGGGATTCATTATACCAAAGATACTGAAAACATTACATAAAACTGAAAAAAATGAGATTGAAATGGCATTAAATTGAGATGTGAATGAGACAAAAATAAGATAAAAAAGGAACAGTTTTGACACTGACATAATATACAAATACTGCTAAAATGATAGTATGGCATAAAATACCACTAAAAATTGCATATTGAGATATAAAGGCTCTATGACCTTAACGGGTTATAGAGCCTTTTTTTATACCTATTTTTAAGAAAGCCACGGTTATCGTGGTTTTTTTGCGTTTATAAAAGGTTCTTTCTCCTTATGCATTTGTATGAAAAGGAGGAAGTCAAATGGTAAGCAATATACGAATACCTTGTACCTCCATATAACTTTGGACATTTAAAAATTCAAGAAATATGGAGGATGAGAAGATGAATAAAACTATTTTATGTAATAAGTGTAAGGACGTTAAGAATGAAAATGAGTTATGTAGTAAATGTGCCTTTTATATTAAGCACTATTGTAGCAACTGCTATGAGAAGTCAGAAGAAACATGCAATATATGCAGAGAAGCTAGGGCATTTTTAGATAGTGATGATAAAAGACAAGCTTCAAAAGAACGAACAAATAGAAACCATATTATTCACATTAGCTTAGAGTATGCAGAAAGTAAAAAAATGATTGCTAGTTCTACTAAAAATATTTTAGACAGTGTGATTGGTAATGATAAAAACCAAAGGATATTAAAAGCTTTTAATTGCTTAACTAAAACCCAAAAAAGAAGGTTTATTGCATATCACATAGATGGATTAACTCTTGATGAAATTGCTCGTAAAGAAGGGATTAGCATAAAGAATATACATAAATCAATTAAGCAATCAGAGAAAAAATTAAAAAACTTTTTAAAATAGGGGTAAAAAATCGCCGTTTGTTTTCCTAGTTTATGAAGGGACTTTTTCCTTCATGAACTTTGACAAATAATGAGGTACTAGATGATGTAGATATATCATCTAGTATTCCTCATTAACATTTAATTTCTAAGGTACGTTACCTTGTAGCCGAAAGGAAAGCAACATTAATGACTCCGCCAAGACCATATTATATGAGAGCGATAAGGGTTGATAAAAATAGTTTCGTGGTTATGAAACTAATTGCATTGACCTACAAGGGAAAAGTTTAGATGATACTTCTGTATAGTCCTAGTGTTAAACATGGAGTGCAGTCACTGGAGATCCCAGTGATGAAAATAGTGCAGTTTGCAAGCAGAAAGCTGCATTAGGTTCAATGAGAATAGCCACCACTATTCGCCTTAGGAATATAATTATTAATTCTATAACTGCTTAACGCTATTCTTATGGAGCATGATCTAGGTGCTGTATAAGAATGGTGTTAAAGAAAACAAGTAAAAAAATGGAGGATATAAAATGTGCAAAATCAATTGAAATACAAGCTATGCCAAGAATAAACTACAAGAAAAAGTAAAGCTAGAAAAGAATGAAACAGGTATTTTTATATCAAGAGACTGTATCGTAACGGAAACATATACAGGAAAATCTTATAAGTACAGAGCTTACAATTATATTACTGGTGAAACTAAGTACATGGGATATAAGAAAAAGCTATTAAAGAAGCTGTATACAAAGAACTATTATCAAAGGTAGCTGATCTTTCTTTTTACAATATTAGTTACCCAGAAGATGGGGAACAACTTATAGAATATATATTTACTACAGTATTCAAAAGTTTTGGATTCAATAAAAGAGAAGAGCAAATAGAACTTTCCAAACATATGTATAAAGTAATGATGGAACAATCTATATCATTAAGTGATATAGCAGTAGGTCTTGGTAAAACCCATGCTTATCTTGTTGCATCCATTGTGTACCATGTGGAGACAGTAGTATTGATGTCAAGGGTTGAGAAATAAGAGCTATTCAAAATACTGATAAATAAAGTGTTTCTAGACATTGAGTATTTATCTAGGAAATTTTACTATAGATACTAATGTAGGAAACCCTTATTTTTATTGTTTAAGGAAACATATCAACTACCCTAAAAGTGATGAGGTTGAGTTGACAGATTAAATAAATTAGTGGGGTTGTGGAGATAGGATAGATATGATAAAGTGTATAAATAGCTAACCATCATATTGTATTATTTACAATGTTAAATAGGCTTTAAGCTTATAAAGGAGAACAAATAGATGATTAATATTATTAAAGTAAAAGGCATTTCAAATAGTTATCCAGAAGAAATTGAAGGGACAAATGAATGGTATTGTTTTATAGAAGGAGCAAGTGAAGCATATGATTTATATGAAGCGGAGGAAATATTTAATATGGCTGGATGTTTTAAAGGAACCGTTCATCATTTAATTCATTATCCTGATGCTGAAGTTCATTCGCCGTTTCAAATTCAAGAGAATGTATATGTTGGAAAACCTATATGGAATAATGGGGAATTGAATTTTTTGGTTGTTAATTTTCATAAAAAGTTAATTAGAATTACAAGATACATTCCAGAAAAGAAAAAGATAGAAATTATTACAGAATTGTCTTTATTAGAAGTTGAGAATTGCTATAATTTAATGCTTGAAATAATGCCACTTACCCTTGGAAGAAGCGGAAATGACGGCTTCTATGAAATTATTTGGCCAGAAAAAAAGAAGATTGCAATTGGAAAAACAGAGACGGTATTATTTCGTGATGAAGATAAATTATATCTATCTGAATGGTATGAGGATCCAGAATATCATGAAAATATAATAGTTAGAGATATTCAGACAGGAGAAATAATAGAAAAAAGTGAAGGATATTTACGTAGATTACCTAATAACGTGTATTGGAAAATTTAAATATAAATTAAATATCATTTACTCATAGCTAATAAAAACAGCGAAAATCACGTCCAAAAAGACCTAAAAAGGAGTATTGAAATAAGATTTGCTATATGACCTCGTATGTGTAAACACGTTAGTGAATAGTTGATTTTACGTACTAAAATAGAAAATAGGTTGTAAAAAAATCCTTAATTTGAATTAGTGAATTCAGGATTTTTTAGTGTAAGTAAATGTATAAATTAAGTTTAAATGAAAATAAAATAAACTTTAAAGAATTAGGTAAAAGGATTTAAGAAAACAGCTGAAAATCAGCTGTTTTTTGTTCTGAAGATAGAAGACAAGCAATAGATTAGCTTGATTATTGATTTCTCATAGTTCTGTACTCATCAGCTAGAATACCCATTATATATGCATCATGATAAGCATTATTAAAGTATAAACATTGACGTCTTATACCTTCTTCCTTGAATCCTAATGTAGTATAAACATGTATTCCTCGTGTATTGAAGTTATACACTTCTAACTCAATACGATTAAGATTAAGCATACCAAAGCCATAGTCCAGTAATAATCTCATAGCCTCTGTACCGTAGCCATGATTAAAATCTTTGTCTTCAAACAGACTAATACGTATATTCCCTACTTTATTAACGAAGTCAATATCATTAAGTACAATCTCACCTATGATTTCATCTGTTTCGTTCTGGACAATGAATAAATCTAATCGTTCAGAATCATTTTCAATGTTATTAACATAGGATGAGATAGATTTTTTTGTAATAATATTCTTACTTCCTGTATATAGACAACTATCATAGCTAGCTGACTGTAGTTTATTGGTATATTCATCAATATACTCTGATTCTATAGGAATGAGATATACTTTCTTACCTATAAAAAAAGGATTTTTATTCATTTGTAAACCTCCGTTTAGTCATTTATTATACTCAGTGCGTATATCTTTTATGTACTAATTTATGCAATATGGTATCACTGTGTATATCTCATAAGATTCAGGACCTTATTAGATAACATTTTACCATATTATAATTATGAAAACCACTATAATAACATCAGTTATTGCTTTCATTAGATTAATCAATCAACATTATATTCTATGAGCATTTTTATTGCCAAGTCTTTATCAAATCCAGAAGAAATAATAAATTCAACCTTATTTTTATTGTCAGGACATTGAAATAAGGATATACTTCTTATTTAACTCACGGACAATACAATTTCTTTCACTTTGTCTAAACTCTTTAATTCTCTTTATCCTAAGCTTTCTTAGCTGTTGACAGTAAGAGTACATTGTGTTATCATAATTTAAGAGTACATATTGTAATCAAAGGAGAATGTAACCATGCAACAAATATCGGATTATGAGTTAGAACTTATGAAAATTATTTGGGCAAACAATGATAAAGCTTTATATGCTGAAATTGTCAAGGGCTTAGAGGATAAAGGAACTCCGTGGACAAAAAACACTATTATTACGCTAGCATCTAGACTAATTGAGAAAGGCTTTCTGAAAACAAAAAAGATTGGTCGCAAAAATGAATACAAGGCAATTGTTTCATGTGAGGAGTATCAAGCAGTACAAGCTAAATCGTTTGTCAAAAAAATTTATGATGGAAATGTAAAGGGACTTGTGGCAATGTTAATTGAAAAAGATTTATTTTCGTCAGAGGATTATGAGCAACTAAAATCTTATTGGAACGGTGGTGAAGAATCTCATGAATGAACTTTTAAAAATGGTTCTTTACCTTTCTATTTTTGACTATAAATAATAAAAATAGCGAAAATCATGTTGAAAAAGACCTAAAAAGAAGTATAGAAATAATAATTGCTATATGATATGGTATGAGGAAATACGTTAGAAATAATAGTTATCTCAACATCAATCCTTATTCAGTTACTTTTATTTTTAAAATAAGTTTACAATTAGAGGAGAACTGTACTGTAAAAAAGCTTAATGGAATACAAGGTATTAAAGATGATATTTCTAAAGCACTAGATGTATAAAAGATTAAGTAATAAGAGAGATGAATATATTAGACTTTTATTATTAAACAGTTTGTGAAAATTTAGAAAGGAGCAACTTTGAAAATTTATAGATTATTATCAATTATAACAACACTGCTTAATAAAGATCTTGTATCAGCAAAAGATTTAGCAGAGAAAAATGAAGTTTCAGTTAAAACTATTCAAAGAGATATAGAAACGTTAAATATGGCTGGAATCCCGGTCTTTTCAGAGAAAGGAATGAAGGGTGGATATGGAATATTAGACTCATATAAATTAGATACTAAACTATTATCAAATTTTGAAGTAGGTATTTTGAATTCGATGTTAGATGGGCTAAGGGCGATTTACGATAATAAGCAATTAGAAAATTTATGGGAGAAATTTGAGTATGCATTAGATTCAAGTCCTGATAATGAACAAATTCAAATGAAGGTTGATCTTTCTCCATGGAATCATGATGAAACAGTATCAAAGAAAGTAAATATTCTTTCGGACGCAATTAAGGATAAATCAATTGTGAAAATTGAGTATTATAACTTAGAAGGGATATCATCTATTAGAAATATAGAACCTTATGAGATGAAAATGAAGAATGGTAGATGGTATGTTAACGCCTATTGCTTGAGTAAAAATGATTTTAGGAATTTTAAAGTTAATAGGATAAAGGAAATCAAGAAAACAGTCAAACATTTCGTTAAGAGAGACTATAGTACTGTTGATGATGAAGAGACAAGAAATCAAAATAGTGTGAAAAAAGTATTACGTTTTAATAAGAAAACTTATTCGAGAGTAGTAGACATATTTAATGTTGATGAGATAAGTGAAATGAATGAGGAGTATATTATTGTGACGACATATCTCAGATGTGATTCGTGGTTATTATCAATGATTCTTTCTTTCGGAAATCAAGTAGAAGTCTTAGAACCTTCATCACTAATAAGTAAAGTAAGAGAAAATATAAAAAAAATGAATGAATTATATAAATAGGACATACTAGATGTCCTTTTTTTTATTTTAAAATAAGTAGAATGCGAGTTAATGTAAATTTATTAAGGAGAAGATATAAGATGAAAAACGACAAAACTTTTTTGGAAAAGAATGGACTAAAACTACACTATAAGATTAATGGAGAGGGGAAACCTATTATTCTATTGAATTCAGCGTTTGCAGACTTGAGAATTTGGAGTAAGGTGGAAGCAAGTTTATCACAGAAATATAAAGTTATTCAGCTTGACTTTAGATATTCAGGTGAAACAGAGCAAGATGATTCAGAATATAGTTTATTCGAAGATTTAGATTGCTTGATTAACGAGCTTGAATTGAGCAAGGTGAATCTAATTGGGCTTTCAGCTGGAGGGCACACAGCATTAGAATATGCTATTAAATATCCTTCAAAAGTTGATAAAATTTTTATAATTTCAACAGGATTGTTTGGTGTAGATGAAGATCAGAAAAAAGTAGAACGAATGAAAAGTTTTCAGTCTGCGTTGTATTCAGGTGACGTAGAAGAAGCTTCAAGAATATGGACTAAAATGTGGTTATTGGGTGAAAATAGAGAAGAGAATAGTTTTTCTTCGGACAAAGTTGTGTTGTTCAAAGAAATAACTAAACATAATCTTCTCAAAGGAGTAAATTATAAAATGCCAAAGTTTTTGGACCCTTCTATTAATGTATCTCTTGGAGAGCTTGAAAAAGAAGTTTTTCATATGATAGGATCGCTTGATTATAATGATGTGTTTAACTCAAGTGAAATTTTTAGAGAGAATATAAAAAATTATCAAGAATTGAAAGTTAATTCTGCTCATATTATACCTTTTGATTTACCAGAATTATTAGTCGAAAGAGTAATAAATTTCATTAAATAGAATTATAAACATTATGCGATGCATTAAAAGAGATTATACTACAACGGTGAATAATAAATTATCCCATTATAATTGTATGAATGTAAGAACTGATTTCAAATTATGAGATCAGTTTTTTTAAAATTTCACATCCTATTGTTGATAAATAAACATATTTATGCTATGAGTGGTTTTCCACAATAAAATAAAATTACTTAAAGATATGCTTTATCTAAATTAATTAATGTATATGAAGAAGTGCAATAAGAGATGGACAAGATATATATTTATACATTCCATCTCATAGAAGTGTACTTTATTAATTGATTGGATTAATAATTTTTATAAATATATAGGGAGTTATTTTAATTTTACAGTTTGAATGATACTTCAAATTTTTATTTAAAATATCATCAAATATTGCACTATCTTGAATATGTAATTCTCAATAAAAATGATCTACCTTAGTACAAATCATGATAATCCTGTTATTTGCTCAAGAAATTACGAGACCATTTAGTTTGTCCCTTTCTTTAATTCCATTACTGTAAATTCATAACTGCCACCATTTGTATTTACCATAATTTTCTTTGTTTTAGTAAAACCAGCTCGCTCATATACCTTAATTGCACGTTTGTTAAAGCTTACAACATCTAAAATGATAGTTTCATATCTATATTTTGATGAAACAAATTTCAAAATATTATTTACAAATGTAACCCCATTTCCCTTTCCTGTATATTGGGGTTTCATTCCTAATCCTATCTCAATATTATCTTCTTCTTGCTCAACGCAGAAAAATCCGTATAATTCGTCGTTATTTAAAACTGAAAAATAGCGATCTCCTCTTTGTTCTTCAGATATTATTTCTTCATAATCTTCAATATCTTCAGTCATATCATAGAAGGAATAAACACCTTCATATTTCCAATTATTTGCAATAATTTCTGCTTCTGATTGCTTCATTGTTTTAATAATCATTTTTTCTCCTTTTTTTGATTATAGTAAAAATATAAAATTATTCATAAAGCCAAGTGACACTAAAACTATGCTTAAAAAATCCAAAATATAATACCATAATCCCAGTCAATAAAGACCCAATTGTCATTCCACCTAAAAGTATGTCATCTAAATATGCTATGTGTTGACCCTCCTGCATTAAATACATATTATACACTAAACACAGTATTTTGCGAGTTTAAGTTGTCCTACTTTTATTTTACCATCAGGAATGTTAAATACAAAGCATAAATAACTTAATATTTAAAAGATGTTTGTAAAGTAAATAATACATAACAGTGTTGATAAATATTTAATATGTTTTAAAAAAATAATAACAATGTTATATATAGTTATTATTTTCTTGATGTTATAATATGCAAAAGTTTATGAGTTCTCAATTAAATATGTTTTAAACTTATAAAAGAATATTAGATTTGTTATGTAAATAAAATTACTACAATAAAATTGTTTGAAAAGTAGAAAAAATTTAAATTTATGGATGTGATGATAAGTTGAAAATAAATAATTTTATATAAAAATTGGGGAGAGATATTATGGGATATTCTGAAAAAGTTCAGGATGAACTGGCAAGTGCACAAGAAACTGCTATAGCAAATAAAATAATTGATATGCTACAACAACGGTTTATTGATATATTTTTTATTTTTCAAAAATAGTTGAAAGGTAATCTTTACTGGCATTGTGAAGTTTGCTTCCTATTGTCAAAAAGATTTTTTATAGGTTTGTTATTTATAAAGTAAAACACATATTGACTTTTTAGGTTACATATTATAAGATTATTTTGGGCTACAAAAAGGAGGTGGATAAGTGCCTAAAAAGCTAGGAAGACCAACTGACAATCCCAAAGGCAAACCTATTCATGTAAGGCTAGATAAAAAGAGTGATGATATATTAAATAAATATTGTGATGAATATAAAGTTAGCAGAGCCGAAGGTATAAGAAGAGGGATATGTAAGTTGGAAAACGACTTAGGAAACAAATAGAAAGAAGCGGTGAACGCCCAACAAGCAATTCCACCACTTCCATAACCACTATCAAAGACAGCAGTAAATTTATTATACCCTGTTTGAGATAGTAATTCAAGAATTGGAGGTATAATATTAATGAGAAATTTTGAATATTATTTTGATAACTTCACATTTGAAATGCATAACATGGCATATAATAATTTTATAAAGACTAATAGAGAATATATTGATGTAGATAACAGTCTAAATAGACTTGAAGAAAAGTTCAACAAATTATTGGGTAAACTTAATGAGGAAGATAAAAAATTTTTAATTGACTACATAGATAAATATGGATATAAAGTAGCATGTAGTGGATATGAAATGTATGTAACAGGATATAAAGATTGTGTTAAGTTGTTAAAAAAAATTGGAGCAATATAATATATTTATGATAAATATAAGAATCATCTTTTCAAGTTTTAAAATCACCTTAATTGTAGTATAATATTTATGGCTGAAACCTATGAGCCGATAAATTTATCGGATACGGAGCAAACAATAATGAATGCAATAATAAGAAATGCAAGGATAAGTAAGCCTAAAATAAATAAAGAATACAATATTTCAAAAGCAACAGTAAAAAGAACTATTGATGCTTTAAAGAAAAGAGGGCTTATAGAACGAGTTGGTTCTAATAAAGGTGGATATTGGAAGATAACAAAATAAATAATAGGGGATAAATTCAATTTTTAAATATAATAGCAAATTAGAAAAAGCAAAGAAAATTTAGGAGGAATATTTATAATGAAATCTGGTCTTAAAAAGTACATTGTATTAACTATGATGATAGTAATAACTATGATTACTGCTGCTTGTAGTAATGGAAAAACAAATGATAACACTGATGTTGGTAATAATACAAATCACCAAACAGTAGAAATAGAAATGCAAGATGGAAACAAAATGGTGTTTGAGCTATATCCAGAGTTTGCTCCTAGCACGGTAGAAAATTTTATTAATTTAGCTAAGTCTGGATTTTATGATGGATTAAAATTCCATAGAATTATTAAAGGCTTTATGGTACAAGGTGGTGATCCTACTGGAGATGGTAAAGGAGGTTCTGAAAACACGATTGAAGGGGAATTTGCTGAAAATGGATTTTCTAAAAACACTCTTAAGCATACTAAAGGAGTAATTTCAATGGCTCGTTCAGGTAATCCAAACTCTGCTAGCAGTCAGTTTTTTATAATGGACGGAGAAAATAATTATTTAGACGGTAAGTATGCAGCATTTGGTAAGTTAATAGAAGGAGAAACAACTCTAGATAAAATAGCAAATACACCTGTAGAAAAAGATCCTAATACAGGAGAGCTGTCTGTTCCTAAGGTAGATGTTATAATAAAAAAAGTAACAGTTATACAATAACATTAAAAAACTATATATCAAAAACTAGAAACAAATTTAATTAGTTAACTTGTCAAGCCTGATCCTGAAAAATATAAAGTGTTTTTGAATAGTATGAGGTGAAGTACGTGAAAGAGACATATTTGCAAAATTATTTTGTTGAAAACTATATACTTATTGCAATGGTAGTAGGTATATATTTTGTTGTTTCCATGAAATCGGCAGTAGATATATTTATAAAAAAACGAATGGTTATAAATATGACACTGCTTTTGATTCTGTCTATAGCAGAGTTCTATATTAATTATCTTAAGGAGCAAGCTATGGTGGGATTGCCACTCATCATAACAGGTATAACCTATTACTCTCTAAAACCTTTGGTTATGGCTACAGTCATAAATATGTTGGAACCAAAAAATAAATTAATCTATGTTCCCGCCATAGTGAACTTTCTTTTTTACTGTGGTGCATTTTTTAAAAATAATGTATTTTATTTTGGGCCCGATGGAAGCCTTGAACTTGAACTTGTGGGATATACCTTTATTGTTACGGACTGGGTATATTGGGGTATATTGCTTCTTATATTGAATATGAAATTTTACAGAAAAGTAGATGTAAATCCTCTTGGAGTCTTCTTCTGTATAGCTTGGCTGATGACTGCAAATATTATGGAATCAATGGGGATACGAACAGGAATATTGAACGAGACTTATGCTGTAGCATTTTTGTTTTATTACCTTGTAATATATGTACATATATCACAACAGGTAAATGAGGAAAAGGAAATAAAGCTGAGGGAGCAAAGAGTATCATTGATGCTTTCACAGATACAGCCTCACTTCTTATACAATACATTAAATACTATCACTGCACTTTGCCGAGCAAATCCGAAGCTTGCAGAGGAAACGACTATAAAATTTTCCAGATATCTTAGGGAAAATATGTATAGTATGGGTGAAAATGATATACATCCTTTTTCTGATGAGTTACAGCATACAAATATTTATCTTGATATAGAAAAACTGAGATTTGGGGACAGGGTAAAGGTAGAATATGATATAAAAGCAGATGATTTTAATATGCCAATCTTGACTTTGCAGCCAATTGTAGAAAATGCAGTCAAGCATGGAATCTGCAAAAAGCTTGAGGGAGGAACAATAAAGATTTCTACAGAGAAAAAGGGAAGGGATCACATCATAACAATTGCAGATAATGGAATAGGTTTTGAACTGGATAAGGTATTAAATGATGGAAAACCTCATGTTGGCATACAGAATGTAAATGAACGACTAAAAAGTACGGTTAAGACAGAAATGAAAATTACAAGTCTCGTAGGAATTGGAACAACTGTAAAAATTATTATTCCAGGGAAAAGAAAAAAGGTAAGACTGGAGAGTGGTGAACGACGTGAAATACTTAGTATTGGACGATGAGATAATTGCGGCAGAGTATCTTGCAGCATTAATATATGAAGTTGATGAAAAAGCAGAAGTTATAACGGCAAATAATCCTGTTCAGTCACTGAAGATTGCCAGGCAGCAGCAGTTTCATGTGTGCTTTATTGATATACAAATGCCGGGATTAAATGGCATAGAGTTTGCCAATAAGCTTAAGAAATTGTATCTTAAGACCAACTTTATATTTGTGACTGGTTATTCGGATTACATGGGGGAGGCATTCAGACTGGATGCTAGTGACTATATCATGAAACCTGCAAATGTGAAAGAGATACGTCATGCACTCGAAAATCTTAGATATTCATCTCAGGATAATCTAGTAGGGAAAGAGGAACAGAGAATACAAATAATTTGCTTTGGAAATTTTGAGATACTTATAGATGGAAAACCTGTAAAATTTAAATTTGATAAAACAAAGGAACTTCTGGCATATCTTGTTCATAGAAAGGGCACAAGATGTACTTCAAAGGAAGTAATTGCAACTCTATGGGAGGAAGATGGTCATGACTCGTACTACAGGATGTTGAAAAAAGACTTGCAGGATGTGTTAAACCAGCTTGGATGTGGAGAAATAATATATAGTGAAAGAGGCCAGATTGGACTGTCCTGCTTAGAATGCATCCAGTGCGACTACTTTAAATGGGTAGAAAACAGCGTAGAGGGTAGAAAGCTTTATCTTGGTGAGTATATGGCTCAGTATTCTTGGGCTGAAGAGGTTAATGCTCTCATTGAAATGGAGAAATATCTAAAATAAATATAAAAAAATTGTCTAATATTCATATTTATTGACACTTCCTTGACGGAGAGAATATTATGATGCAATTGTAATTTTATAAATCGTAATATTTTCGGAGGTGTTCTTATGAATGAAAAAAACAAAAAAGTTAGATTGCCTAACAAAGTGGAAGCTCTTATTCCAATTGTTTTTCTTTTGGCAATAATGATTACAAACTATACACTTGGATGGGGTCAGGATCCTCATATTCCTGTAACTCTTGCATGTGCAGTTGCCATGATTATTGGAAAACTGTGCGGCTACAAGTACAAGGAAATGCTTGCTGCAGGTCTTGAAGCGGTTAATCAGTCTCTTGAAGCAATCGTTATCATTCTTCTTGTGGGATGTCTGATTGGTTCGTTTACTGCATGCGGAACTATTCCAGCGGTAGTCTATTATGGATTGAAGCTATTTACACCAGCTATATTTCTTCCATTTGTAGTAATTCTTTGTGCAATTGTAGGTGTAGCACTTGGATCAGCATGGACAGTAACAGCAACTCTTGGTATTGCATTTATGGCTATAGGTACAACAATGGGACTAAATCCAGCACTTATTGCAGGTGCTATTATTTCAGGTGCATGTTGCGGCGATAAATTCTCACCGCTTTCAGACTCAACAAATCTGGCTGCCGGTTCTGCACAGACTGGACTTTTTGATCATGTAGGAGCTATGGTAACTACAACTTTCCCAAGTTTAGTTATTGCAACATGTATATATGCATTTTTCTCATTTTCAGAGGTTCAGAGCTATGACGCTACTTTTGCAAATGAGTTATCAGCTGCAATCGTTGACCACTATACATATATGAGTCCAATTCTTCTTATTCCTATTTTACTGATTATAGTAGTAGCAGTATTAAAGATGTCAGCTATTCCTTCAGTTGTACTTCTTTCCTTGTTTGGATGTGTATTTGCTTTAATTTTCCAGGACGCCGGAATTTCTGACTGCATCACAATGTTACACTATGGATATGCAGCTGAATCAGAAAACTTATTGTTTACAAAGCTTGTAAACAGAGGTGGTATGGATAGTATGCTCTGGACTAACAATCTTGTAATAGTTGCGGTTGCTTTTGGTGGTATACTTCAGAAGATTGGTTCAGTAGAATCACTTCTTGGCGGACTTATCAAGAAGGTTAAGACTCCATTCCAGTTAATTGTTGTTACCATTCTGACTTCAATGTTCTGTATCACAACTATGTGCGACCAGTACTTAGGATTAATCATTCCTTCATCAATGTATAAGAAAAACTTTGACGAAATGGGTCTTGGTAGGAACATGCTGTCAAGATCACTTGAAGACGGTGGTACCTTATGGTCGCCACTTATCCCTTGGTCATCTTGCGGTGCATACCACTCAGCAGTACTTGGAGTTCCAACACTGTCATACTTGCCATTTTGCTTCATGAATATCATTAACCCTTTTTGTGCTATTGTTACTGCAAGCTGGGGTGGAAATATTTTATATGCTGATGGATCAAGAACAAATCTGTTTGGTAAGCTAAAAAAGGGTCATGTACCTGCTGCTGCACCTGAAGAAGCACATGAAAAGGCTATGAAGGCTCTTGCAGAAAGAAGAACTGCTGGAATATATAAGAGCCTAGAGAAACAATTCTAGCTAATATAAGAGAGGAGATACTATGGAATATTACGGAATCATGCCAGAACGAAAACTGTGGGTAAAGGTGGCAGTTATCATCTTTGGAGCTTATATTGTTTATAATGCAGCTGTAAATCATAACTGGTTTTACCTGCCATTTGGAATTATCATGATTTTTACTACTTTCTCTGACAGAAAACATGTGATTTCACAAGAAGGAGTGGATATTCTGTACACTGTCTGTGGAGTCCAGTTTCATAATATGTGGGACTGGACCGAAATAAACACAATTCATACAGATTCAATAAAATCCAGACCAAATGTGGGACTGCATATTGGTAAGGATGTGGTATCTAGAAGGTTTATTTTATCAGTGGATGATGCCGGCGAAGCAATAGATATTGCAGGCAGAATGAATTCAAAGATTTATATCGCAGAAGTAAATCACAAATAGTAAATAATTAAATTCTATAATTTTAAAAGTGCCTGGAGCTTTGGACATCAGGCACTTTTGATTGTTGCTTTAGCCAGAGGTTCCGAATGACGGAATGAGATAGGAACAATAAACCACCTGCTATGTAAAGTTGTCAATTTAAGGTAGACAGTTTTGAAAACAACTTAGTGGAGCTGTCAATAAAAAGTAGATACAAAGTTACACTGATTTTATGAATTTAATTGTAAATGTCAAAGAAACAATAAGTCCAGTGGATCTTCTATGCTGTATCTGTAGTTTTTTAAATTATCTTTGGTTTTGGATAAGGTTTTTTTTCATCTGTTCTGTTAAGTAAATAATCAACACTAGTTTTATAAAAGTCAGCAAGTATTGATATTTGCTCTACAGATATATTAACCGTATCATTTTCATAGTGTGAATATGTTCTCTGAGCAACACCTAATATCTCAGCAACTTGAGTTTGTGTTAAATCATTATCTTCTCTTAAATCCCTAATTCGTCTGTACTTCAATAAAAACACCTCATAAAAATTATATATTAGCCATATAGTGACTATTGACATTTAGCCTAAATACGGCTAATATTATTTACAAGTATTATTATTTTTATACAAAGAGGTGTTTATTAATGGAAGAACTTAGAAAAGTTTTTAAATTCATATCAAAGCGAAGAACTAACAAAGACATTAAATGAAATAAAACAAAATAATGAAAATCTAAAAGTACTTGAAAAAAAGATTGTATCAGCAGCGGAAAAAACAGAAAATATACTAAAAGAATTATCAGTCGAAAAGCAAAAAATCATTGAAGAATATAAAAGCTTAAGCAATCAAATGCATTCTGAAGAAATTGATTTTGCATTTTTATATGGTATTAAATTTGCAGATAGTTTAAAAAGAATGTTAATAGATTATACAGCATTATCAGAAGATAAATTAAATACTTATAGGGAAGAGATTATTTGTAGATATTTAGAGTGCAGACAATTAAAGAAGAAGTTTTATAATATTATAACTGAATTAAAGAAATCAGATAAAATAACAAATTCTCAATATTACATATTAGAGGACTATGTAAATATTAGTTCAAGTACAAATTTAATGATGATAAACATAATAGATAGATATTAATAAAAGCAATAAAACTTAAGCCCTAGCGCTTATTTCTTTAAAAATTGGAGGTGTTCAGTTGGAATTCGTGAAATAATATATAACTTATAAAATGATGATATACAGATAATGAAATTTACATAAATTTGACATTTATACAAATATGAATTAACATAGTAAATAATATATACTAATGAAAATTAGATGACAATAAAAGAATGTTAAATATAATTGGTCGACAAATACAAGATATATACATTGGGAGAAAATGATAAATGAGATTGGTAGCGTAACTAAAATGAAAATGAACTAAGATATTTCAGGTGGAAAAAACATGTATAAAAAGAGATATATTATATCTATTACAATTCTATTATTGATTGTTATTAGTGTTTATATATTGACATTATTTGATTCAAGATTTAGGCATGAATTTGATGTTAATTTTAACACTGAGAAGGAGCATAAATCTTTTCCAATTGGAGCTGGTGAGGAAGTTAAAGTATTACCACTGCCTCCATCAACAACATTTTCTTACAAACATTCTGACTCAGGTGTAGTATATTATTCAAAACTATCCTATGATGATTTCTTGGATTATTATGTTAGTAATGGTTATGAAGTTCAAGGAAATGTAGTGACTTACAATGGAACTAAATTTAAAATATCAGATTTGACCTTTGAAGAGGACTTTAAGTATTTTTTTATTGATATTGATTTAAAGAGAAGCGAATAGTTTATAATAGACCCGGGTTTTCTGGGCCTTTTTTGTATTAATCATTTTAATATAATTATATAGTTATTAACTAAATTATTTTTGAGAAAAGTAACTTAACTGGTGTTTTTATTGCTGTCAAGTTATCTAAGATATTTATAGATTTTAAAGGAGCTATAAGAAGTAAACTTACAAAGTAATGGGGTTTTTTTATTTTTTATTAAGTATTGTGTTATAATGTAAATAACTTTATTTTAAATATTCGTAGGTGTGCTGTGTATGGTTATAAGCTGTAATAAACTGTTGAAGCTTATACAAAATATGAAATACCTCCAATGTAATATTGGTGATATCGTGAAATTGAAAATCAATTGACAGATATCATTATGTTTAGATTTATTGGAAGGGACTGATAACTTGCTAAATGCGTACTTATTACTTTTATTGGTACAGGAATAGGAGAGGTTTCAGTATTTGAAAATACTAGAAGAAACCATCTGGCAATTTAGCTAAGGTTGTTACTCATATAGACATTAATGATTATCTGTTATTTTATTTAATGTCATATAGTGGGCAAAGAGAAATATTTAAGTTCGTGAAAAGGACTGCACAGCCCAGTTTGTCAATGGAGACTATAAGAAAAGTAATGGTTCCACTTCCTCCTATTAAAAATCAAAAACGTATTGTAAATAAAATCCAGGAACTATTTCCTTATTAAACATATTCTTTACATTTGAATACACCAATTGCAAAGAATCTCTTAAAATTTTTTGCTATAATTCTAACAGGAGGTGAGGTTATGGATTGTCAGAATGGTATGAATCAAGCTATGGAATATATTGAAAACAATCTTTCTAACAAGATCAATTATTACTTAGCAGCGCAATATATGAACTGCTCTGAATGGGAGTTTCGTCGGATTTTTTCATTTCTTACTAAAATCCCATTATCTGAATATATTCGCCGAAGGCGATTAACTGTGGCAGCGAGAGATATACAAAATGGAGATAAGATAATTGACATTGCACTACGTTATGGATATAATTCTCCAGCAGCATTTTCTAGAGCATTCAGCCATATGCATGGAATAGCGCCATCCTTTGCTCGAGACAAGGGAATAACGCTTAATTCCTTTCCACGCCTAAACTTCAAATTAGTCTTAATGGAGGGAATTACTGTGGAGAAAGATTCTAATCAAAGGACAAATATTATTGGTGGTCGTGAGGTTGGCTACGCTGTTTCGGTTGATATGGATAAAACTAATGTTCATAAAATAAACGAACTTTTTTGGAGTATAAAGGGTAATGACGTAATAGGGACAACTGCACTTCCACTTTATGGCGCATTTGTTTCAGAAGAAAAGTGCCAACTCTTTGGCGATGTAAAAGGAAAAAAGGTACTAGAGATAGGCTGTGGAACTGGTCATTCCTTGCAGTATATAGCAGAACGTGAAGCATCTGAATTATGGGGTATAGATATATCAATAGAACAGATTGAAAAAGCAAAGCATCATTTGGCAGCACTCGATATCCAAGCAAAATTGATTTGTTCCCCTATGGAAGAGGAATGTGAAATACCAGAGGATTATTTTGACTTTATTTATTCGGTATATGGAATAGGATGGACAACCGATCTTGAAAGTACTTTTTGCAAGATTGCCTCTTACCTTAAAAAAGATGGTGTGTTTATCTTTAGTTGGTCTCATCCAATACACAAATGTGTTACACCTGAAAATGATATGCTTGTATTCAAGAAAAATTATTTTGATGAATCTTGGTATTCAGTAACTATTGATGGAGGAGTACTATCATTATCAGATCGCAAACTATCAACTTATGTTAATGCTCTAGCTAGAGCAGGATTTGTTATCGAGCAAATGATTGAACAATCTGATGATGATATTCTTAAATCGAGTGACAGCAATTTTGCCAAAAAAGCAAAAATGATGCCTGTAACTTTTGTTATCAAGGCTAGAAAAATGTAAAAACAACTTCAACAATCCTAACTTTCAACTATATAAAAATAAATTTTTCTTTATTGACTTAAATATTTTCTTATAATATAATCCTTTATAAGGATGTGTTTAATATGACAGCATTGGAATTAAAAATAACTAATAAATAAGGCTCTGAATACTTAATAAAGTAGAATATACCTATTATTCAGAGCCTAAATCTAGGAATTAATAATTTTTTGAATGATAGTATGGAAACCCATGCTAATTTTTCGTATAAATTTTTAATACAAATAGATAAAGGCTCAAAGGAGCCTTTTTTTTATTGCAATTTTTGAGAGGCTGAGGCCTCTTTTTTTTATTTTAAGGAGTGATTTTATGAGTTTATTAGAAGTAAAAGATATATCTATGTCTTTTGGAGAAAAGATATTATTTAAAGATGGAAGTTTTAAATTATACAAAGGTGAACATATGGGACTTGTAGGAGATAATGGGGCAGGTAAATCTACCTTATTAGAAATACTATTGGACAAAGAACTACCTGATGATGGAAGTATTTTATGGCAGAAGAATACTAAGATAGGATATATTGATCAATATTTGAAATCAGAAGGTAATATTACTGTTTATGAATATTTAAAAACATCCTTTAAAGAAGAATTTAAATTAGAAGAAAAGTTAAATAATTTATACGAAGATGTTTCAAAAAATTATAGTGAAAGTTTAATGAAGAAAATAGGAGATATTCAAGAAGAACTAGAATATAGAGACTTTTATTCTATTGAAAGTAAAATCGATAGAATAGTTTTAGGACTCGGAATTAATTCATTTGGAGTTGATACAAAACTTGAAAATTTAAGTGGAGGTCAGCAGACTAAAGTTATTCTAGCTAGACTATTATTAGAAGACTTTAATGTATTATTATTAGACGAACCTACTAATTTTTTAGATTATGAACATGTCCTTTGGTTAAGTGAGTATTTAAGAGAATTTAAGGGAGCATTTATAGTTATTTCGCATGATTTAGAATTTTTAAATCAAATAACTAATTGTATTTTAGATATAGAATTTTTCAAAATAAATAAATACTATGGTAATTATGAAAAGTTTCTAAAACTTAAGGAAGAATATAGAAATAATTATATTAGAAGTTATAATTCTCAACAGGAATATATTAGGAAAACTGAAAGTTATATTAGAAAAAACAAAGCAGGGGTTAACTCTAAAATGGCAAGAGGTAGACAAAAACAACTAGATAGAGTAGAAAGACTATCTAAACCAGATAGTAAGAAAAAACCAGTGATTACATTTAGGGAAGATTTGTCTTTTAAGAAAATTGAACTTTTAGATCTTGAGGTTGGATATGATTATTCTCTACTACCTAAACTAAATCTAAATATAAATAGTGGAGATAAAATTGCAATTACTGGATTTAATGGAATAGGAAAGTCAACTCTTTTAAAAACGATTGTAGGAATATTAAGTCCGATTTCAGGAGATATTGTGTTTTCAAAAGATACTAAAGTTTCCTACTACGAACAAGATCTTAATTGGGAAAATCAAAATCTAAATGCTTTAGAAATAGTAAGTTCAAATTATCCAAATATGAAAATAGAAAATATAAGAAAAGAATTGAGTAAATATGGTATAGCAGCGGAAGATTTAGAACAGCCTATTAAAACTTTAAGTGGAGGAGAACAGTCTAAAGTTAAACTTTGTATTATGGCTTTGAGAAAAGCAAATATTTTAATTCTAGATGAACCTACTAACCATTTAGATAAAGATACTAAAATTAGTTTAAAAGAGGCTCTATTAAACTTTAATGGAGCAGTTTTACTAGTTTCTCATGAAATATCTTTCTATGAAGATTTAGTAGATAAGGTATATGCTATATAATTTACTAAAAGAATATTGTTGGAATATGTTATCAATAATGCTATAATTTATAAATGATAATATATAATTTTCCAAATTAGTCGATTGTAAATGAAAGAGTAAAATGACTCTCTATCAGTCATTGTGAGTGAAGCAGAGCGGAATCGAAGAATCTTGTATATAGTAGCAAAAGTACATTTTAATAAATAACTGGAGTAAGAGAATTTAATATATAAAATGAACACAAGTAAGGAGAGAGAATATATTGAAAAGATTAATATCAGTTATATTAGTATTATTTTTCTTATGTAGCTGTAATAAAGATAGTAGAAGTAAGTTAACAATATCTGAAGATATCTCATATGAAATAAAGTTAGACAATATAGCCAGCACAGAGCTAAATGCAATATTGTATTATCAAATAGGTGTTGGAAAGTCTTCAGTAGAGGAAAACTTCTATTGGAAGGATAAGGTTGTATATGATCAAAGCCCTGCTGTTGGAGGGTTTGGAAGATTAACTTATCCTGAGGATTCCTACAAAAAGCTTGTTAAACTCGGTAAAAAGCAAGGAATTTTTAATGAGCTACATCCTAAGGAGCTTGATGAATACTACAGCAATGAGCGTTATGAAGTTTTTGTAAGTAAGAATGGTGAAGTCAAAGATTTATATTTTCTTATTGATGATAAGCTAAAGCTTCTTTCTGTTGTGTTAGATATTCATGAAGAAGACTTATACATACTAGATGCTACTGATAGTAACTTAATATGTGGTGATAAGATTATATACAATATTGATATTGAATCTATGACGTATAAGACAATTGAATTACCTTTTATGTCACCTGATTTAATTGATAATAATATGGTTTACGGAGCCTATATAAAGGATAATATAATGTATTTAAATCAATACAATATAAATACTGATGATTCAAAGTTATTATCAATATCTGTAGATAATATTATTAAGATAGAGAAGTTGGCTAAGTTAGGTGATACAATTATAGCACTTTGTACTGAGGGGGAGTCTTATCAGCCTATTCTTTTGTATTTTGATGCAGATTTTAATATTAAAGACAGAAAGAAGATTTCGGTAAGTTCTGAATATGATTTTGTTTCATCTTATTGTGAAGGTAGAATGATTAAACAATATGAAGATAAACTTTATGGAGTTTTTGGAGTTAACGGAAAACGAATCAATGAATTGGTTATAATTGATATATCAACTGGTAAGCTTCTTTTTCAAGCTGAGATATATCATAAAAAGAAAAATGGAAGATATCTTGAGAATATTACCTTTATAAAAGAAACAAATAACAAACTAATAACTATACCACAGTATGATATAAGTGGTGAAAGCATTTAGAAAATTATGATAGGAATGGCAATTGGAAGGTTGCAAACTTTACAACATCTCTTCCTGCTGCAGTGTTTGGAAGATATGGATTTGAAAAAGCAAATAGCGTTATTTTTCCGATTCCAAGGATTAATTACATCTATGAATTTCCTACTAAGTGGAATTTCACTCAAGCTTACAGGAAGTTTGAGAGGAGTATATATGGTTTTTATAGCTACCCTTATAATAAATATTTTTCTTATAAAGATTATTAGTGAGCACAATTTCAACAAAGACTTTCAAGTGGATGAAAGAGGTTAATATTCAATCATTGACAATAAATATGTAAATATCAATAATAAGACCATATTCGAATAGTCGGTATATGGTCTTATTAATATAGAGTAATTAGTTGTTATCATTGACTTTACAACAACTGCTTTTTTATTAAGGTTACAATTTCATAATTCATAAATACCATCTCTTATTTCAATACTTTATTTTTTGTATTTAAATTTTAAAAGAATGATATTTAAATTATTAATAATATTCTTTATGCCATCACATTACATAACATCATTTTTCTCTATATTGAATACAGATAGGAATGCACAGAAAAGCGATACAACCGTTAACACAATAGGAAGTATAGCATTATCAGCCAGTGTAAAATCTCCGACCGTACCATTCATCAAGAAAAACAACAAGAATGAGGCAACGATCGTTGCTTTAGACGATTTGAAAACTCTTCCGACAAACAGTGCAATAAAACCAATTGTTACAGTTACAGCAGATTTTAAAATAATTTGAATATAAAATCCAAAGTCTGCCATGTTGTAATCAATAGGAAAATCTGAAGTCATAAATTTTGAAGTATAAAAGAGTATTCCATAAATCAATAATTTTGCTACCGTTAATGCAGTAAAGTTAAAAATCCATACAGCCAGCATTTTAGATATTATTATTTTTTGTCTTTTGATTGGATAAGAGAACATTAAATGCATAGTCTTATTTTTATAAGCACTAATGATAAAAGAAGCCAGCATAACGCAGGTAAACACTAAGAATGAAAGATTAGTCAAAAGTTCTACCTGTGAAGAAATATTGAAAGTTCCAGGAACAGCATCAGGTATTCCTGTATCTGGATCATTTGCAATGCCAAGATAACATTGTGCAAATAAAAAAGCATTCAAAAGAACTATTAAAATTACCGCATTGCGTATGTACTTTTCAATATTATTCTTTTTCCATTCCAATTTAATTAACTTCAACATCTATTTTTCCCCCTCTGTTATCTTTAAAAAATAATCCTCAAGAGATTCCGATTGCTTACGGAGAGAATCAATCGCCACATCATTTCTTACCAATATTTTAGAAAGTTGCTGTGATGAAACCCGATTATCATAAATACGAATGATGTTATCCTCTAAAATCTTAATATTATGAATATTCAATTTTTCAGTCAATATATAAGAAGCACGTTTTATATTCGGAGATATTAACTCCACATAAGCAAGATTCATTTCTGTAATTTCTTTCATGGATATTTCTTTTATTAATTTACCTTGGTTAATGACTCCTATGGTAGTAGCTAAACTTTGAATCTCATCTAAAAGATGACTGGAAATCATAATTGTAATACCGTATTCATTACAAAGCATTTTTAACAAATCACGAGTCTTCTTTAATCCGGCAGGGTCTAGACCATTGGTAGGCTCATCTAAAACCAAAAATTCGGGCTTTGTTAAAATAGCTCTGGCAATTCCAAGACGTTGTTTCATGCCGAGTGAATAGCTTTGCACTGGCTTATCTCTAGTACCACTTAGCTCCACAAGCTCTAGTGCATTCGAAACACTTCCTTTGCTATAATACCCCATGTATTCACAATGTAACTCTAAATTTTGTTTACCTGACAACCTATCATAAAATACAGGAAATTCAATAATACTTCCTATTCGTTTCAAAACCTCATAAGAAGTGGGAGTAAGTCTTTCTCCAAATAACCTAATTACGCCAGAAGTAGATTTCCACAAGTTGGTAATCATTTTCATCACGGTAGTTTTGCCTGCTCCATTTGGACCTAGCAATCCATAAATATCACCTTTTTTTACATGGATATCTAAATTAGCAACAATTTCTTTACCACTAATCACTTTTGTAAGCTTGTGTGTCTGTAATATGTTCTGCATTGTTTTCAACTCCTTTCTTTTAAGTCTATTCTATCGAATATTTTTTTCAAAACTCTTGAATAAATCTTACGAATTTCTTTCGTATTGAAAAAATCATTGAGTTATGCTACACTTTTTCTAATATTTCATTCTACGAAGTTTTATAGTAAAAACTGTTTTTACATGAGGAATACTTTCCAATAAAATATCTCCACCGAGTTTATTAGCTAAACTTTTCGCTATAGCAAGTCCAAGACCATTGCCACCGAGCTGACGATTTCTTGAATCCTCTAATGTATATAAGCGGTCAAAAACATTACAAGCCAAAGATTTCTCAATGCCTTTGCCTTGGTCAATAACATCAATAAATGCGAAAGACTCATCTATACGGAGTGTAATACCAATATATTTACCATCTTGTCCATAACGAATTGCATTTGAAAGCAAATTAACAAAAATACGGTTTAGGACATCCACATTACCATAAACAAAGATTTTGTTTTCAGGAATAGACACATTTACCTGAAATTCTTTTTCTGTTAAGATTTCATAAAAGTCAACAATATTTTCTCTACAAAGTTCATTGATATTGATACTGGAAATCGTGAAATCAATATCACCTGCTTCTATTTTAGCTAAATTAAAAAATTTATTTATTAGTTTCATTACTTGTTTTGCTTTATTTTCAACCTTCTTCAGAATAAAGATATTGTTGCTGTCTGAATTTAATATCATAATTTCTAGATAACCCAGAATAACAGTCAAAGGTGTTTTAATATCATGTGATATGTTTGAAAGCATTCTTTTTGAAGCAAGCTCGCTTTTTCTATATTCTGCATTCATACGCTGCCTGTTATTTAGTAAATTGTTAACCTGAGTTATAAGTTCAATAAGGATTTTATTGTCTGTAAACATCAAAATTTTCTCATCAGTATTGTCTTCCAATATTTGTGATAATTTATTACAAATTTGCTTAATACTATGTAGAGTTCTTTTTTGTGAGACTACAAGATAAACAAGCAATGTCAGTAATAAAATAATGCAAACAAGTAGACTCAAAATTAATATACTATCATTCATGTTGATCTCCTAATTTGTATCCGATTCCCCAAACCGTAATGATTATTTGAGGATTTTTGGGATCATCTTCAATCTTAGTTCTCAATCTGCTTATATGAACATTGACAGCATTTTCATCTCCCATATAAGCATCATTCCAAACCAAAGAGTAAATTTGTGCTTTAGTATAGACTTTTTTTGGATTTTGTAATAATAATTTTAAGATTTCAAATTCTTTTGCGGTTAATTCAATGGGTTGGCTATTTTTCGTTACAGAGAAAGTATCTAAATTCATTACTAGTCCTTTTATTTTTAGCTCGTTGGATTTCTTTGTAACACTAGGAGTATAAATTGTTGTTCTCCTAATATTGGATTTAATTCTAGCAAGAACTTCTGTTACTGAAAATGGTTTTGTAATATAATCATCAGCACCTAAACCTAACCCTAATGTCTTGTCAGAATCTGTATCTTTAGCAGAAATAATAATAATTGGAACAACACTTATTGACCGTATACTTTTCATTACCTTCATTCCATTTATTTTCGGAATCATTAAATCTAATAATACTAAATCAAAGCTATCCTGTTTAAATTTTAAGCAGGCTTCTTCTCCATCTAACGCAGTAACAACCTCATATGCTTCGCTTATTAAAAAGTTCTCTAACATTTCATTGATTTCCAAATCATCTTCAACAAGTAATAACTTCATATTTCCTTTTCTCCTATCTAAGTGTTTTTTAACTAGAATTTACCTAATTTTTTAGACAATCTATTACAAAACCTATATTATTATAGCACTTTATTTGATAAAAAAATTAACAATTATAATCAATAATCTATAGTTATTTGAGCCTAAACCTTTTTTCTTTGTTTCTTCTATTGACAAACTAAAATTAATTTTTTATAATATGTATGACTAAAAAAATAATTATAGTCATAGCAGGAAGGTGATGTCATGGCAAGAAGTTTTACTGAACAAGAGAAAAAAAACATACGAGTGAAGTTACTAGAAGAATGTGCCAAGGGGTGGTCAAAATATGGATATAAAAAAACTAATATTGATGAATTGTGTGCTAGATCTGGAATTTCAAAAGGTGCATTTTACTTATTTTTTACTTCTAAAGAAGCACTCTTTTGTGAAACATTATGCTTAGTTCAAGATAATCTATATGCCCTCGCAAACGAGATTTTGGACAAGTCCCCTAATAAATATGGTTTTGCAGAGGTATTGAAGACAATTTATCGTGAGTATTGCAAAAACAGCTTTATTTGCAATACAAAAAGTGTTGACTTCATAGCATTTACAAATAGATTATCAAAAGAGCAATTAACAGCAATAGCTGAATATAGTCAAAAATCCGGGCAAATTTTCTTTAATAAACCATATTTAAAATTTGCTATTAACAAAGATAAAGTTATTTCTGTAATTACAGCTTTACTTTCTATGATTTCAGTAAAAGATTCTATGTGTTATAACCATTTTGAAGTCTTTGATTTTATGGTAGATAATTTAGTGGACAAAATTTTTGAGTAGGAGAGATTTATGAGTAATGTAATAGAAGTGAAAGGACTTAAAAAAAACTTTGGAAGCTTAAAAGTTATTAAAGGATGTAATTTGTCAGTAAAAAAAAATGAGATATATGGATTCTTAGGTTCAAATGGAGCAGGAAAAACTACAGTATTTAAAATGATGACTGGTCTACTTCGAAAAGATGCAGGTACTATCCATATTTTAGGATTGGATGTTAGCACACATCGTAACAAAATTTTAAAAAATGTTGGAATATTGATTGAAACTCCCATTTTCTATGAACATTTAAGTGCAGAAGAAAATTTAAAAATCCATCTTGCCTATATGGGTGCTCAAGCTGACTTAAAGAAGACTCTTGATATAGTTGGACTTGATAGTATTGATAAACGTCCTGTTTCGAAGTTTTCCATAGGTATGAGAGCAAGATTAGCTATTGCAAGAGCTATTATACATAATCCGCAGATTTTAATTTTGGACGAACCTATAAATGGCCTTGACCCGCAAGGAATTAGAGATATGAGAGTGTTGTTTAAAAATCTTTGTGAGGAACATGAAAAAACAATTCTTTTATCAAGCCATACCTTAAACGAGATAGAATACATTGCGGATACCATTGGAGTTTTAGCAAATGGTATTGTGGAAAAACAAACAAATATAATTGATATTAAAAAGAAATATGCAGGTGGACTAGAAGATTATTATTTTGATATAACAGGAGGAGGGATATAATCGATGCACAATCTGATTAAATTAGAACTCAAACGCAACAAACTAACACCATATTATATTGCTTTAGCTATTATTACAATTGTTATGACTGGTTTTATATACATGATTGCAACTATTGCAAAGGTTGAAAATGACCTTCAATTTCAGAATTATGAAAATCTTCTAAAAATACATACAGGAATTACTTTCATTATTTTTTCTGTGTTTTCTGTAGTATTATTTTCAAAATTTGTTATTGAAGACTATAGCCAACAAAGAGCATTGTTATTATTTTCATATCCCGTATCAAGAACAAAAATATTTTTTGCTAAAATTCTTTTGATAGTTAATTTTATCACTGTAGGTTTTTTACTATCTACTTTAATTCCAAATAGCTTATTCTTTTTAACTGAAAAGATAAAGCCAATATTAAATGGAAACATTACTACCCAGATAATAGAATTTCAAATCATAAGAATTATCTCCTATGTTTTAGCTATAATTGCAATAGGATTTATATCTTTGAGGATTGGTTTTATAAATAAATCGGTTTCATCAACAATTGTTACAGCAATTATACTTTCTGTTATATTGGGCAATGTACTAGTCGGACTTAGTCCAAATATATACACTTTTATTGGCGTTATAGTTTTGTTCAATATAGGCATTATGTTTATTATTTCTACAATTCATTTAATAAATAAAATGGAGGTTTAATATGAAAATTGGCATTATTATAGGTTATATTCTTGCGATAATATTAATTATCGTTAGTCTAATTGGTTTACTAATTTCTAAAAAGCAAAATGAATCAAGTAAATGGACTTTATGGGTTATGCTTGCTGGTGTAATCGCTTTATTGACAGCAGGTGTTAATACTTTAAAAATGTTCTTTGGCAATATTTGATTTCTAATTTAGATTTTATGGAAATTAGAATTATATTTTTTACTAGACCTGTCGATGAAAATCTTTTAAATAAAATAACTACTTGATATTATTTATCAAGTAGTTATCTTTGTATAACAGTATAATTAATGTCAGAATGCGGCAATATGGTTTCAATGGAAGAAGCAACAGAATTATTGGTAATGATATGATCTTCATAAAGGGTCAATTGATGAAATAAAAATCACCTTTGCTATGCTACATTATGGCAGAGGTGATTTTTTTAAAAAAAAATTGAGTCAAAGTGTACGGTTGTTTACAACAGTGATAATATAGATGGCAGGGTATGGCCTTATATTGTAATTAAAGGAGAGAAATAAAAATGAAACTAGAGGAAAGATTAAGTAGCTATGAACCATTGTGGGGACAGTGGATAATTGGTGAACGTATATATGCTACTTCCAATACTTGTGTATATACACTTTATAGGCAACGAAATAGTAGAGAACTTAATACTGTGGTAAAGCTGGTATTTGTGCCAGTAGCTGAAGATAATAAAAATAAATTGTCAGAAGCATTACGTGAAATAAATATTATGGAAAAGCTATCAGAATGCAGCAATATGGTTTCAATAAAGGATGATATTACTTTTAAGGTATATGATGATAATGACAATATAGTAGGATACGATGTTTTGATACGTATGGATAAGCTTCAATGCCTACAGGACTTAATACGTGAGGAAATAGTATTTGATGAAGACGAAATTATAAAGATTGGCATAGATATTTGCAATGCATTATCCTATGCACATAAATTAGGCTACCTTCACAGAGATGTAAAGCCGGGAAATATCTACAGAACAGCTTCAGGAGTCTATCAATTAGGAGATTTCGGAGTTACGCGTAAGTCATCTTTATCAAATGAATTGATGACTATTGTAGGAACTACTGTATACATGGCTCCAGAGGTGGCATTGGGAAATGCATATGATGCCAGAGCAGATTTATATTCCCTTGGAATGGTTTTGTATCAGTTAATGAATGGAAATCATCTTCCTATGACAAGTGAGAAATCCAATTTTGAAGAAAGGCATAATGCGGTTATCAGAAGAATAGAAGGAGTCCGTATACCTAAATTATCAAAAGGAAATAAAAAATTAATTAAGTGCATTTTAAAAGCTTGTCACCATAATCCAATTAAACGGTATCAAAGTGCTGATGAATTTTCAGCTTCAATATCAGATATATATATAAAAAAGAAACATAAAAGAAAAGCTTTCATATTTAGTGCTATACCTTTGATGATAGGTTTGTTACTGGGGAGCATTATATTTTTATTATTAGGTTTTAGCGATTATTTTAATTTATTTCAAAATCATGATAATGTTAAATTTAATTATAAATACTCTAAGTATGAGCTAATTAAATCAGATGTTTCATGGAGTGAGGCTCGTAAAGCATGTGAAGAAAGAGGAGGGCATCTTATAACGATTAACTCACTAGATGAGGAAGTAGAAATACATAGAATACTCATTGATAATCATATGGAAGCTGTATGGTTGGGAGCAACTAATTTATACACAGGTTATAGTTTTGAATGGATAACAAGAGAAAAATTTAATTTTTTAAGTAAATATGACGGAGATATACACTTAAACGGCGGCCTTTTCTTAATATTGTGTTATGATGACCAAGAGGGTTGGAAATGGACTTCTGTTAAAGATGAAAAACTTTCAGAAGCTTTATATTCTACAGGGTCTGGTGAATATATATATGATGACCAAGAGGGCTGGAAATGGACTTCTGTTAAAGATAAAAAACTTTCAGAAAATTTATATTCTGTAAGGTCTTCAGGTTATATATGTGAGTGGGATGACAATTAAAATGAACAGTGAAATATCAACAGTTGTAATTCATAAAAATGCAGAGCGTTGTGAAGATGAAAATGATATACAGAAACTACTCCATGATTATGATGAATATTATTTAAATTGGCAAAAATATATTAATTATCAAATAGAACAAAATGGTATGTCATATTATAGTTTGGCACTTCAAAGTGGTATTAGCAAAAATACTATAAAAAAATGGTGTCGACAAGGAGGAGCACCCCGAAGTAGAAATACATATATAAAATTAGGATTTGGATTTGGTATGAACAGCAAAATGGTAAATTATATGCTCACTAGATATGGTGGATATCATAGGTTACATGTTAAGAATTTATTTGATGCTGTATGTGTCTGGTTGTTGGATAAAGGTGGATTTACATATAAAGATGCAGAATATCTTTACAATATTTATTGCGGCGATAAATGGAGCATTAGATATGATAAGATAGAGACTCAAGTATTACATAATAAAATATCAGTAATTAATACAGAGCAGCTATTTTTAGAATTTGTTAAATCAAATTTAAAACTGTTTACACCTACATATTCCAAACTTAATGAATATTTACGAGGTTTTATAGTCGCTAATAAAAGCTATGAAGGTGCGGCAAGTGTTCATAGTATCTGTATTGAAAAAGGTATTCCAGCACGATTTGAAAAGGTTATCTCAGAAATAGGTTCAGGCAAGCCACCTCGTCGTGAAAAGCTAATTGCTTTAGGTCTTCATTTAGATATGATGACAGATGAAATAAATCTGTTGTTAGAACTTGCAGGCATGGAATCACTATGTGCACGTAACAGAATTGAATGTGTTCTTATTTATGCACTTCAAAAGGTTTCTTTACTTCATCCGGAAATTCCATTGTCTAATGCAATGCAATTACTCTCGGTATTGAAAGATGATAGTTTTATCATTGAGCATTGTAAGCAAATTGTAGAAGAGTATATGTTGAATAATTATTCGTGTTCAGAAAATGAAATAGTAAGTATTCGTGATTATATTCGTAACATCTTGTTGGAATTAGACTTAGAAGAAGCAGCGGAATTATTGGAAATGATATGACCTTCATAAAAGGTCAATTGATGAAATAAAAAACACTTCTGCCATGCTACAGTATGGCAGAGGTGATTTTTTAAATGATAAAAAAAGTAGTTTTGACAATTATGTTGCTTATGGCAGCTATTACAAGTTTAGTATTTGCAACAAAATATTTTAGTAATACTGAAGAAGAAGGAATTGAGTTAAAAAGTGCGGTTGTTTACAACAGTGAATGTACTGATATTCCAGCGGCTTATTCTCATTTAGAACAATCTTTAGTAGTAAATTTAAAGGTAGAACTTATTGATGTGGCAGATTACAGAGGGTTTGACGAAAACGGAGAAAAGGATAAAAAGTTATATGAATATTTGAAGGAATTTGATATTCTATACCCTGACTCAAGTATAATGAAATACGCTCAATCAAAAAAATTAGCACAGGATATTGAAGAATTTGTACGAAATGGCGGTAGTGTATTTCTATCAAATGAATTCTGGAACTTTTTTAATACAGATTTTATAGGTGCAGGAGAATTTATAAAGCTAGAAGGTATTCAAGGAGAATTTAAGTTTCCGGAAGTTACTGAAGATTTAAAGCCACTTCAGGAATTGGTGGAAGATTTTACATCTCTTTATAACAAGTATAAGGATAAAAAGGAGTTAGCGGCTAAAGATTATGGTTATGGTATTAAAGGAGGAACAGCTAAACCTTTAGTAGTTTTAAATGAAACTGCACTTTATACCATAAATCAGGTAGGTGAAGGATATGTATATTTTACAAATCCAGTTTTACCCAATGAATTTAATATTAACAGTTTAGATATGCAACCCAAAAAGGAAGGACAGAAGTATTTTTCAAACACTACAGCAGCTTGCAATCAAATGATAAGAAGTGCATTTGCAGCTTTTATATCAAAGGACAAATATGGATTTTCTGTAGAAAGAACTTTTGGATGCTATGGGCGTCCTTCAATCATGTGGCAGTTGCATTATGAGGAACAGTCTGGTATACGGGAAAATTCAGCAGTGATTATGTCGGAACTTTGCAAAAAGTTTTTAGAAATTCCTTCTTTTTCAATAATAAGGAACACTTATTATTGGTTTACTCGATATGAGACGGTAACTTATCTATTGGCAGACAATAGTGATGGAAACGATAAAAATTATACTTATGCTATGGACGAACGTGAAAATGCTTATTCTTCAGGAATACATATAGCATCTGGAAATGAGTGGTTTCAATTAGGAAAGGTAGAAAATGCAGGAAGCTACTTTAAAGACAGACCCGAGTTTTGTAAAAGAGCATATCCGTGTGTATTTAAGAATCCAAATAGTGGATATGTAGATTTAATCTGTGGTGCTGATGATGGTTATTTTTACTATTTTGCTGGGCTTGGTTTTGGAGAAAATTATGAGACAGAAAAAAAGGTAATACTTAAGAACAGAGATGGTAATAAACTTTCAGTAGGAGAAGGTTCAGCACCTGTACTTTTGGATATAGACGGAGACAATATTGAAGATATTATTTCCGGTAGTGCAAGTGGCGAAGTTTATTGTTTTAGAGGACTTGGAAATTGGTGCTTTGATAATCCTGAGAAGATCTTGGACAAACCATTTGACGGACAATGTTTCCCTCAAATTGGGTATATAAATGAAGATGGTATACCTGATTTGGTAGTAGGAGGTAACAGCAGCAATGTAAAATTTTATTTCGGACAAAAAACAAATAAAACATTGACATTTGTACCAACTAAAAATCTTTATATTTCTGGAATGGATGAAATAAAAGGTAGTTGGTGTGCTCCTGCTCTTGTTGATTTTAATAATGATAAAGAGATGGATTTGGTTATAGGTACAGTAGATGGATATATTGCACGTTTCCTTAGAAATGGTGATAGATTTGTCTTTGAAGGCTATTTTACAGGTCCAGAAGATAACTACAAGGGAAATAATTATCTAAAGTTTGGAAACAATTGTGTTCCAGTTTTCTTTGATTTAAATGGCGATGGAAGGGAAGATTTGATAGTCGGTTCTATTGAAAATGGACTTGCATATCCTTTGGATTCCAAGTATTTTCCTTATAAGAAAGAACTTCAAGCTCAACTTAAACATATGCAAGAAAACTACTATTCTGTAGACATGCATTTATATACTAAGTATTATGCATCAAACGCTTATGAAAAAAAAGAAATTCAAGAACATTTGAATACTATGAAGAGTTATGGTTTGGATACAACAAATATAGGCTTTAACATGCATACTTGGCATTTAAGTAAAAACGGATATACACAAACTTTAGATAATGGTTTTGATGCAGGACTCTGCTGGTGTTCAGGTTTTGAACCTGCAAAAAGTGATGCTACTCCTGATAACAGTGCTGAAACAGCACTTTCAATTCCTTTTATGTATGGGCAAAAAAATAAACTAAAGGATCGAGTTATTTTTAACGCCTCTTTATTTCTATATGATTATTATAAGGCTACAGATATTTCTGTAAAATATGGCTTGCCATTAAGTATATATTATCATTGTGAATTTTCTTATAGTGATAAAAAGGAAGCAGAAAGAATCGTATGGATAGTTGCTGATTTTACAAGAAAGAACAACTACAATTTTATAACTGAGAAACAGTTTGCTAAGATGGCTGCAGCTTCATATAATACGGATTTTTTAGTTTATATGAATAAAGAAAATAATACTATTAATATTGAAACAAAAACTCTGAGCAAAGAGGGTATACTTTATGATTCCAACTATCAACAGGCTGTTGGTGTTAAGGTTGTTTTAGGTGAGAAAATGGCAGAAGAAGCAAAATACACTGTAAAGTCAAAGGTATTGGATAAACGTAAAAATGTATATTATCTTGGGGCAACTTGCAAAAAAATGGGGCAGTTGTCTATGGTGGAAAAGTATCCGGAATTGCAGATTGTACGTGTTAATATTCCGGCAGACATTAATTATAGGAGAAATAATGTTACTCTGGAATTTTTAGATGGAGGTATGATGCAGGCAGAAACAGCGGGCCCAGCTACAACTTCTTCACAGGGATGGACTGTGACAAAATCTGAAAATGGAGGTACAATTTTTACTAAATATGGTAAAGGTGAAGCACTAGATATTCACCCTGTAAAATAAAAAATAGATACAAAAAAGGAGAACAAAATGAATGAACTGAATTCAGTAGTGAGACTGCTAGATTTAGGTGTGGGAAAATACGGTAACAAGATATTGTATGAAGACAGTGATAAAACTATAGAATTTGTGGAACTTCGTAAATTAGCTCGGATTATTGCTACCAGACTTATACGAGAAAAAAATAAGGATAGAAAAAACGCTCCAGTACTAGTTTATATGTCCAAAAGTGTTGATGCTTTAACTGCTTTTATGGGTGTATTATACAGCGGTAGTCCATATGTACCTATTGATACTAATATGCCTGCTGCACGACTACAAAAAATATTGAATAATCTTAAACCATCAGCAGTTATAACAGATTCTATACATTATAAGAATCTTTTTCAGGTAGAAATTTTTGGGGCTAAGTCATATGTTTTTTCAGATATATCCTCAGGAGAGATAGATGATAATGCAGTAAATAAGGTAGTAGATGGAGTTATTGATACGGATCCAATCTATATTATGTATACATCTGGTTCAACAGGAGAACCCAAGGGAGTAACAGTATCACACAGAGGTGTAATAGATTACGCCTTATGGTTAGTGGAGACTTTTGGTTTCGACGAAGACACGGTGATGGGAAATCAAGCACCCCTTTATTTTGATAATTCAGTGTTTGATATATATGGTTGTCTGCTCTGCGGTGGTAGAGCAGTACTTATACCTGATAGTCTTTTAATGTTCCCTATAAAATTACCAGAGTTTTTGGAGGAGCATGAAATAACTTCAATTTTTTGGGTACCTACGGTTATGATAAATGTAGCTAACTCAGGAGTTCTGAAAAAATATCCAATGCCTAAGCTTGAAAATATTGCCTTTTGTGGTGAAGTTATGCCAAATACTCAATTAAATATATGGCGTCGGGAACATCCTGATGCTAAGTATGCTAATCTTTATGGACCTACGGAGATAACAGATGTATGCACATATTATGTGGTAGACCGAGAGTTTGAAGATTCAGAGCCTCTGCCTATAGGATGTGCTTGCAGAAATATGAGAGCGATTATTCTTACTGAAGATAATCAATGTGCTAAACAAGGGGAATCGGGTGAACTTTGCATAATTGGTTCAGGAGTGGCACTGGGATATTGGGGCAAAAAGAATATTACAGATAGTGCCTTTATTCAAAATCCATTAAATTCTAATTATAGAGAAATCATTTACAGAACAGGAGATTTGGCGTTCGAGGATAAGGATGGATTGATTATAATACAGGGAAGGTTGGACAGTCAGATAAAGTTTAAGGGCAATCGAATCGAGCTAGGAGAGATTGAAAAAGCTGCTATGTGTCTAGAGGGTGTGGAAAATGCTTGTTCTCTCTTTAATGAAACAAAGGGAGAAATAACTCTTTTTCTACAGACTAAAGAAGAACTTATGCTTAGAAAGGTTAATATGGCTTTGTTAAAGTATGTACCTAGGTATATGCTTCCCCAGAGACTAGTTACTATAAAACAATTTCCTCATACTGCAAATGGCAAAATAGATAGAGTGGGTCTTAGAAAAACTTATTTTTAGAAAATAAAATAATTGATATAAAAACTAAAAAACATAATGGAGGATAATAAGATGAATGTTAAAGAAATACTATATGAATTTGTAAAGACTAAGTTTGAAATAGGAGATGATCCAGATTATAGTATGGATGCTCACCTGTTTGATTTAGGATTTGTTGACTCTTTGGGTGCTACAGAAATTATAATTTTTGCTGAGGAAACATTTGGAATAGAAATTAGCCAAAAAGATATCTTAATGAACGATATGAATACCATTAATGAAATTGCAGCAGTTATTGAAAGTAAACTTTAGATAGTAGTAGAACAGGAGGGTTGAAAATGGAGAGCAGCAATGGTTACAGAGTAAGAATAGCTGATTCAGAGGATATTGGTGTCTTACAAAAAATTTACTGTGATATGTATGAATACCTAAGTAATTTTGGATTACCTTATGAATTAAATAAAGATAATTTAGAAGAGGTGTTAAAGCTTCAACTTAAAGCACGAAATAGAGTTGTCTTATTGCTTGAGGAAGAAGCCTTTTTGTTACAAGGTAAAGTTGATAAAAGTAGAATAATTAGTGGATTTTTGACAGTAGAACTTCATCGCATGGGACGCAGGATAGAGGGTGACGGCTGTAATATTATTGGACATGTTAGTGAAATCTATATTTCTCCTGAGTTCCGCGGTGGGGGGAGAGCAAGTGCACTTCTTGATGTGGCGGAGCATTGGAGTAAAAATTCGGGAGCATATCTTATAGAATGTGAAGTTTTAAACAAAAATGAAAAAGGACTTAAATTTTGGGATAAAATGGGGTATTGGCCACAGTACCAAATTTTTAATAAGAAGCTTTAGAAGAAGAAATTGGGGTGAAAATAAAGCATGTGGTTTTTAGATGCTAACACATTATTTTTAATTTCGGCAGCAGTTATTTTGATAGGATTTATGAGAATATTAAATCAAACATTTCAGCTTAATTTGCCAATAAAGTATATCATGCCTTTTGTGGAAGTAGGTGTAATATATTATATAGATAGTAAACTGGCAATTTTTTATATGGTATATATAGTGATTACTTATCTTTTAGGAGTGTTACTATATAAAGCAAAAATTTTTCGTAAAACATTATTTTTTATATGTTGTGTAATAGCATGCATACCGTTTTTTTTAAATCGCATGCCAGCTTTAGGCATTGAAAACATAAATTTTTTAATAATAATAGGTATTTCGTATTGTATGTTAAAGGTCATAGACACTTATTTTGTAATTTACTATGGGGAATTAAAGATAAAACTATTGGTATATATTAATTATATTTTATTTTTACCAGTATTTACATCAGGACCTATTCACCGTTTTCAGGATTTTAAAAAAAGTTTAAAATACCCCCTGCATATTGATGGTGTGTTAATAGCTCAAAGTATTAAAAGGCTAATTCGAGGTCTATTTAAAAAGCTAGTAATGGCTGAAATATGCATGCTTATATTTCAGCAGTTGCTTTCTGTGGAATCTTGCTGGTATGTAAGTTGGGGGATTATTTTACTAAGTTATTTAATTTTGTGGTTGGACTTTTCAGGATACAGCGATATTGCTATAGCCTTTGGAAACATAGCAGCAATAAGGGTTCCGGAAAACTTTAAGCATCCATTACGCTCTGCTTCTATGACACAGTTCTGGCGAAATTGGCACGTGACGTTGAGTGATTATATACGAGAACATATTTATATTATTGTTGCTAAGAAGAAATTAAATAAGTTTAAAAGCGGTTTGCTTGCGTTTCTTACTATGTCACTTATGGCATTATGGCATGGTTTTAACTTTAATTTTATTATCTCAGGATTTTATCTTGGTATGATACTTTTTTTTGAAAATATTTTTAAATTGACGACTGTTAATCGTAAAAAAGTAAATAAAGTATATTTTTATAGTAGATGTTTTATTACTAATTTACTCTTTGCTATAAATACTCTGATTTTTACGTTGTCAGAGCCGGCAGAAATTTTTAAAGTAATAAAAGGGTTATTAATTTTTTAGGCATATATTATATATGTTTGTACGGTACAAAAAAACGGTGGATAAAATGGGTGAACAAAATGAAAATAAAAAAAAATAATAAATTATCAATAATATTTATCATTGGTCTTTTTATAATTTTAGTAGTTATAGACAAATTATTTAGTATGTTTGATCCAGTCGCTTCTTTAGAAGTTTTCTATAAAAATGATTTTGAAAAAACCTGGTTGTCTCATCAGGACAATAAGGAAGAAATAGAAAGAATTTATGATAAAGTTTTCTTTGGAAATTCAACAGTAATAGCGGCATATGCTGAGGAAAAAAGTATTAGTGGATATGTAAATATGGGGATGGATTATGCAACTATAAAAGATCTTTTAGAGATTTTAGAGGGCGAATTTGTTCAGATTACAGACGAGTTAGTGCTGGGAATTAATTATTTGACTTTTCTTGATACTTTTGATACAAACCCTTCATATATCTGGCACAAAAAGCCTTGGGAACCATATTTGTATTTTCATAGAGACCGCTTACACAGTTTTATTACAGAAGGTATTAAAAATGTTTTAGTGAGAGAATCGTTTGTAACAGTTAAATACACGGATTTAAATAAATACTACTATTATGGTGTTTTAAGTGACAAAGAGTTAAATGAAAAAATTGAAATACATGGCAAAAAATATTGGTCAATATCCACATCAGAATATCAAGAGAATATGGTGGCACTAAAGTACATTATTGATTATTGTAATCAGAGAGGAGTAAGGCTCAGATGTGTTTGGATGCCTTGGAATCCTTATGTAGATAAACCAGTAAATGTGTTGGAAGTGGAAGAACAAGTCAATCAAATTCTAGAACAAGCAGGTATTGAAGTTTTAAACTTGTCAAACAATTTTTCTAGAGAAAGTTTTCATGATTTAGGACATTTGAATTATGCGACAGGTAGAAATAAATTTATGGGGGTGATTGACGAATGGTTAAGTCAGTAATAAGAACTTTTGTACAGATAGTGATGTATGCTATACTAGTATTATTAATATGTATGTTTTTTTCTGGACATGGAGAATTTATTTACGAAGCGTTCTAATAATCATAGATGATATAAAAATATTTAAAACATAACTGCCCCTAGAAGAACAAAAGAGTATTGTATTTAAGAGTAGAATTTTCTATTTACTTCTAGGGACTCTTAAATTTATGCTAATTAGATCTATACTTCATAAATAAATCTTATTTATAATCTTTAAGATTACCCCAGTACTCAAATCGGTTGTAGTTAGGATTTGTTGAGTCAAAATGTATATAAATCGGTGCATTGTCCAAGTTAGGATGTTCAACAAATAAACTATCATCACCATATCTGATGGCTTCTAACGCTAGTGGTAATTCACGTCTAAAAATATTATTACGTATAGCCGATATGCCTGGTCCAAACTGACCGTCTACATAAACATATACATACAAAAATGGATAACCGTTATATGTTCTCCATTCTGCAAGTACTTCATCTCTCATTGCATTAATTTTATCATAGGCAAACTGCCGACCTACGGTAAGAAAAAGGTCTCCAGTTATATCTGAGTGTGTTAGTGTATACTTACGCCCTATTACTGGTTCTGTATTTGTAACACCATGTCTTAATTCAACATATAATTTATCTGGATTTAGTCTTTTCACAATTAACCTCCTATACAGAAGCTACAGCTATTTTTATTTAGCTATTATTTATATAATGCATATTGCTATAACTCTACTGAAAATTCCTTTTAGATAAAACTTCACATAATATATTATTCAAAACAAAAAAAATAGTTAAAACAGGTGTCAGGCTTGACAAGTTGACAAAATCAAGGAGATTTGATATTAAAGTTAATATTAGTTTCCTATTAGTTTCATAACTTGGTATAATATTTATAGTATGTATTATTTATAGCCATATCAGTAGTAAGTTTTGATGAGTATAAGCTATAATATAAAGTAGAATAGAAGGAGTTTTGTGATGAAAAAAATAATAATATTATTAATTTGTATTCTGATGTTGGTATCATGTACATCACAACAAGATGAGAATGAAAAAGCCTTTATAAACAATATAAAAGCATTAAAAAATGAAACTGAGATTACTTTAAATGATATTACACCTTTTGAATGGGATATAGTATACTCATTTGATAAATATACATCTAAAGAAGAAGTACAAGAGACTATTGGTTTTAAAGCTAATGTAGGAGAAACAGTAAGTGAAGGTATGCCGCATTTAGTATTTGTAAAAGACAACGAAGTTGTTTGTGAGATAATAGGTTATTCTAATAATTTAGGTGTAGATCTTAATATTTTTAGTAGTAGTATAAATGCAAGCGACAATATTGTTTTCAAAGTGAAAAATACAAGTGATATTGTATGTTTATCAGAAAAAACTATTGACTTAACACAAAAGGAAATATGGAGTACTATTGAAAATAAAGAGTGGAGTACATTCGAATGTGGGTGGAATTGTGGATATGGGATATATTTTTATACCGAGAATGATACAAAGTATGCTCTCTGCAAGACTTACGGTAGTGGTTTGCCTGTTGTTAATACATATAAGTCCGAAGTTAAGCTAAAAGATAATATGATATATTTAGATTTTCCAGTACATTTAATAGAGGGAACGAATATTTCAGATGAAGTCATTGAAATTGTACTTGTATACAAAGATAATATTTTGTATTTTGGAGATATAAAACTTCACATTTTGGGCAGTTAGAACTTATAATAAAAACTTGGGATTTTGTTAAATCAATAATGTAAGAAAAAAAGAATAAGGCTTGAAAAATTAATAAATTAAGTAGATTTATCAATTTTTCAAGTCATAATGAGGTGCTGATAATGACAAGAAGAAATGATGTTTTAGAACAACTTTAAACACTAATAAATGGCTGTTTTATTTTCTTACAAAGTCTCATGATTGTGTCTTTACCAGTAATCAGTGATGTAGGAAGACCTCCTGGTGGCTGTAACCACTGCCCACTTAAGACTATATTGTTAAGACCTTTTATGTAACCCGTGTGAACCAATGACTTTCCTGAAATGGTAGGCCAAAAACCCATAAAGGCTCCACAGTAGGAGTTACAATAACGTGCATAGGTTTGTGGTGTAGCTACATCCAGTAGTTTTAGTTTTCCTTTCATATATGGAAACCGAATTTCCATTGCATTAATTACTTCTTCTCCAATCCGCTCTTTTTCCTTAGCATAAGCTTCTTTATCTTTGATTAAAACTTCCCACATATCTAATTCAGATTTAAATTGATTAATGGCAAAGGTAATTACACTATGCCCCTTTGGAGCAAAACTGGGCTCGTAACCATAGTGAGTCATTTGTAAATATTCTATTGGCTTTTGGTTTTGAATAATATCTACCGATTTTACAGGAAACTTAAGTGTCCGAGGTATATCATGCATTTCACCATCATAGCCTATTCCTATATATATGTTTGATGCCAAAGGATATATATCTGGATTATTATACCTCTTTTCAAATTCCTGATCAGGGTAACGTCCTTTAAGAAGTTTTTCATATAAAACTTTGGCATCGCAAGCAGCAATAAAGTAATCTGCTTCAAAAGATTTTCCGCTTTTACATTTAATACCTTTTAATTTATTTCCTTTAATATTAGCTTCTACTACTTCACAGGAAGTTTCCACTGTTCCGCCTAAAGATATGTATCGCATTACCATGCGTTTAGCTAATGCCTTAGAACCTCCTTTTGGAATAGATGACTGCCCACTAGTAAAAGTACCCAGAGGAAAAATAACAGATATTGCACTGTAATCTCCTTCTGGCATAAAGGAAGCAATTGCTTTTCTCAATGCTGGATGTTTGAATTTCATGGACAATTCCTTCACGCTAATTTTTCCGTATTTATGCATGATTGGGCTTACATTTTTCATTGAGAAAATGTATTTTATTTTTTCAAATATATTCATCATGTTGATAGGTTTTCCAGATGGTATTGAAAATGAATGTAGCTGCTTAATATCACTGCAAAATTCTTCTATTTGTTCTATATCTTCTGGTGATATTTCTAGCCAACTTGACTTAAGTTGGTTAAGTTGCCGATAAAAATTAACGGTTATGCCGACATGCTCAACAGCCATAAAACTTTCAGGGTGGTGTATCTCAACCCCATCTAGAGCACCAACAGTGGTCCACATATTATAAATTGGGGTTCCTTTTTTTGTTCCCACAAGCCAGTGGATACAACCATCTATATGGTAACCTTGTCGATCCCAGCCTGTACACTCGCCACCTAATGTATGGTGCTTTTCCACTATAGTGCTATCAAAGCCATTTTTCTGGGCAAAGATACCAGCACTTAACCCAGCAATTCCTCCTCCAATTATAATTATTTTTTTCATTGTTTGTTTTCTCCCCGTTTTATTTTTTGAATAAGCAAAAGCTCTTTACCAGTTTCCATAAATAGCTCTTCAACTTCTTCTTCATTGAGCCAAGATGGTATATGTCCATTTGCAACCATTGTTGATAGTCCTGTTTGTAAAGCTCTCATTTTAAATAGTAGTCTTTGTCTTTCATCAACTGTCCAATTATGCATCGATTCGTCTTCAGCCATTGCTTTAAGTATTGTTTTTTCTACTATTTCATAAGATTCCATGTATTTATTTGGTTTCATCATTAATTCGCGAAAAAAAACCGGATAATTCTTTGCAAATTCTAAGCTTGCATTTCCTATATTATCAAAAATATTTAATCCTTTTTGTTTTGCCATCAGTTCGTTTGAAAGAGTAAAAACTCGTTGAATTACTGCCTCAATTAAATTTTCAATTGTTTCAAAGTTAACATATATTGGAGCAACAGAACTATTTAAGCTTTTTGCTACACTTCGTGCTGTAATAGCAGACAAACCTTTATCTTTTGCAATTTCAAATGCAGCTTCTATGATATTTTCTTTATTAAACTTAGTTTTAGGTGCCATATCATTACCTCTTTTTTTAAAATAACATCTGTTATATAACTATTGTTATATATTATCCTAAAACTTTTTTAATGTCAAGTGTCATTCTATGAGTCAGAAAAAGTCGAGCTTAATAAGTATTTCTATAGTATACTAAAAAGTGGTATAATATTTATTGTGTGCATAAATTATGCAAGGGGAGTTTTTGATTTTTTTTGACAATATATCAATGAAATTAATTATAGCATAGCTTGATAAAAACGTTGAAGACACAAAATAGATGAAGGAGTAGTTAATAATGATAAATAAAATATTGCTTGTTGATGATGAGAAAAGCATTACTTCTTTGCTTGATGATGTATTGCGAAGGGAAGGGTTTCAAGATATAAAGAAAGCATACAATGGAAAAGAAGCTATTAATATAAGTCGTGAGTATAATCCTGATATAATTATATTAGATATTATGATGCCAGACATTGATGGGTTTGAGGTATGTAAGCAAATACGTCAATTTTCCCATTGTCCTATATTATTTTTATCTTCAAAAAATGATGAACTTGATAAAATACTTGGACTTGCCATAGGTGGAGACGATTATATCACAAAGCCATTTAGTCCCCGTGAGGTAGTTTATCGTATAAAAGCACAACTTCGACGATTAGAGTATATGCATGCTGGGCATCAGAATAAAAAAAGTCAAATTAGTATTGGTTCTTTACTTGTAGACATAGAAGCCAACTGTGTGTATAAACATCAAAAAGAAATTGGTCTTACTGCTCGTGAATATAAATTGCTTTTATATTTAGCTGAAAATCCAAATAAGATCATCAGCAAAGAACGATTGTATGAACAGGTATGGGGAGAAGATAGTTTTGGTAGTGATAATACAATGATGGTGCATATTCGTCATTTACGAGAAAAGATAGAAGATGAGCCTTCCAATCCACGTTTACTTGTAACCATAAAGGGATTAGGGTACAAGTTGGTGAAAGATAATGAATATTAGGAAGTCAGCCGGCAAAAAATTTGCAATGCATATTTATATTGTTCTTTTTCTAACACTATTTGTCTTAGGTATATTATGTATTGTATTTTTTTTATATATAGTTAATATACAAAAACCAAATGGTGAGATATCGACAAGTGCTTGGCCAAAGACATTTACAGAACATTTTTCAACAGAAATAACTTTTGTTAATGATATACCACAGATAAAAAATAGTGGAATTGAACAATTAGAGCAATATGGTTTATGGTTTCAGCTACTTGATGAAAACGGAAGTGAAATATTAGAATATAATACTCGTACAGATATAAAAACAGATTATAATGCTTTTGAACTATTAGATATTGCAGGTGGGAAATACATAAATAAAACTGAAACTGTATTTGTTGGAATCTATTTGAAAGATGAAACAGAATGTAGATACTTAATTGGATTTCCTGTTAATATATCAAAAGTTACTATGTATTTAAATGGTGAACACTTTACAAGCGGTAAATCAATTGTAGTTATTATTTTATTTGGAGCATTTGTTTTTATTATGCTATTAGGCTTAGCCTATGGAGTATGGATTACTAGACAGATGGGGAAAATAACAAAATCAGTGGCAGAAATAGCTTCACGTACCTATCTTCACATAAAGCATGGAGGTGTATTTGAAGAGATTTATGCGAGGTTAAATCAATTAGATAATGAAATACAAGCTAGTGATGAGCTAAGAGATAATGATGAGCGTCTGCGTAAAGAATGGATAGAGGGTATTACTCATGATTTAAAAACACCTCTATCACCTATTAAAGGGTATGCAGAGCTACTTACCGACACACAATATCAAATTAGTACTGATGATATTCGCAAGTATGGCAACGCAATTCTAAAAAACATAAATTATACAGAGTCGTTAATCAATGACTTAAAATTAATATATCAAATGGAAAATGGCATTGCTCCTCTCCGTATGGATAAGGTCAATATTACACGACAGTTAAAGGAAATTATTATTGATCTGTTGAATACACCTGAATATGCAGATCGTAAAATAAACTATGTAAATGATAGCAATGAGATTTATGTACAATTGGACATATCTTTATTTCGTCGTGCTATTATAAATATTATTATTAATGCTATAATACACAATTCACCTGAAACAGAGATATCTGTATCACTTGCATTAAAAGATAGAATTTCTATTTGCATCCAAGATAATGGAAAGGGACTTACTCTAGAAGAACAAAAGAATTTGTTTACCCGTTATTATCGTGGCACTAACACAGAAACAAAAACCGAGGGTACTGGTTTGGGAATGGGAATTGTCAAACAAATTGTTGAGTTACACGGTGGAACAATTGAGGCTCATAGTATTTACGGTGAGGGTACAAGGATAATCATTTATCTATCTCATTCATATTAAGGTTAAATTAAGATTAATTGAAAGTAAGCTTAAGGCTGTAGATTTATACTATTTAGTATAGATTTACAGCTTTTTATTTGTTAGGAGGTGAACAGGTGAAGAAAAAAACTGTTTTTGCTGTAATAATAACAGCTATTGTATCAAGCTTTGTTGTTTTTGCTGTGTTTGCCACGATTTTAAGACCAACACCACTTGAGATAGGTAAGATTGATTTTAAATTGGTATCGGATGGAGAATATATAGGGATTTGCCAAAACAAAATTCTCATGGCTGTTGTAAGTATTGAAGTTTGTGACAACCAAATTGTCGATATTGAAGTTTTAGAACATAAAAAATCTTATATGGATTCTGCTACACAGATAGCTGACACTATAGTAGCAGAACAATCATTAGAAGTTGACACAATAGCAGGTGCAACACTAACTTGTGATACAGTGAAAAAAGCTATTGAGAATGCTTTATTGCAAGGATTTGAATAGAAAGAGAGGTAAACTAATGAAAATTGTTTTGAAATATATTATAAACAATATTAAGGACAGAAAAATGCGAACTGCGGTTATGTTGTTGTCTATTATTCTTTCAACTACACTTCTGTTTGTATCGTTATCTATTGGTGAGAGTTATTCAGAAGCTCAGAAAAAAATGTCTCGAGGAATGGCCGGAAATGCAGAATTATCCATTTCACTTAAATCGAATATACAAGATACAAAAAACTTGATTACCACAGATGTTATATCAAGGTTTTCTTCTATCCGTCATGTTGTAGGAATAGTTGAGACTGGCGCATTGTATAAAAAAGATGGATATTATGAAAATTTTGATATGATAGCCGCTGACCTCACTGAGCTTTCAAAAATCAATAAACCCCGCCTGGTTAATGGAGGTGAAATTACTAATTTTACTGGTAATATAATAATATTACCGGAACGCTTTACCTCAAAGTTTGATATAGAGGAAAGTGACCCTTTTGTTATATGGATTAATGGTAAGGAATATGAATTTGTAGTTGGTCCAATAGCAGCTTATGACACAATTTTTCTTCGCCACACTCGAGGAACCAATGCTCTTGTACCTCTTGAAACTCTATCGGCAATACTTGGTTCAGGTGATGGGTATAATAGATTACTTATTGAACCAGCACAAGGTCTAGAAACATCCGACCTACAAGCAGAGTTAAATGAAAAACTACCAGAACAATATACTGTAAGCCGTATTGTTAATGAAACACAGGTGGAAGCTAGCGCACGAGAAAAGTCCTTGCCATTTTTCTTAATTAGTTTCTTTTCCTTAACTATGAGTGTATTTATAATATTTAGCAGCTATAAGGTAATTACATTGGAACGCCTGCCTGTACTTGGTACATTTAGAAGTATTGGAGCTACAAAAAGAACTGTTAAAAATATTTTAATGCTAGAGAGTTTTGTTTATGGTGGATTGGGTTCGTTGCTTGGTATCCTTATTGGTCCTACTATTTTACAGTTGCTGCTTAATGGAATTAGCAATACTTTATCTCAAGGTGTGGATATTCCAATGATTATTTCACCAATAAATATAATTATTCCGTGTGCTGTAACAATTTTTGTATCTGTGTTAAGTGCTATACTTCCAATAAAACGTGCAAGTAAATTGCCTGTTAAGGATATCATATTGGGAACAGTGGAAGAAAAAACTGTGTCCAGAAGAAAATTGATTATGATGGGAGTTGTAGTGTTTGTACTTTCTATTATTCTCCCATGTATCGGTCAATGTATGGCAGAAAAGGTTTTATTTCTTAGCGGTGGACTTTCAATTACAGGACTTTTGGTAGCAACTATCATTCTAATTCCAATATTTGTATCTGGGATATCTTCAATATTGGAACGAATATATGGTGCTACACTTGGCAACGAAGGACGTCTGGCGGCACGTAACATGCGGGGCAATAAAAATATTAATCAGAATATAACCTTATTGTTTATAAGTATATCAGCTATTATTGCTATTGCCACAGTAGGAAATTTTATACAGGTATATATAGGAGATGTTTTCAAAGGAGCAAAATTAGATGGATTTACACAAGCACCCATGACCCACCAATTTGTAAAAAAAATTAGTCAGTTGGATGGTGTTGATGAGATTTTGCCTGTTCATGTTTTAAATAATCAGATTTCTCTTGACGGTTCTAAGTTAACCTGTGTGGAGTGTACGGAGGATATTGCTGAATATGCTGATATGTTTGCTATGACTTACGAGAATGAACGTGACCGTAAACAGATTGAAGAAGTATTTAAAGATGGACGAAATATATTGATGTCTAGTGATTGTATGAAACGACTGAATATTAAAGTAGGTGATACTGTCTTACTTTCGTTGGGAAGTAAAAGCTATCAATATTTTGTGCTAGGTAGTTATAAAATCCGCTTTACTAATAAAGAAGCTATTATTCCATCTTATTGTGCGACAGAGGATTTTGGTGTACACAACTATGGCATTGTAGCATATACATCATGCAAACCTGATGCTGTAATGGTACAGATACGAGATTTATTCGGCAATAAAAACCATTGGAGCAGAACGGTTGAGGAGTTTAACAATGATGCACTTGGAACCATAAATGCTTTTTTTCAGCCTATGAGAAATTTGACATGGTTTATATTGATATTGGCTACTGTAGGGATTATCAATAATCTTTTGATTAACCATATTCAAAAGCGACGTACTATAGCAATGTATAAATCTATAGGCATGAGTGATTCACAGAATATTATTATGACAATAATTGAATCATTATCTGTAGGATTAATTGGAGCTTTAATAGCTATGATTGTGTCATGGTTAGAAATAAGAACTATTTTTCTTGTAGCAGGACCAAGAATATCCATAAGACCCGAACTTAAATTAAGTACTTTCTTAATAGCTGGTGCATTAGGTATTTGCATTACGTTGATTGGGTCTGTTGTACCTATTATAAAAAACAAAAATATGAAACTTGTTGAAGAATTAAAATTTGACTAATGGAGGTTATTATGAATAAATATGCGATTGAAGCAAAAAACATAATAAAGGATTATATGATTGGCAATGTGGTCAATCATGTTTTACGAAATGTATCTATTGGTATTATGCCCGGTGAGTTTAGCGTTGTTATGGGATCTTCTGGTTCCGGCAAAAGTACATTGTTATATGTTTTAGGGGGACTGGACAATCCTACTAGTGGAAATGTTTTGATGAATGGAAGAGATATATCACAATTTGATGATACCAAGAGAAGTATTATGCGTAGGAAAGATATCGGATTTATATTTCAGTTTTACAATTTAATTCCCAATCTCAATGTTGAAGAAAATATTCTTTTACCTGTTTTACTTGATGGTAAAAAAATAGGTAATTATAAGAAACAACTCAAAGAATTATTAGAGATTGTAAATCTTACAAACAAATGTAATCATAAACCGCACGAATTATCGGGAGGTCAACAGCAGCGTGTAGCGATTGCACGTGCTCTCATTAACAATCCATCTATTATCTTTGCTGATGAACCTACAGGAAATCTAGATAGCAAAACCGGGACAAGTATTCTTTCCATCTTGAAAGAAATTAATTATGAAAAGAATAAGACTATTTTGATGGTTACACATTCAAAAGAAGCGGCACAGTATGGAAATAGGATGATTTATGTTCGTGACGGAATTGTGGGATAATTGATAAGGGAGTCAAGCTTGACAGTTGATAAGGGGGTCAGGCTTGACAAATTGACAAATTAAAGAGATATAAATTTTATGAATATAAGTATCTATAATTCTTCCTTTCCTACAAAATAGTATTCAGCAGTGTACTTATGTTTATAATTATCTGTGTAGTACATAATTAACTTAGGCATAGCATATTGAAAGTCAAAATTCAGTAGAGCTTCTATAAAGTTTGTACCGAACATAGAAGGCATATCTAGAGTGATTTTTTCTTTTGAGTGTATTATAAGATTTATAGTTGCTTCAATTTTAGGTCTCATAGTAAAAGGTAATTTATTATAGCTGCATTTAATTTTATTTACTATGGCATCTGCATTTCCATTATTACTTATTTCAATAACATAGTTTAAGTTGTTCTTTTTTACTTTGAAGACAATTATTGGTCTTTCTTTGTTATTATCTTTTTTAAACCATTTAGAAAATATATTTATCATTTATAAAAAACCTCACTTATCTTAGTTATACTAATATTATTATAATAAATAATTGATTTTATGAATTAAAAAAAAAATAAGTAATACATAAATAAAACGATTGAGGATAGTATTCTACAATTAACTATACTGTTAACTACCAAAATTAAAAGACTACCTTACTATTGACAAACGTTATCAACTTATATACAATATTAATCAATGATTAATATTAAAAAGTAAAATGGTGGTAGTAGAATAGGAGGAATTATTTTAATGAAAAAGTATGAAGTAGGCGAGTACTATATAAATAACAGAAAAAGTTTTATGCGAGACTATGAGAAAATTAAAAAATTGTCAGAACCATTATTAAGCGAACGTTTCACCAATGATCAAATACAGCAGATATTCATACAAAGTCGTCGTAATTTTGAAGAGCTTTTACTGCAACTACCTTATATTGGTGGTAAAAAGAACAGTGGTACAAAAAATCTAACAGGAAGTGCTATTATGCTAGCTTTTATTAAGGCTATAGAACTTTACAATATAGATGAGAGAGAAATAGGTTCTTTTATTTATGAGCTATTTGAAGCATCTTTTAGTTCACAACCAAAATTCATTAGCAAGCTATTAGGAAAGCTTATCCGTTCAAAATTCGGTATGAAACGAATTAAACAGAGATATCAGGAAAATGCATTCAGTGAATATGAAGGAGGGTGGTCTAGAACTTTGATTGAATCAAAAGAAGATGCGTTCGCATTTGGCATTGATGTTACTAAATGCGGTATATGTACACTGTTCAAGCAACAAAACGCTGAAAAGTACATTCCCTATTTATGTTTAGGTGATTATCCAATGTTCGGTACTATTGGTATATCTCTGCATCGAACAAAGACTATTGGAAACGGTGATGATGTATGTAATTTCAGGTTCTATTTTAATGAAGAACCGAGAAAAGGGTGGCCACCTGAGATTTTGGAAGAATGGACAAAAGAGTCATTAAGTTAACTTGTCAAGTCTGACCCTTATAATTATTTTTATAATAATAAATGAATTAATATTAATTCTTCAATTATTAAATTATGAACATTAAAAAAGCTGAAAAGAAATAAATTTCAGCTTTTTTTGTTTTTAAAGATAGAATAGATATAAATAAAATATTGCATATTTAACATTAAATTCTAAAATAAATTCTAAAAAAGGACAAAAACCTACAAAATAAGGTGTTTTTATAAAAAATCAAAAAAAGGGTGTATAATGAAATTTATAAGAAAGGAGGGAGTTAATTGCATTAATAGATAATTACTTTTAAAAATAATAGTGTGGAGAGAAAAAACATAGGTGTGTAAAATGGGAGGTAGAATTATGACTAAAAAATGCAAAAAAATAATTATACTAGTATTTGTGAGCATGATTATTTCACTTTTACCAGTGAATACATTCAACAATGTAGAAGCAAGTTCAACTTCAATAAGTCAGCCAATACTTACTGAAGAAGTAGAGTATTCTGATTTTTTTGACAAGTTGACAACGTTTATCAATGAAAAAATCGGTAATAATACAGAAAAAGATGAGTTAAATAACTATTTAAAAGATAAAAATTTTGAAAAGGCTATAGCTCAAAGAGAGTTCATTAGAAAAGCGGGAGTTTCAACAATTGCAGAATATGCAAGTACAAAAGAGAAGAAAAATTTTATTAATTGGGTTTTAAATAGTACAGAAGCTATGAACCTTTTTTTAGAAGGTGGAGAGCCAGATACTGAGTATTCAAAAGCTTTTAATGTATGGTTTGAAATTTTCACTAAAGACTCTGATTCTCATACAGGATATGAGCTAAGATTAGCTATTGCAGCTGCCATGAAATTTGGTAATGGTGTGCCTAAGTGGTATACAAGCAGAACTTTAGTAACTCCATATGAAAGATATGAGTATTATAAAGTTCGTGAAGCTGAGGGGATATTTCCTACAAGCATGAAAACAAGAACTATATGGGAACTTAGAAATACAATAAAAGCCCCTTGTAGTAACTGGGATTTAGACTACATAAGAGATGTAATTCATAAGGATAGATATAATGAAGAAAAGCAAAAAGTATCTGTAAAATTTGCACGATATAGTATATATAGTACACGTAAAGACGAAAATGGGAATCCATATAGAGTGTTTGGAACTAGTGGTGATAAGTTCTTTGGACCTGATGCAACGATTAAAGAAGTACATGAAATAGGAGGGGTCTGTGGTACTTTATCAAAGCTTGGTAGTATTACAAATAATGCTTTTGGTATTCCAGCATTTAATATTGGACAACCTAAACATGCAGCATTTCTTTATCATCTGCCTACAACAGAAGGCAAATGGGAAATTGGTAATAATATGGCTGGTTGGGGAAGATCAGTAGTTGGCAAACGCACATATATACCATATACAAATTATCCAGATGTGTCTAATAAAAGACCAGCATATTGGTTTGCTTATGAAGAATCAAGAGAAGATGAAGAATCTCTTCATAGATCTCATCAACTTAAATGGATTGCTAATGCACTTACAGATTATAATAAAGCTCAAGCAGTTAGAAAGGTTGCTGTAGAAGTCAACAAATGCAACTTAGACATTTGGAAAGATTCTATAAATGCAATGAAAAAAGCTTGGAGTGACGGTGTTGAAAATACAAGAATACCTTCAGATAAAATGACAGCAAAAGCTACAAGCTCAAATTCATCAAAAGAAGATGCTAGTAAAGTTCTTGATGGTAATAAAAGTACTATATGGCATACAAAACGTGGTAGAAATAGACCTAGTCTTCCTCAATCAATAACTCTTTCATTTGACAAAGAGTATGAAATTAGTAAATTTCAATATTTACCAAGAACTAAAGGAAGAAATGGCATAATAACTGAGTATAATTTTTATACAAGTGTAGATGGAGAAAAATATGAATTAGTTTCTCATGGTAAATGGTCAGATAATTCTAGTACAAAAACTATAGAATTTAAACAAAGGAATGCAAAGTATATAAAACTTGAAGCTTTAAAAGGCCATGGAGGATATGCTACTGCTTCAGAACTTAGAGTATACAGACCGCTTAAAGAGGCGCCAATATCAATAGAAGAAAGAGTAGAATTACTTAATTCTTTGATGAATAAACTTAATGAGCACCCAAGACCTGTATATGATATGTTTAAATCAATGAAAAACTTAGTATTAAAAGAAGAAATATCAAGAGAAGAACAACAAGACCTTTTAATAAAACTAGACTCAATAATAATGAATGCTAGAGATATAAATTATAAACAAGGACAAGCAGCTAGAATAATGAGATTCTCAATGGCCGGTGATGGATTAAGTTTAGCTGATTTTAATTTTAATGGTGAAAAAGCTGGTGTATTAGTAGGAAGTAAAACTGATACTGAATATAGTCTTGATGGCGGCAAAACGTGGAAGCCTATAACAGAAGAAAATATGAAACTTACTCCAGAAGAAATAGAATCAATTACTGCAGAAGATGACATCAAATTAAGAATCAAAGGAACAGATGGACATGTTTCTATTTACATAGAACCGGGACCTTCTTTCCCAAAAATTCATGTAAATGATGATATAAATAAAATTTTTGGATTAAGTGAGAATGTTGCTTACAGTATTGATGAGGGGAAAACTTGGACTAAATATAAAGATGAAGATAGTCTTCCGGACTTAACAGGAGATTTGAAGATTATGTTTAAAATCTTTAGTGTAGAAAAAACTGTAGCAAGTGAAATAAGAACATTTAACTTTACAAGTAAAGTTAATCCTGAGATTATTCTTCCATCAGATATTGAAAGTATTACAGCCAATGCTCCAAAAGATGGAAAAAGCTTGTCTATAGAAAGCATGTATGATGGAAATATTAATTCATGTTTTTATACTGACAAGAGGTCGGGACAGAAACTACCACATTCTGTTACATTAGAACTTAAAGAGCCAAGTGATATTTACAAACTTGAATATGTTCCAAAACAGGATGGGTATTCTACTGGCCGTATTATTGAATATAATATTTATACAAGCTCTGATGGTGAAAATTTTACACTTGTTTCAAAAGGTAATTGGTCAGGCGATAACAAAGTCAAAACATCTGAATTTAGTTCTAAAAATATAAAATATATAAAACTTGAAGGTTTACAAGCTAAAAGAAATTATATATGTATTGCTGAATTAAGACTTTATAAAAATGAAAATTTAACTCCTAATGTAAGTTTTAATTTTGATAATTCAAATCAAGGTATACTTATAGGGTCAAATACTAATATGGAGTACAGCATAGATAACGGTGAAACATGGAAAAATGTAACAAAAATTAATATGACTTTACCAGAAGAAGATTTTATAAATATAAATCCAGAAAGTATTATTAAAGTAAGATTCAAAAACACAACTGAAACTACTGAAATAAGTTTTACTACTTGTGAAGAGATTCCTAATGTAGAAGGAGATGATAGTAAAAATACAATCTCAGGTTTAGATGATACTATGGAATTTAGTACAGATAATGGTGGAACTTGGACTGCTTACAATGGTAAGTTTAACGTAGGATTAAGAGGAAACGTTGATTTATATGTAAGGTATAAAGCTACAGGGACAACTTTTGCTAGTGAATATAAATTATTAAAATATATAGCAGAAGAAACAATAAAATTTGATGAAAGAGTTACGTATAAATTTATAAGTAAAGCTACTGGTAGAAGTATTGACGTAAAATATGGAAGTAAAGAAGATAATGCTGAAATTAAACAATACAGAGCGACAGGTACTTCAAATCAAATTGTAAATTTAGTAAATATTTCTGGAAATCAGTATAAGATTGTTATGAGAAATAGTTCCAAAGTATTAGCTCCTAAAGATTTAAGTAGTGATGATGGGGCTGCTTTATCTCAAACTACTTATACAGAAAGCGATATTCAAAAGTGGGAAATTGTAAACTTAGGCAATGATGAATATGAAATAATTAATGCAGCAACTAGGCTTGCTATAACAGCAAATAGTAACCGTTCTGCAATTAATATTAGTAAACTTGTTCATAGTGATAATCAAGTTTGGACTCTTAAGTATGCTCAAAATGTAGTCTTTCCAGAAGTAAGCTTTAGCTTTGTTGGAGAAAATGCAAGAAAATTAATGGGAAGTAATAAGTCTATGGAATATAGCATAGATGGAGGGGAAACTTGGAAATCAGTTTCTAGAAGTAATACTACTTTATATACATATGAAATAAATAGAATTAATTCTCAAAATGGTATAAAAATTAGAGTCAAGGGTAACGCAGGTATAACTAATATTCAAATTAATGATAAACCACAAGCTTTGGAAGTTAAGGCTAATGATAATAAAAATATTATAGAAGGAATAAATTCTTCTATGGAATACAGTAAAGACGATGGTAAAACTTGGATAAAATATTCAGAAAGTAATCCGGTTAAATTTTTAAGTGATGTAGATGTATTAGTAAGAACTTCTGGAGATGGTGTAACTCCTCCAGGAGAAAGTAAAAAATTAAGCTTTACATCTAAAATTACTATTTCTCTTTATAAAGAGTTTGACCCAATGAATCATATTACAGTAAAAGATTCAGAAGGAAAAGATATTAGTAGTAATATTGAAGTTGTAGAAAATACTGTAGATGTAAACCAAAAAGGAATGTATTCAGTTAGTTATAGAATTTTAAATGGTGAAGAAGAAAAAATTATTACAAAAGAAGTAGAAGTAGTTAGTGATTTAACTTACTTAAGTGATATTTCATATAAAAGTGCAAAAGTTGGCTGGGGTAAAGTTTCAAAAGATACTAATATCAATGGAAGGTCAATTGTTTTATATTCAATGTACGGAAAAGATACTTTTGAAAAAGGAATAGGAGCTCATGCACCCTCACAAGTAGTATATGATATAAAAAATAAAGGATATACAAACTTTGAAAGTTATATTGGTTTGAATCAGAATGCATATAATACTAATGGAAGTGTAATATTTAAAGTTTATGTAGATGGAACTTTAAAATATAATTCAGGTGTTATGGCAGGAAAAACTCCTTATAAATATGTAGATGTTAATATTAAAGGAGCAAAAGAAGTAAAGCTTATAGTAGATTCAAATGGTAAAAAAAGAAATGACTATTCTATATGGGCAGATGCTAAATTCGTATCTAAAGATTCAGCGCCTTTAATAGAAGCAACTAATATAGCTTATGAAAAAGACGATGAGATAAACTTTAATGATATTTTAAGAAACGTAAAAGCTACAGATGTTGAAGATGGAGATTTAACTTCAAAAGTTACTTATACTACAAACTATAAAAAGGGAAGCACAGGAAACTTTGATATTGTGTATAGTGTAAAAGATAGCGAAGGATATGAAACAGAAAAGACAGTGAAATTAATAGTAGTAAATAGTAGTATATATGTGTCAGATACTAATTGGGTATCTGCAAAATCAGGATGGGGAAGAACTAAAAAAGATTTAACAGTTAATAGTAAGAAACTTATTCTGTGGGATGGAAGTAAAGAAGTAACTTATGAAAAAGGTATTGGAACTCATTCTCATTCTGAAACTATCTATAATTTAGAAGGTAAAGACTATGGATACTTTACAAGCTATGTAGGTGGAGCAAGAGAAGGCAATTATAGAACATCTGTAGAATTTAAAGTTTATGTAGATGGAAAACTTAAAGCAGAAACTGGTGTTATGAAAAGAGATACAGCAGCTGAGTTTATTAAAGTAAATATTGCTGGAGCGAAACAATTAAAATTAGTTGTTACAGAAGGTGGTAACGGCAAGGGAAATGATACAGCAATATGGGCAGATGCCAAATTCCTTATGGCAGATGAAAATATAGTGAATGTAGATACTATTAAACTTCAAGAAGTTATAAAAGAAGTAGAAGATTTAAGAGCAGATGACTATGAAAAAGAAACATGGGACAACCTTCAAGAAAAAATAACTGTAGCAAAATCACTTTTATCTAATGAAGAAGTAGAGCAAAGTGAAATTGACAAAGCAGCAGAAAATATAAAAACAGCTATTTCAGATCTTGTTAAATTTATAGGAGAGAATCCTGTTATATATGCTGAAGATTTGAGTTTTTATAAAGGTGACGATATAAACTTTGATGACATATTATCTAAAGTTACAGCAACAGATGAAGAAGATGGTGATATAAGCTTAAAAATAACATATACAACAAATTATGTAGAAGATAAAACAGGTGAATTTGAAATAGTGTATGCTGTTATAGATAGCCAAGGAAATCAAACAACTAAAAAAGTCAAATTAGAAATATTAGAAGTAGAAGATAAGTTTATTTATGCTAGTGATTTGGATTGGATAAAAGCAACTACACAATGGAAAAAAGTACAAAAAGATAAATCAATTAAAGGTAATACGCTTAGACTGTGGGATGGGACAAAAGAAGTTTCATACAAAAAAGGAATAGGAACTCATGCTCATTCAGAAGTGATATATGATTTAGAAGGAAAAGATTTTAAATATTTTACAAGTTATATAGGTGTTAATAGAACGGCTGACCATAGAGGGTCTGTTATATTTAAAGTATTTTTAGATGATAAATTAGCATATACATCTGAAGTTATGAATAGAAATACACCTTTTGAGTTAATTGAAATTAATGTTCAAGGTGTAAATAACATTAAATTAGTTGTAGAAGACGGTGGAAACGGTAATGCAAGTGATCATGCAAACTGGGCAGACACTAAATTCCTTATGACAGATGAAAATGTTAATGATATAGATACTTTTGAAGAAGAGGCTGTGAAAGAAGAAGAAAGCTTTACAGAAGAAGAGGCTGTGAAAGAAGAAGAAAGCTTGACAGAAGAAGAGGCTGTGAAAGAAGAAGAGAGCTTGACAGAAGATGAGGCTGTGAAAGAAGAAGAAAGCTTGACAGAAGAAGAGGCTGTGAAAGAAGAAGAGAGCTTGACAGAAGATGAGGCTGTGAAAGAAGAAGAAAGCTTGACAGAAGAAGAGGATATAAAAGAAGAAGAAAGCTTGACAGAAGATGAGGCTGTAAAAGAAGAAGAAAGCTTGACAGAAGATGAGGCTGTAAAAGAAGAAGAAAGTTTGATAGAAGATGAGGCTGTGAAAGAAGAAGAAAGCTTGACAGAAGATGAGGCTGTAAAAGAAGAAGATATAAACACTGATATTTCAAATTTTATAGGACAAAGTCCAGTAATAAATGCTGAAGATGTATCCTTTTTTATAGGAGATATAATAAATTTTGAAGATATATTATCTAAAGTTACAATATCAGACTCTGAAGACGGAGATTTGAGTTCTAAAATCAAATATACAACAAATTACGTTGAGAATCAAACAGGCGAATTTGAAATTATTTATAGTGCTACAGATAGCCATGGAAATAAAACAACTAAAAAAGTTAAATTAGAAGTAAAAGAAAAAGATGACGAAAATGTCAAATCTGTAAGTTTAGAAGAACAGGATTAAACAAACATCATAGATGTAAAGAGGATGTAACATTCATAATAGAACTTTATGATATAATTTAAATGTAAATAAATTTCCAAAAAGTGCAGTGTTTATCCTGCACTTCTTATCTTATATATTCAAATACAAATTAAATGTTTTAAAATAGTAAGAGGAGACAAGATGATACTTAAATTAATAAGAGAAGGAATCTATATTTTAATCCCGTTTTACTAACGGGAGGTGATATAGATGAGCAGATCCTACAAAAGAACGCCTATACTTCAAAATACTTATGGAAGTAATACTAAGAAGTGGTCTAAAAGACAGGCATCAAAGGCAGTTAGGAAATACACAAATTATATAGCAGAAGGCTCAGCATACAAAAATATATATTGTTCATGGGACATATGTGATTATAAAATACGTGAACCATGGAATGTGTATACAAAATATTATTACAAATCTAAGAAAGATTGGGCTAAATATAATTATTATAAATAATTTTTAGCATAGTAACATTTTGCAAATATGATAGAGCTGCTTACTTTTTAATAAGGAAGTGGTTCTATTATATTAAGGATAAATAAATTATAGAATTTTTAAATTAATATATTAAATAGCATTACCAGTTACGGATATAAAGTTCATGTATCTGCCATTATCAGTGTTAATCATTCCTCGGTCTTCAACTGCATAGGGGTTATTAGTTGAAAGCCAATCATTCCAAGCTTTATCAAAACATTCCATTTCTTTTATAGTGAACTTACAGAGTGAATTTTCAAATTTTGGTTTCCACCATTCTATTGAATGCCACTTTGACAATGATTCTTCATCCCAGAAAGATTTCATTTCTTCAGGAATAGAATCATGTACTTCATATTGCATACCTGGAAAAGCAATTGCTACCCAAGCATCTTTCTTTAGCAGCGGCCTAAGTTTCTTATCAAAATAACTATCATTATTACCAAAATAGTGATAAGAATCAACACTAATAACAGCATCAAAATATCCTTCAGCAAAAGGTAAGTTTAAAGCATCCGCATGCAATGGAATAATTAAATTATTAACATTCATTTGTTTAAAACGATTTAAGTTTTCTGTGGCAGGCACCCATAAATCTACTGCAAAAACTTGTAGATTATATTCTTTTGCTAAAAAAATAGAGGTTAGTCCTTTTCCACAGCCTAAATCCAAAATGCGCATGCCTTGTTTTAATGGATTGTCACGTGTTAATTCTTCTAGAACTATCATTGAATTTGGTCCCATCATATTTTGTTTTAGAAAATCTACGTCGTATTTTTTGGTTCTTATATAGCTGTTCATATTATCCTCCTAATATTGATTTATTTTATAGATAATAGAAGTAACTTTTTTATACTCAAACTATTGAATCAATATGGTTCATTATTATATGAGTAAAACATATAAATCTTGATATAATTATCTAAATACCAAGTAATGTAACATAATCTTTAATTAAAGTATACTATATTTGTCAATATTTATAAAATCTACAATAAGTTTTTTCTTTTTATAATCCTTACGATTATAGTATTTTATTTAATTATAATCATTAGAATTAAATAAAGTTTTATGACAGTAATATAATCAAATATATTATATTATTTGCTAAAAATGGTAGTTAATTTTTATTTTGTAAAAAAAATGTAAGTTTTTGTTGTAATATATTAAATTAAATGGTAAAATAAAAAATGCAAATGTTAATATATAACATTAAAGTAAAAATAAAACATAAGGAGTGAGTTTATGATTAGAGAAATAGTTTCAGGGGGAATTATTGGAGTTGGTACATATATACCTGAAGAAGTAAGGACTAATGATTTTTGGGATGATATCAATATTTATAATTTACCTAAAGACAAAAAAGTAAAAATTGAAGGGATAAACGAAAGAAGGGTATATCCTAAAGACATCTTACCTTCAGATGTAGAGGTCATAGCAGGTAAAAATGCTATTGAAGATGCAGAATTATTGCCTGAGGATATAGATTTAGTTCTAGTACATTCTATGATACAGGATGAATTAGTTCCCGGAAATGCGAGCTTAGTTCAGTATAAATTAGGACTAAAGAATGCAGGCGCATGGAATATAGATACATGTTGTTCAAGCTTTGTTACAATGGTAGCTTTAGCATCTAATTTAATTGCGATGAGGGAATTTAAAAATATACTAATTATAACTTCTGTTATACATTCAAAATTAGTAGATTATTCAGATTATCTTTCAACATATACAGGTGATGGGGCTGGTGCTGTAGTAGTAAGTCAAGTTCCTGATGATAGAGGATATATAGCATCAAGTTGTAATTCTCATGGACATTTCCATGATGCATTTACAGTAAAAGAAAGAATGCCTTATGATGAACAAGTCAGAGTTCATTTTAAAAAATCACCGAGTTTACCTTTAATGACTTCAAATTCCAAAATGATGAGAGAAGTAGGAAGAACATCTTCTGATCATATGAAGAATATATGTGAGACTGTACTTGATAAAGCTAATTTGAAAGGACAAGATATTGATTTGTTCTTATCACATCAACCATGTCATTGGGCTCACGATGTTTGGAGAGACTCAGTAAACATTCCGTCAGAGAATTCATATCAATCATATTCAAAATATGGTAATATGGCGTCAGCATGTATTCCAATAAATCTATATGAAGCTAGAGATTTAGGTATGCTTAAAGATGGTGACAACTTATTAATGACATCTTCTGGTGCAGGAGTTAATCATATAGCACTAGTAACAAAATGGTACAGCAGAAAATAGGAATAATAATATTGTATAATTTAAAAGTTGATAAACAAAAAAATAGATTGTTAATTATTATAAAAGACAGACTAAATGAAGTTGAACTAAGAAAATATAATAAAGAAATTATTAAGTTAATAGATGATTTGGATTATGGGTTTACTGTTATTGCTGATTTAAGATATGCTGATAAATCGGTAATTAAAGACTATCACAGCTTTAAAACTGTGCGAGAATATGGAACTGAAAAAGGTTTAAAAGATTCAGTTGTAATACTTGATGAAGAAAAAAATAATATCATTCAAAATGAATTATGTATTAAAAATAGAAATATTGTTAAGAGCATGAATGAAGCAGAATTGTTTCTAAAAGAAAGACATTTAGATTAATGAAGCTTATATAGAAAATTAAAGTAATAAGTCATAAAGATTTTTTTATGACTTATTCTTAATTTTCAATGGGGTCAGGCTTGACAAGTTGACAAATTAGAGATATATATTTCTCTAATTTGAAAATTTTTTTAATAACTCTTGACGAGAAATAAACAATATGATATCGTTAACTATGTTAACAAAAAAAGATTGCAATTAATTATGTTAGTAAAAGAAACATTACTTAAAATTTATAAACAAATTACTTTACCAATCAGATATACTGTTAACATATGAATATTATAAATAAGTAATAAACAATAATATATACTTTGTAACTAAATGATATTATTATATATAAAAAAGGTGATTTTATGAATATATTAGTAGCTCCTGATTCATTTAAAGGTAGTATTACAGCAGTAGAATTTTGCGATATAGTAGAAAGTGCTGCAAAAAAAATTAATAAAGATATTAATATAATTAAATTTCCAATGGCAGATGGAGGAGAAGGTACAGTTGATTCTTTAGTAATTAATACAAGTGGTAGATATTATGAGATAGATGTTACTGATCCAACAGGAGAAAAAGTAAAAGCTAAATATGGAATTCTAGGGGATGGAAAAACAGCAGTAATTGAAATGGCTAGTGCATCGGGTTTACCACTAGTACCGGAAGAAAAAAGAAATCCATTCATATTAACTACTAAAGGAACAGGTGAATTAATTATAGATGCACTAAACAAAGGGTGCAGCAAAGTAATTATGGGTATAGGTGGAAGTGCAACAAATGATGGCGGAGCTGGAATGCTTCAAGAACTTGGATTTGAATTATTAAATAAAAAAGAGGAACAGATAAAACCAGGGGCAGAAGGATTGTTAGAACTAGAAATAATAAAGACGACTAACAAAAATAAAGGTATTGCAGATTTAGAAATAATAACTGCATGCGATGTGAATAATCCTTTATTTGGGAAAAATGGTGCAGCATATGTTTATGCTTTGCAAAAAGGTGCAAAAGAACAAGAATTACAGAAATTAGATGAAGCCTTAATAAATTTTGATAGAGTAATAAAAAAAGATTTAAAAAAAGATGTATCAAATGTTCCGGGAGCAGGCGCTGCGGGAGGATTAGGAGCTGGATTAATAGGTTTTATGAATTCGAAGCTAAAGCCTGGATTTAAAATTATAAAAGATATTACTAAATTTGAAAGTACATTTGTTGATAATAAAATAGATTTAATAATTACAGGAGAAGGTCAAATAAATTATCAATCTTTAATGGGTAAGTTGCCGGTAGAAGTGGCTAAAATAGCCAAAAAATTTAACATTCCTGTTATAGCAATTTGTGGTAGTGTTGGTGAAAGTGCAGAAAAAACAAAATTATTTATAGATGAAATTTATGAAATAAAAGAAAAAGATATGTCGGTAGAGGAATCTATTATAAAAGGTAAAGAATTATTGTATAGAAAAGCTTATAACATTATACTAAACCTATACATTTAAAGTTTAAAAGGGCACTAGAAAGTTTGAAAATACTTGATTTCCAAAGGTAGATATGATATTGTTAACATGGTTAACCATAATAATTATAATTAGAATAATTTTTATAAATAAATAATGAAAACAACAGGAGAATAAAATGAAAAAATTTGAAGCTAATTCATTTTGTGAGTTTAGTTACTTGTCAAAACTTAGTGCAAATCAAAGTGGTAAAATAGCGTTTATAAAAGGTAATGGGAATGAAAAAGAAAATAAATATTTGTCTGATATTTATTTACTTGAAGAAGACAATAACGTTAAAAGAATTACTACAAGTCAAGATGTAAAAAATTTTGAATGGCTAGATGAAAATCATATAATATATCCTTCTTTAAGAGAAGAAAGGGACATAAATCTTTTAACGCAAGGTTTTCCAAGAACAGTCTTTCAAAAGGTTTCGATTGTTGATGGAAATGAGGAAGAATTTTTAAGATTAGATAAGTTTGTAAGTAATATATATATAATTAGTGAAAATAAATTTATTTTTACTGCTATGTATAATAAAGAGCTTGAAGACCTATTAAATTCATGTAATAACGAGGAAGAAGTAATAAAGAAATTAAGTGAAGAAAAAAATTATATTGTATTTGATGAAATTCCTTTCTGGACCGATGGAGTAGGCGTAACAAATAAAAAGAGAAATAGAGCATACATTTATGATAATGGTAAAATAACAACATTATCAAATGAAAAAATTAATGTCTTAGATGTAAAAATTCATAAAGATTATGCTGTGTTCTTTGGTTCTGAATTTAAAGAAGACATGCAAGAGACTAAAACAACAATCTATCACGTTGATTTAAATACATTAGATGTAAAAAACATTACACACACAGATCCATATCAACATAAAAAAATATTACCTATATCTGATACTGAAATAATTATATATGGAACAGACATGAAGCAATTTGGATATCAGCAAGATGGTGAATTTTTATTGTATAATATAGAATCTAAAGAGGTAACAGTTCTAGATGATTCTGGAAACTATAATGTAGGTCCTGAAAGACATAGTGATTTAAAATATAAGCCACAGCCATTTAAATTTGCTTATGATGGCAACGGCATATATTTCATACAACTAGTTAACGATATTACTAAAGTAATGTATCTTAATATAAATACTAAAGAGATAAGTGAAATTAGTAATGAAAGAAACTATGTATATGAGATGGAACTAGTTAATAGTACCTTATATTTTACAGGTACAAAAGGTAAGACTGGTATTGAAATACAAAAAATAAATAATGAAGGTAAAATAAAAGTTTTAACTGATTTTAACAAAGTATTAGAAAAATTTCAAGTTTCGCATGATCAAGAGATAACTTTTACCAATAAAGAAGGTAATACAATATATGGTTGGGCAATTAAACCAATAGGTATTGAAGAAGGAAAGAAATATCCAACTATATTAAAAATACATGGAGGACCAAGAACTGCTTATGTTCCAAATCTTAAACATGAATGGCAGTATTGGGCATCAGAAGGTTATGGAGTTATTTATTTTAATCCAACAGGTTCATCAGGAAGAGGAAATGAATTTGGGGATATTAGAGGAAAATGGGGAACTGTAGACTTCGATGATTTAATGATGTTTGTAGATAAAACTATTGAATGCTGTCCGTGGATAGACTCGGACAAAATGGGGATTTTTGGAGCTTCATATGGAGGATTTTTGACGAACTGGACTTTAGGACATACTAATAGATTTAAAGTTGCGATATCACAGGTAAGCATGGCAAATTTCATAACTGAATTTTCATGTGCTAGTATTGGATTCTTCATTAAAGAGGAAATAGGTGGAACTTCATGGGAGAACAATGAAATGTTATGGAATAATTCTCCGTTAAAGTATGTTGGACAAATTAAAACACCTACTTTGTTTATACATGCAGAAGAAGATCATATGGTTCATTATACTGAAAGCATACAAATGTTTAATGCATTGAAATTACGTGGAGTTGACACTAAAATGATATTATTTAAAAATGAAGATCATAACTTAAGTAGTGTGGGATTACCAAAACATAGAATTAGAAGATTAGAAGAAGCGAAAAAATGGTTTGATAAATACCTAAAATAATTGGAGGATATTATGAAAACTTGTTTTAAAAACATTAATTTAATTGATGGAACTGGCAAAGAAGTATTAAAGAATTCATATATAATAGTTGAAGATGGTATGATTAAGGAAATAGGTACAGAGTATAGTAATAACTTTGAACAATTCCAAGTAGTTGACTTAGAAGGAAAATATGTTATGCCAGGTTTAATTGATTGTCATATGCATATTTCATTTCCGCCTGTTGCAGATATGGTATCTGCTGTAAAGTTAACACATACTATTGATCATGTAGTTAGAGCAATAAAAAATTTAGAAGCCTTACTGAAAAGTGGTGTTACATACATAAGAGGTACAGGAAGTATTGATTATATAGATACTAAATTAAAAAAACATGTTATAAATGGAACAATTAAAGGACCAGGCATGCATTGCGCAGGCAAACTTATAACTATGACCGGAGGACATGGATATTATTTGGGTAAAGAAGCTGATGGTATTGATGGTATAAGAAAAGCAGTTAGGGACGAATTAAAAGAAGGAGTAGATTTGATAAAAATAGTTTCAACTGGTGGAATTACTACTCCTGGAGTAGATGTAAATGCTTATCAACTTAATGTTGATGAACTTAAAGCCGCAGTCGAAGAAGCACATAAAGCAGGGAAAAAAATATGCACTCATAGCCATGGTACTCAAGGAACTAAGAACTCTATAATAGCAGGTATAGATTGTATTGAACATGCAACTATATTAGATGATGAAGCAATTGAGATGGCAGTGAAAGCAGGAACATATTTTGTACCAACAATATCTGCTATGTATTCAATAGTAAAAAATGGGGAAGAAAAAGGAATACCTAAATACGTAGTAGATAAAGCAAAAGAAGTAATTGAGAAACAAAATATTGGTTTAAGAAAAGCTTATGAAGCAGGTGTGAAAATAGCAATGGGAACAGATTCGGGGACTCCATTTAACATACAAGGCGAAAATAGTGCATCTGAGTTAGAATTAATGACTAGGTATGGTATGAATCCAATGGATGTAATAGTAAGCGCTACAAAAACAGCTTCTGAGTTAATAGGTATTGATAATGAGTATGGTACTTTAGAAATTGGAAAACATGCTGATTTCTTAGTTTTATCAGAAAACCCTTTAGAAAATATTAAAACAATTCAAAAACTAGAATCTGTATATCAAAATGGTGTTTTAGTAGATTAGGTAACATGACTCTTTGAAATATTTGACAAATAACATTTGATTGTGATATTGTTAATTTAGTTAACTAAAAGGAGAATAATATGATTGATTACACAAATCTACTGGATGAAGCGTTAACAAAATTCAACAATACAAATGAAAGAGCTAAAAAGAAACCTAGATATTATGGATGCGATGAATTAATTTATCAATCAGATATTCATATGATTGAAGCAATAGGTAAAAACTTAGAAGCAAATACTACAGAACTTGCTGAAATACTAGGAGTGGCAAAAAGTCTTGTATCTAGACAAACTAAAAAGTTGGAAATGAAAGGATACATTCGTAAATATCAATATCAAGATAATAAAAAAGAAATATACTATAAATTAACTGATTTAGGAAAAAAAGCATACCATGGACACGAAGAATTTCATAAAATGAGAAATAATGACGTATATAAGGACTTCGAACGTTATAGTGAAGAACAAAAACAATTTTTAATAGAGTTTATTACTAAATATACTGAACATTTAAAACAATATATATAAATAAAAAAGAATAGATTAGTTAATGAGGTAAGCAAAAATCTTAATGAAACAACTGCATAAATATGCCAAATAGTTAATGTATTATAATTTATGCCTTATTGTTAACAAAGTTAACAAAAATATTATCAACTAGATATGTTTAATTTTTAAGGAGGTTAAAGTGATATTTAATGAAAGAAACCACGCCTTTTTAGTATGTTCTTACTATAAAGCGCTAAAAGAAAAATTTGGTGAAAAAGGTATACAAACATTTATCAAGGCTACAAAAAAATACGCAGAACAAAGAGGTCATAGAATGGCTTTAAGGGTAAAAGAACATGGCTTTGACAATGATTATCCATCATACTTAACTCATAGCGAATGGGTAAAGACTCCTGAAGAGTTTGATGTTAAATTTATTGAAAATGTAGAAGGTGATGTAGTGACAGATACCAGAAAATGCCCTTGGCACACACAATTTAAAGAAATGAACATGATTGAATGTGGAGTAATATATTGTCAATATATTGATAAGCACCTTGTAAAAGGATTTAATCCAAATTTAGGATTTAACGTTTCAAAACAGCTATATTCATCAGAAATATGTGAGCTATGCTTTCAAAAGGCAAATGTAAATAAAGATAGGGTTAAAGTAATGAAAGAATCTTCTAAAAAATATGGAAAGTCTAATACAATGCCATTTGATTATCATACGGGACATCTATATAAAACATTTAAAGAAGTTATATTAGAAGATTTTAGTTTGGAAGGACAATTAGTAGTTGATCAAGCAATTAATGATTTTAAAATAAAATATGGAAAAGAAGCATTAGATGAAATTTTAAAATTTGAAGATACTGATTTCGATAAGTTACCTCAATAATACCATAGCAAAATAGTATCTATGTGTAATTATAAATATTAAAAAAATAGGAGATGATTAGATAAAAAGATTAATAGATAGAATTTATGAAATGACTAAGATAAAATTTACTAGGTTCAGATGCATCTAATACAGGTGTAGTAGCAGGTTTTCCGATTCATTACATATTGCAGTTTATGAAGAAGATTATGGATGACTCCATGTGAATCAATAAAAACTGGAACAGTAAGAAGAAAATATTATATAATTTTATTTAAAAAAACTATGAAAGGAGAATATGATTTTAATAAATAATATAATCATATAAATATATTATGAAGGATAAAAGAGATAAAATTGGTTGGACAAAAGAACAGTTAGTTAATATGGATGAAGTTGAATTTAGAGCACGTTTTAGGGAACGCTGTCATCATACAATGGAGATAGCAATTTATTCAGCTGCTCATAAAAATAAAAAGCTTTCTCAAAAGCAGACAGATACTGCAAAATTATATATGGAGGCTTGGAACGAAAGAGGATTATCAAAAGATTTATCAGAATATAAATACGTAAGTAAATTATTAGTATATGCAAATAAACTAATTTCAGGAGAAAAAGTATCTTTTGATGATTATAAACCGACAAAATTAACTGAAAATGATATAAACGCATTCGAAAACATTATATATGAACGCCGTTCTGTAAGAGCATGGAAGGAAGATGATGTAACAGATAGTTTAATAGATAAGATATTAAAAGCTGGTAACTGGGCGGCACATGGATGTAATTTGCAATCTATTAGATATGCTGTTATTCGAGAAAAAGAAGCGCCAGGTTTATTTAGAGGAAGTGATATACCAGGTGGTCCAGTACATATAGTAATATGTCAAGATATGAGAAATTATGTAATCTTTCCAGAAAACTGGCATAATATTTTGCTTGATTGTGGAGCTGCAGCACAGAATATTGTTCTAGCAACACATACATATGGTCTTGGTGGATGTTGGTTAACTTATACAAGTGAAGAAATGAGAGAAAGAATAGAAAAATATATTGGATTACCACCAGAAATAAGATTTGTTACATATGTAGATATTGGATGGCCTGATCAAACTCCAATGCCACCTTTGCGAAGAAGTGTTGAAGAGTCAGTATTATTTCGTAGTAAATAATAAATGTTATATTAATTTATTAATATAGTCTTTCGGAATAATTTGTAATAGTCACACTTACAAATAGGCTTACTTCTAGGATATCTAGCAGTTTCTAAAGGTGACACCGCCAACAATACCAAGACTACTAAGATTTCCTAGTAAGTCTAACTCATTAGAAGAGTTGTTAAACATTCTGTAATACCAATTAAGGTATTAATGGATAAACAAAGCAAATAAGACCGAAGCATAGAAAAAAGGATAGGAGAAGAAGAAATTGAATTCAATAATCTTAAAGAATACTAATTTAATAACAATGAAAGATGACAAGTTATTAGAGCATGTTGATGTTTTAATTGAAGATGGAAAAATAATAAAGATAGAAGCTAATTTAAATATTGAAGATGTAAATGTTATTGATTGTAGTAATAAATATATTATGCCTGGCTTATTTGACATGCATGTACATTTAGAATCTAGTGATATGATTAATTTATTTATTGCTAATGGTGTTACAGCAGTAAGAAATATGTGGGGATTTAAAAAAACACTGGAATGGAAAGAAGAAATAAATGAAGGTAAAAAAATAGGTCCAGATATATATACTACTGGTCCTTTGATAGACGGTAAGACAATTTTTGAAGGAACTAAAGTTGTAACAACACCAGAAGAAGCGAAAAAATCAGTGCTACAAACAATAGAAGATGGTTATGATTATGTTAAAACATATCCTAATATTCCCAAAGAAGCTTTTGTTAAACTAATGGAAACAGCAAAAAAATATGGAATTAAAGTTGTTGGACATGGTAGTAGAACAGTTTCAACAGATGAACTTATTGGTTTAGGATATTTTTCATTAGAACATTCAGGTATGTTACCACAAAATGAGGAAGAAGTATTAAAAATAGCAAAGTCTGGTATGTGGTTTACTCCTACTCAAGTTGTTTTATGGGGGTTATATAAATATGTAATAAAAGGACATGATGTAACGAGTATTGATAATTATGAATATGTAAATAACATAGACAAGAATACATGGAAAGAATTTATAAATACTTATAAAGACTCTGAAGTAATGAAGAAATTTAATGTTGAAGAGAAAATAAAATTAGCAAAGGTATTCATTGAAAATTCAGAAAAAATTCTTCTAGGTACAGATTGTAAAAATGTAGGAGTAATTGCTGGTTTTTCATTACACGATGAACTAGAATATTTGGTTAAGGATTTAGGATTAAGTCCATATGATGCACTTAAAACAGGAACTGTGAATGCATCTAAAAGCTTAGAAATTTTTGATAAGAATGGAACTATAGAAGAAGGTAAAAACGCTAATTTACTTATATTAGATGAGAATCCACTGATAGATATAACCAATACAAAAAAAATTAACGCAGTAATTAAAAAAGGCAACTATTATAATAGAGAAAAACTAGATGAATTGTTGGAAAATGTTAAAAATATTGATATTAATAATCTAGAAATAGTTAAATAGATTATTAGATGAAATATTAGGAAGGAAAAGAGCTGTGGAAGGAGGTCAATACTCTGTAGAGCACATGTATAATATAAGAATGGAAAACGTTATTAAATTATGTAAGACTACCTAAGAATGTTGAGAAATCAGTACTTGACGGAGAATATGAGCGTGAAAATCGTGTAATTTAATTTTTGGAACAGAAAAAGCAAATAAGTATAACAACAGGAGGTCTTTTATGAACACAAACGTAAGTCAAAAATTAAGTTTAAGAACTAAATTAGCATATGGTATAGGAGTTGCAGGAGATAAATCTATTAATACTATTATAATGTATTTTGCAATGTTTTACTTTACTGATATATTTGGAATTGCTCCTGCTGTAGCAGGTACAATGATTCTTGTTGCAAGATTGTGGGATGCTATTAATGATCCTATGATAGGTATTGTTATTGATAGGACAAATACTAGTAAAGGCAAAGCAAGACCATATATTCTTTATGGATCCTTTGCTGTAGTAGCATTTTTAATTTTAATTTTTTATGGACCATCATTATCGCAAACAGGAAGAAATATATGGATATATGTAACGTATATTGGTTTAGGTATGTCTAGAACAGTTACACTTGTAGCACTATTAACATTAATGCCACGTTTGACTAAAAATTCATTAGAGCAAGTATCATTAAGTTCTACATTTCTAATTGGTACATCGGCAGGCGGGTTAGTAGCATCAAGTCTATGGATGACTGCTGTTACGAAATTAGGAAAAGGAGACGTAGTTCTAGGTTATAGATTGGCTGCTGTAGCATTTGGTATCACTGCATTATTGTGTTATTTTATATGTTATTTTAACACTAAAGAAATAGAAGTAGAAGAAACTAAAGAAAAAGAAAAAATAAAAATTTTAGATGCACTAAAAATTGCAGCAAAAAATGGTCAATTCTTAATCTTAGCTGCTATTAACTTAATATCAGGTATTGGTCTAGGAATCTATTCAGGAGCATTAGTATACTATATAATGAACAATATCCAAAGACCAGATTTAGTTTCTGTATCATTACCTATTACATTAGGAACAATGTTTTTAGCTAGTATAACTTCAACGTATATATTGAAGCGTATAGATAGAAAAAAAGGTTTAATAATTTCTTTTATAATAATTATTGTAGTCACTTTAATAAGGATTATTACAAAAGATTCTTCACCTACTTTAATGTTGATTAATATGGGAATCGTAGGACTATTTTATGGATATTACACTGTATTTAATTTACCAATGCTGATTGATAGTATGGATTATGGTGAACTGAAAACTGGTAAAAGGCTTGAAGGAGTAATTATGTCAGCTTATAGTATGCAAGCAAAAATGGGAGCTGGTATAGGAGGAGCTTTATTTGGTTTCATACTAGAAAGAATAGGATATGATTCTGAAGTAGTACAACAAAGTGGTCAAGCCCTTAATGGATTGTTTCATTCAGCAGTAACTTCATATATTATTACTTTTGGTCTTTGTTTATTCTTAATATTATTTTATAAATTAAATAACAAGAAAATGCAAGAAGTAAGAAATGAACTTGCACAAAAAAGATCATAATGATTATATAATGATCAAATATACTTATTATACTAATATTTAAATATAAATAAACTGTAAGATTTTACAATGAATCTTACAGTTTTTTATGTTATAGTATGTTTATGGCAAATATTATTTAGATTTGAATTGTTGCACCGGTATTAGCTGATCCTACTCTTTCTTGATATAATTTTAGATATTTTGTTTTAGCGGGCTTTTTAATTGGTTGATAATTTTTCCTGCGTTCTTCAATAATTTCATCATTAACCCTTAACTCCAATTTTTTGTTTGGAAGATCTATGTCTATTATATCTCCATTTTTAATTAAACCAATTAATCCGCCTGAGGCTGCTTCAGGTGACACATGACCTATTGCCGCACCTCTTGTTCCTCCAGAGAATCTTCCGTCTGTTATTAGGGCAACACTATCATCAAGTCCAACACCATTTAATAAAGATGTAGGTGTTAGCATCTCACGCATTCCAGGTCCACCTTTTGGACCTTCATATCTTATCACAATAACATCACCTCTTACTATACCACCATTAATTATTGCATCAACACACTCTTCTTCACTATTGAACACTTTTGCAGGTCCACTATGAACCATCATTTCTGGAAGTACAGCTCCTTTTTTAACAACTGCTCCATCTGGAGCTAAGTTACCCCATAGTATTGACAATCCGCCATCTTTTGAATATGCAGTTTCTCTTGTTCTAATTACATTACTATCTAATATTTTACTGTGCTTTATATTTTCGGCAACTGTTTTTCCTGTAACAGTAAGACATGTATTGTCAATCAAACCATATTTGTTTAATTCATTTAATAAAGCTTGTAATCCACCGGCATAATGTAAATCTATAATACAATCAGGTCCAGCAGGGGATAATTTAGCTAAATGAGGAGTTGAATTACTTACTTCATTAATTTGTTCAAGATTTAATTTGATGTCAGCTGCAGCAGCTATTGCTGTTAAATGAAGTACAGTATTTGTAGAGCATCCTAATGCCATATCTGCAACTAAAGCATTCTTTATTGATTTGTCAGTTACAATATCACGTGGACAAATGTTATTTTCTAAAAGTTCCATTATTTGTATACCGGCAGTCTTTGCAAGTCTTACACGTTCAGCCATTACAGCTGGTATTGTACCATTACCGGGAAGTCCTAAGCCGATTATTTCTGTCAAACAATTCATTGAATTAGCAGTGAACATACCAGCACATGATCCACAACCGGGACAAGCACTATCCTCAATGTTAAGCAATAAATCTTCGTTTATATTTCCACTATTAAATGAACCTACTGCTTCGAAAGCATTGGTAAGAGTAACCTTATCCCCGTTTAAAGTTCTACCTGGTAACATTGGTCCTCCACTAACAAAGATACATGGTATATTTAATCTTAGGGCTGCAATTAGCATTCCGGGTACAATTTTGTCGCAATTCGGTACAAAAACTAGAGCATCAAATGGATGAGCCATTGCCATAATCTCAATTGAATCAGCAATATGTTCCCTACTAATTAAAGAAAATTTCATACCTTCATGATTCATGGCTAGTCCATCACATACTCCTATTGTAGGAAATGAAAAGGGTGTTCCACCACTCATTCGTACTCCTGATTTAACTGCTTCAACTATGTTGTTGAGATGTATATGGCCAGGAACAATATCACTTTGAGCGTTTACAATTCCAATCATAGGTCTCTCTATTTCTTCATCAGTTAATCCTAATGCTTTAAATAAAGATCTGTGTGGAGTTTTTGCTACTCCTTTTTTCATTAAATCACTTCTCATTTTTTTCCTCCTTAAAATTATATAAAAAATATATAGTTTATTACACTTTAATTAAGTGGTATGATGTCTATTGTTGCTAATATATCATATTTTCTATTTTTTATCAATATAAGACATAAAATTAGATAAAATAGACTTTATGAGTATTGAATTTAATGTTAAAAAATGATATACTTATTGAGTGGTGTGATGTCATTAATAATAGTAAACAATTTTTTAGAAGCGTAGCGAGGAGGTTTCTATGAGTAATAAAACGTCATTATCTCAATTTGCAGTTGATAAGATATCAAATATGATATTTGTAAAAAAAGAATTAAGTCCGGGTAGTAAAATACCTAATGAAAGATCATTAGCAACAGAGTTAGGGATTAGTCGTACTTCTGTGAGGGAAGCAGTTAAAATCTTACAAAGTCAAGGTGTACTAGTAGTAAAACGTGGTGTTGGAACATTTGTAGCAGATAACCCAGGTATTACTAAAGATCCCTTTGGATTCTCTTATATAAAGAACAAGGTTAATCTTGTAAAAAACCTATTTGAAGTACGCTTAATTATTGAACCTGAAGCTACTAGATTAGCTGTTGAGCGTGCTACAGATGAAGAAATAAATACAATATTATCACATGCTGATGAAGTAGTAAATGTTATTAATCAAAATAAAGATTTTAGTAATGCTGATTTTAAGTTTCATTCATCAATTGCAAAAGCTACACACAATAATGTAATTGAAAAGTTTATTCCCTCAATCCAAGAATCAGTTTACTCTGCTATGACTGTTGCTGAGTTTAGAGGACGAATAGAATCATCTGCACAGAATGCATATATTTATCATAATGAAATATGTAAGTTCATTAAAATTCGAGATGGAAATGGAGCTATGCTTGCAATGAGATATCATTTATTAAAAAGTATTGATGACTTAACAAAAACAACTGAAAAAATTTAATGTAATAGAAAATTAAAATAAAAAATAGCAAATGTGTTTTACATTATTGCTATCTTTTTTTTAGGAGGTATATTATGAGATTTGAGAAACTAAAAAAAAATATTCAAGGTTATGATAATTTATCTTTACCTCAAATGGTAAAGGTAAAACAAAAATTTAAATCAGATACTATAGAAGATGTAAGAGCTGAATTGAATAATCAATTAGATATAAATATAGATAGTAAAGCAATTCAAAAACTAAAAAGTAAGAAAATTGGTATAAGTGCAGGTAGCAGAGGTATACCTTTTTACAAAGAATTATTAAAGGTAATATGTGACAAACTTAAAAGCTGGGGAGCAATTCCTTTTGTTTTTCCAGCTATGGGTAGTCATGCTGGAGGAACAGCTGAGAGTCAAAAAGATTTTTTGAAAGAATATGGTATTACTGAAGAATATCTGGGAGCTCCTATATTATCATCTATGGAAGTCGTAGAGGTTGCTAAACTAGAGGATGGTATGCCTGTATATTGTGATAAATATGCTGCGGAAGCTGATGGAATAGTTTTATTCCACAAAGTTAAACCTCACACTCACTTTAAAGGAAATCATGAAAGTGGTCTATTAAAAATGATAGGTATAGGTATTGGTAAACATAAAGGAGCTTCAACATTTCATAAGAAAGGGTTCGACCATTTTGATAAATACTTAGTAGATGTTGCTGAAGCATTTTTGGATAATATAAATGTTGTTTTTGGTGTAGGGGTTATACAAAATGCTTATGATTTATTAGGCAAGATAGAAGTTATACCAACAGATCAGATTATTCAAAAAGATGCTGAACTTCTATCAATTGCAAAGAAAGAAATGGCAAGAATAAAATTTGATGATATTGATGTTTTAATAATTGATGAAATTGGTAAAAATATTAGTGGAACAGGATTTGATACAAACATATCAGGTAGAATTGAAGTAGAATCACAAAGAGAAAAATTTAAAGAAATTGCTCCAAATATAAAAAAAATAGTTTTGCTAGATATTTCTGAGCAATCCCATGGAAATGCTACAGGTTTAGGTGAAGCAGATTTAATTAGTTACAGGTTTGTAAATAAAATTGACTTTGCTACAACTTATACAAATGTTATTACTAATAATTATTTAAAAGCTGCAGCAATGCCACTGTACAGCAATAGTGATTTAGATGCAATTAAAATTGCTATATTAACTGGTATTAATACTAATTACAAAAATCCTAAAATAGTAAGGATAAAGAATACATCATTATTAGAAGAGATTGAAGTATCAGTAGCTTACATTGATGAGATAAAACAAAGAAATGATATTGAAATAATAAATGAACCTTATAACTGGAAATTTAATGAAAATGATGATTTGTGGTAGATGAAAATTAAAGTAATAAGTCATAAAGATTTTTTATGACTTATTGATAAATTTTCTTATATTATTCTACATTTTTATACAAAGCCATAAACTTATTACGACCACTTTCACTCATATAATCTATTGCAGCTAATGCAACATCATAATTCTCAGTAATATTAATGTAATGTAATTTTTATGTGTGCTTTTTTATTTTATGCCCATACTGAACTAATTTTTCAATTGACATTTTATAACTATTTTAAAGAAAGTGAAAAAGAACTTAAATTAACATTATTGAACATTAAAATATTTAAGGATATAATAGTTAGAAAGTAAAAATATCACTAATAAAAATACTGAGGTAAAATAACTATGAATATCTTTGAAAATGGATTCATTAATATTATAAATAGTAATCAAAACAATTTAAAAAATGTATCACTAAAGATTCCTAAGAAAAGAGTTACTATAATAACTGGTATATCAGGTTCTGGCAAATCATCTTTGGCAATTGATACTATAGCTGCTGAATCACGAAGAGAGTTAAATGATACTTTTGATAGTTTCGTTAGACAATATCTTCCTAAATACGGTCGACCTGATGTAGAAAAAATAGATAATCTACCTATAGCAATATTACTTGATCAAAAAAAACCATCAAAAAATTCTAGATCAACAATAGGAACGTATACAGATATATATTCATACTTAAGATTATTATTCTCTAGAGCTGGTATCCCTTTTGTAGGATACTCTGAAATATTTTCCTTCAATCACCCTTTAGGAATGTGTCCAAAATGTAAAGGATTAGGATACATTAAAACACTTAATATTCACAAGTTAGTTGATTTTGATAAATGTTTAAATGATGATGGTGTTATTTCATTTCCTGCCTTTACTACTGGAGCTTGGCGCTGGAAACGGTATGCATATAGTGGATTATTTGACTTAAATAAAAAAATAAAAGATTATACTAAAGAGGAATTGGATTTGTTTCTATATTCTCCTCAAATTAAATTAAAAAATCCACCATCTAATTGGCCGAAATCAGCTAAATTTGAAGGAATATATCCAAGAATGTATAGAAGTATAATTAATAGTAAAGAAGGTGAACGTCACTCAAAATTACTATCTACAATGGTTACAACCAAAATATGTGATGAATGTAATGGATCAAGACTTAATAAAAAAATATTAAGCTGTAAAATAAATGGTAAAAACATTTCAGATGTTATAAATATGAGCATTCCAGAAGCTAAACTATTTATATCTTGCATAGAAAGTGACATTTGTATTGATATAAAAAACGAGTTAATTAACAGGTTAAATGCATTAATAGAGATTGGTTTAGGATACTTAACTCTATCAAGAGGAATGTCTACATTGTCTGGTGGTGAAGCTCAACGAATAAAAGTAGCTAAATATATTAATTCTGCTTTAGCTGATATTATATATATACTAGATGAACCTAGTGTTGGTCTTCATCCACATGATATAAACCTTCTAACAAAATCAATAATTAAACTTAAGAACAGAGGTAATACAATCTTAATTATTGAACATCACAAAGAAATAATAAAGCTTGCTGATTATATTGTTGATATGGGTCCCGGTGCAGGAGTAAATGGTGGAAATGTTGTTTTTACTGGTACTTATAAACAACTTCTTAACTCTAATTCTATAACAGGTATATCTTTATCGAGGAAAATAAAGTTTAAAGAAAACACACGAATGCCTTTATGCTGGAATGAGATTAATAATGCTAATAAAAATAATTTAAAAGGTTTTTCAACAAAACTACCATTTGGAGTACTTACAGTAATAGCAGGTGTTGCTGGTTCTGGAAAAACTTCATTAATGAATTTCTTTAAAGAAACTTGCGATAAAGAAGTTGTATATGTTAATCAAAGAGATATAGGCATAAACTCAAGGTCAACACCTGCAACTTATCTAAATATATCTGATAGCATACGAGAACTTTTTGCAAATGCTAATGGTATAAGTAGTTCATATTTTAGCTTCAATTCAAAGGGTGGTTGTAAAGTTTGTGGCGGCAAGGGCTACATAACATCTGATTTATCATTTATGGATTCAGTACAAACTAGATGTGAAGCGTGTAAAGGGAAAAAATATTCAAATGAAGTTTTGCAATATAAATATCTAGGCTTAAATATTGCTGATACTATGGATTTAACTGTATCTCAAGCTATTGATTTATTTAAAAATGAAATTTTTATTAATAAATTAGAGTCTCTACAAAAAGTTGGATTAGGTTATTTAAAACTAAATCAATCCCTCAGCACTTTATCTGGCGGTGAACTGCAAAGAATAAAACTTGCAAGTTATCTATCTAATAAACAATCTATTTTTATATTAGATGAGCCAACAGATGGATTGCATCCAAAAGATATTTCAAAACTTATAAATGTATTTAATGATATGGTTGATGCAGGCAATAGTCTATTTGTAATTACTCATTCTATCGAAATGATTAAATCTGCTGATTATATAATAGAGCTAGGCCCAAAAGGTGGTTATGAAGGTGGAAATATTTTATATGAAGGTATACCTATAAATATTTGTAATTCTAGTACATCTATAACTAAAGATTATTTATATTAAAGAGGCTTCTATTGATATAACAATGACGTTAAAACATGTTGCTAAATTAAAATACTTAAAATGATTTATAAGGAAGGAGTTCGGAAAATGAAGATTTTGATTATTGGTGGTAAGAAGTTTTTGGGTTATCATATTGCAAAGGCGGCAGAAGCAAAAGGACATGAAGTGGTGTTCTTTAACAGAGGCAAGACATATAATCAATTGTTACCACATATGAACAATATTATTGGAGATAGAAATAAGGACATGGTTAAGCTTAAAGGAATGAAATTTGATGCAGTTATAGATACTTGTGCTTATTTTCCAAATCAAGTTGAAAAAGCTCTAAATGTTTTGAAAGATAATGTTGATAGATATCTTTTGATATCTACATTATCAGCCATCAAACCTGAAGTGAAAGATTTTGATGAAAGTGTTGAAATTATTGGTCTGGATTTTAAATCTGAAGAAGTGACAGGTTCTACTTATGGTCTTTTAAAGGCAGCATGTGAGAAACAACTTGTTGATATGCTTGGAGATAAGAAATCATTGATTTTTAGACCGGGTTATATTGTAGGTGAAAGAGATCATACAGATAGATTTACATACTGGCCTGTAATGATGAAACACATGGAAAAGATGATTGTGCCAAACACTGGAGATATGGGTTTTAAGTATGTGGACGTAAAAGACTTAGCTGAGTTTGCTATAACTGCACTTGAGAAATCATTGAATGGTATTTACCATATTTCTGGACCTGAGAAGTCAATGAAGTATGCTGATTTTATTAAAACATGTCATGAGTTAATTAATCCTTTATGTAAGCTTATTGAAGTGGATGATAAATGGTTTGAGGATAATAAATTGTTAAAGTTCATTGTTTTTCCTACTTGTGATGATATACCTTTTGGACATGTGGTTTATTCAGCTAATACAAGCAAAGCCTTTAAATCAGGATTTAAAGTTAGATCCCTTTCCGATACTATTAATGATGCGATTGATTGGTATATGAGGTATAAGGGCGATGTCAATGATCTTGCTGTTGGCATGAAGCCTAAGGACATGAAAAAACATATTGAAAGTCTTTAAATATTTACCTATTATCTATATTTAGTCTTTATAGATAATAGGTGATTTTATATAGCGGAACCAAATAATTTATATAAATAACTAGTTTCTATTTATTAAATTAACTATTAAGTAGTTTAATAGTTTCATCTGGTACAAGATATTCAATTTCAAACATAAATATTTTTTCAGTTACTACATTAGAATTTTCATATGTAGTAATTCGCATATTTTCTTTATATTTTGTTAAATCTTGATCTTTATTAATTATTTGTTTAGTTGGCGTTTGACTGAAAATAAATTCAAACTTAGGTGAAGTTATTATGTAATTTGGATTATTTTCATCTATTTGTTTCCAATTTTCAATATTTAATGCAGTTACAAAAGATTTAACATCCTCTTCTTTATCAAGAGTATCTACAATAGATTGGTCGCTTAAATCAATTTTTTCGATTTTTTGTTTTTTACAGTAGCTCTCGTTTCCTTCTAGTTCTGAATGATATTTTTCAACTGTTTTTTCGTCATTTGACTTTTCTACAGAAGTATTAAATGTAACGAATATACCTCCTAGTAAACCAATGCCAATAATTATTCCTAAAATTTTATTAAAACTTTTCAATGCTATTACCCCTTCCTATATAATGTTGTTAGAATTTATATGTCTATTGAAAACCATACTAGTATAGCACAAAAATTTAGTTAAGTAAAAATTATTATCAAATTAAGACTAAACTTGATAAATTTACAAATTTATTTAGTATGTTATAATTAAATAAATATAATTACAATTGTTAAGCCTGACTTTTTATTTTAATTTAGTTTTAACAAGAAGATTTCAAAGTATGGAGGAATAAGAGAATTATGTTAAAAAATGACACAGTTTATTATCCACAAGATGAGATGACTACTGTTTTACTACCAGTAACATTAGGTTGTTCATATAATAAATGCGCATTTTGTTCAATGTATAAAGATGATAAATATTGTGAGGTTGCATCCTCAGATATAGAGATGCAGTTGATAAATGGATATGTTTACACTGAAAAAGTATTTTTAACAGGTGCAGAACCTTTGTCAATAGGATTTGATAAAATGAAAAAATTACTAGATATGATACATAAATATTTGCCGTATTGTGCATGTGTAGCTTCATATGCTTCTATAAAGAACATTGTAAAATATACGATTGAAGAACTTTCCATTCTTCATGATGCAGGGCTTAGACTTCTCTATATTGGTTTTGAAACTGGTAGAGATGATATACTAAAATTGATGAATAAAGGACATTCGGTAAAGGAAGCAGTTAAACAGGCAAAGAAACTTAATGAAGCAAAAATACAGTTTAATTCTATTTTAATGTATGGTATTGCTGGTGAAGGTGAATCTATAGATAATGCAGTATTGACTGCAAACATGATAAATCAATTTAAAACAAAAAAAGTTATAACCATGAACCTAACCATCTTCGATGGAACTAAACTAAACAACATGGTGGAAAAAGGTGATTTTATACCTCCAAGTAGAAATGAACGATTAGTTGAAATAAGAACACTTTTGGAGAATCTTGAACCGAAACAGCCCATGATATTTGATACTACACATCCAACAAATATAATTAAGCTAAAGGGTACATTACCACAAGATAAAGATAGATTAATTAATGAAATAGCAAATTACATTAAAGTTAAACCAGATTAAAACAAAATATTCCTATCTTACTTTTACTCTTTTAACAACTACAAGATAAAAGTCTGTATGTTTTGTCAACATTTAGTAAACATATGAACCTTCTCTTTTGCATTAAAATTTCCTAAATTTTTCTTAAAACTTTATTTCTATAAAAATTCTACATATTTTTTATATTTATTCTTATTTAGTTTAGATTCAGTTAATATTAGTGATATATAATTATCTTTAATTATATTTTGTGAGAATCAAAAGAAATAGTTGAAGTTTGCTATTAAATTTCATTTTTATTAGAAGATGTACAAAAATATCAATTAAAGTAGGTGAATGAAATGTTCGGCTATATTATTACTAATGTAGATGAGTTAACAATTGAAGAGAAGCAGCAATATGGGGCTTGCTATTGTGGACTATGTAAGACTTTAAAGGAACGTCATGGCTCATTAGGCCGTTTAGTACTTACTTATGACATGACTTTTATTGTAATTTTTCTTTCTTCTTTATATAAGAAGAAAAATAAAGTTTTAACAGATAAATGTATTATTCATCCATTTAAATCACATAAATATTGGCAAAATGAAATTACTGAATATGCAGCTGATATGAATATTATACTTGCCTATTATAAATTTATTGATGATTGGATAGATGACAGAAAACTATTATCATTATTTGAATCTAAACTTCTCATATCAAAATATGAAAAAATTAAGAAACAATATGAAAAACGATGTACATTAATACACAATTATTTAAAAGAACTTTTAAATATAGAAAAATCTGGTGTTTTAAATCCTGATATTCCTGCAAATTGTTTTGGTAAACTAGCAGGTGAATTATTCATTATGAAAGAAGATGAATATTCAGAAGATTTAAGAGCATTTGGATATTCTCTTGGTAAGTTTATTTATATCATGGATGCATGTATAGATTTAAAAGAAGATATTAAACATGAACGATATAATCCCTTAATTGCTTCTTCATCTGAAAATTTTTATGATATACTAAATTTACTCATGGCTGATTGCATTGATAAATATGAACATCTACCAATTAATAGGGACAAAAAATTAATTGAAAACATTCTTTATTCAGGAATTTGGACAAAATATGAAGCTGAAAAACACAAATCTAAGGAGGACTATAAATAATGACATCTGACCCATATAAAATACTTGGTGTTTCTTCAACTGCTTCTGATGAAGAAATTAAAAAGGCTTATAGAAAACTAGCAAAGAAATATCATCCAGATATAAATCCTAACGATAAAAATGCTGCAGAAAAAATGAGTAAAATTAATGCAGCTTATGATCAGATTAAAAATGGAAACACTTCAGAATATTATAGTTCTCAAAGTACAAGTAATAATTCTTATGGAGGTTATAATCCATTTGAAGAATTTAATGATGCACCTGAGTTTGAACCTGTAAAAAAATATTTGCAATTCGGTTATTATAATGAAGCTTTAAACGTATTGTCTAGAATTATTGACAAAAGTGCAAAATGGTACTTTTATAGTTCTATCGCAAATTATGGTGTTGGTAATAATATAACAGCATTGAGTCATGCAAAAATTGCAGTTGAGATGGAACCTAACAATCTAGAATATCAGCGTATCTTAGCTCAAATACAAAGAGGCGGAAACAGATATTATCAGCAAAGTCGAAATTATAATTTAACAATTGAAAGTTTAAATAGGATTTGTTTTGGATTTTGTTTAGCAAATATGTGTTGTTCATTTTGTGGAAGACCATTTTAAAAAGGAGTGAGGAAAATGAAAAATTTTAGGTATAAATTAGCAGAGTTTATGAATGGAAGATACGGAATAGATCAATTATATAAATTTTCTCTTAAATTATGTTTTGTTTTGTTAATTGTTAATGTCTTTATTAGTTCTTCTATTGTATCTTCAGTTATATATAAAATAATTTGGATTATTTTTATTTGGATGGGTTATCGAACATTTTCTAAAAAAATATATGCAAGGCAAAAAGAAAACCAAATATTTATAAGTATTGAAAAAAAAGCAAAAAAGAAAATCTCCTTAACAATTAGGAGATTCAAAGAAATTAAAACGCATCGATTTCGTAAATGCCCTAATTGTAAAACCGTTCTTCGCTTGAAACGAAGGAAAGGCAAACTTATAGTAACATGTCCAAAGTGCAATAGCAAAATTAAAGTACATATTTTATTCTAGCAAGCAGTTGAAATTCATGTAAACCAAATTATAATATATTTATAAACTATATAAAAATACATATCAATTATAGCATGTACCCTCAGATTAATGTCTGAGGGATTTTTATTTTTAAAAATCTTAAGTCAACTTTACTATTTATTAGTATTTATTAGGTTTTTATACATTATTTCTAAATTGTATAATATATATTGGTCCAAATTTGTTCCAACATGATTCATTTTTGAATCAAGTTTGGAATATATTGTATAAACTGCTTTTAATAGCAGTAAAAATTCCACAATTTTACGTCTTTTAAATGGCATAAAATTTGCATCTTTTATATAAATGTATTAATATATATTCATCAGAAGGAGGATATGGAAATGAATTTTAACAAGAAACACTTTTTTGCTGTGATTACGTTGGTTATAGTACTTAGCATGTTGTTAACTGGCGTAGTATTTGCAGATGAAGCAGAAGAAACACTTCCAACTTTATACTCAACTGGTTGGGCATTGCTTCCACCAATCATTGCTATTATTTTGGCATTGATTACTAAAGAGGTTTACAGTTCACTCTTTATAGGTATTATAGTAGGTGCTTTACTTGTGGCAAACGGAAATCCTGTTAACGCAGTAACTACAATGGTTAATGATGGATTTATATCCAGCATAGCCAGTTCTTGGAATGTAGGTATTCTTATGTTCCTTGTTATTCTTGGAATTATAGTAGCGGTCATGAACAAAGCCGGTGGCTCAAAAGCTTATGGTGAATGGGCTAAGAAGAAAATTAAAACAAGGAAAGGTGCTATGGGTGCTACCTTTGGTCTTGGTTGCTTAATTTTCGTAGATGACTATTTTAACTGTTTGACAGTTGGTAGCGTTATGAGACCTGTAGCAGATGGACACAACATTTCAAGAGCTAAATTAGCATACCTGATAGATGCTACTGCTGCTCCAATATGTATGATTGCACCAATTTCATCATGGGCAGCTGCAGTATCAAGTAATGTAGAAGTTTATAACGGTTTAGACTTATTTATCAGAGCTATTCCTTATAACTTTTATTCACTACTTACTATAGTAATGATTTTGTTTATTATATTTACCGGTATAGATTACGGTCCAATGAGGAAGCATGAAAAAAATGCCAAAGAAAAAGGTGATTTATTTACAACAGGTGATCGACCATTCGAAAATGCAGTTCCTGAAGCAAGTTCAGATAAAGGTGGAGTTATCGACTTGGTTCTTCCTGTAGTTATCCTTATTGTATTTTGTGTAATAGGTATGATTTATACAGGCGGTTTCTTTTCAGGTGAATCATTTATAGACGCTTTTGCAAATTCAGATGCTGCAATTGGTCTTTCAACTGGATCCTTGGTATCATTGATTTTAATATTTATATGGATTGTTGCTAGAAGAGTTTTATCATTCAAAGATTTTATGGAGTGTATTACTGCAGGTTTTAATGCTATGGTTCCTCCAATTCTTATTTTAACTTTTGCGTGGACATTGTCATCAATGACAGGAGCATTAGGAGCTGCTCCTTTTGTAGCAGACCTTGTAGAGCATAGTGCAGAAGGATTTAAAATGTTCCTACCTGCAATTATCTTTGTAGTTGCTTGTTTCCTTGCATTTGCTACAGGAACATCATGGGGAACTTTTGGAATACTTATTCCTATCGTTGTAAATTTAGGAAGTTCTATATCAGAAAACATGCTTATTATAGGAATTTCTGCTTGTCTTGCAGGTGCTGTTTGTGGAGATCACTGTTCACCTATATCAGATACTACAATTATGGCTTCCTCAGGTGCTCAGTGCAATCATATTAATCACGTATCAACGCAGCTGCCTTATGCTTTAACAGTAGCAGGTGTTTCTTTTGTGACATATATTATTGCTGGTTTTCTACAAAGTGTAGTAGCACTGCCAATAGGTATTGTTTTAATGCTTGGTACATTATATATAGTTCGTACAATAAATAAATCAAAAGCTACAGCTTAGGTAAGATTATTTTAGTAATAAATTAAAGATTAGTAATTAAAGTTTAGCAGGTATTTACCTGTTAAACTTTTTTTATGCTTTATTACATAATAAAATCTACAGAATACAACTATTTCAATTTGCTAATTTATTGAAAATTAGTCATATGAATGATACAATATAGAAGAAGCTTCCAAGATTACAAATGAATACAAATTCTATATAATGCAGAATTGAGGTATTTGGATAAAATATGAAAGGTGAAAGTATGATATATATTGGAATGAATAGAGTTGTTAATCCTAATTATAGCACACCTGTAACTACTAGCAAAATAGATAATAAAACAAATTTCAGTAGTGAAGTCCGTATAAATGTTGAATTTATTCACATTAAAGGAGATAGTTTTATTCAAACATGTTATAAATATCATAGAAATAATAAAAAGATAGGAGAAGAAATCCTTAATATAATAAATACAAGCAGTATGTTATGCAGCCAGCAATTTAGCGAGGGCGGGTTAATAGTTGGAACTGTTGAAGAAGTAGAAAATGATTCTATAATGCTTAACGGATATAAAATTAAAGAAGGGGACAAAGTATTATGTGATACATTACTTACAGCTGTTGCAATACATTTAGATGAAATTTTAGAAATTAATTGTGAACTTGGAGATATATATTGCAAAGGTTATGCTGTAGCATATGAAAATTGTATATTATCAAAAATAAAACCTACTTTAGATATTAGAGCTGCTGCATTAGTATTTGATAAATTTTGCATGTCAAAGAATGCTAATGAAGCAGCAATTGCTAAAAAATCTAAATCAATTTGTTTAATTACAAAGGATCCCATTAATACATATATATATTTAAAAGCTATTAAAATAAATAATCCTTATGCTGAAAAGTTTTTTATAATAATGGATAATAGTGTGAAAAATAAATATAAAGATATTGAAAAAACACAAATCTTTAATGAAATAAATAAAATAACATTTTTGGATATAGGAAAACCTTTGGAGTCTTATAATAAACTTATAAAAATCAATGAATTCCATGAAGTTGATTATGTTTTACTAACTGAAGATATAAGTGGAGGTGAATTTTTAGCTTTTTTATTATGTAAAGAAAATGGAAATATATTTTTTTCAACTATAAAAAACAATTATATTAATGTTACATTAAATGAGAATATAAAGGACGATAAGATAGTAAACAGATTTTCGTTTTATACTCTTGAACCTCAGCTTTGTAAGTTTGCTTTACTGCTTGCAGAACAGATACAAGAAGGGATAAATAAATATTATAAACTATTAAGTAGTAAACAAAATTCAAGCAGAAATTATCGTGAAGGACAGTATATAGATGGTGGATGTAACATAGAAGGTTTTGTTTTTAAAAGTAAAATCATGGCTAATAAAGTTAAACAGCTTGTTAATGTTGCAAAATATGACTGTAATGTAATTATAGAAGGTGAAACTGGTACAGGTAAAGAAATGGCAATGGAAATAATTCATTCTAATAGTATAAGAGCTGAAGAGCCATGTATAAAAATAAACTGTGCTGCCATACAGGAGAGCTTAGCTGAATCAGAATTCTTTGGATATGAAAAAGGTTCATTTACAGGTGCTTTAGCTAATGGAAAAGAAGGATATTTTTCTATGGCTAATAACGGTATTTTGTTTCTTGATGAAATTGATAAATTATCAATTAGTATACAATCTAAGCTGCTTAGAGTTATTCAAGAAAATTCTTTTTACAAAGTTGGTGGGACAGAGCAAATTAATGTTAATGTACGAATAGTTTGTGCAAGTAACAAGAGTTTAAAAAAGTTAGTAGCTCAAGGTAAATTTCGAGAGGATTTGTTTTATAGACTAAACATTGCTACTGTTTATATACCACCACTTAAGGGTAGAGTTGATGATATTGAGTGTCTTACTAAATATTTTTTAGAAAAATATAATAATAAATACGGAACTAATAAATCTTTTGATCATAAAACTTTGAATATGATGCAGAAGTATGATTGGCCTGGAAATGTTAGAGAACTAGAAAATACTGTTCATAGATTGGTTATTGCAGGTGAAGAAGAATTTATAAGTACTGAAATTCTGACGGAAACTATGGGAGAACAAAGAATAAGAGGTAAGCTATACAACTTAAATGGTAAATTTGATAATGAGAAATTAGATTTTAATGATTTAGTTAAAGAATTAGAAAAACAAATTATTAAATTTGCACTTAATAAGTGTGGAACAACAAGGAAAGCCGCAGAATATCTCAATATGTCACATACTACCTTAATTAGAAAGAAAAATAATTATGGAATACACCAAGAGTATCAACTTAATAAAACTATAGACTACAGAAATACCAATTCAGTAAATAGTCAATAAAAAGTAATTAAATAATTTATATTATTAAAGACGGCGATAGTAAGTAATCGCCGCCTTTCAATTATGTATTTATAATAATTTTTTATTCTCTAACTAGAGATAATTTTAGCCTCATAAGCTGCAGCCAGCTTTTACAGGCATATCAACTTTATTCCATCCATTTATCATACCGCCTTTTAAAGAACAAGCATCGTATCCTAAAACTTTTAGAATTGAAACTACTTGTCCTGCTGTTTGTCCAGTATAACAAACTACAATTATTTTTTCATCTTTTGGTAGTGCATCTTCATTTATGAAATCCCAAACTTCAATCCAATCTGAATGAATCGCACCATCTATATGACCTTTGCTAAAGTCTTCAGATTTTCTTATATCTAAGATAAATAATTTTTCGTCATTCTTTATCTTATCGTATAAACTTTCACAATCAATTAAATTATTACAGCCTTTTTTTAAATCGTCAAAATAAGTTTTTACAGAATCTACTAAAACACTCATTTTAATGCCTCCATATATTAAATTTTTAAGTGTAATTATAAATAAGGAAATAATGTTATGTATATATAATATTATATACAACTTTATTCACATCAATATTATACAGATTCTTTGTTAAAAAATCTACAATTTTTTTAAAAATAATTATTAATAAATCAAAAAACACCCTAATTTGATAGAAAAATGATTAAATTATGTACTTATTTTTGTTAAAATTTTTACGTTAACCACTTTTTGGTTTATTTTATTGGTTTGTGTAAAATAAATAATGCTTTAGATTAATGCACAAGGATATGTATATTGCCAACAGTAACTTGACACAATCTACATATGTGTCAGTGTTGACTTTTATATATATCTGTTATATATTTATAATGATTTTATAAAAATTACAATTTGTTAATTTTTTACTAATTTATTAAACAAAACATAATTAAAGTATTATGAAAGGAAAGTGAATATATATGGCTCCTAAATGTTGCCCAATAATGTGCACATTATCAATGATTAGTGGAAAATGGAAGCTTATTATTATAAAAGAACTTTTAGCGGTTAAAACAATTCGATCTGGAGAACTTTTACGTGCTATTCCTGACATATCTAGAAAAGTTTTGATAGAGAATTTAAGAGAACTTGAAGAGGATGGTATAGTTTCAAGAGTAGATTTTAATGAAAATCCCCCTCATGTAGAATACCATTTAACTGAACTTGGTGTAAGTATGATATCAATATTAAAAGAAATTCGACGATGGGGAATGTTCAATTTACTAAATAATGAAAAAAAGCCTGTTAAATGTCTCGAATGTAAACAATGTCAAACTAATCCATATGGATGTTAAATTATTATTTTATACATATTACAATTTAGGTTTACAGTCATAAAAATGACTGTAATTTTTTTATATAGACTTACAAAGAATATACAATTACCTTTATAAAAAAATCAATAGTTACAAAAAAGTGCGTACTTGTAAAATGTTTTCCTAAACTTTATACTTTAAACGAGTTAACTATTTGGTTAACATAAAGTAAATTTTTTAAGAGTGCATTATTGTAATCAATTAAATGCATTCTTTAAAATGAAATAATGGAGGTTAATTTTATGGAAAAAAGAAAGTATGTGGGTAAAATTGATGATTTGCCGCAAATTGATGTATCAGAATTCATACAAAATGCTGAAAAGCGTATTGTATTTGGTCATGATGAAACATGGGATAGTCATGTAATGCGTAATTTTAAATTAAGTCCAGGTTCTGTTGCACCACCAAATAAACACTCTTGGCCTCATCAAGCTTTATGCATTGGTGGAGAAGGAATATTTAAAATTGGAGATACTGATTACGAGATTTCTCAAGGTTCGTACATGTATGTTCCAGGAAATGTAGAGCATACATTTTGGAATACTTCTAAAACAGAGAAACTTAATATTATTTGTATAGTTCCTAATAAAGGTGATGTAAATCCTCTTACTGCTACTGAAGATCAGAAGAAATATTCATTTTGTTAATTATAAGTAAATAATATTTTAAAAAAAGGAAGGTACAAGATGAAAAAGAGTTTAAAGTTATTGATTGTATTTTTAGTTTTAATATTATTATTAGTTGGATGTAATTCTTCACAAAACAATTCTGAAAACGATGTTACAACTCCGGTAAAGGCGAAACATTTAAAATTTAGTTCAGCTGTTTCAGAAAATTCAACTTGGCAGTATGGAGCTGAAAAATTTGCAGAATTGATAGAAGAGAGAACAAATGGAAGATATGTAATAGACATATATACCAGTGATCAATTAACTTCAGGTAATCAAATAAAAGCTCTTGAAGCTTTACAAATGGGTACTTGTGATTTTGACATTAGATCAATTTTACTTTATACAAATTTAGATGTTAGGTTTACTAGTATTATGATGCCGTGGTTAGTTCCTAGTTTTGATGCAGCTGATGAAGCACTTGCAGGACCTGGTGGTGAAGCTATTGCTAACTTGGTAAATGAGAATGGTATGAAATTTATTGCTTTTGGAGAATCTGGATTTCGTCAGTTAACTAATAATGTAAGAGCAATAGAATCACCAGAGGATCTTAATGGTATCAAGCTTCGTGTTCCAGCTTTAAATATGTATTTTACTATGTTTAATGAATTAGGAGCAAACCCTACTACTATGAACATGGGTGAAGTTTTTGCAAGTATTCAGCAAGCAGTTATAGATGGACAAGAAAATCCTGTAGATGTTATTAATTCATTCAAAATTAATGAAGTGTGTAAATATATGACATTGTGGAACTGTTCATATGATCCTATAGTAATGAGTGCTAGTCCACATACATGGGAAAAACTTTCAGAAGAAGATCAAAAAATCTTTGCTCAAGCAGGAAAAGAAGCTATGGAATATCAGAAGCAAAAATCTCGTGAATCATATAATAAACTTGTTGAAGAATTAGGTAAAACTATGGAAATCAATGAATTAACTGATGAACAAATTAAAACTTTTAGAGAAGCAGTTCAACCTGTCTATGATGAGTGGGTTCCACAAATTGGTGAAGACATGATGTCTTATTTTGGATTATAAAAGTTGAAAAAACAATTACATAATTTGCGGATAATAAAAATTTATATCCGCAAATCCTTTTATTTTTATATTTAAATATTCTCAAAGTGGAGGTTATATTTATGATTACAAAATTTTTTGGGAGAATATTAGATTATACAGAAGAAATAATTATAGGAATCAGTATGTTTGTTATGATTGCAATAAATTTTGGAAATATTGTTGCTAGATACGTATTTAGTGTTTCGTGGGCTTTTTCTGAAGAGATATTAATTATTCTTTTTGTATATAATAGTTTGATAGGTGCTTCTATGGCTTTTAAAAGGAAAAAGCATACAGGTTTTACTGCATTAACAGATAGACTGCCAAAGAAATGTCAGAAAGTAGTTAAAATTATGGTTATAGTCGGTACTATTACAATGATGGCAATCTTATTTTATTTTGGAACCAAAATGTGTTTAAATCAAGCTAAATATGGATTAAAGACATCAGCACTTAGTATTCCTGAATATTTAGCAGGTGCATCTATTCCAATATCAGCTATTATGATTGTTATTCGTATGATTCAAAATTTAGTTAAGGAATTACGTAGTTCCAATTAAAAAATATTAAATTAATAAAAGAAAGGAGCATTCTATTTTGGGTTTTGTAGTATTTGGACTTTTTTTATTGTTTGTAATTATGGGAATGCCAATAGCTATTTGTCTTGGACTGTCTTCTATTATCACAATGATTTTCTATGATATGACATTGGCTGCTTTTCCAAGCATTATATATTCTGGTACTGGTAAATTTAGCTTGCTTGCAATTCCATTCTTTGTATTGGCAGGAATTATAATGGAATATGCTGGAATATCAAGAAGATTAATTGTTTTTGCTCGTACGTTTGTAGGTCATATACGAAGTGGATTGGCTATAGTCACTGTTGTAGTTTCTGCGTTTTTTGCAGCTATTTCAGGTTCGGGTCCAGCAACAGTAGCTTCTTTAGGACCAATATTAGTTCCAGCAATGAAAGATGCAGGTTATGATAAAGGATGGTCTGCTGCATTGATAGCAAATGCTGGTAATATGGGTATTATTATTCCCCCTAGTATAGTTCTTGTAATATATGGTGTTCTAGCTGAGGTTTCAATTACGAAACTATTTATTGCAGGTATAATTCCTGGTATTATATTTGGAGCTGCTTTATGCATTATGGCACTCATTTCACTTAGTAAAAAGAAAGATATTATGGTTAAAACAAAAGCTTCTCTAAGAGCGAAACTTAAAGCAGCTATTGATGCATTTTGGGGGCTTATGTCGCCTATTATTATATTAGGTGGTATTTACTGTGGTGTAGTTACACCAACAGAGGCTGCTGGTCTTGCAGCTGTCTATGGCTTGTTTGTAGGTATATTTATTTATAAAGAGATTAAACTTAAAGATTTTAGGAAAATTTTTGTAGATGCATCTATTTCTTCAGCATCGGTTATGTTTATAGTTGCAAATGCAAGTTTATTTTCTTGGCTGTTGACAAGTAGTGGTATAGCAACTAATATTGCGAACAGCATGATTGCTTTAACAAGTAACAAGATTATTATATTATTACTTATAAATATCATGTTACTGGTTGCAGGTTGTTTTGTAGATGCTGCATCGGCATTGTATATATTTATTCCAATTTTGCTACCAGTTTTAAAGATTTTAGATGTTAATCTTGTAGCATTTGGTATATTTGCTACAATGAATTTAGCTATAGGTATGGCTACTCCTCCAGTCGGAGTTAATCTATTTGTAGCATGCAATGTATCAAATGTATCGCTAAGCGAAATTTCCCAACAAACATTAAGATTTTTGTTGGTATCTTTGATAGTACTATTATTAGTTACATATATTCCACAAATCTCACTTTTCTTACCTGAAATGATGGGATTGTAGAAATGACAAAATTAAACTAAGGAGTTGGTTATTATGCCGTTAAAAACACATAAAGTATCGGTAAGACAGAAGAATGCAGTTTGCATGGAAGTTGAAGCAAGAGGTGTAAAGACTTATATTGATGAACCAATAGAATCTGGAGGTACTAATCTTGGTCTAACTCCAGTTGAAATGCTTCTTGCTAGTTATGGTTCTTGTCTCGCTATAACTGTATTCATATTTGCATCTATGAAAGGTATAAAAATAGATGATATAAAAGTAGAAGTTGAAGGCGACATTAATAATGATGGGCTAATAGGTATAGATCCTAATATGCCGACTGGTTACCAAAATATTCGTTATCATTTAAATATTAAAAGTAATGAGTCGGAACAAACTATTCGTCAATTAGTTGAATTTTCTGAGAAAAAATGCCCAGTAAGCTCAACACTTAAAAATGGTACAACTTTATCAAATATAGAATTAACGATACTTTAGTATAGCTATATTTATTTATATAGTGATTAAAATAAATTAAAGTAGAATATAGAAAATCAGCTGTGAGGTGACATTAAATTATGGAAGTAAAGATTGGATTTATTATGGGACCATCCCCAGTAAATATAGGTAAAGTTTATGTAGAAAAAGGCGACTCTGTTAAAACAGGAGATATACTCTTAGAATATGAATCAGGAAAAGGGGTTGTGCCTGTAAACGCATCAGTAGACGGAATTGTAACAAAAGTTTTGTGTACACAAGGTGATAAAGTAAATGCAGATGATATACTTTTTGAACTAGATAATATATCGATAGATGAAGTATCGGAAAAAAGAGTAACTGATGATATAAAAGAAAGTAATATTACATGTGAATTATTAGTAATTGGCGCTGGCCCGGGTGGTTATGTTGCAGCAATTCATGCAGCTCAATGTGGTATTGATACTGTTATTGTTGAAAAAAATGATATGGGAGGTACTTGCCTAAATGTAGGATGTATTCCTACAAAAGTATTTGTAAAAACAGCTAATCTATTTCATGAGATTGAGGAAAGTGATTTGTACGGAATAAATGTAGATGAATATGATGTGGATTTTCCACAGGTAATACAGCGAAAAAATAGTGTAAGAGATCAGCTTAAAGATGGAGTTGACGCATTACTGTGCAAGAATGGGGTTAAAGTTTTGAAAGGCACAGCAACATTTTGTTCAGAAAAACAGGTAGATGTTGTGTCAAATGAATCTATAAATCATGTTAATGCAAAAAATATAATTATTGCTACTGGTTCTAAAATTTCAAAACTAAATATTAAAGGTATAGATCTTCCTGTTGTTTTAAATAGTAGCTCTGCTCTTGATTTAGATAAATTGCCAGATTCTATCACTATTGTTGGCGGTGGAGTAATTGGGATGGAGTTTGCTAGTATTTTTAGTAGTCTTGGAGTAAAAGTGCATGTTGTAGAGTTTTTAGATCGTGTACTTTCAATGGTGGATGAAGATATTTCACAAGAAATACAAAAGATGTTACATGATGACAAATTAAATATACATACATCATCAAAAGTTATGAGCATTGAAGAAAGTATAGATGGACAAGCAATTGTAACTTTTCAGAAGAATGAAGAAATCTTTAAGATTACTAGTGAAAAAGTTTTGATAGCAATAGGTAGAGAACCTAATATAGATAATTTAGAATTAGAAAATGCAGGTATAAAATTGTATGAAAATAAAAAGGGTATTGAAGTCGACTCACATATGAAGACAAATGTTCCTAATATATATGCTATTGGTGATGCTTCAAATGTGATTCAACTTGCACATGTTGCTTCTCATCAAGGCACATGTGCTGTTAATAATATTTTAGGCAAAAATGAGGAAATGGACTATTCTATTGTGCCAAATGTAATTTTTACAAGACCAGAAGTAGCATCTGTTGGAATAACAGAGCTTGAATGTAAGAGTCAACAACTTACTTATAAGATTGCAAAATTCCCATATTATGCAAATGGAAAAGCATTGATTATGAATGAAGAAAAAGGTTTTATAAAATTAATTCAGGATAACAGTAGTAAAAAAATTATAGGCGCAAGTATAATTGGACCAGATGCAGACACTGCTATAAATATTCTGACATTTGCAATCAGTTTTGGACTGACAGATAGTGATATATCAAAAGTTATTTTTCCTCATCCAACTACTAGTGAAGTAATACATGAATGTGCGCTTAGCTTATCTAATAAAGCAATTCACTTACATAAGGATGATATTAAAATTTCATGTTAGTATATTTAATTATTTTAGTATATCAATTCTAAAATTCCCTCCTATAATATGAACTGCACCCCCAAAAGTTAGATGAAATCTAATTTTTGGAGGTGCTTTTTATATTTGATTTTCTTTTAATTGAGTTGTAATAAAAAAAGTAGGCGTTTGCTTACAAATAATGCTTGACAGTAATAAAATACATATATATACTATTATGAGTAGGCAACTGATTACTACGGAGGTGATAATTTTGAATAGTAAAAAAAAGGCAAAGCTTACAGATACCGAATGGAAAATTATGATGCTTTTGTGGAAGAAGTCCCCTTTAACAGTTCGTCAAATTGAAGATATGTTAAAAGAAGAAACAGGCTGGACAAGGCATTCAATTATTTCTTTTTTAAAACGTATGATGAAAAAAAACTATGTTCGTATGGAAGAGACAAAACCTGCTAGACTTTATTACCCTTTGCTGGATAAAAATGAAACAATGTTACAGGAAACGCGTTTATTTGCTAAAAAGATATTTGCTGGAAAAATGGGTTTGCTTGTTTCGTCTTTGGCTGATAGCGAGGATATTACAAAAGACGAAATCAATTCCATGCTGCAATCGCTTGAACAAGCGTTAGTTGAAAAGGATGTGCAAAATGAATGAGGTTTTAAGTCTTTTAATACATTCTTCAATTGTATCATCTTTTTTGATACTGTTGATATTTATGCTTAGATTTGTATTAAAAGACAAGATAAATAAAAAGATGCAATATGTTTTGTGGTTAATTGTTGCAGTGCGTCTACTTGTTCCATTTAATTATCAATATACGCTTGAGACCCAAGCAGTTTTACCACAAGCTCCAATTTCAGATTTGTTTGAAAGTTCATTTGTTTCTTATGAATCTCAAACAGAAGATATTAAATTACCCCAGTCATACCTAAAGGAGGAACATCAGCTTTCAGATAATGCAAGAAAACAAAGCCACAATATTTTATTTATTATATGGATTGCTGGGGTTGCTTGTATATTAATTGTTTTTGGAATACGTAATATTTCATTTCGTAAAAAAATCATGAAAAGTATGACACCGTATAATTTTTCGGATAAAACTTATGATAAAGCTGCAAAAATAGCTGGTTTGAAACATACTATTCCAGTTTATCTTTCAAAAAGTTTGAATTCACCATGTATTGTTGGGATATTCCATCCAGTAATTGTGCTGACAGAAAACGTTATAGATGATGCTGAAAAAACTAAATTAGCACTTTTACATGAAATGATACATTATAAGCAAAAAGATAATTTTTTTAGACTGCTTGGATATATTCTTTGTGCTATATATTGGTTTAATCCTTTAGTTTGGCTGTCGGCAGAAACTGCAAGAAATGATGCTGAATTATCTTGTGACAGCAGAGTTCTTCAGAAATTAGAACCAAGTGAACACTTTAATTATTGTTATACGCTTTTATCAATAGCTGGAAATGGTAATATATTGGTTGCGGCAATGTCAACAGGAGGTAGAAAAATGAAGAAACGTATTGATTTGATACTAAAGCCTACAAAGAAAAAAACTTGTACAATTGTTGCAGTAGTAATCTGTATTTTGTTAGGGATAATGTCATTTATCAATATAAATACTAGAGAGGAGAGTGTTTTTTCTGATAATATTTCACTTCGTGAGATACATAAAACTTATCAGCTTTTGACTTCACTCCCAAATCCTAATGATAATTATAAAATCAATACTATTGTTATCAACAATACGGATAAAGACAAGTCTACAGATTGTCCGGCGCGAAGTCTTTATCTAGGATATGAGCTTTCTAAAAATAATAGCATTGCGGGTATTAATGATGATGATGTTCAAAAAATTAATTCAAATGTACTGCAATTGTTTTCAAGCATATCTGATTTAAATGTTGTTACTATTTCTTATATTGATAAGCAAGCTAATTCAAATATAAGAAATAAAAAGGCTCCAATTACTTATACTTACAGAAGAAATGAAATTGAAAATCAAAATATAACTCCTCAAATAGACAGCAGTTTCTGGGAAAGTAAAGGTGGTAATAACTCAATTATTATAATTGGCTATTCTGAGTTTTATTCTAGTATTGGGATCAAAGAAGATGATTTTGAAAAAAAATTAAAAGTGACTAAATTATTTTCGAGATTAGGTTATTATACTGACTCTTGGCAGAGTGGTGAAGACAATATGTATAGGTTTTCTCCAAATCCTCTATATAGTGATTGGTCAGATTTGATTATTACGACTGATAAAAATGGTATATTTCTGAGTCATAGTATTAGTTTATCTGAAAATATTAAACATTAAGGAAGAGGTATTTATATGAAACGTATTACTGTTATGAAAATAATGATTTCTTTACTTATTTTGATAATTGTTTTGACTGGTTGTTCTAGTAAAACTATTGAAATAGGTGTACATAAAGTTACGAAGGCTAATTCTGAAATGCACGGTGCTTTGAATTCTTTTCCAGAAGCACCAGATGGTGACATTACAAAAATTGACTTTGGTAGTTATGATGTAAGTGAAATATACTTTGATTTTGAAGAGTTACTTTATAAGATACGATTTAACACAAAAACTATCTGGCCAGAAGTATTACCAGAAAAATTTGATCCAAATAAAATTATTGAATTAGGTAAAGATCCAGGGCTTCATGTTCGCGATTTACATGCTCAAGGGGTAGATGGAAGAGGCATATCTATCGGTATTGTTGATGAAACACTGTTTACTGGACACAATGAATATAAAGATAATCTAGTGCATTATGAGGATATTTCTAAGAGTGATAAAGAGTGGGATATGCATGGCACTGGAGTAGCATCACTGGCAGTAGGAAAGACAACAGGCGTTGCTCCCGGAGCAAAGTTATATTTTATCGAAGCCTCGTGGGACGATGAAAAAGGCAAGAAAGGTGATATGACGTATAGGCATTATGCTGAAGGTATCCACAGACTTTTGGATATAAACAAACAACTACCTGAACACGAAAAAATAAAAGTAATTTCTATTTCTGCTAATCCTAATCCAGATGATGGTGTTAACGATTATGAGGATTATCAAGAAGCTTTAAAACGGGCAAAAGATGAAGGTGTATTTATCATTGCAGCCTCATCAGATGTAGATTATGGTTTTCGTTTTGGTGGACTTGGCAGAATACCTTTATTCAATCCAAATAATATTAATTATTATTATGGTACAGATTATGATAAATGGAAGGATGAAGGTCGTGTTTTCTTTCCAATGGGTTCTCGTACCTTTGCAAGTTATATAGGTGAAGATGATTATTCATGGATACGACCAGGTGAAGAAGGTTGGATGGTACCTTATATTGCAGGACTTTATGCAATGTCGCTTCAAGTTAATCCTAATGTTACACCAGATTTGTTTTGGAAAGCTGTTGAGGAAACTGCTGATATTAAAATGGATTCTATTTATAGAAAGAATATTCGGATTGCTAATCCTGTAAAACTTATTAGCAAACTAGCTGGAAAGTCATATTCAATAATAACATCTGAATTATCAAAATCTCAGGATGTTATATTAAAACCATATGATGATATACATTCCATGTTCTATCCGAATTCAAGTGGCAATGTATTTGAGAAGTGTCAGTATAAACCTGTGGATATTTATACCTATACCTTTGATAACACAACTGTTTTTAAATGCAGTGAAGATCTTGCCACTAAAATTTTAGAAGAAGGAAAAAATCCTGGACTTGGCATTAGAGATTTGCATAAGCAGGGTATAACAGGTAAAAATGTTAATGTTGCTATTATAGACCAAAATATGCTGACAGATCATCCAGAATTTGAAGGACGTATTGTCAAGTATTATGATTCTGGCTGTAATACGCCTGAAAATGAAGGTTCATATCATGGTGCATCAGTGACTAGCATTTTAGCAGGAAAAACAATTGGTGTTGCACCTGAGGTTAATGTTTTTTATGCTGCTGCCCCATCATGGGAAAGAGATGCTAAATATAAAGCTGATTGCCTCAATTGGGTAATAGAGCAAAACAAAGCGCTTCCAAAGTCTGAAAAAATTCGTATCGTTTCCGTATCTTCATCGCCAAGCACTGATAATGGTTGGAAAAACGGAGAATTGTGGGAAAAGGCGGTGCTTGAGGCTCAAAAAGAAGGCATTATGGTTATTGATTGTTATACC